>NZ_JBEZGB010000014.1:0-292346 GCF_040649755.1 Nonomuraea sp. NPDC048882
GTGGGCGAGCAGGTCCACCGGATGCACCCCGGCCAGGGCGCCGCCGGGCTTGCCTTTGCCGATCGGGGTGCGTACGGCCTCCACGATGACGGCGCGGCCGGGCGCTGGAAGCCCCCGTTCGTGTCGGGGCCTTCCAGCTCGCGTTCTCGTACGCCCCGGCCCGGTCAGCAGTCCGTGCGGGGCAGCGTGGCGTCGCGGCGGACCTGGGTGTGCGGCAGCAGGCGTACGTCGAACGAGGCCGTCCTGTGGCCGTCGGCGCTCACCTGGACCTCCTGCTTCAGCAGGCCGTCCGGCAGCCACAGGCGGTAACGGCCCTGCGCGTCGGTGGTCGCCGTCCACGAGTCGCGGCCCCGCCGCAGCGTCACCGTCGCGCCCGGCAGCGGGCTCACCTTGCCGTCGCACGCCTTCGAGCCCACCTCGCCGGACAGCCGGGCCCAGTGCCAGGGCGCCTCCGCCTTGAGGGTCACGCCGATGGCCGGCGCGGGATACGGGGTGTCCTCGTTGACCGTCAGCCGTGCCTCGTACGTTCCCGGCTCGGCGAGCTCGCGGGCGTCGAGAGTGAGGGTGACGCGGACGCTGCGACCGGGCGCGAGGGTGCCGTGCCCGGGTCCGCGCTCAGCCAGGGCGCGGCCGTGCCCGCCGGATCGCAGTCGTCCAGAGTGGGCAGGACCTCGCCGAACGGAGTCACGCGCGGGCCGTTCGCACCACCGATCTTGTACAGGCCGCAGGCGGCGGCGCCGCGGTAGAGGGCGTTGCGGGAGTTCGGCAGCCTGGTCCAGGCGTCGGTGTCCGGGGCGTAGACGAGGGTACGGGCGGCGGGCGTGCCGTCCTGGCCCCAGCCGGTGACCACGTAGAACTTGCCGTCCACGAACGCCGAGGCGGGCTTCTGCCTGGCGTCCGGCATGTCGGCCAGCCGGGTCCAGGTCTTGGCGGCCGGGTCGTAGACGTAGGAGGCGGGGGTGCCGCCCTCGCCGCGCAGGGAGCCGCCGAAGGAGTAGACGCGGCCGTCGTGGTACCCAACGGCGTTGTCCCTGATCGTGGTCGGATAATCCGATATATCCACCCAAGGCGCCGCCGCCGGCACTCCACCTTCGGTTGCCTGCGTCCCGCCGTCCGGCGCGGATGTGGTGTCGTCCGCAGTGGCGGCGGGCTCGGGCCTCGTGCCGGCCGTCGCGGCGGTGGTCGATGCGGGTGCTGCGCCGTCGCCGGGCCGCTGAACACCTCGCGCTCGCCCTCCCGCTACGCCACCACCCGCCCCGAGCCCGTCGCGGTCTCTTGACCCGCCTCCGAGCGTCCGCCCCGGTCCCGTAGTCCGAGCCCGTCCCGAGCCCGTCCCGAGCCCGTCCCGAGCCCCGTCCCGAGCCCCGTCCCGGCCCCGTGGCCCGGTCTCGGCAGGCACGCCTCCCTGTGTCGTATATTTCCTACATTGTCTGTAGGATTACCATTCAATTGCTGCGTGGACGCTCCGAAAGGGACCTGCCGTGACATCCACAACGACGGTCGCCACCCCGCGCGACGACCCGGCCCCCGACGGCCCGCTGCTGCTCGTCGACCAGGTGGCGATCGGCTACCAGCGGCAGGGCCGCCACGTGCCCGCCGTCGAGGAGGCGACCTTCGAGGTGGCGTACGGGGAGAAGGTCATGCTGCTCGGCCCGTCGGGGTCGGGCAAGTCGACCATCCTCAAGGCCGTCGGCGGGTTCCTGCGTCCCACGTCCGGCCGCGTCGTCGTCGGGGGCAGGGAGGCGCCGGAGCCGGGCCCCGACCGGGCGTTCGTGTTCCAGGAGTTCGACCAGCTGTTCCCGTGGCGCACCATCCTGGGCAACGTCAGCTACCCGCTCAAGGTGACCGGCGCCGACCGGGCCGGGGCGCGGCGCCGGGCCATCGAACACCTGGAGCTCATGGGCCTGCACGACGTCCTCGACAGCTATCCGCACCAGCTGTCCGGCGGGATGAAGCAGCGGGTCGCCATCGCGCGGGCGCTCGCGATCGACCCGCTCATGCTGCTCATGGACGAGCCCTTCGGCGCCCTGGACGCCCAGACGCGCGGACGGCTCCAGCGCGAGCTGGCCGACATCGTCGCGCGCACCCGGGTGGCGCTGCTGTTCGTCACCCACAGCATCGACGAGGCGGTGCTCCTCGGGGACAAGGTGGTCGTGCTCGGCGGCCGTCCCTCGCGGGTCAGGGAGATCGTGGACGTGTCCGGCCTGGACGGCCCCGACGCGCCCGGCTTCGCCGACGCCCGGCACCGGCTCCGCGCCCTGCTCGCCGAGGAAGGGGAGGACCTCGACGGTGCCGTCTTCGAATAGCGCATCCCCTCCAGCTTCCGCAGTCGCGCGTGTGGCGGGGCCCGCCGCAGCCGGCCGGCCGTCCGGCTCGTGGACGCGCCTGCCCACCTGGTCGCGGCGCGCGATCATCCTCGTCGTCCTGATCGGGATCTGGCAGGCGTACGCGTCCCTGTCCGGGGTGAGCCCGTTCGTCTTCGCCGGCCCCTGGGACGTGGCCGTGGCCTGGGCCGGCGGCTGGGCCGACGGCGAGATGGCCGTCTCCACCCTGACCACCCTGCGCCTGCTGGGCACCGGCATGGCCATCGGCATCGTGCTCACGGTGGTGCTCACCGTGCTGGCCGCCACCACCACGATCGGGAACGACGCCCTGCAGCTGGTGTCGTCCATGATCAACCCGCTGCCGTCGGTGGCCATCCTGCCCCTCGCGATGCTCTGGTTCGGGCTCACCGACACGGCGCTGATCTTCGTCACGGCCAACGCCGTCCTGTGGCCGATGACCGTCAACGTCAGCATGGGCCTGCGCACCACGCCGGCCACCCTCGTCATGGTCGGCCGCAACCTGGGCCTGCGCGGCTGGCGGCTGACCCGTGACGTGATGATGCCCGCCGCGCTGCCGCACGCCATCTCCGGGCTGAAGACCGGCTGGGCGTTCGGCTGGCGCACGATCATCGCCGCCGAGCTGGTCTTCGGCACCGCCGGGACCGACGGCGGGCTCGGCTTCTTCATCAACAACGCCCGCTACTACGCGCGCACGCCCGACGTGTTCGCCGGCCTGGTGACGATCGCTCTCATCGGCATCGCGCTCGACCTGGTCTTCGGCCTGGTCGAACGACACACGGTGACGCGGTGGGGCATGAAGGAAGGAACCTGATGACATTCTCCCGCGCCGCCGGTGACCGCCGGGCCGCCGCCGGTGACCGGCTGAGCGCCGCCGTGGGGCGGAGCTCGTACAGCCGCAGGGACGCGCTGCGCCTCGGCGTCACCGGCGCCGGCCTGCTGGCGCTGACCGCCGCGTGCGGCGGAGGCGGGTCCGGTGGCTCAGGCGGTACGGGTGGCTCCGGTGGCTCCGGTGGGGAGATCAACATCTCCCAGGGGTCGGGCATCAGCTACGCCGCGCTCATCATCATCCAGGCCAAGGGCTGGCTGGAACAGGACCTGCCCGGCCGTACGATCAACTGGAAGACCGTCAGCGGCGGCGCCGCGACCAGGGACGGGATCGTCTCGGGCAGCCTCCAGCTCGGGGTCAGCGGCTACGGCCCCTACCTCATCGGCTGGGACGCCGGCGTTCCCTGGAAGATCGTCTGCTCGCTCAACGACATGCCGCTGTGGCTGGTGGCCAAGGACCCGAAGTTCCGCAGCCTGAAGGACTTCGGCCCGGCCGACCAGATCGCCGCCGTCTCGCCCGGCTCGATCCAGTCGGTGATGTTGCAGCGGGCGGCCCAGCAGCAGCTCGGCGACGCGCACGCGCTCGACAGGAACATCGTGGCCATGGCCCACCCCGAGGCGCTGCAGGCCCTGGTCGCCGGGCAGCTCGCGGGCGCCTACACCTCGCCGCCGTTCCAGTTCCAGGCCGTGGAGCAGGGGGCGCGCAAGCTGGTCGACAGCTACGAGCTCTTCGGCCCGCACGGCTTCAACGCGGTGGTGACCAGCGAGGAGTACGCGGCCGCCAACCCCGACGTGCTCGCCTCCTTCTACAAGAACATCACCCGCGCCAACGAGCTCATCACCAAGTCGCCCGCCGAGGCCGCGAAGATCCTCTCGGAGGCGGAGAAGGGGAAGATCTCGCCGGAGAAGTACCAGGAGTACCTGACCTACAGCGGCATCGAGTTCACCACGGCCCCGCACGGCGTGCTCAAGCTCAGCGCCTTCATGAAGGAGGTCGGCGTCATCAAGAAGACCCCGGCCGACTGGCGCGACATCGTCTTCGACCAGGCCAAGAAGGAGAACGGCTCGTAGGCCCGCACGCCGGCGGAGGACAGGCCCACGCGACCCTGCGGTGGTTCACCGCGACGTCGTTGTCGGCGGCGTCGTTCACCCCGCGCCGGAGTTGAGCTTGTCGGCGACGGCCTTGGCCACCTCCAGCGCGCCCCGGGTCAGCCTGCCCTCCGGGTCCTCGGTGACGCGGCGGTCGTACGTCACCTCGATCACCGCGTTGCTCACGCGGACCCCCACGACCGCCGTCGTCGGCCCCTTGCCGGTGTCGCCCGGCAGGGTCCAGCCGGTGACGAAGGAGTCGTCCCCGATGACCGGGTCGGGCTTGGTGTAACCCTTGGGGATCAGCGCGGACTCGGCCCTGCGGGCGACGAACTGCTCATGCGCCTCGGCCACGCCGCCGGTGAACACCTTCGTGTAGACCTTGAGCTTGTGGTACATGTTGTCGGGAATCCCGGGGCCGAACTTGGGCAGGGTCCCCCACTCGCACTCCTCCTTGTAGATCTTCGTCTCCTTGGGGAAGAGCACGAGCTTGACCCGCAGGTCCTCACCGACGAGCTTGCACGGGTCGACCTCCTTGGTGAACTTCGCCTCCCCCGTCGGCACCGGCTCGCTGGTCGAGGGCTGCGCGCTGGGCTCACTGGTGGGTTCGGTCGTGGGCCCGGTCGTAGGCTCAGTGCCCTCGGACGTCCGCGCGGCGACGGGCGTGGTGACGGGCGCGGGCGGCGGCTGCCTCGTGGCCAGGAAGACGATGGTGAAGACCATCAGCACGAGCACCGCCATCGCCCCGCTGAGCAGGCCTGGCGTCATCCGAAGACCGGGTCGCTTGACGGGGGCCGTGTTCGGGTAGTCGTTCATCTCGTTCGTGGCGGGGCGGCCGCCACGTCTCCTCTCCGCGAGTCTGGGGGAACTGCTGCCCGCATCAGCCGGTGTCCTGGGGCGAGGTGTTCCTGAGGGTGTCCGCCGCCGCGCCGGCGAGCTTGCGCGCCCAGTTCTGGTGCTTGGCCTGGGGCTTGGCCACGTCGAACGTGGCCGCGTCGATCTGGACGACGACGTTGCTGACCCGCAGCCACACGATGCTGTGGGTCTGGGTGAACGTCGTCGCCCACCAGTTCTGGCCGAACGCGCCGTCCCCGACGCCGGGGAGATCGCGTACGGCCTCGTACGTCGAACCGCCGCTGCTGCCCGCCTTGGAGGCCTGGGCGTCCTTCCTGCCGCCGAAGACCTTGCGTGCCGCCGCCACCGTGGCCGAGCGCGTGACCTTGACCGTGATCACGTCCTCCCCGCCGGTCCAGGTGCACTCGGCGGGGTCCATCCCGCCCTGCCGCCTGCCCAGACCGGGAATGATCTTCGCGGCCTGGTCCTCTGACACCAGGCCGCAGGCGTTGGGTGGGGTGGCGAACTTGCCGTCGCCCGGTGGACGCGGGGACGCGGTCGTGGTGGCCGCCGGGCTCGGCGGAGGGCTGGAGGGCGGCTCACCGGACGGCCCGTTCGACGGCCCGTCGGACGGCTGGGCGATCGTACGGGTTTCCGGGGGCGGCGTCGTCCCGGTGGAGGCGTTGACCAGGAGCACCGCGCTGACCGTGAGGGCCGTGGCGGCCGTCAGGCCGGCCAGCACCAAGGGCAGCCTGCTCTTGTCGCGGGGCATCGGCATCGTGGCGATACCGCTAGAGGGGCCGCTGGACGGGCCGGTGGCGGGATCCGTGGGGTGGCGCGCGGGGGCGGCGGGACCCGTGACCGGGCGGCGGGCGGGCAGGGGGGCCGCGATCGGGCCGAGCACGTCCTTGATCACGGAGAGCGGCGGGCGCGCGGCCGGGTTCTTGTCCAGCAGCGCCATGAGCAGGCCGCCGATCGGCCCCGCGTGGGCGGCGGGCAACGGAGGCTGGGTGAGCACCGCCGCCACCATCGCCATGGGGGTGTCGCGCCGGAACGGGCTCTGCCCCTCCACCGCCGTGTAGAGGGTGGCGGCCAGTGACCAGTGGTCGGAGGCCGGGCCCGTGGGCTCGCCGCGCAGCCGCTCCGGCGCGACGTAGCCGGGCGTGCCCGACTGCTCGGCCGCCGCGAGCGCCGAGGCGGCGCCTGGGCCGCCGCCGGTCCACGCGCCGCTGCGCGGATCGGCCTGCGCGCCGTATCCTGGCCCGTTCTGCGGCCCCGGCCCGCTCTGAGGCCCGCTCTGAGGCCCGCTCTGAGGCCCGCTCTGCGGCCCGCTCTGCGGCCCGTTCTGCGGGTCGATCTGGGCGGCGATGCCGAAGTCGGTGAGGATGGCCTCACCCGCGTCCGTGATGATCACGTTGCCCGGCTTCACGTCACGGTGCAGGATCCCGCGCCGGTGGGCCGCGTCGAGCGCGTCGAGCACCCGCAGCCCGATGGTGGCCACCTGACCTGGCGGAAGCCGTCCGGATTCCTTGATCAGATCGGCCAGCGACCGCCCCGCGAGCAGGTCCATGACGATCCACGGCTGGCCCTGCTCGGCGATGACGTCGTGCACGGTGATGATCGCGGGATGGTTCAGCGCGGCGGCGGCGCGGGCCTCGCGCAGGGTGTCCTCGAGTGCCTTGTCCCTGCGGGCCGGGTCGGACGGCAGGCGTACCTGCTTGACCGCGACCTCGCGGCGCAGCACCGCGTCCTGCGCCCGCCAGACCGTGCCGGCGCCGCCCGCCCCCAGCGGTGCGACCAGGTGATATCGCCCGGCGACTACGTGCATGCGTCAGCCCTTGGCGTCGAGGTTCTCGGCGAGGTACTTGATCGCCTTCGGGATCTTCTGCCGCAGCGTGGGGTCCTCCTTGACGTCACGGGTGTAGCGGACCTCGCCCACGATGTTGCCGGTCTTGAACACCGAGTAGACCGTGACCTTCTTGGTGCTGAACGTCGTCTCCTTCACCTCCCAGGCGACCGCCTGGTCACCGGCGCCGGGGATCTCGAAGACCTCGCCGTGCTCGCCGCCGCTGCCGCCCCTGCCGGCCTCCGACTCGGCCTTCGCCTTGGCGCCCTGCACGTGCTCCTCGGCGAGCTTGGTCTCGTAACCGTCGCCCTGCTGGGTGTAGAGGTAGAACGTGGCGTAGATGGCGAGGTCCGCGCTGTCGCCCAGCGAGCCCCAGCCGCACCTGACGGTGGGCTCGGTGCTGGAGGTCACGAATCGGCCCACCAGCTCGGTGGCCTGCTGCCGGGTGAGCAGCTGGCACGGCCTGGGGACGGCGGTGAACTTGCCGGGGGTGCGCGCGACCGGCGAGCCGGTGGGCGCCGCGGTGGTGGAGGGCTCGGGGGTGCCGGCCGGCGTGGTGGTGTCGGGGGTTGGAGCAGGCCGGTCGGTGCTCGACGTGGTCTTCGGGGCGGCGACCGGGGTGGTGACCGGGGCGGCGGGCGCGGACGAGGTGGCCAGGATGAGCACGACCGCCGCGACGAAGGCGACCGCCACGGCCGCCGCGGAGCCGTACACGGGGATCCGGGGGAGCGTCCAGGACGCCGGTTGCGCCGACGCGACGGTCGCGGCGGTGTGGCCGGTCAGGTGCTGCAGCGACTCTCTGAGCGCCACCGTGTCGGGGCGCTGCGCCGGGTTCTTCTCCAGCAGCCGCATGAGCACGGGCGTGAGGGCGCCGGCCCGCTGCGGCGGCCTGGGCGGCTCGGTCATCACCGCGCCGTGCGTGGCCATGGCGGTCGGACGCGAGAACGGCGGTACGCCCTCGACGGCCGTGTAGAGCGTCGCCCCGAGCGACCACAGGTCGGCGGCGGGCCCGGCGGCCCGGCCAGGCTCCTCGGTGAGCGTCTCGGGAGCGGTGAACCCGGGCGTGCCCATGGGCGCCCCGCCCGGCTGCCCGCCGCCGGTCCGCGTGGCGATGCCGAAGTCGGACAGCAGGATGCGGCCGTCGTCGGCCAGCAGCACGTTGCCCGGCTTGACGTCACGGTGCAGCAGGCCGCGCGCGTGCGCGGCGGCCAGCGCCGACAGCACGAACAGGCCGATCGAGGCGGCCCATTCCGGCGCCATCGGCCCGCCCGACTTCACGACCTGGTCGAGGGAGCGCCCGTTGACCAGCTCCATGACGATCCACGGCTCGCCCCCGTCCTCGACCACGTCGTGGATCGCGACCACGGCGGGGTGTCTGACCTCGGCGGCGGTCCGCGCCTCGTGCAGGGTCCGCATGCGCAGCCGCGCCTGGTCGTCCGGGGACAGGTTGGGCGGCAGGTGCACCTGCTTGATCGCCACCTCGCGCCCGATCCCGGTGTCGAGGGCCCGCCACACGACACCCATACCGCCGCGGCCGATGGGCGCGAGCAACTGGTAACGCCCGCCCACGAGTCGTGGCTGGTTCATTGCATCACTCCTGGCGTCCTAGCGCCGCCGCGATCCATCGGGCGGCGTCACGCGCGCCTTTGCGCATGGCCTCATCGTCGCCGATCTTCCCGGCGTCGATGTACTTGATCTCCATCACGACATTGCTCACCCTGAAGACGACGTCGTGCCGCTCCACCTGGCCCTTCGGGTTGACCAGCTCGTAGCTGAACGCCTCGTCCCCGATCCCGTTGACCTCCTCGTACGACCTGCGCTTCTGGGTGATCAGCTTGTCCAGGCCGATGCCCGGCCAGTTCCAGGAGAGCTCGGCTCCCGACTCGGCGACGTTGAGCGTGTTGACGAACTTCTCCGACGCCTCGTCCACGCTGCGGCCCCAGGCGCTCTCCAGCTGTACAGGGCGCAGCGGGACCACCGCGACGCCCTTGCCGCGGGTCACCCACTCGCAGCCCTCGTCCTGCTGCTTGCCCTTGGCGGGTGCCGCCGGGACCAGCCGCCGCACCTGGGCCGGCGTCAGGAGCGTACACGGGCTCACCGGGACGTCGAACTTCGCCTCCGCCACGGAGGGCTTCGCGGTGACCGGCTCGGACGGCTCGGGGGTGGAAGACGCAGACGTGGCGGGCGGCGCGGCGGTGCCCGGGGTGGACGGACGAGGGGTCGGCTCCGGCTTGAGCAGCGTGGCGCCGGCCACGGCCGCCACCGTGACGACCGCGGCCGCCGCGGTCGCCGCCGCCCCGATGAGGAGCGGCCGCCGCCCGCTCTTGCGCGGGGGCGCGGGCAGCGGCGCCATCGGCTCCTGGCCCTCCGCCACCCGCTGCAGCAGGTACGCCGCCGAACGCGGATCGGGACGTTCGTGCGGCTCGCGGGCCAGCATGCGCATGAGCACCGGCCCCAGGCTCCCGGCACGGACCGGCGGCCGGGGCGGCAGGGTCAGCGCGTCACGCAGCACGGCCATGGGGGAGGTGCCGACGTAGGGGGCCTGGCCCTCGACGGCGGAGTACAGGGTGGCGGCCAGCGACCACAGGTCGGAGGCCGGGCCGCCGCGCTCGCCGCGCAGCCGTTCGGGAGCGATGTAGCCGGGAGAGCCGATGAGCAGGCCCGACTCGGTGATCGTGGCCAGATCCTCCAGCCGGGCGATGCCGAAGTCGGTCAGCACCACCCTGCCGTCGTCGGACAGGAACACGTTGGCCGGCTTCACGTCGCGGTGCTGGATGCCGTGGGCGTGCGCGGTGGACAGCGCGTCCAGCACCCGTAGCCCGAGCGCCGCCACCCGCTCCGGCGCCCAGGGGCCCTCGGCGGCCACCGCGTCCTTCAGGTCGCGGCCCTTCAGCAGCTCCATGACGATCCAGGGCATGCCGTCGTGGGTGAGCACGTCGTGGATCTTGATGATCTCCGGATGGCGCAGCTGGGCGGCGGCCTGGGCCTCGCGGGTCGAGCGTTGCAGCGCCTCCTCGCGCTCGGCGGGGGAGAGCGAGTCGGGGAGCCGTACTTCCTTGATCGCGACCTCGCGGTCGAGGAGTTCGTCGTGGGCGTGCCAGATGGTCCCCATGCCTCCTTGACCGAGCGCTCCGAGCACGCGGTAGCGGGAGGCGATTCTCTCTTCCGGAAGTCCAGGCACAATGGCAACAGTATTGAGACCCCCTTTCGCTTCGCTATATTTCGCCCCAATCCCTGTGACGACCGACCCACGGAGCGAATATGACCACAGGACCTCCCGTGCCTCCCGCGTCGTACTGGCCGGACGGGGGCAGCACGCGGCCGGCGACGTCGAAGCCGCCGGGCTGGGCGGTGGGCATCATGTCCGCGTCCGCGGTGGTGGCGCTGATCGGCGGCGTGGTCCTCGCCACGCGCGACGCGGGTACCGGCACGCCCATCGCGGAGCCTCCCGCCAAGGTGGACCTTCCCGTCACCCCGCCCACCGACCGGCCGTCCCCTGGGCCTTCGCTGGATCCCCCGTCCTCCGCCCCGGAGCAGACCGCCGAGGCATCCCCCTCCGCGACCGCCACCTCCACCTTCGCGCCGGTCGCGGACGTGCCCGAGGTGTGCGACCTGCTGCCGGAGAGCCTGACGTCGCGGCTGGCGCCCAAGAGCGCGTCGGCGCCCGGCGTCGCCAAGGACGGCTACGGCGCCAAGCGGAAGGACTGCCGGTGGGACCAGAAGGGGTACCACATGGTAGGCGGCTACAACCTGTCGCGGTCGATCAACGTCAAGGTCAACGCCTTCCAGGATCATGACAACGCCCTGGAGGACGCCGACTTCATGTGGGACTCGATGCGCGACTTCTCCGGGCAGACGCGCGAAGATCCGTACAACACGAAATATGGGGAGATCAAGGAAGTCTCCGGGCTGGGCGACAAGGCGTACATGATCTACAGCGAGCACACCGTCCGGCGCACCGCGAACGCCTGGATCTACGTCGTCCGGGGGAACGCCACGCTCGACATCAGGTTCACCGGCGTCGACAACAAGGGCCGCGAGATCCTCTCCAACGAGAACAGCCGGCCGGTGCCCGAGGAGGAGATGCTCAAAGGCGTGGAGGAGATCGCCAAGGAGGTCCTCAAGGGCCTGTCCTGACCGAACCCCCTGGCCGATCGGGCCGCTTCTCACGACCGGTGCACGGTACGTCGCCGGGCGGCGGGATAGCATGACATTGCCTTCCTGATCCACCGCACGATCGCGGGGATGTGTTCATGCCCTCAGGAGCACACGACGGCCCCGAGACGGTCCGTCCTACGCCCGAGTCCGACCTGGGTGTGTTGTTACGCGCCTGGCGGGAGCGGGCGCTGCTGACCCAGGATCAGCTTGCCGCGCGGGCGGGGCTCAACGTCCGCACGGTGCGCCGGCTGGAGACCGGCGAGCTGCGCCGCCCGCGTAGCGCCTCGGTGCGCCTGCTGGCGGAGGCGCTCGACCTGGGCGAGGCGGACCTGGCGACACTGAAACGCCTCGCGACCGGCGATCCGCGCACCCCGCGCGGGGCCTGGACGCCGCCGCACCAACTGCCCGCCGACGCGGCCGCCTTCGTCGGCCGCACCCGCGAACTGGCCCTCGTCAGCGCGACGCATCACCCCACAGATCGTGCGGAGACGGCGGGCACGGCTGACCACGCGGCCATGGCGGGCGCGGCGGACCCCGCGCATCCTGCGGACCCTGTGGGCGTCGGGAACCCTGTGGGCAGGGTGGGGATGGCGATGGTCGTCGCCATCGACGGCATGGCGGGCGTCGGGAAGACCGCGCTCGCCGTGCACGCCGCCCACCGCGTGGCCGCTCACTTCCCCGACGGTGACCTGTTCATGGACCTGCACGGTCACACCCAGGGTGTGCCGGCGGCCGATCCGGCGCAGACGCTGGCCCGTTTGCTGGAGGCGCTGGGCGTCCCGGGGGAGGCGATCCCGCAGGACGCCGGCGACCGGGCCGCCCTCTACCGCAGCATCCTGGCCGACAGGAAGATGCTGATCGTGCTGGACAACGCCGCCGACGAGGCCCAGGTCCGGCCGCTGCTGCCGGGCGCGGGGGGCTCGCTGGTGCTGATCACGAGCAGGCGGCGGCTGGTCGGCCTGGACGAGGCCCGTACGATCTCGGTGGACGTCCTGCCGGTCACGGAGGCGATCGCGCTGTTCACCGGCACCGCGGGCGAGGAACGGGTGGCGGGCGCGTCGCGGGAGGTGCTGGCCGAGGTCGTACGGCGGTGCGGCCTGCTGCCGCTGGCGATCCGGCTGGCCGCGGCCCGGCTGAAGGCCCATCCCGCCTGGAGCGTGCGGCATCTGCTCGAACGCCTGGAGGAGCACCAGCGGCTGCTGAGCGAGCTGCACGCGGGCCGGCGCAGCATCGCCGCCGCGCTCGACCTGTCGTACCGGGAGCTCAGCGGCGCCGAGCAGCGCGCGTACCGGCTGCTGGCCCTGCACCCTGGCGCCGACATCGCGGCCGAAGCCGCCGCCGCGCTGCTGGCCGTCCCCGCCGCCCGCGCCACCGCGACCCTCGACCGGCTGCTGGAGGCGCACCTCCTGCAAGAGCCCAATCCCGGCCGCCACCGCTTCCACGACCTGGTCCGCGCCCACGGCGCCGAGCGGGTGGCCGGCGAGCCGGAGACCGATCGGCGCGCCGCCATGACCAGGCTGCTCGACCACTACGGCCGGGCCGCGTCGGCCGCGATGGACCTGCTCTACCCCTACGACCCCGCCCCGCCCCCGCCCCGTCCCTCCGCCACGACGCAGTCAGGCGCGGCCATGCCCGACGCGGGCGCGGCCACCGCGTGGCTGGACGCCGAGCTGCCCAATCTGCTCGCCCTAGCCCAGCACGCCGCCGACCACGACTTCCCCGGCCACCTCCAGCATCTGTCGGCCACCCTGCACCGGTGCCTGCGCGGCCGGGGCCGTAACGCCGAGGCCGAGTCCCTGCACGCGCGGGCCCTGTCCGCCGCTCGCGACCTGGGCGACAGCGCGGGGGAGATGGAGGCACTCCTGCGGCTGGGCGAGATCAGGAGCGTGTCCAGCCGGTACGAGGCCGCCGTCGCCGACACCACGGACGCCCTGCGGATCGCCCGCGCCATCGGCGACGAGGCCGGCGAGCTGCGGGCCCTGTACGGCCTGGGCGTCAGCACCGGCTCCCGGGGCCGGTTCCCCGAGGCCGTGGCGTACTACACCCGTGCCCTGGAGATCGCCCGGACCATCGGGCACCGTACCGGCGAGCTGGACGCGCTGATCGGCTTCGGCAACGCGCACCGGGCGATGGGGGAGCCCGAGCAGGCGGCCCGCGCGCTGACCCTGGCGCTGGAGATCGCCCGCGTCACCGGCCACCGCATCGGCGAGCTGCGCGCGCTGAACGGTCTCGGCCGCATCCACCTCGCGGCCGGCGACCACGGGGCCGCAGCCGCCTGCCTGGGCCGGGCCCTCGACCTGGCCCGCGCCACCGGCCACCGGCTGGGCGAGCTGAGCGGCCTGACGGCGCTCGGCCTCCTGCACCGCGGCCAGGGACGGCTTGAGGCGGCCGTGGACTGCTACCGGCGGGTCCTTGAGATCGCGCGTGAGATCGGCAATCGCAACTGGCAGTTCGAGGCCATCCACGGCCTCGGCCGGCTGCACCACGACCTCGGTCGCCCGGGTGAGGCGCTGGAGAGCCACCGTACGGCCCTGGCGCTGGCCTCCGACCTGGGCCAGCGTGGCGACCAGGCCCGCGCCCACGACGGCCTGGCCTGCGCCGGCGCCGCGCTCGGCCGCCCCGACCTGGCCCGCCACCACTGGTCCCAGGCCCTGGCCATCCTGACCGGCCTCGGCGCCGACCGCGCCGAGGAGAGCGGCGTCGACGCGGAGAGCATCCGCGCCCGCCTGGCCGAAGTGGCGCCGAAGGTCACTCCACGTACTGGAAGATGAACGGTGCCACCAGCCCGATGAGGGCGAGCGCCTCGGTGAGGACCCCGGCCCTATCGCGGCCAAGCCGTGACCGATGGCTGTGACGTTGCCGGAGGAAGTGAAATGCGCTTGATGACAGTCGATCTCGGGGAGGCGTCGGCGGCGTCACCGAGTACTGCGGAAAGGCAGTCCCTAGGGGTGATTCCCGAGGCCTGGGGTGGTACGCGCGACCCCCGGCGTACATGCGAGGACGTAGGCCGACTGTCTCCCTCAGCCTGACGTTTCCCGGCGCCGGTTTCGCGACGCTGAACGCAGACGAAATCGACGACCTCGACGAAGGAGCCCGGGATGAACGCCGCCATCGACACCATGATCTCCAAGCTGGCCGCCTGGCTGAGCCGGCACAGCATCGACGTCCTGCGCGTCAGCCTCGGGCTGGTCTTCGTGGCCTTCGGCACGCTCAAGTTCTTCCCAGGAGTCAGCCCGGCGGAGGCGCTGTCCGTGGCCACGCTGGAGAAGTTGTCCCTGGGCCTGCTGACGGGCTACGCGGCGCAGGCCGTGATCGCCGCCATGGAGGTCTTCATCGGCCTCACGCTGGTGACCGGCAAGCTGCTCAAGACCGGCCTCGTGGTGCTGACCGGCGCGCTGGCGGGGTTCTTCGCCCCGTACGCGCTGTTCTTCACCGACCTGTTCCCCGGCGCCCCGACGCTGGAGGCGCAGTACATCTTCAAGGACATCGTCCTGGCCGCTGCGGCGATGGTGATCGCGGCCCGCGCGCTGGGCGCCCGCCTGGTCCCGGTCCGCGAGCCCCAGGAGCGGGTTCACGACCTGCGCCGGCGGGCAGCGGCCTAGGCGACAGGACGCGGCGGTGCCTTCCGGACCTGGTCCGGGGAGCGCCGCCGCGTTCTCATGGGGTCAGCACGACCTTGCCGGCCACGGTGCCGGACTCCGCCATCCGCATGGCCTCGGCGACGTGGGTGAGCGGGAACCGCGCGGCGATCTGGGGGGTCACGTCGCCACGCCGCAGTGCCGCGAAGACCTGGGTGAGGTCGGCGCGCAGCCGGGCGCGGAACCGGTCCTTCGACAGAGCCCGCCCGGCCCAGATGTTGTAGAAGCAGGCGCGGCGGCGGTTGGGCAGCGCGTTCCACAGCCACACCCGCAGCAGCAGCTTGACCACGGGCCACTGCTTGGAGCCCTGATCGTCCCTGGTGGAGGCGGTGCCGTAGGCGACGAGCGTGCCGCCGGGCGCCAGCAGCCGCCAGGAGTCCACGATGCCGGGCCCGCCGACGTGGTCGAAGACGGCGTCCACGCCGCCCGGAGCCACCTCGCGGACGCGTGCGGCGACGTCGCCCGCGCGGTAGTCGATCGGGACGACGCCGCGCTCGCGCAGCGTGTCGTGATGGCGGGCGGACGCGGTGCCGATCACCTTCACGCCGGCGGCCTGGGCCAGTTGGACCAGGACCGAGCCGACGCCGCCGTTGGCGCCGTGCACCAAAATGGTCTGGCCCGCGCGGACGCGCGCCTCGCGGTGCAGCATCTGCCAGGCGGTGATGCCGTTGACCACGACGGTCTCCGCCTCCGCCGCGCCGATCCCCTCGGGGACGGCCACCACGTCCGCCGCGTCCACGACGACGTGACTGGCCCAGCCGCCGACCTTGACCAGCGCGGCCACGAGGGTGCCGGCCAGGCCGGGCGGCACGCCCGCGCCGGTCGCGACGACGGTGCCGACCAGGTCGTAGCCGGGCACGAAGGGGAACGGCGGCTGGTCGTAGTAGCGGCCCCGGCGCATCTGCTGCTCGGCGAACGAGACGCCGGTCGCCTCCATCCTGATCACGACCTGGCCGGGGCCGGCGCCGGGGACCGCTCCGCGCCGGACCTGTAGCTCCTCCGGCTCCACCTTGCCCGGCAGGACGACCTCGACGAGCTCTTCGGTGTTCATGACGACCCTCCTGAGTTACTAATACTTGCTTCAGTTATAGGCTATAACTCATGAATGAGACTGTCAATCACGCCAGTGATAGGCTCTAACCAATGTGAGGAGCTGATGAGATGGCCGAGCCGGCGACTCCGCGCGGGCGCTACCGCGCCCAGGTGCGGGCCGAGATCAAGGAATGCGCGTGGGAGCAGATCGCCACGGCCGGGGCCTCGGCGCTCTCACTGAACGCGATCGCCAGGCAGGTGGGCTTGAGCGGCCCCGCGCTCTACCGGTACTTCGCCGGCCGCGACGAGCTCATCACCGAGCTGGTCAAGGACGCGTACCGGAGCCTGGGCGCCGCCTTCGGAGCGGCGGGCCCGGGGGCGGGGGTGGCCGAGCTGGCGCACGTCCTGCGCGGTTGGGCGCTCGACGATCCGCAGCGGTATTTCCTCGTCTTCGGCACCCCCGTGCCCGGCTACCACGCGCCGGGCGACGTCACCACGATCGCGTCCGAGATCATGACGACCCTGCTCGACGCCTGCACCGCCCCACTTCCCGACGGCCCCGAACCATCGCACGCCGCCCCACTTCCCGGCGGCCCGGCGCCACCGCACGCCGCCCCGCCGGCCGCCCTGCGCCGGGCGCTGACGTTCTGGACCCGGCTGCACGGGGTCCTGTCGCTGGAGCTCGCCGGGCACTTCACCGGGATGGACTTCGACCCCGCGCTGCTCTACGCCGCCGAGCTGGACGCCTTGACCTGCGCGGATGACGGGCGCGACGAGCCCTTGACCCACAGGTAGCTGCCGGGACGGCGACGCTCCAGCCGCAGCGACCCCACCGTGAACCGGCACACCAGCTCCTTCACCCAGGCGGCCACCTGGCCGCTCAGGATCCACTCCACCGGCGAGTCGTCGGCCCTGACGAACTGGATCAGGCCGTCGCGCCGCCCCAGGCTGACGCACTGGATCAGGTACCGGAACCGGAACGGCCGCGCGGCCCGACCGGCGGCCCTGGCGTTGACGACGTCGGCCGCGTGGGCCGCGATCGGCATCCCGGCCGCGCACGACATCCGGGACGTCCCGCCGGGCACACGCACGGCCGCCGCGTCGCCGACCACGTACACCTCGGGATGCGACACCGACCGGAGCGTCTCGTCCACCAGCGCCCGCCCGCGCGAATCCACGGCCAGCCCCGCCTCGGCGGCCAGCGGCGGCACCACGAACGACGCCGCCCAGACCACCACGTCGGCCGCCACGTCGCCCCGATCCGTCCTGACCACGCCGGGGCCGGCTCCCGTCGCCCGCGTCCCCGCGTGCGTGCGGACGCCGAGCCGGGTCAGGGTGCGGGCCAGGTGCCGCCTGCCCTTCCCCGACAGCCCGGCACCCGGCTCGCCGCCGGTGACCAGCGCCACCTGCCACGACGGATAACTCTCGGCCAGCTCCGCGGCCATCTCGACGCCGGTCAGCCCGCCGCCGACCACGGCCACCCGGCCGCCGCTCCCTTCGAGCCGGGTGCGCAGCTCGGCGGCCGTCTCGGCGGTATAGGCGTGCTCGGCGACGCCGGGGGCGCTCACGTCGGTCCCGCTGCCCAGGGCGTACACGAGCGTGTCGTACGGGAAGACGCGCCCGTCGTCGGTGCGCACCCGCCGCGCCTGAAGATCGATGCCGCTCACCCGCGCCTGGACCGTGGCGATGCCGGTGCCTCTGGTCAGCTCGGCCAGCGGGATCGTCACGCCGGGCCGTCCCGCCGCCAGCTCGTGCATCCTGATCCGCTGCCTGAACGACGAGTCCGCGCTGATCAGGGTGATCCGGTGGGTGCGGTCCAGCCGCAGCGCCGTCGTGAGACCCGCGTAGCCCGCTCCGATGACCAGGATGTCCATGTCCGCCTCCTTGAGAATCTCAGCTGCGGGACAGACGGCACGGCGGAGCGGAACGTGAGCGTGAGACGCGTCACACCCAGTGAGGAGGCCAGGTCACAACCCAGGGAGCCGGCCGGGTCACACCCCGGCCAGCTTGGCCGGGTTCCGCACGTGGCACACCTCGGTGATGCGCCCGTCGGCGACGGTGAAGGCCAGCACGGAGTCCACCGTGCCGTCCGCGTTCCTGACCACCACGCCGGGAGCGCCGTTGACCTCGACCAGCTCGGAGGTCATGCCCGCGTACCAGCGCTCGATCACGCCCTGCACCAGCCTGGCCACCCGCCGCGCCCCCACCACCGGCACCAGCGCCGCGCCGACCACGCCGCCGCCGTCGGCCCGCCACACCACGTCGGGGTCGAGCACCGCGACCAGCCCGCGCAGGTCGCCGGTGACCGCGGCGGCGGTGAACGCCGCCACCGCCTTGCGGTGGGTCACCCGGTCGCCGGAGCGGCGCGGCGCGTACTCGCGCACCCGGCCGCGCGCCCGCGAGGCGAGCTGCCGCACCGCCTCGTCACTGCGCCCGAGCACACGGGCGATCTCGTCGAACGGCACCGCGAACACGTCGTGCAGCACGAACGCGACCCGCTCGGCCGCCGACAGCCGCTCCAGCACGGCCAGCAGGGCCAGGCTGACCGATTCGTCCATGGTGGCCCGGTCTTCCGGACCCGGCTCCCGCACCACCGGCTCGGGCAGCCACTCCCCGACGTACGACTCGCGCCGTGCCCGGGCGGAGGTGAGCGCGTCGTAGCAGATCCGGCTCACAATCGTGGTCAGATAGGCGCGCACGTCCTCGACGACGCCGGGATCCGCCCGCTGCCAGCGCAGCCACGCCTCCTGGAGCGCGTCGTCGGCGTCGGTGCGGGTGCCCATGATCCGGTACGCCACTCCCCACAGGTGGGAGCGGTGGGCCTCGAACGCCGCCAGCCGTGCGGCTTCACCATCCTGCACGAGGCCCACCCTGCGTCCGGACACCGGAGCACGTCAACTCGCGCCTCATGAGCCGAAGGCACGCCGGTAGGCGGCGGGGCTGACGCCGGTCGTCTTCTTGAACCGGTCGCGGAAGGCGGTCGGCGAGCCGAAGCCGACCTGGGCGCCGATGCGCTCGACGGGATGGCGGGTGCTCTCCAGCAGGTGCTGGGCCTGCCTGATGCGGGCGCGGTGCAGCCACTGCAGCGGGGTCGTGCCGGTCTGCTCGCGGAAGCGGCGGATCAGCGTGCGGGTGCTCATCCGGGCCTCGGCGGAGATGTCGTCCAGCGTGAGGGGGCGGGCGAGGTTGTCCTGGAGCCAGGTGAGCAGCGGCTCCAGCTCGGCGCCCCGGGGCGTGACCTGGTGGTCGTGCGCGATGAACTGGGCCTGCCCGCCCTCGCGTTCCAGCGGCATGACCGACAGCCGGGCGGCGTCGGCGGCCACGGCCGAGCCGTAGTCGCGGCGGATCAGGTGCAGGCACAGGTCCAGCCCGGCGGCGGCGCCGGCCGAGGTGAGGAACTGGCCGTGGTCGACGTACAGGACGTCGGGGGCGACCTCAAGCCGCGGGTGGTCGGCGGCCAGCCGGTCGGCCAGGATCCAGTGGGTGGTCACCCGCAGGCCGTCCAGGAGCCCGGTCGAGGCCAGGGGGAACGCGCCGGAGCAGATGGAGGCCATGCGGGTGCCGTCCGCGGCGGCCGCGCGCAGCGCGTCGCGGACGGCGCCGGGCAGCGGATCGAACGGCGTCGCCGTGCCCGGCACGAT
Source organism: Nonomuraea sp. NPDC048882 (assembly GCF_040649755.1). Classification (NCBI taxonomy): domain Bacteria; kingdom Bacillati; phylum Actinomycetota; class Actinomycetes; order Streptosporangiales; family Streptosporangiaceae; genus Nonomuraea; species Nonomuraea sp. NPDC048882. Next base: position 19,409 of record NZ_JBEZGB010000014.1, read on the forward strand.
GATCGTGTCCGCGGCCTTGAGCCCGTCCAGGCCCCAGGGCGCGCGCAGCGTGAACGCCCCGGCGTCGATCTCCGGCCGCTGCGCGCACACCCGGATCCGGTAGCCGGGCCGGCCGTCGGGCAGCCGCGCCCGGCTGAAGGTCTCGATCGGGGTGGACAGGTCGAACGGGATCACCTGGTCGAGCGCGAGGACCGCGACGGTGTGCATGGCGCGAACCTACCTCCGCGCACCGCCGGTCCCGCGCCCGCCCCAGACGGTGACCTGGCCGGAAGGGCCTGGCGCTTTTCCGTCGACAGCCCTCGTTGATGCCGGGGCCGGTCGAGGCGTCAAGCGCCTCCAGCGCCAGGCTCGGTGCTCAGCGGCCGATCGGGTGCCAGACCGTCTTGATCTCCAGGAACGGGCGGATCCGCGACAGCCCGGGATCGGCGTCGGCCCAGTCGTCCCGGCCCGGCCGCAGCACCCGCTTGAGCGTGCCGGCCGCCAGCTCCTCCAGCTCGGCCGCGAGAGCGCCGGCGCCGGTCAGGTCCAGGGCGTTCACGTCGGCGTGCCCGGCCAGCGGCGGGGCCAGCTCGGCGACCCGGCCGGTCAGGATGTTCGCCACGCCGGGCGGCAGGTCGGAGGTGGCCAGCGCCTCGGCCAGCGTCACGGCCGGCAGCGGGACGCGTTCGCCCGCCACCAGGACGGCCGTGTTGCCCGAGGTGATCACCGGCGCGAGCACCGACACGAGCCCGAGCAGCGAGGAGGAGGCGGGGGCGAGCACGCCCACGACGCCGGTCGGCTCGGGATCCGAGACGTTGAAGTAGGGGCCGGACACCGGGTTCGCGCCGCCGAGCACCTGACCGATCTTGTCGGCCCACCCGGCGTAGTAGACCCAGCGGTCCACCGCCGCAGACACCAGCGTCTGCGCCCGCCCCGCCTTCACGCCCTCGGCCGCGGCCACCTCGGCGGCGAACTGGTCGCGCCGCCCCTCCATCATCTCGGCGATCCGGTAGAGGATCTGCCCCCGGTTGTACGCGGTCCGCCCCGACCAGCCCGGGAACGCCTTCCGCGCCGCCACCACGGCGTCCCGCACGTCCTTGCGTGAGGCCAGGGCCGCGTTGGCGAGGTGATCTCCGGCCGCGGACGTCACGGGATACGACCTCCCTGATTCCGAGCGCGGGAACGCGCCACCGATGTAGAGCTTGTACGTCCTGCGCACGCCGACCCGCGCCGCCGCCGTCGTCTCACCCACGGAGATACGCCTCCAACCCGATCAGTCCGCCCTCGCGGCCGTATCCCGACTCCTTGTAGCCGCCGAACGGGCTGGCCGGGTCGAACACGTTGAACGTGTTGGACCACACCACCCCGGCCCGCAGCCGGGCCGCGGTCCACAACATCAGCGAGCCCTTCTCCGTCCACACCCCCGCCGACAGCCCGTACGGCGTGTTGTTCGCCTTGGCCACGGCCTCCTCCGGCGTGCGGAAGGTGAGCACCGACAGCACCGGCCCGAAGATCTCCTCGCGGGCGATCCGGTGCGCCTGCGTGACGCCGGTGAACACGGTGGGCGGGAACCAGTAGCCCCGCTCGGGCAGCGAGCAGGCCGGCGACCAGCTCGTGGCGCCCTCGGCCTCCCCCGCGGCGGACAGCTCGCGGATCCTGGCGAGCTGGGCGGCCGAGTTGATCGCCCCGATGTCGGTGTTCTTGTCCAGCGGGTCGCCGAGCCGCAGCTGCCCGATCCTGGCGCGCAGCCGGGCCAGCAGCTCCTCGGCGATCGACTCCTGCACCAGCAGCCGCGAGCCCGCGCAGCACACGTGGCCCTGGTTGAAGAAGATGCCGGTGACGATGCCCTCGACGGCCTGGTCGAGTGCGGCGTCGTCGTAGACGATGTTGGCGCCCTTGCCGCCCAGTTCGAGGGTGAGCCGCTTGTCCGTGCCCGCCACGGCGCGGGCGATCTGCCGGCCCACCTCGGTCGAGCCGGTGAAGGCCACCTTGTCGGCGTCCGGGTGGGAGACCACGGCCCGGCCGGTGTCGCCGGCGCCGGTCACGATGTTGACCACGCCGGGCGGCAGCTCCGCCTCCTGGCAGATCTCGGCGAAGGCCAGCGCCGTCAGTGGCGTGGTCTCGGCCGGTTTGAGCACGACCGTGTTCCCGGTGGCCAGCGCGGGCGCGACCTTCCACGCCAGCATCAGCAGCGGGAAGTTCCACGGGATGACCTGCGCGGCCACGCCCAGCGGCCGGGCGCCGCCGAGCCCCGCGTGGGCCAGCTTGTCCGCCCAGCCGGCGTAGTAGAAGAAGTGGGCCGCGACCAGGGGCAGGTCGACGTCCCTGGTCTCCTTGATCGGTTTGCCGTTGTCCAGCGACTCCAGCACGGCCAGCTCGCGGGCACGTTCCTGGATGATGCGGGCGATGCGGAACAGATACTTGCCGCGCTCGGCGCCCGGCAGCTGCGACCACACGCGCTCGTACGCCCGCCGCGCCGCGGCGAACGCCCGCTCCACGTCGGCCTCGCCGGCGGCGGCCACCTCGGAGAGCGGCTCCTCGTCGGCCGGGTTGACGGTGACGATGCGCTCGTCGCTCTTGGCCTCGACGAACTCCCCGTCGATGAACAGGTCGTACGACGGCCGGACGGACACGATGGAACGTGACTCCGGCGCGGGCGCGTACTCGAAGATCTCCACGCCTCTCCCTAGTCGATGGTGTAGTAGTCGGGCCCGGAGTAGTGCCCGGTGGCGAGCTTGGTGCGCTGCATGAGCAGGTCGTTCAGCAGCGTGGACGCGCCGAGCCGGAACCAGGCGGGGTCCAGCCAGTCGTCCCCGGCGATCTCCTTGACCAGCACCAGGTAGCGGGTCGCGTCCTTGGTGGTACGGATGCCGCCGGCCGGCTTCACCCCGGCCTGCCGTCCGGTCGCGGCCCGGTAGTCCCTGACCGCCTCCAGCATGATCAGCGTGACCGGCAGCGTGGCGGCGGGGGAGACCTTGCCCGTCGAGGTCTTGATGAAGTCGGCCCCGGCGTGCAGCGCCAGCCAGGACGCCCGGCGCACGTTGTCGTAGGTGACCAGCTCGCCGGTCTCCAGGATGACCTTCAGATGCGCCTGGCCGCACTGCTCCTTGACGGCGGTGATCTCGTCGAAGACCTTGCCGTAGTCGCCCGCCAGGAACGCCCCGCGGTCGATGACCATGTCGATCTCGGTGGCTCCCGCGGCCACCGCCGCGCGGGTGTCGGCCAGCTTGACCTCCAGCGACGTACGCCCGGCGGGGAAACCGGTGGCGACCGAGGCGAGCCCGACGCCGGTGCCCGCCAGCGCCTGCGCGGCCGTGGCGATCATGTCGGGGTAGACGCAGAGCGCGGCCACCGAGGGCGCGGTGGGGTCGGCGGGATCGGGCCGCACGGCCTTGGCCGCCAGCGCGCGTACCTTGCCGGGGGTGTCCGAGCCTTCCAGCGTGGTCAGGTCGACCATCCGGATGGCCAGGTCGATCGCCTGCCGCTTCGCGGTCGTCTTGATCGACCGGGTGGACAGGTCGGCGGCTCTGCGGGCCACTCCGACCTCGTCCACACCGGGCAGTCCGTGCAGATAACCCCGAAGCGAGCCGGGCAGGGTGTCAGGCACGGGCGCCACGCCTTTCGATGAGCAGGTTGAGCACGAGGGCGACCAGCAGGATGAGACCGGTCACCACCATCTGGAAGAAGGAGCCGAGGCCGAGCAGGTTGCACAGGTTCCGCAGCACCGACAGCAGCAGCACCGCCACGAACGTGCCGAACACGCCGCCCCGCCCGCCGAACAGGTTCGTGCCGCCGAGCACCACGGCCGCGATGGCGTCCAGTTCCAGCCCGTTGAACGCGGTGGGCTGGCCCACCGTCAGGCGGGAGGTGAGCAGCACCCCGGCCAGCGCGGCCAGCCCGCCCGACACGGCGAACACGGTCGTGATCACCCCGCGCACCGGCAGCCCGGACAGCCGGGCCGCCTCCTTGTTGCTGCCGACCGCGTAGACGTACTCGCCGAACGTGGTGCCGCGCAGGATCCCGGCGGCGAGCAGGGTGACCACCACGAAGATGATCCCGACGATCGGGACGTAGCCGATGAACCCGCCGCCGAGCAGCTGGAACGCCTCAGACCCGCCGGCCTCGGCAGGCTTGCCGTCGGTCAGCAGGAACGTGAGCCCGCGCACGGCGGTGAGCCCGGCCAGCGTGGTCATGAACGACGGCAGCGTCAGGTACGCCGACATCCCGCCCATGAACGCGCCGAACGCCGCCCCGGCGACCACGCTGAGCAGGATCGCCGGCAGGACCGGCACGCCCGAGGTCATGAGCAGCGCGACCGTCATCCCGCCGAAGGCCGCCACGCTGCCCACGGACAGGTCGATGCCCGCCGTCAGCACCACCATGGTCATGCCGATGGCGACGATCCCGGTCAGCGACGACTGCTGCAGCAGGTTGGCGATGTTGCGGCCGGTGAGGAACTGCGGCGCCAGCAGCGAGGCGACCACGCACAGCCCGAGGAAGACCAGCAGCAGATTGGACTTGACGATCAGGTCGGCGCCGCGGCGCGAGCGCGTGCCGCGTTCCCCCGTGGCCGTGGTCACCGAGGATCCGATGGATGCGGTCATGGTGTCGCTCCTGTGATGACGGTGTGCGCGATGACGTTCTCGGCGCTGACCCGGGGATCGAAGCGCGCGACGTTGCGGCCCTCGTACAGGACCTGGATCCGGTCGGCGTTGGCGGTCAGCTCGTTGAGCTCGCTGCTGGCGAGCAGGACGGCCACGCCCTGGTCGGCCAGGTGGCGCACCTGGCGGTAGAGGTCGGCCTTGGCGCCCACGTCGAGCCCGCGCGTGGGCTCGTCAAGCAGCAGGACCCTGATCCCGCCGCGGGTGATCCACTTGGCCAGCACCACCTTCTGCTGGTTGCCGCCGGAGAGCTGGCCGACGAGCTGCCCCGGCCCCGCTGACCTGACGCCGAGGTCGGCCAGGGCGGGCGCGGTCAGGCGCCGCCCGAGCCGGCCGGGCAGCAGCCACGGCGCCTTGCCGAGCGCGCCGACGGCGGCGTTGCGGCTCACCGACAGGCCCAGCATCAGCCCCTGCTCCTTGCGGCTCTCCGGCACCAGCGCGAGCCCGGCCCGCACGGCCGCGGCCGGGCTGCCCACCTTGAGCGGACGGCCGTCCAGGCGGGCCGAGACCTGGGCCTTGACGTCGCCGAACAGCGCCCGCAGGAGCGTCGTGCGGCCGGCGCCGCCGAGCCCGGCGAGCCCGACGACCTCGCCCGGCCGCACCTCGATGCCGCGCACGTCGAGCAGGCCCGGTACGTGCACGCGTTCGACGCTCAGCAGCGGCTCGCCCTCGGGCGCGGGCCTGTCGGTGGCGCCCACGAGCTCCCCGGCCTCGCCGATCATGGCCGCGACGATCTCGTCCGCGCCGGTGACGGCCAGGTCGTAGACGCCGACCGCGCGGCCGTCACGCAGCACGGTCGCGCGGTCGCCGATCTCCATCACCTCGTCCATCCGGTGCGAGATGAAGATCACCGACCGTCCCTCCGCGACGAGGGACCTGATGACCTCGAACACGGCGAGCAGTTCGCTCTCGCCGAGCGTGGCGGACGGCTCGTCCATGACGATCACCCGCGCGTCCGCGGTCAGGGCCTTGGCGATGGCCGTGAGCTGCTGGGACGCGATCGGCAGGTCCCTGACCCGCGCGGTCACCGGGAAGCGGGCGCCGACCCGGTCCAGCGCCAGGCGGGCCAGCCGCGCCCGTTCTCCCCTGCGGACGAAGGGCCCCAGCCTGGGCGTGCGGCCCAGCAGCAGGTTCTGCGCCACGGTGAGGTCCGGCAGCAGGTCCAGCTCCTGGTAGATCACCGCGACGCCGGCGGCCAGTCCCGCGTGCGGGGTGGCGGGCGTGTACGGCTCCCCGTCCAGCAGGATCGACCCCTCGTCCGGCCGGTACGAGCCCGACAGGATCTTCATCAGCGTGCTCTTGCCCGCCCCGTTCTCGCCCAGCAGGCAGTGCACCTCGCCGGGACGCACGCCCAGCTCGACGCCGTCCAGGGCGACGGTGCCGGGGAAACGTTTGACGATCCCGGTCATGCGCAGGCGTTCCGTGCTCATGCGGCCTCCAGGAGATGGCGGGCGTTGTGGTCGTCGGTGATCAGCACGTCGCACAGGCCACTGGAGACGACGGCCCGGCACACGGCGCGCTTGGCCGCGCCGCTGACCAGCGCGACGGAGGTGGTGGCCGAGCGCAGCACGTCCAGGGAGAGCCCGAGCGTGCGCCCGTCCAGGGCGGGATCGACGATCCTGCCCTCGGCGTCGATGAAGCGCCCCAGCACGTCGCCGACCGCGCCCGCCCCGGCCAGCCTGGCCAGGTGGGCGGCGTCGATCTGGCCCGAGTCCACCAGCACCGAGTCGCTGTCCATGCCGCCTGGGCTGAACAGGAACAGGTCGGCCCGGGCGGCCAGGGCCAGCACGTCGGCGATGGCCCGGTCGCTCTCCAGCACCGCGCGGGTGCTCTCCTGCTCCAGGATCGCCGGGGCGGCCAGCAGCGTCGCGGTGCCGCCGCCGTGGTGGGCCATCAGGCTGGCCATGCTGTGCGCGCTGGTGGGGTGGCGCGACCGGCTGAGCGCGCCGTTGATCTGCACCACGTTGACGCCGGTGGCCCAGCCGGGGGTCAGCCCGCCGGCCAGCCGGTCGAGTGTGCGGCCCCAGGAGACGCCGATCAGGCTCGGCGCGGGCCGCATCTCCATCAGGTGCTCGGCGCCCGCCGCGGCCACGCGGTCGCGCATCTGCTCGGCGTCGTCGCCGCCGACCGCGGCGACCACGACGGCGTCCCGCAGGCCGAAGCGCTCCCTGAGCGAACGTTCCAGCGTGCGGACGCGGGAGCGCGGGTGCAGCACCTCGATGCGGACGATGCCGACCTCGCGTGCCTCGGCCAGCATGCGTCCCACCTTCCAGCGGGTGAGGTGCAGCGCGGTGGCGATCTGCTCCTGGGTCTCGCCGGCCTCGTAGTAGCGGACGGCCACCTGGTAGAGCTGGTCGTCGTCGCTCATCCGGTCACCCTCCTGCGATCGTCGCGGCTCATGCGCCCGGCCTCCTCCCACTGAGGCGGTGGGAGATGCCGGTCGTGGCGGCGGTGGCGGCGCGGTAGTCGGCGTAGCCGTGCCGGTAGGCCGCCACGTTCCCGGCGACCGGCTCGACCGTGCGCACCTTGGGCGCGTAATGCGCCGCCGCCTCCGCCAGCGAGCCGTGCCGGCCCGAGCCGGCCGCGGCCAGCACCGAGCAGGCCCGCAGCGTGAGGTTGTCGCCGCTGACCAGGTGGACCGGCCTCCCGAGCACGTCGGCGGTGGTCTGCAGCCACAGCTCGTTGTGCTGGATGCCGCCCGACAGGAAGATCTCGTCCACCGCGATCCCGCCGTCGGTGAAGGAGTCGACGACCTGGCGGGTGCCGTACGCGACGCCTTCCACCGCCGCCCGGTAGACCTGCTCGGGCGTGCTGGCCAGGGTCAGGCCGAGCACCGCGCCGCGCAGGTGCGGGTCGCGCAGCGGCGTGCGGTTGCCCATGAAGTAGTCCAGGACGATCAGCCCGTGCTCCACCGGCGGCAGCTCCGCCGCCGCCTTGATCAGCCCGCCGATCTCCGCGCGTGGCCGGCCGATGAGCCCCTCGCCCGTCCACGCCAGGACGGAGCCCGCGCTCACCTGGCCGCCCTCGACGAGCCAGCGGCCCGTGCGCAGCGCGTCCGGGTACGGCCCCCACACGGTGGCGGGGAAGACCGGCTCGGCGACCTCCGTGACGAAGGCGTTGGACGTGCCGCACACGATCGACACCTGCCCTTCGTGCCCGCCGCCGACGGCCAGCAGTGACAGGTGCGCGTCGATCCCGCCGGACACGACGGTGGCCGGCCCCGTGATGCCGAGCTCCGCGCGGGCCCGCGCGCCCAACGGCCCCACAGGGTCGCCTACGGGCACGATCTCGTCGGGCAGCTTGGCGGCCAGGTCGCCGATGCCGAGCGCCTCGTACAGATCGTGCGGATGACCGGCGCCGCGCGGGTCGTAGTTGCTCTTGCAGACCGCGTTCATCCGCGAGCCCGCCCACCGCCCGGTGAGCCGCCAGACCATGTAGTCCACCGCCTCGACGATGCGGGCGGCGGCACGGTAGGTGGCGGGCTCGTGCCGTGCCAGCCACATGGCCTTGGGCACCAGCCACTCGACCGCGTCGCGGCCGCCGGAGTAGCGCAGGACCGGATGGTCGGTGCCGGCGGTGAGCTCGGACTCCTCACCGGCCCTGCCGTCCATCCAGAGCAGGGCCGGCCGCAGCGGGCGGCCGTCCCGGTCGAGCACGGCCACCGTCGAGGCCGTGGTCGCCACCGCGACCCCGTCGATCTCCGGGCCGCCGGCCTCGGCGAGCGCCTGCCTGACGGCGTGCGCGCCCGCCCGCCACCAGTCGTCCGGATCCTGCTCGGCCCAGCCGGGCCGGGGGAACCGGGTCGGGTACGAATCCGCGCCCGACCCCATGAGCGTGCCGTCGACGCCGTAGACCGCCGCGCGGGCGCCTTCGGTCCCCAGGTCGAGGGCGAGGAAGGCAGCCATCGTCACTCCTCGTTCGGCAGGAAGAGGACCTTGGAGCTGAAGATCGAGCGGTCGCCGAGGCTCGCGATCGTCTCGGGCAGCGCGTCCAGCCCCAGTTCGTGCGTGATCATGAACTTCCAGGCCAGGTCGCCCGAGGCCAGCGACCGCGCCGCCACCCGCCACTCGTCGCCGGGGAAGGGCGCGGAGAAGGAGTTCCAGGCCCCGTGCAGGGTGACCTCGCGGCGCAGGAACGAGCTGAACGTGGCCTTGGGCAGCACCACGGGCTCGTGCGGGATGCCGATGAACACGGCCTCGCCGTGCCTGGCGGCCAGCGCCACGGCCTGGTCGACGGTGGCGGGCACGCCCGCGGACTCGATGACCACGTCGTAGCCGTCACCGGCCGTCTCCGCCGCGGCCTGGGCGCTGGTCGCGGTGTGCGTGGCGCCCGCCTCCGTGGCCATGGCCGCCTTCTGCTCGTTCAGTTCGACGACCAGCACCTCAGCGGCCCCGGCGAGCCTGGCCCACTGCACGGCGAACAGCCCGATGGGGCCCGCGCCCACCACCGCGACCCGCTTGCCGCCGCGCATCTTCGTCCGCCACAGGGCGTGCAGCGCGATCGCGGCCGGGTCCAGCATGGCCGCCGCGCGCGGGTCGAGGTCCGCGGGCAGCACCATCAGGTTCTCGTCCGGGACGGTGACGTACTGCGCGTACGCCCCGTCCCGGCGGCTGCCGAAGTAGCCGTAGTTCTTGCACAGGCTGAAGTGGCCCTGGCTGCAGGGTTCGCAGGCGTGACAGGGGATCAGCGGGGGAACCGTGACCAGGTCGCCCTCGCGGACGCGGCCGGTGGCGGCCAGGTCCGCGCCGAGCCGTACGACGTGGCCGGAGAACTCGTGGCCGCAGATGATCGGGAAGTGGTACGCCCCCGCGTGCAGCATGCGGGGGACGTCCGAGCCGCAGACCCCGCAGGCCGCGACGCGGACGAGCGCCTCGCCGGGCCCCGGCTCCGGCACGGGCACCTGCTCGACCCTGATGTCGCCGGGGGCGTGGAGCACCGCGGCCTGCATGGTTTCCGACATCCTTGCGCCTTTCTTACTGGGTTGCCTGGCCTGGGTTGCCGGGCTTTGGTGGGTTGCCGGGCTTTACTTGGTCGCCTGGGCGAACTCGCCGGAGCCCGCGTACTCGGCCGCGTTGTCCGTGTCGATCAGCGCCGTGCCGGCATCGATGTTCGGCTCGACCTGCTCGCCCTTCTGGACCTTGAGCACCGTCTCGACGGCCTTGGAGCCGAGGGAGATGGGGTCGTTGAGCGCGGTGGCCACGTACTGGCCCTGGGGGATCTGCTTGACCGCCTCCATGAGGCCGTCGACCCCGGCGACCAGGACCTTGTCCTTGCCGTTCTCCTTCAGCACCTGGAGCGCGCCGAGCGCCATGTCGTCGTTGTGCGCGTACACGGCGGCGACGTCGGGGTGGACCTGGAGCAGGTCCTGCATCGCGGTGACGGCCTTGGAGCGCACGTAGTCCGAGTACGGTCCCTCGACGATCTTGATCTTGGGGTTGCCCGCCACGGCCTCGTGGAAGCCGGCGCTGCGGTCCCGCGCGACCGCGCCGCCCGCGTCACCGCGGATCTCGATCACGGTGCCGCCCTTGTCGCCGAGCTGCTCGCTCAGCCGCTTGCCGACGAGCGCGCCCATCGCCTTGTTGTCCCGCCCGACGTGCGCGACCGCGCCTTCGGGCACCGGCCGGTCCACGGTCACGACCGGGATGCCGGCCGCCTTGGCCGCGGCGATGCCGGGCTGGACGCCCTTGGGGTCGACCGGGTTGATCAGCAGGACGTCCACCTGGCGGGTGATGAGGTCCTGGATGTCGTTGTTCTGCTTGGTGACGTCGCCGCCCGAGTCGGCGAAATAGAGCGTTCCACCAGCCTTCTTGGCGGCGGCCTCGGCGCCCTCGCGCAGCTGTACGTAGAAGGGGGACTGCTGGGTCGCCTGGCTGAAGCCGATGGCGACGGGGCCGTCGTCCTTCTGCCCGGAGGCTCCGGTGGAGCTATCGGTTGAGCCACCGGGGGAGGTGGACACCGAGCACGCGGTCAAGGCGGTGACCAGGAGCAGGGCAGGGATTGAGAACGACCGGAATGCACTCATAGGGGCCTCCGTATGTGACGTAGGTAACGCACCGTAAGTCGGCTTTTAAACTGATCGCAACACTTGAGCCACATTTTGCTCATATGAGCACGGGTGCGAAGGTCGCTCTGGCCGGCGGTAAAAGCGGAGGCCCCGGAGGTCACCGGCGGCGTACGTTACTTCCGTACGCCTATAGGACGATCTTTGGAGATGAGTGATGTTCGCGGTGTCCCTGGGTGACGACGGCGCCGAGCTGCGCCCGCTCGAACCGTGGCAGGCCGGGGAGTTCCTGGCCCACATCGAGCGCGGGCGCGAGTTCATCGGCCGGCACGTCGGGCTGCCCGACCGGATCCAGGACCTGGAGTCGGCGCGGGACTTCCTGCGGGATTACGCGCTCAAGGCCGTGGACGACACCGCCCGCATCTACGGCATCTGGGCCGACGCCAAACTCGTCGGCGGAGTCATCTTCCGCACCATGGACGTCCCGCGGGGCAACGCGGAGGCGGGCTGCTGGCTGGAGCCGTCGGCGGCGGGCAAGGGGCTGGTGACCAGGGCCGTACGCGTGATCATCGACTGGGCCGTCGAGGAGCGCGGCATCCACCGCGTGGAGTGGATGGTCTCGGCGGCCAACGGGCCCAGCATCGCCGTGGCCCGGCGGCTCGGCATGACCAGGGACGGGGTGCTGCGCGAGAGCTATCCGCACCGGGGCGTACGGGCGGACGTGGAGATCTGGTCGGTCCTCGCGCCCGAGTGGCGGGCCCGCCGCTGACCCGCCGGACGGATTCGTGGGACAGGATTTCATCTCGGCGAAACCTACGGTGAGGTGACGCTGGGTAGAGTCCCCGCATCCTGGACAACGTTGACCCCTTCATCGGCACAGCGGCCACCGACCTGCCACGCGCCCGCGGTCTGGCCGCCACCTGGTGGTGGCCGAAACCGCAGGTGGGAAACACCCACCCCGGCGCCACGTCGCCGCTCGGCATGGTGTCGGCCTGCGCCTACTCGGGGGCCTACCCCACCGGCTACGGCCGCTACGCCAAGAACACCGAGGGCGTGCCCGAGGAGATGTACGAGCGGCTGCAGGCGTCCGGCTTCACCCACTTCCAGCAGTCCGGCACCGGCGCGATCCGCAAGTACTACAACTACGTCCGGGTCACCCCGATGGTGCAGGCACTCGACGTGCTCGGCCAGGCGTGGCCGCTGCGCGACGAGGTGGCGGAGGCGGGCTACTACGCGGCCACCCTGGACACCGGGATCCGCTGCGAACTGACCGTCGGCGCCAAGGTGGCCGTCCATCGCTACACCTTCCCCGAGCACGGCAGCGCCCGCGTCGTCGTCGACCTGTCCTGCGGCGGCCTCGACATCGAACTCGGCCGCACCGTGCCGCTGCGGGCGCAGGTCGAGAGCGTGGGGCACGGCCGGGCCCAGGCCACGGTGGTGATGGAGGGCGTCCCGCTGTCGGTCTGCGTCGACGTCGACAGCCCGGGCTGGCGGCAGATGCTCTGGTACGACCGGCGCCTCATCGACGGCGGCACCCGCCTCGACTTCGACAGCATCCGGCACACCACCCTGCGGCCCTTCGGCCTGCTCTTCATGGGCCCGGCCACGGCGGGACAGACCATCGAGGTGCGGCTCGGATTCTCGCTGCGCGGGTGCGACCAGGCCCGGCGGAACCTGGAACGCGAGTGCGGGGCCGCCCAGCCCGCCTTCGACGCCGTACGCGGGCGTACCAGGGCACGCTGGGCCGACCACCTCGGCCGGGTCCAGGTCGAAGGCGGTACCCCGGCCCGGCGTACCGTGATGGCGACCGCGCTCTACCACGCGCTCGTCAAGCCGTGCATCGCCGACGACGAGAGCCCGTTCTGGCCGGCCTCGGGGCCGTTCGCGTTCGACGTCTGCACCATGTGGGACATCTACAAGACGCAGCTCCCCCTGCTCGCCGCCATCGTCCCCGGCCGGGCCGCCGACCTGCTCGAATCGCTGATCAGGGTGTGCGAGGAGGAGGGCAACTTCCCCATCGGCTACCGCATGGCCCGCGGCGCCGACCGGTTCTTCCGGCAGGCCAGCGCGCTCGTGCACACCGCGCTGGCCGACGCCCACGCGCTCGGCCGGGAGAGCTTCGACTGGAACTGGGCGCTCGTGCACATGGTCGGCGACCTGCGCCGGATGTACGGCGAGGACTTCTTCGAGCACGGCCTGGTGCACCCGATCACGCACACCCTCGACCTGGCCTACGCCTACCACTGCACGGCGCAGGTCGCCAGAGCGCTCAACGACCGCGGCCTGGCCGACGATCTGGAAGACCGCGCCCGCCGGTGGTCCAACGCCTTCGACCCCGGCACCGGGCTGCTGCGCGACTCGGAGTTCTACGAGGGCGGCAAGTGGAACTACTCCTTCCGGCTGCTGCACGACATGGCGGCGCGGATCGCCCTGGCCGGCGGCGACGAGGCGTTCGCCGGCAAACTCGACCGCTTCTTCGGGTTCGGCGCCCCGCCGGTGCGGCAGCCGGGCCGGCGCCCCCTTCCCGCGGAGATGCTGGCCGGCTACGCGCTCAACCGGTTCGAGGGGCTGAACAACGAGCCCGACATGGAGGCGCCGTGGGCCTACCACTACGCGGGCCGGCCCGAGCGCACGGCCCAGGTGGTGCAGGCGGCGCTGACCTGGCAGTTCGGCACCGGGCCCGGCGGGCTGCCGGGCAACGACGACTCGGGCGGCCTGAGCTCCTGGTACGTCTGGGCGTCACTGGGGCTCTTCCCCGTCGCCGGGCAGAACCTGTTCCTCGTCAACGCGCCCGCGTTCGACCGGGCCGTGCTCAGGGCCGGTGACAACGAGTTCGTCATCGAGACCAGCGGGCACCGCGAGACGCCGATCGGCGCCGACGGCCTCGACCGCGACCCGCCGGCGCAGTACGTCCAGGCGGCGACGCTCAACGGCGAGCCCCTGCACGCGACTCACCTGAGCGCCACCACGCTGCATCGCGGCGGCCGGCTGCACCTGCGGCTGGGGCCGGAGCCGTCGGCGTGGGGGCGCGACGTCCGCCCGCCCTCCCTCTCCCATCCGCCCGCGACACCGGAGGAAACGCGATGACCCACCCCCCTCGCCGTCTCGTCATCGTGGTCAGGGCCGATCCGGTCATCTGCGGCCACTCCGGCGAGGCGCGCAATCTCGCCGAGGTGGCCCTTACCCGCGGGTTCACCGACGTACGACTGCTGACCTGGCCGATTCCCGCGCTCCAGGCGGCCGGGTTACCGCTCAAGCCGCTGGACCGGCTGCTGCCGTACAGCGCCGGGATCACCGTCGAGCGGCCGGACGCGGTCGGCGACTACCGGGTTCCCGACGGACGCCACCAGGCCGGGCTCACCGGCCGGCTCGTCGAGCTGCTCGCCGAGCCGGTGCCCACGGTCTGCCTGTCCATGTACCTCGCGCCGCACACCGCGGTCGTCGTGGACGCGGTGGCGGCGGCACGCGCGGCCGGGTTCGCGCCCGACGTGCGGACCGTGGCCAAGGCGGTCGGCTCCGACGTGACGAACGTGATCCGGTCATGCCTGCGGGAGGGCCGGTTCGGGGCGGCGACCGTGCTGTTCACCACGTTCCTGGCCAACGACGAGGTCGTCGCCGTCTCCGAATACACCCGGCAGGAGATCATCGCCTCCGCCGAGCAGGTGGACGCCCGATGCGGCACCACGTTCGCCGAGCAGTGCCGGCGCCGCGTCAGCGTCAGCTACCCGCCGATCGACTCCTCCGCCTTCCTCGGCCTGGACGACCCCGCGCGGCTGGACGGCGCGCTCGAACGACGCGGCCTCTCACGTGACGGATACGTGCTCTTCCTGTCCCGGGTGACCCGGGCCAAGGGTGTCCACGACCTGATCGCCGCCTTCACGAGGACGCGCTGCCGGTCGCGGGTCAAGCTCGTCGTCGCCGGCACCGGGCCCGATCTGGAGCAGGTACGCGCGATGGCCGCGGGCGACGAGCGGGTGGTCTTCATGACCGACGTCGACGACCAGGAGAAGGCGCTGCTCATGCGCGGCTGCGCGGCCTACGTCCTGCCGACCAAGCCCGTGCCCGAGTTCGTGGAGACGTTCGGGATCGCGCTGGCCGAGAAGATGCTGGCCGGCGGCGGGCCGATCATCACCACCATGACGGGCGGAACCCTGGAGGCGGTCGGCGACACCGCCGTCATCGTCGCGCCCGAGGACGTCACCGGCCTGGCCGCGGCCCTCGACCGGGTGGTCCTGGACATGTCCCCGGCCGAGCGGGACGACCTCGAACGGCGCGCCCGTGCCCGCGCGATGCGCTTCGACCGGGCGGCGGTCTTCGACGACCTGTTCCCGCGGCCGCAACCCGCCGTCGAAGTCGCCTGAGCCGCGTCCGTCGAGCCGGTGGCCGGACGGTCGCCGTCGCCCGTCTGGTCATGCGCCGGGCGGCTCGGTGTGGTGGGGGAGGCGCAGTGCGGCTTCGGCTCGGGAGAGCGCGCCGACGGCGTGCGGGAAGTCGGTGAGACGGGCGGCCAGCGACTCCAGCATCGACCGCAGCAGGGCGGGGGAGACGCCACGCGCCTCGTGCGTGTCGGCCATCCAGCGCACGAAGGACGAGAGGATCTCGGGGTCCTCGACGTACAGGGCGGCCCGCAGGAAGTCGACGATGTGGGCGACCTCCTCGGCGGTCTGCTCGAACCACCGCCCGCCCTGCCCGGGCGTCGGCCGGTGCTCCGCCGGCTGCTCAGCTCGTGGTTCGGTCTGCTGCGCGGCCTGCTGTTCCGTTCGCGGTTCGGTCTGCTGCTCGTTCCTGGACGCGGTCTCGGGGAGTCGCCGGGTCAGGTCGTCCAGGACGGCTCGCACCAGGTCGGGGGCGGATCGGGTCACGTGGCTGTACTCGCGGCCGTCCAGGTGCGGCAGGTCGTCCTGGACGGTACGGCCGCGGAGGGGCAGCGGCCCTGCGGCCAGGAGGTCGGCCGCGGCCCGCGCGTCGGGCGCCCAGGCGTCGGCCCCGAGCAGGCGGGCGTAGCAGCCGTCCGCCCCGAACGCGGGACCCCCGGCCAGCACCGGCATGCCCGCCGCCCGGCACGCGGTGATCGCCATGTGCGCGGCGGGCAGCCGGACGGCCAGCGAGCTGGACAGGGCCACCACGTCGGGGTTCGTCCGGTGCAGGTGCGCGACCAACTGCGGTGTGGACACCTGCGCGCCCAGGTAGTCCACGTCCCATCCCCGGGTCCGCAGCACCTCGGTCAGCAGCCGGGCGGGGAACGCGTGCCACTCACCGTCGATGCACGCCACCGCCACCCGCCCCAACCCCGCCGCCTGGTCGGCGATGCGTTCGGTGGTGCGGTCGGCGAGGGCGGTGAGCACGCGTTCGTTGACGGCGGTCGTGGTGTGCTCCTGGGCCACCGTGATCCGGTTGGCCGCCCATTCGTGGCCGACGCGCGACTGCACCGCCGCGACGATGTCCAGCAGCAACGTCTCCATGGGGACGCCGGCGTCGAGGGCGGCCATCGCCACACCGGTGGCGGCGTACTCGTCGCCGGCCGTAGCCGCCGCCCACAACGCCTCGGCCCGCTCCTCGATGTCGTCCTTCACCGCGTTCCTCCCGCCGACGCCCCCTGCGCTGACGTGTTCTGCGCTGACGTCTTCTGCGTTGACCTCTTCTGGGGCGGCCCGTTGTCCGGGGCGTCGCGGGGAGCGGTGATGGCGACGACGGCCATGTCGTCGTGCTCGCCACCGCCGACCCACTGCGAGGCCAGCATCTGGACGCGTTCCGCCAGCGCCTCCGGCGGCATGCCCGCGCACATGTGCAACCGCTCGCACAGTCGTTCCTCGCCGAAGAACTCCTGGCCGAGCGGGCCGCCCCTGGCCTCGATGATGCCGTCGCTGTAGAGCAGGCACGTCTCTCCCGGCTCCAGCACGACGGGCGTGGTGACGCAGGAGACCTCCTCGATCGCGCCGATCAGCGTGCCCTCGGCGGGGACCGTCTCGACGCGGCCGTCGTTCCTGATGATCAGTGGTGGCGGATGGCCGGCGCTGGTCACCCGCAGCGCGACCCGCCGGCCGTGCCGCTCGAACGAGACCAGTACGAGGGTGACGTAACGGGTCGGATCACCATCGTTGACCAGCACGCTGTTCAGCCGTTCCAGCACGCACCGGTGATCGTCGGCCAGGGGCAGCAGCGCGCGCAGGGTGTTGCGGATGCGGCCGGTGAGCACGGCGGCCTCCAGCCCCTTGCCGGCCACGTCCCCGAGGACCACCAGCGACTCGCCTCCCGTGCCGGTGACGGCGTGCACGTCGTAGAAGTCGCCCCCGACCCGCTCGGCCGGTCCCGCCGGCCGGTAGAGCGCCGCCAGCTCCACCCCCTGCAGCCGTGGCGTCGGCGGTGGCAGCAACTCGGCCATGAGGACCTCGGTGATGGTCACCTGCTCGGTGTAGAGGCGGGCGGCCGAGATCGCCGACCCGGCCAGTGCGGTGAACAGCCGCACGAACGCCTGCTCACCGGCCGCGAACCCGGCCGGGCGTCCGTGGCGCAGCAGCACCAGCGCGCCCACGGGCAGCCCGTGGCCGGGCAGCGTGGTCACCGCCACGGACCCCTCGCCGGGCAGGGCGGTCACCGCTTCGGCCCCCTGCTCGCCGGGCCGGTGGGGGAGCAGCCAGGCGGGCAGCTCGGCCGGGTCGATCCAGTGGACGGACTCCGGCGGAAGGGACTGCAGGGCCTCCGCGAGCCCCGGCGCCGTCCGCGGGTCGGCGCTCACGCTCTCGCGCCGCACGCCGCGGTCCGGCTCGTACCAGGTGAGCAGCTGTTTACGGCCGGACAGCGGCAGCACGACCAACGCGGCGTCGGCCAGGTACCGGACGGCCAGCCGGGCGACGGAGTCCAGGCAACGATCGAGGTTCAGCGACGGCAGCAGCTCGTTCGCGGCCTCCACCATGCACGCGCCCCACTCCCGCTCGGCCGGTCGCGCCGCGACCTCCGGCCGCTGCTCGGTGACGTCCACGAGCCACCAGACGACGTGGTCGCCGTCGGAGTGGACGGGGTGGGCCTGGAAGGTGCGCCCGCCGATCTCGCCCTCGACCGCGCGCGGCCCGTCGTGGGGCCCGTCGTGGGACCCGCCGTGGGCGCGGGTGAGCCAGTCGGGTGCGGTCCGTGGCATCCGCTCACCGTCCGTCGTGCCGGTGAGCAGCAGCCGGGCAGCCTCGTTAGCCTGCGCGACGACACCCGTGGCGTCGATCGTCAGCATGGGGTACGGCGAGTCCTCCCACATCATCCGGCCCCTGCTCTGCCCCCGACAAACCTGGGTAGTCGCCACATTACAGGCGGTTAGCCATTGCTTGTCTCTCCGTTGTGCATCTTCGCCGTCCCTTTCCCGGCTGCGGGTACCCGCCGTGCTCGTGGCGGCCGGGCCGCCTGTGCGCATACTTCCGGCATACCGCCGCCGGATACGGTCTCCCAGCAGGTGATCGGCACAGGGCGCGCCGATCCCGGGAGGATGGGATGGCGGCTCTTCTCTGAGGGGGAGGGGAGCCGCCATCACAGCCCGAGTCGCCGCAACCGGGCAGAGCGCCGTGATCGGGCAGGGCGCCGCAACCCAGGGCGCCGCTGCCCGGCAGAGCGTCGTTTACCGGACGCTGCGGTACTCGGCGGTCGCCGTGTCACCGCCGGTGCGACGGAGGCCGGCCTTCTCCAGTACGCGGACCGAGGCGGGGTTGGTCAGCTCGACCGTGGCCCGCACGACGGAGACCTCCGGCGCGGTCAGGGCGAACTCGACCAGCGCCTGGGTGGCCTCCGACGCGTAGCCGAGGCCGCGCCGCGAGGGCACGACCCCGTACCCGAGCTCCACGACACCGTCGCTCGGCGGCCAGAACAGGCCGATGGAGCCGATCACCAGCCCGCTCTCGCGTTCGACGATCTGACGGTGGCCGTACGCGCCGACCAGATCGGACTGCCCGTGGATGACGCCCGCGATCACGCGGTCGCCCTCGGCGGGGAAGTCGTCCGCCCAAAAGGCGGAGCGGCTGCCGTCCAGGACCGCGGTGAGGTCACCGGCGGGCCATGGACGCAGCACGAGGCGGTCGGTGGTCAGATCCGCACCGGTTATGAAAAAAGTGGACACGTGACACTCCTGGTCGTTGTCGAATGACGACCGGGACGCTGCCGGCGAGCCGCTTCTCAGACTCGCGCGACCCGGTCAAGGGCATGCCGACGAAGCTCTCGGCGAGCCATATTCATCAACCTCCCCTGCCGACGCGGTCACGTGCCGGGGCAGCCTATCGCACGGGCGGCGTCCGCCCGGATTCTGGAGGGCCGGCTCACGGAGGGCCGGCTCACGGAGGGCCGGATTCTGGAGGGGCGGTGCGGTTCAGTTCGGCGAGGGTGATGAGGCCGTCGTCGAGCGCGCGGCCGACCAGCTCACTCTTGGTACGGGCACTCCGCCCCACATCGGCGTACTTCACCCGGACGCGGGTGATGTAGGTGTCCACGGTCTTGACGGTGATGTTGAGCTTGGCGGCGACGAGCTCCTTGGACGAGGACACGAACCACGCCCGCAGCACCTCGGTCTCCCGCTGCGACAGGCGCGGCCGGTCGGGGGAGTCGTCGGTGATGAGCGCCCCTGACAGCGACGGCGCCGTGTACGACTCGCTCCGCGCGGCGGCCCGGATCGCGGGCACCAGGTGCTCGGGGCCCTCGCGCTTGGTCAGGTAGGCGAGCGCGCCCAGGTCGATGCACTTGATCGCGGTCGCGTCGTCGGTGTGCTGGGAGTAGACGATCACCCGCCGGCCGCTGTCGACCAGCCTGCGCAGCTCGCCGAAGTCGGGCCGGTGCGGCACCAGCTCCAGATCGAAGATCACCACGTCGGCGTCGGCCCCCGGGCCGGTCCAGACGTCGGCCAGGCGGTCGCGCGCGTCGACGAGCTCGATCGGCGGCACCGCCTGCGCACACCAGAACCGGACCCCGGCGGCGATGGCCGCGTGATCGTCGACGATGACCGCGGTGATCGTCCCGTCGTTCACAGGGGTCGGAGACTGTGCCGCGCGACCGGTCCCCCCGTCGGTTCCATGCTCGGTTGCCATCGGACCTCCAGCCATACGATGTCGTCGTTGTGCAACGCCTCGACGAGGACGCCTGGAGTCGCCGGGCCGGGCAGCTCCACCTCGCCGCTGTCCGCGACGACGCTGACCGACACCAGCTCCGGGCCGGCCACCACGGTGACCCGCGCGTGGGAGACGGCGGTGGCGAGCACGGTGAGCACCGCCTCGGTCAGATCGCGACGGACGGCCACGGGCAGCGGCGGGCACTGCCCGCGTGCTTCCAGCTCCACCACCACGCCCTTGCGGTCGGCCACGTCGGCGCAGTGGCGCAGCTCGTGCATGAGGGGTTCGGCGACGGCGTCGGTCTCGGCGAACAGCCGCCGCATCCTGGCCGCCTCGATCGCGCAGCGCCGCTGGACCGCCGCGTCCTCGGGGCGGAGCGAGCCGTCGGCCAGCCCTTCCAGCAGCGGGATCGCGGACGTGGACAGT
This sequence comes from Nonomuraea sp. NPDC048882, assembly GCF_040649755.1. Classification (NCBI taxonomy): domain Bacteria; kingdom Bacillati; phylum Actinomycetota; class Actinomycetes; order Streptosporangiales; family Streptosporangiaceae; genus Nonomuraea; species Nonomuraea sp. NPDC048882. Next base: position 39,550 of record NZ_JBEZGB010000014.1, read on the forward strand.
TCGGCGAGCCGCTGCCGCCTGCGCCGGTGGGATTCGGCCGCGACGGCCTCGGCGACGCGTACCCGCTCGGCCTCCTGCTGGGAGGCCGCGGCCGCCGCGCTGAGGCCGTGCAGGGCGGCGGCCGACACGGCGACGCACAGCGGAAAGCCGATCACGGTCACCGAGCCGGTCGCGAACCGGGCCAGCGCACCCCGGCTGGGGCCGTCGAGCAGGAGCAGGTGCAGCAGCGCGAGGAACTCGTGGGCGGCCAGGAAGGCCCCGGCGATCCGCAGCGGACGGTCGAGCAGCACGACCAGGCCCACCCAGTTGGCGGCGCCGAAGATCCAGTCCACGCCCGTCGCGGTGCGATCGTCCGGCTGCGTCGCGTACGACAGCGCCGACGCGGCGAGCACCAGGGCGACGGCGGCCCGGCGCGTCCGGCCCCACGGGCGCCGCCGGACCAGGAGCAGGATCTCGCCCGCGAGCGGCACGCCCAGCATCGCGAGCGCGGCCCACTGGGTGAACGCGGGCTCGTAGGAGTCCAGGTGGCGCAGCAGGTTGGACAGACCGAGTCCGAACACGATCGCCACGGCCACGGTCGCGGTGGCGATCCGCAGGCCGTGGCCGAGCTGGTTCCTGGTCTGCTCCTCGGTGGCGTCAGTCATGCCGCGCCTGCCATTCCAGCCGGACCAGGGTGCCTTCGCCGGGAGCGGAGACGATGTCCGCCGAGCCGCCGACGCGGGTCATCCGGCCGCGTACGGACTCCCTGACGCCGTGCCGGGTGAGCGGCACGTCCCGCACGCGGAACCCCTTTCCCTCGTCGGCGATGTCGAGCCGCAGCCGCCCGCCGTCGCCGCTCAGCCGTACGGTCGCCCTGGTCGTGCCCGAGTGGCGGCGGACGTTGGCGAGGGCCTCCCGCGCCGCGCCGGCGACGGCCGCGGCGACGCCGGGCGGGAGCGGCAGCCGCGCGGGCGCCTCGAACTCCACGCTCAGCCGCACCACCTCCAGGTCAGCGCGTAGCATCCCGACCAGATCCATGAGCTCGCCGGCGACCGCCTCCCCGGAGGCCGGGCCGGAGCCTCCGGAGGTCGGGCCGGAGTGCCCGGGGGTGAGCGTCTCGCCGGGAGGCGGGTCGGCGGGGCCGGGGTGCGTGGGGGCCCAGGCGCTGCCCGTACGCAGGCTGTCCAGGTCACGGCGGGCCTGCGGGGCGAGCCAGCCGGCGTCCGAGCGCACCTGCCCGATGCCGACCATCAGCAGGGTCGTCGCCGCCGTGTCGTGCAGGGAGTTGGCGAGCTCGCGTTCCTCGGCGCGGACGGCCGCGGCGACCAGCGACCGAGCGCGGGCCCGCGCGGCCTCGTCCGCCATCCGGTCGGCCCGTGCGGCGGCGCGCCGGACCAGCGTCCAGACCGCCCTGGACAGCCCTGCCGCGGGCACCGCCCACATCGTCCCCGTGACCAGGGTCGGGTCGGGATCCTCCGTCGCCGCCGAGGCGGCGGCCAGGACGGCCACCGCTCCGCCGCCGGCCACGAGCGCCGCCACGCCGCCCACCAGCGGCGTGGTGTGCCACTGGCACGTCACGCAGAAGAAGGTGACCAGCAGCCGCAGCCAGCCGGTGTTGGTGTCCGCGACGGCGTCCGTCCAGAAGACTCCGCCGAACAGCCCGAGCTGCACCAGGACGTCGAGCGCCACCGGCAGGCTGCCCCGCCCCGCGCGCAGCCACCACGCGTAGCCGCACGTCCAGACGAACGCGACGGCGACCATGACCCCGGTGGCCGCGAAGTGCTCGGGCGGCGCACGAAACAGGGCGATCCCGCAGATCGGGACAAGCGTCGCCAGCCGCACGGCGGCCGCGTACCGGCGGCCGAAGCGCGTCAGCAGCCGCGCCGCCTCCTCCGCCACCTCGTCCTCCGCCCGATCGCCGTCTCCCGCAGGAACGCAGCCTAGCCAAATCAAGATCTCCCGAAGCCGGACGAACGCCACATTCGTCGCAGAGGCCTTCCCGAGTGACCAGGTCACGATTCGGTGGAATCGATCCCGATCATCACGCTTAACTGCTTGCCTTTGCCGGTGAGCGAACCCGAGCTGTGGCTGTCGGTGCTGGGCCCTGTACGCGCCCGCCGGAACGGGGCCGAGGTCGATCTCGGCTCGCCCCAGCAGCGGCTGGTCCTGGCGGCGCTGCTGCTGGCCCGTGGCCGGGTGGTCGGCCACGACCTGCTGCTCGACGCCGTCTGGGGCGACCGGCGTCCGCGCACCGCCCTCAGCACCCTGCGTACCTACGTCTCCCGCCTGCGCGCCGCACTCGGCGCCGACGCGATCGTCTCCGCCGGGCACGGGTACGCCCTCGACTCCGCCACGTCCGACCTGGCAGCGATGGAGCGGCTGGCGCAGGAGGGCAGGTACGGCGAGGCCCTCGCGCTCTGGCAGGGCGAGCCGCTGGCCGGCCTGGAGGGCGCCTACGCCCAGGCGCAGCGGGCCCACCTGGCCGAGCGGCGGCTCACCCTGCTGGAGCGCAGGATCTGCGAGGACGTCGAGCAGGGCAGGCACGCCGAGGCCGTGGCCGAGCTGACCCCGCTCTGCGCCGAACACCCCACCAGGGAACGGCTGGCCGGCCTGCTGATGCTGGCGTTGTACCGCTCGGGCAGGCAGGCGGAGGCGATCGGGGTGTTCACCGACACCCGCGAGTTGCTGGCCGGGGAGCTCGGCCTCGACCCGTCCGCCGACCTGGTGCGGCTGCACCAGCGGATCATCACCGCGGATCCGGAGCTCGGGGCCGGGCCCCAGGACGACAGGGCGCCCGCCACGCCGGTGCCGCGCCAGTTGCCCGCCGACACCGCGGACTTCACCGGCAGGCAGGCGCACATCGAGCAGGTGACCAGGACCCTGCTCGCGGCCGACGGGTCCGCGCTCGTCGTCGCGGCCGTGGCGGGCGCGGGCGGCATGGGCAAGACCGCCCTGGCCGTGCACGTCGCGCACGGGCTGGCCGACGCCTACCCCGACGGCCGGCTCTTCATGGACCTCCAGGGCGCCGGGCCGCGTCCGCTGGCGCCCGAGGCCGTGCTGGGGGCATTCCTGCGCGCGCTGGGCGTGGACTCCGCGTCGCTGCCCGACGACCCCGGCGAGCGGGCCGCGCTCTACCGCTCGACCCTCGCCGAGCGGCGGGTGCTGGTGGTGCTGGACAACGCGGCGAGCACGGCCCAGGTGCGCCCGCTGCTTCCCGGCGCGGCGGGCTGCGCGGTGCTGGTGACCAGCAGGGCCAGGCTGACCGGTCTGTCCGGCGCCCACCACGTCGATCTGGAGGTCATGCCTCCGGACGAGGCGATGGAGCTGCTGGTCAAGGTGGTCGGCGAGCCCAGGGTGGCGGCGGAGCGCGAGGCCGCGTACGACCTCATGCGGGCTTGCGGGCACCTGCCGCTGGCGATCAGGATCGTGGCCTCCCGGCTCGCGGCGCGGCCCGGATGGAGCCTGGCCAGGATGCGCGACAGGATGGCCGACGAACGCCGCCGGCTGGCCGAGCTGCGGGTGGACGACCTGGCCGTGGAGGCCACGTTCGCGCTCGGCTACGACCAGCTCGACGAGGCGCACGCGTCCGCGTTCCGGCTGCTGGCCGCGCCGAACGGGCCCGACCTGCCGGTGGCGGTGGCCGCGGCCGTGCTCGACATGGACGAGGCGGAGGCCGAGGAGCTCTGCGAGGCCCTGGTGAACGTGAGCCTGCTGGAGTCGCCCGCCCCCGGCCGCTATCGTCACCACGACCTGCTCAAGATCTTCGCCCGCTGCCGGCTGGACGAGGAGTCGCGGCGGGTGGCGATGGACCGGATGCTCGGCTACTTCCTCACCAACATGGCGGAGATCTTCGGGATGATGTACCCCGGCGCGCCGCTGCTCGACACGGTCAGGGTGACCGGCAAGGGCCCGGCGTTCGCGGACCTGGAGGCGGGTCTCGAATGGGGGACGGCCGAGGAGTACGGCATGCTCTGCTGCCTCAACCAGATCGCCGAGACGCCGGGATCGGCCCTGTACGACGCCGTCTCGCTGATCGACATGATGACCGACGTCTTCGACTTCGAGTCCGACACGACCGTCTACGAGCGGGTCGTGGGCCGGATCATCGAGGCGGCGTCCGCCCGTGGTGACCTGGCCGCCGAGGTGTACGCCCGGCGCAAGCGCGGCGAGATCCTGCACGCCCGCAGGGCGATCGAGGCGGCGGTCGAGGAGGGCATGGCCGTACGCGTGGCCGGCCGGGCCGGCGGGCTGGCCCTGCACCACGCCTACGCGGTCAACCTGCTGGCCATGATCGCGCACGAGCGGCGGGAGTACGACGAGGCGGCCGCGATGTACCACGAGTCGATCGAGGTCTGGCGCTCGCTCGGCCACCGCTCGGAAGAGGCCGTCGTGCTCGGCAACCTGGCGCTCGTGCTCAGCGAGGCAGGCTCACACGAGGAGGCGGTCGAGGTCGCGGAGACGGCTGTCGGCATCTCGCGTGACCTGGGGGAGGGCCGGCCGCATCCGCAGATCGTCTACCAGTACGGCGTGGCACTCGGCGCGGCTGGCCGCCACGACGACGCGCTCGACCGCTTCGAGGAGTGCCTGGCGGAGTTCCGCCGGCTCAAGCAGCACACGTGGGTGGGGCTGGCGCTGCGCCGGATCGCGGAGATCCACCTCCGCGCGGGCCTGCCTGACAGCGCTGTCGAACGCGCGGAGGAGGCCCTGGCCATGCTGTCGGAGGTGGCTCAGGTGTGGGCCAGGGGTCGGGTGCTCGCCCTGCTCGGCCGGGCGCTGATCGAGCTGGGCCGGGCCGCGAGGGGCCGGGCCTGCCTGTCGGAGGCGCTGGAGATCCTGGAGCGGCAGCGCCTCCCCGACGCGGACGACGTACGCGCCCTGCTGGCCGAACTCCCGCCCTCGGGCGCCTGATCCTCAGAGATCTTCAGGGATCTTCAGGCGCCCGATCCTCGGGCGGCTGATCCTAGGATTCGGCCGCCCGGCTGCCGCTCAGGTGGCTACTCTTCCTTCTCGGCCAGCGCGCCGCAGGTGAAGCCCTTCTCCCGCTCCGGGTCGAGCTGGATGTCGGACAGGTTGGTCGTCTCGATGGGACGGCGCATGGTCTCCAGCTTGTCGCAGTCGAAGAAGACGTACGTGCCCTCGCTCTCGCCCAGCAGCATCATCCAGCGGCCGTCGTAGAGCGGCTTGTCGTCCTCCGCGTTCTTGATCACCGTCCACTGGTCCTGGAAGCCGACGTAGCTGAGCAGTTCGGGAGCCTGGCCGGTCTCCTGCACCTCGACCGCGCCCTGCACCATCGCGAGGATCAGCAGGAAGCCCAGCCCGAGACCGGTCAGGGCGCCGACGAGCACCTTCGTGGCGGCCCGCCCGACCGGCTTCCTGCGCATCAGCCGGAACGGCACCACGAACGTGACCACGCCGAGCCCGACCGCGATGATCACCATGACGGCGAGGTCGAGGTTGCCGAAGAGGTTGAACAGACCCCAGTAGGTCGCGCCGCACCACAAGGCGGCGATCAGCGCGGCGATCCACGGCCGCCGCCGGATCCCGGTGATCATCTTGCTGAACAGGCCCAGGGTCACCTTGTCGATGAGCCAGCAGAGCCCGACGACGAGGCCGATCGTGGGCAGCAGGATCAGCAGCATCAGGATCAGGGTGCCCATCAGCCGGCCCAGGAGCACGGACTGGTCGATGCCCGCCTGCTGAGGGGTGATGCCGAAGATGCCGTACATCTGCTCGACCCCGAGGTAGAGCACCGCGTAGAGCGTCACGCCGATGGGGACGATGACCGAGCTGATGCTCTCCAGCACTCCGAGAACGCTGCTGCTGCCCTCTTCCCCGGCGGAGGTGTCGGGCGCGGGAGGCTGGGGTATATCGGTGCGGTCATGGACCGCGACCTGGTGATGGGACATGGCGCTCGAAGATAGACCTTTCACATATACGACTTGTTGACGAAAGGTAAACGGGTGGACACCTTAGCGCCCACCCGTTGGTTTGCTGTGCGCCGGGGCCCTACGCGCCGGCGCGGTGCACGGCGATCTCGGTCAGGGTTGGGCTGTAGACCTCCGACGGCAGCAGGCCGGTGAGCGCCACCCGCAGCTTCGCGGTGGTGACGTCACCGAAACCGGTCACCGACCGGTCGTGGCCGACGCCGTCCGAGCCGCTCGCGAAGGTGACCCAGGCGCCGCTCGCGGCGTCCCAGCGTTGCAGGTCGAAGGTGCGCACGCGCGGGTTGGTGCCCGAGTCGGTGTACTCGTCGAGATACACCTCGTCGAACGTCGTGTCCGCGCCGAAGTCGACGTCCAGCGTGATCGGGTACGCCGCGTCGTCGGCTGCCGCCCAGCGGGTCGCCGGGTCGCCGTCGGTCAGGTTCGCGGCCACCAGGGTGCCGTTCGCGCCGGGATGGGTCGAGCTCGCGGTGACCGGCTTGCCGAGGGCCAGGTTGGCGCGGCCGCCCTGCTCGTCCTCGATGGGGTGCTCGTCCACCGGGTTGCGCACCTTCTTGCCGATCCGGCTCTCCGCCATGCCGATGTCGGGCGCGTCCCCGTAGTAGATGTGGGTGCCGAGGAAGTCCTCGGTGCCGAGGTGGGGGTTGTAGCGGCCGGCGTCGATGAGCGGCGAGTCCTTGCGCAGCTTGAAGTGGGCCGCCGCCGTGCGGATGCGGTCGACGCCCGCCCCGGTCACGTACTTCGCCGGGTCGCCGGCGAACTTCGGATCGGTGCGCACGCCCGCCTGGTCGGCCGGCTCCTGGGTGGAGTGGGTGCCGCCGGCCTCGTAGAAGGCGTTGTTGGAGAACACCGCCTGGCGCAGGGCGCCGGTGCGGCGGTACCACGGCGTGGCCTCCGCCTTGGAGGTGTTGTAGAAGATGTTGTTCAGGAAGTAGACCTTGCTCAGGAACGTCTCGTCGTGGACGTAGTCGAGGTCGGCGCCGTCGTAGACGAAGGTGTTGTTCGTGAAGTACGTCGGCGAGTAGTTCGTCGAGAGCATGTTCTTCACGAGCACGCCGTTGTCGTTGACGCTCAGGTTGTAGCGGGCGACCGAGTTGGAGCTGTTGCCCATGTAGGCCATCCAGCCCGCCGCGTTGTCGTGCGAGTAGTTGAACTGGTAGGTGACGTTGAAGTTGGTGTACTCCAGGTCCCACGGGGTGCCGTCGTACTCGTTGTCGGGGCCGCCGTACACCTCGTTGAACTGCATCACCGAGTCGGCGCCGGCCCACAGGTAGAGCCCGCACGAGACCGCGTCGTAGCGCTTCAGGAACCCGTTGACCTCGTTGTACTCGGCCGTCATGTTCTTGCTGTTGGCGAACTGGAACGCGCCCTGGCCGATGCTCTCGGCGTAGTTGTGGCTGATGGAGACGTCCCGGCTGTAGAGGTCGCGGGTGCGCACCCAGAGCTGCTCCCAGCCCTCGTGGAACTTGCCGGCCTCGTCGTACTCGCCGGCGTCCCTGCCGTCGGCGGCGAACCAGTTGAACGCGAACTGCACGGCGTGCAGCTCGACGTTCTCGAACGTGTTGTCCTCGATCTTGACGTCCTTGAAGTGGTGGCCGCCGGTGCCGTACTCCTTGTAGCTCTTGGCGCCGAAGACCTGGAAGTTGACGCCGCCGTAGTGGATCTTCTGCCAGGTGCTGGGGCCGTCGAGGTCGTGGACGTACACGTCGGTGACGCGGAAGTGGTCCATGACGCTGTCCGCGCCGGCCGGGAGCAGGTCGGCGTTGATGGAGACCGCGATGCCGTCCCTGACGTACGTGCCGGTGGTGATGTTCGTGGCGAAGTCGTCGTCGTTGGACAGCTCGACGTGGTCGATCTCGAAGTACTGCTGGTTGCGCAGCACGATGGCGCCGGTCAGGCCGACCGTCTCCGGGTTCTTCGTGCCGTCCGCCTTGAACGGGTTCGGCACCTTGCCGTTCGCCGCGATGTACGGGCGGCGGGCGCGCGGGTCGCCGTACGCCGAGATGGTGATCGGCTTGCCGGCGCTGCCGGAGCCCTTGGGCCACAGCTGCTCGTCGTGCCATTCCTCGCCGGCCTTGAGCAGGATGCGGTCGCCGGGCCGGAACGTGGTCGCGTTCGCCTGGGCAAGGGTGCGCCAGGCGGTCTTGCGCGAGGTGCCGGGCGCCTCGTCGCGGCCGTTCGTGGCGTCGATGTAGTAGTCCGTGCCGCCGGTCCTGTTCGGGGTGTTGCCGGGCAGGGCGCGCTCGGTGGCGGGGGAGGGGCGGCCAGGGGCCTGCGCTGCCGACGCGGCCACGGGGGCGAGCGAGCCCGCGACGAGCGTGGCGAGCAGGGCGGTCAGGCCCGCGCGCAGCGCCCGCGCCACAGGCCGGCGGCGCGCCGGCTCGGGGGGTGCGGTACCGACAGTTTTCACTGTTGCACATCCTCTGCGTTGATGGCGTCCACCGCCGCCGCGTCGATCTCGGCCTCGCCGGCGTCGACACGGTCGCGGATGAACTGGTCGAACTTCTCCTCGACGAGCGACTGCCTGATCCGCCGGGCGTATTCGGCGAACGCCGCGTCCTCGTCGACGGTCTTGTCGTCGAGCTCGTAGTAGGTGATGTGGCCGGCGCCGGGGACCGGGGCGGAGATCTGGCCCTTCTCAAGGGAGCCGAGCACCGCCATGAGGTCCTGGTCGTGCACGGCCGAGCCGCCGCCGCGCTGGGTGGCGGTCGTGAGCTCGGCGCCGGGCTCGCGCTTCGCGAGCCGCGCCAGGCCGTCGGCGGCGGCCACCCGCCGCCGCAGCCCTTCCGCGTAGTCGCCGGACGCGCCCTTCGGCACGGGGACCACGAGCTTGGCGTACGTGTACGTGGTCGCGTTGGCGCTCCACGCGTCCCTGTCCTGCTCGAACGCCTTGCGGACGTCGGCGTCCGTGACGTGCAGCGGGCCGTCCTGGCCGGCGCTGAGCCGCTGCTTCAGTGCCGTGGTCAGCTCGGTGAGCCGGTGGGAGTAGAACTCCTCGGGGGAGAACTCGGCCAGGCCGTACACGACCTCGCCCTTGGCGATGGCGGCCGCGCGGCGTTCGTTCTCGGCGGCCAGTTCGTCCAGGAAGCCCGCGTGGTCGCCGGCCGCGGGCAGGCCCTGCTCCCTGGCCAGGGCGAGCACCGTCCTGTCGTGCTCGATCTGGTCGAGCGCGCGGGCGGCGAGGCGCTGCAGCGCGGTGCGGTCGCCGGCCTGCGCGTTCCAGTCGGTGGGGGTCTTGAGGTGGTAGGTGTTGCGTAACTCGTTCTGCACCCGGGGGGCGAGCATGCGCATGTGGAAGAGCAGCTCGTCGCGAGTCACCGGCTGACCGGCGACGGTGGCGACCCGGTCGGTGCGCTGGCCGAGCACGACCGCGCCGGTGACCAGCAGGGCGACCAGCGCGGCCAGCGCGCCCGCCACCACCAGGACCCGCCGCGACGGGCGGCGGCTCGATGGGTGGTGGAGTTGCTCGCTCCGGTGCGCGCGGCTTTTCGTTGCTGTGGTCTTCATGAGGCGGCCGTCTCTATCGCGGCGACCCGGGCGATGACGGGTGTGTCTCTGGTGCGGGTGATCTCGACCTGGACGGCGTCCACCTCCGCCGGAGGGAAGGTCAGGATGCGCTGGTAGCCCACCGCATTCGCCTCGGCCAGCGTCGTCCATCGGCCGCCGGCGCGACCTCGTACGAGCACGTGCTCGACGCGCTGCCCCTCCGCGATGTGCTCGCCCACGACGACCGCCTCGACCGGCCGGGGCCGGTCGAAGGCCAGCGTGAGTCCGGGGCGCGGGTCGGCGCCGTCCGGCCGCCACGGCGTCCGCGCCTGGCCTGGCCAGGCGGTCGCGGCGTCGCCGGGAGCACCGGACGTCACCGTCACGGAGGCCTCGATCCGCCGGGCGCGGAAGTCCTCGATCCGCCGTCCCAGCTCCGTCAGCACCGCCACGTCGGCCTCGCGCACCAGCCCGTCGCGGGCCGGGGGGACGTTGAGCAGGAAGGTCGCGTTGCCGCCGACCGAACGCAGGTAGATCTCGAACAGCTCGCCGGCGGAGCGGACCTGACCGTCCTCGGCGGGATGGTGGAACCAGCCGGGCCGGATCGAGGTGTTCACCTCGGCCGGATACCAGACCAGGTCGTCCTCGTGCCCCGCCAGGGCGGCCCGGCTGCCCAGGTCGCGCTCGTCGCTGCGGACGAGCCGGGCGAACGTGCCGTCGTCCGCCTGCTGCGAGCGGTCCGCGATCCGTTCGGCGTTCTGCAACGCGCGCGGGACCACGCTCCACTCGTCGGGGCGGGTGGCGCCGGCCTCGTTGCCGCACCAGCGCACGTCCGGGCCGCACACGTTGATGACCGCGTCCGGCTGCAGGTCGCGGACCACCGCGTAGTAGCGCTCCCAGTCGTAGACCTGCCGCTTGCCGTTCGGGCCCTCGCCGTTCGCGCCGTCCAGCCACACCGTGAACACCGGCCCGTAGCGGGTCAGCAACTCGGTGAGCTGGGCGACGTAGAAGTCGTCGTACGCGCTCCCGGCCCCGTACGACGCCTCGGTGCGGTCCCACGGCGACAGGTAGACGCCGAACTTCAGCCCGTGCCGCCGCGCCGCCCGCGCGACCTCGTCCACCACGTCGCCCCGGCCGCCCCGCCACGGCGACGACGCCACCGTGTACGTCGTGACGTCGCTCGGCCACAGGCAGAACCCGTCGTGGTGCTTGCAGGTCAGGATCACCCCGGTCATCCCGGCCGCCTTGAGCGCCCTGACCCACTGGTCGGCGTCCAGACCGGAGGGGTCGAAGCCGACCGGGTCGTCGTGACCCTCGCCCCACTCCCTGTCGGTCATCGTGTTCATGCCGAAGTGGATGAACCCGTAGAACTCCATCTCCTGCCAGGCGAGCTGGCGGGCGCTCGGCCGCACCGTGGCCAGCTTCGGGGCCAGCTTCGGGGCCGGCTTCGGGGCCGGCTTCGGGGCCGGCTTCGGGGCCGGCTTCGGGGCCGGTGTCACCGGAACCGCCGGTTGTAGGAGGCCAGCACGCCCAGCAGCACCGCCAGCGCGACGAGCATGATCGCCAGGCTGCCCCATCCGACGGTGCTGCGGGCGACGACGACCGCCGCCACACAGACGGCCGCGATGATCGTCCGGGTGGTGACGAGCAGCACGCCGCGCGTCGAATCCTTCATGAATGTCTCCTTCTAGCCCTTCACGCCGCCGGCGGCCATGCCCTCGATGAGCCGGCGCTGGATGAGCGCGTACAGGATGAGGACGGGGACGATGACGATGACCATGCCGGCGTACAGGCGCCCGTAGTCGGCCGCCGCCTTCTGCGCGGTCATCAGGTTGAGCAGCCCGACCTGCAGGGTCTTGCCCTCGCCCGGCAGCAGGGTGAGCGCGATGATGAAGTCATTCCAGTAGGCCAGGAAGTTGAACAGGATCACGGTCGTGAGCGCCGGCCGCGCCATCGGCAGCATGACCCTGGTCATGACCTGGAAGCGCGAGGCCCCGTCCAGGGCCGCCGCCTCCTCGTAGTCGGCGGGGATCGAGCGGAAGTACGCGGTCAGCAGGTAGATGCTGAACGGGATCGACGTGGCCGCGTACACGAGCGACAGGACCCCGGGGTTGTCGATGAAGAAGCCGCCGGGCAGGAGGTCCACGAGCGCGCGGTCCCAGTCGACGAGCATGAGGAAGATCGGCACCACGATGTAGTTGACGTTGACGAACAACCCCGCCAGCAGCGCGACCTCGACCAGGCTCCGGCCGCGGAACTCGTAGCGGGCGATGACGTACGCGGCCGGCACCGACACCGCCACGACGAACACCAGCCCGAGCACGGTGACCAGCAGCGAGGTGAAGAAGTACTGGCCCATGCGGGCGCCCACGAACGCGTCGACGTAGTTCTGCAGGTGCAGGCCCTCGGGCAGCGCCCACGGGCTGCCGTAGAACTCGCCCTTGCGCTTGACCGAGGCGAACAGCACCCAGGCGACCGGCACCGCGATGGCCAGCGCGATCGCCGTGACGAGGACGTAGGTGAGCGCGCGGCCCGTCCTGGCCTTGGTGAAAGTGGTCATGTGTCCTCTAGAACTGAAGGGGCTCACGCCGCGTCGCGCGGCTCACCAGCAGCGACACGAGGAACGAGAAGGCGAAGATGACGACGCCGATGGCCATGCCGTAGCCGTACGACGAGTTCGTGTACGCCTGCTTGTACATGTAGCTCAGCAGCACCTCGGAGGAGCCGTCAGGCCCGCCGCCGGTCATCGCGCGGACGAGGACGAAGCTGAGGTTGACCGCGCTCATCACGAAGAACGTCAGCGTCGTGCGCAGGTTCTGCCAGATGAGCGGCAGCGTGATGGCGAAGAACTGGCGGCCGGCCGAGGCGCCGTCGAGCGCGGACGCCTCGTAGACCTCCTCGGGGATGCTCGCCATGCCGGACATGTAGAGCACCATGTAGTAGCCGAGCGACTGCCAGACCATGGCGATGGCCAGCGACCAGAGCACGATGTCCTGGTCGCCGAGCCAGACCTGCCGCAGGCCGTCCAGCGACAGCAGCCGCAGGGTGCCGTTGATCAGGCCGTTCTCCTGGTCGAAGAGGGCGGAGAAGATCGCCGCGATCACGACCACGGACAGCACGCTCGGGACGTAGAGGACGAACCGGTAGAAAGTCCGGCCCCGCAGCCGCTGCCGCGTCATGATCGCCGCCAGGAACAGGCCCAGGCCCATCGTCACGACGGTCACGACGACCAGGAGCGCCACGGTGTTCTGGAACGCCCGCACGAACTGGGTGTCGTCGAGCAGGCGGACGAAGTTGTCGAGCCCCACGAAGCGCATGTCCGGGGAGAAGCCGCTCCACGTGTAGAACGACATCCGGAACACGTTCACGGTCGGGACGATCATGAACAGCACGAACAGCACGAGCGCGGGCAGGAGGCAGGCGAGCACGAACAGGCCGCTGCCCCGCCTGCGAACTGCGGGACCGGCCACCTCAGTTACCCGCCTGGCGCAGCTTCTCGCTGGCGTCGTTCAGCGCGGCCTGCCACTGCTCCTGCGTCTTGTCGCCGCTGATGATGCTGTTGGCGGTGTCGAAGAGCGTGCCCTTGATGTCGACGCCCTCGACGGGCGCGGTGCCGGCGAAGCCGCCGACGAGCGCGGAGACCGAGGGGTCCTCGTAGACCTTGTAGAACTCGGCGTTCTCCCCGGACAGGCTGCTCACGATGCCGTCGATCGGCTGGATCGCGTTCGACTTCGCGAAGATCGCGGCCGCCGCGTCGGAGTAGAGGTAGGCGACGAACTCCTTCGCCGCGTCCTTGTTCTTGGCCGCGGCGGGCACCCAGACCGACTCGACCGAGGTGGTGATGTAGCGCTTGCCGCCCTCGGTGACCGCCGGCAGCGGCGTCAGGCCCCAGGCGAAGCCGTCGGCGCGCGGGGCGTCGGCCATCTCGCCGACGATCCAGGTGCCGTTCGGCATGAACAGGGCCTTGTCGTCCAGGATGGACTGCTGGTTCTTGGTGAAGTCCTGCTCGTTGGCGTAGCCGACCGTGGTCGGCGCGGCGTACTTCAGCAGCCGGGTGGTGAGGTCGAGCACCTGCTTGGCCTGCGGCGTCTGCCACACGCCCTGCTTGTACGTCATGACGTCGGTGTAGAACTGCTCCCCGCCGACGTCGGCCAGCAGCGCGAAGAAGTAGGAGTCGAGGTAGCCCGCGGTCGGGTAGGTGAACAGCGAGATCTTGTCCTTCTTGGCCGTCTCGCCGAGCGCGAACATCTCGTCCCAGGTGGCCGGGACCTTCCAGCCCTTCTTCTCGAACAGGCCCTTGTTGTAGAACAGGCCGGTCGGCGCGTAGTACATCGGCATCGTGTACGTCTTGCCGTCGCCGTACGGGTTGGTGTTGAGGTTGCCCACGATGCCGTCGATCAGCTTGTCGCCGACGGTCTTGTCCTCGCCCGGCACCTTCGCCTGGAGCACGGGCGTGAGGTCTTCGAGCGCCTTGTCCTTGATCAGGGTCTCGGTGAGCGCGGCCTTGCGGCCCTGGCCCAGCACCACCACGTCGGGGAAGCGCCCGGCCTTCATGTTCGGCGAGATCTCGTCCTCGATGCTCTTCGAGATCTGCAGCTGCACGTCCACGTTCGGGTGGGCGCTCTCGTAGGCCTGGATGACCTGGGTGTACATGTCGCGGCCGTAGCCGCCTTCGAGGGCGGCGACGTTGAGGGTCGTCTTGCCGTCCGAGCCGCCGGTGTTCGAGCCGTTCCCTCCGGCCGCGCAGCCGGTGAGCAGTCCGAGCGTCGCGACCGCGGCGGTCGCGAGGACGAGTGATCTCCTCATGGTTCTGGGATCCTTCCGTGGGCACTCAGCCCACCTGACTGGGGGCGGAGGAACGAGTCCGGAGCCGGACGTTGTTACAGTGGCATCGATAACATGGATGGCGCAAGTGGCACTTCGCGAAGTGCCGCTCACCCGGGGTTCAGTGGGCGCGTGGCGGCGCCGTGGAAGCGCGTACCGAGAGTGTGGCGGTGACCAGGGATTCCTCCGACTCCGCGCCGTCCTCGCGCAGCAACAGGGCGACGGCCGCCTCGCCGGAACGGTAGAAGTCCTGCCGCACGGTGGTCAGCGGCGGCGAGCAGTAGGCGGCCAGCTCGATGTCGTCCACGCTGACGATGGAGACGTCCTCCGGCACGCTCCTGCCGCGCTCGCGCAGGGCGCGGATCACGCCGAAGGCCATCTCGTCGCTGGCGGCGAAGACGGCGGTCACGTCGGGGATCATCGCCAGCACCTGCCCCTGCCGGTAGCCGGAGTCGGGCGACCAGTCGCCCTCCAGCGGGGGCGGCGCCGTGACGCCGGCCGCGGCCAGGCACTCCTGCCAGCCCTGGCGCCGCTGGCGGGCCTCGATCCACTCGTCGGGGCCCGCGACGTGCCACACCTGGCGGTGACCCAGGTCGAGCAGGTGCTGGGTGGCCAGGCGGCCCGCCTCCTTCTGGTCGATCCCGAGCACCCTGGCGCTGGCCGTACGTGAGCCGTCGAGCGTGACCGTGGGGATGTCGCGGGTGATGTCCTCCATCTTCTGCGTCACGGAGATGAGCGGTACGGCGATGACGATGCCGTCGACGCCCTGGTCGGCCAGCTTGGACAGGGAGCGCTCCATCAGGCCGGTGTCGAGCCTGGCGATGGTCGCGATGCTCACCGCGTAGCCCGCCTCGCCCGCGGCCGCCTCGACGCCGGCGGTGACCGCCGAGCGCGAGTAGTAGCCGCCGGACTGCAGCAGCACGAGCCCGATCGTGTGGCTGCGGCCCGAGGACAGCACCCTCGCGGCGTTGTTGAAGCGGTAGCCCAGCTGCTCCACGGCGGCCAGCACGCGTTTCCTGGTCTCCGGGTTGACGTTGGGGGAATCGCGCAGGGCGCGCGAGACCGTCTGCGCCGACACCCCGGCGGTCCTGGCCACGTCAGCCATGCTGGGCTGCCTCGTCGGCCGCTCGGTGGCTTTGGTCACGGCGCTCCTCTCTCGCGGCTTCATCAGGGGGATCCTACCGCGCTTGTTACATATGGCATCGATAACATAGGGTCTCCCCTCGTGATCGAGCTCCCTGCGACGCCAAACCCCACGACCTCCGCGGCACCTACGACCTCCGCGGCACCTACGGCCTCTGCGGCGTTCACGGCGTCCGAGGCGTCTGCCGGAACGGCGACGAGCGCGCTCACCTGGTCCGGAGGCCGCCTGCGCCGGCACGGCGTGCCCCATCGCATCCTGTCCGGAGGGTTGCACTACTTCCGCGTCCACCCCGAGCTCTGGCGGGACCGCATCCGCCGCCTGGCCGACCTCGGGCTCAACACGATCGACACCTACGTCGCGTGGAACTTCCACCAGCCCCGCGAGGACGAGGCGCCCCGCTTCGACGGCTGGCGTGACGTCGAGCGGTTCATCCGCCTGGTGGGGGAGGAGGGGCTCGACGTCGTCGTGCGGCCGGGGCCGTACATCTGCGCCGAATGGTCGAACGGCGGCCTGCCGAGCTGGCTCACCGCCCGCGACGTCGCCCTGCGCAGCTCCGACCCCGCGTTCACCGCCGCCGTCGGCCGCTGGTTCGACGAGCTGATCCCGCGCCTGGCCGCGCTCCAGGCCGGCGCGGGCGGGCCGATCGTTGCAGTGCAGGTCGAGAACGAGTTCGGCAGCTACGGCGACGACCAGGCGTACCTGCGCTGGAACCGCGAGGCGCTGACCTCGCGCGGCATCGGGGAGCTGCTGTTCACCGCCGACGGCCCCACCGAGCTGATGCTGGACGGCGGCACCCTGCCCGGCACCCTGGCCGCCGTCACCCTGGGCTCCAAACCCGCCGCCGCCCGGCGGCTGCAGGCGGCGCGGCGGCCGGACGAGCCGTTCGTCGTCGCCGAGTTCTGGAACGGCTGGTTCGACCACTGGGGCGAACAGCATCACGTGCGCGGAGTGGACAGCGCCGTGCGCACGCTCGAAGGGATCATCGCCGACGGCGGCAGCGTGAGCGTCTACATGGCCCACGGCGGCACCAACTTCGGGCTCTGGGCCGGCGCCAACGAGCACGAGGGCCGGCTGCAGCCCACCGTGACCAGCTACGACTCCGATGCGCCGGTGGCCGAGGACGGCAGCCTCACGCCCAAGTTCCACGCCATGCGCGCGGCTCTCGGCGCCCGGGGGCCGCTGCGGGTGCCCGAACGGCTGCCGGTGCTGCCGCCGGCGCGGGTGCCGCTCGTCCGCCGCGCCGGACTGCTGCCCGGCCTGCGCGCCGTGCCCGCGCCCGCCACGGTCGAGCCGCGACCGGCCTCGTTCGAACGGCTCGGGCTCGACGCCGGAATGGTCCTGCACACCGCGCACCCGCGCGTCCCCGAAGGTGAGCACCGGCTCACGCTCACCGACGTACGCGACCGGGCCATGGTCTTCTGCGACGGCACGGTCCTGGGCGTGGCCGGTCCCGGCCTGCCTGAGCTGTCCGTACGCGGGAGCGGGGCCGTCGTACGGCTGGAGATCCTGGCCGAGAGCCTCGGCCGGGTGAACTACGGGCCCGGCCTCGGCCGGCACAAGGGGCTGCTCGGGCCGGTGCTCATCGACCGGCGGATCGTGCAGGGCTGGGAGAGCAGGCCGATCGCCCTCCAGGAGTGGACCACCACCGACCTCGCCACCGCGACCTCAGCCGGCGATTCTGCGGCTGCCGGGGGATTCGCAGGCGCCGCGCCGGTCGGCGCCGGGTTCGCCGAGGCGATCGTGCGCGTCGGGACGCCCGCCGACACCTTCCTCGCCCTGCCGGGATCGGGTCGCGGGCTGGTCTGGGTCAACGGGTTCCTGCTCGGCCGCTACTGGGACATCGGCCCCCAGGTCACGCTGTACTGCCCCGCGCCGCTGCTGCGCGAGGGGGACAACGTCGTGACCGTGCTGGAACTCGAACGTTGCGGCGACGTTCTCGAACTGCGCGACCGGCCGGAGCTCGGGCCGCCGGAGGAGTACGTCGAGGAGTTCGACTGAGTCCACGACTGTCTGCCCGCCCGCCGCCGGCCGCCCGCCGTTCGCCCGCTGTCCGCCCCCGCCTGCCGTCCATCCGCCGTCCGGTGCCGTCCACCTCGACCAGCGCCCGGCTGGTGAAATTCGGTGGACATCGTGCACCCGGATGACCATGGTGAGCGGATGCGACAGCAGGAGATCTGGAACGACGACGTCGCCAGGGGCTACGACACGCCGGGCACCGGAATGTTCGCGCCCGAGGTGCTGGGCCCCGCCGTGGACCGCCTGGCCGAGCTCGCGGAAGGCGGGCGAGCGCTGGAGTTCGCCATCGGCACGGGACGGGTGGCCGTGCCACTGGCCGAGCGCGGAGTGCCCGTCACCGGCGTCGAGCTGGCGCCCGCGATGATCGCGCAACTGCGGACCAAGGTGAGCGAAGCCGTCATCCCGGTGGTCGAGGGCGACATGGCGACCGTCGTGGCGCCGGGCGACTACACGCTCGTCTACCTCGTCTACAACACGATCTCCAACCTGCTCACCCAGGCCGAGCAGGTCGAGTGCTTCCGCAACGCCGCCCGTCACCTCGCGCCGGGCGGACGCTTCGTGATCGAGCTCTGGGTGCCCGACCTGCGCAAGCTGCCCCCTGGCCAGCGGGCGGTCGTGTTCGCGTCCGAGCCGGGGTACATCGGCCTCGACACCGTCGACGTGCTGCGCCAGCACGTCGTCTCCCACCACTTCAGGTTCGACGACAGCGGGCGGGCCGAGCTGTTCCGCAGCCCTCACCGCTACATCTGGCCGGCCGAGCTCGACCTCATGGCCCAGCCGGCGGGGTTCGAGCTGGAGAGCAGGCACGCCGACTGGACCGGCGCCGAGTTCACCGCCGAGTCACGCTCCCACGTCTCCGTCTACCGCCTGCCCACTGCCTGAGCCTCGGGGAGGGCGCCGAGCAGGTCGAGTACGGCGGCGACCGCCGGCGTCACGGTGCGGACCAGCGCGTACGTGGTCCGGGTGATCTCGACCGTGGAGATCGGCCGGAGCACCACGCCGTCGGGCACGCCGACCACGGACGCGACCAGTTCGGGCACCAGTCCGACGCCCAGGCCCTCGCGCACCATACGCAGGACGAGCGCGTAGTCGTCGGCGGTGTGGATGACGTCCGGATGGAAGCCCGCCATGGCACAGGCCCGCCCGAGCAGCACATGGTCGGTGGTGCCCCGAGAGCCCGCGATCCACGGATCACCGCGCAACGTGCCCAGATCCACCGCGCCCAGGTCCGCTGCGGCCGGATGAGTTGCGGGGAGGGCGAGCAGGATCGGCTCGGCGCCCACGAACCAGCGGGAGATCCCCGGCGGCAGGTCCTCGGGGATCAGGTTGTAGGTGAAGGAGATCCCGAGGTCGCAGGCGCCACGACGGAGTGCCTCGACGGTCTCTCGGGGTTCGAGCTCGGCCAGGATGACCCGCAGGCCCGGATGGCGGGTCCTGGCCACGGCCATCGCGGGGAGCAGGCGGTGCACGGCGGCCGTGGCGAAACACGCCACCCGGACGGGTCCGCGCGGGGTCGTGGCCGAGCGGAGATCCTCCTCCGCGGCGTCCAGGGCGTTGAGGACGATGTGCGCGTGCCGTACGAGACGCCGTCCTTCCGCCGTGAGCCGGACCCGGCGCCCGGAACGCTCGAACAGCGGCACCCCGGCCTCGCGTTCGAGCGTGGCCAGTTGCTGGGAGACGGCCGAGGAGGTCATGCCGCAGACCTCGCCCACGGCCGTCATCGTGCCGTGCTCGGCGAACTCGCGCAGCAGGCGGAGTCTGGTGGGATCCAACATCAAGCGATCCTTATAGATCAGCTCACGATTACTAAGTGGACGTTGCCGATTCGACCACGCGAGACTGTCGCCGCACCACCCGAAATCAGCACCGGGATCACCACCGGAGATCGAGGCGAGGAGAACCGTGATGCGAACTGTCGTCGAGGTGCCCCAGTGGCAGGGCTCGCTCTCGCCCACGGCGCCGAGGCTGGTCGAAGGCGCCGCCCGGCTGGCGGCGATGGTCCCGGCCGACGCGCACGTCCGGGTGGAGACGGGCGCCACCCTGGCCGAGACCGCCGCGAGGGTCCGGCGCGCGCTGCCCGCCGACGGCTTCACCATCACGGTCGGCGGCGACTGCGGCGTCGAGCTGGAGCCGGTCGCCGCCGCGCTGCGCCGGTACGGCGACCGGCTGCACGTCGTGTGGTTCGACGCCCACGGCGACCTGAACTCGCCGGAGTCCTCCCCGTCGGGGGCCTTCCACGGCATGATCGTCCGTACGCTGCTGGGGGAGGGCCCGCCGGACCTGGTTCCCTCGCCCGCGCTGCGCCCCGATCAGCTCGCCCTCGTCGGAACGCGGGTGCTGGACCCGGCCGAGGCCGACTACATCCGGCTGGCCGACATCGGCGGCCTGGCCGATGTCGCCGACGACGCTCTCGTCTACGTCCACGTCGATCTCGACGTCCTCGACGGCTTCGCCTCCGTCGGCTATCCCGAACCCGACGGCCTGAGCCCCGAGGCCCTGATCGCGGCCGTCGCCGACCTGGCCGCCCGGCACGAGATCGTCGGGCTCGGCATCACCGAGTACGCCCCCTCGGACCCCGCCGACGAGGACCTGCTCAAGTGGATGGTGCCCGAGCTGGCCCGGCTGTGCGCGGGCTCGCGGGCCCGGCAGATCGAGCGGCGCGCCGTCGCGGCCTGGCCCGCCGGGCACGCGGAGGAACGTGACGGCTGGCTCCTGCGCCACACGCCCGGCGTCCACCGCAAGCGCTCCAACTCGGCGCTCCCGCTCGTGAACGCGTCCCCGTCCCTCGCCGCGGTGGAGACCTTCTACGCCGACCGCTGCCTGCCCGCGATCGTCCAGGTCAGCCCGGCCGAGCAGCACACGGAGCTGGACGCGGGCCTGGCCGCCCGCGGATACGCCAAGACCGGCGAGACACTCGTCATGACCGCGGACGCGGAGACCGTCCTCACCGCCGCCACGAAGAACGGGGACAGCGGGGTCGAGCGGGTCTTCGATCGGGATCGCTGGGCCGCGTTGTTCGAGGCCGTGACCGGTGACGCCGGCAGCATGCCGGTCATCGGGCGGATCGAACCCGAGACGGTGCTGCTGGTCGCCGGCAACGGGGCCGGTCTGGGGCTGGCGGTCATGGACGACGGCTGGACGGGCGTGTTCTGCATGGCCACCCATCCAGGCCGCCGGCGCGAGGGCGTGGCCAGGGCCGTTATGGCGGAGCTGGCCCGGTGGTCGCAGGAGCGGGGCGCGCCCTGCCTCTATCTTCAGGTCGAGGAGGACAACCACCCGGCCCGCGCGCTCTACGAAGGGCTCGGCTTCACGACGTCGCACCGCTACCATTACCGCCGCGAGCACCCTCGCGAGTAGAGCCGCGACTACGGGCGCGACTTCTGGCACGAGTACGGGCGCGGGGCTGACGGAGACGGCGGCCGGAACGGTCTTTGAATTGCCCTTCAACACGGTGATGCCATGCCGGACCCGTACAGACGCGGACGCCTTTGGGCAAGTGCCTTTCATGCCCGAACGCCGCGGCGCACTCGTGCCTTTTTACCGCGAAGGCACCCCCGAGAGGTGCATGATCTGCTGAAGGTGGCTACAGTACGTGCAACCGTGACGTAAATTGGAGCACCCTTATGGCGAAGCGTATTGTTGAGTCCTTTCTCGATGACATCGACGGCAGTGATGCCGAAGGGACCACGAGGTTCTCTCTCGACGGCACCAACTACGAGATCGACCTGTCCGGATCCAACCGGGAGAAGCTGGAGCGGGCCCTGGCCCCCTTCATCACCAAGGCGCGTGCCGTCCGCGCCGACAGGGGCACGCGCGGCCGTCGTGCGGGCGCCGTCTCCTCCAGGGCCGTCAGCAGGGAGAAGTCGACCGAGATCAGGCGGTGGGCCAAGGCGCAGGGGCTGCCGGTGAGCGAGCGCGGCCGGATCGCCTCCACCGTCGTGGAGCAGTACGAGGCGGCCCACTGAACGAGCGTCCGGGGTCCCGCCCCGCACGCCGCGTTCAACCGGCCGCCCCGATTCGGCCGCGTTGACGCGGCCGGGACCCCGCCCGCGAGTCACGAGTTTCGGCTGACTTCCTTTCTTCGCCATTAGCCGCGGGCCTCGGCGACACCTTGCCGGGAGCCCCTAACGCCATTCGGCGTCCCCTTAACTACGCGGTTAATCGCGAATTGGCGGATGGCCGGCGTTCATCCGGGAGATCGCGGGCCGAACCATCGGGAGATCGAGCGGAACCACCGGGAGATCGCCGGCGGAAGCGTCCGATAGATCGCGACCTGAACGCCGTGCCTTCACCCGCCGCCGGCCCCGCCGGGCGCTTCTCTCACCCCCCGCACGGTGGTGACGCGCAGCCGCGGATCCGCCTTGATCTCGGCTTCGGTGAAACGTTCCGTCACCCACCCGCCGCGCGCGAACAGGGCCGTCTGGTCGGCGTGGTACGGCGAGGACGGGTTCGCGGACAGCGAGTAGGTGAGGATCGTGCGCGTCCTCGGACCGTCGGGGGTGAGCTCGACGGCCATCATGAAGCTGGAGCCGGTGTCCACGTCCGGATAGCGCCCGCCGGTGAGCCTGCCGCGCATGCGTACCCGGTCGAAGCAGCCCTCGGCTTCGGTGCAGCCGGGGATCGGGTTCGCGCCGTAACGCTGGGCCTGGCGCGGGGTGAGGGTGAGCGGCATGCCGCCGTCCTCGAACGCCTTGACCGCCTCGGCCAGGGCCTGCCGCACCTCGGGGGCGTCCCGCTTGAGCCCGCGCGGCGTGGTGAGCGGATGATCGGGATCGAACGGCACCCGCCACCAGCGCCAGCTGGGTTCACCCGGCTTCGTCGGGCGCTCCATCCCGGTGTAGAACTCGCGCCACAGGATTGCCCCTTCGCCGTCCAGGGTGGCGCGCCCGTCCCAGGCCGTCAGCGTCCGGCAGGCCGCGCGCACGTCGACCCGCTCGCCGGCGGCCGTGCTCATCACGGGATGGGCCCGGCACAGCGCCACCAGGTCCTGACGCAGCAGCTCGAACGTGTAGTTGCGCTTCGAGCGGACGGTGGCGCTCAGGGTGTCCAGGGTGAAGCCGCGCGGGCCGAGCCCGTCGGAGCCCGACAGCCGCCGGGCGATCATGTCGAGGCTCACCCGGGGCCGCGGCTCGACGTCGGTGCGGACCTTGCCCCACACCTCGTCGTAACCGGTCAGCGGCGCCTCCGGGTTCGTCATCCACGGGGTGTTGTTGCTGTTGGCGACGTAGTCGGCCCTGGTCAGCCGGGGCTGGCTGCCCGGCCCGAAGATGCCGGGCACGACGGCGTCGCCGTCCTTGCCCCACAGGCACGCCGACCTGGAACCGTCCAGCACGTACGCCTCCAGCGACGGGTCGGGCGACGGCACGGTGCAGCGGCGCGCCATGGCGTCGGTGACGTGGGGGACGACCGAGGCGTCGGCGAACGTGGTCGTGCCGGCGGCGTCGGTGGCCAGCGTGTAGACGAACGGCAGCCCCTGGTAGGTGTCCTGGGCGGCACGCAGTTCCTTGAGGTCGCGCGCCTTGGCCATCGCCAGCCACGTGTCCGCCGAGCGCAGGTTGGCGGCGTTGACGTCGGCCAGCGCGTAGGCGTACTCGTCGCTCTGCCCGGCGGCCAGCACGGGGCCGTAACGGGAGGTGGGGAGGGTACGGGTGACGATGCCGCCGTCGTTCAGCCGCACCTCGACCTCCTGACGCCCCATCGGCTCGGTCTTTCCGTCCACCAGGTAGCCGCCGCGCCCGCCGGCCAGCTTCAGCCGGTAGACGCTGAAGCGGTGGGCGTGGGAGACGGTGTGCGCCCAGGCGATGTTCGCGTTGTGGCCGATCTGGACGACCGGGGTGCCGTACAGGCTGGCGCCCGCTACGTCGAGCACGCCGGGGATGGTGAGCTGCACCTGGTAGAAGCGGCGGATGCCGTTCCATGGGAAGTGCGGGTCGGCCAGCAGCATGCCGTGCCCGTCCCTGGTGGCCTGGCGGCCGAGCGCCCAGGCGTTGCTGCCGGGGGCCGGGCCGTCCCGCTCGGCCTCGCCGTCTCCGGCGACGGCCTCCTTGAGGCCGGAGCCGCCCGCCAGGCGGTTGAGGTCGAGGAGGTTGTACCAGACGTCGGTGGCGGTGACGGGACGCACCCACGCCTGGCCCCGGCAGGTGGGGTCGGGCAGGTTCGCCAGGCCGGTGTCTTGCAGGTACTTGTTGTAGCCGGCGGCGTAACCGGCCACGAGCCGGCGCATCTCGTCGGTGGGGCCGACCGGCGCGGGCCTGGCCAGCAGCCTCGGTACGACGCCCGAGTCGGCGACGCTCTTGAAGTAGATGTCGCTGGTGAGGTTCGCGACCGGGCGGACCGGGTCGTCCGACTCCGCCTCGGGGCCGAAGAACTGCGAGCGTTCGCCGCGCAGCGTCGTCACCCACGAGGCCAGGACACACAGGTTGTCCTGGGCGAACGCGTAGCCGTAGCCGAAGCCGAGCCCGCCGTGGTCCTTGGCGGAGATGTGCGGGATGCCGTACTCGGTGCGCCGGATCTCGGCCGCGTAGCTCCCGTCGGCCGGCCGGTCCTGCTCCGCCGAGGCGGGCCGGCCCTGGTCCGCGGTTGCGGGCCCGTCCGGGGCCGCGGCGGCCGCCGTGCCCGGCACCGTCACCGTGACAGTCGTGATTAAGGCCAGGGCCGCCACCGCGGCCGGCCAGGGTCTGAGCTTCATGGGGGTTCTCCTATTCGAAACGCGCGTTGTCGGGCGCGGTCATGTGCCGCAGCAACGGCAGCGCCATGAGGATGACCAGCAACGACGCGGCCAGTCCCGCGCCGGCGGTGGCGAAGTAGACGGGGCCGGGCAGCGCCGGCGAGGCGCTCTTCATCGCGAGCCCGTCGATCAGCGGGCCCGCCACGCCGAAACCGGCCGCAGCGGCCACGGCGGCGGCCAGGACCAGCGGCAGCGCCGACTCCAGCAGCACCACCGAGGCCAGGGTGCGGGCAGGCGTGCCCGCCAGCCGCAGCAGGGTGAACGGCTGCCTGCGCTCCATCAGCCCGCCGCCCACCGCCACGACGAGACTGCACCCGCCGGTCAGCAGGGTCAGCGCGACCATGCCCAGCGCGATGTTCTCGACCTGGGTGAACAGGGTCGCCCTGGTCTGGGCGACCTCGGCGAAGGTCATCGGCGCGTCGGCGCCGTACCGCGCCAGCAACGTCCGCACCCGCTCCAAGGTCGCCGCCCCGTCCGCCTCGGTACGCCCCGCGCCCGCTCCTGCGCTGCTCTCGTCGGCGCTGTTCGTGGCGTCGAGGCGGACCAGGACCGCCGCGAGGCTGAGGCCGGTGGTGGTGGAGACGGGCCGGCTGGAGGGGCCGGAGAGGGGCAGGATCCGGTCGACGGTGAGGGGATTGTCCAGCCCCATCACCCGCTCGAAGTTGCCCATGACGGCCCGCGCGCCCGCCGGGCACGTCCCGAGCACGGGAAAGCGGGCCAGCTCCGCGCACTCGACGGCCGTCGTCGGCGGCGGCCCATCAGGGCTGATCACGTGGTTCTCGGCCGGCTCCGCCAGCGCGTAGACGGGCAGCACGCCGACCCCCGGGTACGAACGCAGGCGGTCGAGCAGCTCGGCCCCCTCGCGCGGCGGCAGCCCGCCGAGGCCCAGCGGAGCGCGCAGCACGCCGGTCAGCGCGCCGCCGGCCACGGCCTGCTGCCCGGAGACGACGGCCGGGACGATGCCCGAGATCGCCGTGCCCAGGAACACCGCCAGCACGAGCCCGCTCACCGAGCGGAAGGCGCCCCGGGGATCGGCCGCCAGCCGCTGTGAGGCGAGCAGCGTGGCCGCGCCCCCGGTCACGCGGGCCGCGAGCCGCGCGGCCAGCATCGTCAGCCACGGCCCGGCCAGCACCAGCCCGACCATGACCAGGGCGAGCGCCGCCCCGGCCACCCCTTCATCGAGCTTGTGGCCCTCGCTACGGAACACCGGCCCGGCGAACAGCCCGAGCCCGGCCAGCAGCGGGATCACCCGCCAGACCCGAGGCGGCCGGGGCGCGGCCTTCTTGACGGTGCCGAGCGGCGAGACCCGTACCCGGCGCAGCGACCACAGGGCGCTGCACCCGGCCAGGAGGGGCACACAGACGAGCACGGCCGCGTACTGCCAGGGCGCGGGGGCCACCAGGTCGAGGAAGAAGCGGGCGCCGGTGATGCGTACGTCCGCCACGGCCGGGCGTACCAGCGGGAACAGCGCGACGCCGAGCAGCGCGCCCAGGAACGCGCCGATCGCCGCGTCCACCGCGGCGATCACGCTGATCTGGCGGGACGTGGCGCCGACGAGCCGGATCGCGGCGAAGCGCGCCTCGCGGCGGGCGGCGGACAGCCGGGTGGCGGCGCCGACGAGCACGAGCAGCGGCACGAACAACCCGATGGCCGCGACGGCGAACCCGAACCGGTAGATGTCGCCGAAATCGTCGTAGCCGGTGCCGGTCTCCACCGTGTCCACCTGCCGTGTCCCTGCGAGGGCGGCGACCTCCAGCGGCTTGCGTCCCACCACGACGGTCAGCTCGTCGGGGCCGGACAGGGCGGCCCGGCCGACGGTGCCCGCGAGCGTGCCGGGGAAGCGGTCGCCCAACTGCTCGGGCGGCACCGAGGCCAGCAGCCTGGCCAGGGCGGGGGACGCGTAGTACTGGCCGGGGGCGGGCATGCGCGCCAGGCCGGGCACGACCGGCGCGCGCGGGCCGAGCGCGGCGGCGTCCAGGCGCTTGATGCTCTGACCGGCGTAGTAGTCCTCGCGGTAATTCCACAGCGCGCCGTCGGCGGTGGCGTCGAGGGCCCAGCCGCTGGGCGCGGTGCCGGTGGTGCACTCCCAGCAGGGGCGGGCGGAGGTGGCTTGGAAGGCGTTGAAGAGCGAGAGCGTGACCAGCAGCACGGTGACGCCGGCCGCCACCCCCGTCACGATCAGCGCGAGTCTGGCCACCGCCTCCCCGCCGCCGCGCAGCGACAGGCGCAGGCCCAGATCGATCATCGTACGGCCTGGTCGGCGAAGGGGTTGGTGACCCGCCCGTCGCGGACGATGACCTCGCGGTCGGCGAAGGCGGCCACGCGGGCGTCGTGGGTCACCACGATCACCGTCGTGCCCTCCTCGCGGGCCAGGCCGACCAGCAGCTCCATGACGTGCTCGCCGGTGAGCGAGTCGAGCGCGCCGGTCGGCTCGTCGGCGAACAGCACCCGGGGCCCGAGCACCAGCGCGCGGGCGATGGCCACCCGCTGCGCCTGGCCGCCGGACAACTGCCCGGTACGCCGGCCGCCCAGCTCCGCCAGCCCCAGCCGCTCCAGCCAGCCGGCCGCCCGCGCGTAGGCCTCCTTGCGCCTGACCCGGCCGAGCAGCAGCGGCAGGGCGACGTTGTCGGCCACGCTCAGCTCCGGCACCAGCTGCCCGAACTGGAAGACGAACCCGAACGCGGTGCGCCGCAGCTTGGTGCGCCCGGCGTCGCTCATCGTGTCCAGGCGCCTCTCGCCGAACCACACCTCGCCGCTGTCGGGGGTGAAGATCCCGGCCAGGCAGTGCAGCAGCGTCGACTTGCCCGAGCCGCTCGGCCCCATGACGGCCAGGATCTCCCCGGCCTCCACGGCCAGGTCGGCCTCGCGCAGCGCCGGGGTGTTCCCGTACGAGCGGCTGAGCTTGCGCGCTTCGATGATCATGACTCGCGCACCATGGCGGCCAGCGCCCCGAGCCGCGCCTGGGTGACGTCGATCCAGCGCAGGTCGGCCTCCAGGTGGAACATGCCGTGGTCGGCGAGCAGCGCGTCGGTCAGCGAGCCGGTGCGCTTGATCTGGGTGAACTCCCGCATGCGCCGCAGGTGCGTGGCCCGCTGCAGGTCGAGGTAGGCCGCCGCGTCGCGCCCGAGCATGAGCGCCAGCACGACCTTCGTGAACAGCACCGTCTGCAGGTAGGGCTCGGCCGCGACCGGCTCCGACAGCCACTCCTCGACCTCCCGCCGGCCGACGGGGGTGATCGCGTAGCGCTTGCGGTCGGGCCCGTCGCCCGGCTCGCTCAGGCCCGCCGTGACCTTGCCGTCCCTGGCCAGCCGGCCGAGCGTGGAGTACACCTGCCCGAACGGCAGCGCCTTGCCCTGGCCGAAGTAGGTGTCGTAGTCGCGCTTGAGGTCGTAACCGTGGCTGGGCTCCCGCTCCAGCAGGCCGAGCAGCGCAAGGGGAACGCTCATGGGCCGGGACTATACACCAGGGTTATACACCCCGTGTATACATACGATCAGGAGCGGTCAGGAGGCGAAGTCGATCCGCATGACCACCCGCCGCGCCGTCGGATGAGTGATCTCCGCGAACCCGGCCTCCTCGAACACCTGCCGCGCCCCCACGTGCAGCTCGCCCCAGGTGATCTCCTTGCCGGCCCGGGTGATCATCGGGTATGCCTCCAGCGCCCGCGCGCCGCGTTCGCGGGCGAAGCCGACCGTGGCCCGCGCGAGGAGATAGGTGAGCCCGCGCCCCCGGTAGGCCCTGCGGACCACGAGGCAGGTCACCGCCCACACGCCGTCGTCGTCGCGGTCCTCGCTCCGGCCGGCCCACGGGATGCGGGAGTTGCGCAGCTTCACGTACGCCGTGCGCGGCTCGACCGCCACCCAGCCCGCGGGCTCCCCGTCCACGTAGGCCACCAGGCCGCTGGTCACCGGCGCGTCCGGGTCGTCGCAGGCGGTCTGGGCGCGCGACATCGCGACCCGCTCCTCCAGCGTGGTGTCCCGCCAGAACCAGCCGGCCACCTTGAACCGCTGGCAGCGGCAGCGGCGGGCGTCGTTGGCGTCGAAGATCGCGTCCAGGTCCTCCCAGGACGCCTCGTTCGCGGGGACGACGGTGAGCCGCCCGGCCTCGATCGGACCCCGGTCGCGTGTCATGAGGTGCTCGGTCATCCCCGCATGTTAGGAGCCGTTCCGGACGTTCTGCGTCCGGTATGCCGGCCTCGGGCGGGGGCGTCCCTGTGTAGGCTGGCGGCGAGGAGGGATCAAGACCGGCCATGGACGAGTCCACCCACCGCATCGAGTACGAGACCATGCTGCTCGGGCGGCATCGCTACCTGTCCGCGCCACGTCTTCACCCCGACGGCGGACATCTCGACCGCAGCGCGTACATCGTGCTCAGCCGCCTGGAGCTCGACGGCCCGATGTCGATCGGCCAGCTCAGCGAGGCGTTCCGGCTCGACCCCTCGACGCTCAACCGGCAGACCTCCGCGATGATGCGGGCCGGGCTGGTCGAGCGCATCCCCGACCCGGAGGGCGGCATCGCGCGCAAGTTCCGCGTCACCGAGGAGGGCGAGCACCGCCTCAGGGCCGAGCGCCTGCAGAACATCCAGGGGCTGGAGAAGGTGCTGGAGGGCTGGAGCGAGGAGGACGCCGCGGCCTTCGCGGGCTATCTGCGCCGCTTCAACTCCGACATCGAACGGCTCGAAGGCCGCACCTGGCCCCGTCCCGCTCGCTGATCATTCATGGGGAGTAGATCAGGCGGGTGGCGGGCCCTGGGCTGAAAGGCGCTCCATCCCGGCGTTGAACCGCCGGAGATAGGCGGCGAAGGCGGCCGTGTCCTCCTCGCTCCAGCCCGCGAGGACGCGTTCCAGCCCACGCACGTTCCGGCCCCGCTCCTCGTCCAGGCGGCGCCGCCCCTCCTCGGTGAGGCGGAACTTGCGCGCGATGCCGCCCTCGGGGTCGGGGATGCGTTCCACCAGCCCGGCACAGAGCATGGCCGCGCTCTGCCGGTGGACGGTCGACGAGGCCACCCCGAACGCCTCGCTGAGCTGCCCGATCGACATCGGGCCCGCGAGTTCGAGGCGGCTGAGCAGGATGTACGCGCTGCGGTCCAGGTGCCGGTCGTCGCTGCGGGCGCTGGGCTGCCTCATGTCGCGGTGCCGCCACAGCAGCATGGCCTCGTACTCGAGCGCGCGCACGGACTGGTTCACGAGCTGTCTCTTTCGTCTTCCCCGAGATGTGATGTGCATCATGCACAAGTTGTGCATTGAGCATAGCGTGTGTATGGTGCATTCGGCATAAACAGGTAAGAGGGGGATGAATGGTGCACTCTGCGCCTGCCGTGCACTCCGGCGGCGGGATCGTCAGCGTGCTCGCGGTGGCCGGCATCGTGGGGGCGCTCATGCAGACCCTGGTAGTGCCCCTCGTCGGCGAGTTGCCCCGGCTGCTGAACGCCAGCGCCGCCGACACCTCCTGGGTGCTCACCGCGACGCTGCTGGTGGGCGCGGTCGCCACCCCCGTCGTCGGCAAACTCGGCGACCTGTACGGCAAGCGCCGCATGATGCTCGTCTGCTCGATCCCCCTCATGGCCGGCTCCGCCGTGTGCGCGCTGTCCGCCTCCCTGATCCCGATGATCGCCGGCCGTGGCATGCAGGGTCTGGGTGTGGGCATGATCCCGCTCGGGGTGAGCGCGCTGCGCGACCTGCTGCCGCCCCAGCGGATCGGCCCCGCCATCGCGCTGATGAGCTCCTCGATGGGCATCGGCGGCGCGCTCGGCCTGCCCATCTCCGCCGCCGTCGCCGAGTACGCCGACTGGCGGATGCTGTTCTGGGGCTCGGCCGCCCTCAGCGTGCTGGTCGCCGTACTGATCTGGACACTCGTGCCGGTCACGCCCGCCACCGCCAGGGGCCGCCTCGACGTCGCCGGCGCCATCGGGCTCGGCGCGGCGCTCGTCTGCCTGCTGCTCGGCGTGTCCAAGGGCGCCGACTGGGGCTGGACCAGCGGCACCACGCTCGGCCTGCTCGGCGCCGCCGTGGTCGTCCTGCTGCTGTGGGGGCTGTTCGAGCTGCGCGTCCGTGACCCGCTGGTGGACCTGCGGGTGACCGCCCGGCCTCAGGTGCTCTTCACCAACCTGGCCTCCGTCCTCATCGGTTTCTCCATGTACGCGCAGTCGCTGGTCGTCATGCAGATCCTGCAACTGCCCGTGGCCACCGCGTACGGACTCGGCCAGTCGATGCTGGCCGCCGGGCTGTGGCTGGCTCCCGCCGGGCTGATGATGATGGCCGTCTCCTCGCTCGGCGCCCGCCTGTCGGCCGCCCGCGGGCCCAGGACCAGCCTGTTCGCCGGGGCGCTGGTCATCGCGGCCGGGTACGGGGCCTCGCTGGGGCTGATGGACTGGGCCTGGGGGCTGATGATCGCCAGCTGCGTGGCCAACATCGGGGTCGGGCTCGCGTACGGTGCCATGCCGGCGCTGATCATGGGGGCCGTGCCCCAGACCGAGACAGCCTCGGCCAACAGCTTCAACACGCTCATGCGCTCCATCGGCACCTCGGTCTCCGCCGCCGTGGTGGGGGTCGTGCTGGCTCAGATGACGACGACGCTGGGCGGGCACGACCTGCCGTCGGAGGCGGGGTTCCGTACGGCGCTGCTGATCGGCTGCGGCGTCGCCGTGGCGGCGGCCTTGGTCACCCTGACCCTCCCCAAGGCTCGCACCACCGCCGCCCCCGCCCCCGCCTCCGCCACCCCGCAACCTCCCGCCGCGGGGTCGGTCCCAGAGCCGATCACTGGGCCTTTCGCCGGTGCCGGCGCTGGTGCGAATGCCGATGCGATTGCCGATGCCGGTGCAGGTTCCGATGCCGATGCGGGTGCGGACGCCGGTGTCAGGACCTCGCATCCCGCCCCTGCCGCCGACCTGCACGGGGAGCCGGTGCGACGCTCGTCCGCCGAGGTGACCCAGCCGTTCGCCCGGGTGTCTCGGCCCATGTCGATCGTGCACGAGGAGCTGGGGCCTTGGGGGGACGCGTTCCGGTCGCGGGAGGAGCGGGCCGTCCCGGAGGAGGCCGGCCGGCCGGGTCCGTCGCCCGCGTACCAGCCGCAGGATCGGGCGACGGCGGACGAGCTGGCCGAACTGCGCTGGCTGCGCAGGGAGAACGCCGAGCTGCGCCGGGTGAACCTGGAGCTGCGCGGCGACTGCGCGGCCGTACGGGACGAGAACGCCGAGATCCGCGCGGAGAACACGCAGTTGCGCCGGGAGCTGGACGTGCTCATGGAGAGCGTGTCCGCCTGGGTGAAGAACCTGGCCGACCGCTGATGAAGCGGCCGGGCCGATAGCTCAGGGGTCTCGGTCCTGCCCGGAGGAGGGCGGCCGGGCTCAGGCCGTGGGTCAGCGGTGCCGGTCGAGGCCGGTGGCGAGTTCGGCGATGGCCTCGTCGATCTGCCGGCCCAGCACGGCCATCGACGGCGTCAGCTCAGGGCCGGGCCCCGGCAGCAGCCACTGATCTAGGACGACCCGGAGCGCCGACAGCACCGCCGCCGCGCACACCGCCGGATAGACGGGGCCGTCCCCGGGGCCCTGGCCTTGAGGGAGGCCGAGGCGGTCGGCTATCGCGGTGGCGAGAGCCTGTTCCTGGGTGGCGAGCACGGCCAGTTTCTGCGGCACCAGCGACGGCGCCTTCCTGATCAGCCGCATCGCCTCGATGTAGTCGCGGCCGGCCGCGTCGCTGCGGTTCATGACGGTGAGCACCGCCTCGCGGAACGCCTGGAGCACCGACTCGGTGAGCGGCCGGGCCCGGAACTCGGCGATGAGCGCCTCCGCCCCGGACGACAGCGAGGCCACCACCGCCTCCTCCTTGCTGGAGAAGTAGTTGAAGAAGGTGCGCAGCGCGATGTCGGCCTCGTAGGCGATCTGCTCGACCGTGACGTTCTCGACGCCGTGCCGCAACGACAGGCGGAGCGCGGCTTCGCGCAACGCGGCCCGCGTGGCCTGTTTTTTACGCTCACGGCGCCCGACGACCGGCTCAGCGGTCGCGGTCGGCGCAGGATGGCTCACCCGTTCTCCTCTCCCGTCGCGGTCGGCCGGTTCCTCATTATGGGGCTTCGGCCGACCACGCCAGGACGGCTCCGGGTGACCGCTACGGGTGGGCCCGCCTCGGTGGGGTGATCAGGCGATGAGCCCGTACTCGATGGCCGTGGCGGCGGTGGCCGCGACCTGGGTGATCACCAGGGCGACCAGTGCGACGGCGAGCAGGATGACGAACCTGACGGCAGCGCGCATGGGAGCTCCCCCTTCTGATGGGTTCGCCCCCGATGATGCGATCCCGGCCCGCCCCCGTCCAGACCTCACGCCTTGATCGTGGTGCCCTGCGCGGAGACGAGGTGCCAGAGGCCGGGGGAGGAGGCGGCGTACACATGGGTGTACCGGCTCGCGGCGCTGAACGGGGTGCCGTCGGGGTTGGTGAAGTTCATCCCGGTACGCCCGACGACGATCCCCACGTCCCCGACCACCCGCACGATCGCCTCACCGGGGAACGACTCGATCCTCGGGAACTCCAGAGCCCCGGACGCGAGCAGGCCGATGACCGTCTCCTTGTCGGCGACGGCGCCGTCCTCGACACTCACGAGGAGGAAGTCGTCCGACAGCAGCTCCTTCAGCCGGCCGGCGTCACCGCTCGTCAGAGCGTTGAAGAAGCTCTGGTCGTGGTCGAGGAGGATGTCGCGGAGAGTGTTGTGCGGCGTGCCCTCGGAAGTGCCGCCGGAAGTGTCGTGGTCGGGGGTCATGGGCGTCCGTTCGTCGAGGCCGGGAGACCGAGGGTAGACGTTGACGCCGGTGTCAAGGTCAAGCGGGTGGTGTCCTGGGGGCGAGTGCGACGCAGCAGCCGTCGGGTCTGGGCGCGAGGGTGGTGTCGAGCGTGGTGGCGCCGAGACCGTCGAGGAGGCCGGAGACGAAGGCGTGGTTGATGGCGCAGACGAGGTCGGGGTCGTCGGCCGCCATCGGGTGGAACGGGCAGTTGCGCAGGGTCATCCGGGTGGGGGCGTCGCGGGACGGTTCGAAGCCGTGGCGTTCGAGCAGGTCGGCGACGTAGGTGAGGGCCCGTTCCGGGCCGAGCCGCCCTGGCCTGAGCCGGTCGCGGTCGGCCGCGCCCAGTGACCGCCCGTGGGAGGCGGCCGAGCGCAGCGCAGCGTCGGTGCCGCTCTCGCCGGGGGCTTGGTGACGTACGGCCCGCAGCAGGATGCCGGCCAGCAGGCCGTGCTCGCGCGGCGGGATGCTGATCTGCAGGCTCGTCTCGGCCGGTGCGTACACCTTGGGCGTACGGCCCGCACGGCGCAGGCCGGCCGGGCGGGCGTAGGAGACGGAGAGCAGGCCGACGGCGACGAGCTTGTCGAGGTGGAAGGCGGCGAGCTTGCGCGAGATGCCCGCGTCGCGCGCCGCCTCGTCGCGGGTCACGGGGGCAGGCGAGCGGCGGACGTGGTCGTAGAGGCGGCGTCGCAGGTCGTCGCCGAGCACCGCGACGGCTTCGAGCGCTGAGCTCATGCGGTGAGAGTAACACCCAGGACAGTGGGTCAAATGGTGAGGACAGCCTCATCTAGCTGCGTGGCCATAGACCGCAGGCCGAATAAAGCCAAAACTTATTGGCAAATAGGAGGTGGGCCGTGACGAGTCCACTGCATCGCGCCAAGCGCCCGGCGACCGCTCTCGCCGGCCCGTACGGGCACCCGTTCCATCCGATCCTGGTCACCGTGCCCATCGGCGCCTGGGTGACGAGCCTGGTCTTCGACCTCGCCTCGTACGTCGTGCCCGACCCTGCCTTCCTGGTCAGGGGCTCGCTCTGGCTGATCGCGACCGGTGTGCTCGGGGCGCTGGGGGCGGCCCTGCTCGGGTTCCTCGACTTCCTCGGCATCGAACGGGGGACCGCCGCGTACCGCACGGGGATCGTGCACATGTGCCTCAACCTGACGGTCACCGCCGCATACGGCCTGGCCTGGGCCTGGCGCGCCGCCGGCGGCGCCACGGCCGAGCCGGTCGCCGCCGGGCAGGTGGTCCTGTCGGCCGTCAGCCTGGCCGCACTGACGGTTTCGGGCTACCTGGGAGGCAAGCTCGCCTACCGCTACGGCGTCCGCGTCGCCGACGAGAAGACGCAGGCCGAGGGTTTCCACACCTGATCCGTGCCTGGTCCGGACTCGATCCGCACCTGGCCTGCACCCCCATCCGCACCCGATCCGTACCTGATCCGAGAAGGAGGATCATGGACATCGCCGCACTCATCACCTGGATCGTCACCGCGCTCGGCGGCTTCGCCTTGCTGGGCATCTGGATCTCCCGGGGCGGCCTGCGCCGCGAGGAGGGCGCCGGCACCCGGCTGCCCACCCCGGTGGTCTTCGGGCATCTGCTGCTCGCCGCCGCCGGGCTGGTCGCCTGGATCCTCTACCTGGCGACCCGCTCGACCGGCCTCGCCTGGACGGCACTGATCATCCTGGTGCCGGTGGCCCTGCTCGGCTTCGTCATGCTGGCCCGCTGGATCCCGATCTACCGCGCCCCCGCCCCGGAGACCGCGGCCCCCACGACCGCCGCCTCCGAGATCACCGTCCCCGGTGCCTCCGGAGCCGTCGCGCCGGCCGAGCGGCACTTCCCCGTCGCGGTCGTCGTCGGGCACGGGCTGCTGGCCGTCATCACGCTCGTGCTCGTCCTGCTCACCGTCCTCGCTTGAGGCCGCCGGTACGGTCGTGGGTCATGGAGATCTGGATCAACCCCGCCTGTTCGAAGTGCCGCTCCGCCCTGTCCGTCCTGGACGCCGAGGCTGCCGACTACACCGTGCGGCACTACCTGGAGGACCCGCCGGACGAGGCGGAGCTGCGCGAGGTCCTGGCCCGGCTCGGCCTCGAACCGTGGGACATCACCAGGACCGGTGAGGCACGGGCGGCCGAGCTGGGTCTGGACGCCTGGCCGCGCGACGCCGCCCACCGCGAGCGGTGGATCGAGGCGCTGGCGAAGGATCCGATCCTGATCCAGCGCCCGATCATCACCGCCGACGACGGATCGGCGGTGGTCGCCCGCTCCGAGGAGGCGGTACGCCGTGCGCTCGGAACCGATGGCTGACGTGGGGTGACGGCGGTCGACAGGACCGGCGACGGCCAGTGACGGCCAGTGACGGCCAGTGACAGCCAGTGACGGGCGGCGACGGGCGGCGACGGGCGGCGACGAGACGGCGTTCGGCGTGGCACCGGCCAGGGCGGGAGCGCGTTCGTCACAATGGGGAGCACTGCGATCACGGTGTGCGAGGAGGGCGGATGCGGTCCATCACGAGCGTGGCGGCGGCGCTCGCCCTCGCCGCCTCGCCGGCCGCCGTCCCCCTGAGCGCCCCACCGGCCGCCGCCACCGCCGCCACTCCCACCGCCACTGCCGCCGCCACTCCCACCGCCACTGCCGCCGCCACTCCCACCGCCACTGCCGCCGCCACTCCCACCGCCACTGCCGCCGCCACTGCCGCCGCCACCGACGACAACGACAACGACGACGAGCCGAAGTGGCGCAAGCTCACGTCCTTCCGCATCTCACCCGAGGCACCGCACCAGAACGACGTCCTCAGGGTCCTCCTGCACTGCCCCGTCGAGGCGAACCACGCGATCCTCGGCTCCACCGCGTTCATGCTGAAAGGCTCATGGCGCCGCTACCGCGAGGTGGGCGTGGGCCTGACGAGCCGGGGCTTCGGCCGGCGGGCCGTGATCATCTCCCGCTACGCGCCCCCGGGCGACCATGTGGTGCGGATGAAGTGCGTCAAGGTGACCATCCACAAGCCGAGCGGCCTGCGGAAGGTCAAGGTGCTCAGCCGGGACGCGCTGCCGCTCACGGTGCGCCATTTCCACATCGGGCAGTACTTCTGACCGGCTACCAGAATTGTCGGCAGTGCTCCGGGCTTCAGCCCGGGGGTGAAGCCGACCGTCCCGCGTAGCAGGGTAAGAGCGGCCGATTCGCCACCGGGCGGACCGGCGTCCACCCGCTCAGACGGGTCGGTTCTGCTGTTCGATGTACTGGCGCAGGGCACTGGTCGGCGCGCCTCCCACCGAGCCGGCGAAGGAGGATCTGGGCCACAGCTTGTTCGCCCGGTAGTAGTGGGCGGCCAGTTCGGGGAATTCCTGTCGCATCGGCCGCGAGGAGACACCTTTGTGGCTGTTGACCAGCTTTCGACAGAGCGATCTTGGGGGGAAGTCGATCAGCGGGTGGACGTGGTTGTTCTCGCCGTTGAACTCGGCCAGGCCGGTTTCCCAGGCCGGTTTCGAAGTCGGCGCAGACGGCCCGCATGATCTCTTCCAGGCGGGTCAGGTGCGCGTCGGTGAACACCTGATGCCGGAAATTTGGTCACGAAAACCAAATGAGCGTGGAGCAGGAAAACGCAGTGTCTGCCGGTTCTGATATCGCTGTCCCCGGCCATAGCCCAACTGTATGGTGATCGGGTGCAGTTGCGGTACGCCTACCGGATCGACCCGACCCCCGCCCAGCGGATCGCGCTGGGCCGGGCGTTCGGGTGCGCCCGGACGGTGTTCAACGACGCACTGCGCATGCGCAACGACGCCCATGAGAACGGGTTCCCGTTCGTGAGTGACGCCGAGCTGTCGCGCCAGGTCATCACCGAGGCGAAGAAACGCCCCGATCGGGCGTGGCTGGGCGAGGTGTCAGCCGTGGTGTTGCAGCAGGCGCTCGCCGACTGCACGACGGCGTTCCGGAACTTCTTCGCATCGGTGTCGGGCAGGCGCAGGGGCCCGAAGCTCGCCCCGCCCCGGTTCCGGTCCCGCAAGGACAACCGGCAGGCGATCCGGTTCACCAAGAATGCCCGGTTCAAGGTGAGCCAGAACGGGAAACTCGTCCTGCCGAAGATCGGCGAGGTCGCGGTGCGCTGGTCACGGGACCTGCCTGCCGACCCGTCCTCGGTCACGGTCATCAAGGACGCGGCGGGCCGGTATTTCGCCAGCTTCGTGGTCGAGGTCACCGCGCAACGGCTGCCCGGCATCGAAGCCGAGACCGGGATCGACCTCGGGCTCGGGCACTTCGCCGTCCTGCCGGACGGAACGAAGATCGACTCTCCGCGTTTCCTGCGCCGGGCGGAGAAACGGCTGAAGAAAGCTCAACGTGTCCTGTCCCGGAAAGAGAAGGGCAGCAAGAACCGCGACAAGGCCCGGCACAAGGTCGCCCGCGCGCACGCACGGGTCGCCGACGCCCGCCGCGAATTCCACCACCAGCTCTCGACGCAGATCATCCGCGAGAACCAAGCGGTGTTCGTGGAGGACCTGGCGGTGGGCGGACTGGCGCGCACGAGGCTGGCCAAGAGTGTGCACGATGCCGGCTGGTCGGCGTTCGTGAACATGCTGGAGTACAAAGCGAAACTGTACGGCAGGACATTCGCCAAGGTCAGCCGATGGTTTCCTTCCTCCAAGCTGTGTTCAGCGTGTGGAAACGTAACCGAGGCGATGCCTCTGCAAGTCCGGGAATGGACCTGCGCGTGTGGCGCGGTTCACGACCGCGACATCAACGCTGCGATCAATATCCTGGCCGCCGGACGGGCGGACAGGCTCAACGCCTGTGGAGGGCCGGTCAGACCATCCTTCGGGATGGCACAGCCCCGCGAAGCAGGAAGCCACGGCAGTGCCGCCGCGTGAACGGGGCGGCACGGGCCAGAATCTTCGGGTTTCAGCCCGGAGAGCTCGTCAACAGTCGTGCACCGTGCCGGGCAGGCAGATACGCCTGCCCGTATGGATGCTGTGCCGTCGGCCGCTCATCGCGCTTCACTCCGAGCCCCGGCTCCTCGCCAGGATGCAGGTGGCCGTCGGTAGCCTTGACGTCCTTCAACGCGGTGTCCACCGCCGCGATGGCGGCCATGGTCACAGGGCCGCGCCGCCAGTTCGTGCCCCAGTAGCGGAACTCGGCCAGCGGCAGCGTGGAGGGCGTCGTAGCTGCGGGCCTGGACGGACGACTGCTCCCTGACGAACGACCCCCTGCCGGGGGCCACCTCGATCAGGTGCTGGGCCTCCAGCCGCCGCAGCACCTCGCGCACCACGTTGCGGCTGGCGCCGAACTGCACGGCGAGCTCGCGCTCCGACGGGAGCTTGGCGCCCGGCGCGATGTCGCCCGAGCGGATGTCGTGCTCCAGCTGGCGCGCGATGCGCTCGGTCAGCAGGCCCCGGTAGGACGGTGACTGCTCGTGGCCC
The DNA here is from genome assembly GCF_040649755.1 of Nonomuraea sp. NPDC048882. Taxonomy (NCBI): domain Bacteria; kingdom Bacillati; phylum Actinomycetota; class Actinomycetes; order Streptosporangiales; family Streptosporangiaceae; genus Nonomuraea; species Nonomuraea sp. NPDC048882. The sequence continues at coordinate 77,836 of NZ_JBEZGB010000014.1, forward strand.
ATCGGCGCTGGCGGGTCGGTGGGCATGCGAAGAGAATACAGCAGCGCCAAGAGGGCCAATTCGGGCATTGATCAGTAAGATCACCCTGTTTCGATGATCCGGCGATCGGGAGCCCCGATGAGCGACTCCGGCGGCTTCGGCCCCCTCACGGCGGACGAGCGCGAGGTCATCGGCCCCTATCGGATCGCGGGCCGGATGGGCGCCGGCGGCATGGGCGTGGTCTACGCGGGCATCGCGCCCGACGGCGCCAGGGTCGCGGTCAAGGTGATCCATCCCGGGCTGGCCGCCGACCCCGACTTCCACGCCCGCTTCGTGCGCGAGGTCGACATGCTGTCCCGCGTACGGGGCCGGTGCACGGTCTCGGTGCTCGCCGCCGACACCGCCGCGATGCCGCCGTGGCTGGCCACCGAGTACGTCCCAGGCCCGACCCTGAACGCTTTCGTCCGTGGTGACGGGCCGCTGGCGTACGAGCGGCTGACCGACTTAGGCGTGGACATCGCCGAGGCGCTGACCGACATCCACCGGGCCGGCGTCGTGCACCGCGACCTGAAGCCCGGCAACGTGATCCTGTCCGCGTCCGGCGCGAAGGTGCTCGACTTCGGCATCGCGCGGGCCCTCGACGAGAGCGGGCTCACCGGCACCGGCGGCCTGATCGGCACGCCGGGGTGGATCAGCCCCGAGCAGTACCGGGGCGAGCAGGCCGACGCCGCCGCCGACGTCTTCGCGTGGGGCGCGCTGATGACGTACGCGGCGACGGGACAGCCGCCGTTCGGCACTGGACCGCCCGAGGTGCTGGCCTACCGCGTCATGAGCGCCGACCCCGACGTGTCCGGGGTGCCCGCTCCCCTGCGCGCCCTGGTGCGCGCCGCCCTGGCCAAGGACCGCGCGGCCCGGCCCGCCGCGCACGAGGTTCTCGCCAGGATGGCCGCGATCAGGGCGGGCGCGGCCGACCCGGCCGGGGGCGGGAAACGGGTGACGGTGCCGCTGTGGCCGGTGGCGGCGGCCGCCACCGCGGTCGTGGTGGCGGGCGTGGTGATCGCGGTGAGCTCGTCCGGGGTGCTGGGCGCGCTCGTGTCGCCGGGCAGGTCCTCTGGCAGCGCCGACGCCGCCGAGCAGACCTCCGAGAGCTCCGGCGAGGCGCCGTCCGACACGCCGTCCGACACGCCGTCCGACACGCTGTCCGACACCCCGGAACGGACGCCCGACGACACCCCCGAGCCGACCCCCGAGCCAACCCCGGAGAAGAGCCAGAAAAAGCGCGCCGCGAAGACTCCCGAGGAGAGCGAGACCCCGAGCCCGAGCCGAGCCCGCCGGCCCTCCATCCCGTGCGCGACCTCGTCCGCCGTGCTGAGCTACCTGAAGCGGCTGAACCAGGGCAGCCTGCCCGACGACGCCCGCGTCACCGGCAAGAGTTGCTCGGGCCGGTGGGTGGCCGCCCGGATCGACTCGCCGAGCGTCGGCGGCGTGAAACTGATCGCGACCCAGGACGCCGGCGGCTTCACCGGCGGCGAGTACGGCAGCAACGTCTGCTCGGTGACCGACCAGCCGTCCCTGCTCAGGAGCGCGCCCGCGACCATCCGCGACTGGTTGTGCCCCAACGGCTTCAGCTGACCGCGCCCCTCACCGGGCGGGCGCGTAACCGTAGAGGGACGGCGCCGCCATGCCGTCCTGCGGGCTGATCGTCACCGTGCCGTCGGACACGTGCAGGTACGTCATCCGGAAGAAGGGCACGAACCAGCCGTCCTCGACCAGATGCCGGTTGAGCGCTTCGAGGTCGGCCTCAGCCGGCTTGTCCCTGAGCTTCGGCAGCAGCCGCCGCACCGTGGCGTCGGTGTAGCCGGCCGGGTTGAGCCGCCCCGGCAGCACCAGGTCGCGCAGCACGGCCCAGTCGTCGGACGACTGGCGCAGCGTCATGACCAGCCCCGGGTACGCCTGCTCCAGCAGGATCCGCCGCAGGGCCGAGCCGTGGTCGAGCGGCTCCCACACCACCTCCACGCCGACCGCGCCCAGGTCGTTCCTGAGCAAGGAGGCCAGCGCGGGGCTCACCACGGCCGGGTCGCGCGGCAGCCGGAGCGTGAACCCGTTCGCCAGCCCGGCCTCGGCCAGCAGCTCGCGCGCCCTGGCTCGGTTGAGCGCGTAGTAGGTGTCGAGCTCGGGCCGGTATCCGGCCGTGCCGGGCCCGAAGACCTGGCCGGTGACCTGGCCGCGGCCCTGCCGGAGCTTGCTCAGCAGGGTCGGGCGGTCCACGGCGTAGTTGAGCGCTCTGCGCACCCGTGGGTCCTTCAGCTCGGGCGCCACCGCGCCCGCGCGGTCGAACAGCAGCAGGCCCTGAAGGTCGGCGACCTGCTCGACGGTGCTGAACCTGGGGTCGTTCCTGACGGCGAGCTGCTGGGCCGGGTCGCGGAGCAGGGCGGCGTCGAACCGGCCGGCCGTCAGGCCGGTGACGATCGCGCTCTCGTCGGGGAGATAGCTGAACGTGATCGTGTCGTAGGGGAGCCGCGCGCCCCGGTAGCCGGCCGCCCTGGTGAACACCCACGTGTAGCCGGCCACCGTCCTGGCCTGGTCCAGCTCGTACGGGCCGGTGCCGCTCGGCTCGATCCGCAGCCCCTCACCGGGCAGCCCCGACGGGGCGGCCACGAGGCCGGCCGGGCCGCTGAGCGAGTCGAGCAGCCCGGGGTCGGGCTCCGGCAGGACCAGCCGCACTCGCGTGGCGTCCACCACCTCGACCGCCTCGACCCCGGCCAGCGCGCCGGCCGCGACGCCGTCACCCTGCCGGAGGTGATCCAGGTTCGCCTTGGCCGCGCTCGCGTCGAAGGGGGTGCCGTCGTCGAACCGCACGCCGGTGCGCAGGGTGAGCGTCAGCGTGGTCCTGGCGGCGTCGTAGGCCCATCCGGTGGCGAGCATGGGGCTGAGCGTGCCGTCCGGCTCGCGTTTGACCAGGGTGTCGTAGACCGCCTGGAAGTACGGCAGGGTGCCGGCGGTCGCGTCTTCTGTGTCGAAGCTCGTGAGCAGGGTCGTGGTGGCGAGGTCGAGAGATGTGTCGGCCGGCGCCGGCGCCGCGCCGCCGTGGGGCGCGCACCCCGCCAGCACCGTCACCGCGGCCAGCAAGGCGAGCAACCGCGCGGGTGCGGGCATGACACTCACTCCGTCTCACGAGAGCAGGCTCGGCGGAAGGCGATCTTCCGGGTCAGCCCCATTGTCCCGCCGGCCGGGAGCACCTGTGCCGTTACCAGGGGACGGTGGTCCCGTCCCAGGAGACGTACGCGCCGGTGGGGCCGTCGTCGGGAAGCAGGGCCAGCCGCACGGCCGCCTCCGCCGCCTCGGCCGGGTCGCCGCCCGAGGCGGCGCGCTCGGTGAGATCGGTCTTGCGCAGCCCGGGAGCCAGGGCGTTCACCTTGAACCCCGCCTCGTCCAGCGCCTGCGCGTAGTAGATCGTCAGGGCGTTCAGCGCCGCCTTGGACGAGCGGTAGGCGGCGGCCGAGCCGGCCGCGACCGCGAACCCGTGCGACGGGTCCGCGCTCCAGGTCAGCGAGCCGGTGCCGCTGGAGACGTTCACGATCCTGGGCCTGGGGGAGCGGCGCAGCGCGGGCAGGAAGGCGTTGGTGACCGCGAGGACGCCGAAGACATTCGTCTCGTACGTACGCCGGAAGGAGTCGAGTCCCGCGTCGGGCGCCTTCGCGTCGTCGGTCATGATCCCGGCGTTGTTGACCAGGATGTCCAGCCGGCCCACCTCCCGTGCCGCGGCCGCGATGCTCCCTTCGTCGGTGACGTCGAGGACCAGCGGCCGGGTGTCGCCGCCGATCTCCTTGACCGCCTGCTCGCCCCGGCCGAGGTCGCGCGAGCCGACGTAGACGGTGCAGCCCGCGTCCGCGAGCTGCCGGGCTATCTCCTTGCCGATCCCCTTGTTGGCGCCGGTGACCAGCGCGACGGAATCCCGTGGTGCCGTGATGTCGTTCATGCCTTCGACGATGCCCCCGGCGACAGGGGTTCAGCCAGGGACAGCCGATCCCTGGAAGAGAGGGGAGACGCGCGTGGCCAAGCGGGAGCTGGCCCGTTTCCTGCGGGCGCGGAGGGAGGGCCTGCGTCCCGCCGACGTGGGGCTGCCCGCCGACCGGCGGCGCAGGACACCGGGGCTGCGCAGGGAAGAGGTGGCTGAGCTGGCGAACATGTCGGTCGACTACTACGCCAGGCTCGAACAGGCGCGCGGGCCCCGCCCGTCGCCGCGCGTCCTCGACGCGCTCACCGGCGCGCTGCGGCTCGACCGCGCCGAGCGCACCCACCTGTTCCAGCTGGCCGGAGCGCCGCCCGCGCCGCCGCCCGGCCCGGTACGCCGCGTTCGTCCCGACGTGTCCGGGCTGCTCGACCGCATCCCCGACGCGGGCGCCATCGTCACCGACGCGAGTTACGACGTCGTCGCCTGGAACCCGCTCGCCCGCATCCTGCTGGGCGGGGACTTCGAGACCGAGCCCAACCTGGCCCGCCGCCGCTTCCTGGGCACCGGCCCGCTGCCCGAGAGCTCCGGCAGGGAGGAGTTCGGCCGCGTCGTGGTCTCCCGCCTGCGCCGGGCCGCCGAGCGGTACCCGAGAGACGTGGCGCTGGCCGGGCTGCTGCGTGAGCTGCGGGCGGGGAGCGCGGAGTTCGCCGAGCTCTGGGAGGCCAATCCGGTGCACGCGCCGGGCCACCGTACGAAGACGGTGCCGCATCCGGGCGGCGGCATGTTGAAGGTGAACTGCGACATTCTCGTGGTCCCCGACGACGATCAGCAGGTCGTCTTCATCACCGGGGACCCGGGCACGCCCGCCGCCCGCGCGCTGCGCGAGCTGAACCGTACGCGGGGCGACTAGCGCGGGGATCGTGGTGTGGCGGGCGGGCTCAACGGATGCTCAACGAGGGCTCAACAGCACCGGGCGCATCATGCGGATCGCCCTCCGGTGACGCTGGGAAGCGAGATCATGCGGTTGTGCGCCCAGGCGTCCGTGATCACGTACAGGAGCCCTCATGCGAATGAAGACACCCACCGTCCTGGCCTGTCTCGTGGCCTGTCTCGGGGCCTTAAGCATAAGCGTCGCGCCGGCCACCGGGGCGGCGGCCGACGTGAGCGGCCCGCCGGTGATGAACGCGCCGGTGTTCAACGACCCGACGGCCGACTCGGGCGTCGCCGGCAGCCCGAGCGCCGCGCAGTCGGCCGTGATGGATCAGCTCATCAGGCTCGTCAAGGCCGTCCCCGCGGGCGGCGAGATCCGGTTCGCGATGCACGAGTTCGCCCCCGGTGACCGGTCGAGCGAGGTGGCCTCGTCGCTGATCGCCGCGCACGAGAGGGGCGTCGGCGTCCAGGTCATCATGGACAGCCAGGACGACGGCGGCAACGACGCCGTCTTCGGGCAGCTCAGTGCCGCGCTCGGCGCCACGGAGACGGCCGCGTCGTGGGCGGTGCGGTGCGAGTACCCGAGCCAGGACGTCAACCGCGGCTGCATCGCCCGCAACTACCTGCACGACAAGTTCGCCACCTTCTCCCGCGTCGTCGCCGGCGGCACCACCTACGACAAGGTCGTCTTCCAGAGCTCGTCGAACCTGTCGAACTGGTACCTGTACAACTCCTACAACGACGGGTTCACCCTCTCCGACCCCACCGTCTACGACGGCTACGTCCGTTACTTCAAGGACCTGCGCGCCGGGCGGCTCAAGCCGGTCAACCCCGACTACTTCTGGACGACTCCCACCGGCTCCACGTACAAGGGGCACTTCTTCCCCCGTCTGAGCTCGGAGGGCGACCCGATCGTCAACGTGCTCAAGCTGGTCGAATGCGGTTACAAGGACGCCGACGGCGTGAGCAGGCAGACGGACATCCGCCTGGCCCTGACGGCCTTCAACGCCGCCAGGAAGGAGATCGCCGACGAGCTGATCAGGCTGCGCGGCGAGAACTGCTGGATCGACATCGTGTACTACGACGACCCCGCGAAGCGGAACGTCACCGACTACATCAGGGGCCTGCTCGCCCGCAAGGCGTCGAACGGCAAGTATCTCCAGGTCAGGCCGTGCCGGTTCACCGTCGGCAACCGGTCGGTGGTGCCGCACACGAAGCTGATGATGATCGACGGCGCGTACGACGGCGGCATCACGCCCCGCGTCTACACGGGCAGCGCGAACTTCACCACGCTGGAGAACGCCGACGACTCCCTGCTCCGGATCAGCGGCCGTGACGTGCACTCCCAGTACCTGTCGTGGTTCTACAAGATCCGCAGCGCCTGCGGCGGTGGAACCGCCGGCTAGGCGGTCCCCGCGTCGGTAAGCGCTTACCCGCGTAGTATCCTCCGCCTCATGGCTTTTCGTCTCCCACCGTCCGACGACCACCTGTCCGGTCACACCGGTTGGACCCGGGCGCACTGGGAGGCCATGGCCGACCACCTGCTCGACTCCGTGCTCCCGTACGCGACGGACGGCTTCGCCCAGTTCCGTCTCCCGGGCCGGGCGAGCAGGTCGGGGCCGGTCAGCGACGGGCTGGAAGGGTTCGCCCGCACGTTCCTGCTCGCCGCCTTCAGGATCGCCGGCGCGGGCGGCCGGGTGCCGCCCGCGCTGATCGAGCGGTACGCGAGCGGCCTGGTGGCCGGCACCGACCCGGCGCACCCGCACGCCTGGCCGCCGCTGACCGACATGGCGCAGCAGCTCGTCGAGGCCGCCTCGATCGCGCTCGCCCTGCACGAGACCCGCCCGTGGCTGTTCGACCGGCTGGCCCCGGCCGAGCGGGAGCGGGTGGTGGCCTGGCTGGCCGGGTTCATCGGGCGGCGCACCCCGGACAACAATTGGGTGCTGTTCCGGGTGGTCGTCGAGCAGTTCCTGGGCGAGGTGGGCGGGCCGTACGAACCCGGCGAGATCCAGGGCGGCCTGGAGCGCATCGAGGGCTGGTACGCCGGCGACGGCTGGTACTCCGACGGCCAGGGCAAGAACTTCGACTACTACTGCGGCTGGGCCATGCACCTCTACCCGTCGCTGTGGGCCAGGATGGCCGGCGACAGCGCCCGCCAGGAGCTCTACGCCGCCCGGCTGCACCGCTTCCTGGGCCAGTACCAGCACTTCTTCGCCGCCGACGGCGGGCCTGTGCACCAGGGGCGGTCGCTGACGTACCGGTTCGCCACGGTCGTCCCGTTCTGGCTGGGCGCGCTGACCGGCGCCACGCCGCTGTCGCCCGGCCGCACCCGGCGCATCGCCAGCGGCGTGCTGCGCCACTTCGCCGAGCGTGGCGCGCCCGACGAGCGCGGCCTGCTCACCCTCGGCTGGTACGACGCCTTCGAGCCGGTCACGCAGTCGTACTCGGGGCCGGCGTCGCCGTACTGGGCCAGTAAGGCGTTCCTCGGCCTGCTGCTGCCCCCCGAGCACCCCGTCTGGACGGAGCCCGAGCAGGCCGCGCCCGTCGACCTGGCCGACCAGTCGATCGCCATGCCCGCGCCCGGCTGGCTGCTGCACGCCACCCGCGACGACGGCGTGGTCCGGCTGATCAACCACGGCAGCGACCGCGACCGCGTCCAGGACCAGGACGCCGCCCCCGACCCGCACTACCTCAAGCTCGCCTACACCAGCCACTCGGGACCCGAGACGGGAGACGTGGACAACCACCTGGCCGTCCTCGGCCCCGACGGCGCCGCCTCGCTCAGGCGGCGGATCGAACCCCTGGCCGTCGCCGACCGCTTCGCCGCCTCCGCCTACCAGGACGGCCCCGTCCGGGTGGTGACGGCCTCGGTCGTGGACGGGGCGGCCGAGATCAGGATCCACCGGGTCACCGCCCCCGCCGGGCGTCAGGTGCGCGACGGCGGTCACGCCCTGGCCGCCCCGGTGCCGCTCGACCTGGGGGAGGGGGAGGCCAGGCGGCCGGACGGGCTGGGCAGCGGTGTGCGGCCGCTGCACGGGTACACGGGCACGGGGATCGTCACGGCCGAGGGAGCCAACGCCTTCGGCCGCCTTTCGGCCACCCCGTACACGATCGGCGCCCACCCCGGCGGCACCGCCGTCTACGTCAGCCTGGTCTGGCTGGCCGGGACCCCGCCGGCGTCGCCCGGCGTGCGCGTCGAGGGGGACGACCTGGTCGTCCTCACCCTGGCCGGCGGCGACATGGCGACCGTCCACCTGAACGGCACCCCGTCCTGCAAACGGGCTCCCGCGATGAACGGGACCCCGCGCTGAACGGCTCCCTGCGCTGAACGGCTCCCTGCGCTGAACGGCTTCCTGTGTTGAACGGCCCTCCGCGCTGAACGCGGCGCACGCGCGGGGCGGCAGGAGGCTGTTCGGGTGGGGGATGATCGGTATACGGTCGGGCGGTACTGGTCCTCCTCCCCCTCCAAGGAGCGGCATACCGTGCGATCCCGGTTCCTGGCCGCGCTGGCGGCCGCGATGGCCGTCCTGACGGCCCTCACGCTCAACGCCCCTCCTGCCGCGGCGCAGGACGACCTGCTGGACAGGCTCAAGGCCATCCCAGGGCTCAGCGTGGTGTCGGAGACCCAGCCGACCGGCTACCGGTTCTTCGTCATGACCTTCACCCAGCCGGCCGACCACCGCCACCCCGGCAAGGGGACCTTCCAGCAGCGGCTCACCCTGCTGCACCGCTCGGCCGACGCGCCCGTGGTGCTCTACACCGGGGGATACGGGCTGCCCGCCACCCCCACGGCCTCCCGTACCGAGCCGACCCGGCTGCTGGACGGCAACCAGGTCTCCGTCGAGCACCGCTTCTTCAGCCCCTCCCGTCCGTCGCCCGCCGACTGGGACGACCTGACGATCTGGCAAGAGGCGACCGACGAGCACCGGATCGTCCAGGCGCTCAAGACCGTCTACTCCGGCAAATGGATCCAGACCGGAGCCAGCAAGGGCGGCATGACGTCGGTCTACCACCGCCGCTTCTACCCCGCCGACGTGGACGGCGTGGTGGCCTATGTCGCGCCCGACGACCCGGTGAACCAGGCGGACCAGATCTACGACCGCTTCTTCGACCGCGTCGGCACCCCCGCCTGCCGCGCCGCGCTGCGGACCGTGCAGCGCGAGGCGCTCAAGCGCCGCGACCGCATGGTGGCGCTGCTGGAGGCCGACGCCGCGCGTAACGGCTACACGTTCACGAGGACGCTCGGTAGCGCCGACCGCTCGTTCGAGATGACGATCCTCGACACGGCGTGGGCCTTCTGGCAGTACATGTCCGAGGCGGACTGCGCCGCCGTGCCGCCCGCGAGCGCCACGGACGAGGAGCTGTACACCTGGATCGACGCCGTCACCTTCTTCGGCTTCTACACCGACCAGGGTCTGGAGTACTACTGGCCGTACTACTACCAGGCGTCCACCCAGCTCGGCTGGCCCGACCTGAAGTTCGCGCACCTGCGCGGGCTGACCCGCCACCGCGGCCTCTACCACCCCAACTCGGTGCTGCCCGCCGAGCTGCGCTCCCGGCACGACCCGCGCCCGATGCTCGACGTGGACCACTGGGTGCGCACCCGGTCGGAGCGCATGCTCTTCGTCTACGGGCAGAACGACCCGTGGAGCGCGGAGCGGTTCACCCCGAGCCGGCGTGACTCCTACCTCTACGTCGCGCCCGGCTCCAACCACGGGGCGAGCATCGCGCGGCTGACCGAGGCGGACCGGCAGGCGGCCACCGCCACGCTGCTGCGCTGGGCGGACGTGCCGCAGGCGCGGCGGCTGCCGGAGGCGGCCAGCCTGCCCGACGACGACATGCTCATCGACCGCCGCACCCACTGACCGCCGCACCTACTGACCGCTCCCTGCGCGCCCGCCTCGTTTTGGCAGGCGCGCGGGCGGCGGTCAGCCCGTTCCGGCGGGTGCGCGGGCCGGCGCGGCCGTTCCCCAGGACACCAGCCGCTCGCGAACCTCCCGCCGGACGGGCAACGCCAGCGCGTCGCGGTACGCACGTTCCAGCAGGTCCGCGAGCTCGACCCGGGCGCCGCCCGACTCGGCCGAGCGGACCGCCGCCTCGACCATCGCCAGGCTGCCCAGGTTGCGGACGATGGACCCGGACGGCTCCACCCCGCTCCGCAGCGCCGCGACGAACTCCGCCAGCGCCCCCGCGATCTCCTCGCCGGCGCCGGGCGGCACGTCGGCGGCGCCGTCCAGGCTGGAGGTGACCCGGTCCACGCCGTCCCACGTCGCGCTCCCGCCGGCGCCGACCGCGCGCCACTCGCCGTTCCACGACGTCTCCAGCCCGTCCGCGCACCAGCTTCCGCTGTAGACGTAGCGGGCACCGCCGTCGAAGCGGAACGTCGCCGTCGCGGAGGCGTCCCCTCGATACCAGCTCCATGACGGGTTCCAGCTCTCGCACACGACCGAGACCGGCTCCGTCCCGAGCAGGTAGCGGGCCGCGTCGAAGGCGTGGATGGCCATGTCCACCAGCAGCGGCTGCGGCATCTCGGCGCGGAAGCCGCCGAACCTCGGGGCGCGGTAGAAGCCGGTGGTGAGCAGGCCGGGAGGCCCGAGCGCGGCGATCCGCTCTCGGTAGGCGGCCAGCGCGGCGTAGTAGCGGCGCGACTGGCTGATCATCAGCAGCCGCCCGGACGCCTGCGCGGCCGCGGCCTGCACGAGCGCCTCGGCCAGCGTCGGCGCGGCCGGCTTCTCGCACAGGACGGGGACGCCGGCGAACAGCGCCTCGACGCTGACCTCGGTGTGGGCCTCGGGGACGGTGACGTTCACGACGGCGTCCGGCCGGGTGGCCGCCAGCAGGGTGCCGAGCGAGGCGCCCACCTCGGCGCCGCCGCCGACCGAGCGCACGGCCTGCTCCGCCCGCGCCACGTCGAGGTCCGCGACCCCGACCACCTCGACGTCGGGGGAGGCGGCCAGCGTACGCAGCCAGGCCAGCCCCATCGCGCCCGCCCCGACCTGGACGACGCGGAGCCCGCTCACTGGGCCCGCTTCACGGGGCCGTGCTGGGGAAGAAGTCGCCGGTGTCGTGACGCCGCACCGCGGGTAGCTCGCGCCTGGACCGGTCGCCGGCCGCCCACTCGACGCCGTTCGCGATGACCTGGAGCACGTCCGGATGGTGGTAAACGGGAAAGTCCTGGTCGCCGGGGCTGAAGTAGAAGATCCTGCCGTTGCCGCGGCTGAAGGTGCAGCCGCTGCGGAACACCTCGCCGCCGGTGAACGAGCTGATGAAGACGAGCTCGTCGGGCACAGGAATGTCGAACTGCTCGCCGTACATCTCCTGGGCGGGGATCACGATGGGGTGGGGAATGCCGCGCGCGATGGGATGGGTGGGAGCGACCGTCCAGACCAGCTCGCGGTCATTCTCGCTGCGCCAGCGCAGCGAGCACGTGGTGCCCATGAGCCTGGTGAAGATCTTCGAAAAGTGGCCTGAGTGCAGCACCAGCAGCCCCATGCCCGACAGCACGTGCCGGTGCACCCGATCCACCACCTCGTCGGCCACCTCGCCGTGCGCGGCGTGCCCCCACCAGGTGAGCACGTCGGTGCCGGCCAGCACCTCCTCGGTCAGGCCGTGCTCGGGCTCGTCGAGCGTGGCGGTGCCCACGGTGGCCCGCCCGTCCAGGCGGGCCTCGATGCCGCGCCGGATCGCGTTGTGCATGCCGTCCGGATAGATCTCGGCGACCTTCGGCTCGACCTGCTCGTGCCGGTTCTCACCCCACACCGTGACGTGAATGGCTCCCACGACAGTCCTTTCCTCGGCGTTCGATCAGCGGGTTCGGCGATTTCGGTACGGAGCCACGCGCGGCCGGTCGGCGTTGATTTATCAAAGCGCTTTACCATGCTCACTTGTGCAGTATGTTGCGCCGTTCTGTTGGTGATGTCAATAACAAGTCAAGCGTTTATGGAAGCCCCCGGGGCGATATAGTCGCCAGTGCTTCGCACGCCCGCGCCTGATGGGGAGGCGGCCTCGATGGTCACGATGCGCGACGTCGCCGAGCGGGCCAACGTCTCGATCGCCACGGTCTCGTTCGTCGTCAACGGCAGCAAACGGGTCTCCCCTGAGACGCGCGCCCGCATCGAGGCGGCCATCCAGGAGCTCAACTACCGGCGCAACGTCGTCGCCCGCGCCCTGGCCAGCTCGCGCACGCGCATCCTCGCCCTGCTCCACCCCGATCTGGAGTCCCGGCCCAACGCCACGGTGATCCAGTTCGTCATGGGGGCGGCCCACGGGGCGCGCGAGCGCGGCTACGACCTGGTGCTGTGGCCGGTCAACGACGACGAGCAGATGTCCCACCTGCTGGCCGGCGGGCTCGTGGACGGCGTGCTGCTCATGGAGGTGCGGATCCGCGACCCTCGGGTCGAGCGGCTGCTGGCGTCGGGGGTGCCGTTCGCGCTGATCGGCCGTACCGAGAAGGACGACCTGCCGTACGTCGACATCGACTTCGCCACCACGATCGAGCGGGCGGTCGCGCACCTGCGCTCCTTCGGCCACGAGCGCATCGCGCTGGTCACGCAGCGCACGAAGGCGCAGGCCGGCCACGAGCCAGGCCGGATCACGCGGGTCGAGTCCGCCTACCTCGACGCCATCGCGCCGCTCGGGGCCCCGCCCGCCATCGTCGCGGTGGAGGGCACGTCCGCCGGGGGCCGTGAGGCCGCGAGCGTGCTCGGCGCGGACTTCCCCGGCTCGACGGCCGTGATCCTGGTCAACGAGGGCGCCTCGGCGGGGCTGGTCAAGGGGTCGCGGGCGCTCGGGCGGCGCGTCCCCGAGGACCTGTCCATCATCTCGGCGGCCACCACGCGCGAGCTGGGCGAGATGATCGAGCCGGCCCTGACCGTCATGGCGGCGCCGGCCCCCGAGCTGGGGCGCCTGGCCGCCGACGCCCTGATCGACCAGCTCGAAGGCGTCCAGGACGCGCCGCCGCACGTCCTGATCCCGTGCGCCCTGGAGCCGGGCCAGTCGGTCGGCCCCGCGCCCGCGGGCTGAGTCGCGGACAGAGCGGGTGCTCACCGCCCGGGGTCCTGCGGCGACTATGTACCGTTATGGGTGCTGAAACGGATTTGTCGGGGAATCTCCCGAGGTTAGCGGCGAAGGCGACGGCTGTGTTCTGCTGACCCTCGGGGGAGACTGCGTGAGCACACGGTTGGGCCGCTCGCTGCGGACACGGCTGGCGATGTTCGCCGGCATAGCGATGCTGCTGCTGTACATCGTCGTCAGCGCGTCCGTCTTGTACGGCATCCGCAATGAGGCCTCGGCCGCCAGGGCGCACGACATCAGGGGCAAGACCATCACGGTGCTGCTCATGATCAAGCGTGGCAACCTGCCTCAGGTGCTGGACCCGGCTGGACTCGACGGCCTCCAGGTACTCAACCCGCAGGGCGAGCCGGTCGCCTGGACCCCCAACCTGGCCGGCCAGCCCCGGGTGACCGCCGAGATCCCCCACCTGCGCCAGACCAACGACTACGCCGTGCTGTGCGACCTGCCCGCCTTCGACCACCAGTGCCAGATCGCGGTGGTGCTGATCGCGTACCAGCCGGACGGGGAGTGGAAGATCTACGGCTTCGGCCCGGCCGTCCCCTGGTACGTGAGCCCGCAGGTGCTCATGTTCCAGATCGGCCTGGCGGTGGCGCTGGTCGCGCTGACCTGGTTCGGCGTCTCGCGCGTCGTGGCCCAGACGCTCGCGCCCGTCGGCGACATCACCAGGAAGCTCGCCGAGATCAGCGCGGGCGGCGGCGGCATGCGTGTGCCCGTGCCGGAGTCCGACGACGAGATCAAGGCCCTGTCGGAGACCGCGAACGAGATGCTGGGCCGGCTGGAGTCGGCCCTGGAGCAGCAGCGGGTACTGATGGAACGGCAGCGCAGGTTCGCCGCCGACGCCTCGCACGACCTGCGCAGCCCGATCACGGCGATGCGCGCCCAGATCGAGGACGCCCTGCTCCATCCCGACGACACCGACTGGCGGGAGACGGGCGCCGCGGTGCTGGCCAGCCTGGACCGGCTCCAGGCCATCGTGACCGACCTGCTCACGCTGACCAAGCTGGACGCCGGTGCCGCCGACAACCGTGAGCCCCTCGACCTGAGCGAGCTGATCGCCGCCGAGACCGCGAGGCCGCGCCACAAGCAGATCGTCACCACGCTGCAGCCGGGCCTGCGCGTCATGGGCGACCGGCTCCAGCTGGCCCGCCTGCTGACGAACCTGCTCGACAACGCCGAACGGCACGCCGAGTCGAAGATCGTCGTGACCGCCCGGCAGGAAGGCGACGACGCCGTGATCGAGGTGGTCGACGACGGCGCCGGCATCGCGCCGGACCAGCGTGAGATCGTCTTCCAGCGCTTCACCCGCCTCGACGCCTCCCGCAGCCGCGACGCCGGCGGCACGGGGCTCGGGCTGGCCATCGCCCGCGAGATCGCCTCGATCCACCTCGGCACGCTGACCCTGGAGGACTCCGACGTTGGCGCCAGGTTCGTCCTCCGGATCCCGATCTCGGAGGACTGACCGGCCTTCGCGGGTGACCGGGCTTTTTGAAGGTGACCGGTTTTGGCGGCTGAGCGGTCGGGGAGAGCCGGCCGCCTGCTGACGAGGACCCAGCGCTCCCGGCGGGCTGGCCGCCGTTCAACGCAGCTGGTAGGCGTGCCAGCGGCCCGGCATCCCGGCCGCCTCCCAGGGCCGCAGGAACGGCGCGGGCGTCGGGCCTCCCCGGTCCACGGCCACCACCCGCGTGCCCGTGCCCGGCGCCCCGCGCACCTGGGCCGGCGCCTCCTGCGGCCAGCTCAGGACCGGGTAGCCGTGGCAGCCCATCCGGTAGGCGATCATCACCGCGTGCTCGCCGTAGACCAGGCAGGGCGGCCTGACGTCCATGGCCAGCAGGGCGCGGGCCACCCGGACGTCGTCCCCGCGCCTGGCCAGCCCGCCCGTGACGACCTTCTCCAGCGTGATCCCCTGAAGGACGACCTGGGCCACCACACCGGCGGCCACGAGCCCGGCCAGGGCGGGGCGCCGGCCGGGCGACCACACGGCGTGCGCGACGGGCAGGGCCAGCAGCGCGTACGCGGGCAGCAGGAAGCGGGGCGCCGCGTACCCGACGAGGAAGGCGTACGGCACGGCCATGGCCAGCCCGCAGCCGGCGGCCAGCACGAACCCCGGCAAGCTGGGCACGCCGCAGGGTACACCGCTGGGCACACGCGGGTCGCTGGGGCGCAGGGTCGCGGCCGGCTGATCGCGGCATGGGACCTCGGCCGGGTGATCGTGGCGCCGGGCCGTGGGTGATCGGTCGTGTCGGCGGGCGGCGTACAGGCCGAGCAGGGCCAGGACGGGAACCGCGATCAACCAGACCAGCCACGGCGTCACGACGGGCCCGCAGTCCGCGGGAGGGCGGCACAGCAGCGGCCCGTCGAGCGCCCTGACGTGATCGAGGAGCGAAACGTGCAGGCCGGTCTCGTTCGCCGCACCGGCCGCGTGCCAGCGCGCCGCCAGGCCGCCGAAGCGCACGTACGCCTCGACGATCCAGTCCGCCCAGCCCACGGCCAGCCCGGCCACGAGGGCGACCCCGGCCCGCCGGCACCTCCATCCGGGCCTGGCCAGGGCGAGCGCGAGCGGGAGCACGAGCCAGACGTTGTCCGGCGGGCGCAGCAGCGCCACGGCCGCCACGCTCAGCGCCAGCCCGGCCGCCGGCCCGAGTCCCGCCTCCGGACGTACGCAGCGCAGGAAGAACCCCGTGGCGGCCACCGCGCCGAAGGCCACCCACAGGTTCGGCATGGCCTCGTTCCCGTAGAACAGCGCGAGCCACGTGGACGCGAACAGCAGGGCGGCGACCGGCACCACGGGGCCGGGACGCACCCGTAGCCAGACGCCGAACGACGCGTACAGCCCCAGAGCGGACAGCACGCACAGATAGACCCGCAGCGCCTCGGTGGACGAGGTGACCAGCACCACGGGGGCGACCAGCAGCGTGATCCCCCTGGCGCGCGGCGCGATGAACTCGGCCGCCGGCACGCGCGGGTCGACCTGGCTGACGTAGACGACCTCGTCCCAGCCCAGGCCCATCCCGGGAGCGACCGCGACGAGCTGGACGACCGCATAGCCCAGCGCCACCAGAACCAGCCACGCCCGCCCTGCCCGCCACGCTGACCACGACTGTGCCCGCCACGCTGACCACGACTGTGCTCGCCACGCTGACCACGACTGTGCTCGCCACGCCGACCACGGCGCCACCCGGCCGGGCCGCGGCGTCTCATTCGATCCCACCGCCCTGTTCTTAGCCCCGGTCGCCACGCCACGGCGGGCGGAACGGCGAGTGCTGGCGCAACGCATGCCCGTCCATGACGTTCGCGAGGGCCGCCGCCTGCGGGATGACTGACCCGCCGGAGATCGGGAATGCATCTCCCGGACCGGGAATGTGCGACATCGAAGGGAGATCCACATGGACCAGCGGGGATCCGGCGACCGGCATGAGCGCACCACCGCGGGCGGCTCGCCCGCGCACGTCCGCTGCACACCTCCCGCCGCCGCCGCGCTGTTCGAGATCGCCGTCCTGGACACCACGAGCGAGGATGGCAGGCCGCGCTGGCACACGATCGGCTGGGGCGTGGGCAGGGGCGAGGCCGACAGCATCGCGGAGACGTACGTGACCCGTCCGGTGTGCCCCTACGACGAGGCCCAGATCCGCCACAACGGTCACCTGGTGGGCGTGCACCGCAGGCCGGCGGGCCGAACCGGCTAGACCAGCCGACGCCGCCCGGCGGCCCGGCTCAGCGGCCCGGCTCAGCGGCGCGGACCGGTGGTTCCGGTTCAGTGGCGCGGACCGATGGTGCCGGTCGGCGTCGCCTCAGGATGCCTGGGTAGGGGTCCGATCGCGTGGCTCGCCGTCGTTCATGACGCCGTACGCGGTCGCCCGGAACAGGAACGACGCCCACGAGCGGTAGGGCCGCCACGAGTCCGCCAGCCTCCGGTACGCCGACGGCGGGGCGTCCTCCGCCAGCCCGTACGCCTCACGCAGGATCGCGAACAGCCGCGGCTCGTCGCCAGGGAACGCGTCCGGCGCCCCCGCGCCCCTGATCAGGATCAGCCCCGCCGAGAACGGCCCCACCCCGGGCAGCCCACGCAGCTCGGCCAGCGCCTCCTCGGGCGCGAGCGAGCGCAGGTGCTCCGTGGTGAGCAGCCCGTCGAGCGCCGCCCTGGCCAGCCCGCGTACCCACTCCTCCTTCTGCGCGGGCAGCCCGAGACCGCCCGCGTCCAGCAGCGAGACAGGCGGTGGGAAGGCCGCGATCGGCTGCCCGTCCACCTCGACCCGCGCGCCGTACCGCTCCGCGATGCGCTGCTTGATCCGGGACGCGACCAGCATCGACGAGCGCTGCACGATCACCGCCCAGCACGCCGCCTCCCACGGGCTCCAGAAGCACACAGGCCGCAGCCCCGGCCGCAGCCGCTGGAGGTCGCCGAGCACCGGGTCGGCCTCGCCCAGCTTGGCGAATCCGGCGCCGTCCACGTCGAGGGAGAGGATCCGCGCCACCTCGCCCCTGATGCCCGGCCCCGCCGCCCGCGTCGTCGCCACCTCCACCCCGCCTGGCGCCCCCGTCACGCTCACCCCGATCGGCCGCCAGTCCGACTCCGCGCAGTAGGCGAAACGCAGCGCCCGGCCGTCTGAGGGCGGCAGCGCGCTGGTGGCAGGCCAGTCCTCCACGAAGCGCAGGGAGTCGGCGAAGTCGAACGGACCTTCGGCGGTGATCGTGAATCCGTGCGTGGTCATGGGCGTATGGTAGGCGCCGCTCGGGGCTGGGCGGCGATCACCGTCGCCGGCGCCTCGACGGCGGCAGAACAGGTATCGGACTGACAGGAGTACCCACATGCGCATCTTCGTCGCGGGCGGCACCGGCGCCGTCGGCCGGTACCTCGTCCCGGCGCTCGTTGCCGCCGGTCACGAGGTCACCGCGACCAGCCGGACACAGGCGGGGCTGGCCCTGCTGGACAGCCAGGGGGCGTCCGGTGTGCGCCTCGACGTCTACGACGCCGACGCCGTCCAACGGACGGTCGCCGCCGCCGCGCCCGAAGCGATCATCCACCAGCTCACCGCGCTGAGCGACGGCAACCCGGCCGACAACGGCCGCATCCGCAGGATCGGCACCCGCAACCTGGTGGACGCCGCCCGGCACGCCGGCGTGCCGCGCATCGTGGCGCAGTCGATCTCCTGGGTGTACGAGCCCGGCGACGCCCCCGCCACCGAGGCCACCCCTCTGGACGAGCAGGCGCCCGAGCCCAGGGTCGGCATGATCGCCGCGGTGCGCGCGCTCGAAGACGCCGTCTCCGAGCTCGACCGGTACGTCATCCTGCGCTACGGCCTCTTCTACGGCCCCGGCACCTGGTACCGGCCGGGCGGGCCGGTCGCCGACGTGCTGCGCGGAGAAACCGGCGACCCCGCCGCGCGGATGCTCGGCGACCTGGTCGCGAACGACGCGGTGTCGTCCTTCGTCCACGTCGAGGACGCGGCCCTGGCCGCCGTCGCCGCACTCGACTGGCCGTCGGGCCCGGTCAACATCGTGGACGACGAACCCGCGCCCGCCCGCGAGTGGCTGCCGGCGCTCGCCGCCGCCGTGGACGCACCCGCCCCCGCTCCGACGGCGGGGCGGCTGGCCTGGCAACGCGGCGCCGACAACACCTTGGCCCGCTCACGCGGCTGGCGCCCTCGTCATCCCACCTGGCGGACGGGTTTCGGCGCGGGCTGACTCAGCGGGGCGTCCCGGTCGGGCAGGTGGGTGCGTAGTGCTGTGATGAACCAGGTGAGGGCCGGGGCCAGGCTCTCCGGTGGTGGCCAGCCGTTGATCACGGCCAGCAGCTCGGCGTACCGCTCCCTGCGTGGATCCGCGGCCGCCTCCAGCCGGTCCAGCAGGGTCGCGCCGCCGAGTCCCGTCGCGGTGAGCAGCGCCGCCACGTACGGCTCGGCCTCGGCGGAGGCCGGGTCGATGCCGGCGGCGAGCGCGGGCGCGGCCCGATCCCGGACCATGGCCGCCGCATCCGGCCGCACGACGGCGACCTGCGCCCCACCCCGTCCGCGTCCGGCCCGATGATCGGCCCGATGATCGGACAGGTGATCGGCCAGATGTTCGGCCAGGCGGCGGAACGAGGCGCGGAAGGCCGGGTCGCGGGAGAGTTCGGCCAGTTCCACCCACGCCTCCACCTGCTCGGCCTCGGGATCCTCCGGCAACTCGGGCGTCATCGACGTCATGACGCCGGCCAAGGCCGGATCCCCGTCCAGGTCGCCGAAGGTGGCGGCGAGGAAGTCGCCGATCAGGCGGCGCCGCTCGGCCTGCGACAGTCGGGCGAGTTCGTGCATCAGTTCCATCTCCTCAGGGGTGGAGCCGCGCCTGGCCACGGCCGTCAGCACGGCCTGGCGCAGGCGCAGCGTGCGGATCTGGGTCTCCAGGGCCGCCGCGTGCGCGGACGCGACCTCGGCCAGGGAGATCTCCCGGTCCACGACAGCGCGCACGGTGGCCAGGTCGAGCCCGAGGTCGCGCAGCGTTCGTACGAGGTCGAGGCGGGCGAGGGCGGTCGGGTCGTAGCGGCGGTAGCCGGCCGGGCTGCGGCCGGCGGGCGGCACGATGCCCTGATCGGAGTAGAACCGAATGGTCTTGACCGTGAGCCCGGTCCGCCGGGCCAGGTCGCCGATCGAGTAGAGCGTGTCCCCGTCCATGCCCCCACTCTCGCGCCTCCCCTCACTGGAGACTCAAGCGCCCTGGCGAAGATGAGCCGGCGTACTCAGCGGGCCTGGGGACGAATGCTCAGGCCGGCGCGGGCCCGCCCCTGACAGGCTGGGGGAATGAGTTCGCTGAGAGAGTACGTGTCGCGCTACGACCGGTGGCGGCGCGGTCTGGCGATCGCGGGGGCGTACGCGCTGCTCGTCCTGGGGGTCGCCGCCTACGTCGAGATCAGTACCCGGCTGGCGGCGGACAGCCAGGGGCTTGAGGGCATCTACCTCTTCATGGTCACGGCCCCGAGCTCGTGGCTCATCATGTTGCTCCCGGTGGCCGATGTGCTGCCGTCGGAGCTGTATCTCGCGCTGCTCGTGGGGGCCGGCTTGGTGCAGGCGTGGGTGTTGTGGCTGCTCACGCGGGGCCGGCGGGTGGTACATCATCCGCGGCAGCCGGGGTAGGGGGCCGAGACAGGACAAACGAGGGGGATACGGTCATGAGCCGCATAGCGGAGTGGCTGAAGAAAGCCGAGAACCTGGCCCGGGGGCACTCCAAGCAGGCAGACCAGATGCTGGACCGCGCCGAGGAGTACGCGAAGGAACGTACCGGGCACAAGTACGACGACCAGATCAGCAAGGGCGCCGACGCCGTGCAGGAGCGTTACGGCGGGGGCGCCGGCCAGCAGTCCGGTCAGCAGCAGCCCGGTCAGCAGCCGGCGGGCCAGGAGACCCAGGAGGAGCGCGAGCGGCGCACGCCGCCGCAGGGCTGAGCCTCCAACGCGCGTAGAGCCGCGAGACCGCTGACGGCGGGGCGACAGTGCCGGTGGCCACACCACCGACACCGTTCCCGCACGTCAGCAGCGCCCCGACAAGCGCCCCGACAAGCGCCCCGACAAGCGCCCCGACAAGCGCCCCGACAAGCGCCCCGGTAAGCGTCCCGGCAGGCCTCCGGTCCGCCCGTCCCGGATGAGTGGCCCATCACGTCAGCGGCGCGCGTCCTCCAGGACCTTGTTCGCGTCCCGTTCGAACGACGCCCTGGCCCCGAGCGTGAGCAGCCCGCCCACGACCATGGGGACGATCAGGACGTACATCCCGGACAGCAGCGAGCCGAACCGGTCGGAGGCGATGCCGACGACCAGCGAGCCGAACGCGGCCCCCGCCGTGAGCAGCAGTTGCAGGACGGCGAAGCCGAGCCCGCGGGTGCCGGCGGACACCACGTCCGCCAGGCACGCGGTCATGTTGGGGATCGCGATCGACATCAGCGAGCAGGCGAGCAGCACCAGTGCCGTGAGAGCGCCGATCGAGTCCATGGACAGCGCGACGGCGAGGACCACGGAGCCCGCCGTGATGCCGCCGCCACCGGCGAGCAGCCGGCCGCCCTTGCGGGTGCCGTGCCATTTCCGGCCCAGCCACGAGCCGACGAGGGTGCCGGTGAGGGTCCCCGCGACGGTGATGAGGCCGCTGAGCGAGCCGGCCGTGGCCACGCCGACGCCGAACGTACGCACCATGAGCGTGGGCAGCCAGTAGAAGACGCCGGCCAGGCCCAGGCTGAGCAGGGCCAGGCCGACGCAGACGAAGATCAGCGTCGGGATCGCCACCACCTGGCGGAACTGGGCCCAGAACGGCGGCTTGGCCTCGGCCGCGGGAGGGTCCGCCGGGGGCGATTCGCCGCTCGCCACCAGCCGGTCGAGCTCGCCGCGGCGCGGCTCGCGCAGGAACCAGACGAGCAGCGCCGTGAGCACGCCGGGCACGACCATGATGAGGAACGCGGCACGCCATCCGAAACTCCCGGCCAGTACGCCGCCGAGCAGGGTGCCGACGCCGCCCAGGTAGGTGGTGACGCGGGTGAGCCCGTACGCCTTGGCCCGGCTGGCGGGCGGGTAGTAGTCGGCCAGCAGGCTGCCCGCGGCCGGGTTGTCGATGTTCTCGGCCGCCGCCAGGAACACCCGCATCAGGTAGAACAGGGCGAAGCCGGTGGCCAGGCCCGAGCCGAGCGTGGCGATGGCCCAGCAGAAGACGACGATCGCGATGATGCGCGTACGGCTGAAGCGGTCGGCCAGATAACCGGCGGGCAGGGCCACGACGGCCGCGGCCAGCGCGGCGGCGGTCGGGATGGAGCCGGCCGCGGTGTCGCTGAAGCCCCATTCCCGCTGGATGAGCGGAAGCACCCCGGACAGGAGGTTGTGCTCGATCCGGTCCACTAGTCCGACGATGAAGAGCACCACGAGGGGCGCCCATCCGAATGGTGCGCGGGATCGCGCGTCGATCAAGCCAGCACGCGGAGAACCGAACGTCCCGACCATGCCCACCCTTTCCAGTAGGGAAAACTAGAATTCTGTTCTAGGGCGATGTTCTAGTCAGAGTGACAGAAGTCACAGCGTTCGTAAATGGGTGATTGCCGCGAAATTTCGTGACTCACTCCTTCGATACGGTGGTCCCATGGTCAAGGGGGCACTACTGGTCGCGGGTACCACGTCCGACGCGGGTAAAAGCGTGGTGACGGCCGGCATCTGCCGCTGGCTGGCCCGCCAGGGCGTCCGGGTCGCGCCCTTCAAGGCGCAGAACATGTCACTCAACTCGTACGTCACCGCCGACGGCGCCGAGATCGGCCGCGCCCAGGCCGCCCAGGCGCGGGCGGCGGGCCTGGAGCCCGTCGCCGACATGAACCCCGTTCTGCTCAAGCCGGGCAGCGACCGCCGCAGCCAGGTCGTGCTCATGGGCCGCCCGGTGGCGGACGTGGACGCCATGGAGTATGGCGCGCTGAAGGACATGCTGCGCACGACGGCCCTGGAGGCCCTGCACCGGCTGCGCGAGCAGTACGACGTGGTGGTGTGCGAGGGCGCGGGCAGCCCGGCGGAGATCAACCTGCGCCGCACGGACATCGCCAACATGGGCCTGGCCAGGGCCGCGGACATGCCCGTGCTCGTGGTCGGCGACATCGACAGAGGAGGCGTGTTCGCCGCCTTCTACGGCACGCTGAGCCTGCTGGACGCCGCCGACCAGGCCCTCGTCTCCGGTTTCGTGGTGAACAAGTTCAGGGGCGCGAAGGAACTGCTGCAACCCGGTCTCGACATGCTCGGGCGGCTGACCGGGCGCGAGGTGTACGGCGTGCTGCCCTGGCTCGAAGGACCCTGGCTGGACGTCGAGGACTCACTGGCCCTCGACGGCCGCCAGGTCGCCGCGCGGCCCCCTTACGGGCGGCAGACCCTGCGGGTGGCGGTCGTGCGGCTGCCCAGGATCTCGAACTTCACCGACGTGGACGCGCTGGCCGCCGAGCCGGGCGTCCTGGTGCGTTTCGTGAGCGATCCGGCCGAACTGGACGACGCCGACCTCGTCGTACTGCCCGGCTCCCGGGCCACCGTCGACGACCTGGCCTGGCTGCGCGAGCGCGGCCTGGCGGCGGCCCTGCGCGAGCGCGGCGGGCCCGTGCTGGGCATCTGCGGCGGGTTCCAGATGCTCGGCAGGGAGATCGTGGACGAGGTGGAGTCGGGCGCGGGCCGGGTCGAAGGGATGGGCCTGCTGCCGGTACGGATCACGTTCGAGCGGGAGAAGCGGCTGGCCAGACCCGAAGGGGAGGCGTACGGGGAGCCGGTGCGTGCGTACGAGATCCACCACGGGGTGGCCACGGTGGAGGGCGGCGAGCCCTTCCTCGACGGCTGCCACCAGGAGAACGTCTGGGGCACCACCTGGCACGGCGCCCTGGAGAACGACGGCTTCAGGCGCGCGTTCCTGACGGACGTGGCCGCGCGGGCGGGGCGGGACTTCGTCCCGGATCCGGGCACCGACTTCGCCGCGCTGCGCGAGGAGCGGCTCGACGCGCTCGGAGACCTGGTCGAACAGCACCTGGACACCGGCGCCCTGCTCCACCTCATCCAGCACGGTCCGCCACCCGGCCTTCCGCTCCTGCCACCGGGATCCCAGATGGGCGAACCTCGGTGACCACGCTCAGCCGTGTTCGGCCCGGTCGGGGGTTCTGGCCTGACGCTGGGCGCTGATCCAGGCGTCGATCCGCTCCCAGTGGTCGTACAGCCAGCCGATCCTGGCCTCGCGCTCCGTGGGCACCTCGGCGGCGGGCACCCGCCACCACTTCGCGGTGATATGAGCGCGTAGGGGGAGTTTGCGCCAGACGTCCCCGAGCGTGATCAGGTCGTCCAGGCCGGTGTGCGCGACGAAGATGACGTCGGCCCCCGGGCACGCCTCGATCGCCGCGATGGCGCCGTTCGGGCGGGGCGGGAGCAGGTGGTCCATGCCGCGCGCCCGATCGGCCTGCGCGGATAGGCCCTTCTCCTCCAGCCGCCTGATCGCCAGCCGGCGGCGGCGCGGGGTGAAGTTGCCGCCCTCGGGGAAGATCACCAGGGCGTCCTGGTCGCCCATCGTCGCGGCAAGGCGGCGGATCTCCTCGACGACCCGGCTCTGTGCGGCGGAGCCTCGGGGGACGAACGCGTTCGGCAGCCGGTTGATGACGACGTCGAGCGAGGGGTCGTACTGGAGCGCGGCCTTCATGACGATGCGGGGTCGCCGGTGGTAGAGCGTCAGCAGGTGGTAGATGAGCAGGAACGAGTCGCCCGGCCCCGCGTGCCGTGACAGCACGATGACCGGCCGCGTCAGCCGGGCCGCCCGCTCCTCCGGCGTCGGCTCGGGCTCCTCGATGTCCAGGGTCAGCCGGAAGATCCGCACCGCGGCGGCGTACACCTTCGCCAGGAACCACCCGATCAGCGCGTAGTGCCGCTCCTGCCTGCGCGCCCCGCCCGCCAGCCACAACCACAGGCAGGCGATCAGCACCGCCGACTCCAGCGTCAGCCAGACGATCCCGAACCAGACGAATCTCGGCCCCCTGCGCTGCGGCGGTGGCAGCCGCAACGAGGCGGCGGCCGTGACGACGAGCCAGAACGGCAGCGTCACCAGCATGAACAGGGTCATCACGATGACCAGAGGAGCCAGCACGAGCCTGCGCAGAATACGTGGTGGAAGCAACGCGGCCTCCCTCAGAGGTCTACTCCCAGTCTCCACCGTCGCGCAGATAGCGGGAAGACGCCTGATAGGCGCGCTCGATCGAGGCCGCGATCTGCGACACGTCGCGGTAACGCAGCGGCGACAGCGGCTCGGTCATCCCGGTCGGCAGCACGTGCACCTCGACGCCCGGCGGCAGCGTGGCCAGGTCCTCGGCGAACCGGTGCCGGCGGGCGATCTCGAACGCCACCATGCCCACCTCCCAGAACCGCCTGGGCGGCGACAGCGGCTGCTCGATCCTGCCGACGTGCAGCACGAAGACGCGCCTGGCCCCGAGCAGCACGGCCCGCCCGATCGGGATGCTGTGCACCAGGCCGCCGTCGTAGAAGTGCTCACCGCCGATCACGACCGGCGGCAGCAGCCCCGGCACCGCGCACGACGCCAGCACCGCCTCCACCAGCGGCCCGCCGGTGAACCAGTGGGCCGCCGCGCGCTCGACCGAGGCCGCCACGCACTGGAACGGCACCTCCAGCTCCTCGATCAGGGAGACCCGCAACGTCTCGGTCAGCACCTCGCGCAACGGGCCGATCGGGTGCAGATGGGTGCCCGTCCTGGCCAGCGTCGACAGCCGGGCCACCCACGAGCCGGCGAAGGCCGTACGGACGATGTCGGAGCTCCACAGGCCCGCCAGCACGTCGGCCGCCTCGCCCGGCGCGGCGGCCACGACCGCCCCGTTCAGCGCCCCGACGGACGTGCCCACCACCAGGTCGGGACGGATGCCCGCCTCGTCGAGCGCCCGCAGCATGCCGACCTCGTGCGCGCCGAGCACGCCGCCGCCACCGAGCACGAACGCGGTCTCCACGCGACTCACCCTCTCCTTGCCGGGTTCCGGAAGCCAAGCCGGCCACAACCTGCCGGGCCCGCCCCGTGACGTGCCGCCCGGCGAGGCGCGACGATTCGGCCATGACAGCAGTGGTGCAGACCGAAGGGCTGACCAAGTATTACGGCAAACGCCGGGGCCTGGAGGATCTCACGCTCGACATCCAGCCGGGCGAGATCTTCGGCTACCTCGGCCCCAACGGCGCGGGAAAGACGACGACGATCCGGCTGCTGCTGGACGTGATCAGGCCCACCAGGGGCACCGTACGCGTGCTCGGCGCCGATCCGCGCGAGCCCGCGACCCGCGCCAGGATGGGCTACCTGCCCGGAGACCTGGTGCTGGAGGAACGCGACCGGGCCATCGACTACCTGCGCTTCCTCGGCCGCGCCCGAGGCGGCGTGCCGGCCTCCCGCATCGAGGCCCTGGCCGAACGCTTCGACGCCGACCTGTCGGTGCCGATGCGCAGGCTGTCCAAGGGCAACAAGCAGAAGATCGGGCTGATCCAGGCGTTCATGCACGAACCGGAGTTCGTCATCCTCGACGAGCCCACCGCCGGGCTCGACCCGCTGGTGCAGCAGGAGTTCCTGGCGCTGGTGCGCGAGGTGCGCACCTCCGGGCGGACCGTGCTCATGTCCTCCCACGTGCTGGCCGAGGTGGAGAACGTCTCCGACCGGGTCGGCATCGTCCGCGCCGGCCGGCTGGTGGCCGTGGAGAACGTCGCCGTCCTGCGCGAGAAGGCGGTCCGCCGGGTCGAGCTGCACTTCGAGTCGCCCGTGCCGCGCGACGCCTTCGCCGACCTGCCCGGCGTACGGGACCTGCGCGTCGAGGGCGCCGGCCTGAGCTGCACCATCGACGGCCGGCCCGACGCGCTGATCAAGGCGGCGGCCGGATTCACCGTCGTGCACCTGGTCAGCGCGGAGCCGGACCTGGAGGAGATCTTCCTGACCTACTACGGCAACGAGGAGGCACACCATGATCGCCCGCAGCCTGCGTGACTTCCGATGGGCGCTCACCTGGTGGACCGCCGGAGTCAGTGCCTTCATCGTCATGTACCTGTCCGTCTTCGGCAGCATCAAGCAGAGCCCCGACCTGTACGGGCCCGCGATGCTGAGCAAGTTCCCCGGCCCGCTGCGCGACCTCATGGGCGGGCTTGAGGACATGACCTCCGGCGCCGGCTTTCTGCAGACGGTCGTCTACCAGCTGTTCGTTCCCATGCTGTGCATCGCGTGCGCGACTCTGCTGGCCAACCGGGCGCTGGCGACGCCGGAGGAGACGGGGACCCTGGAGCTGATCGTCACCCTGCCGGTGGACCGGCGGCGGCTCGTGCTCGCCAGGTTCGCCGCGCTGGTCCTCGGCCTGCTCCTGCTGGCCGCCGTGACGCTGCTGGTCGCCGCCGGGATGGTTGCGCTCGTCTCCGCCGGGGTCCCGTTCGGCCGAATCCTCGCCGGGCACACCGGCGTCCTGCTGATCGCCCTCTTCTACGGCACCGTCGCCCTGACCGTCGGCGCCGCCACCGGCCGCCGGATCGTCGCCACCTCCGTGGTGGGGGTGTGGGTGGTGGCCGGGTACGCGGTCACCACCATCGGGCGGTCGGTGGAGTCCATCGCCTGGTTGAAGTGGGTTTCACCGTTCTACTACTACTCCGCGGGGCGGCCCCTCTACGAGGGGTTGCCGGTGGGGGACTACCTTGTGCTGGCGGGGGCGACGGTGGTGCTCGCGCTCACCGCGGTACTCGCCTTCGACAGGCGTGACGTAGGAGTCTGATGCCCCGCCCCACCCTCCCCCCAGACCCACCCTCCGACCCGCGGCCGGACGCCGACCCGCCTGCCGGTCCGGGGACGGAGGCTGACTCGCCTGCTGGCCTGCGGTCGCACGCGGGCCCGTCTGCTGGCCAGCCTCCGGATGTCGGCTCGCGCTCCGGTCTTCGGACGGATGTTCCCGCCGACATGCCGGTGAACTCGCGTGAGGGCCTGTCGGCGGACGTGCCTGCGGGTCTTCCTCCCACGGACCCGCACACCGACCTACGGGCAGAGGGACCCGGCGAGCTTCGGGGAGAGAAACATGGCGACCTTCAGTCGGAGAGACTCGGCGACCTTCGGGCGGAGGGGTGTGACGACCTCGGGGCAGACGGATCGGTGAGGGTGGATCTGCCTGAGGAGCCCCATGTGGACAGGACGGTGGGAGGCGGGGCCGCGGAACTGCTCGGCGGGCACCGGCAGCGGCTGGCGGACCATGCGGCCACCGGCCGATTACCCGACAGGCAGGCCATGGACGCCTACCGCGCCGCCGGCACCAGGGCGGCTGAGGAGGGCGTCCCGCTGAGGGCCCTCGTGGACGCCGCCCTCGCCGCCGGCGAAGGTCTGCCCGGCGTACTGCCCGCACTCCGCAAGGCCGTCGCGGCGCTCATGGAGGGGTACGAGCGGGCGCAGCAGATGGCCCTGCGCGCCGAGGAGGACGCGCGCAGGGAGTTCGTGGACGACCTGCTCCAGGGCCGGGCCGAGCGGCTGGCGGAGCGGGCCGAGCACTTCGGGCTGCGGCTGGCCGAGTCGTACGTGGTGGCGGTGGCCCGCGGCATGCGCGACGGCGACCAGGACAGGATCGAACGGGACCTGATCGCCAGGTTCGGCTCCCACAACGTGCTCGTGGCCGTACGCGACGGGCTGCTCGTGTGCGTCGCCCCGGCGATGCTCCCGGCCGCCGTCGGCGAGTTCACCCATCACGTGCGCGCCCGCTTCCCGGCCGGTTGGCGCGTCGGCGTGGGCCGCCCGCACCGGGGCCCCGGGGGCGTGGTGGCCTCCTACCGGGAGGCGGCCCAGGCCCTTGAGCTGGCCGACGGCCTCGGACTCAGACCCGACGTCGTCAAGGCGGCCGACCTCCTGGTCTTCCCCGTACTGCTACGCGACAGAAGCGCCATCGAAGACCTGGTGACCAGCGTGCTCAACCCGCTCCTGGAGGCGCGGGGCGGCCATGAGCCGCTGCTGGAGACGCTGGAGGCGATCTTCGCCTCACAGGGCAACCAGACGGCCGCGGCCAGGCGGCTCCGGGTGAGCCCGCGGGCGATCACGTACCGACTGGAGCGCATCCGCCGCCTGACCGGCTTCTCCCCGGACGAGCCCACACAACGCTTCACCCTGGAAACGGCCGTACTCGGCGCCCGCCTCCTAGGCTGGCCCACCACCTTCCCCCGCCCCACCCCACGCCAGAACCCATGACACCTACTGGCGTCGCGTATCTCCCAGGTGGGCGTGCCGAGCTGTATGACCAACCTGGGGCAGGACGAGGTCAGGTCGCGAGGCTGTCAGTAGCGTTGACGGCCCGACGGCGGCGCATACGCCCCAGATGGGTCTGCCAGGCTGTATCCCACCTGAGGTGAGAGGCGTCCAGCGCCATCAGGAACGTACGCAGGACGAGGGGCCGCGTCGGGGCCGGGCGCCGAGCGGGGAGTCGGCGATGCGGGTTGCGACCACGACGGCGAACAACCCGACCCGGTTCCGGACCTGGGCTCGGTTCCGGACCTGGCTCCTGACCCGGCCTGGACCCGGCTCCCGGCCTGGACCCGAACCCGGTTCCCAACCCGGACTCGGCTGCGGCGTTGGACACGGCTACCGATCGGGACCTGGACCCGGACCCCCGATCCGTGACTCATGGCCTCAGCTCTGTGACGCCTGCTTTGTGGCCTTCGCTTTGCCGCGCCCGGCCGCTGAGAGCAAGCGCGCGGCCCTCCGGATCAAGCACGCCGTCTCACCTCAGCGCGGAACGCCACGGAAGCATGCGCATCCCTGGTCGGCTCAGACCAGGTATGTGGCGCCGGTGGCCAGGCCACCGCGTCAGAGGCGTGCGCAGACCTGGTCGAACCAGGTCATTCATCCCTGCCCGAGCACAAGCACACCGTGGGCCGGCTGCGAGGCCGCCAGCAGTGCTGACTGACAGCCTCGCGGCGCGGGCCGGCGTCAGGGGATGAGCAGCAGCTTTCCGGTGGTGCGGCGAGCGGCGAGGTCCTCGTGAGCCTGCCCCACGTCGGCCAGCGGGTAGCGGCGGGAGATGTTGATCGCCAACTGGCCCGCCGCGATCCAGCCGAACAGGTCGGAGGCGCGCTGGAGCAACTCCTCGCGGTCGGCGATGTAGTGACCGAGCGTGGGCCTGGTCAGGAAGAGCGAGCCCTTCCTCTGGAGCACCTGGGGGTCCATCAGCGGGGCGGGTCCGCTGGCGGCGCCGTACAGGGCCATGAGGCCACGGGGGCGCAGCACCTCCAGCCCGCCCTCGAACGTGGTCTTGCCGACGCCGTCGTACACCACATGCATCTTGCCGCGCAGGGCGTCGGCGAAGTCGTCGTACCCCAGCACCTCGTCAGCCCCGGCCTGCCTGGCGAGCTTCTCCTTCTCGCTGGTGGAGACCGTGCTGTAGACCTTGGCGCCCTTGAGCTTGGCCAACTGGATGAGCAACTGCCCCATGCCGCCCGCGCCCGCGTGGACGAGGACCTGGTCGCCCTCCTTCACCTCGTACGTGGAGTGCGTCAGATAGTGGGCCGTCATGCCCTGCAACACCGTCGCGGCCGCCACCTCGGCCGACACGCCGTCGGGCACCGGCACCGCCCGATCGGCGGGCACCACGACCTTCTCGGCGTAGCTGCCGAGCACGCTCGCCCACGCCACCGTGTCCCCCACGGCGACACCCTGCACGCCTGGCCCCACGGCCGACACCGCTCCCGCGCCCTCGCCGCCGATGACGGTGGGCAGATCGAGCGGGTACGCGCCGGAGCGCTGGTAGATGTCGATGAAGTTGACGCCACTGGCGGCGACGTCGACCACGAGCTCCCCCTCACCGGGTACCGGGTCGGGACGCTCGACGTATTCGAGAACCTCTGGACCGCCCTGGGCGGAGATGACGATGGCATGCATGCCCCTAGTCAACTCCGCCTCCCTCGGGCCATGCCACCCCGGGGCCCGGGTTTCGCACGGTAACGCGGTGACGCATCCGTCCCTCCCACCGGCCGACCCGCCCACATCCCCGGGCCCGGCAGCCACGGCCCAGCGGACGGTGAGCGCATCGCCCGGATCGTCACCACTCGGCGGCGTGTCCGCAACCTTCGAGTACGTCTCAGCGTCCCCAGTCGGTTTCCGTCCGTGCGGATGCAGCTCAGGGGTCCCCGAGGCTTGATCGGGCTGAGGCCAGGGACGCAGACCAGTACTTCCCCTGGCGTTGGTGGGGAGACCGGTCGGGTTGGAGACAGGGACACGATCCAGCGCCCTTTCAGACGCGGGTGGGGGAGCGGCTTGGGCTTGGGGACGGGGACGCGGATCAGCTCCTCCTCAGGAGTGGATGGGGGAACGGTCGGGCTGGGGGCCGGGGACGCAGGCCAGCCGCTCCCTCAGAGGTGGGTGGGGAACGGCCGGACTAGGGGACCTCTACACGGGCCAGGGCTCCTGCTTCCAGGGCTACCCAGATGGCTCCGTCCGGGCCGATCGTCAGCCCATGGGGCTCGGGCTTGGCGGGGTCCGCGTCCTCCTTGGGCGGTGGGACGGGCAGGGGGTGCTCGCCGATGATGCCGTCCGTGGTGATGCGGCCGAGGCGGCCTACCGCCCACTCGGTGAACCACAATGCGCCGTCGGGGCCGGTGATGATCGCGTGGGGGCGGGCGGCTCGGTCTGGTAGGGGGTATTCGGTGATCTGGCCTGAGGTGTCGATGCGGCCGATCTGGCCGGCGCCGATCTCGACGAACCAGAGGGCGTCGTCCGGTCCCAGCGTCATCCCCACCGGGGCGGCGCCCTCCGTGGGGAGCGGGTGAAGGGTGATCTCGCCCGACAGGGAGATGCGTCCGATGGCGTTGCCCTGGTTGAGGGTGAACCAGAGCGCCTCGTCCGGCCCTGCGGTGATGAATGAGGGCATGCCGCCTTCGACCGGCACGTCGAACGTGCTCACGACCCCGTCGGCGCCGATACGCCCGATTCGGCCGGACTCCAGTTCGGTGAACCACAGGGCCCCGTCAGGGCCGGTGGCGAGCCCGTAAGGCGTCTTCGCCTCGTAAGTCGTGAGCTGTCCGTCAGCGGTGATGCGGCTGATCCGGTTGCCCTTGTACTCGGAGAACCACATCTCCCCGTCGGGTCCACGTACGATGAGGGTCGGCTGCCCGTCTGCTGAGTCGAGGTGGTGGAACACGGGCTTCTCGCCCGGCACCAGCCTGCCGACGCAGCCTTGGTGAGCGAGGGTGAACCAGAGGGCTCCGTCGGCTCCCGTGGCGATGCCGTAGGGCGCGCCTGCGTCGATCATGGTCAACATG
The DNA here is from genome assembly GCF_040649755.1 of Nonomuraea sp. NPDC048882. Taxonomy (NCBI): domain Bacteria; kingdom Bacillati; phylum Actinomycetota; class Actinomycetes; order Streptosporangiales; family Streptosporangiaceae; genus Nonomuraea; species Nonomuraea sp. NPDC048882. The sequence goes on from NZ_JBEZGB010000014.1 coordinate 109,524, forward strand.
TGCTTCTCCCCGATGGTGGTAGGTGTGGTCGGGAACGCCCGTCCCCGAACATCCGCTGATGTCTCCGCGTGGCTCCTGAGGGGCGAGGCAGGTGGTGGTGGGGTGTCGGTCATGGGAGGCGTCCTCCTGCCAGCTTGAGCTCTTTGCCGCGGAATCGGCGCAGGAGAGCGCGGTCGTGGGAGACCACGACGAGTGTCCCCGTGTAGGCGTCGAGGGCGCGCTCCAGCTCCTCCGCCAGCACCGGTGACAGATGGTTGGTCGGCTCGTCGAGCAGCAGCAGGTCGTGCTCCCCTGCCAGCAGCTTGGCCAGCGCGAGCCTGCGCTGTTGGCCGACCGACAGCTCGCCCGTCCGCTGGGTGAGGGTGTGGGGCCGGAAGAGGCCGGTGTCGAGCAGCGCCGACCGGCGTTCGTCGGCGTATCCGATGCCGTAGGCCTCCAGCACGCTCTGGTCCGGGTCGAAGGTCACCTCCTGCGGCAGGTAGCCGACGCGGCAGCCGGCCTGCTCGGCGAGTACGCGCATCAGCGTCGACTTGCCCGCGCCGTTGGCGCCCCGGAGCAGCAGCCGGTCGCCGGCCCTGATGGTCAGCGACTCGATCTGGAGCCGGTCGGCCACCCGGACGTCACGCAGCTCCACCAGAGCCGGTGGTGCGGTCGCGGCCCCCTGCGTCGTACTCCATGACGCTGCGACGTCCTGTGGCGCATCGGGTGAGGTTGCGGATGCCCGCGTGGCGCCGGCTGTCCTGCCGCTTCCCGTCGCAGCACCGACTGTCTGGTGGGTGCGCTCGTCGGCCGCGCCGTCGCCCCCGCCAGAGTCGCGTCCGGACGGGTCGCCGGGCTGGTCGGTGGTGGTGAAGGTGGCGTGGAAGTGGAGGGGGTCCGGTGGGCGGGGGACCGGGTCGGCCTCCAGGCGGCGCAGGCGTTCGTGGGCGTTGCGGACGCGGCTGGCGACCGAGCTCTGCACCCGCCCGGCGTTGCGGTCGTAGGCCATCTTGTTGTTGTCGCGCATCATCCGCCCGGCGGCCACGCGGTGGGCGGTGGTGGCGGCGTGTTCGCGCACGTGGCGGATCTCTTCGCACCAGGCCGCGTACGCCTGCTCCCAGCGCGCCCTGGCCGCGGCCTTGGCGGCGAGGAAGCCGGTGTAGCCGCCGCCGAAGCGGGTGACCGTGCCGTGCTCGACCTCCAGGATCACCGTGGCGACGCGGTCGAGGAAGACGCGGTCGTGGGACACCACGGCCACCGTGCCCCGGTGCTCGCGCAGGCGCTCTTCGAGCCAGGTCAGCGCCGACTCGTCGAGGTGGTTGGTCGGCTCGTCGAGCAGCAGCACGCGCGGCGCGGCGGCCAGCACGCAGGCCAGGCCCAGCCGCGCCTGCTCGCCGCCGGACAGGCTCGACAGGCGCCGGTCGCGGCTCACGTGGGCGAGGCCGAGACCGTGGAAGGCCCGCTCGACGCGGGCGTCGGCCTCGTAGCCGCCGCGCAGCTCGTAAGCCGTCATGAGCTCCCCGTATTCGTCCATGACCTCGTCGGTGAGCGCCGACTCCAGCTCGCGCATCCTGCGCTCCATCGCGCGCAGGTCGGCGAGCGCGGCGTCGACGGCCTGCTGGACCGTGTGATCCGGCGGCAGGCCGAGGGTCTGCCCGAGGTGGCCGAAGTCGCCCTCGATGCGCACCTCGCCGTCGTCGGGCCGCTCGACCCCCGCGATGAGGCGCAGCAGCGTGGACTTGCCGGAGCCGTTCTCCCCGACGATGCCGGCGCGCTCGCCGGGTCTCACGGAGAGGGAGACGTCGGTGAGGACGGCCCGCTCGCCGTAGGACTTGGTGATCTGGTGAACGTGGATCAGGATGGAACTCCAATCGCTACTGTTGTAGCGTTAGTGTGGCATGGCTTGAGGCTTAATGCAACTGGAGTAGTCTTTGGAATCTAACAAACGCCCCGGAGGGCGGAGCGCCCGCGTGCGTGACGCCGTGCGGCGGGCCACGCTCGCGGAGCTGCTCGAACGGGGCTACACGGGCTTGACGGTGGAAAACGTCGCCGAGCGGTCAGGCGTGCACAAGACGACCGTCTACCGGCGCTGGGGCGGCGTCGAAGGACTGATCGCCGATGCCCTTGAGCTGGCCAGTGACGAGCCGTGGCCCATTCCCGACACCGGCTCGGTCGAGGGTGATCTGCGGGGCATCGTCCAGCTCGTCCGCACCGGGTTCGACGATCCGGAGCTGGGGCCTGTGTCGTCGGCGTTCGTGGCGGCGGCCATGCAGAATCCCTCGGCCGCGCGGGCGCTGCACGAGTTCTTCGTGGCCAGGCACGAGCAGTCGGCCGAGGTGGTGCGGCGGGCCGTCGCGCGGGGTGAGCTGCCCGACGTCGTGGACGTCAGGGAGGTGATCAGGGTGGCGGTCGCGCCCGTCTACTACCGGCTGTTCGTCGCCCACGAGCCGGTGACCGAGCGCGACGCCGACCGGGCCGCGGACGCCGCACTGGCCGCCGCCCGCGCGGGAGTCCTCGACGGCGTCTGACCAGGCGGGCCGTGGTGGGGGATCAGAGGGTGAGGACGAGCTTTCCGCGCAGGTGGCCCGCGTCCAGCAGGCGGTGGGCGTCGGCGACGCGCTCGAACGGGAACGTCTCCTGCACGTGCACCCGGAGCCGTCCCTGCTCGACGAGCTCGACGAGCCTCCGCAGGCCGACCGGATCGGGGCCGACGGCGATGCCGCTGAAGCGCAGGCCGGCCGCCTCGTACCTGGCGATGAGCCGCGTGTCCTCGTCGGCGACCGCTGTCACGAGGTGGCCTCCTGGGCGCAGCACGCCGAGCGACCGCTCGACGGAGTCGCCGCCGATCGTGTCGAGCACGACGTCGATGTCGCGGACCGTCTCGGCGAAGTCGGCCGTCGTGTAGTCGATCACCTCGTCGGCGCCGAGCTCCTCCACGAACTGCCGCTTGCCCACGCCGGCGGTCGTGATCACGTACGCGCCGAGTGCTTTCGCGATCTGGATCGCCACGTGGCCGACCCCGCCGCCACCGCCGTGGACCAGGACGCGGTCACCCTCGGTCACATCGGCGAGGTCGACCAGGCCCTGCCACGCCGTCAGCCCGACGACCGGCAGCGCCGCCGCCTCGACGTGCGAGAGCGCCGCCGGCTTGCGCGCCAGGTGCAGCGCAGGAGCGGCCACGGCTTCGGCGTACGCGTTCGCCGCCCGGGGGAAGAGCGGCATGCCGAACACCTCGTCGCCGGGCCGCAACCGCCCGGTGTTCGCCTCCTCGACGACGCCGCTGACGTCCCAGCCGAGGATGAACGGCGGCTCGCCGATCAGCGGGAACTCACCGGCGCGCAGCCGCGCCTCCAGCGGGTTCAGCCCGATCGCCTCGACCCGGACGAGGACCTCGGTCGGCAGGGGCCGGGGTGTGGGCGCGTCCACGATGGTGAGCACCTCCGGGCCGCCGAACTCCTGCTGGGTGATGACGCGCATGATGACTCTCCTGCTCTTCAGGTAAGGGGGAGAGTTCAACCCTAGGTATGCGATAGGAACCACCAGGTACCTTGGGCTCCATGAGTGGCTGCGGTCCCAGCGGGTTCTTTCTCGCCGACTGTCCGGGGCGGCTGGCGGTCGAGCTGCTCGCCGACAAGTGGACGGTGGTCGTGCTCGCCGGCCTCAGCGAGGGCCCGGTGCGTCATGGCGAGCTGGTCGAGCTGATCGGCGGGATCTCCCGCAAGGTGCTCACCCAGACGCTGCGGCGGCTGGAGGCGCACGGACTCGTCCGCCGCCACGCGTACGCGGAGGTGCCGCCCCGGGTCGAGTACGAGCTGACGCCGCTCGGGGCGACACTGATCGAGCCGATCCACGTACTGACCGAGTGGGCGAAGGAGCACGGCGAGGCGGTCCTCGACGCGCTCGACGCCGGCTCTGAGCCGATCGCCCAGCCCAGCTGAACGGCTGACTTCCCGCGCCGATCGCCCAGCTCGGCTGACGGCCCGCAAAATCGGCCGCAAAATCGGCCACCAAAAATCGGGCCGGGGTTCAGGACTCCGGGCGGCCGCGCAGTTCGAAGTCGTCCCACGTCGTCTGCAGCTGCGACCTGCCGTCCTTGACCGTGCGCGCGAACACCCCCAGCGACCCGCTGCCGATCCCGTTCGGGTCCTCCACGTCGTGCACCTGCTTGCCGTTCACCCACATCGTCAGCCGCACCGTCTTCCCCGACTGCTCGCACGACACCGCGATCCGTGCCTTGTCCCCGTGCTTCACCTCCGCGTCCACAGGCTGCGCCACCGTGCCGCCCGCGCCGTTCGAGATGCGCCGGATCTTGGCCTTGCCCGTCGTGTCCAGCGCGAACTCGTAGTACGACTTGTCGTCCTCCGAGTTGTGGCAGTAGATGCCGTAGTCGCCGCTGCCCGAGGACTTCTTGACGTCGGTGGTGACGGAGATGAGCACGGTCGCGGGCAGCATCGGGGTGGGCGTGGCGGAGGGCTCGGGTGTGGCGGTCGGCTTGTGGAAGGTGAAGGGGACGGGCGCCCTGGCCCACTTCTCCTCGTGCCCGGAGCCGACGTCGATCCCGTACGTCCCGTCCGTACGGTATCCGTAGTAGCTCGCGCTCATGGACGGGTCGTACGTGCCGCTCCAGTCGCCCGAGGTGGTGAAGTCCTCCTGGTACAGCACGGGGAGGTCGTCGGGCGGCCCGCCGGGGACGAAGATCATCCAAACACCCACGCCCGCCGCGAGCACGACCGCGCCGGCCGCCGCGAGCGCCGTGTAGAGCCGCCCCCTGCGCGGCGGCCGGGAGCCCGTCGGGACGATCGTGTACGGCGACGTGGCCCGCTGCCAGGCCACCTGTACGGTCTGCGCCGCGTGCTCAGGCCCGGCCGAGCGCCCGATGAGATGGTCGAGCAGCTGCTGGGAGGTGGGCCGCGCGGCCGGGTCCTTGCGCAGGGCGGCGGCGACCAGCTCACGCAGGCCGGGGTCGACGGCCTGGAGGTCGGGCTCGGTGTTGAGCACCTGGTAGACGATCGCCGGCAGCGTCTCCCCGCCGAACGGCGCCCGCCCGCTGGCCGCGTACGCCACCAGGCAGCCCCACGAGAACACGTCGCAGGCCGGTGAGACGGGGTCGCCGCGCAGCACCTCGGGCGACATGTAGCGGGGAGTGCCGACGATCTCGCCGGTGCTCGTGACGCCGCCGAGCGTGTCGAGCGCCCGCGCGATGCCGAAGTCGATCACCCGCGGGCCGACGGGGGAGAGCAGCACGTTGGACGGCTTGAGGTCGCGGTGCACCACCCCGGCCCCGTGGATGGCGGTGAGCGCGGTGGCCACGCTCACGGCCAGCGCCTCCAGGCTGGAGCCGCGCAGGGGACCCGACTGCTGCACGGCCTCTTCGAGGTTGGGCCCCGGCACGTATTCGGTGACCACGTAGAGCTGGTCGCCGTCGAGCGCGGCCTCGATCACGGCGGCGGTGCAGAACCGGCGCACCCGCTGCGCCGCGTCGGCCTCCCTGCGAAAGCGCATGCGGAACTGCTCGTGCTGGCTGAGCTCCGGGTTGATCACCTTGACCGCGACCCGTTGCCCAGCGGCGTCCTCGGCGAGATGGACCGTGCCCATCCCGCCTCGCCCCAGCACGCTAAGTAGCCTGTAGCGCCCGATGTGGGAGGTTTCACCGCTCACGCCGCGCAAGCTTACCGATACAAGGCCTACCGCCGCAGTCGCGCCACACGCGCACCCTCAGCGCTCGTCGCAGGCCCCCTCGGCGTTCCCTTCAGGACGGTCCCCGGGAAAGCAGGTGAACGACTCGCGCAGGCGGTCGAGCGAGGGCAGCCCGTTCTCGGGCCCCGCGACCAGCACCAGGCACCCCGCCGCGCTCGCCGCCGCGATCCCGGCCGGGCTGTCCTCGACGGCCACGCACCGTGACGGCACGGTGCCGAGCCGCCGGGCCGCCTCCAGGTACGGGTCGGGCCACGGCTTGCCCCGCGGCGTGTCCTCGTCCGCGATGACCAGGTCGAACGCGTGCCCCAGCCGCGGCAGCACCAGCTCCACGATGCTCCGGGGCGACGCGCTGACCAGGGCCGTCGGGATGGCGGCCGCGGCCAGCCCGGACAGGAGCTCCGCCGCCCCGGCCACGACCGTCAGGTCACGGGAGACGCGTTCGCCGAACGCCTCGGTGAGCCGGCCGGTGAGCGCCGGCTCACCGAGGTGGCGGGCGACGTCCTCGATCGTGCGCCCGTGCACGTACGGCGTGTCGGCCTCGGTCAGCGGACGGCCCGCGACGGCGGCGACGGCCTGCCACCACAGGCCCTCGGTGTCCACCAGCGTGCCGTCCATGTCCAGCAGGACCGCGTCGGGGCCGCCTCGGCGGGACGGCACGGCGAGCTCAGACCGCATCGGCCGCCACGACGGGCGCGGGAACGGTGACCGTGCGCTCGGCCACCAGCACCGGCCGCTCCACCAGCCGCACCGTGACCCGCGTCCCGGGGCCGAGCTGGGCCGCCTCGTGGCCGGGGACGTCCGCGAGCACCTCCCCGCCCTCCACCGCGAGCCTGAGCCGCACGGAGGCGCCTCTGAACGACGCGGCCACCACCTCGGCCGGCCCGTCGGGGGAGAGGACGACCGTGACCGCCTCAGGACGTACCAGGACGTCCACGGACGGATCCTCAGGTACGGGACCGTCCACGGGCAGGATCTGGCCCAGCACCGTCACCTGGTCCCCGGACACGCGCCCGGCCAGGTGGTTCATGGTGCCGACGAACTCGGCCACGAAGGGCGTGGCGGGCCGGTCGTACACCTCGGCGGGGGCGCCGACCTGTTCCAGCCGCCCGTCGCGCAGCACCGCCACGCGATCGGCGATCGACAGGGCCTCTTCCTGGTCGTGGGTCACGAAGATGGTGGTGATGCCCAGGTCGAGCTGCAGGCGGCGGATCTCCTCGCGCAGGCTCACGCGTACCTTGGCGTCCAGTGCCGACAGCGGCTCGTCCAGCAGCAGGACGCGTGGCTCCAGGGCGAGCGCGCGGGCCAGCGCGACGCGCTGCTGCTGGCCGCCGGACAACTGGTGCGGGTAGCGGTCGGCGTGCGCGGGCAGGCCGACGAGTTCGAGCAGTTCGTCGGCTCTGGAGTGCCTGGTGGCCACCGGGATCTTGCGCACGCGCAGGCCGAAGGCGACGTTGTCGCGGGCGTTCAGGTTGGGGAAGAGGGAGTAGGACTGGAAGACCATGCCCGCGTCCCGCTTGTTGGCCGGGACGTCGGTGACGTCCTTGCCGTCCACGAGCACGGCGCCGGAGTCGGGCCGCTCGAAGCCGGCCACGCAGCGCAGCGCCGTCGTCTTGCCGCAGCCGGAAGGGCCCAGCAGGGCGACGAACTCGCCGGGCGCCACGATCAGGTCCAGCCCGTCGAGCGCGACCGTTCTGCCGTACGCGCGCCGCAGCCCGCGGAACTCCACCGATGCCGTCATTTCTCCCTCTTCCTGCCGAACACCGTGGACACGGCGAGCAGCAACAACCAGATGAGCAGCAGGCTGAGGATCGACACCGCGACGGAGAGCTGCCCCTTGGAGCCCGAGACGGTCACGATCCACACGGCGAACGGCTCGTACCCGAGCAGGCTGGCCACGGTGTACTCGCCCAGCACCAGTGCCAGCGTCAGGAACGACGCGCTGGCCAGGGCCGAGCGCAGGTTGGGCACGATCACCCGCACCAGCACGTACGGCCACGACGCCCCCAGGTTGCGGGCCGCCTCCACCAGCGTGCGCACGTCCATCGTGCGCAGCCCGGCGTCCAGCGACCGGTACACGAACGGCAGCACCAGCACCACGTACGCCAGCACGAGCACGACGGGGAAGGCCGGGTCCTGCACCGCGATGAGCGTGGCCCAGAACGGCGTCGGCGCCAGCACCTCCGTCCCATTGCGCAGCGACGTGCCGATCCCCGCCACGAACGTGATCGGCGGCACCACCAGCGGCAGCGTGCACAGCACCTCCATCACCACCCGCAGCCCCGGCGCGAAGAGCCGTACGGCCAGCATCGCGGGCAGCGCGAGCAGCAGCACCACCGCGATCGTGGCCACGGCCAGCCCGAGCGAGAGCGACAGCGAGCGCGCGAAGCCGTCGGCGGTGAGCAGTTCCCCGTACGCGGAGAACGACACTCCGGTGGTGGGCGTGTAGATCGTGTACCAGACGGAGGTGCCCAGCGGGACCAGGAAGTAGGCCGCGGCCAGCGCGAACACCACGCCGCGCCAGGCCGCCCTCGGTCGCCGCGTGACGGTGCCGGAGACCCGTTCCAGGCCGGTCAGTGCAGCCATCGGGAGGTCCTCCTCTGCAGCGGCAGGTAGATCGCCATCACCAGCCCGGCCACCACGACCATGTCGAGGCTGAGCGCCAGCGCGATGTTCTCGTAGCCGATCAGCACGTCGCCGGTCAGCGCGCTGGCGATCTTCAGCGTGACGAGCGGGACGACGGTGCCGACCATGGCGTTGGCGGTCGCGTACGCGGAGAAGGAGGAGCCGAACAGCAGCACCACGCCGCCCAGCATGGCCGGGGCCAGCACCGGCAGCGCGACGAAGCGCCAGTAGTGCCACGAGGTGGCCCCGCTGCTCGCCGCCGCCTCGCGCCACTGCGGCCGCAGCCCGTCCAGCGCCGGGGCCATGACGAGCACCATGAGCGGGACGGAGAAGTACAGGTAGACCACGACCAGCCCCCAGAACGTGTAGAGGGAGCCCGAGGGCAGCCCGACCAGGCCGCTGATCACGCCGGAGTTGCCGAGCGTGGCGATCCAGAAGAAGGCCAGCGGCACCCCGCCGAAGTTGGCCAGCACGCCGGAGGCGGTCAGCACGGCCTCACGCAGCAGCGTGCCGCGCGAGGCCACGACCGCCTGGGCCAGGAACGTGCCCAGGACCGCGCCGAGCAGCGCGACCACGGCCGACAGCTTGACGCTGCCGATCATGGCGGTGAGGTAGCCGCCCTGCAGGCTCTGTGTCAGGTTGGCCAGGCTCGGCCGCCCCTGCGCCGTGAACGCGCCCACCACCAGCGCGACGGCGGGGACGCCGAACACGAAGGCGAAGAACGCCAGCAGCGGGAGCGCGCCGAGCCAGCCCCTCGAACGGGTGCGGGTCATCCGGAGATCGCGGCGTCCCAGCCGGAGGCCAGCTTGGCCTTGGCCGCGTCCACCTGCTCGGTCGTCGGGAACGTGGGCGTGCCCTCGACCGCGGGCAGCTTGTCCGCCAGCGCCTTGTCCACGGTGCCGTCGGCGGTCATCGCGGGCAGCAGGACGGGGCGGGCGAAGCCCTTGAGGTAGAGGTTCTGGCCCTCGGCGCTGTAGAGGTACTCCTGCCACAGGCGGGCGGCGGCCGGGTGGGGGGCGTCCTTGTTGACGGCCTGGGCGTACATCTGGAAGTACTGGCCGTCGGTGGGGATGTTCACCTTCCAGTCGATGCCGTTGGCCGTCATCTGGGGCGCGTAGGCGGCGTTGTTGTAGTCCCAGTCGATGCTGATCTTGGTCTCGCCCTTCTCGATGGTCGCGGGCGTGGTCTCGACCGGGTTGTAGTTGCCGGCGTCCTTGAGCTTCTTGAAGAACTCGATGCCGGGCTGGATGTCGGCGAAGGAGCCGCCGTTCGCGATGGCGGCCGCGTACACGCCGGCGAAGGCGGAGCCGGCCTCGGTCGGGTTGCCGTTCATCGCGACCTGGCCCTTGTACTCGGGCTTGAGCAGGTCGGCGAAGCTCGTCGGGCAGGTCTTGATCTGCTTGGCGTCGCAGCCGATGGAGACGTAGCCGCCGTAGTCGTTGACCCAGAGCCCGGTGGGCTCCTTCTGGCCCTCGGGGATCTTGTCGAACGTCTGCACCTTGTACGGGGCGAACAGCCCCTCCTTGGCGCCGCTGATCGCGAACGCCTGGCCGAGGTCGAGCACGTCGGGGGCGCGGTCCTGGCCCTTGCGCGTCTTGACCGCGTTGATCTCGTCGGCGCTGGCCGCGTCGGGGGTCTCGCTCTCGATCTTGATGCCGTACTTGGCCTGGAACTTCTCGATGATCTCGCCGTAGTTCGCCCAGTTGGGCGGCAGGGCGATGACGTGCAGGGCGCCTTCCTTCTTGGCCGCGGCGACCAGCTGGTCGAATCCGCCGAAGTCGGCGGCGGACGTGGCCGTGGCCGCGTTCACTCCGCCTTGGGATGCTTGGGTGGTCTGGGAACTCGGGGCGGCGCCGCACGCCGCGGTGACTACGGTCAGGACTGCGACAACGCCGGCCGCGCGGGCGCGAGGTGTGAACACGACGCCTCCACTTTCCAGGGGGTGTGGCAAGAACGTAGGGGAACTTGTACAAACAAGCGAGCACCAGTAAGTCGCATAAGTGTTGCTCTTTCATGAATAGGAAGGGTCGGGGATGGTTGCCCGCTATGAACGGATCGCTGATGAGCTGCGGGACGACATCCTGTCCGGCGCCCATCCGGTCGGTTCGCAGCTTCCGAGCGAGGCGGAGCTGGCCGGGCGTTTCGCCGCGGCCCGCGGCACCGTACGGCAGGCGGTCGCGGTGCTGGCCGCCGAGGGCCTGGTCGGCTCCCGGCAGGGCGCCAGGCGCATCGTGCTCGGCAGGACGCGCAGCCAGAGCTTCGCCGAGCTGCACAGCTTCGCCCAGTGGGCGCGCGCGAACGGCTACCGTTACGGCGGCCGGGTGATCGCCCAGCGCCGCCGGCCCGCGAGCGGCTCGGAGCCCGCGCGGCTCGGCTCCGGCGAGGTGCTGGAGGTGCTCCGGCTGCGCTCGCTGGAGGACGAGCCCGTGCTGCTGGAGCGCACGGTCTACGCCGGATGGGTGGCCGCCGCCGTGGAGAGCCTGCCCGCCGACTGCGGATCGGTCACCGAGGCGCTGTACGAGTCCGTCGGCCTGGTGTTCGCCTACGGCGAGCATCTCATCGACGCGGTCCCCGCAGGCGCCGAGGACGCCCGGCTGCTGGGCGTGCGCAGGGGCAGCCCGCTGCTGCGCCAGCGACGGGTGACGACCACGCACGAGGGCCGGCCGGTGGAGTCGTCGGACGACCGTTACCGGGCGGGCAGCGTGGCCTTCAGCATCCGCAACTCGATCGGGGCCAACCCGCTCGTACGGGAGCCCGGCGACTTGCGTTTCGAGCGCAGAGAACATATGTTCGAGTCGTAAGCGCCCGTCTTCCCCCGGGTGGCTCAGCATAAGGACCAGAGCCTGGCGGGGAGAAGCGTCTTGAGCAGACTCTATGGCGATCCGATAGAGGTGTGGACCCGAGACGGGGAGCCGACCCAGTTCGTCTGGCGTGACCGGCTCTACCTCGTCCGGAGCGTCCTCGACCACTGGGTGGTCGCGCGCGAGTGGTGGAAGACCGGCGAGGGCGATCCGGGCGAACGCCGCTTCTGGCGGGTCGAGGCCAGCCCGGGCCGCGAGTCGGGCTCCTACGAGCTGCGTTACGACACCGCGGGCAACGGCTGGCTGCTGCTGAGGGCGTGGGACTGATGGCGCCCCCGTTTCCGCACCTGCACGTGTCCTCCGCCTACTCCATGCGCTACGGCACCGCCTTCCCGCGCGCCCTGGTGAACCGGGCGGTGGAGCACGGGATGGACATCCTCGCGCTGACCGACCGCGACGGGCTCTACGGCGCGATCAAGCACGTCCAGGCGTGCGCGGAGGCCGGCATCGCGCCGGTGCTCGGCGTGGACCTCGCCCTCGACGTCCCCGCCTCGCCCTTCGCCCCGGTGCCCGGGGCGGCTGCGCGGCGCCCTAAGACCGGCCCGGGAGCCGAGGACCGCGTCACCGTGCTGTCCAGGGGCAAGGGCTGGTCGCGCCTGTGCCGCCTGGTCACGGCCGCCCACCACGCGGGCGAGCGCGGCGCGCCCAAGGTGGCCAGGGAGCTGATCGGCGAATGGGCCGGCGGTCCCGGCGGAGACCACGGGTTCGGCGCTGACGACGGGCTCGTGGTGCTGCTCGGCCCCCGATCCGACGTGGGCCGCGCGGTCGCCGACCGGCGCGATGAGCACGCGAGGACGCTGCTCGGCCTGTGGCGCGCCGCCGTGCCCGGCGTGGTCGTCGAACTGGTCGACCAGTACGGCTTCCGCGACGCCATCACGGCCGTCCGCATGCTCGGCCTGGCCGAGTCCATGGGCGTGCCCGCCGTGCTGACCAACGCGGCGCGCTACCTCGACCCGGCCGACCACCAGGTGGGCGACGTGCTCGACGCGGCCCGCCAGCTCGTCCCGCTGCACCCGCGCCACCTGGAACGCACCACCTCCCACGCCTACCTCAAGAGCACCAAGGAGATGTGGCAGGTGGCGGCCAAGGTGTGCGGCGCCGACCAGCAACGGGTGGCCCGGCTGCTGCACACCACCAGGCGGCTGGCCGAGGCGTGCGCGATGGAACCGCTCGACCTGCTCGCGCTCCGCAACGACCCGCCCGCCCTGCACCTGCCCGAGGTCGGCCGCGACCCGGTGCCGCTGCTGCGCCACCGCGTCGAGGACGGGCTGATCAGGCGCGGCCTCGACCGCTCCGGCGAGGCCAGGGAGCGCCTGCGGGCCGAACTGGCCGTCATCGAGCGCAAGCGCCTGTCCGGATACTTCATCGCCGTGGCCGGCATCACCGACATGATCCGCGGCATGGGCGTCCGCTGCGCCATCCGCGGCTCGGGCGCGGGCAGCCTGGTCAACTACCTCATCGGCATCGGCGAGGTCGATCCGCTCGAACACGGCCTGCTCATGGAGCGCTTCCTGTCCGAGGGCCGCATCGGGCTGCCCGACATCGACGTGGACGTGGAGTCGGCCCGCCGGCTCGACTGCTACCAGGCCATCTTCGAACGCTACGGCGAGGCCCGCGTGGCCTGCGTGTCCATGATGGAGACCTACCGGGCACGCAGCGCCATCCGCGACGTCGCCGGGGCGATGGGCCTGCCGCCGCACGAGATCGACGCCATCGCCAAGGCGTTCCCGCACATCAGGGCCAGGCAGATCACCGCGTCCCTGAGCGACCTGCCCGAGCTGCGCGAGAGCCGGCTCGGAGAGGCGGGCCTGGACCGGGTGTTCCGGCTGGCGGAGAAGCTCGACGGGCTGCCCAGGCACATCGCGCTGCACCCGTGCGGCGTGCTGATCGGCAACAGCGGCCTGCGCGACCGGACGCCGGTCGAGCGCAGCCTGCTGGAGTTCCCCATGTCGCAGTTCGACAAGGACGACGTGGAGGAGGCAGGGCTGCTCAAGCTCGACGTGCTGGGCGTGCGGATGCAGTCCGCGCTGGCGTACGCGCTGAGCGAGGTCAAGCGGGTCGACGACGTCGTGGTCGAGCTGGACACCCAGCGCGGCGACGACCCGGAGGTCCAGTACGTCCCCCACGACGACCAGGACACCTACGACATGATCTGCGCGTCCAGGACCCTCGGCTGCTTCCAGATCGAGTCGCCCGGCCAGCGCGAGCTGGTGGCCAAGCTGGAGCCGCGCAGGATGCACGACCTGATCGTGGACATCTCGCTGTTCCGTCCTGGACCGGTCAACTCCGACATGGTCACGCCCTACCTGGAGGCCAGGCACGGGTGGCGGCAGCCGTACTATCCGCACGAGAGGCTGCGCGAGGCGCTGAAGGAGACGCACGGCGTTGTGGTGTTCCACGAGCAGGTGCTGAAGATCATCTCGGTGATGACCGGGCGCGACCTGTCGTTCGCCGAGAAGCTGCGGCGCACGCTCGACACGCCCGAGGGGCGCGAGCGGGTGCGCAGGACGTTCACGCCCATGGCCAGGGCCAACGGGTTCGGTGACGCGGAGGTGGAGCGGGCCTGGCAGGTGCTGGACGCGTTCGGGGCATTCGGGTTCTGCAAGGCGCACGCGGCCGCGTTCGCGCTGCCCACCTACCAGTCGGCCTGGCTCAAGCGGCACCACGCGGCGGCGTTCTTCGCCGGGGTGCTCACGCACGAGCCCGGCATGTACCCGCCGCGGGTCATCATCGACGAGGCCAGGCAGTGCGGGGTGAAGATCCTGCCGCTGGACATCAACAAGTCGGGCAAGGACTGGCGGGTGGAGCGGCTCGGGCCGCGCGTCCAGGTGCGGGTGCGCCCGGCCGCGCTGGAAGGACCGGCCGCGCCGCGCAGGGAGTTCAGGGCCGGCGACATCGGCAAGGGGTACGCGCTGCGCGTGCCGTTCTCGGCGGTCAAGGGGGTGAGCGAGGCGGAGGTCGAACGCATGGTGGCCGGGCAGCCGTACACGTCGCTGGCCGACTTCTGGGACCGTGCCAGGCCCTCGCGGCCCACGATCGAGCGGATCGTCCAGGTCGGCGGGCTCGACGCGCTGCACGACCTCCACCCGGGCGGGCCCCGCTGGCGGCCGGGCGAGCTGACCAGGCGCGACCTGATCGCCCAGGTCGGAGCGCTCGACCGGACCTCGGCAATCGGCGTGCGGGCCGGGCCGCGCAAGTCGAAGCGCTACAGCTCGCACCTGTCGCACATGGACCTGTCGTCTGCCAGGAACGCGGCTCCTCCGGCGGTCCAGTTGCCGCTGGGGTTCGGCGAGCACCTGCCGCCGGGGGAGCTGCCCGAGATGACCGAGACGGAGATGGTCGAGGCCGAGCTGGAGATCCTCGGCATCGACGTCAGCCGGCACGTCATCAGCTTCCACGACGAGCTGCTCGACGCGCTCGGCGTGGTACGTTCCCGCGACCTGCTCGCCCAGCGCAACGGGGCGGAGATCCTGGTGGCGGGGGTCAAGGTGGCGACCCAGACGCCGGCCGTGCGCTCGGGGCAGCGGGTCATCTTCACCACCCTCGACGACTCGACGGGGCCGATCGACCTGACCTTCTTCGAGTCGGTGCAGGGCCACTGCGCCTCGACCGTGTTCGGCTCGTGGCTCATGCTGGCCAAGGGCGTGGTCAGGCGCACGGGGACGCGGGCGGTGACCATGCGGGCGGTCGACTGCTGGAACCTGGCCGACCTCGACGCGCTCTGGCGCTCCCAGGGCGTCGAGGCGGTGCGCGCCGTCCTCGACCGGACGCCCGAGGACGCGGCGGGCGTCGGAGGACGCGCGATCGAGTACGCCAACGGCTTCCGGCTCTCGCCCTACGCCGACCTCGCCCCCGCTCTCGCGGGCCCGCCCAGGAAGCTCTGGCACGCCAGCCCGGGCAGCTCGGGCCCGACCGCGGCCTGAGCGCGCGTTCTTTCGGGGCCTGTCAGTGGGAGTCGGTCGCCAGCGGCCCCTCGATCACGGCGCTCGGCGAGAACGTGGGAGGCGGTGAGATCACGGACGGCGCCGCAGAGGCCGAGATTGGGGCCGAGATTGGGGCCGAGACTGGGGCCGGGGCCGCGGCGAAGGCGGGCGCCGCGCCCGGCCTGGCGTCGCGGGCCGCGTGCTGCAGCCGGGTCAGCTCACGCACCGTCCCCGCGCACAGCAGGGCCGCCACCAGCGCGCACACCAGCTCAGGCGCCCCCACCCCGGTCAGGCCACCGGCCGAGCTGTCGAGCGGCAGCCGGATCGTCACCAGCGCGAGCGTGGCCAGCCAGCTCAGCCACCATCCGGTCAGCAGCGCCAGCCACCGGCCCCGGCGGCCGGCCGGCGGGCGGGTGCCGCGCCAGACCTCGTCGACCAGCACCGCCGGAGCGAACAGGTTGACGCCGGGCACCAGCCAGGCCGCCGCCACCGGGCCGGTCGCGGCCGAGCGGTCGTTGGCCTGCCTGGCTCGCACGAGCCAGGTCACGTAGGCGGCCGCGGCCGCGATCGAGGTGCCGGCCACGGTCATCATCAGCACCGCGAACGTGGTCACCGCACCCACCACCGCCTCCGCGTCGGCCCCCACGGGACGACCGCCGAAGGCGGCGAGGCGGGCGGCGAGTTCGCGGCCCATGGACTGCTCGAAGATCACGAGGGCGCCGAGGGAGAGGACCTGGGCGGTGAGGGTGACGTAGACGGCGGTGGCGGCTCTGGCGGGCGATGCCTGGGTGTAGCGCACGTTGTTCTCCCCCCGGGCCATGCGCTGAGGTTCTGATTCACTTGTATCCCGCCGGCCCCGCTGTTAATCAGCTCACCACGCCGGATTCCCACGCCCAAGCTGCGATTTCAACCCGATTGCGGACACCGAGCTTGGCGAAGATGCTGCCCAGGTGCGTCTTCACCGTCGACAACGACACGAACAGCTCTGCGGCCACCTCCTGGTTGGTCCGCCCCTTGGCCACCAGGCGCACCACGTCCAGCTCGCGGTCCGTCAGCGGGTCGTCCATCGGCGGTGCGCTGCGCCGGGGCCTGGACAGGTGCTGCAGCAGCCGTACGGTCACCGACGGCGACACCAGCGAGTCGCCCGCCGCGGCGGCCCTGACCGCCTCGATGAGCAGCGTCGGCCCGCTGTCCTTGAGCAGGAAGCCGATGGCGCCGGAGCGCAGGGCTCCGTAGACGTACTCGTCCAGGTCGAACGTGGTGACGATGACCACGCGCAGCGGGTTCTCCACGCCGGGCCCGGCCAGCGCGCGGGTCACCTCCAGCCCGTCGAGCTTGGGCATCCTGATGTCGAGCAGGCACACGTCCGGCCGCAGCCGCCTGGCCTCCGCCACGGCCTCGGCGCCGTCCGCGACCGCGGACACGACCTCCATGTCCGGTTGCGCGTCCAGAATCATCTGAAAGCCGGTTCGTACGAGTTGCTGGTCGTCGGCGATGAGAACCCGAATAGTCACGGCCCCAACTCTAAGGATCGGTCGTTCGGCTGAGGCGGAAATGGACGCACGGCCGATCCGGCGCACCCCCGCCCCCGGCCACGCTGGACGTCATGAACGACGTGCTTGTTGGACGGGCCCTGGCCAAACGGTTCGGGCAGACGGTCGCCCTCGGTGGCGTGGACATCGCGGTACGGGCCGGCGAAGCGGTGGCGATCATGGGGCCGAGCGGTTCCGGCAAGTCGACCCTGCTGCACTGCCTGGCCGGCATCATGAAGCCGGACGGCGGTGAGGTGCACCTGCTCGGCCAGCGCATCGACGCGCTCGGCGAGCGGCGGCGCAGCGCGCTGCGCCGCACCCGCTTCGGCTTCGTCTTCCAGTTCGGCCAGCTCCTGCCCGAGCTGCCCGCCGACGAGAACGTGGCGCTCCCGCTCATGCTGGGCGGCGTGCCGAGGACCCAGGCGGTACGGCAGGCGCGCGAGTGGTTCGGGCCCCTCGGCCTGCACTCCATGGAGACGCGGCGGCCCGGCGAGCTGTCCGGCGGTCAGGCGCAGCGGGTGGCCATCGCCAGGGCGCTGGTGAGCAAGCCGGCCGTGGTGTTCGCCGACGAGCCCACGGGGGCGCTCGACCAGCAGACGGGGCAGGAGACGATGCGGCTGTTGGTGGAGGCGACCAAGCACAACGGCGCGTGCCTGATCGTCGTCACCCACGATCCGAACGTGGCCGCCTGGTGCGACCGCACGGTCGAGGTCCGCGACGGCCGGCTCCTGACGAGCGGGGCGATGGCGTGAACCCCGTCCTGATCTCGAATGCGCGCATGAACCTTGACCTGACCTGGCACCCGCAGGCGAACGCGCGCACGAACCTTGCCCCGACCTGGCCGCTGCTCAAGGGCGGGGTGCGCCCGTGAACCTCGACCTGACCTGGCGGCTGCTCAAGGGCGGCGGGCGCAGGGGGCTGTTGGGCGCCTGGCTGACGCTGGGCGCCGTCGCCGTGGCCACGGCGCTGCTGCTGTTCGCGGTGGCCGCGAACTCCGCCTTCCAGGCCAGGGCCGAGCGCGGCGCCTGGCGCAACCCGGTCCCGGCCACGTCCGGCGCCGTGGCGATCGAGGCGTCGCGCTTCGACTTCGTCCGCGACCGGACCGTCACCGTCGTCGACCTGGCCGCGCTGGACGGCAGGACCCCGGCCCCGCCGCCCGGTATGCCGCGCTTCCCCGCGCCCGGCGAGGTGTGGCTGTCGCCCGCCCTGGCCGAGCTGGCCAGGGAACTGCCCGCCGACCAGCTCGCCGCCCGCTACCCCGCGCCCAAGGGGGTGCTCGGCGACGCGGCCCTCGTCCATCCGGACGAGCTCGTCGCCGTCGTCGGCCGGCAGGCGGACTCGCCCGAGATGACCGCCGCCCGCTCCGACGACTGGCTGCTCGGCAAGCCGCCGGTCAAGGTCGCGAGCCTGGCGGGAACGCCGAGCGAGGACGCGGAGGCGTACCGGATGCTCTCGCTCGTCGCCAGCGTGCTGATGGCGGTGCCGCTGCTCGTCTTCGGGGGCGCGGCGGCCCGGCTCACGGTGGCCAGGCGCGATCAGCGGCTGGCGGCTCTGCGGCTGATCGGGGCGACGCCGGGCCAGGTCGTGGGCATGACCGTGACCGAGGCGGTGATCGTCGCGCTGGCCGGTGCGCTCGTGGGCGCCGCTGTCTTCGCCCTGGCCGTGCCGCTGCTGGCCGGGATCGAGATGCAGGGCGGGCGGTGGTTCGCCGCCGACCTGTTCCCCGGACCGCTGGTGCTGGCCGGGGTGCTGGTCGCGGTGCCGCTGCTGGTCGGGCTGTCGGCGGTGGCCGGTCTGCGGCGGGTCGTGGTGAGCCCGCTCGGCGTGGCCAAGCGCGAGACGCCGCCCGCCATGCGGTTCGTACGGGTGCTCGCCCTGCTGGCGGTGCTGGCCGTGTTCCCGATGCTGACCAGGGGCACCAGCGTCTCGATCATCGCGGTGGCGCTGGCTCTCGCCTTCCTCTGCGTCAACCTGGTGGGCCCGTGGGTGGTCGGCCTGATCGGCCGGATCACGGCGGCGACGGCGCGCGGCCCGGCCCGGCTGCTCGCGGGCCGCCGGCTGGTGGACGACCCGCGCTCGGCCTGGCGGACGGTGAGCGGGGTGGCGCTGACCGGGTTTGTGGCGGGCTTCCTCGGCCTGCTCAGCCCGGCGACGTTCGACCAGGACCCCGGAGGACCGCCCCAGCTGCGGATCACCGCGCCCGCCGGGCAGGCGGAGCAGGTGGTGCGGCAGGCCCGCGAGCGGCTGCGCGAGGCGGGGGTGACGGCCGAGGTGAAGCCGGTGAAGAACGTCGTGGTCGCGGCCCTGGGTAGCGCGGCGGGTGAGGCGGACGTGGACAGGGCCCGTACGGCGCTGGCCGGGCTCGTGCCGGGACGCACGCCCACCACGGAGGCCGACGACGAGCGCTTCGGCGTCGAGATCCTCGCCGACGTGCGGGTGGGCACGATCGTGGTGCTGTCGGTGTCGTTCCTGGTGGCCATCGCCAGCTCGGGGATCACCGCCATGTCGTCGGTGCTGGACCGGCGGCAGACGTACGGGCTGCTGCGCCTGGCGGGCACGCCGCTGTCGGTGCTGGACCGGGCCCGCCGGTCCGAGACGCTCATCCCGCTGGCGGTGATGGGCGGGGGAGCGATCCTGGTGGGGGCGTTCTGCGCGCTGCCGTTCATGATCGGCGGGGTCAACGCGGCCGGGGCGATCACGCTGGCGGGATGCGTCGTCGTGGGCTTCGCCGGCGTGATCGGGGCGGGCGCCCTGAGCCGCCCGCTGCTCCGCTCGGTCACCGCCGACCCGGCCCCGCGCCCGGACTGACATCCACCGGGCGGGCGCCCAGGCAGAGGCCAGAGGGCCTCAGCCGAGGACGAGGTCGCGGACGAGCTTCAGCGAGGGCTCGTCGCGCGGCCCCATCACGAGCAGGCTCGTCACCGGGCTGCGGTGCCACAGCTCCAGGCGTTCCTTGATCCGGCCGGGCGGGCCGACGAGCGAGATGCCGTCGGCCAGCTCGTCCGGGATCGCCCGGAACGCCTCGTCCTTGCGCCCCGCCAAGTAGAGCGACTGGATGTGCTCCGCGGCCTCGGCGTAGCCCATCCGGCCGATGATGTCGGCGTGGAAGTTGCGCTGCTTGGCGCCCATGCCGCCGATGTAGAGCGTGAGCATCATCTTCACGCCGTCGAGCGCCGCCTTGACGTCGTCGGAGATGATCACCATCACCATGGCCGCCACGTCGAAGCCGGGCCGGGCGCCCGACAGCGCCTCGCCGTACATCTGCTCGATCTTCTCAGGGAACGCGAACAGCGGCAGCCAGCCCTGCCCGAGTTCGGCGGCCAGCGCGACGTTCTTCGGCCCCTCCGCCCCGAGATAGACGGGGATGTCGGGGCGGAGCGGATGAGTGATGGACTTGAGCGGTTTGCCCAGCCCGCCCGGCAGCGGCAGCGGGTAGTGGGGCCCGTCGGACGTGACCGGCTCCTCGCGCCGCCAGACCTTGCGCATGATCTCGATGTACTCGCGCGTCCTGGCCAGCGGGCGGGCGAACGGCTGGCCGTACCAGCCCTCCACGACCTGCGGGCCCGAGGCGCCCACCCCCAGCAGCAGCCGGCCGCCGGTGAGAGCGTCGAGCGTCATCGCGGTCATCGCGGTCGTGACCGGCGGCCTGGCCGACAGCTGGGCGATCGAGGTGCCCAGCTTGATGCGGGTCGTCCGCGCGCCGTACCAGGCCAGCGGCGTGAACACGTCGCTGCCGTACGCCTCCGCCGTCCACACCGAGTCGTAGCCGAGCCGCTCGGCGGCGAGCACCGATTCTGTCGCGTCGTCGGCGTTGCGCTGCCAGTAGCCGAGGTTCAGGCCGAGCTTCATAAGACACCTCCGGAATTAAGTTCTATTACGGCGGTGGGCGGTCTGCGTGTCAATGGCGGAAGATCCTGGGTAGTCACACTCTGTGCTCAAGGGTTTGTGCCGTCTCGTCGCCTGCCTGCTGCTTCTGCTGCCGGCGGCGGGGCCGACGATGGCCGAGGGCGGCTCCCGGCCGAACATCGTCCTGATCCTGGCCGACGACCTGGAGAACGGCACGCTGCCGTACTTTCCGAACATCACCCAGCACCTGGTCAGGCAGGGCACCTCGTTCGACCGCTTCTTCGTCACCAACTCCTGGTGCTGCCCGTCCAGGGCCTCGATCCTGCGCTCCCAGCACGTCCACAGCCACGGCGTCCTGACCAACACGGCGCCGGAAGGCGGCTTCGCCCGCTTCCACGAGCAGAATCTGGAACGTTCCACGATCGGCACCTGGATGCAGGAGGCCGGCTACCGCACGGCGCTCATGGGCAAGTTCCTCAACCACTATCCGGGCAACTCGGCTCCTGAGGCGTACGTGCCGCCAGGCTGGGACGAGTGGGACGTGCCGGTGCGCCAGCTCTACCAGGAGTACGGCTACCGGCTCAACGAGAACGGCGGCCTGTTCGACTACGGCTGGTCGGAGCAGGACTACCTGGCCGACGTGCTGGCCGGTAAGGCGCGCGACTTCATCGCCGGGTCCGACGAGCCGTTCTTCCTCTATCTCGCGCCCATCGGCCCGCACAACCCGGCCAACCCCGCCTACCGGCACGCCGACGCGTTCCCGCTGGCCATGGCGCCGCGCACGCCCTCGTTCAACCAGCCCGACGTCTCCGCCGAACCGCTCTGGCTGCGCGAGCGGCCGCCGTTCACGCCGGAGACCGTGGCCGAGATCGACGAGCGATATCGCACCAGGCTGCGCTCCATGCTCGGCGTCGACGACCTCGTCGGCACGGTGGTCCAGGCGCTCCAGGACACCGGCAAGCTCGACAACACCTACATCTTCTTCACCTCCGACAACGGCTTCCATCTCGGCACGCACCGGCTCAAGCAGGGCAAGACCACGCCGTTCGAGGAGGCCATCCACATCCCCCTCGTCGTCAGGGGTCCCGGCGTGCCGGTAGCGTCGGCGGTCACGCAGATGGGGGCCACGATCGACCTGGCGCCGACGTTCGCCGAGCTCGGCGGGGCCACGGTGCCGCCGTTCGCGGAGGGGCGCTCGCTCGTGCCGATGCTGCGCGGCCGGTCGCTGGGAGAGTGGCGCAAGCACGTGCTGGTCGAGTTCAACCGGCCGCTCAACCGGTCGTCGGCGGCCCAGACGCCGGTGCCGGCCTATCGGGCGTTGCGCACTGATCAGTACACCTATGTCCGGTACGAGACCGGGGAGCTGCAGCTCTACGACCTGCACGCCGATCCCTACCAGTTGCACAACCTGGCGGCGAGCGCCGATCCGGCGCTCATGGCCCGGCTGGACGCGCTCCTGCACGGGATGGTGCGGTGCGCGGGGGCCGGCTGCCGCGAGGCCGACCGGCAGCAGTGACGGCCCGGGGCCGGTTGTGACTCTCCAGAGCTCCGGGCCGGCTCAGGTGAACAGCGAGGGGTACGCGTGCGCCAGATGCTCCGAGACGGCCGCGACGGCTTCGTCCGCCTCGCCGCGTTCGAGGGCCTCCAGGATGCGGACGTGGTCGGCGCGCAGGATCGACGTGTCCCCGAGGCGTCGTACCGCCTCGACCGAGTACTTCCGCATCGAGTCGCGCAGCGACCGCATGATGGCGGCGATGAGCCGGTTGCCCGAGGCATCAGCGATGGCGCAGTGGAAGGCCGTGTCGTGCTCGACGAACTCCTCGGCCGAGCCCGCCGCATCCATCTCGGCCAGGGCGGCGGCGAGCGCGGAGGTGTCGGCGCGGGCGGTGGCCGCCTGGGCCGCCGCCCACTGCTCGATCATGTGCCGGGTTCCGATGACCTCGCGCATCTCCAGGCTTGCCAGGCCCAGGTGCAGCCGGAGCAGGTCGGTCAGCGCCGAGTCCGGCCGTGAGGTGAGCACGGCGCCGGCGTCGGGGCCCCGGCCCACCTGGGAGGAGACCACGCCGAGGGTCTCCAGCACGCGCATGGCCTCGCGTACCGACGATCGGCTCACGCCGAGCTGCTCGGCGAGCTGGCGTTCGGCGGGCAGCCGGTCGCCCACGGTGAGGCCGTCCTCGGTGATGCGCCGCTCGATCTGAGCGAGTACGTCCTCGAACGTCCGCGTTCGCTTGACGGGACGCCAGCCGGTGCCGTCCAACGAAGCCTCCTGGTGCCGGGATGGATGCTGGCCGGATTCGTGATGGTTCGATATGGTCTGACCATACTGTGGTCAGACCATTAGCGGAAGGAGAGCCGTGCGCGTTGCCCTGTTCATCACGTGCGTGAACGACACGCTCTTCCCCGGCACCGGCAAGGCCGTCGTGTCGCTCCTGCGCAGGCTCGGCTGTGAGGTCGACTTCCCCGCCGCGCAGACGTGCTGCGGGCAGATGCACGTCAACACCGGTTACCGGGAGGACGGCGTACGGCTGGCCCGCCACTTCACCGAGGTGTTCGCCGGTTACGACGCCGTCGTCGCGCCCTCGGGGTCGTGCGCGGCCATGGTGCGCGAGCAGTACCCGAAGCTGGCCAAACCGGGCAGCAGGGGAGCGGCGGCCATCGCCGAGGTCGCGCCGAAGGTGTACGAACTGTCCGAGTTCCTGATCGACGTCCTGAAGGTCGAGGACGTCGGCGCATATTTCCCGCACCGGGTGACATATCACCCGACGTGCCACTCGCTCCGCGGCCTGCACCTGGGCGACCGGCCCGCCCGGCTGCTGCGCAACGTCCGCGGCCTGGAGTTGGTGCCGCTGCCCGGCTCGGAGGAGTGCTGCGGCTTCGGCGGCACGTTCGCGGTGAAGAACCCCGCCGTCTCGGCCGCGATGGGCGCCGACAAGGTCCGCCACATCCAGGACACCGGCGCCGAGGTGCTCTGCGCGGCCGACAACTCGTGCCTGATGCACATCGGCGGCACCCTGCGCCGCCAGAAGACCGGCGTCAGGACCATGCACCTGGCCGAAATCCTCGCATCGACGGAGGAGGGCCCATGAGCGCCACCTTTCTCGGCATGCCCGGGAGTTTCCCGGAGAACTCCCGCAAGGCCGTCCAGGACTCCCAGCTCCGCTTCAACCTCCGCAAGGCGACGCACACGATCCGCGGCAAGCGCGCGGGCGTCGTCGCCGAGCTGCCCGACTGGCAGGAGCTCAGGGCCGCCGGCAAGGCGATCAAGGATCACACCCTGCGCCACCTCGACCGCTACCTCGTGCAGCTCGAAACGGCCGTGACCGGGGCGGGCGGCACCGTCCACTGGGCCAGGGACGCCGCCGAGGCCAACCGCATCGTGACCGGCCTGGTCAAGGCCACCGGCGAGCGCGAGGTGGTCAAGGTCAAGTCGATGGCCACCCAGGAGATCCAGCTCAACGAGGCGCTGGCCGAGCACGGCATCACCGCGTACGAGACCGACCTGGCGGAGCTGATCGTCCAGCTCGGCGACGACTTCCCCAGCCACATCCTGGTCCCGGCGATCCACCGCAACCGGTCGGAGATCCGCGAGATCTTCCTCGACAAGATGCCGGATGTCTCGCCCGACCTCACCGACGACCCGCCCGCGCTGACCGAGGCGGCCCGGCTGCACCTGCGCGAACGTTTCCTCAAGGCCAAGGTCGCGATCTCCGGCGCGAACTTCATGGTGGCCGAGACCGGCACGCTGGTGGTGCTGGAGTCGGAGGGCAACGGCCGGATGTGCCTGACCCTGCCCGAGACCCTCATCAGCGTCGTCGGGATCGAGAAGCTGCTGCCCTCCTGGCGGGATCTGGAGGTGTTCCTCCAGCTCCTGCCCAGAAGCTCCACGGGTGAGCGGATGAATCCGTACACGAGCATGTGGACGGGCGCGGTCGAGGGCCAGGACTTCCACCTCGTGCTGCTCGACAACGGCCGCACCGACGTGCTCGCCGACGAGGTGGGCCGCCAGGCGCTGCGCTGCATCCGCTGCTCGGCCTGCCTGAACGTCTGCCCGGTCTACGAGCGCGCGGGCGGCCACGCGTACGGCTCGGTCTATCCAGGGCCGATCGGCGCGATCCTCACCCCGCAGCTCAGAGGCATGTCCTCCGAGCTCGACGCCTCGCTGCCGTTCGCCTCCAGCCTCTGCGGGGCCTGCTACGAGGCGTGCCCGGTGGCCATCGACATCCCGGAGGTGCTGGTCGACCTGCGGGCCAAGGCGCCGCACGCGGCGGCGGAGCAGGTGGGCATGAAGGTGGCCGGCTGGATCCTGAGCGACCACGAGCGGCTGGCCAAGGCCCAGCGGGCGGCCGGACGGCTGCGCAAGCTGGTGCCGAAGCGGTTGCCCGGCCCGCTGTCGGCCTGGACCGACACCCGGGATCTGCCCGACATTCCCGAAGAATCGTTCAGAGACTGGTGGGAGCGGAATGAGCGCGCGTGAGGAGATCCTCGCCCGGATCGGCCGGGCCGTCGCCGGCGGCGCGGAGGTGGAGATCCCCCGCCACTACCGGACGGAACGGCAGGTGGAGGACCTCGTCGGGCTGTTCGCCGAGCGGGTCGACGACTACCGGGCGATCGTCCACGTGGTGCCGGCGGCGGACGTGCCCGCCAAGCTCGACGAATGCCTGGGCGAGCGCCGCATGATCGTCCCGGACGGCTTCGACCGGCCGGGCGGCTGGAGCGACCTCAAGACCGCCGACGGCGTGGTGACGAACTGCGCCGTGGCCATCGCCGAGACCGGCACCATCGTGCTCGACCACGGGCCGGGCCAGGGCACGCGGGCGCAGACGCTGGTCCCCGACTACCACCTGTGCGTGGTGCGGGCCGACCAGATCGTGGCCGGCGTCCCCGAGGCCGTCGCCCGGCTCGACCCGGCCCGTCCGCTCACCTGGATCAGTGGTCCCTCGGCCACGAGTGACATCGAGCTCAACCGGGTCGAGGGCGTGCACGGCCCCCGTACCCTGGAAGTGATCATCAGCACGTGATCACCGGATCTGAGAGCGGTCGTCAGCGCGTGATCGCCGGCGCCCGGCCCTGAGCGCGGTCGTCAGTACCTGAGCACCGCGGCGACGTCGTCGACCGCGTCGCTGAACCACAGCTCCGCGTCCGTCATCGCCGCGGCCCTGGCCAGTGCGGAGTCCGAGCGCTCCTGGATCGGCTCGGCCACGCCCCACCGGTGCAGCTCCTCCCGGTCGGTGCACAGCTGCGTGCCGCCCTCGCCGATCCAGACCGGCTTCGGCATCTCGCCGGGCACCAGCAGGGCGTGCACCCGGCCCTCGCGCAGGGCCTTCGAGACCCGGGCCATGCCGGTGGGCCCCGAGGACTCCTGGTGCCGTTCCAGCAGCTCGGCGCGCCGCTGGTCGAGCCAGTCGTCCAGGGCCCGCTCCACGTCCTCCTCGAACCTGCCGTGGTTCTCACGGCTGCCGTGCTCGACCATGGTCACCCGGTCGGCGGCCTTGGTGCCGAGGTGGCGCATTAGGTAGGAGCGCGACTTCGGCTCGCCGGCGATCAGCACCAGCTCCGCGCCGATGCGGCGTACCTGCTCGTCGATCTCGTGGGCCACGGCGACCGCGTTCTTCTCCCAGGTCTCGTCCACGGCCTGCTCGTAGCGCTTCTGCGACCAGCCTCCCTGCGCGGTCTTCTGCAGCGGCCAGGAGGCGGCCTGCACGGTGGTCGTCCGCGGTGACCCGCCCGCGAACACGGTCACCTCGGCCCCCGCGTGGTCCACGATGACCCGGATGTGCGGCACGTTCTCGCCGCGCAGCATCAGCATGGGCGTGACGTGCGGCAGCGGCGTCCACATGGTCATCTCGTCGGGCTGGCGGTCGAGCGACTCGGCCAGCACGACGTCACCGTCCGTGGCGAACAGCGCCCGCCCGGCGGCGGGCCGCAGGGCCTCCTCCTCCAGCGCGTCCAGGGTCGTCTCGGTGAGCCGGCCGAGCCGGTCACGCGCGCCGCGCCAGTGGGCCCGGCGTTCGGGGCCGGTGAAGGCACCGAGGTAGACCGACGCGTACGGTCCTGGCCGCTCGTACAGGCGCCTGATGAAGTCAAGCCGCACCCGTCACCACCTCCGCCTCTCCACACCGATGCCGAGCGCCTTGGCGTGATCGGCCATGCCCTCGGTCTCGTGCTTCTGCTGCTCGTCCAGACGGGGGCCGTGCTTGTCGCTCCCACGTCGCATGGTTCTCTCACTCCTCTCCCAAGCGCCCCCTTACCCCCGCTTTCGTGGGCAAACATCGCGACTGTGTACCCTGCCCAGCGTGTTCGATCCCGACGTGAGCATCGCCACCGCACGGCTGACGCTCCGCCCCTTCGGCCCCGGGGACGCCGCGCGGATCAGGTCCGTCGTGCAGTCCGGCGTCCGTTTCCTCCCGCCGGGCGCGCCCACCAGGACCTCCGGCATCGCGCGCTGGCTCACGCACGGCGTGCACGAGCTGCGCCGCTCAGGACAGGGCGTCCACCTGGCCATGGCCGACGCCGACGGGGTCGTCGTAGGGGCCATCAGCCTGTTCAAGACCTCGTGGGAGGCCGGAACGACCGAGGTCGGGTACGGCGTGCACCCCCTCTACCGCCGCCGCGGCTTGGCCACCGAGGCCGTACGCGGGCTGACGGGCTGGGTGTTCGACACCACGCGGCTGCGCAGGATCGACCTGACGGCCAACCTGGACAACCCGGCCTCGCTCAGCGTTGCGCTCAAATCGGGCTTCACCTGGGAGGGCGTGCTGCGCTCGGCCGTGCTCGACGAGGACGGGACGCACGACCTGGTCATGTTCGGCCTCCTGCGCGAGGACGGCCGCCTGCCCGCCGACGCCCTGCCCAGGACCGAGTTGCACACAGCGCGCCTGCTGCTGCGCCATCCGTCCCCCGGCGACGTCCGCGACCTGGCCGCCACCGGCGCCGACGCGCTCACCCAGGCCATGACGGGCGTGCCGCGCGGCTACAGCGAGGAGCACGCGCTGGCCTACGTCGAAGGCTCGGAGCGGACCAGGATCAGGGGCGCCGGCATCACCTGGACGGCGGAGGAGCTGGAGACGGGCCGCTTCGCCGTCAACGTGTCCCTGCGCGACGTCGACTGGAGCAGCCGCACGGCCGAGGTCGGCTACATGACCGCCCCCTGGGCCAGGGGCAAGGGGTACGCGGGTGAGTCCGTGCTGGCCATCGCCCGCTGGCTGTTCGAGCGGCAGGGCTTCAGCCGGCTCCAGTTGCGCGCCTCGCCCGGCAACACCGCGTCGCAGCGGGTCGCGGAGAAGGCCGGCTTCGTCCGGGAGGGCGTCGCCCGCGCTTCGCTCGGCGGTGAGGACCTGGTCGTCTACAGCCTCATCCCGTCCGACCTGGCCTGAGGAGACCCGGCGCCGGCCTGAGGAGACCCGTCCCTGGCCTGCGGCAAGTCGGCCCGCCTGGCCCGGGGGCACGCCGGACTGACCTTGTCACCCTTTGTGAAACACCTCCGCACCCGTCACCCTTGAGGTGAGGACGGTGAGGCGCAATGATCACGGTGGTCGGCTGGGACGGGTCCGAGCTCTCGGCCAGGGCGGTGGGCAAACTGCAGGAGGCCGGGCTCGTGGTGGCGCCCGCGGCCGTGCTCGGAAGGCTCCAGCTCAACGCGAAGACCGCGGTGGACGGGTCGCTGCTCGAAGCCATCGACGACCATCTCGAACACGGCCAGGGCCCCGCGGTCGTGCTCGCGGAGGGCGATCCCGGCTTCTTCGGCGTCGTCCGCACCCTGCGCGAACACGGGCTCAAGCCGGACGTGTTACCGGCCGTCTCGCTCGTCGGCCGCGCCTTCGCCCGCGCCGGGCTCAACTGGGAGGACGCCCTGGTCGTCGCCCCTTCCGGCCCCGCCCAGCTCAACCGGGTGGTCAACGCCTGCCGCGCCCATCCCAAGGTCGCGCTGCTCGTCGCGCCCGGCGTCGGCCCCGGCGAGATCGCCAGGGAGCTGGCCCCCACGACGCCACGCGCGCTGATCGTCTGTGAGGACCTGGGCGGGCCCGACGAGCGGGTCACCCACAGCCGGATGGGCGAGGCCACCACCAGGCCGTGGAAGGACCCCGACGTGGTCCTCGTCATCGACCCGCTGCACCAGCCCAAGGAGCCGAGCTGGGTGGCGGGGGCGCGGCCTGGCCCGGCCGAGTGGGCGCTGCCGTACGAGGGCGGGCTGCCGCCGGAGGTGCGGGCGTACGTGCTGGCCAAGCTGGGCCCCCGGCTCGGGGACCTGGTGTGGGACGTGGGCGCGGGTACCGGCAGGATCGCCGTCGAGTGCGCCCGGCTGGGCGCCGCCGTCGTGGCCGTCGAGCGAGACGAGGGCCGCTGCGCCGAACTGCGCGCCAACGTGCTCGAACACGGCGTCAAAGTGGCTCTGACCAGAGGACAGGCGCCGCCCGCGCTGGAGCCGCTGCCCGACCCCGACGCGGTCTTCGTGGGCGGCGGCGGCCTCGACGTGGTGATGGCCTGCGCCGCCAGGCGCCCCCGTGCGCTCGTGTGCGCGCTGAGCAAGGTCGAGCAGGTCGCGGCCGTGCTCGACCGGCTGCGCGAGCAGGGCTACCATGGCGAGGGCACCCAGATCATGGCCTCGAAACTGACCCTCGACCCCGACGGCTCACACCGCCTGACCGCCTCCGACCCCGTCTTCGTGGTCCACGCGACGCCCGCACACACAGGGTGACCTGTTCCGTACCGGTGCGCATCGGTTATCCTCGCGTGACTTTGTCTACCGCACCGGAGAATCCCTCACAATGAAGCCGCCGCTCCTGCTGATCGGGCAGGGCTCACAGGATGACGCCTACGCCGCGGAGTTCGGCAGGTTCGTCCACCGCCTCCGCTGCCGCCTCGACCAGACGGGCGCCGACGTGTCAGGGGGTTACCTGGAGCGGGCCACTCCCCGGCTGAGCGACTCGGTGGCCTCCCTCGTCGCCAGGGGCCACCACCGGCTGGTCGCGCTGCCGCTGAGCCTCAGCAGGGTGAGCGAGGAGTTCCCGGCCGCGATGGCGCTGGAGCAGCAGCGCCACCCCACCCTCATGTACGACTACGGCCGCCCCCTCGGCCCCGACCCCCGCGTGCTGTCGCTGCTGGCCGAGCGGCTCAACGAGGCCGCCGCCGAGCTCTCCAAGCCGCGCGCACTCGAACTGGTCGGCGCCAGGCCGAGGCTCCGCTCCGTGGACGCGCCGCCGTCCGACGACTTCCACGCGCACGTCGAGCCGGGCGAGACCGCCGTCGTCCTGGTCGGCGAGGGCTCCACGGACGCGACCGCGAACGCCGAGGTGCACCGCGTCTCGCGGCTGTTCTGGGAGACGTACGCCTACGACTACATGACCGTCGAGACCGCCTTCGTGTCGGTCACCCCGCCCGGAGTGCCCGGCGGGCTCGAACGCTGCCGGCGGCTCGGGGCCAAGCGGGTGATCGTGGTGCCGTACCTGCTGTTCGCGGGCGGCATGCTGGAGCGCGTGTGGGCGCAGGCGCTCGCGTACGGGGCGGGGCATCCCGACCTCGACATCCGCTGCGCCGAGGTGATCGGCGACTGCGAGATCCTGGCCGACGTCGTGATCGACCGCTACGAGGAAGCCCTCCAGCTCGTCCCCTAGACCTTCCAGCTCGTCCCCTAGATCCTCCAGCTCGTCCCCTAGACCGGAGGTTTGCCGTGCTCGCCGAGACGCTCGCCGCGATCCGTCCCGCAGACCCGCGGGCGCTCGCCGAGGCCCGAGCCCATCAGGACCGCCTCACCAAGCCGCGCGGCTCGCTCGGCGTACTGGAGGACGTCGCCGTCCGGCTCGCGGGCGCCGCGGGGGTCAGCCCGCCGCCCATGCCCGAGCCGGCGGCGCTGGCCATCTTCGCCGCCGACCACGGCGTGCACGCGCGCGGCGTCACACCGTGGCCGCAGGAGGTCACCGTGCAGATGGTGGGCAACTTCCTGGCCGGCGGCGCGGTCGCCAACGCCTTCGCCGCGCAGGCGGGCGCGACGGTGACCGTCGTGGACGTCGGCGTCGCCGCCGACCTGCCCGACGCGCCGCAGCTGATCAGGCACAAGATCGCGTACGGCACCGCGGACCTGTCGCGGGGCCCCGCCATGACCGTCGACCAGGCCGTCAGAGCGCTGGAGGCCGGCATCCTCGTCGGCGAGGAGCTCATCGCCGCGGGCGCGCGCTGCCTGATCACCGGCGACATGGGCATCGCCAACACCACCGCGTCGGCGGCGCTGATCTCCGCCTTCACCGGCATGGACCCGGCGGAGGTGACCGGCAGGGGCACGGGGATCGACGACGAGACGTACGAGCGCAAGGTCGGCCTCGTCCGCTCGGCCCTGCGCGTGAACGCGGTGTCGGACGTCTCCTCCTCGCCCAGCGAGGCGCTGCGGGCCCTGGCCGCCGTCGGCGGGTTCGAGCACGCGGCCATCGCCGGGCTCATCCTGTGCGGCGCCGCGGAGCGCGTGCCGGTGATCCTCGACGGCGTCATCGCCGGCGCCGCCGCCCTCGTGGCCGCCGCGCTCGACCCCGCGGCGATCGACCACTGCGTGGCGGGCCACCGCTCGGCCGAGCCCGGCCACACCGCCGCGCTCGCCCACCTCGGGCTGCGCCCGCTGGTGGAGCTGGAGCTGCGGCTCGGCGAGGGCACCGGCGGTCTGCTCGCGCATCCGATGGTCTGCGCCGCGGTACGCGTCATGCACGACGTGGCCACGTTCGACTCCGCGGGGGTGACCGAGAAACCCGTGTGATGATGGGGGCGGGAGGTGCAGGCCATGGCGCGTTACGGACCCATGTACGGGCCCGACATCACGTTCCTCGGCGTCGGCCGGTGCGACGTGGGCGATCCGGCGACCTACGCCGACGCGGACGTGGTGATCATCGGAGCTCCGTTCGACGGCGGCACCTCCAACAGGCCCGGCGCCAGGTTCGGGCCGATGGCACTGCGCCAGGCCTGCTACCTGCCCCACGACGGCTCCAGGCCCAGCCTGGCCCTGCGCGTGGACGCCCTGCGGGACCTGAGAGTGCTGGACGCCGGCGACGTCGAGTGCTACTCCGGCGACGTCGAGGGCTCGCTGGCGGCCATCGAGGAGACGGTGCACCGGGTGGCCGCGTCGGGCGCGATCCCGCTGGTGCTCGGCGGCGACCACACCGTGGCGCTGCCGGACGCGCGGGGCACCGCCCGGGCCCACGCGCCCGGGCGCACCTCGATGATCCACTTCGACGCCCACGCCGACACCGGCGACATCTCCTTCGGCCACTTGTACGGCCACGGCCAGCCCATGCGGCGGCTGATCGAGTCGGGGGCGATCCGCGGCGACCGGTTCCTGCAGCTCGGGCTGCGCGGCTACTGGCCCGAGCCGGAGACGCTCGGCTGGATGGCCGCCCAGAACATGCGCTCCTACGAGATGACCGAGATCGTGGCCCGCGGGCTCGACGAGTGCCTGACGGAGTCGTTCGGCATCGCGCTCGACGAGTGTGACCAGGTCTTCCTCTCGGTCGACATCGACGTGTGCGACCCCGGCCACGCCCCCGGCACCGGCACGCCCGAGCCGGGCGGGCTGACGGCCAGGCAGCTCCTCGACGCCGTCCGCAGGATCTGTTACGAGCTGCCCGTAGCGGGAATGGAGGTGGTCGAGGTGGCGCCGCCGTACGATCATGCCGACATCACCGCCTACCTCGGGAACCGGGTTATCCTTGAGGCCTTGTCAGCGATGGCCAGACGCCGTAAGGACGATGAGGGCGGGCCTCGCTGGGATCCCCGGCAGCCTCTTCTCGACGGTCGTTGACCGGTCGCAGCAAATGACACATGCGAAGCCGGTAGGTTTACCACTCAACACAACGTTCGCGAACGGGAGATTCCCCCCATGGGCCCCTACCTCCTCGGCCTGCGGCTTTCCGGCCGCCGGGTGCTCGTCGTGGGCGGCGGCCGCGTCGCCCAGCGACGGGTTCCCGCGCTGCTAGAGGCCGGTGCGGAGGTCACCGTCGTGTCGCCGTCGGTCACGCCGGCGCTCGACGACCTGATCGCCGCCGGCAGGGTCACCTGGCACGCCCGGCCCTACGAGGTCGGCGACTGCGACGGAGCCTGGCTCGTCCAGGCCTGCACCGACGACAGATCCGTCAACACCGCGGTCGCCGCCGAGGCGGAGGCCAAGCGCGTCTGGTGCGTGCGCGCCGACGACAAAGACGCCTCCGCCGCCTGGACCCCGGCCAGCGGCCGGGTCGACGAGATCAGCGTGGCCGTCACCGCGGGCGGCGACCCGCGCCGGGCCGCGGGCATCCGCGACGCGGTCGTCGGGGCGCTGCGCGACGGCACCGTCGACGCCCGGCGCAACCGCACCAAGCCGGTCGGCGTGGCCCTCGTCGGCGGCGGCCCTGGCGACCCCGGCCTCATCACGGTGCGCGGGCGCCAGCTCCTCGCCCAGGCCGACGTGGTCGTCGCCGACCGCCTCGCGCCCCGGGGGCTGCTCGACGAGCTCGCCCCCGACGTGGAGCTGATCGACGCCGCCAAGGTGCCCTACGGCCGCTCGCTGTCCCAGGAGACGATCAACGAGCTCATGGTGGACCGCGCCAGACAGGGCAAGTTCGTGGTCCGGCTCAAGGGCGGCGACCCGTTCGTGTTCGGGCGCGGCGGCGAGGAGATGATCGCCTGCGCCCACGCCGGCATCCCCGTCCTCGTCGTCCCCGGCATCACCAGCGCCGTCGCGGTGCCCGCCGCGGCAGGGGTGCCGGTGACCCATCGCGGGGTGAGTCAGGAATTTCATGTCATCTCCGTGCACGTGGCTCCCGACGACCCCAAATCCACCGTTGACTGGCCTGGCCTGGCGCGTTCCCAGGGCACCCTGGTGCTGCTGATGGCTGTCGAGCGGCTGGCGAAGGTGGCCGAGGCGCTCCTTCGCGACGGACGTGCTCCGGACACTCCCGCAATGGTGGTGCAGGACGGTACCCTTCCGACCCAGCGGGCGGTTATCGCTTCCCTTGCCACCGTGGCCGACCGCGTGTCCGCGGCTGGGATACGGCCGCCGGCGATCGTCATCGTCGGCGATGTCGTGAGGGTCGGCCAGGAGGTCGCAATGGTTCGAGCGGAGCGCTTGCCGTGAACACGGCCAGGGATGACGGACGGCACGAGTCAGCCGGAGAGCAGACGTTGAGCTTCCGCGCGCTGACCGACGAGGCCCTTGACCAGGGCCTTGACCACAGCCATGAGCAGGGCCATGAGCAGGGCCGGGGCGACGACGCCCACAACGGCGCCGACACCCGCGACACCCCGGACCGCGCTGGCGGCCCCGGCCGAGCGGACCGTTCCGCGCCGGGCGGCGGCGACGGGCCACGCGGCTCCGGCCGGAGGGCCGATGCCGCAGCGGGCGGCGATGCGGCGCGCGGCGGCTCCGCTTCGGGCGGAGGTGCTGGGGCGCGCGGCGGTTCCGGTCGTCCGGATCGTTCCGTTCCGGCCGGTGACGATTCGGATGGCGGCTCCGGCGTCGCAAATCGCCCCGTTTCGGGCGGCGGGTCCGGTGTCGCAGGCCGTCCCGCTTCGGGTGGCGGCTCCGGTGTGACTGGTCGTCCCGCCTCGGGTGGTGGGTCCGCTTCGGCCGGTGGCTTCGGCGGGAGCGAGCCCCGTGAAGGGTCTCGTGAGGGGTCCGGTACGGAACCGGGCGGGCGGTTGCCCGTTCGCAAGCCACGCAGGCCCTCCTTCCGCGAGCCGGCCGCCGAGCCCCCTGTGCGGGAGAGCGGGAGCGACAGCCGGGAGCCCGGCCAGTGGTTCCGCGACACGCCCGCTCCGACGCAGGTCCCTTCGCAGGCACCTCCCGAGGCGCCCAGCGGCAGGCCCTCCCTGTTCGAGAAGCCTGCCGCGCTACGACGCCCCACGACGCCCCAGGACCTTGAGGCCCTGCGACCGCCGGCCGGCTTCGACGACCCTGAGCCCCCCTCGGGGCGGCCCTCACTCTTCGTCAAGCCCGCCTCCCACGGCGGCCCTGGCGCCCAGCCCGCCCCTCCCGCCGAGCCCGTCCGGGAACAGGGCGAGAGCCTGTGGGTCAGAAAGCCCGCAGACACCGCCCGCCCCGCCGAGCCCTCGACCACGGGAGACCGCGGCATCGCCGGGTCGGACTCCGACGCGGAAACCGCCAGGCGGAAGGACACCGCCGGCCCTGCCGAGTTCCCGACCACGGGAGGCCGCGACACCGCCGCCGGGCTTGACGCCGACACGGAAGCCGCCGAGCTGGCTGATGCCGAGCCAGTCGCCACCGAGCCAGTCGCCACCGAGCCCGCTGATGCCGCGCAGGCCGGTGAACTCGTACCGGAAGCCGGCGAAGCTCGGGTAGAGGAGCCGGACGCTCAGCCATCCGCTGATGAGGCACTCACGGACGCGCGGCCGTCGGCTGATGACGCGCACGCGGACGCACAGACAGCGACGGGCGACGCGCTCGCGGCAGCGGAACCCGGCGACGTGCTCGCTGGTGAGGGCGCTGAGACCGGTGACGCGCTCGCGGACGCCGACAAGGCACGTACCGACGCCGACGGAGCGCGTACCAAGGTGGGCAAGGCGGGTACCGACGCCGGAGATGAGCTCGCCGACGGCGGCGACGCACATGTGGATGCCCTGCACGAGGCGTCTGAGGCTGACCCTGCGGATGCCCGTGGCGACTCCGCGAGCGCGTTGACTGCCGAGGACGCTGAGGGCGCTGTAGACACGGATTCCGGTGAAGTCGGCTCTGCGGAGGCCGAGAGCGGCGACGCGGCCGTGGAGGCGGCCGACGACCAGCCCGCGCCTCGCGACGCCGACCAGTCCGTGGCACCGTCCGACGATTCCGACCAGCTCTCGGCCACGTCCAGTGACGCCGACCAGCCCGCGTCCACGTCCGACGATTCCGACCAGCCCGCCACCACGTCCGGTGACTCGGGCCGGTCCACTCCCACCCCAGGCACCTCCGAAGCCCCTCTCCGCAAGGGGGAGCGGCTGGAGGACCTGCCCCCCGAGGCCGTCCAGGCGCTCACGACGGCGCTCGACGCGTTGCGCGCCAGCATCGCCGACCTGCGCTTCGGCCTCGATCTCCCCGGTTCCGCCGAAGCCAAGCGCACGCAGGCCGACCTCCTGGCCCAGCTCGACAACTACGTCCTGCCCCGGATCAGGACCCGCACCGCCCCGGCCCTCATCGTGATCGCCGGTTCGACCGGAGCAGGCAAGTCCACGCTGGTCAACAGCCTGGCCGAGAAGAACGTCTCGCGTACGGGCGTCCGGCGTCCCACCACCGGCACCCCGGTCCTGGCTTGTCACCCCGAGGACCACAAGTGGTTCGCGGAAGGCGAGCTGCTCGGCGCGCTCCAGCGCCTCGACAAGCCGACCCAGGAAGCCGCGATGGCCGGCCTGGTCATCGTCCCGACCGAGAAGCTGCCGCAGGGCGTCGCGCTGCTCGACACCCCCGACATCGACTCGGTGGTCGAGGAGCACCACGAGATCGCGCACCGCATGCTCGACGCCGCCGACCTGTGGATCTTCGTGACGACGGCGGCCCGCTACGCCGACGCCCCCGCCTGGAACCTGCTGCGGCTGGCCAAGGAGCGCGGCGCCCGCCTGGCGATCGTGCTGTCGCGGGTGCAGCAGAAGTCCGCCGACGTGGTGCTCAAGCACTTCGGGCGGATGCTGAGCGAATACGGGCTGGGCGACATCGACCGGTTCGTCATCCACGAGGCGGAGGTGGCCGACGGCAGGCTGCCCGACAACGAGATGACCGACCTGCGGCTCTGGCTCGCGGAGCTGTCCGTGGACGAGGATCGGCGGGCGCAGGCCGTACGCGACACGCTGAACGGCGTGCTCAACAGCTTCCGCACCCGCGTGCCCGCGCTGGCCCGGCACCTGGAGTCGCAGGTCGCGTTCCGGGCCGAGCTGCGCAGCGACGTGGAGGCGGCGTACCTGAGCGCCCTCAGCACGATCGACAAGGCCTCCAAGAACGGCTCGCTGCTGCACGGCGAGGTGCTGGCCCGCTGGCAGGACTTCGCCGGCTCCGGCGACCTCATGCGTTCGCTGCAGCTGCGCAGGCGCGGCCGGGCGGCCAAGCAGGCGCCCGAGCGGGTGCTGGCGTTCAAGGCGGCGGTCCGTACCGGGCTCGAATCGGTCATCGTCGCCGCCGCCAACCGGGCCTCCGAGGAGGTGGCGGCGCGCTGGCGGCACCGTTCCGAGCTGGGCGCCAAGCTCGGGGAGAACCTCGACCGGCCGTCCGACAACCTCGTCCGACACACCGGCAGGGCCATCGCGTCCTGGCAGGACCACCTGGGCGAGCTCGTACGCACGGAGGGGGTGGCCAAACGGTCGGTGTCGAAGCTCGTCTCGTTCGATCCCGAGTCGCTCTCACTGATCTTCATGGTCGCCATGTTCAGCGGAAGCAACGGCGAAGGGGTGCCCCACCGGCTGGTCAACGCCCTGCTCGGCGCGGAGTCGCTGCGCGGCATCGGCGCCAAGGCGCTCAGTGACCTGCGGGCAAGGATCGGCATGTTGTTCGACGAGGAGGCCATGCGTTACGTGCAAGCGCTCGATTCCGCCGGCATTCCCGACGAATCCGTCGCCACCCGCCTCTATCAGGCTACGTACAACCTTGAGGTCGCGCGATGACCACCATGACCACGAGACCCGGGCTCGCACCGCGGTTGGCCGCGCTCACCAAGGTGGTGGAGCTGGGCCCGGGGCGGCTGGACAAGAAGCTGCTCGACGAGGCCGCCGGGCTGCTGAAGCGGGCCGGTGACCGGCTCAAGCTGTCGTCGGAACACACCGTCGTCGCTCTCGCGGGCGGCACGGGCAGCGGCAAGTCGTCGCTGTTCAACGCGCTGTCCGGGCTGGAGCTCTCGCCCACAGGCGTACGCCGGCCGACCACCGCCCGTACCCACGCCTGCGTGTGGGGGCTGGAGGGCGCGGGTCCGCTGCTCGACTGGCTGCAGATCCAGTGGCGGCACCGCTTCTCCCGGGCCAGCGCGCTCGACAAGGGCGACAGCCAGCTGCACGGGCTGATCCTGCTCGACCTGCCCGACCACGACTCGATCAGGGCACTCACCGACACGGAGGCCGACCGGCTCATCGGGCTGGCCGACCTGGTCGTGTGGGTGCTCGACCCGCAGAAGTACGCCGACGCCTCCACTCACCGGCGCTACGTGACGGAGCTGGCCGGGCACGACGCGGTGACCGTGTTCGCGCTCAACCAGGCCGACCGGCTCACCACCGAGGAGCTGGCCGAGCTGGTCATCGACCTCAACGACCTGCTGCGCAGGGAAGGCGTGGAGCATCCCAGCGTCGTACCCACCTCGGCGGTCACCGGTCGCGGCGTCGAGAGCCTCAGGAGCGTCATCGCCACCGCGGTCAGCCGCCGGCGCGCGGCCATCCAGAAGCTCGAGGCCGACCTGCACCGGCTGGAGCAGAAGCTCAGCGAGGCCATGCCGATGGGCGAGGCGCTGTCCGCGCCGTCCACGGTCGACGAGGCCCGCAGGATGGGGCTGACCGACGCGCTGTGTGACGCGGTGGGCGTTCCGGCCGTGGGCGAGGCCATGGAGAACGTGTACGCGGAGCGGTCCGACCAGTGGGTCGGGTGGCCGTACCCGAGGTGGATCGGGAAGTTCCGTACCGACCCGCTGAAGAGCCTGCGGCTGGACGACGTCGGCCAGGAGATCCGCGGCATCACGACCACCTCGGTGAGCGCCCAGTCGGCCGAGGTCGCCAACGCGGTGCAGGCGCTGGCCGACGGGCTGTCCATGGGCATGCACCCGGTGTGGCGCACGGCGGTGCACCAGGCGGCCCGGTCCCGTTCGAGCCAGTTGCCGCAGGCCCTGACGGAGGACCTCACGGAGGTGGCGCCGCAGCTGGACCGCGTACCGGGATGGTGGCGGGCGCTGAAGGTGTGGCAGTACTTCCTGGTCCTGGCGTTCGTGGCCGGGCTGGCCTGGCTGGTGGTGGGCCTGCTCATGCCCGGCCAGCTCCCGCCCGCCTTCGAACTGCTGGGCGAGAGCGCGACGCTGCCGTGGGTGGGGTTGATGATGGCCTCCGTACTGGGGCTCGGGGCACTGTCGGGCATCGCGTCCCGCAACTTCGTGGAGCTCGGGGCGTCCAGGGAGAGGGAGCGGCTCGAACGGGAGATGAGGCGCAGGGTCGCGGCGGTGTCGACGACCATGGTGGTGGAGCCGGTGGAGCGGGAGCTGGGCCGCCATCACGCGTTTTACACGGCTATGCGGGACTTGTCCGTCTGACCCTTCCCGAGAGAACCCAAGCCTGAGCCGACTGCGCTTCGCAGAACGCTCAGGCCCCGAACGGCCTTACCTCGAACGACCTTGCGCCACAACGGCCTTTCACCAGGCCAGAACGGCCCTGC
Source organism: Nonomuraea sp. NPDC048882 (assembly GCF_040649755.1). Lineage (NCBI taxonomy): Bacteria > Bacillati > Actinomycetota > Actinomycetes > Streptosporangiales > Streptosporangiaceae > Nonomuraea > Nonomuraea sp. NPDC048882. Next base: position 148,321 of record NZ_JBEZGB010000014.1, read on the forward strand.
CCCAGAACGCCTCTTCCCGGGGCGGCTCCGGGACGACGTGGTGCGAGCCGATGTGGCGCGAGTCGATGTGGCGCGAGTCGACGTAGCGCGAGACGAACGATGATGGCGGGCTCCCTCGGGGCCCGCCATTCTCATGCCAAACACCTCCCAGGAACCCGGGGAGGTGTTTGGCGAGTCACACGGCCTCAGCCCTTGCCCTGACCAGGGCTATACAGCCGCACTCGCCCGCGAAACCCCCGCTCACCCGCCCCAGACTGCCAAAGCCGCAGACCGCCAAGGGTCGCAGACGGCCAAAGCCCGAGACCACCAAGCCGCAGCCGACGCGGTCATCCACAGCCCCAACCCTCCCAAGCCCTTCATCCACAGCCCCAACCTCCCCCAACCCCTTCATCCACAGAACCCCGTTCGGCACCCCCTCCCCCCACCCGCACACGGCACCGTGTTCCCAGATCGCGGGCAGCCGGCCCGCCGCACTGGGAGGCATGAGATGAACGACATCTCTTACCTGGGGTTTCGCGACCTGCTGATCAACGCGTCGAACATGCTCTGACCTGCTCGAACGCTGTTGTGTAGTGATGGGTTGTGTTGGGCTCGATTCGGCTGTCTGGCGGCCCACAGGCGGCCCAGAGGCTCCGCGACAGGATGCCGACGCCCCTCTTGAACCGATCCGGTAGACCGGCATTTCGCCGCCACCTAGCGTGTCTGATACACGACACATCGTGATCAGAATCGTTCCCCCCAGGAGCACCCATGCGTAACACCGTCGGCCTCGCGCTCGCCACCCTCATGCTCGCCGGATGCGCCGCAGCCTCCCCCGCCAGCGTCCCCGTGGAACGCTCCAGCGCGCCCCCCACGCCCACGCCCTCGACATCTGCGAAGCGGCAAGTCGGCAGCAGCCAGGAGTCGATCGACGCGGACTCCACGGTGGCCGTGACGGCGCTCAGGCTGCGAACCCCGTTCGAGGGCCGGTTCAAGCCGGACCGGAAGGGCTTCGTGTACGCCGGCCTGGAGGTGAAGCTGTGCGTTACCCGCGACGACCAGCCGGAACCGGTCGCGGTGTCGTGGGCGCCGTGGTCGCTCTCGTACGAATCGGGGGTCGTGGTGCAGGCGGCGAGCTCCTACTCGCCGGCCTGGTGGGATGAGCCGCTGTATCCGCAGGACCACATCGTTCGCGAGGGCAGGTGTGTGCGCGGCTGGATCCCGTTCGAGGTGCGGCTGGGTGATGGCCGGCCGAGCGTGGTCGCCTACCAGCCGGGTGCCGGGTCGCCTCTGGAGTGGACGGTCGCCAAGTAGACGCAACCTCGGTGTGACGGGGCCCTGACGCTGCCGCGTCGGGGCCCTTTGCGCTGCCGCCGGGTCGTTGTCCTGCGACTTTGCTGTGTTGAGGGTTGCGAGCCCATGTTGCATGTTGTAGCGTGTTGTTGCACGCAAGGAATGCAACAACAAACGGGCCCGCCAGGTGCGCTAACACCTGACAGGCCCTTGATTCACCACCTGCGCTAACAGGAGGAGAACCCAGTGCTCAACCCTATCGGCATCACCGCCCGCGAAGCGGCGAACGCCTACAACGTCTCGCCCCGCACCATCCGCCGCTGGGCCCAGACCGGCCGCCTCGACGCCGCCAAGGACGCCTCCGGCCACTGGGTGATCACCCTCGACACTCCCTCCCTGGACGGCTTCAAGCCCGCCCAGGTTGAGCGCGCCCGCGAACTCATCGCCCAGGGCGGCATCGTCCCCGTCCGTGGCCGCCGCATCTTCCTGGCGGTCAGCAACGACGGCGACCGCACCTACCTCACCGCGCCGCAGGCATGCAACTGCAAGGCGGGCATCAAGGGCCGCTACCCCTGCTTCCACCGCATCGCCGCCGTCATCATGTCGGCCGCTACCGCGCCCGTCCGCCGCGCCGCCTGACCCATCCCAACCTTCGCACCGGGGGAAACCATGGCCTCGCCCGACTACCAGCCCCGCGCCGGCGACCGCATCCGCGTCACCCGCCGCCGCAACGGCCGCACCCACTTCGTCAAGACCGGCGTCGTCACCGAGGTCTGCCTGCCGCACGGCTACCGGTGGACGGAGGACGAGGGCGGGCGCCGGTTCTTCCTGGCCACCTCCGAGCAGGTCGCCACGATGCCCGGCTACAGCCAAACGATCGAACGCATTTCCTAACCCATCACGAAAGGAACGATCATGCGCAGTAAGAAGAACTGGATCATCGGGCTGGCGGTCGCCTTCGCCCTCTTCTACCTGCTCTCGCGGCCCGCGCAGGCAGCCGAGGCAGTCAACGGCGTCATCGCGGGCGTCATCAACAGCGCCGACCAGTTGGCCGTCTTCCTCAACCACCTGGGCTGATCGCTGAGGCTGCAGGTCCCCGCCCGACCAGTACGGGCGGGGTGCCTGGAGCAGAGCGCTCCGCCCAACCAGAGCGAGGGAGACACCGTTGAAGACCGCCGACGAGAAGCAGGCCGCCAAGTCCGCCGCCGCCCGCCACCGCGCCGCCAAGCACAAGCGGACCGCCGAGCAGGACCGCCGCGACGGCGAAACCTACATGAGGCTCATCCGCGCCGTCTCGCGCGGCGTCACCTGGACCTGACCGCCGAGCTGGTCCCCGGCGAGGCGACTCGACCGCCCCGCCGGGGACCGAACCCAGACCCCGCCCCTGACTCGACCAGGAGAAGGATCAATGTCACACCCTGTCACAACGCCCGGCCAGGTGCACCCGGCGGTGATCGCATGACCTCCGAGGAGATCGAAGCCACCCTCGACGCGGTCCAGCAGATGGCCCGCCCGGACAGGCCCACCGTCGCCACCAGCTCCTGCACCGACCCGAACTGCGCCGGCTGCAAGGCAGGCGCCCGATGAACCTCGACCAGCTCGTGACGCTCCTCAAAGAGGCCATCGCCAGCGTCCCCGACACCGTCTGGCCCGCAGCCGGGTTCGGGGCCACGCTGTTCTTGCTCTGGCAAGCCAAGCGCGCCGCCGCCCGCGCCGCCACGCCCGGTGCCGACCTGCTCACCTACGCCGCCGCCGCCATCGCGACCGGCGTCTCCATGCAAGGCATGTGGCACTTCTTCGAGGTCGTGTTCCCCGGCCTGCCCGTCCCGCTGCGCATCGCACTGTTCGCGTTCATCGAGATCGGCATGCTCGCCAGCGCCGTCCGGGCCCGCCACAACATGCGAGACTCCGCCGAGCGCGCCAAGGCCGACCCCTTCGTCCGCCCGTCCGCTGGCGTCGACGGCACCGCCGTATGGGCCCTAACGGCCCTCACCGCTGTCCTGTCGTCCCTTGAAGCCGCCTCCATGCCCGAGTTCATCTTTCGGCTCGCTGCCCCTCTCGTGGCCGCGTGGCTGTGGGAGCGCGGCATGGCGATCGAACGGCAGCGCATCACCGGCCGGACCAGAATCAACTGGCGGATCACCCCGGAACGGATCCTGGTCCGTCTCGGCCTGGCCGAAGCGAACGATCGCACCACCTCCGAGGTGGACGCGCACCGCAGGCTGACCAGGGTCGCGCTGGCCGCCAAGAAGGCCAAGGCGCTGCGCGACGGCGGCGCGAAACCGACGAGCCTGGCCCGCGCGCTGGCCAGGCTCGACAAAGCGATGGATAAGGCCGTCGAGCACACCGCGCTCAGCCGCGACCGAGTGGTCCAGGCCGCGCTGCTCGACCAGGTGTCCACCCTGTACGGCGCCCCTCGGCTGCTCGACCTCACCGGCCAGGCCCCGTGGGAGCACCTCGACCACCCTGCGGTGACCGGCCTCATCCGAGACAGCGAGGCCGTCATCCTGGCTGCCGCGCTCGACCGGAACACCGCACTGCGCGGCGAGGTCTACCCCATGGCAGTCGTGGCCGGCGACCGGTCGGCGACCACCGCCGCGACCGGTCGCAGTTCGGAGACACTGCCCGTGCCGGTCTCCGATGACGCGCCGCCGATCTCCGGCGAGGGACGGTCCTGGCTGGCCAATCTTGTGCCCTGGTCGCGTCCGGAGCCGCGACCGGTCGCCGACGACGCCCCCGATCACCGGTCGGTCGCGGAAGCGGTCACGGAACCGGTCGCCGACGACGGCCCGGACGCGGAGGCGGTCGCGACCGAACCGCGACCGGTCGCCGACCAGAAGAGGCCCGATGAGCAGGACCGACGCAGGGCGATCCGCTTCTACATCGGCCGTGCGAAGAAGCTCAACCCGCCGTCCAAGCGGACCCTCGCGGACTGGACCGGGTTCTCCGAGACCTGGGCGCTGAGCTGCATCCAGGAAGCCCGCCAAACCATGATCACCGAGGGCTGGAGCTTCGACGACAAGGGCACCCCGATCGCCCCGCGACCGGTCGCAGAACCGGTCGCGACCACCCCACCCATCACGTCCGTGAACGGAGCCCAGAAGTGACCGGGTACACGCTCGTGAAGCTCGCTGTCTTCGCCGCCGTCTTCTGCACCCTGTACGCGGCCCACACGTTCGGCGACCACTGGGTGCAAACCCACCACCAGGCGTGCGGCAAGAGCGCCCCCGGCTGGGCTGGCCGGGTCTGGTGCGCCCGCCACGTCATCAGCCTCACCATCACCAAGCTGGTCGCGCTGCTTGCGCTTGCCGTGGTGACCGGCCTCGACCTGCACCCGGCCTGGATGGCGGCGGGGCTGGCGGTGGACGCGGTGTCGCACTACTGGGCGGACCGGCGCACCACCCTGGCCAAGCTCGCCGAGCGGCTCGGCAAGCAGGACTTTTACCGGATGGGCCAGCCCCGCGAGGGGACTGACGACCAGCCCCACCTAGGGACGGGCGCCTACGCCCTCGACCAGTCCTGGCACGTGGCCTGGCTGTTCGTTGCCACTCTCATCATGGCCGGAGGCGCGTGATGTCGGACTTCCTGATCGGCGCCATCGTGCTGCTGTCCTTCGTCTTGCTCTCCCTCCGGCCGCTCACGGCCGACACCCGCACATGGACCGACATCCGTGCCCGCGCCCGGCGGGCCGGCTGGGGCCGAGTCTTCGTCGGCGTCCTGCGCGTCGTCATCGTGACCAGCCTGCTCGTCCTCGTCCGCGCGTGCCATATGTGCTGGCGCGTTGCCGCGGTAGTCGGCTCCGCGCTCACCCTCGCCGCTCTCATCGTCGAGGCAATGTCGAGCCCGGCCCCCAGTCGAGTGGAGGCGTCGTGACCAGGCCCTTTCGCATCGTTCCTAGCCCGCCCGACGACGAGTCTGAGGAGCCCATGCAGGTCACCGAGCACGACGTCGAGACTGGCCGCGAGGTCGAGCTGCCGCAGGAAAAAGACGCTGAGGTGGCCGTCGAGGAAACCCTCACCGGTCCCCCCGTCGACCTGCCCGCCGAGCCGGAGCCGCCGAAGGTGTTCGCCACCATCACCGGCCGCGCCCTGGTCGAGCGGCAGCCGATCGTGCCCGCCTGGGCGCGCTCCAGGCAGGATTTGAAGGCGGCGGCCCGCTACGTCGCAGGTCAGGCCGGATACCGGGTCGCGTTCCAAGCCAGCCGCACCCCCGTCTACGTGGGGCGTGCGCTGCGGTGGGCACCCGTCGGCGGCGGCCGGCTCATCGCCCGCGGATGGCGGTGGACGTGGGACGTGGAAACCACGCCCGCCCGGAAGAGTGCACTGGCCAGCGGAAACGTGGACGAGTACGAGCGGCTGCTCGCCAAGCGGAAGGAGAACGTCAAGAGCCGGGTGCCGCTCGCCGGCGGCGCGATCGTCGCGACGGCCAGTGGCGGCGCGGTGGCGTGGCTGACGCTGCCGTGGTGGGCTCAACTCCCGCTGTGGGGGAGCGTCCTGTTCGGGCTAGCTCGCGTGGGCCGCCCGGTGGACAAGCCTCTGACCAGCCCCGCCGTGCAGGTGACCCGGTTTGAGCGGTTGACGGCGGAGAAGGTGCGGGAGGCGCTGTGCTCGATCGGCGTGGCCGGGCTGAAGGACCCGAAGAAGATCACGTTCCCCGCACAGATCCACCGTGACGGGCCAGGCCAACTCGCCCGCTGCAACCTGCCGATCGGTGTCGAGGCGGTGGACGTGTGCGAGAAGCGCGGCAAGCTGTCCAGCGCGCTGCGTCTGCCGATCGACCAGGTGTGGCCCACCGCAGGCCCCGACCACGCTGGCCAGTTGGACCTGTGGGTCGGCTACCAGCCCGCCTCGAAGATGAAGCCGCCACGCTGGTCCATCGCCGAGGACGGTTCTCGTGCCAGCGTGTTCGAGCCGGTGGACTTCGGCGCTGACCAGCGGCAACGCGCCGTCGCCGCTCCGCTGTTCGCCCGGAACTGGCTGATCGGAGGCATGCCAGGCAGCGGCAAGTCGTACGCGGCCCGCGCGTTGGCGCTGGTCGCCGCGTTGGACCCGTACGTCGAGTTCAAGATTGCCGAGTACAAGGGGACGGGCGACTTCACCGACTTCTACGACGCCGGCCTGTGCTCGGTGTACGTGTGCGGCGTCGATGACGAGGCGATCGAGGACGGCGAGCGCATCGTCGACTGGGCGCTGGTGGAGGCCGAACGTCGCGGCAAGCTCATCAAGAAGTTCCGCGCGGAGGGCCGGGCCCCGGAGGGCAAGGTGACGCCTGAGTTGGCCGCGGCCGGTGTCGGCTTGCACCCGGTGGTCATCGTGCTGGACGAGGTGCACGAGCTGTTCGGCGCCAGCAAGGAGGCCGCTGACAAGGCGGAACGCGCCATCAAGCGTGGCCGGGCGCTCGGCATCATCTTCATCCTGGCCACGCAGATCCCGGACAAGGACAGCTTGCCGCCTGGCATCACGCGCTGCGTGAATATGCGCTGGTGTCTGGCGGTGCAGGACCACATCGCGAACGACATGATCCTCGGCACCGGCTCGTATAAGCGGGGCATCACGGGCACGTCGTTCCGTCCGGAGATTGACGCCGGCTGGGGGATGGTGACCGGGCTCGCTTCGCCGACTGCCGTGCGCAGCCAGTACCCGGACGAGAAGACCACGAAGAAGATCCTGGAGCGTGCGATTCACCTGCGTGGCGGGCGTCCTGCCTGGGCGGATGAGGAGGAGACGCCGCGCGTGGACGTGCTTATGGACGTTCGGCGGGTCTGGCCGAACGGGAAGCCCGGCGCCCAGTGGCAGACCCTGCACGGGCGGCTGGTCGAGAGCCGGCCGGAGCTGTACGCGGACATGACGCCGGAGGCGTTGAGCAAGCTGCTGGTCGGTCTGGGCGTCCCGAGCGTGGACGTGAAGGCGGACGGCAGGGCGCTGAAGGGGTGCCGCTGGGAGGCCCTCACGGGGGCGTTGGAGGCCAGGGAGTTGCCGCGTGGGTAGCGCGGCCTCGAACCCCCCCCGCAGAGCGCCTCTCAGGGCCGTTTTCGGGGACCTGGGAGGGGCGCGCGACCCGCGACCTTCCGGCGTTTTCCCAGTTCAGATAGGTCGCGCGGCTAGGTAGCGGTTCCGCGACCCTCTTCGGGGTCGCGACCCTCCGCGCGACCCCGCGAGCGGGAGGTTGCGGGCGCTCTCTCACCCCTTTCGGGAGGGCCGCCCGGAGCAGCCGCTCCAGTATTCCCTACACAGCCGATCAAGAAAGTAGGAAATCTATGCCGAAGTTCCTCGACAGGCTCGCCAACGCCGCCGATCGGCTCGCAGGAGCCGGTGCCAAGAGCCGAATGCCCGACGAACTGGCCGCCAAGTACAACCGCGCATCCTCGGCCGTCAATCAGGCGATCGAGCTCTCGCAGGTGGCCGTCAACCTCGGTGCCACCCGCGTGGCGAGGAAGCAGGCGGAGAGGCAGCTCGTCGACGCGGTCGGTGAGGCCGAGGCGGCGCGGCTGATGAAGCAGTCCGCCAAGAAGATCCGGGACTCGTTCTGATGTCCGCCTTCTCGAAGAAGACCGTGCTCGACCGCTATCGGGTCATCGTCAACGGTCACTCCGCCAAGAGCGCCATCACCAAGCGCACCGCGGAGTCGTACGCCGAGCTGGCCCGCGGCAACGGGCTGCAGGCGCACGTCGAGCCGACTCAGGTGTGCGAGGTGTGCGGGCTGCACCGGTGTGGCGGCGCGGCGACCTGCCCGGACGCGTAGGCGCTGGCGTTGCGGATCGCGCCCGACTTGCGCGGGCGCGTGTCCGGAGCAGCCAGCTCCACTCCAACGACGAAAGGACCACCAGTGCGACTGCTCAAGAAGACGCCCAAGACGGTCGAGCCGCAGGTGATCAAGCGGCACTGCCGGCCGTGCAACGGCGTCGGCAACAAGGAGTTCACCGACTACACGCAGAAGCCCAACGAGCAGGGCGCGTACCCGGTCGTGGCGCGGCGGTGCAGGGACTGCAACGGCCAGGGCTGGACAGCGGCCTGATGACGACCAGGCAGGAGGCTCAGCGCGGACTGTGCCGCGCCCTGTAGCGCTCATTGCGGATCCCCGCCCGCACAGGCCGGGCGGGGTGTCCGGAGCAGAGCGCTCCCAGCACGTCACGAGACGAAGGAGGCCCGAAGTGGGTGTCGCCAAGAACGTCAACTTCAACGTCGAGATCGATCCGGAGGGCGGATACAAGGGCACCCTGCCTTGTCCCGCGCCCGGATGCGGCGCGGACGCGGAGATCAAGAGCAGTCGCGAGGAGGGGCCCTACAGCGGGTCCTGCAGAAGCGGCCACAGGCTGGAGTGCCCGGCTGCGAAGCCGGGTTGCGCCCCGTCGTCGTAGCCGCGTTGCGGGTGCTCGCCCGGTCGGCTCCCCGGGCCGGTCGGGCGCCCGTCTCCGCTACCTGACCCGCGGGCAGCCCCGTTTCTCGATCAGAGAGGACACGTGCATGTTCAAGAAGAGGAAGCCCGTCGAGGAGCCAGTGCGGCACGACCAGATCATGCGCCTGATCAAGCTCGGCATGGAAGAGACCGACGCCGCTGACCGCGACATCGACGAAACCCCCAGCCCGCTCTTCGACGCGGCGAAAGCGCGGATGGACGCCGAGCTGCTCAAGAGCACGAAGGCCGAGATCCGCGCCGCGTACGACGCTCTCAACCGGCACGGCTACTGACGAAAGAGATTCGATGCCTCAGGTCAAGTACTTCGTGATGATCTACGACGGCCGTCCATTCGGCGGCACCCCTCACGCCGTCTACAGCGACGCCGAACTTGAGCGGCTGAAAAGGGAGGCCAAGGAGGCGGGCGTACGGATCAGCGTCCGCGAGGCGACGGACGACGACCGCTGAACCGCGCACCCTCGTGCGGGCCGCCCGAGACGCTATCCCGATCTACTGAGGAGGTTGCATCCGTGACTTCGGAGACCGTCGCCGAATCCGGTTCGGTTGATCCCCAAGTCCCCCCACCGGGACTACATGACAATGTCCGTTATCATGCACCGGCCGTGATCTTGGGGGAGTGGGCGCCCGCCATCCCCCAAACCGAACCCGACTCCAACCCGCCGCTCAACCTGACCGGCCGGCCACCCGCCCGCACCGTCCACGAACTCGCCCACCTCCTCCGCACCATCGCCGCGCCGCCCGCCGTTATGGAAGCCACCGCCGCATGGCTGTCCGGAGAACGCCGAGCCGCACCCGCCACCATCCGCGGCTACGTGCGCGACGCCTCCTGGTGGATCGCCTACGCCACCAGCCGCGGACTCGACCTCACCAACTCCGACCCCATCGAAGCCGACCTGTACGCCGCGGCGCTCCGCAGCGCAGGCCACTCCGACGCCACCAGGGCACGCCGCATCTCCGCAGCCTCCTCCTGGTACACCTATCTCGTCCGTGCAGGCCGGGCCGCCGCCAACCCCTTCGGAGCCGGGATGGAGAGGCCCCGCCTGCCGGACGTCTCAGCCACGCGCGGCATGAGCGGAGACGAGCTGGAACGGACGCTCGCCTACGCCCGCGAACGAGAATCGGCCCGCACCTTCGCCATCCTCGCCGTCATGGTGGCCACCGCGTGCCGTGATGGATCCATCATCGCCGCCCCGCTCGACGCGCTCGGCCACGACCGCGGCCACCGCGTCATCGACCTGCCCACCAAGGGCGGCAAGACGAAACGCCTGATCCTCCCGCCGCTCGCCGCCGAAGCTGCCGCCCGCTACCTCACCGAACGCGGCAGCGCGCCGGGCCGGCTGTTCATCACCTCGACCGGGCGGCCGATCGACCAGCCCTACCTGTACCGGCTCGTCAAGCGCGTCACCAGGGCGGCCGGGGTGGCGGAGGTGTCGCCGCACGGCATCCGCCACTCGGTGCTCACCCTGCTGCTCGACAAGGGCTACCCGCTCCACGTCGTGCAGGACCTGGCCGGGCACGCGGACCCGCGCACTACCCGCCGCTATGACCGGGCGCGCGAATCGCTCGACCGGTCGCCCGCCTACGAGCTGGGCCAGCTGCTGGCGGCCGGCGTGGAGCGTCATGCCGGGCGCTGGTCGTAGCCCGGCCGTCCGGGGTGCCTCATCCGGCGGCGTGCCGGGTGGGGCGCCCGGGGCGGCCGGACCCGGCCAAGACCCCGCAGCAAGAAGGCGAGGTGCTGATGTACGACGACGACCCGAAGTACCAGAGGCTGCGCAGGATCCGCGAGGAGGAAGGCTACGACGGTCCCCTCAACCAAGACGACCTGAAAGTGGGGCCGCTCGACCCGCGCGCCCAGGTGCTGGACGCGCTGCGCCGGACGGGGGCGTGACGGACCGACCGGACCACGACATCCGGGCCAGCCTCTACACCACGATCGAAAACGACCACTCAGACCACTGGGCCAGCCAGGAGCCGTGCGACTGCGAGTCCGGCGGCACCATGTGGGAGAGAAACGGCAAGGCGTGGCGGCCGAATAAACGCTGACCGCATACGAGAGCCCCGGTCCGCTTCCCCACGGGCCGGGGCTCTCGCACATCCACGCTACTCGCCGTAGAGAATCGCCCGCAGCTCACGCCAGCGCGCATCCGAGGGATGCCAGAACCCGATCTCGCCGTAGGCGCGGGCCTGGGCCTCGGTGCCCCGGTAGCGGGCTTGGCGGACGAAGACGCCCGTCTCGGGGTGGAACACGTTGACGATCTGGCGGCCGACGCCGGGAACGACGCGCTCGGCGGGGATGGGACTGGCCATGCGGATCTCCTCTCGGTTCAGGTGCGTGCGCTCGACGTCGGCGGCGGCCTTCACTCGTCCACCCTTAGGGCCTTGCCCAGGTCTTTGATCGCCTGGCGGGCGACCTTGGCCGTCATCTCCGCGGCCTCGTTGTGCCGGCGGTCGGCGGTGTGCGTGGCGGACTTGCCCACCTCGTCGGCGACGGCGAGACGGTTGCGGGCGTCCCCGGCGTTCTTGCTGGTGCTCATGTGGCGGCTCCTGGTGCTGGTCGGCGTCGACAGGCGGTTGCTGTCCCCCACACCGACACGAGCATGCTACAACATGCAACAACAAGCATCAAGAAGCAACGTGGCCGGGAACGTCGGCCGGACATGCGAAAGCCCCAGACCGCTTCCCCACGGCCCAGGGCCCTCACGCGTGATACCCGCACGCTCGCGGCGTGCACCCCGCCCCTACATCAGCTTTCGATCGCCGCCCGATACGCCTCGCCGAGCTCCCCCGCCTCCGGCAGGCCGCGCCGCTCCACCGCAGCCACCAACTCCGCCACGCGCCACCAGCTCGACGGCACGATCTCCCCGCTCCCCACAGCCGCCAACGCGATGTGCGCCGCCTCCTCCGGCTGATCCGTGGCCAGCAGCGCCAACGCCAAATCGAGTCGAGCGAGAGCCGCCCTGCGCGGCCGCGGTGGCCCCTCCGCGGGAGTCTCCATCCGGGCCAGCACCTGCCGGGCGTAACCCACCGCGGCCGGATCCCCCACCCACGAGAGCGTCGTCGCCGTGTACGCCTCGCTTTTGGCGGGGTCGTACTGGTAGTGGTGTTCGGGACGGTCTGGCATCCGCAGCGGAGACACCAGCCGATGAACGCGGGCCAGCACAGCCCGCGTCGCCGCTCCATCGCCGAGCCGCGCCCACGCCCGCCCCTCCTGCGCGGTCGCCTGGATGTACACCGAGCTGTCGCGCGGGGCCAGCAACTGCGCGCCCTGAGACAAGGTCAACGCTTCCCCGTAGCGGCTCTCGATGAGGGCCTGCCACGCCCGCGTCTCCACACACCAGGCGGCCAGCTCGGCATGCTCGGCATGGCCGGCCAACTGCGCCGCCGTACGCAGCCGTGCCGCCGCCAGCGTGTACTGGCGCAGATCGATGTGGCAGGTGGCGCCCAGCAGCGACAGCCAGCCGCCGGCCACCAGCAGCCGACGATGTTCAGTGAGCGTCTTGCGCCCGTCCATGAGCAGGGTCACGTAGTCGAGATGCCGCCGCACGCGGCCGAGAAGCTGCGCCGGCGGGCTGCTGGGGTAGGCCGACGCCAGATCGTCCACCGCGAGCTCCAGCCGCTCCAGGGTCTCCTTCCCGACGTCGCTGGCTGCTGCGCGGCGGGCGAGCTCCAAGGCGGAGATCTCGTCATCGGGGTTCGACTCGGCATCGTCGAACAGGATGCGCTCGCTCAGCCCGTACACGCGGCAGTACAGCTCGGTGTACTCGTCGTCAGGTCGGTGTTTGCCGCTCTCGTGGTCCCGGATTCTGCGGATCATGCTCTCGGGCTCTGGCATGGGTCTGTCGGCAACGCCAGCCAGTTGCAGTGCGAGATCTCGTTGTGACCATCCTCGCCCGGCCCGCTCCGCGCGCAACCGGCTAGCCCAGGCGGAAGCTTCGCTCATCTCGGCAACCTCCAGGGGACACAGGCGGACAGGGGCTGCGCCTCCATTGTCCTCTACCTTGGGCCTGCTGGCTGTGGCTCTGATGGAACCGTGCAACAACGTGATGCAGCCTTCTACTCGTGGAGCGCCCGCAACGGCAGCGGCGACGGCTCGTGCGGCGTCACATCCGATCCCGGCCGCGCCGTCACGCTGCTGCTTACGGCATTGCAGAAGCTGGCGCCGGGGGCATCCGGCCGAGTGGCGATCGTACGGCTGGAGCGGCATGTGTGGCCGCCCTCCTACCTGTACGGCGCCCCGCTGGTGGTCAACCGCAGGAGGGTGACCGATGGATGACATCGCCTTGGAGGCCGGCCTGCGGACCGCCCAGCAGCTTGGAGTCCTGTCCGCCACCTACCCGGCCTGGGATGTCGACCTCTCCCGCGACGAGGCCGGACGCGTCTGGTGGGTGGCCAAGCTGCGCCGGCCGATCACTCAGGCGATGCAGGCGGGCGGCGTGGTCGAACGCGTCCGCCAGGGCGACGCGATAGCCCTCGCCGCAACACTGGCATGGCAGTCGTCTCTCATCCACAACACGCGGGCGTACGAGTTCTTCAACCCGCCGCGTTGACCGATCTCCCCGGTTCCGCCTGCGCTATCAGGCGGAACCGGGGTACTTTCCGGCAGCCCACACCCATGGTCCTGCCGGGCGCGGCCCCCGTTCGGCCTGGAGGCGGGGCGGGCGGGGGCCGCACATTCCGGCCGTCAGCGTTGGAGGATGAGTGAGCGGCGCAGCTGAGCACGGAGCATACGGCCCCATGGGCGATGTTGCTACTGCGGCCGTGGTCTGCGCGGCGGGGGTTGTAGCGTGGCGTCAGCCGTGGGTCGCCGCCATGGTGGGGGACTGGCCGGCATGGCTGGTGGTGGCCGCGGCGTTCGTGTCTGCCCTGTTGTCGAGCGTCTATGCGAGGCGGTTGGGTGCGCTGCACCCGTCCGCGGTGCCGCTGCTGGTGGCGTGCTCGGTAGGGGCGGCCATCGCCGTCACTGTTGCCTGACCCAGAGCGTTAACACGACAGCATTTCGTGAGGTTGTGCCCGATTTCGAGGCCATGCATAGAGGTGCGACCAACGATCTTACGGCTGGCGATCCCGTCAGGGATGTCAGATGGGTTCGTTGTGCCGCGCGGCCCCGTACGAGCGGGTGTAACCGAAACCTGACGCTGCTCGTGCCGAATTTGCCGCGCGGGAGCAGATCCGTTACGGGAAGATGGCCCCGTGTTCATCGCGTACATCGACGAGTCGGGAAACACCGGCGAGATCGCCAAAGGCGGTACCAACACGTACACGCTCGGCTGTGTCACGCTCGAAGCGCAGAAGTGGCCTCAGGCGGCTGATCAGTTTGGCGCGTTCCGTGACCGGATCGCCAAGCACTTCGGTGTACCGGAGCCGGCCGAGATCAAGGCCAACTACCTGATCCACAATGGCGGCGACCTTCGACCCATCGGGTTGAACCCGAATGATCGATATGTGCTCTATCGTGCGCACATGCGCATTCTCCACGACTTGGAGATGCAGGCCTTCGCCGTCGTCATCGACAAGCGTAAGCGGAACCTCCATGGCCAAGAGGTATTCGACCTTGCCTGGGAAACCCTGCTTCAGAGGCTAGAGCGCAAGTCGTACTACGAAAGCACCCCATTTCTGATTTTTCATGACGAAGGGGAAGCTGCTGAGGTGCGGAGGTGGTGTCGCTACGCACGTAAGAACCTTACGGCTGGAAGCAAGTACGGTTACTCGCTCAACGTTGCCGCAACGAAGCTGATCGAAGATCCCATTCCGAGCAACTCTCGTGAGTGCAAGTTCATCCAACTTGCAGACCTTGTGGCTTACGCAGGGTTCCGCAAGCACATCCCGCCTGGGCCTAACGCGGCGGGCACGGTGTGTCCGGCCACTATGTGGGACGAGATCGGTCAGGCCATCAACGGCAAGGTGAACCTGTGGTCTGGCGGACCCGCGGCAGGAATCGTCGTCCGTCGTCAATGAGGGAGCCCCCGGCTTTGCCGGGGGCCCGGGGAGTGCCGGTACGAGCCTTCCGCTCGCCCAGCCCTCATGATGAAGACTACCCATCGTTCCCTGCCTTGGCATAGGAACAGACGGATACAATCGGATATCTTTTCGAATGCATTGTCGGTTATGTCTAAGGATGACTCTGCGTGATGCGTGGTCAACTACACGCTGGCCGAATCTTGGCGCACCCGTGGCTTGTCCAGTCGCACAGGTGCAGGCGAGACATGCATGCGCAGAATGAACCCCACCAGACCGGCCACCGCTGCGCTCACCAACCCGACCTGCTCCGGCGATAGCGCCAGCCCGAACCCAACCGCGAGCACGAGCATGGCCTGGATGGTGCCCATCAGCAGCGGCACGGGGAACGGCCGGACGGCCAAGGCGGCGACGAGCGCGAGCACCGCAGAGGCGGCGGCGTTGATGAGACCGACTTGTTCGCCAGTGATGGTCAGGCCGAAGCCGATGGCGAGTGCAACGGTGGTTTGGATGAGGGTGAGCCAGAGTGCAGGCTCACGGCCGAGTATTTGCATTGCCCCTCCTAGGAGACGTCCGGCCCTTAAACGAAGCCGGATCTTGGACTTGCCGGTAGGTATGCCAGGTCAGGCGCTGTTGGCCACGTCGAGCCGCACCGTGATGCCTTCGATCGCCGACTCGATCCGCCCCACCAGGGCATCGACGTCAATCGCCTGGTCCCGCTGCGCGAGCACGGCCACCAGCTCGCGGATCGTCGCCCCCTGCGCGGCCAGCTCAGCGAGGATCTTCCGCAGCTGCACGCCGTGGTCGACCAGCACGCTGCGGGGCTTCCACTCCAGGTTCGTCGGGCTGCCGTAGGAGACCGGCATCCGGTCCTGCTCCCACGCACCCTCGTAGATCTCCTTCGCGGACATGTCTTCCTCCTGTTGGTTGGGCGCCCCACTGAAGGTGCCGTTCTTGACGAGCGCGTAGGCGCGGTCTCCCGGGCAGGTCGTGGACACGAAGTCGCGGTGGCCGCGCACTTGGCCGCCGAGACCTTTGCCGATCAACCACATCCGCAGTTGGCGGACGGCGTCGATCTGGGCGTCGGTCGGCTGCTCGCCCGGCCCCGACATGAGGGTGACGCTGTACCAGGTGGTGTTGCCGCCGGGTTGGGCGGCTTGCTCCCGGCCCAGCCCGCGGCCCTCGAACACGGACCCGTGCGGGCAGGCGCCGAAGCTGTATCCGATGTCCAGCCACTCGCGGTCCGGGTCCGTCATGTGGAAGACCCGGGTGCGCTGCCAGTACGCGATGCACGCTGTGTGTGCTTTCGCGGCGAGCCCCAGGTTGGAGCCGTCGTAGTGGATGACGATCCCCTTGCTGGGGTGCGCGGCGCGGGCATCGGTGGGGCCCCACCCGAACGCCTCCCGCGGGGTGATGTTCATCAGTCCTCCAGGTTGTCGAGGTGGGTGGTGAGCGTGGCTTCGATCCGCTTCACCGCGTCCTTCAGGGAGCTGCCGTCGTTGGTGACGACCTCGTGCTCGATGACGGCGAGGCGCTCCAGTACGCCGGGCCGTGCTTCGACGCCGGGCCGGGCGGGTTGGCCGCGCCAGTCGTCGAGGAAGTCGTCGAGGGATTGAAAGAGCAGCCAGCAGCGGCGCCACATCTTGCCGACCACCACGAGCAGGCCGAGCCCGCCGGCGACGATGCCCATCACCACGAATGCGTCCAGGACGGGGTTGCCGGTCATGGCATCGGGATCGCGATCAGGTCCCGCGCGGCGATGTCGGCGCTGTCGGGATCCGTGCCGGGCGTGGCCAGGTGGGCGGTGCGCAGGTAGTAGAGCTGGCCCGGCGTCAGGCCCTCAATCATGCTGACCCTGCTGCCGTACTGGAATTCGGTGTCCTGGGCGACCGACAGATACCCGCGGAACGTCACCGACGGCGCCAGCACCTGCGTGCCTGCCGAGTTCTCCAGGAACAGTTCTGGGCTGAGGAAGATGCGGTCGGCGCTCGCGCCGTTGTCTCTGAAGCCGCCGCCGATCGTCAACCGGACCCGGCCGGACGGCGGCCCGATGAAGTACACGCCGACCTCCGGCGAACCGGGCGCGTACGAGGTGTGGCCGATGTTGGCCACCATGGTGTCGTCGTGCACGAACGCTGTCGGGCTGAGGGTGCGCACGAGGTCCCCGGCGGCCGTCATGGCAGGCTCGCAACAATGATTTCGCGGCAGGAGATGTCGGCCGTGGACGATCCGGAGTCGCCGGTGGCGACCGCGTACTGCACGGCCGCGTAATAGATCTGGCCCGGCGTGAGCCCTTCCAGCACGCTCTCCCTGCTGCCGAAGTGAGGGCCCACAGAGCAGTTGTCGGAGCCGAACCCGCGATTGGTGACGCTCGCGGTGAGGACGACGGCCCCGGAGGAGTTGGTTTCGCGCACGATCGGGCTGAGGAAGATGCGGTCGGCTCCGGCCGCGTTGCCGAGCCCTCCCCCGACGATGATGAGCACCCGCCCGCTGGTGGGCGCGATGAACGTCACCTCGACCGCCGGGCTGCCGGTGGCGTAGGAGCTGTTGGACGGGTTGTTGATCGCCGTCGCATCCTGGGCCCACACCGCTGGCGGATAGTCGAGCGCGCGGACTGGCTGGCCGGCGAACGAGCCGCCGAGCGGGGTAGGCACGACGACGATCTCGCGGACGGACAGGTCCGCGGTTCCGGTGCCGGTCGCCCGGTGCATCGTCCGCCCGTAGTAGGTGGCGCCCGGGGTCAGTCCGGTGAGCAGGGTGGTCCTGGATCTGTGCGCGTTGGCGGTGGCCTGGCCCGGGACGGCGCACCCGCGCAGCACCTCCGTGGTGGTGTTCGCGGCGAGCACCACGCTGCCGCTGACGTCGTTCTCCCGAATCTCCGGCGTGATGATGACGCGCTGGCCGCCCGCGTCGCCGGACGCGCCCAGGCCGACGCTGAGCAGCACCGAGCCGGACTTGGGTGCGATAAACGTGCACTCGCAGGACGGCGATCCGGCGATGAAGGTGGTGGACGGGATGTTGGTGTGGGACGTACCTTCGGACCCCCACACCGCCCGCGGCAGGTCATCAGCGGATATGGGGTCTCCGACCAGGATGTCAGGCACTCTGGCCTCCTCTCATAGCGCGTAGATGGCTGGCCGGAACATGCGAACCTCCGCGCCGGACTGGTGGGCTTTGACGATGCCGTTGACGGAGCGGACGACGGTCAAGGTCTGGGCCGTGCCGGTGGCGGCGCCGACGGCGGACACGGTCATCCGCTCGCCGCCGATCATCACGTCGAAGCCGGACGCCAACGTCGACCAGAGCGGCCCGGTCGGGGTGTCGATATCGACGGCCGTCTCGGTGCTGTCTAGGGCTTCGGCGGTGACCGTGCCGTACGACTCGTACCGGCCCTGCACGTCGTACACGGCCACCTCGTACGGCGACGCCGGCGAGCAGTTGAGCACCATGGAGTGCTCAAAGTTGCCGAGCTCCTCCACGCACCCTTGGACGAGTTGCGAGATCGCCTCCGGAGGCATCTCGGGAGGCAGGTTGGCCACCGTGACCCGGTCGCCCACCTCCAGCAGCAGCGCGTCATCGGTCAAACCTGTGTCGCCGGCGAACGACTCGTGCGCGAAGTTGATGGCGAGCTGCGGATACCGCGCCTCATCGACGGTGCCGACGTGCAACCTCCATGCGGCCTGGTCGAACAAGTCCAGGTCGTACTCGACCGCCAGCGTCATCTCCTGCGGGTACCGGCCCACCCCGGCCGGAGGCGGCTGCACGGACAGCGCGCCCGTCTCCTGCACAGCCCGCGCGCTGGAGCCGCCTTCTCTGGTGGCAGTAACGTCGTTGACGATCGACTGATCGTCGTCCACCGGGGCGAGCGCCTCCGCCAGCTCGTGCTGCTCGTAGTCGAGGGCGAGCCGGGAGACCTGGTTGTAGAGGCTCTCGCGGGTGCGGTAGCCGAGGCCGAGCACGTCCCTGGGCTCGAACAACATGCCCGCATCGGTATCGGCTGCCGCCCGCAGCAGCGCGATCAGTGTGTCCGGCCGCTGCGCGCCCAGGCGGGCCGTGGCATCCAAGTCACCGACCGCGCGGAAGCCAAGCCCCTCCTCCTCGCACAGGCGTTGGATCCGGCGGCCGGCCGCCTCGGACCGCCACCCGTTCAGCTGCGACCCCAGATCGAAAACCGTGGTGAGCGCGTTCTGCACGGACAGGTGACCGACCGTCGTCCCTGTCAGCCCGCCCGCCGGATTCACGATGATCGACCCCACTTTGCCCACGGTGTGGGAGGCGAGGGTCCCCGAGGTTGACGATCCGACCGTCGCGCCCTCCTCGACCGTGACCAACACATAGTCGATGTCCGCGCCGTCCTGGACCAGCTCGACCGCTACGAGCAGCCGCTGCCCGTCCACGGCGAACGCGATGTCGCCGGTGTCGGCCAGGGTGGTGCCGTCGCCGGCCACCGCCCTCAACCCGAGAGTGCCGCCGGTACCGTAGTGCACCTCCCACCGCCGGACAGAGCCGGTCGTATACACGGTGACGACGCCCTGATCGTTGCCGTCGCCGGCTGCGGGCACCGCGAGCAGGAACCGGATCTGGGTCACGCCCGTGTCGGTGTAGGCGGGCACGTTGCCGCGCAGTTCGGCATCGCCCAGGACCGGGAGCGGGCTCGAAGCGACGAACGCGTCGAAGGCTGCGAGCTCCAGGCCGCTGCCGATGATGGAGAGCGGACCGTGCGCCATCGCGGGGGCGAGAGACGTGGATCCCTGCACGTCTTCCATCGGCCAGTAGGCGATCAGGCCGGGCGCGTTGATGATGCCGCGGTAGAGGGCGGAGCCGAGGACGGTACCGTCGCGGCTGACCCTGCGCAGCACCCCGGCCACCTCGATCGGCACATGCGCGTCCTGGCCGGTCAGGTCCCAGCGGGGCGGCCAGGATGAGACTTCGCCGTGGAAGCGCCAGCGGCGGTTGCTGATGCTGGTGCCGCCTTCAAGCGTCCACGTGTTCGGACTGGACGCTGTGTCCGCGAAGCTGGTCGCGCCGGGCGTTTGGATGCGAAGGTCAGGGTTGGCGACCACGGTGCCGCCGATGCCCGATCGGAGCTCGAAGGCGTGCAGTTTGCCCGCTGTGGCGTCGCCGGCGAAGACCGCGATGTCGCCTACTTCCAACCCTGCCAAGCTGTCGAAGACGCTGGTGGTTCCCGCGGTGACGACCGGGTCGCCGAGCTGCTCCCACGGGCCGTCGATCGTGTCGGCTCGATAGAACGTGACCGTGTGCCCGCTCGCGCCGTTGTTGACGTCCAGGGTGGCGCGCAGCGCCTGCCTGCCCGACGGCGGGAACGGCACGGGCACCGTCGTCCAACTTTGCAGCGTGGTGGAGCTACCGGTAGGCGACCAGTCCAGCACCAGAACGTTGGCGTTGATGTACAGCGCCCAGCTTCTCTGGTCACCCGTGGCCACCCACTTGCAGGCCAAATCTGACACGGCATGCCAGTCCAGGAGCGTGCAGTCGATCCGGACGTCCAGGTCGCCGGTGATACCGAGCGCTGCGGCGTCGGGGCAGGTGATCTTGTCGCCGGTGGCGCCAGGCAGTTCCAGGTAGGAGGGCCCGCGCTCGACGGCGACCCGGATGGGCGTGTTCCTGCTGAGGAGGCCGTAGTACTGGCCGGCCGGATTCCGGGGCGAGTAGCGGCCATCCCTGTTATCGAAGGTAAGAGCGCAGGTAGAGCGGTCAACGTGATCGCTCTCCGAAGATCGGCCGCGGGTGATGCGCACCATGTCTCGGCGGTAAACGTGCGAGGTCACGTCCACCCAGGAGCCGTCGAGATAAAGCTCGGCCAGGAGTGGAAGCACATCTTCGGGGAACCCCATCATGACCTCCCCAAGACGGCCTGGACGTTCCCCCCGCGAGTGCGCACAGCCTTGCGCAGCGGGTCAACAATGATCTCGCCGAGAGCAGTCGTGCCGATCTGCAGCACGATGTGGATCGGTCTATCGCTGCCTCCGCCGCCTGCCGTGAGCGTGGCCGCGGTCTGGTTTGCCGACGTGACCTGGCTGCCGAAGGGGAGCCGTACGAGCTCCGGCCCGCGCTCCCCGACCAGAGTGATACCGCCGGCCACACCGCCCGACGCCTTCCCGGAGGAGGCGACAAGGGCGCCCTTCACCGCCGACGTGGTGAGCCCGTACCGGTCCGCCAGCTTCGACGCGGACGTTTTGCTGAGTCCCATCGACCTGGCCATCTTGATGAACTCGCTCCGCTGCTCCCGCATCTTGGCGGTCACCGTGGAGGCAGCGCGGCCCTGCTCCCGCATCGCGATCACCACCTCTTGGGCAGCCTCCGCGAGGGACAGCAGGGCGGCCCGGTTCTCCCGGCCCTTCTCCGTGCCAATGGACAGCGTCTTCTTGTTCTCCTTCAGCGACCTCCGCGCGGCGTCCCAGGCGGCCTCGTAGCCGCTCAGGGCGCGCTCCTGGTTGAAGATGGAGCCGGTCAGCTTCTCCATGGCCTCGCGGAAGGAGACGACGATGCGCTCCATGGCAGCGAGCCCGCCCGACCCGCCGCCCGCCTGCTGGGCCTGCCGGAACGCCATGCTGATCGAACCAAAGCCGCCCTGCTGCATGGCTCGCGTCTGCCCGGCCCCGGTGACCGTGGACCCGACCGGCAGCCGCACCAACTCGGGGCCCTGCTCACCCACCATCGCCAGCGACGAGCCAGCGCCGGATACGCCGCCCTGTGCGAACCGGCGTACGCCGCCGAGCCCGCCGATCACCCCGCCGTGAGCATGCTGCGGCGCAAGCACGGTGCCGACCCCGATCCCCGACGACCGGTAGATCTGGTTGATGAACACGCGCACCGACCGGTCTTGGATCGACGCCAGCGACGACTTCGCCGCCGCCACCTTCGCCTGCAGATCCGAGATCTCCGCCCGCAGCTTGGTCTTCTCCGGCCTGGCCAGATTCGGATCCTTCAGCCTCGCCTTCGCGGTGGCGATCTTCCCTTCGAGGTCGGAGATCTCGCCCTCAAGGCGCACCTGCTCCGGGAAGTTCTCGACGTCAGCTTTCAGCCCGGCCAGCTCGGCGCGGGTCCCGGCCAGCGATGCGGCCATCGCCGCGGCGCTCTCCTGCCACGGGCCGGGGATTTCGGCGATGGCGCCCATGACGGCCTGCATGGCGCCGAGCACGCCGTCCAGCAGCCCCATCGCGAAGAGCAGGGCGCCGCGGAAGGCGCTGGTCATGTTGCCGAGCAGGCCGATCACGAGGGGCAGGGTGGCGAGCAGCCCGAGGAAGATCGATGAGATCAGGTCGCGGTTCTCGTTGACGATGCCTGCGAGTTCGATCACCGAGTCGGCTATCGACTTGAAGACGCCAGGCAGCGCCGGCCCGGTCTGGTCGAGTAGCGCACCGAACGCGGCCATCACGGGCACGACGGCGGGCTTCAGCTCCTTGAAGGCTGCGCCGAGTGATTTGACGAACCGCGACAGCGGCCCCTTCGCAATCTCGAACCCTTGTTTGAGGACTGGACGGAATTCGCGTCCCACATCGCGCAGTGTGGACCGCACCGTGCCGAGCACCGGAACCAGCGGCTGAGCAGCGTCTTTCAACCCGCCGACGATGTCGCGGGCCGTCTCCCGCCACTGCGAGCGGAGCCGCTCAGCCTGCCGGTTCGACTCCTTGACCCGCTTCTGCTCCGCCTTCGACCACTCGGAGTTCACCTCCTCCACATGGAAGAGGGCCGCCGCCCCGGCGCTGACGAGGCCGACGCCGAGGCCGGAGATGATGGCGCCGGACAGGAGGCTAGCCAGCGTCATGCCGCCACCCACCGCGGCAGCGCCGAGCGCCGCCACGATGATGGGCCCCAGGATGGGCGTGGACAGGGCGCCTTGGAAGGCCTTCGAGATGCCGCCGCCGATGCCCTTCAGCGAGGTGGCTTTCAGGCCGTTCATCAGCGCCGACTTAGCGCCGGCGGCGAAGCGCGCGCCGGCGCTGCGGCCGTCCTTCTCCGAGACCATGTCGCGCAGCCGGGCCCGGACATCGTTTCTCATCCGGTCGAATCCGGCGGTCACCGACTCCTGCGCCGTCCGGAACGCCCGCGAGATCCGGTTGGTTTCGCCGTTAACGTCGGCGATCGCATCATGCAAGCCGTTCCGGAGGGCGTCGCGGATGTGGTTGAGGGCCGAGACAGATTGGCGGCTGGTCTCCTTATACGTCTTGCCGATGTCGGCGGCATCCTTCATGGCGTCCTGCACAGCAGGCTTGGCCTTGTTCCGCCCGGTGACGACGATCTCGACTTCGTTCGCCATGGCTCACCCCCCCTCTCCCTGGTCGGCCGGTCCGGCGAGTTCTTCGAGCTTCAGCAGCCTGAGCAGCTCGGCATCCTCTTTCATGAGCTGGCTTGGCAGGCAGCCGAAGCGCTGGCATTGCGCGAGGATCCAGCGGGCTTCGGTCAGCTCGCCGGGCTCGGTGACAGGGGTTCCATCGGGATCGATGCCTCCTGGGACTGATCGCCAGAGGGCGATCCGCCGTCCAAAGGGGGCGACACTCCGGCGACGTTCTGGCCGTACGCGGTGATGATCTCGACGGCGAGGGGGAGGTCCGCGTCCAGGAATGCGTCGGGCGTGCAGGGGATCGGCTCGCCCGTGTCCTCGTCCTCCAGATTCCAGGAGACGAGCTCCCGGCCGAACATCAGGAAGAGGTCTTCCATCTGGTCGACCTCCTCCTTGGAGAAGGAGGCGAGGTCGGCTTCGAGCAGGGGCGCGAGGGCGAGGAACTTTCGGACGCTGATCCGCTTCGCGCGGACCTCGAACCCGGCGAGCTCGGTGTCGTCGGCCCACGTGAGCTTGACGGTGCGGGCCCTCTTGTAGCCGCCCATCAGGCGCTCGTCCAGGTTGGTACAGCGCCGTTGGCGAGCACCATCGGTACCTGGCCGACGAGCGACCCGTCAGCGCCTCTCGTGAGCGCGTAGTCGGTCGGCAGGAGCGTGCACAGCGGGGTGGTGCCGAGCGTCTGGCCGCTCACCGTCAAGGTGAACTCCCGCGCGATGCTCGACGACGGCACGGTCTTGAACACGTCGTGCGACATATTCGCCGCGGGATTGAACACGAGGTTCAAGGTCATGCTCATGTCGGTGAGCAGGAGCAGCCGCTCCATCGCGTACTTATCGACTCCGGTCACGTCCTGGACCGCCCTGGGGGTGGCGAACTCCATGTTCGTGCAGTCGTTACGGATATCCCGCAGGGTGCCGCCGCTGTCATCAACCGACAGGCCGGTCCAGCCGAGACCTGACTCCTTAGCCATGGCCTATACCTCCTTCTCTGAATCGGCCTGGGGCGGTTTCCACCCGAGCACCACCAGCGCTTTTGCCGTCTCCTCCGACACGGTCACGACCGCCTTGCCCTTCACCCGCACCTCGCCCAGCGCCAGGTGCAGGGTGAGGGTTCGGCCGCCGGCGTCGGCGTCGATGCGCAGGCGCTGCGTGATGTGCTCGACGGGCTTGCCGTCGAGCAGAATGCTCGGCGCGCGCCCATTCGGCAGGTGCACTTCGACGTCCACGTCAGCCTTTCCTCTGCTGCTCAGACAGCCCGTCCTGGTGGAGGCTGAAGTCCTCGACCCAGTCGGCCGGCCGCTGGTGCTGCCGGATGAGGCCGAGGTTCTGCCGCCAGTCGCCGCCGCGTACGAGATAGGTCTCCGGCCGTGTCCGGTGCTCGGCGAAGCACCGCTGGCCGGGCTCGAACCGGAACGCTGTCAGTCCCTCGCCGGTGCGCTGCTCGCGGAACGTGCGCCCGGACTGCTGCCGGATGTACGCGGCCTGCGCCTGCCCGAGCGGCGTGCCCTCATCGACTTTGGTCTCCCAGCCGTGCCGCCAAGCTGCGCAGCCGACCTGCTCGCAGGCGGCACGCACAGCCCGATCGGGCGGAGACACGATCCGGTAGGTCTGGAACGCTCCAGTCGGAGCCGACGGAGTGATGCGAGTGAGGGGCCTCACAGGTGCCTGCCTTTCTCGGGGGCCGGACGCGGCCCGCGCGGGTCGATCGGGTCACGCGGCCCGCCAGGGCCACGCGGAGGAGGCCCGACTTTGATCGGCTCCTTCACCGGCTTGCCCGGACCGGGCAGCCTGGCGGAGGCCTGCTCCAGCCGCATGAAGCCGGGCCGGGTGTCGGCCAAGATCAGGCCCTTGATGCCTGCGATGTAGGCGGCGCCGTGCTCGTCCCACGCCTCAACCGGGAGCGCGACGAGCAGCTCGTCGTCGGCGGGGTCGGTGTAGAGGGCGACGGTGCTCGTCGTGCACGCGATGAAGGCCATCAGAAGGTCACCGCCGTCAGGTTGCGGGTGACGACCACCAGGAAGTCGAGGTCCGAGAACCCCGCGGAGGTGGTGGTGGCCACGCGCAGGTAGCGCTCCACGGTGAGGGACCGGCCGGTCTGGATGCGCTCCGACGCCGGCCCTGCCGTGATCTGCGTGAAGCTCCCGCCTGTCACGTCAGCCCAGGCATCGGATCCGCCGTCGTCGCTGGACTCCTGGAGCTTGATGGTGACGTCGTCGCCGGTGAAGGCCAGCACGTGCAACCACGCCTGGAGACCGTGCGCGGACGAAGTGCCCCCGTCGAGGCTAGCGGACTCGTCTGCCTCGGTGTGCGTAGCGATCCCATCGGTGAGCTGGACACCCCACTCCGTGCCGAAGCCATTGGCCAGCGCCTGTACGGAGAAGCTGAAGCTGCCGTCGGTGCCGCGCGAGCCGTCGTAGTTGGCCTGCTTGGCGACCAGGCACGCGGCCGGACGCCCGGCGCCGGTACCGCGCAGATACGTCTGGATCACGTCGGCCGTCGGCAGGGCGGACAGCACCGGATGCGCTCGGTTGACGGCCGGGTTGAAGAACGAGGAGAACTCGAATGAGCCGTCCCTGAGCCCGCCGATGCGTTCCATCGCCTCCACGTTGATCGCCGTCATGTCGAGCGCGGCCGGGCCGCCGCCGATCCGGCCCAGCGAGCCGATGTCGCCGGACAGGTCGTAGCCAGCCACCAGGAGACCGTCACCCATGCCGCCCTGCTTAGCCACGGTCGGCCTCCTCGACGGGGACGAGCGGCCCGTTGGCGACGATGTTGTGGCGGTGCGTGGCCAGATGCTTCATGTCCGCGTCCCGGTTGCGGCGCAGCGTCTCGTACGCGCCCATCGCCGCCTGGAGCCACTCAGGCGGGACCTCGGTGACGTAGCCGTTGGGGACCATCACCCCGTGCCGGGACGCGGTCACCGTCGGGGCGTGGCACTCTGCGGCGGACAGGCTGCGATGCCAGCGGACGACGGTGCCGTCCATGATGGTCGGCGTCACGGTGATCACGGGCTTGTCGGTCATGGAAGCTGCTCCCATACGTCGTTGACGATCACGGGGAGGACGATCGTCATCACCCGCATCTCGTGGCCGTCCTGCCGGAGATAGCCCGCCTGCGCGGACAGCGGGATGCCGCCCTGGCCGAGCAGGTCCACGTTCCGCACGCTGCCGCCCAACTCGAAGTCCCCCGAGTAGGCGTTCACGAGCGCGTCCACGGCGGCGATCATGTGCGGGTCGATCGCGTCGGCCGGCTCCTGAAGCATCGACGTGTAGAGGCGCACGTTGAACACCACCCGCGCGCTCGTGGCGTGCAGGCCGGACCCGGCCGGGAACGGGCTCACGCTGTCGGCCCACACCGCGCACGTCAGCCCGTGGCCGGGTGCGTTCGCCGGTTCGTGAGCGTTGACCCGCTCGAACAGGCCCAGTTGCATGGCGTGGCTGACGATGGCGTCGAGGATGGTCGCGGCGTCGAGGCTCATCCGAGTCTCCCTAGGTTGCGCCGGACGGCCGCCTGCGCGAGCGGCCCGGCCTTCCGCTTCAGCCCTTGGGCGACGCGGCGGAAAGTGAAGTAGCCTTCGAAGCGCGTGGCGGGCGCGTTCCTGCTGCCGACGCCTTCGAGCCACGGCCCGTAGATGACGCGGTCGTCGTACAGCACCCGCGTCGTCGGCCCGAGCTGACGGTTTCGGATCCTGCTCTGGTAGTAGCCGGTCGGGTGCTTCAGCACCCGGTGCAGCGTGAAGCCGATGTCGCGGAAACCCTGCTCGGCGACGGCATCGACGGCATCTTCGGTGAAACCGTCGAGGATGCCGGCCGCGCGGCCTTCCACGATGGGGCCCTTCATTTTGATCGTGGCCTGCACTTCGAGCACTGTTCACACCCCCCTGATCCGGGCCTTGCGCCCGCAGGCGGCGTAGGCGGTCTCCCACAGCGCGTCCAGCCCTTGGCCGATCTTGCGAGTGGTCGGCCGCTCCCGCGTGACGTTCGACCGTTCCCCGGACGCTGGGCCGGGCCGCGCGTACCCGGCCTGCTCTCCCAGCACCTGGGCCAGAGCGAGGCCGATGCACAGCGCTACGACCGGGCCCGGCGGGACATGACGCACCAGGGCGGCCCCGCTGTCGTGCGCCGCGGCGGTCGTGCCTACCGCGCCTCGCTCGACGGCCAGCCGCCGCGACGCGTAGATGTGGGCCCCGGACGAGTGGGCGGCCAGCACGCTGCCGTCCCAGCCGCGTTTGACGATCAGGTTGTCGCCGGCGATGTCGACGATGAGCATCCGCTCGGAGCCGATCAGGACGACCTCGTTCACGCTGTAGGCGGCGCCGTTGGCCACCGCGACCGTGACCGTGGCCGCCTGCGCAGCCAGGTCCGCCGCCAGGTCCTGGCCGGTGTCCAAGATGCTCCGCCCAGTGACGATCATCCGTTCGTCGCCCACCCGGATCAGGTCGCCGACCCCGACCGCTGCGCCATCTGATACATCCACGCTCGCGTCATCGGCGCCCGCCGACCCGGAGAGCACGCCGGCGGGGGCTTCGTCGAGGCGGCAGCCGGCGTAGATGCCGGTGATGGCGATGGTCTGCTGGTGGGTGTCGCCGGAGGAGAACGCGCTGCTGGAGTCGATGTTGACCTCGATGCGCGAGTAGGGCGGGCCGTCAGTTGGGTAGAGCACCAGGTCGCCCGGCGGGATCGTGACGCCGCCGGAAGACGCCTCGACCAGCTCGGCCAGTTCATTGGCGTCCAACCAGAGCCGCCACGGCCTCGCGCGCTGACTGTTGGGCCAGTCGAAGGACAGCGTCTTGGTCTCGGGGTAGAAGCGGCGGTGCAGACACCCTTCGATCTGTCGTGACGCCGACTCGATCGCACGGTCCACCTGCCGGTCTGACCTCGCGGTTTCCTTGATATCCAGCGCGGCCTTGACGGCCTCTCTCGTCGCGTACCAGACGCCCACCTGCCTCCACCTCCTCTCACGTCTCTCTCGCCCCTCACAGCCCTCTAAGGGGCGTCAGAGAGTGTCAGCCTCGCCAGATCCATCCGTCGAACTTGCAGTGGAGTTCGCCGTCCGGGCCTTGGGTGAGCGGTTCGCCGTCGTTCGGGCACGCTTCGGGCGGACGGGATTCGTCGTCGCGCCGGAGCTCGGCGGCTTCCCTGCTGATGTCTCGGAGCTGCTCCCAGCTGATGGCCCTGCTCCCTCCTGCTCAATCGGTGGCAGCGCCTCGCCGGTCCCGTCGCCAGTGATCTCAGGCGACTCGGTACCGTTGGCCGGCACCTCGACGCCTTTCATGGGCACGCCCGGGTGCTCGCGCTCGGGGAGCAGCAGCCCCTGCGGGTCGTCCTCTCCCACCACAGTCACGTCACCCACGACCCCGCCAGTTGCAGGCACAGCGTCACGAGCGTTGCTGGCCCCGCCGTGGCGGGTGATCTTCGGCATGCTCTCCTCCATTGACCCGGCCAGCGCGGGCATCGCCAGCCAGCAGCGGACGCACCGCAGCACCTTCGGCACTTCCACCACGCCCGGTGCCGGACTCCGCAGATACACGCGCCGCACCACCGCGAAAGCCGGGCAGTCAGCGTTGCCGCACGCCACGTCGAGGAAGGGCAGCCGCGACCCGCCGCCGCCCTCCTCGACACGCTCGCAGCTCGCGCAGTGCGGGCACGCTTCCAGGCCCGGCGCGTACCGCGTCGAGCAGCCGGAGCACACCCACAGAGCCATCAGCCGGCCACCAGCGTGGCGCCGTCCGTCAGCGGGATCCACGTGCAGTACCAGGTGACGGCCCCGTCCGGGCCGGTGCCGGTCGTCACCTGCTCGATGTCGCCCGTCGAGACGACGACACCGCCGAGCGCCTTTCCGCCCCGGTTCAGGTCCGGTGGCGTATCGGTCTGGTCCAGCACGCCGAGCACCGTCCCGGCCGCCGTGTCTGTGGTGCCGATGTCGGTGGCCGTAATCAGGTCAGCGGTGTCGCCCACCGTCGGGTTCGTCTGCAGCTTGACCGTGTTGGCGACGGTGATGGCGGTGGTGACCACACCCCACAGGGCGGTGATCATCACCTCTCCGCCCGCCACGGTGAAGATGGTGCGGGTGTCGGCTGCGAACGCGCCACTCGGCGACGCCACGGGGGCGCTACCGAGCAGCAGCGTCCGGAGCTGAGACCCCTGAATCATGGTCGTCATGTCAGGCTCCTCAGGTCAGCAGCGCGGGCAGGTTGGCCGGGGCGCGCTGCGCGGCCAGATCCCGCGCGAAGTACAGGACCGTGAGCGTCTTGTCGCCCGCGCCGAGGTCCGGCACGTTGACGCTGATCCACTCGTAACCGTCGGACAGCGAAGTGGCCTCGACCTCGAAGACGAGAATGTTCTGCTCGACGTCGGTCGTCTCCGACGCCGCGACCGCGATCTCGGAGGCGGCCGCCTGGCTGTACTCCGTCCACGTCTCGCTGTTGTCGAGCGCGACCGCGGACTTGATCCAGTACTTGGTGATCACGTCCAGGTCGGCGGGGGTGCCGCCCGAGGCGGCGGTGTGCTGCTGAAGGTCCACCTGGAGGTCGTCGCCGCCGGTGGCCACGCCGCCGACCAGGACGACGGTGACGCCGCCGCACTGCTTGAGGTGGATCCGCTTGCCGGTGACGACGCCGTTCGTCGCGGCCGGCGGAGCGCCGAGTCCGATGTCGAACAGCCGTCCCAGGGCCTGCTGTGCCATGTCCGTTTCTCCTTGTCTGGCCGAATCAGGCCCGGTCGGCGATCTCGACGAACGGGGAGAGGGCCGGCCCGCCGTTCGCGGGGGTGATCGCGTTCTTGAGCCACGGCTGGCCGTCGACGCGCTGGATGATCCGGTAGCAGGTCTGGTCGTTGCCGAACCGGTAGTCCGTCGAGCTGGCAGCGGTCATGACCTGGCGGTCGCCGACCAGGTAGTAGGACAGGTCGACGAACGACAGGTCGGAGCGGGTGCCGAGACGGCCCGCCTTCTCCGACACGACCAGCGGCCGGCCGAAGATGGTCATCGGTGCCGGGCCGGCGACGTTGGTCAGCATGACCGGGCCGCCGCCCGTGCCGACGCTGAGCGCCATGGTGAACAGTTCGGGGATCGCCTCGGGGCTGCAGACCCAGATGCCGCGCGCCAGGCTCGCCGGGAGCATCCGGCTGTACATCTTGATCACGTTTTCGAGGACGATCGTGGCGGCCGGCTGGCTGCCTTCCTTCGCCACGGCGACGCTGGCGCTGTTGCCCGCGCCGAGGAAACCGAGCGGCTCACCCACGCCGCTGCCGGACATGAAGGCGATGTCCTCGAAGAACGCGAGAGCCATCGGCCACATCGTCTCGATGAGCGCGGCGAACGAGATGAGCGAGTCGGACAGCAGCTCGTTGGGGACGGCGGCGAAGCCGGTCAGCTTCTTGGAGTCGAGCACCGCGCGGCCGAACTTCGGGTTCGACTCCTGGAGCATCGCGGACTCTTCGCCCCAGTAGCCGATCATGCCGCCGAACACGCTGCCCGCGTTCGTGGTCGAGTCGATCATCGGGAACGGCACCCGGGCCGTCTCCATCGGCACCACCGTGGCCCGCGACCGGACGACCGCCATCTCCAGCGCGATCTGGAGCAGCTGCGACCGCAGCGTCTCGGGGACGAGGAATCCGCCCTCGGACGGCACCACGCTGGAGTACGCGTTGCGGAGCTGCTCCATCTTGGAGCGGGCCTCAGCCGACGGGTTGAGATGCCACGCCATCTTGAAGTACTCCGCCGCAGAGGAGAAGTCCTTGTCGATGGCGGCGCCGGCGGCCTTGGCGTTGTAGGCGGTGGCCTGCTTGTGCGAGGTCAGCATGTTGGCTGGGCGGGTCTGCGGGTCGAGGTTGAGCCGCTTGACGCCGTCGCCGCCGGACTGGTTGTCCTTCAGGAAGGCGGCCATACCGCGCTGCACTTCGGCCTCGATTTGCCGTTGCATGTCGGTGCCGTCGCCCTGCTGGGCCTGACCGTAGGCGGCGACGAACGCGTGCAGCGTCTCGGTGCTGGCGAGGATGCCCTTGTAGCGGCCGGGGTCGCCGAACATTTCGGCGAGCTCGTTGCTGTTCTTGGGGACGGGGATGTCCTTCGGCAGGACGGGTGTGGTCACAGCAGTGCCTCCCTCAGGCGGTCCCACACGTCCTCCGTGGACGGGGGTGTGATCAGGTGTGCGACGGCTGACGCCCACGCGTCAGGCTGCGGTTCAGGCTCGGGAGCAGGCTCGACAGCGGCCGGCTCGGGTTCGGGTGGTGCAGGCGCCGGCTCCGGGGTGTGCGCCTCGACGGGGGGTGCAGGCGTTTCCAGAGTCGGCGCCTGGTCTACGGGTGCCGGGCGGGCGGGGGCGGGCGCGTTGCTGCGGCCCGCGTACCGGAAGATGGACAGATCCCACTGCGCCGCCATCCGCTTCGCGGCGTCGTCCGGCTCGTCGCTGCGGTCGGGCTGCGGCGGGACGAGCAGCTCGTCGGCGAGGCCCGCCTCTACCGCTTCGTCGGCGGTGTACCAGGTTTCGGTCAGCATCCGGCCGCGCCATTCGGCCCGGCTGCCGCCTGCTTTGGCGGCGTACGCGTCAGCGATGTTGTCGCTGATCTTGTCGAGGACCTCCGCCATCTTCCGCATCTCTGCGGCGTCGCCCCAGCAGCCGCCGCTCGCGTCGTGGATCATGAACATGGAGTTGGGGGCCATCACCAACCGGTCACCGGCGAGGGCGATCACGCTGGCGATGCTGGCGGCCAGGCCCTCCACACGGACCGTCACCGTCGCAGGATGAGCCCGCAACGCGTTGCCGATCGCGACGCCTTGGAACACCGACCCACCGGGGGAGTTGACGCGCACCGTCAGCTTCGACGCGGTGACCGCGTTCAGCTCCTCGACGAACTCGTCCGCGAGAATGCCCCACCAGCCGATCTCGCTGAAGATCAGCAGCTCCGCTTCGTCGGTAGTGCCGTTGCGGAACTCGTACCACTGGGCTTTCGCCCGTACTTGGGGCTGCGCGCCCGTTGCTGAATCGGGCAGGTTGATCCACGTCATGATTCACCCCAGTGAGGTTCCACGGTGCCGCGGCAGCGGATGGTCCCGAGGCAGGCGAAGTAGCCGCCGTGCGGGTAGGACTCCTTGACGTCGCGCAAGGTGTCGAAGCGTTCGCCGTCCACGTCAGCGCACTGGATACAGGTGTTGCGGTCCCGCTCCTCTGTCGCCACGTAGTAGATGGCGCCGTTGCCCTCGTCGTCAGCCAGCTGGAGCGTCGCGTACCGGCCCGCGGCCTCCGCCGACCAGATAGCCCCGCCCAGCTCGGTGCGCAGACTGGCGTCCGAGAGGCCTTCCAGGAAGTCGCGCACGCGGCCGGTCACCTCGTCGGCGTCGGACGACCACACCCGCAACGCTTCACGCGCAGCGGCGATAGCGAGGCCAGCGGCGAGCAGCCCGGCGGTCACCGCTGCGGTAGCGGCCAGGCCGGCGGCGAGCACACCGGCCACCACGGCGGCCGTGATGGTGACGCCCTGGTCTTCGGCGGTCGCCACCATGCGTTCGCCAGCGGCTTCGGCTTGTTCGATGAGGGCGGCCTCCAGCAGCGCCGCACCCGCGCCGCTGGAGGCCGTCAGCGCGGCAAGATCGGCGGGGGCCGCCGCCACAACGGCCGCCCGGATCTGCTCCAAGAGCTCAGCGCGCTGGCCTTCAGTGACCTGCTCCCAGTCGGCGAGGAGGTTGTTGAGGCGTTCCTGCCAGTCCTCGCGGGTTTCTTCAGGGTCGACCTGGGCGCGGAGCGCGCGGAGCAGGTCGTCCGGCGTCGGCGCCGGTGGGGCGGGCAGGGTGGGGGCGGGCTGCTTGGCTGGCGGTTCGCGCCAGACGAGCGTGTCCGGCAGCTCCAGCGCTTCTACGACGGATTGGCCGGTGAACCCGGCGTCCACGTACGTCTTCGCCGCCTGCGCCTTCGAGGTGCGCTCCCGATCGCGGGCTTCAGCGTCCTGAGGGACTGGGTCCTCGTAGTCGAACTCCAAGCCCTGCGCGGTCGCACCGAACATGGGCAGAAAGTCGTTGTTAAGCGCGGCCTTGATCCGCTCCAGGCGCGGGATGGTGAGCTGCTCGGCGAACATCGCCTTGCTTGCCTCTGCGGTGGCCCGGTTGACGTCGGACACCTCGCCGAGCGCGAACGCCGGAATCCCGAACGCCTCACGGATCACATCGCGAGAGACCTGCCGCATCTCGACGAACTGCATGTCCCGCTGGGTGAAGCGCCGGTCCTTCCACGTCAGGCCGCCTTCGAGGATGGCGACCCGGTGAGCGGCGGCCACGCCGCGGTGCTGCTCGTCCCAGCGGTCCCGGAGGTCGTCGAACTCCGTGTCACCGAGGTTCGTCGGGACCTCGATGATGCCGCTGGGCAGCGCGCTGTTGACGAAGAAGTTGCGGTTCCACTCCGCGCTGTAGCGGGTGGCGTCCAGTTCGGAGAGGATCGACTGCACCGCCCCCATGCCTCGGTAGGGGTCGAGCGGGTTCGGCATGCGCAGCTGGATGACCTCGTCCAACCTGAGCGGCACCTGCTCGCCGTCCGGCGAGACGTAGATGTAGCCGGCCAAGAAGTCGGTCGGATGCGGGATGGGGATCATCCGGTCGGGACGGACGGGCCACAGTTCCAGCGGGATGGAGCGCATCCGCTGGTCGCGGGCCACCACCCACCAGCCCTCGCCGGTCAGGTCCACGTGCTGTTGGGTGCCCTCGACGAACTCCTGCCTGGGCATCCAGGGGTTCGGGCGGCGCCAGATGTCAAGCGCGAGGTGCCGGGTGACCGCCTGGCGGTCTTCGTCGCGGCCGGAGTCGGCGGAACGCCACAGATTCCAGCCCACCTGCGAGGTGGCGTTCGAGGTGCGGTGGACGATCGAGAAGAGCGTGCCCACCGACCCCATGGCCTGCATCTGGGAAACGGCGTCGTTTCGTCCGCCGAAAGGGAGGGCGTGCCGGATGCTTCTGCTCACATACGGGACGGGCGCCTTGTTCTGCAGGCCGCGGGCGAGAGCGCCGAGAGGCGACCTCACCGGCGCTCGCTACCGGTGAGGGACTCCAGGATCAGGAGGGAGATGCCGCCGACGGCGAGGCCGGCTGCGAGGTGGAGCGTCCAGGCCGCTGCGGTGATGAGCCCGAAGCCGGCGACGCTGAGCGTGAGGGTGCGGATGGTTTGCCAGCGGGGGAGCAGCTTGGCGGCTGCGCGGCCTGCGCGGATGACGAGGGATGTGCGGGGTGGCCGCGTCTTGGCTTTGGCGGCGGCGTAGTTGCGCTCAGCGTGGAACGCGTCCATGAACGTCGTCATGGGCTGGTCCCGTGTGTGCGCATCCCCATACGATCAACGCTACTTGTAGCAGGAAGATTTCCTGTTCAGCAGCGTTGTAGCAATAAAATCTCCCGCATGAGTTCGGGTAAGGCGCGAGACTACGCATGCTCTTTGGTCATCCTCCTGCGGACCGCAATAGCGATGTCCCTCAACTCGCGGCGTTCCGTTCTGCGCTTCTCCCGAAGATCGGCGTGCTCGCCGTCAGGGTCGCCTTCGATGGCTTCACGCAAGGCGACATGAGCAGAAATTAGCCTACCTCTGCACTTCCCCCACAAAGAGAGAAGATCGTGTATGGGTCCCGAACCGTAAACTCCCGCCTTGCCCATGACTGCGATGTATTCGTCCCGCAGTTCGACAAGCTTTCCTTCTTCCTCGTCCGGATCCATCAGTGAAGACGTGATGCGCGTGAGTTCGTCAGTGTTGCTGACTACTACGGTGAGAAGATCCACGTATGCGGCTGCCCGACGTGCCTCGCGATCCCTCGCTAGTGCGGAGGTGGCGGCATCTTGGGCGACCCGCTCAGCGTGTCGGCGTCCCTGGTGGCCAGCCCACCACGTGAACGCGGTGCCCACGATGCCGGTGATGCCAGTTGCGACCGGTGCGACCCATTCCCATGCCATTGTTCAAGTATGGGTCAACTCTGGGTTATCGATGTTTAGAAAGCAGTCTCATCGCAGCATCGGCCTAATGTCCAATGTGGCGACGTATCGTGGTGGTGTGGACTTAGGGGACTGGGCTGCAGCCGCCGCCGTGGCGATAGCTGTGATCGCTACCTACTGGGCGGCCGTTTCGGCGAGGGCGGCGAAGGCTTCGGCCCGTGAAACGCGTCGGATCGCTGACATTGAGGCGGACCGAAGACGCGAGGAGTACCAACGTCGCCATGAGGAACTCGAACGTCGCCATGAGGAACGTCAACGCCATGCTGCGGACCTCGAACGCCGCCATGAGGAACGTCAACGCCATGCTGCGGACCTCGAACGCCGCCATGAGGAACGTCAACGTCACGCCGAGGACCTCGAACGCCGCCATGAGGAACTCGCGCCTCCACATCTGGCTGGGATCAAAACTCGGATCCTGAACGCAGATTACTTCAGCACTCGGATGTTGATCCCGGTGAAGCAGGCTCTGCAGGATCAGGATCTGACGGGCATGTGGGATGTTGTCGGCTATCTGACACTGCCACGCGACTACGACATCGAGATCTTCAACAGCCGGAACGGGAACTGGTGTCGCTTGCGGTTGGAGGCTGGCCGAGAGATCGACTTCATCCTTGCCCGCTTTAAGCGTGGTGAGAGGCCTCATATATTGGCCGTAAACATCGCGTTCTGGCTTAGCCGCCCTGGCCAGGGCAGACGGGGTGTAACGTGCCGATGTGGACTACCTCCCAGCCCAAACTTCTCAAGCCGCAGCGAGTCCGGGACTGGCCATTGGGAGCAGTCGAAGGTGCCGGTCATTCTGCCGGCGGCGAGCGAGTGGCCTGAAGGGTCGAGGTCGCTCTCTTCCCTACAGATGGAACGATCGTCGAAGGCGATCGATGCGGTGCTGAAAATGCACTTACCTGATGGTTAAAGCTCCCTATCGGCGTAGCGTACGTTCGTCCGCTACGCCGATAGGACCGGTCTTGCGTAGATGGAGGTCTCGGTTATCGTCCGAGTGTGCGAATGCGCGGCCGGGCGCCCAAATCCTTCTGCGCCACCATGTACCGCAGCGCGTCCATCCCGTGGTCGTCAGCCTTGACCGGCGTCTCCTTCGGCGGCTTCCCCGGGCTCTGGTCCCACACGTAGCCGGTGACCTCCTCCACCGTCGAGCATGGCTTCTTCGCGTCCTCCAACTCCGGGTCCCGCTCCACCAGGCTGTCGCGCAGGAAACCGATCCGGGGGCGCCCGTCATCGGCCAGGCGGAAGCGGGCCTGCGTCGCCTGGATACCATCCGAGACGCCCTTACGCGCAGCCATCGTGGACATGCCGAGATGCCGCTCCAACGTGGCTCGGTCCTCCGCGTCGTGGTCGCAGATCACCGCCCGCGGTCGGGGCTCTGTCCACGCCAGGCGGCACGCCTTGCAGTCGTGGCAGTCATGATCGGTCGCCCTCGACTCGCAGCACTCGTCGCATTCGCGGACCAGGCGCAGGATCGTCTTGGCGTGGTCCTCGACCAGGGTCCGCGTCTTGTAGATCTCCCGATACAGGAACAGCCGGCCGTCGCTGTCCTCGGCCCAGCACTGGAGGACGAACGGGTTGGTGAATCCGAAGTCGACCGTCCACCAGCGCGTCCACGAGTCGGGGATGTCGAACCGGTCGATTAGGTGGACGGCCGGGTCGTACGCCTCGTAGATCAAGCCTTCGGCGGCGACCCAACGGCCGTGCCGGAGCCGGTGGTAGCGGACGCCGGTCAGCTTCTCCAGCTTGCCGATGTACGCCTCGCCGCCCTCGGTCAGGGTGCCGTCCTCGCGGAACAGGGTCGGGTTGTCCTCGTGCCGGCTGTGCAGCATGAGGGTGTCGCCGCGGTCGGCTCGCTGCTTCAACCAGTGGGACGGCGTCCACGGGTTGCAGTCGGCGAGCAGCTGCTGGAAGCTGATGCGCCCGTTGCGGAGGCGGGTGGTGAGGGCTTCCCAGTCGTCGATGGTGAGCTCGATGGCCTCCTGCACGAAGATGACGTCGTACTCCGACGACATGACCTTCTGCGGCTTGTCGAGCCCGCCGACCACCACGGTGCTGCCGTTGGTGTACCGGTAGGCGGCGGCCTCCTGCTGGCTGCCGCCGTACCAGACGACGTGGCCGGCGGCGATGGACTCGGCGGCGACCTTCTCCCGCCACGTCACCAGGCCCGTGCTGCCGAGCGAGACCAAGGTCTTGCGGACGATGAGGCCGCGGGCGCCCGGCGTGGCCAGCATCATCGCGTGCAGCTTCTCCAGCGCGGCCCGTGACTTGCCGGTGCCGGCCGGGCCGGAGAGGAGGACTTCGGGGGCGCGGGAGGCAAACACGGCCGCCGCGGCGCCGCGGGGGCGGTAGTGGTGACGCAGCGTTATGGTCACATTCCAATTATGCAGGGCTGTAGGCGAAGCTGTGCCGGAACGCCACGCTGGACAGCATTGTGGACTGAACGAATTTGCCAAAAGGTTCCGAGCTAAATTCCCTTTGCATGACTGCTGTTTTCGGCCGGTCGTATTGGAAGGGGCTAGGGATCCCTGTGCTGATCAGGGTTGCGGCTGAAGGGAAGCGGTCAAGCATCACCCGCAGTGTCGCTCTGCCAGTGGAGATGTTCCCCCAGCGTGCCACCAGGTTCTGGGCGCATAATTCCTCGATCCAGAGGCGGAGAGGAACAGGCGGCACTTCATTCACTCCGTCATCAGTACCGGTTGGCCCAAATTGCGGGGTGCAACGCGTATTCTCGACAGCTGTGTGACGGAGTAGTGTGTGCATATCTAGCTGCCGACGTGGCGGGAGTGCGTTTGGGATGATGCAAAAAGGGGATCAACGGATTCGCGTTTTCATCTCATATAGTCATGCGCCCGGAGACGAGCACAAGGCAAAGGTCTTGCAGTTGGCGCAGTGGCTGCGCAATCCGGGAGGGGTGGAGGCGTGGATCGATCAATATGTTTCGTTTCCGCCACAGGGGTGGCCTGCCTGGTGCGTAGATCAAATGGAAGCCGCGGACTACGTGTTAGTTGTTTGTGAGGAAACTTATAAGAAACGGTTCGATCGTAAGCAAGAATCCGGCATCGGCCTAGGAGTAACTTGGGAATCCCAGGACATCATAGATTGGCTCTATGAGCATGCCGTAAGTGGACAAGGCAAGGTAATCCCTATCGTCTTTAGTGGCGCCGACATGCAAAATGTGCCAAAGAAGCTCAGCAAGTACACCACGTACAACGTCGGCAATGAAGGTGGCTTGCTGGAGCTATTGAGATATATCACTAGCCAGCCTGGCATTGTGCCCGCCGACCTCGGACCCGTGCTCGATCTGACTAAAAACAAACCCTTGAATCGAGACTCTCTGCCGAATTTTAGAGAACACGTTATAAGGTCGGGGGCGGATAAACAATCAGAGGTGGTGGATCTAAGGAGACGAACACCTTCCCTGTTTCAGAAGGGTGTGCGAGTGCGCGTAGTGAAACCGGGTCTAGAAGTAGTGAAGGTCCATGCTCCTGGACTCGAAGTCCCCTTGCTTTTGATGGATGGGCAAACGGGGGTGGTGGTGGAGGTGATGCCGAAGTACCTAGTGCGATGGGATGCGCAGCTCTGGATCAAAAGTCTGTTACCCCCTCGTGGGCGCCTGGGGTATCCAACGCCTCTACGTCTCCCTGTGGAGGAAGAAACAATGCTTACACTGCAAGAATTCACCTCCGAGATATCGCCGTATTGGCTTCGCGTTGCAGATGAGTGATCCATGCATGATCTGGTGCGAGTCAAGTGAAGGCACAATCTGGGCCTCTGCGAATTAGATTGGGAAATGGGTAACACTGCAACATCGCTTCGTGGCTAGCTCGCCAACTAGGACGTGCAGAGAAGTCGCGCCCAGAAGATATTTAAGGGATACGGGAAATTCCAACCCCGAAGTCCTGGCAGATGGAAGGGGGTGCGGACCCGAATACCAGCGTCCGCCGGGATCACCTGCAAGACCTGCCAGCACACTGGGATTGTGACATCTGATAGGCAAGAGGACCGCCGCCAAACGCGGCGGCCCCGCTATTTCAGCTGCCCCAAATCCACGCCCTCGAAGCTGTACGTCACCTGCACCTCGCCCCCAAGCTCCTGCTTCACCGGAGCGTTCAACCCCAACAACCGCGCCCGCTGCTCCTCGATCGCCAACACCGTCCTGATCGCCTGCAACGTCGGCCCATCATCAGCGAGCGGCTCGTCCTCGTGATAGATCACCCGGCCGTTCGACACCGTGATGTGCCGGCGCTCCAGCACCTCGTACGCCCGCCGCAGCATCTCGTCCAGCCGCTCCGCCTGCTCAACCCGATACTCGGCCACCTCCTGCACCGGGATCTTCTTCAACGTGTCCCAGTAGAGCTGGTGGGCGCGCTGCTTGGAGATGCCGAGTTGGGCGCCGATGGCTTCGAAGCTGTGGCCGCGGCGCTTCAGCTCCATGACCTTGGTGCGTCGCTGCTGGTCTTCTTCGGTGAGGCGTCTGGCCATGGTCAATACCTCCTGAGTCAAGTGTGGGGCGTGGGGGCGTAACGGTGCGTGTGCGGGCCGCTACGGGGTCGCTGGCGGCTTTGTAGGGTTGTCCTGGTGTCCTGATGTCCGGGCAGGCTCAGAATCGCTCTCAGGGCTTCCAGGGGCGCGGCGGGTCAGCTCGGCGCGGAGGTCCTCGATGACGCCCTTGTGGTTCATGCGGAAGCACTCGAAGCCGCGGTCAACCTCTCCTTGGAGGTCTGCGATCACCTGGAGTCGTTTCTCGGGGGTGGCGTCGTTGAAGCAGCGCAGCCACTGGGCGGGGGTGAGCGTGGTGTGCGGGGACGGCGGTTCGGGGGCTTCGCCGGCTCTGAGCCGGGCGACTTCCGTCTCGGCCTGCTCGGCGCGCTGGATGGCGGCGGCCGCATCGAGGTTGCTCAGCCGCTCCAGCTCTTTGTCTCGCACGGCGAGCACCGCGTCCACGAGGTGGTCGATGGGGGTGATCTGGCTGTGGTCGCACAGGACGGCGTTCATGTACCAGGCGTTCATGGCGGCTTCGGCGCACCGTTCGCGGTAGTCGTCGGCCATCAGAACCGCCACCACCCGTCGAACCCGGCGGGCGCCTCGGGGTAGCCGGCGAGCATCGGCCGGAGGATGGCGAGGAACTGCTGTTGTTCGGCGAGGGTGCCGTTGCCCCAGTACGACCGCCCGTCCCACCGGCCTTCAGCGTTGCCGCCGTACCGGCCGTCGGTGTGCCTCCCCAGGAACTGCACGGCGTCGGCCGGCTGGTCGTCTTGGAGGTCCCACAGGGTGCCGATGCAGGCGACGGTGACGCCGCGGCGTCGCCGGTACCAGACGGCGTTGATGCGGCCGTCGTAGTAGGTCCGTGCGGTGGCGCCCGGGCCGGTGGTCTTGACGGAGCCGCGGAGGCTGGCCAGGTCCACGGCGTAGGGGCGGCGGCTGATGAGGAATCGGGTGTCGCGGATCATCGGGTGCCCCCCTCGGCGCGGAGGCGCTCGACGATCAGGAACTCATGCACGAGCCGGTTGTGTCGGGCGTCAGCGAGCGCGTTGTGTTCGCCTTCCTCCTGCTTCGGCATGGTCGGGTTGCCGAGGCGGGCGGCTTCCTGCTTGAGGTCGTTGGTCCACATGGGCACGCCGGCGGGCAGGTCGATCATGCGGCCGAAGAGCTGGCAGAGGGCGACGTGGTCATATGCGCCGTACCAGGCCCACAACTCGACGTCGGGGGTGGCCTGGATGAACCAGGCGGCCCTGCGCGCAATCTCCTTCCTGGGCAGGACGATCGGATAGTCGGGGTGGTTGATGTCCCAGGGGCCGCCGTCGTCGGCGGGTTTGATCGGCAGGGACGGGGCGACGTTCGCCATCAGCC
This sequence comes from Nonomuraea sp. NPDC048882, assembly GCF_040649755.1. Taxonomy (NCBI): domain Bacteria; kingdom Bacillati; phylum Actinomycetota; class Actinomycetes; order Streptosporangiales; family Streptosporangiaceae; genus Nonomuraea; species Nonomuraea sp. NPDC048882. The sequence goes on from NZ_JBEZGB010000014.1 coordinate 189,076, forward strand.
AGTCGCTGCGCTGGAGGGCAGCGAACGAGAACTCGCAGGACACGGCGTAGAGCTCGCGTCCATCTTCGGCGACCATGCCGATGCTGATCAGGTCGATGGTGTGGCCGTCTTCGATGAACTCGCAGTCATAGAAGATCTTCATCGGTTGTCCTCGCCTTCGTTCTCGTCTAGTGGCCAGGTGCAGCCGAGGCCGTTGTCGTGCTCGCGGCCGTCGTCGCGGTGGTCGGGATCGAGGTGGCAGAACACCTCGTTGCCGCAGCTGTTGTGTGACATCTGGTTGCAGCGGGGGCCTCGCCGGTTCTCCCCCTCCGCCCAGGTGTCGAGTTCGCGTTCGGCCACCGCCGCTGTCTCGGCGGCGTTCTGCCGGCGGGTTTCCCATCCACGGCGCGCCGCGGCCTTCCGCGCGGCGATGGCCTCCGGCCGGTTGCGCCTGGCGTCGCGGAGCGCCTTCTTGAGGGCTCGTCGTTGGGCTGCGGCGGCGATGGCGGTGTCTGCGAGGCCGGCGAAGAGGGCGCCGATGGCGTCGTGTCGGCGGGCCGGCTGGTCGATGGCTTGGTCAAACAGTTCGCTCGGTGTCGGGTTGCTGTCGGTCATCGGGCGCTCCTTCGGGCGATCATGCGGGCTTTGATCTGCTGCTGCGTGGGCGGGACGTAGCCGTGCCAGCCGGCGGCGGCGGTCCAGCGCTGGCAGTGGCCGCGTTGGGGGAGGGCGCACCATCGGCAGCCGCTGGGTGTGGCCGTGGCTTTTTCAGAAGGGCGGGGTGTCGTCATCGTGCACCTTGGTTTTCTGTTTGGCGGGTTGGGTGAATGCTGCGAGTGGGTTTCCGCATATGTGTGTGGCGACTATCAGGTATCGGCGTTCTTTCTTTTTGATGAAGTGGGTGGTGCGGGGGTGGAGTTCGCGTCCGGCTTTTACGGTGACGAGGTCGTAGGTGGTGCGGCCTTGGAGTAGGGCGACTGCTTCTCCCATTTCGGTGAGTGGGGTGGGGTCGCAGCGTGCGGTCATTGCGGCGTTGTCTGCGTCGAGGCCTTGGAGGATGGGGGTGTGGCATCGGCGGCAGAGGCGGATGCCTGCGCAGCGGGCTGCGTCGGTTTGCTTCTGCAGGATCCAGGCCGCGGTCATGGCCAGCGCACCTGGCGGACCTGCCGCGTCCCGGCCTTATAGTCGCCTTGCCGGGCGAAGTATCCGCTGGTCACGCCCCTGTGGAGCAGGTTGCTGATGGTCTTGGCCGTGAGGCCGGTTTCGGCTGTGACCGTGGTGACGATCGCGCTCCAGTCACGCCATGTCCCGTCTTCGAGGAGGCGGAGAATGCGGGTCCAGCCTGCGGCGATGCGGGGAGAGAGTGTGGGGTCGAAGCGGCCGTTGTCGAGGATGTAGGCGCCTTGGCTGGTCATGGGGTCTCCTTCGGGTTGGTGGTGGGTGTGCACATGGGGTGGCGGGTCTGGTCGGGGGTGAGGACGGTCATGGGGGTGCCGCAGATTTGGCAGGGCCGGGTGGTCTCCCATCGGCGACTCTCGCCCTCTCGGGGATGATCTTGGGGGGCCGGTTCGGCGGGGAGGAGTGCGCCAGTGCGCCGCCTCTCTATAGAGAGGCGCACTGGCGCACTCCCCGCCGGTGCGCTGGCGCACTCCGGCGCACTCGGCGCACTAGGGCTCTGACCTGCGGTTCTAGTGCGCGGCTCACTCGGCGCACTCAGACGCGATATATCGTGTCCATCGCTTATTGACGCTTGAGTGCGCGGCGCACTCAAACTGCTACTCTGACCTGCGGTTTCGTTATTGACAAGATCGCTGAAGTCGTCTCTTTTCAAGATCGGCGGCGCACTCCTGGCGAGCTTCGACGCGTCCTTCACGAAGTACGCCGACCCTCCCGCGCGCCCCGGCGACACCCCCAGCACGCCACGGTCCACCCCCGACTTGAGCGCCTTCCGGATCGCTTCCCGGCCGTGCTCGCTGTCCTTCAACGCCGCCTCGACGGCACGCTGAGACTGCCCCGGTGCGAGCCCCAGATGGTCCACCACGGCCTGGAGTGCGCGGTCGGTGACGCTGTCCTGGCGGGTGCCGCCGACCAACTCCAGACGTCTTCCGGCGGGCTCGTAGGCGAGCAGGGATTCCCGTACTTCGACGTCGCGCCCGTACGCCGAGAAATAGCGTGGCGCGTTCGGCTCCGATTCGCCGTCCTCATTTTTTTCACGCACCAGACGCCATTCCACATCCGGCCAATCCCGCAACCGTGAAGCGCCACGGGCACGCTCCCCGGAATGCCCCATGTGGTGAACGACGATCGCCTCCTGGACGCCCGCCTCTTTCAAAAACTCGTCGAAAGCGACAAGGAATCGTCCGGCTTCTTTGTCTTCGGAGAGTCCGAGGGCGTCCAATATGGGGGCGAGGCAGTCGAGCACCACCACGGTCGCGTTGGCGGCCCGCAGCTCGGCCGCCCACTCCGACCGGGTCTCGGGGTCGAGCAGGTCGAACGAGGAGAGCCGTCCGCGCAGGGATACGACGGCGGCGGCCTGCTCGTTGGCGATGCCCTGGTCGCGGATCCACCGCCGGATCATGCGTTCGTCGAGCTCGTCGTCGAGCAGCACCACCTTGCCCGCGAAGGGCTCCACGGTGAACGCGTCCAGGAACGGCACGGAGTCGACGAGGGAGCGCAGCAGGTTGCCGATGATGGTGGTCTTGCCCGCCTTGTATTGGGCGGCCAGAACCACCCTGCCGCCCTTCGGCCACAGCCGGTCGATCCGGTAGGCCACCGGCTCGTCGGGGACGGCGAGGAAGGCGTCCAGGCGCACGAGGGGTGGCCGCTGGAGCGGGCCTTGGCGGGCCTTTCTGGCCCGCCGCTGGGCTTCTTCCCGGACCTTGAGTTTGCGGAGTTCGTGGGCGACCTCACGCTCGAACGCGAGGGCGTCGAGGTCGAGGTCGGGCGTCTCCTGTTGGTCAGGGACGGGCAGGTGGTGGACGGTGGCCAGGTTGCCGTCCACCGTGAAAGGGGGCGGCCCCGACGGCTGCGTGCCCGCTTGGGGGTGGCCGGGCGGCAGGAGGTCGGAGAAGTCGTCGCGCGGCGCCCGCTCCTCCACCTGTTCCCGCACTTGGCTGGGGTCCGACTGGGGGACTTGGGCGATGGCCCAGGCGAGGATGCCCTGAAACTCGGCTCGCGCCTGACCTGGGGTGAGCTTGCGTTCGGCGCCGTCCCGGGAGACGACCATGATGAGCCCGAAGTAGGTGGACAGCTTCTCTGCGGCGGCCAGCGCGGGGTAGAGGCCGGCGGCGGCCTCGCGCATGGCCCAGGCGGCGGCGGAAAGGGTCGCCTGGTGGCGGGACTCCCCGGCCGCGATGGCGGCGTCCCACCGGCCGAGGACGCCGGAAAGGAGTTCCGGCCGGGCGCTGCCGGTGTGAGCGTTGAGGAAGGCGCGTACTTCGCGGTCAGTGGCGGCGTCGGAGCTGTCGCCGCTGTCGGGGAGCTGGTTGGCGAGCGCCGCGGGCAGGACGGGCAGCTGCCCGGTGCGCTGCCATTCGTACCGGCCGCCCTCGGACTCCTTCTCGTGCACGCTGGGGGCGACGACGACGATGCCGTTCCGGCCGCGGACTTCGCCCCACGTTTTGCCGAGCTGGCCGGCCGAGTTGCCGAGGCTGCGGCCTTCGGGGACGGCGTACAGGTAGTGGCCGCGTTCCGGGTCGCTGTCTCGGGTGGATTGGAAGGGCGGCGGTTCGGTGAGGAGGACGGCGCGCAGGAGCGGTGTGAGCTGGCCGGGCTGGTCGACGTCGAAACAGATAGCGCCGGAGCGGCCGACGTGCAGGGCGAGTGCGTGGTCGGTTCCGGCGAACCAGGCGATGATCGTCTCAGTGTCGCGGGAGGTCTTGGCGGGCCAGCCTTTGCCGAGGACGGATCCGGCGTGCTTGGTGGCTTGGTTGACGGGGAGTACGTACCAGCCTGCGCGGGCGTAGGCGAGGGCTGCGCCGAGGGTGTCGTGGTCGGCGCTGATGTCGGGGATCGAGAGGTTGGCCACGTCAGGCGGCCGTTCCGCGTGGCCGTCTGGGGGCTGTGGTGTCCAGCCAGAAGGGGTCGTCGATTCTCGTGAGATCCATTACGGGTCCCCTTTCCGTGCTGGTGCTGGTGGTGCTGAGTGCCTCCTCCGGGGCTCGAACCCGGGTGCCTGCCTGCGGGGCTGAGATGGGGTGGCCCCCTGCCGCCGCGTGATGGGGCGGCAGGGGGCCGGGGGTGGGGTTAGGCGAAGCCGAGCGCGGCCCGCTGCTCGGGCGGGAGGGCGGCGACGGCGGCGGCCTGCTCGGGCGTCATGCCGGGCGGCGGCGTCCACGGGGCGGCGGGCGCGGTCGGTGCAGCGGGGGCCGGGGCGGGCGGCTGCGGCGCGGCCGGGGGAGCGTACGCGGCCTGCTGCGGTACGGCGGCGGGCTGCTGGCCGCCGTTGAGGAACTCGTTGGCGGCGGCCTGGGCGGGCGGCTGGTAGGTGGCGGAGTACAGCTTGGGCGGGTTCTTGCCTCGCGCCTTCTGCTCGCCGTCGCCCGTGTAGGTGAGCGTCAGCGTGCCGCCGATGTCGAGGCCCTTCGCGCCGGACCGGCGCACAGCCTCGCGGACCGCCTTCAGGCTGTTGGCCTTGATGTAGAAGGCGCGCTGCCCGTCGTCGTCCGGGACCTCCGGGTCGCGGAGGCTGGTCTGGACGGTGACGACCATCTGCATCATGGGCTTGCCGTCGTTCCAGAACTTGAGCTCGCCGGTGTCGAGGTCCTTCTGCTGCTCGACCTTCGGCTGCGTGGTGATGGGGCCGCCGACGGTGGTGCCGATGGTGTCGAAGCGGGCGGCCTTGATGCCGCCGCCCATCAGGAAGTCATTTGCGGTGATGTCGATGCTCATGCTGTGCTCCTTTGATCGTTTGCTACTGGGCGATGAGGTCGAGCAGTTCCGATGTCGCCTCTTCGGCGACGTCGGGGTCACCCGGACAGCCGTCCGAGAGGTTCTGGGAGCCCGGCTTGAGCCATGGGCAACTGCGGCACCACGACGCTTTCCGCTTGAGCAGCGGGAACGCGGTGGAGCCGAGGGCGGAGACGAGGTTGGCGATCCCGTCGGCGCGGGATAGTGCGTCGAGGGCGCGTTGCCGGTCGTACGGGGCGGACCACAGGTAGCGCTGGCGCCACTCCTGGTCACGGGGCAGGAAGTAGATGGCGATGTCGGTGACTTCGCGGCCGGCCAGCTCGTGCCCGAGGCCGTACACGTGGCCTTGGACCTCGTACTGTTCGCCGGGCCCCTCCTTCTTGTACTTGCGGAGGGTGGTGCCGCCGGGGATCTTCCAGTCCCAGACGACGCCGTCCACGTACAGGTCGGAGTTGCCGGAGATGTCGGTGCCGTTGATGCCGCCCGCGGTGACGCGCTGCTCCAGCAGGTACCGGTCGATGCCGTCGGCTTCCCAGCCGGGCCGCGCCATGTTGGCGAGCGTGAGCAGTTCTTCGAGGCCGCGGTGGACGTTGGTGCCGATCCACGCCTTCCAGCTCAGCGGCTGGTCGACGTTGATTTCGGGCTGGCCGGACAGTTTGTAGCCGAGCCGCAGGTCGCACGGGATGCCGATCTCGGACGGGCCGGGCTCGACCTGGTGGTTGCGCGGCTGGTCGTTGATGTGGGTCTCGATCAGCGAGTCGAGTTCGGCCTGTTGGTCGAGGACCTTCTGCGAGATGTCCACGGCTATGCCTCGAACCGGTGAGTGAGGATGCCCGCGCGTTCGGCGATGTTCGCGGTGTAGGCGGCCCCACGGGATCCAGCCACGAGGAACGCGAGGCAGAGGTCTGCGCCGAGCGACACCATGTGGGCGTTGCGGCGCGGACCGGCTCCCGGGCAGTAGGTGGCGAGTAGGCCGGGGTGGTCGGTGTCGCCTGGCGGCTTCCTGCGGCGGTGGTCGGGGTGGCAGGTGGCGGTGCAGTGGTCCCAGTCGGCCGGGTGCCGTTCGACGGTTAGGCCGCCGCCCCATGCGGTGGCGATCCGGTCGGTGAGCGCGTCTGCGCCGGACGGGCAGGCGCCGTGCACCACGACCAGGTTTTCGGGGCCGTGCCGGGCAATGTTGGCCGCGATGGCGTCGCGGATCATCTGCTCGTCCTCCCATGCGCGGGATCCGGTGATGAGTAGGCGGTGCTTCACGTGGCGCTCCCGGTGATGGGCCGCTCGTCGTCCCCGAGGCGGTCGTCGACGAGTGCGCCGTAGAGCGCTTCGAGCCCGGTGGCGTTGCGGTAGGTGTCGCGCACGCTGGCGGTCCTCATGCGGACGGGGAACGGGACGGCGGTCTCGTCTCCGCTGTCCGGCGTGGTCGGGTGGTTCACGTTCGCGGGCTCCTTTGCTCCTGGGGTGTGACCGCCTGGTCTGCCGGTCTGCGCGCCACCGGGGTGTGGTTCCGGTGGTGTGCGGGCCGTCAGAAGAGGCGGGCTTCGTGTTGCGCCTTGGCGCTTGCTGATGTGATCACGCTACAACATGCAACAATGAGCCGCAAGGCGCAACAACGAAGATTTGCAACAACGATCGTGCTGGGTGAAACGCCAGGTCAGGGCCGCGCGTCAGGCGAGCCGGTCGTGCCTCAGGTTCGCCTCTTGGAGCGTGGACACGAGGGCGGCCAGCTGGTCGGCGCGCGCCCTCTCAGCCAGGAACAGGGCACGGTAACCCCGCTGCTTGACGAGAGACCCGAGGGCGTCCCGCGGCTCCCCAGACAGCCGCTCCTGAGCCTTCTGTGCGTCGCGTGCTTCGTCGCGTTGCCGCATCAGAGCCGCAGACCGGGTGGCAGCGTCTCTCACCTGCTGCTCCAGCCCTGCGACGCGGACCTGCAGCCGAGCCAGCTCGGTTTCGCCGGCCGACTCCGCCTGGCGGAGCTTCTCGTACAGGTCGTTGTTCTCGGCGTCCGCCTCCGCGAGCCCGTCCTGTAGCTGCTGCTTGGCTGTGAGCGTGTCTTCGAGGGCGGCGATGAGGGTTTTCTTGCTGCGGAACCATACGGCGAGTCGGATCACGGCTGCTCCTTTGCGGGTTGTGGTGTGGGTGGTCGTCATGCGGAGAGCCGGATCGGGACGACCAGGTAGCGGAGTTCCGGATCTGTGGTGCCGGTGATCAGCACCGGCTTGGCCGGAGCCAGCATGTGGAAGGTGGCGGTGCCGCCCACCGCGGCGAGGCCGTCGAGCAGGAACGCCGGGTTGAACGCGGTGGTCAGCCCCTCGCCGTCGAGCTTGCAGTCGACCAGCTCGGCGGCGCGGCCCACGTCTTCGCTGCCGGCTTCGACGAGGACGCCCTTGTCGGTCCACGACAGCCGGACCGGGGTCAGGCGTTCGGCCAGGACGGCGACCCGCTTGACCACGGCGGCCAGCTCGGCGGCGTCCACTTCCGCGGTGCGGTCCTTGCTGGCCTCCTCGATGCGGGCCTTGCAGTCGATGAACTCGGGGTCGAGCAGGCCGATGGTGACGGTGCGGCCCGAACTGGTGAACGCGGCGAGCCGCTCGGACAGGTGGACCTGGACGGGCCCGCCGGGGAAGCCGCGCACGGTGCTGGTGAGCATGTCGGCCGGGATGAGCACTCTGGCCGGGACGTCGTCCTGGTCGAGGACGGGTTCCCAGGAGAGGGTGCGCCAGGCCATGCGGTAGCGGTTGGTGGCACCGAGGTCGATGCAGCCGTCTCCGATGTCGAAGCACACGCCGGTCAGCATCGGCGTGGCTGTGTCGCTGCTGGCTGCCGTGGCCGTGTGGGTAACCGCGGCGGCCAGCTCGCCGGCGTCGACGGTGCCAGCCACGGGCGGCGTTTCCGGCAGGGTGGGGTAGTCGTCGACGGGCAGGAGCGGGAGCCTGAACTCTGCCTTGCCGCACTGGATGACGGCTTCCCGGTCATCGGTCGTGAGATCGACGTCTTCGGTCTTGGGGAGGTTTTTGGCGAGTTCAGTGAGGACGCGGCCGGGCAGTAGCGCCCGGTCGGGTGCGGTGACGTCGGCCGGCACGGTGATGCGGCGCGAGGTGTCGTAGGCGAACACGGACAGGGTGAGCGTCCCGTCGCCGGTTTCGAGGAGCATGCCGCCGAGGATCGGCGCGGGGTGCCTGCTGTTGAGGGCTTGCGCGGCCCAGGCGATGGTGTCGGCGAACGTCTTGGCGTTGATGGTGATCTTCATTCGGTGTCCCCTTCAGGGTTGTTCTCGTGGCGGTACAGGCAGGTCGGGCAGGTGCCGGGGGCGGCCGGGTCGAGCCAGCCGGAGCCTTCGCGCGGGCTGGATTCGACGGCGAGGAGGTCTTCGCAGTCGCGGTAGATGTGGCCGATGAAGACGGGCGGCTTGTCGAAGCGGCCTGCGGCGACGTCTTCGCCGCCCGGGTACCAGGGCCGGATCCAGTCGATCCATGTAGGCGTGGCGGTCATGCGGTTGTCCCTTCGGTGTCGGCGGTGCGGCGGATGGCGGCCCGCTCGATCGGAGTGGTGCCGCCCCAGATGCCGTCGCTGGCCAGCTGCGGGTTGGCGAGCGCCCACGCGAGGCAGTCGGCGACGACGGGGCAGCCCTGGCAGATGGTTTTGGCGGCGCGCACGTTGGCACTGGCGGGCTGGTAGGTGACCAGGAAGAAGGTTTCTGGGGTCTGGTTGCGGCAGGCGGCGCGCCTGTCCCAGGCGGGCAGGCTCACGCGACCGACTCGGCGTGAAGGACGGCGCGGAGCCGTCGGCTGATCCACTCGCCGACCGGGGGGCTGACGGCGTTGCCGAAGCCGTCGACCTGATCACGCTCGCTGCCCCAGACTCGGTAGGTGCCCGGACGGCCGGGGAGGCCGACCTTGAAGCCGCAGCCCTCGCCGACCTCGCGCGAGGTCAGCATGCGGAGGTAGCAGTCTTCGAGCTTCAGGTCTGCGAGGACCTCGCGCCACTCGGCGCTGAGTGCGCTCCCGGTGGCGGTGAGCATGCCGGGGATCTGGTCGGAGGTGACGGTCGGCATGGCTTCGGCGTGCGTTGTCGGGAGGGTGTTTTTCCGGAACGGGAGCACCCCGGCAGAGAGCAGCGCCAGCGTCTCTGAGCCGCCCTGCGTGGGAAGCGCCTCGTGAACGCCGCGAGGTGCGCCCTGGTAGTTGTCCACGGCGGCGAACAGGACCGCTTTCTCGTGAGTCGAGGTCACGGTGTCCATCGGCTGGGTGATGTGTTTGCCGTCGCCGTTGTGCCGGTGGGCGACCATCACCTGCCCCGTCACCATGGACGCTGCAGGCGTGAAAAGCGCCTGCGTGTTGGTCGCGGTCTGGGAGGGCAGGGGCTCGCCCAGGTGGCGGGTGCGGCAGTCGGAGCCCGGCCGCTCGAAGGTGTTGCCCGCCGCGGCGATGAGCGCCCCGGTCGAGAGGATCGCCGTCTCCTGCTGGCTGGTCTGCGTCGTGAGCGGCTGCCACAGATGGCGTTCGGACCCGCGCTCCGCCTTGGCCGGCATGAGTACGGCGGGGAAGTCGGCGAACCGCCTCCGGCACCGTTCGGCCCTGGCCATGGTGGACGGGGCGAGCGGGCTGAGGACGGTCTCGCCGGTCGTCTTGTCCGTGAACTCCTTGAGTGGCCTGTCGCCGATCTTGGTGCCGAGGTTGGACAGGTCGAGCGCGTTGATCGACGGCGCGGATGGCGGGATCACGAGTCGCCGACAGGAGGGGCACCGGTACTCGTACTGCTTGCCGTAGCGAACGCTGCCGGTGGGCGGGACCCCTGTCTTCCACGTCCAGCGGGCTTGCACGATGGTGCCGCAGCCCGAGCACCACGATTCGGGCCGGTGGTCGAGGTCCGGGGTCGGCAGCTTCTCGTCCCAGAAGACGATGTACAGCCGGTCGCAGGACTGCGGGACGCCGAAGAACATCGAGTTGAGGTAGAGGATGCGGTGCTTGTAGCCCAGGACTCCGAACTGCTTGAGCCACCACTGGAACGTGGAGCCGTCGCCGTGTCGCTTTCCTTGCACGGCCGGGCCCCACGAGGTGAGTTCAGTGGTGCACTCCACGAGGATCAGGCGGGGGTGGTGCTCGGCGGCGTAGTGGAGCACGCAGTTCGCCGTCGCGCGGTCGCGCTCCGATCGGGTGACGCGCTCCTCGAAGTCGGGGTCGTCGAAGTCGAACAGCGACATGCCCAGCGCGTAGGCCTTCTTGGTGTTGGCCTGGCTGTGGTTCACGCAGGACACGCCGGCCACGAGGAGATCGGCCGGAGGAAGGTCCCTGGCGGAGTGGTAGTCGGATGCCTCCTTGTCGACCAGGTCCGCAATCCAGTGTTCGGCGTGCGGGTGGTTGGCCTCGTGGATCTTGACCTTGTAGGCGTTGTGGTTGGCCGCCATGATCGTGGTGAACCCGGCGTCCTCGATGCCCTGGGTGAGCCCGCCGAACCCGCTGAAGAGATCAACTGCGATGAGGTCGTCGTGGCGGAACCGGCGCTGGCGGACGGCGGGGCGATGCGTGGCGACGCGGTGCGGCTGCGAACGTCGGCGGCTCATGAGGCCACCGCCGTCTCGGGCCATGTGACCTTGGCGAGCGATTCGCGCTGCGCCTTGGGCAGTTCGACGACCGGGCGGCCGAGCATGTCGAGGCCCATCGCGCGCAGCCACCAGGCGTCGCACTGGTCGCCGCCCTTGTCGTCGACGAACTCGCGGCCGACGCGCTTGAAGGCTGCGAGGGCCATCGCGGTCTTGTCGGCGCCGCCGCTGCCCGTGGCGTACTTCTTCAGCGTGGAGGGAACCACCCGGGCGTACGGGACGCCCGCCTCGTCGAGCAGTTGGCGGACGACGCCGTGGACCATGCCGGTGATGCCGGCCGACTTCGCATGGGCAGGCAGGTCCTCGATGACGACCAGAGTGGGCGGCGGCGCGGTCGGGTTGCCCATGAGTTCGGGACCGCCGACGGCGAGAGCCACCGTGCGCCGGATGACGGTGAGGCGGTAGTCGCCGTCAGCGGTCTTGGTCTTGATGCAGCAGGTGGAGCCGTCGCTAAAAGCGACACCGGTGCTGGTGATGGAAAGGTCGAGACCGATGACGCGGAGCGGGCCCGCCGCCCCCATCACGGGGGCGGCAAGCAGGGCGCTGGTCATCGCGTCTCCGGTGCGGCCGGGGCCGGGTTCGGGCGGGGTGTCGGCAGGACAGCCGGCCCGGCCGGATGCGACAGGGTGATAAGGACCGCGACGGCGAGCGCCGCGGCGACCATGGCGGCCAGGAGCGCGATCGGCTGGCCGAAGGTTGTCCAGGTACTGCGGTTCACGTGTCGTTCCTTTCGTCGAGGTAGTAGGCGCGGTCGGCCTCGTAGCCGATGTCGGGGCCGCCGCCCACGCTCGGCAGGGGCGGCTTGCCGACACCGGGGCACGGTTTGCCGGTGGAGAACCCGCTGGAGTCGATGCCGTTGTGGCGCCGCATGGCGCCGGTGGAGCGGACACGGGCGTAGGAGCGACGGCAGCTTGGGCAGATGCCGCGGCGGAGGCGGGTCATCGCACCACCCCGCGCCGGTCCCTGTAGTGGACGTGGAACGTTCCACAAGCGCACCGGGTGATCGAGGCCCGGCGGCCCCGGTCGGCGGCCCGTACGGCCTCCTGGCGCGTCTGGTGGCCGGTCAGCTGCGGGTGCGGGCACAGCAGCGTTGCCTGCCATTCGCTGTTCGGCCACATCTCTGTCGCGCGCTCCTGCAGAAGCAGGTCGGCGATGCTTCGGACCGGGGTGCAGCGCTCGGGATGTCCGGCGGGCATGCGCGGCGGGCCGGCAAGCCATGCCAGCTCGGGCGGCTGCTGCCTGCGCTGCCGGCGGCGGTATTGGACGCTGTAGCCGATCAGGATGGCGGCGGTGGCCAGGATGATGGCTCCGGTGACGACCTGGTCGGCTCTCATACGCCCTCCTCCTCTGCGTCGGCCGCCGCACGCAGCCCGGCGACGATCCCGGCGGGCGTGCACATGTGTGACCAGCGCTCCACCTGGGCGGCCAGGTCGCGGTAACCCGCGTAGCCGAGGCGCTCGGCCAGCACGCTGATCGTTTGCTCGGCGTGCTCGTGGGCGGCGCGGCCGACTCCGGCGGCGATGCGGATAGCCGTCACCGCGCCTATGCGCAGGTGTGGCTGGTTTTCGATGACGCGTGCGGAGAGGTGCAGCGTCTCGGCGGTGGTGGCCATCAGGTGCCGTCCCCGGGCGTTCCAGCGGCGTCCTTCCACGCCTTCCAGTCGTCGCGGGGCAGGCCGCCGTCGCCGCTGTCGTTGATGCAGTCGTTGAGCGCGGTGGCGGCGGCCAGCGCGAGCGTGGCGTGCATCTGGGCTTGAGCCATGGTGAACCTCGCCCACGTCAGTTCCTGGCCCTGGGCCAGGCTGCCCAGGCGCTCCGCCTCGCGGTAGTGGTCGGGGCCCGTCACTTCGACACCTCCGTGACCTGCTCCTGGGTGTCGGGGCAGCGCTCGCAGACCCGAAATCCGGCCCGCCATTCGGATACCGCGACGCGGTGTTCGCACTCGCCGACGACGTAGCCGGGCTGCCCGGGGATCGCGCTGCCGGGGTTGGGGTACTCCACGGGATCGGTCATCGCTTTTCGCTCCGTTCGATACGGGCCAGCTCGGCGCGGGCATCTCGGACGTGCTTGTCGAGCCGGCGGAGCAGGGACCGCGCCTCAGCGAGGACTCCGACCGTGTCGGTGGCGTACGGCTGCCACTGACCGTCGGCGGTGTGGTGGTGGAGGATGTCCTCCATTTCGCCGATGACGGGCTGGATGGTCTCGGTGATCTCGTCGCGGCTCATCGGGGCATCCCCGCGGCGAGGCGGAGGACGGCCACGATCTCGTCGCGTGCCCGCGTCGCACCCCACAGGGCGAGGTCGCGAGGGTGCAGGCGGAGCGTGTCAGCCAGCTGCCGCATCGCCTGCCGGGCCGTCCCCGGGTTACGGGTGGAGAGGTGCAGCGCCTCCGGCAGGGTGGCGTTGTACGGGCCTCGGATGAGGGCCTCCATCTTGAGGAGGACCTCGTTGACGGCCATGTCCGGGATGGTGAGGGCGGGCACGTAGTCGGCGCCGTATGCGTGGGCGGCGGCCTGCGCGTACTCCTCCAGCGTGGAGGCCGTACGCTCGGCATCAGCGTCGGTGGCAATGACCTTGACGAGGCGGCCGTCGTAGCGTTCGACCACGGCGCGTGTCGCTGGGGTGGGGACGTAGAGCCTGGTGTCGGCGGTGATGGGTTCGATGCCGACGGTGTGTGAGGCGATGGCGGTGATCGTCATCAGACCGCCACCTCCGCCGCGGTGTTGGCGGGGCGGAGCTCGGCGACCGCGACGAGCACGGACTCCTCGGGCTCGTCGCGCCATCCGGCGAGGTCCGTGAGGCCGCTACCGGCGCGGCCGATGGCGGGGAAGGTGCGGGCGTCGGGTCGGTGGATCCAGGCGGTGTCGTCGTCCTCCCACTGCTGGAAGATCCACGTGCCGTCGGTGCCGTTGTGGGTGACCGTGTCGCCCGTCTGGGGCGTCCAGGGGTTGTCCTGGGCGGCGAGGCGAGTGTGCTCGATGCGGTCGAGGATCTCGGTTCGGGCCTGGCCGGCCGCCTTGACGCGGTCGTCGTGGGGGGCGTGTTTGGCGAGGTGGATGGCGTGGTGGGGGGTGATGTCGAAGAGGCGGTGGAGCAGGGCGGCGAGAAGGACGGTGCTCTGGTGGCCGCCGCCGATGTCGCAGCTGTGCTCGTCGGCGTAGATGGCCAGGGTCATGATGACCTGGTCGGCGGCGGACATCTCGCTGGTCTGGCGTGCCTGGGTCTTGTCGAGCGCCCGGTAGATGATCCCGGCGAGCTTTTCGAGTGAGCCTTTCAGTTCGCGCGCCGACGCCTCGAAGGGGTGGCCAGCGAGCCGGTTGGCGTGCATGTTCTCCACGTCGGCCGTGGCGTAGAGCCACACCGAAGACCAGTCGGAGTAGTCGAGGCCGGGCGTCTGGTCGGCGATGTCGTCGAGCAGGTTGAGGGTGTGGGTGAGCGGCCCGTGGGCGCTGTCGGTCAGGTCACGGGTGGCGGCCATGAGCTGGTCGAGGCGGGCGCGCAGCTCGTCGGTGCTTTGCGGGTTTGCGAGAATTGTTGACACGATCAATGCCTTTCGAGAGTTGTGGTTGCGATCGAGCGGGGCCTGGCCGGGTGCACGGCTGGGCCTCGCGCCGGTTACGGGATCAGGCGGACTGCTGATCGGCCTCGCGCTGGGCGTCGAGGTGGGCGATCACGTCGGATCGCCAGGCGACGAGGCGCCGGCCGGAACGCCACAGGTAGGGCGCCTTCTTGTGGTGGCGGAGCCACCGCTCGGTGGCCGGGTCGCGGCGGGTGAGCGCGCATACCTCGTCGAGCTTGAGGAGCTGGTCGTCGCGCCGGTCGTCGACGGTGCGCGACTTGGGCCGGGTCACGCCTGGACCGCCTCGGCGGACGTGGCGGGCTGGACGCGATTGGCTTCGAGGTAGGCGTCGATGCTGGCCTGAAGGATGAAGACGCGGCCGTTGGGCGCGTTGCCCTCCTTCAGGACGGTGAGCTCGCCGGCGGCGATGAGCCGGTAGATGGTCCACCTGCTGCGACGTAGGAGGCGGCAGGCGTCTCGGATGGACGTGTAGCCGTCCGGTACGCGTTCCGGTCGGGCTTCGGGGATGTGATGCATGTCACCTTCCCTATGTAGCGCGTTGTTGCAACTGATGCTCTGACGCTACAACATGCAACATCGAATACGCAACGTGCAACATCCGGTCGGGCCGCAATCCGGGAAGCTCGGCAGCAGGTAGAGCCATCAACACGGGGCTGTGCTACAACTTGCAACATGAGCCCTCGCCAGTCGGCCCGATCGGAGCGCATCAAGGGCCCCGCGTACGCGTTCTGGGAACGCGTCACCAACGCACAGCACAAACGGGGCTGGACGCAGATCCAGCTACAGGAGCATTCCGGCGTCGACCGGACGACCCTCTACCGGATGAAGTCCGCGAAACCTCTCGCCGACACCGTGCTCGCCCTCGCCGACGCGCTCGGCATCGACCACGATGAAGCCCTCCAACTCGCCGGCCTCCTGACCCGCGAATCGCCCCCCGAGTCTTCGGAGCCTGCCGGGCCCGTCCTTGAGGACGAGGAGACTGAGGAGCTGCTGGCGCAGTTGCCGCCGCGGCGGCGGGCAATCCTGGAGCAGATCAGGGATGCGGAGCGTGACCGTGTCCAGCGGATCCGGGCGCAGGCTGAGGCCGAAGTGTCCGAAGCTGAGAAGCGTTTCGCGGAGCTTGTCCGGCTAGAGATAGAAGAGTCCGATAACTCCTAATAGGCACGATTCGATATATTAAGCAGTAATTAGCTGATCACGCAGAGTAATCGAATATGTACCCGGCGTTTCTTTGCTAATGTCCTGCTTGGAAGTAGCGAACTTGAGTGCTTTTATGGGCGTCTACCAGCGGTCGTTGAAAATCGAACCGCCGGAAACGCACTGCTCAAGGGGGGCTCTATGCGCATTCTCCCCATCGCCACAGCACTACTGTGGGCCGCCAACCTGATCTTCGTGGTGGCGTACCCCCGGTGGCAGGGACTGCTCGAACTCAGTCACATGATCGCCATGCAGCTCTTCGGGCTCGGTACGGCCCTCGCCGTCACCACCGCCTGGCTCCTGCATCGGCGCGGCATCGAATACCGGATCGGCTACCGGCAAGGCCGCGCCGACCGATAGCGGAGGCAAGGCGTCGCCAGCTCGCCGATAGCGCGTCGAGCTGCCGCCCTCCCATCCCATAGCGCCAAGAGCCCGCACAGGCTCCCGCGGCCGTGACCACACCCGGCCGCACACTCCATTTCTGGACGAGCCCCGAGGAGGGCTGCCATGGCGCACGTCGAAGACCGGTGGATGCGGAAAGCCCGCGACGAGAACGGCCGGCTGCTGTTCGACGACAAAGGCAAGCCGATCCTCGAAAAGGACCCGAAGCGGTACGGGAAAGGGTCACGATGGCGTCTCCGCTACGACGGTCCTGACGGCCGCGAAAAGAACGAGTCCTTCGGCAAGAAGGGCGACGCCGACAACCGGAAGAAGGTCGTCGAGGCCGACCTGCTGCGCGGCACCTACATCGATCCCGACGCGGGCAAGGTGACCTTCCGTAAGCAGGCCGAAGAGGTGCTCGACAACCGCACGCTCGACCCCAGCAGCCGCGACGCGATGCGCCGGCGCCTACGGAACCACGTCTACCCGGTGATCGGTGCCAAGGAGCTCGGCGTGCTGGCCAAGAGGCCCAGCGTCATGCAGGGGCTGGTGGCCAAGCTGGAAGCGTCCGGGCTCGCGCCGATCACGATCAGCGCCATCATGGCGAACGTCCAGCTCGTGTTCGCAGTGGCTGTCGAGGACGAGCTGGTACTGAAGAATCCCGTCCTCAGCAAGACGGTCAAACTGCCGAAGGTCGTGGCGAAGAAGCTCGTGGTGTGGACGCCTGACCAGGTGCTCGACATGCGTGAGACGCTGCCGGACCGATACCAGGCCACGGTGGACGCCGGGGCCGGGCTCGGCATGCGGCAGGGGGAGATCTTCGGTTTCAGCCCCGACGACGTCGATTGGTTCGGCGGCTTCGTGGGGGTGAACCGGCAGCTCAAGGTGGTCAACGGCAAGCTGTTCTTCGGTCTGCCGAAGGGAGGAAAGACGCGCGAGGTGCCTTTGCCGGAGTCGGTCAAGTTCGCGCTCGCCGAGCACATGCGGCTGTTCCCGCCGGTCACGGTCGCGCTGCCCTGGCGGACACCGGACGGGGAGGCGGTCGAGGTGCGGCTGTTCTTCGTCAACAGCAACGGCGGCGCGGTGTATCAGTCCGCCTTCACGAAGGTCTGGCAGCGCGGGCTTACGCGGGCCGGGATCGTGCCGAAGCTGAAGCCGGGGGAGAAGCGCGGTCACCGTTACCGTGAGCACGGTATGCACATGCTGCGGCACTACTTCGCGAGCGTGCTCCTGACGGACGGGGAGAACCCGAAGGCTGTTGCGGAGTGGCTGGGGCATGCTGATGGCGGGGCGCTGCTGCTGCGGACGTACGCGCACCTGATGCCGAAGTCCGAGCAGCGGATGCGGAGGGCGATCGATTCCGCGCTGCGGCGGCCCGCTTCTGCGGCTGACGGCCCACAGACGGCCCACGAGGGTTCAACGTGAGCGTTCGCACAGGTAAATGAGGGTCTGTACATAGAAGAACGACATCTACATCACACTCACCGGCAACGTCGCGGCAGAGCCGAGGCAGTACAGCTTCGACGAAGGCACCAAGGTCACCTCGCTGAAAGTCCTCACCTCACACCGCTACTTCGACAGGAAGACAGGCCAATGGACCGACGGCGACAAGGTCTGCTTCACGGTCCGCTGCTGGCGTGCCCTGGGAGACAACGTCGCGGCGTCGGTGCGTTCCGGCCATCCCGTGGTGGTGTCCGGCAGGCTGCGCATCCGCGAGTTCGGCACTGACGGAGACCGCCGCTTCATGCCCGAGATCGAGGCCAGCTCGGTGGGCCACGACCTGCGGTGGGGCACCGGCGTCTTCACCAAGCCCGAGCGCGGCGGCACCGCCCTGGTGAGCAGGGAGATGCGCGAGCGACTGGACGAGGAAACCCGCGACTGGGCGATGGGCACCCGCCAGCAGCGCCCCCTCAACCGCCCCGAGTTCCGCGAGGACAACGAGCAATCCTCCACCTACGGTTCCGACCACCACCCCGCCAGGCACTCGTCCCCGGAAGCCAACGACGCACGCCTGCCGGCCTCTGACGGCGCTGGCGCACGCCCGCCGGTCCCGGATGGCGGCGACGTACAGATGTTGGCCCCGGAGGGTGCCGACGCGCGGACTCTGGGCTCGGCCGATGGCAGCGTACGCCCGCTGGTCCCGCACGACGAGACCACGCGAATGCGGGCGCCCTTCGACGCGACGGCGGAAGGGGCAGGCTCAAACCACCTGACGACTCACCCCCAGAGCCCGGCCGACGGAGCCGTCCACCCGCTGGACCCCGACGATGGCGCCGCACACCTCCCGGGCTGGGCTGACGGAACTCCCCACAGGCCGACTCTGGACACCGCCGCCGCACCCGCGCCGACTTCGGTGGGCAAGACCCCACGCACACGGCGGACGAGCAGCGACACCGCACGCACGCCGAAGTCCGAGAACGACGCCACCGTCCGCGTTCTGAACGGCACGGAGGTCGACGACGCAAACGGCCGCGCTGACGAAGGCCGCGCAGTCGGGGGCAGCAAGGCACAACCGAAGGCGAGGGAACGAGCGGCGGCGTAGAGCGGACCAGCACAGGAGGGTAGAGCGGACCAGCACAGGAGGAGTGAGGGTGTGGGGGCACCGGCCACCACGGTTCCCCCACACCCTCACCAGCCAGCCCCACCCCCTGACCGCGCCACTGGCCCTGTAAGACCGTCGCAACGTCGGCTCGGCGTGGAGCCGCCGCAAGTCCGCCGCGCCGATGGCGCCGCCCAGCCTCCGAAAAGGACCGCAGCGCTGTCTGCTCGAAGACCACCGGAAGCCGGTAAGGACGGCGGAGGTCGGAGTCAAGGCTGAGGCGTTCACCCGGTTCGTGAGCTCGGCGATAGGCGAACGGACGAAAGGACGCTGGACCGGAGGCAAGAATGCGCTGACCCAGAAGGGTACGCGGAAGGGGAGTGTGGCGCCGCTCACCGAGGGCGGGGGATGCGCGGAGGGGAGAACGGCGCCCGTTACCGAAACCGGGAGCAAGAACGGAGCCGGTCACCGAAACGGGAGCGGTGAACGGGGAGCGCGAACGGCGCTGGTCACCGAGATCGAGACCGAGACCGAGGCGGCGAGCGGTGAGGGAAGAGTGCCGATCGCCCATGCCGGAGGCGGTCACTGAGGGAGAGGCACGAGCAGGGCGGGGTCGTGTGCTGGCCGGCGGTGTGGCGTGAGTGCGAGGGCGTGGGAGAGGCGGAATGGAGGGGGAGGGGGCACCGGCCGGGTCCTGAAGACACCCCGATGAGCGACCGATGGTGAGTTGCCCGCCTCAGGCGGCTAGAGCATCTGTCATGTCCAGGTCACGCCCCGCACCATGGGCTGCTCCTTTCCCGAACGGCTCTGCATCACGGGCCCGTTCGTGGAGTGAACGGGCGTTGTGGTCATTGCCAACGTATCGGTTCCCATCGCGCAACGCACACTCCGCAATTATTGTGTTACACATCGTTAGTCAGGGAGGAGACGAGATGGCGGTGACCAGTCACGTCCCGATCAAGTCACGCGACGGTGTGTCAACACTGGCCGACCGCTGGCCATTGCTAGGGCAACGTCGCCCGCTCGTGGTCTACCTGTGCGCGATCGTCGCACTTGACGTGGCCGCGATCATCGTGTTCGCGACGTCCACCGTCTTCGAATGGCGCGACCTGCTCATGTTCGGCGCTCTCATGGGATGCGGCGCCGTGTGCATCGAAGCGACCAGGCGCCTGGGCATGCCCGCCGGCGTGTCCCGCGACCTGCTGTCCGCCTGGTGGTTGCCGGTCGCGTTGCTCCTGCCTCCGGTCTACGCCCTGTTCGCGCCGATCGTGCTGCAGGTCCTGCTTCAGGTACGGGTGCGGGCGACGGTGCTCTACCGACGGGTGTTCAGCTCGGCCGCCATCGGGTTGGCCGGATGCACGGCCTCCGTCGTGTTCCACCGGTTCGTGAGCGATCCGTGGGTGCTGTCGCAGGGCAGCGGCCCGCCGATCCTGATCGCCGTGGCGTCCGCCGTACTGTTCTCCCTGCTCAACGCCGCGCTCATCGCCATCGCCGCCCACACAGCCGACCCCGACACCACGTGGCGCGAGGTCCTGTGGGACCGGGAGAGCCTGCTGCTGGACATCGTCGAGTTGTGCCTGGGCGTGACCGTGTCCGTCGGCTGCGGTCTCAACCTGGCCCTGCTGCTCCTCGCGCTGCCGCCCGTGGTGCTGCTCCAGCGCAGCCTCCTCCATGCGCAGTTGCAGGCGGCGGCCCGTACGGACGCCAAGACCGGCCTGCTGAACGCCGCCGCGTGGCAGCGGGAGGCCGACACCGAGATCGTCCGAGCCCGTCGCACCGGCGACACCCTGGCGCTTCTGATCATCGACATCGATCACTTCAAACGGGTCAACGACGCTCACGGCCATCTGGCCGGCGATCAGGTGCTGGTGGGGGTGGCGTCGACGCTGCGCAGCCAACTCCGCGAGTACGACGTGGTGGGCCGGTTCGGGGGTGAGGAGTTCGTGGTCCTGCTGCCGGGCGCCGACATCGACGAGGCCCGCCGGGTGGCCGAGCGCCTGCGCGTGCGCATCGGTCACATGGCTGTGCCCGTTGACGCCACCTTGATCAGAGTGACGATCTCGATCGGGGTGGCGTTGATGAGCGTTCACGGCGACGACCTGATCGACCTGCTGGCGGCGGCCGACCTGGCGCTCTACCGGGCGAAGGAGTTGGGCCGAGACCGCGTCTGCATCCCCGCGGTCCAGCCCCCGCCCCCAGCCCTCCCGAACGACCCGGCCGCCTGATGGACACTTCGGCACTTCGGCACTTCGGCACTTCGGCACGTCGGTCAGCGCATCAGCGCATCGGTACATCGGTACATCGGTACCTTCGTCCAAAGGTTCTGCTCCTGTTGGCTCATTCCGTTCCACCTGGCGCGATCTTGTAGTCCTCTGCCTCCGGCTCCGACTGGCGCGGTCTCGTAGTCCTCTGCCTCCGGCTTCGACCGGCGCGGTCTCGTAGTTCCTTGCCTCCAGCGCCGATTGCCTCGCCCTTTTGGGGCTGATTGCGCGCCTCGCACACCAACCACCACGACTTCGCATCGCCCTGGTCGCGCACGGTTCTGCGCGGGAGCGGGGGTGGTGGGGACGGCGGTGGTCGTGGGGATGGTGAGGGGTGGGCAAAGCCGGTTCCAAGCCATACTCCGGTGGAGCGTCGGAAGCCTGGCCTGGGAGCCCCTAAGCTAGAGGACATGCCGGAGTACATCTACACGCTGCAGCGCGTGCGCAAGGCGCACGGCGACAAGGTTGTCCTTGACGACGTCACGCTGTCGTTCCTGCCCGGAGCCAAGATCGGTGTTCTAGGGCCGAACGGCACGGGGAAGTCGACGCTGCTCCGGATGATGGCCGGCCTGGAGCAGCCGTCCAACGGTGAGGCGAAGCTCATGCCGGGCTTCACGGTCGGCATGCTCCAGCAGGAGCCGCCGCTCAACGAGGAGAAGACGGTCCTCGGCAACGTGCAGGAAGGCGTTGCCGAGACCATGGCGATGCTCCAGCGCTACAACGACATCGCCGAGCAGATGGCCACCGACTACAGCGACGAGCTGCTGGCGGAGATGGGCAAGCTGCAGGACCAGCTGGAGCACCGCAACGCCTGGGATCTCGACAGCCAGCTCGAACAGGCGATGGACGCGCTGCGCTGCCCGCCGCCCGACGCCGACGTGACCACGCTGTCCGGTGGTGAGCGCCGCCGGGTCGCGCTGTGCAAGCTGCTGCTAGAGGCGCCCGACCTGCTGCTGCTCGACGAGCCCACCAACCACCTCGACGCTGAGAGCGTGCAGTGGCTGGAGCAGCACCTGGAGAAGTACGCAGGCACGGTGCTGGCCGTCACCCACGACCGCTACTTCCTCGACAACGTCGCCGGCTGGATCCTGGAGCTCGACCGGGGCCGCGCCTACGCGTACGAGGGCAACTACTCCACCTATCTTGACGCCAAGACGCAGCGGCTCAGGGTGGAGGGGCAGAAGGACGTCAAGCGGAAGAAGCGCCTCGAGGACGAGCTGGAGTGGGTGCGCTCCAACCCGAAGGCCCGCCAGACCAAGAGCAAGGCCCGGCTCCAGCGGTACGAGGAGATGGCGGCCGAGGCCGACAAGCACCGCAAGCTCGACTTCGACGAGATCCAGATCCCGCCGGGTCCGCGCCTGGGCACCACGGTGATCAAGACCGAGAAGCTGACCAAGGGGTTCGACGACCGGCTGCTCATGGAGGGGCTGACGTTCGATCTGCCGCGTAACGGCATCGTCGGCATCATCGGCCCCAACGGCGTCGGCAAGACCACGCTGTTCCGCATGATCACCGGTAGTGAGACGCCCGACGCCGGCTCGGTCATCGTGGGCGACACGGTCAAGATCTCCTACGCCGACCAGAGCCGTGGCGGCATCGACCCCGCCAAGAACGTCTGGGAGGTCGTCTCCGACGGGCTCGACCACATCAAGGTCGGCAACGTGGAGATGCCGTCGCGGGCGTACATCGCGGCCTTCGGGTTCAAGGGCCCCGACCAGCAGAAGAAGGCCGGCGTGCTCTCGGGCGGCGAGCGCAACCGGCTCAACCTGGCACTCACCCTCAAGCAGGGCGGCAACGTGCTGCTGCTCGACGAGCCCACCAACGACCTCGACACCGAGACGCTGTCGTCCCTGGAGAACGCGCTGCTCGACTTCCCAGGCTGCGCCGTGATCACCTCGCACGACCGGTGGTTCCTCGACCGCATCGCCACCCACATCCTGGCGTGGGAAGAGGGGTCGAACTGGTTCTGGTTCGAGGGGAACTTCGCCGACTACGAGAAGAACAAGATCGAGCGCCTGGGCGCCGACGCGGCCCGCCCGCACCGGGTGACCTACCGCAAACTGCACCGCGACTGATCGGCCGGGACCGGGCGGCCCTGATCGATTGATCGGTCGGTCACCTGGTCGTTCGGACGGCCATCGGGCGAACTCCGCAGCTCGGTCGATTCAGCAGAGACGCTGGATCGGCCGAGCTGAGTGCTGTCGGGGATCGGTCGGTCGGGTGGTGCAGGGTTCAGTCGGCTGAGCGGTAGAGAGGCTCGCTGGGCTGGGCACGGAGGGCTGCTCGGGCGCATGGATGGTGAGGGATGGCCGGTCGGCTGCGGCGGCGAAGGCTGTTGGGTCCGTGGATGGTGAAGGTGACCCGGTTGGCTGGGCGGGAACGACGGTGTGCCCGGCTCGGCGGTGAAGGCCGGTTGATGAATCCGGCTCGGTCGCTCTGGTGGTGGTGCGGATGAGCTGGCCCCGTGGCGGGGTGGCGGGGTAGCCCCGTGGTGGGCTGGTTTGGGCGGCCGAGTGCTTCGGCCGGGTGTACGGCAGTGGCTGTGGGTGGTTGGGTCTGTCGGTGTCGGGGTGCTGGTCAGGCTTCGGCTTTGCCTACGGTGATCTTTGTGGTGGGGGTCGGGGACGGGCGGCGCCAGGGGCCGTTGAAGAGCAGGATCGCTGGGATGAACAGGACGAGGCAGCCCAGGGCCACGAACAGCCACGTCTGCCAGTTGGTCGCCTCCACCACGTGCGGAATGACCAGCAGCCCGATCACCGCGATGCCCTTGCTGAGGAAGCCGAACAACCCCCACGCCGTGCCTTGCAGGCGCGGGTCCGCGTCCTCGGCGTCCTCGGAGTAGTTGGCCATCCAGGGCGCGTACGCGATGCCGAGCGAGCCGCCGAGCAGTGCGCCGATCACCATCAGCGTGCCGGTGGAGACGCCTTCCTGGCCGAGTGAGACGGCGAGGTAGGCGGTGACGAGGACGGCGGCGACGGTGCCGGCCAGGGAGAAGGGCTTGCGCAGCTGGGTGCGGTCGGAGAGCCGGCCCGTCACGATGAGCGTGATCAGGTTGAGGCTCCAGAACGCGGCCATGATCGTGGAGGCTTCGGCACTGCTGATACCCAGCGCTCCGACCAGCATGGTCTGCCCGAACAGCGACAGCGTGATGTAGAGCACCAGCCACAGCGAGATCCCGACGACGTGCGCCCAGATGTTGGGCCGGCTGAACAGCGAACGCAGGCGCGGCGGCCGGCCGAGGTCCACGACCTGGGTGCCGGCTCGTTCGGTGTGCTGGATCCTGGCCCGCAGCTCGGGGGAGAGGTCGGCGATGTTCAGGGCGATGATCACGGAGATGACCAGGGAGAAGCAGCCCATGATGACGAACTGGGAGCGCCAGGAGTTGTCGAAGATGGGCAGGGTCCATCCCGCGACGGCGGCGGCCAGGAAGTTC
The DNA here is from genome assembly GCF_040649755.1 of Nonomuraea sp. NPDC048882. Lineage (NCBI taxonomy): Bacteria > Bacillati > Actinomycetota > Actinomycetes > Streptosporangiales > Streptosporangiaceae > Nonomuraea > Nonomuraea sp. NPDC048882. Next base: position 212,951 of record NZ_JBEZGB010000014.1, read on the forward strand.
GCGCCGACCGGGCCCCAGGTCCAGAAGCCGAACGCCTGCGCCCGGCCCATGCGCGGCGAGAAGTCGCGGATCAGCGGGGCGGTGCTGGCCATGGCCACCCCGTCCACGAACGCGAGGACGATCCGGGCGATCAGCAGGTCGCGTGGGCTGTGGACGAGGGTCATGCCGAAGCAGCAGATGGCGGTCAGCGCCATGAGCGGGATGAGCAGGCGCACCCGGCCGAGCCGGTCGGTGAGCCGGCCGCCCAGGATGGAGGCGATGGCGCCCGCCACGGCCGCCGTGCCGGAGACGGCGCCGTACGTGGCCAGCGACATGTCGAGGTCTTTGAGCAGCAGGGGAACGACGGGCGCGATCTGCCCTTCGTAGGAGCCGATGAGGATGGCCAGCACGGCCATCGTGAGGATCTTCATGCGGCGGGCGCCGGTCGGGTACTCGTCGAGCTCGCGGGCGTAGGACAGCCTCATGGCCAGCCTTTCTTGGTCGGGCCGAACCCCCCGTACTGTTCTAGAAGCTAGCTCTAGAATCTACTTCTGCGATGCTGCTCCTCACTTGCGGCGGCGTCAAGAGTGAGCGGCTAGAATGAAATTCTAGGATTCCCGAAGTGAGGAGCCCCCCGCGTGGACCTGGAACTCGACGGCCTAGAGGTGTCCTTCGATCACACGGCCGTGGCCGCGCCCCGGATCACGGACCTGCTGCCCATTTACCGTGACCTGCTGGGCGGCCGCCATCTGGGCGGCGGTGGTGACAACCGGATCGCCGGATTTCGCACCCTTCAGCTCACCTACGCCAACGGCAGCAAGGTCGAGCTCATGGAGCCGCTGGCCGGATCCACGTTCTTCGACAGCTTCTTCGAGCTCACCCGCGGCAGGGGAGGCGTCCACCACCTGAACTTCCACGTCAACGACCTGGACGCGGCGGTGGCCAGGCTGACGGCCCGCGGCTACCGCCTGCACGGGCTCAACCGGGCCGACGCGCGCTGGCGGGAGGTGTTCCTGCACCCCAAGGAGGCGCACGGCGTGCTGATCCAGCTCGCCCAGCCGGGCCCGCGTGAGCCGGGCGACATGCGGCCTTCGCTGGAGGACGTGCTGGCCGGGCGCGGCAGGAACGGCAACGGCATTCCGAGCTCTTGAGCCCTCCCCGAGCCTAGATCTAGAGTGTGATTCTAGAACTAGGATTGGGGAGGCCGATGAAGCCGGCACCGAAGCCCACACCCGAGACCCAGCCCTTCTGGGATGGCACGGCCGCGGGCGAGCTGCGCATCCAGCGCTGCCTGACATGTGAGCGGCACTACTTCTACCCCCGGCCCAACTGCCCCCGTTGCGGCGGCGACCAGGTCGAATGGGTCCGGGTCAGCGGGCGCGCGACCCTGTACTCCTACGTCATCAACCACCGCCCCGCGCCGGGCTTCGAGGACGAGGCCCCGTACGCGATCGCGGTCGTGGAGCTGGAGGAGGGCGTGCGCATGATGACGAACATCGTGGGTGTGCCGAACGTACCGGAGCAGCTGCCGCTGGACATGGAGCTGCGGGTGGTGTTCGAACGGCGCGGGGACGTCTGCGTGCCGCTCTTCGAGCCGGCGGGAGGCGCCGCATGACCATCGTGATCGCCGGCGCCGCCGAGACCGACGAGGTCGGCCGCCTCCCCGGCCACTCCACGACGCAACTGCACCTGGAGGCCGCCAGGAACGCGCTCGCGGACGCGGGGATGGGCATCCACGACATCGACGGCATCGCCACCGTCGGGACGCCGGGCCCGGTCCAGATCGCCCACGCTCTCGGCATCACCCCCGCCTGGCTGGACGGCACCGGTGTGGGCGGCTCGTCGTTCCTGTTCCACGTACGCCACGCGGCCGCCGCCGTCCGGGCCGGGCTGTGCCGGACCGTGCTGATCACCCACGGGGAGTCGGGCCGCTCGCGGGTCGGCGCCGGCCGCTTCGGGATGGGGCCGGACTCGCTGCTGGGGCAGTTCGAGCTGCCGTACGGGGTGGTCGGGCCGCCCACGTCGTTCACGATCACGGCGCTGCGCTACATGAAGGAGACCGGTCTCACGCACGAGCAGCTGGCCGAGGTCGCGGTGGCGCAGCGGCGCTGGGCCCACCTCAATCCGCGGGCGATGTTCCGGGACCTCATCACGGTGGCGGACGTACTCGGCTCGCGCATGGTCGCCTACCCGTTCCACCTGCTGGAGTGCTGCCTGGTGACCGACGGCGGCGGCGCGCTGATCGTCACCACCGAGGAACGGGCCCGCCGCTCCCCGGTCTACCTGCTTGGCTCCGGCGAGTCCGCGGAGTCGCCGATCATCTCGCAGATGGAGGACTTCACCACCTCCAAGGGCTTCCGGCTCTCGGGAGAGGCGGCCTTCGCCGAGGCCAAGATCGGCCACGAGGACGTGGATCATCTCATGGTGTACGACGCCTTCGCCCACGTGCCGATCTACGGCCTGGAGGACCTCGGATTCGTCGGCAGGGGCGAGGCGGGCGCGTTCATCGCCGAGGGCCACACCTCGCCCGGCGGGCGCCTGCCGATGAACACGAACGGCGGCGGCCTGTCGTACACGCACACCGGGATGTACGGCATGTTCGCCATCCAGGAGGCGGTGCGGCAACTGCGCGGGGAGGCCGCGGCGCAGGTGCCGGACGTGGAGGTGAGCGTGGTTCTGGGCAACGGCGGCATGTTCGCCTCCGCCGCCACGCTGGTCCTGTCGAACCGCCTCCCCTGAGATGGCACGGGATGGAACGCCCTTACTCCTGGAGGGAAACTGGAGGTAGGAGGAGGTGCGTCATGCCGAAGTTCATGGACGTGCACAGCGGATTCGTCGGCGCGACCGAGGAGCAGCTGCGCGCGGCGCACGAGCGTGACCTGGCCATCGAGGCGGCTGAGGGGGTGCACTTCGAGCGCGCCTGGCTCGACCCGGACTCCGGGAAGGTGTTCTGCCTGTCGTCGGGGCCGTCGAAGGAGGCGGTGCTGCGCGTGCACGAGAAGGCGGGGCACCCGACTACGGAGATCTACGAGCTGCCGGTGGAGGTGGAGTAGCCGGATCCGGCTGGGGGCGATCGGCCGGATCGGTGGAGACCGGGTAGCCGGATCGACGACGATGGAGTAGCCGGATTCATGGGATGGGCGGCCTCTGGGCTGCCCATTCCTGCTTGTAGTACTTTTGTGGGACTTGTCGGTCCTGCATGCCCTTGCCCACCCTTCCGGCATGCCTCCGCGTTCAGAGCCCCCAGGGGAACACGACGTGATTCGCATCGCGGTGATCGACGACCACGAGCTCATCCGGCACGGCCTGGAGTACCTCCTGCACCGCTCCGACGACCTCAAGGTCGTGCTCCAGGGCGCGGATCTCGGCGACCTGCGCGGCTCGGACCTCGACCACGACGTGCTCGTCCTCGATCTGTACCTGGCCACCGACCGGCCCTGCGTGGCCGAGATCAAGGAGCTGTCGGCCGTCACGAGGGTCCTGATCGTCTCCGCCTCGGGACGGCCCGCCGACGTCCTGGCCGCCATCCGGGCCGGGGCGAACGGGTACGTCACCAAGGACGCGCCGGCCGAATTGGTCGTGGACGCCGTGCGCACGGTCGCCGCCGGCGGCTTCTACCTGTCGGCGGGCCTGGCGGACATCCTGCAGAACGAGCTGGAGGCCCCGGGTGGCGCTGGACCCGCGCCACCGCGGCTGTCGGAGCGCGAGGAGCAGACGTTGTCGTACATCGCGCAGGGCTTCACCCACGCCCAGATCGCCCGCCGGCTGCAGATCAGCAAGGCGACCGTGGACACGTATGTGGAGCGGATCAGAAGCAAGCTGCAGGTCGGCAACAAGGCCCAGCTCACGAGGGCCGCCCTGGACCGCATCGAGCGCCGCGACCGACCATGACCAGCCCGTCAGCAGGCGAGCCGGGTAGGGCGGCTCGCGAGACGGGCATGGCGGCTGTTGAGCGTATGCGGGCTGTGGGGATGGTGGCGCTCCAGGTGGGTGCGGCGGTGCTCTGCGGGGCGCTGGAGGTGATCGAGGACGCCCGGTGGGTCGGTGTCGGGCCGCTTCCCGTGCTGTTGGCCGCCCTGACGCTGACCAGCCTGGCGATCTCCGTGCTGGCCGGGGTACGGCGCCGGCTCCCGTCCCGATGGCTGCTGGCCGCGGACTACGCGCTGGTGGCGGCGTTGTGTGTGGCGGTGCCGTGGTTCGCCCCCGTCGTCGCGGCCGCGTGGTGGCCGGGGACCGCGCTGCCGTACGTGCTGCTCGCGGCGGTCATGGTCGGGGTGTCCTTCCGGCCCTGGCCCGCGGTGGCGGCCTGGGTCGCGCTGCTGGGTGGCGCGTTCACGCTCGGCGCCGTCCTGGCGGGGGACGAGTGGTGGCATCCGCTGCCGCACCTGGCGGGCATGGCGGCCAACGCCGGAGTGTCCTGGTACGTGACCACGATCCTCGTCCACAACGCCAGGGACCTCGACCGGGCGCGGGCCGAGGAGGTGCTGCGTACCGCGCAGTTGTCGGAGGAACGCGAGCGCGCGAGGACCGCCCGCGTGCTGCACGACCGGATCCTGCAGACGCTGGAGGCCCTGGTCAGGGACGGGTGGATCGCCGACGCGCCGGTGCGGGCGCGGGTGGCGGAGGAGTCGCGGTGGCTGCGCGCGTACCTGCGGGGCGACGACGGCGATCCCGGCAGCGACGTGCTGGCCGCGCTGGAGACGGTGGTGCGGCAGGCGGTCGGCGGCGGGCTGCACGTGGAGTTCAACGCCGGCCGCCTGCGCGCCTCGCCGGACCGGGGCGGCATCTCACCGCAGATCGTGGACGCGCTGGCGGGCGCGCTGCGCGAGGCCCTGACGAACGTGGCCAAGCACGCGGGTGTACGACACGCGGTGGTATGGGCGGAGGCCAGGGCGGGCGTGGTGACGGTGAGCGTGCTCGACCACGGCACCGGCTTCGACCCGGACCGGCGCCCGCCGGGGCTCGGCATCTCCCGCTCGATCATCGACCGCGCCGCCTCGGTCGGCGGCACCGCCACGGTCGAGACAGCACCGGGAGAAGGCACCCATGTCACGGTACGGGCGCCGCTCCCAACGGCCGACCGACCCGCCACCGCCGACTGACCGGTTCCCGGATGGCGTGTCGAAGCTGGAGCGGCCTCGACGGCCGGCGGGCAGGCTCAGCGCCAGGTGATCAGGGCGTCCAGGGCCTCGATGTGGGATCCGTTCACCAGGAGTGGGTTGATTTCCAGGGACTCCAGCCCGTCGCCCAGCGATCCGGCGAACGCGGCGATCCGTGACACCATGTCGGCCACCGCGTCGAGGTCTGCGGGCCGGCCGCCCCTGACCCCGTCGAGCAGGGCCGTGCCGCGCAGCTCCGTCAGTGCCGCGCGTACCTCGGCGGCGTCCACCGGCAGCACCCGCAGCGCGGTGTCGCGCAGCACCTCCACCCAGATCCCGCCCAGCCCCACGGCCAGCGTCAGCCCCCAGGCGGGGTCCCGTACGATGCCCACCAGCAGTTCGACGCCGCCCCTGCGCTGCGGCTGGACGAGTACGCCGTCGAGCGAGGGCACGGCGGCGGCCACCTCCCGGTAAGCCTGCCGCACCTCCTCGCCGGAGCCCAGCCCGAGCCGGACCCCGCCCACGTCGCTCTTGTGGCCGAGCCCTTCCGCCGCCGCCTTGAGCACCACCGGGTAGCCGAACCGTTCGGCCGCCGTGACCGCCTCCGTCTCCTCGTGTACCAGCTCCGACGGCACCACCGGCAGCCCCGCCGAGGCCAGCAGCCCGGCGGCGCGGTGCTCGGCCCACACCCCCGTGGCACCGGACGGAACGGTCAAGGGGGCGGCGGGCGGAGCCGTAGGACGGGAGAGTGCTCTGGCCCGTAGTTCCGACCAGCGCACGGCCGCGCCGATGGCGTGCAGGCCGTGTTCGATCCCGCCCGCCACGTACGGGAACCCGGTCTCCCGCTGCACCTCCCGCCCGAACTCGGTGATGTCGGTCAGCACGTTGCTCACCACGACGACCGGCACAGGAGAGGCGGCGATGCGCCGGGCGCTGGCGGCGTACGTCGCCAGCACGGGAGCCGGGTCGGGCGGTGCGACCTTGGGCGGCTCCGACAGCAGCATGACCAGGTCGATACCCGGATCGGCGGTCACCGCCTCCAGGGCCCGGCCGAGCAGGGTGCGGTCGATGAGGACGTAGCCGGTGACGTCGAGCGGGTTCTGCACGGCGCCGAAGGACGGGACGATCTCGGTCAGCCGCGCCACCGTCTCCGGCGCGAACGGCGGCAGCTCCAGCCCCTCGTCCTCGGCCCGGTCGGCGATGATCTCCGAGGCCCCGCCCGACGGCGTGACGACCCCGACGCGGCGCCCCGGCAGCGCCCCCGTGGACGCCAGCAGCCCCGCCGTGATGATGAGGTCCTCCAGCGAACGCACCCGGATCACGCCGAGCTGCCGCAGCACGGCGTCGATGACGTCGTCGTCCCCGACCAGGGCCCCTGTGTGCGCCTGGGCGGTGTCGGAGGCGAGCCGGCTGCGGCCGATCTTGAGCGCCACGATCGGCTTGCCCGCCTCCAGCGCCCGCCGCGCCACGCGGGCGAACGCGGCCGGGTTCCTGATGCTCTCCAGGAAGAGCGCGATGACCTTGGTGGCGGGATCGTCCACCAGGTAGTCGACGACATCGGTGACGGTGACGACGGACTCGTTGCCCATGGAGGTGAGCAGGCTGATGCCCACGTTGCGGGCCTGCGCGAACGACAGCACGGAGCTGGCCAGCGCCCCGCTCTGCAGCACCACGCCCACCCCGCCGCGCAGCAGCGGCTGGGCGATGGGCAGCCCGTACGGGGTCACGCCGGCTGCGGCGTTGATGTAGCCGTTGCCGTTGGGCCCGAGGATGGTCAGCCCGTGCTCGGCGGCGAAGCCGGCGACCTCGGCCTCCAGCCGCGCCCCCTCCTCGCCCGCCTCCCCGAACCCGGCGGTCAGGATCACGTAGCACCGGATGCCCAGCTTGGCCCCTTCCCGCAGCACGCCGAGCACGGCCGCGGTCGGCACCATCACGTACGCCAGATCCACCGGCTGCGCGATCTCCGTCAGGCTGCGGCAGGCGGGCAGGCCGTGCACCACGCCGCCGCGCGGGTTGACCAGATGGACGGAGCCGGTGAAGCCGTGGGTGCGCAGGTTGGACAGCGTGCTGATCGACCAGCCGGACTTGTCGGTGGCGCCGACGAGGGCGATCGAGCGAGGGTTGAACAGTTCCCCGACCGACATCCCGTTCACTCCCCGATCAGGCCCAGCCGCGCGTGCCCCTTGATCAGGTTGCGGGCGATCGTACGCCGCTGGATCTCGTCGGTGCCCTCGAAGATGCGCAGCAGGCGCAGCTCGCGATACCACCGCTCGATCGGCAGCTCCTTGGTGTAGCCCATGCCGCCGTGGATCTGCAGCACCCGGTCCACGACCTGGTTGGCCATGACGGCGCCGTTGAGCTTGGCGATGGAGGAGGCGTGCCGGGCGTCCATGCCCTCGCGCACCCGCCAGGCCGCGTACAACGTCAGCCACTTCGCCGACTCGATCTCCACCTGGGAGTCGGCGATCATCCACTGGATGGCCTGGTAGTTGGAGATCGTCTGACCCATGGACTTGCGGATCTTGGCGTACTCGATGGCCATGCCCAGCATGCGCTCGGCCGCGCCGATGGCGCGCGCGGGGATCATGTAGCGGCCCTGTCCGATCCACTGCATGGCCAGCTCGAAGCCCTTGCCCAGCTCGCCGAGGATGTTCTCCTCCGGCACCCGGACGTCCTCGAACACGAGCGAGGCCGGGCCCCACTGGCCCATGGTCGGGATCGGGTCGGAGGTCCAGCCCATGTCGCGGTCGACCAGGAAGCAGGTGACGCCGTACGGCTCGGTCACGGCGAACACCATGACGAAGTCGGCCTCGCTGCCCCCGGTGATGAACGTCTTCTCGCCGTTGATGATCCACTCGCCGCCGTCGCGGGTGGCACGGGTGCGGATGTTGCGGGCGTCGGAGCCGGCGCCCGGCTCGGTGATGGCGAAGCAGGAACGGCGCTCGCCCTCGATCGTGGGGATCAGGTAGCGCTGTTTCTGCTCGTCGGTGCCGGCGTAGAGGATGTTGTCCGCGCTGCCGCCGAACGTGAACGGCACGAACGTACGCCCGGTCTCCATGGCGATGATGGCCGACATGATCGGGCCGAGCGCGGCGCCGCCGTACTCCTCGGGGGTGTTGATGCCCCAGAACCCGGACTTCCTGGCCTTGGCCCGCAGGTCGCGCAGCACGTCGGGCGCCAGCCCCGGGCGGCCCTCGCGCTCGTTGCGCAGCACCTCGGGCTCCAGCGGCATGACCTCCTTCTCGATGAAGGACCTGACCGTGTCGCGGATCTGTCGTTCCTCGGGGGTGAGCGAGAAGTCCACAACCGCCTCCTGGGGCACTTTCTAGAATCGTTCTCTAGGAAAGGTTCTAGCCGTCGTGAGGGGATGTCAAGAATCTGATTCTAGAATTCCTGGCGGTAAGATGACGGGCATGGCACGCAAGTCCTCGTGGGAGTGGAGCCGGACGGCCCAGACCCGCAAAAGCATGCTGCAGGCGGCTCGCGAGGTCTTCAGCGAGCACGGCTTCGCCGACTCCAACGTCTCCGAGGTGGTCGCCCGCGCAGGCTCCAGCGTCGGCAGCCTCTACCACCACTTCGGCGGCAAGACCGAGCTCTTCCTCGCCCTGTACGAGGACCACCAGGCCGCCCACGAGCAGGCGTCGGCCGCCAGCGTCGCCAAGGCGCGCAAGGAAGGCGTCTCCGACCCCGTCGAGCTGCTGATCGCGGGCGCGCGGGCCTACCTGGCGGGGGCGTGGGAGCGGCGCGACCTGGCTCGGCTCTTCATCGACGGCGACGGGCCGCCCGGCTTCGAGCTGATCCGCCGCACCAGGGGCAGGGAGTGGGTACGCCAGAACGCGGTCCTGCTGGGGGCCGGGGGCGACCCGCTCGACCGGTTCACCGTGGCCGTGCTGACCAGCATCATCGGCGAGGCCGCCCGCGAGGTCGCCACCTCCGACAGCGAGCAGGAGGCGCAGGAGGTCATCGAGGCGGCGGTGACGCTGATCCACCGCCTCGACCCCCTCAGATCACTCGACGAAAGCTGACCCAGCCGAAAGCTGACCCAGCCGAAAGCTGACCCAGCCGAAGGCCGGCCCAGCCGAAGGCCGGCCCAGGTGAAGGCCGGCCCAGGTGAAGGCCGGGTCAGGGTCAGGCGATCGTCGCCCGGCCTCGGTCGATCACCACGGTCCCGTCGTCCTTGGCGGTCCTGAACAGCACGTCCCCGCCGTCCGCCCAGATCGACACCGTGAGCGACTCACCAGGGAAGACCGGGCTGGAGAACCGCCCCGACATCGCCTTGAACCGCCCGGGATCCGACCCCGCCACCGCGTGCAGCAACGCCCGCCCCGTGACCCCGTACGTGCACAGACCATGCAGGATCGGCCGGTCGAACCCGGCCCGCGCGGCGAACTCGGGATCGCTGTGCAGCGGGTTGTAGTCGCCCGACAGGCGGTAGATCAGCGCCTGCTCAGGCAGGGTCGAGTAGGTCACCTTGTGATCGGGCGCCCGGTCCGGCGCGGCCCAGGTGTCCTTCGGCCCCCGGTCGCCGCCGAAGCCGCCCTCACCCCTGATGAACACCGAACTGCGCGAGGCGACGACCAGCTCACCTGTGTCCAGGTCGACCGCCCTGGCCTCCAGGGTCACCAGCGCACCCGAGCCCTTGTCGTAGATGCCGGTCACCTTCGAGGTGGTGCGCACGCCGCCGGCCGCCGGCAGCTCCCTGTGCAGCTCGAACGCCTGCTCGGCGTGGACCAGCATGGCCGGGTCGTAGTCGCCCAGCCGCCGCCCCAGGGCCTGCGCCACGAGCACGGCGAACGTGGGCAGCACCCGCTGGTTCTTCTCGGTGGTGAACGCCAGCTCGCCGGTGCCCGCTCCGACGCCGAGCGCGTACAGCATGGCGTCCTTCGCGGTCCAGGTGCGCTCGTGCGGCGGGCTCTCGACGCCGACGAGGGTGTGGTCGAGCGCCATGTCAGTCCTCCTGTCCGAGATGTTCGGGGTGTCCGGGGATGCTGCCGTTGGTCAGCGCGTTGGGCGCGGCCTTCTCGACCAGGGCCGGGATGACCGAGCCCAGCTCGGCCGGATCCCAGCGCGAGCCCTTGTCCACGCCGGGCCCCGCGTGCCAGCCCTCCGCCACGCTGATCACGCCCGCCCGTACGTTGAACACCCGCCCGGTGATCGCCCGCGCCTCCGCGCTGGACAGCCAGACGACCACCGGCGCGATGTCGTCGGGGTCGGCGGCGACGCTGGCGCCCTTCGGCATCAGGTTCTCCGTCATCCGGGTGAGCGCGGCGGGGGCGACCGCGTTGACGGTCACGCCGTAGCGCTCCAGCTCCCTGGCCGCGATCACCGTCAGGCCCGCGATGCCCGCTTTGGCCGCGCCGTAGTTGCCCTGTCCGGGGTTACCGTAGATGCCGGAGGACGAGGTGGTGTTGATGATCCGCGCATCCACCCGCTCGCCCGCCTTGGCCTTGGATCGCCAGTAGGCGGCGGCATGGCGCAGCGGCGCGAACGTGCCACGCAGATGCACCCTGATCACGGCGTCCCACTCGTCGGCGGTCATGTTGACGAGCATCCGGTCGCGCAGGATGCCCGCGTTGTTGACCAGCACGTCCAGGGTGCCGAAGTGGTCGATGGCGGAGCGCACCAGGCGTTCCGCGCCGTCGAAGTCGGAGACGTCCTCGCCGTTGACGATCGCTTCGCCGCCCATGGCCTCGATCTCCGCCACGACCTCGGCCGCGGCCCCCGAGGAGCCGGTGCCGTCGACCTCCGCGCCCAGGTCGTTGACCACCACCTTCGCGCCCTGTCTGGCGAACTCCAGCGCGTGACCTCGTCCGATGCCTCTGGCCGCACCCGTGACGATCACCACGCGGCCCTCGACGATCCCGCTCATCCGACACCTCGATCCTTGACCGGCTGACGATGCGAATTGGATTCTAGTATCAAAATCTAGAAAGGACAGGCCCTTGGCGGCGACGAGTACGACCTCCTCCCTCGGCTACGCCTGGCGCACGTTGTCGGTCGTGAGCATGGCCAGCGTGCTGACCGGTCTCGGCGGCAGCGCGATCAACGTCGCGCTCCCGGAGATCGCCAGGAACACCGGAGCCGGCGCCACGGCCGCGGGCTGGATCCTTCTCGGCTATCAGTTGACCACAACGGTCCTCATGGTGGTGTTCGGGCGGCTGGCCGATCTGTTCGGCCGGCGCCGGATGTACCTCCTGGGCCTGGCCACCTACACCGCGGCCGCGCTGCTGGCCGGCCTGGCTCCGAACGCCTGGGTGATCGTGGCCCTGCGGGTGCTCCAGGCGGCCGGGGCCGCCATGTTGCTCACCAACAGCGCCGCCCTGGTCAGCGACGCCTTCCCGCGCGAGCGGCTGGGGGAGGGGATGGGCGTCTACGTGGCCTCGTTCTCCATCGCCGGGCTGATCGGGCCGACGCTGGGCGGCGTGCTGGCCGAGAGCCTGGGCTGGCGCTGGGTGTTCTGGTTCAACGTGCCGATCGGGGTGATCTGCCTGGTGTGGGGAGCGTTCGTGCTGCGCCGTCCTGCTCCCGGCCGGCGCGAGAGCGGGCTGGACGCGCCGGGCAGCGCGCTCGTCCTGCTCACCCTGGGCGGGCTGCTGCTGGCGCTGTCGGAGTTCACCCGGCTCGGCTGGCAGCACCCGGTGGTGCTGGGCGGGCTGGCGGCCTTCGTCGTGGGGCTGCCGCTGTTCGTGCTGCGGGAACGGCGGGCCGCGCATCCCGTCGTGGACATGGGACTGTTCAGGGAACGGGCCTTCGCCTTCGGCACGCTCGCCTCGTTCCTCAACGCCGTCGCCAGGATGGGCATGGTCTTCCTGGTCGCGCTCTACTTTCAGGCCGTGCGCGGCGACGATCCCGTCCAGGCCGGGCTGAAGGTGCTGCCGCTGGCCGTGGCGGCCATGATCGCCTCGGTGGCCTCCGGCTTCCTGCAGCGCCTGCTGAGCGCGCGCACCCTGGCGGTGGCCGGGGCCGCCACCACCACGTGCGGGCTGACGGTGATGCTCGCCGTGATGTCGGCCGACACGCCGTATCCGGCCGTGGCGGCCGGGCTCGTGCTCATCGGGCTCGGCTCCGGCGTGTTCCTGCCCTCCAACACCACCGCCATCCTCGACGGACTGCCCTCCAACCGGCTCGGCATCGTCAACGCCATGCGCCTCATGGTGCAGAACACCGGCAACGTCGTCGGCACCGGCCTGGTGCTGTCGATCATCACTGCCCCGCTGCCCGCCGCGCTGCACCAGAGCGTCTTCGCCGGCACGCTCGCCCAGCTCTCGGGCGAGGCCGTCGGACAACTCGTGACCGGTTACCAATGGGCGCTGGGCACCATGGCCACGATCTCCGTCTTGACCGTGCTGGCCTGCCTGGCCCGGCGCAAGGCCACCTGACCGGGACGGGTACGGTTGCGGACGTGGTTGAACGCACTCCTGCCGAACGGCACATCTATCCCCGCACGGTGAGATTCGGCGACGTCGACTCCCAGGGGCACGTCAACAACGTGCGCTTCCTCGACTACCTGGAGGACGCCCGGTTCGGCATGTTCCACATCGATCCGTACAACGCGGGGGACGAGCCGTTCAAGGGCCTGGTCGTGACCCGCCACGAGATCGACTACCGCCGCCCGCTGGGCTTTCGCGCCCAGCCCGTGCGGGTGGAGACCTGGGTGACGGAGATCAGGTCGGTACGCTTCACCCTGCGCTACGAGATCCTCGACGACGAGGCGGTCTACGTCACCGCCATGTCCGTCCTGGCCGCCTACGACGTCGACCGGGCGGCGCCCCGCAGGCTCACCGAGAGCGAACTGGCCTACCTCAAACGCTTCGCGGAATGAGACGCTGGCTGATGCTGGCGCTGGGCGTCAACGCCCATGCCAGTGTCACCTTAGGTCTGTTCGGCCTGCCCTTGGTCATGCCCGAAATTTTGCGACATTTCAACGTCTCTCTTCCGGTGGGCGGGCTGATAGGGAACGCCCCGGCTTTGGGGATCCTGTGCACCCTCGTTGCCTGGGGTGCCCTGGCCGACCGGTACGGCGAGCGGCTGGTCCTGGGCGCCGGCGTCGGGCTCGCGGCGGTCATCTTCGCCGCAGTCGCCGTGGTCGAGGACACCTGGGCGGTCATCGGCCTGCTGGCGCTGGCCGGGGCGGCGGGCTCGGCCGCGATGGTGGGTGGCGGGCGCATCGTGCTGCGCTGGTTCCGCCCGCCGGAACGCGGCCTGGCCATGGGCGTGCGCCAGGTCTCCTTCACCCTCGGCATGGCCGTCGGCGCCTTCGCGCTCCCGCCCATGGCGCAGGCGTACGGGCTGCCCGGGGTGTTGCTGCTCTGCTCGGGCGCGAGCCTGGTGGCGGCCGTGCTGGCCGCGCTGTTCCTGGCCGAGCCGCCGCACCAGCTCGGCGCGGGCGGCGCGGAGCGGGAGCGCTCGCCGTACCGGCAGCCCGCGCTCTGGCGCGTGCACGCCACCAGCGCCCTGCACGTGGTGCCCCAGGTCGTGGTCAGCACGTACGGCGTGGACTGCCTGGTCAGGCTGTACGGCTGGGACGCGGTGGCGGCCGGGCGGCTGTTCGGCGTGGCGGCCATCGGCGGGGCCGTGGTGCGCGTCGCGGTCGGGCGCTGGTCCGACCGGACCGGCCTGCGCATGCGACCCCTCCTGCTGCTCACCCTCTGGTGCCTGGCCGTGCTCGCGCTGCTCGTCGCCGGCACCTACACCGGCGCCGCGCTCGGGCCCGCGATGATCGCGGTGGCCTCGGTGACGACCGTGGCCGGCAATGGGCTCGCCTACCTCTCGGCGGGCGAGCTGGCCGGCCCCGGCTGGGCGGGCAAGGTGCTCGGCACCCACAACACCGTGCAGAACACCGTCTCCCTGGCCGTGACGCCGCTGGCGGGCGCGCTCATCCTGAGCACCGGCTACTGGGCCGGCTTCGCCGCCGGCGCCGTCGCCGCCCTGGTCTCCCTGCCCGTCATCCCGTTACGCGGCGAGCGCTCGAAGCGTTCGTGACCGCTCCAAGCCCATGTGCTTCACGAGGCCGCGCGGCGTAGCCAGACGGCCGTGTCGGGCGGCAGCAGCCCGCTCCTGAGCGGCCCGCTCGACAGCAGCACCTCGTCGTGGCCGGGCAGGCGTACGGCATGCCCGCCGCAGTTGATCGCGCAGACCAGCGGCCCCCTGGTGAAGAAAAGCACTCCCTCAGGAGACTCCAGCCACTCCAAGGAGTAAGGAATCTCTCCCGCCAGCTCACGCCGGCAGGCCAGGGCCCGGCGGTAGAACTCCAGCGTCGAGTCCGCCACCCCCTCCTGCTTCTCCACGCTCAGCTCCGCGAACGACTCCGGCTGCGGCAGCCACGGCTCGGCCCCGCCCGAGGAGAACCCGTGCGAAGGCGGATCGACCGTCCACGGGATCGGCACCCGGCACCCGTCGCGCCCCGGCAGCTCGCCCTTCGACTGGAAGAAGACCGGGTCCTGCCTGGCCTCGTCCGGCAGGTCGCTCACCTCGGGCAGCCCCAGCTCCTCGCCCTGGTAGAGGTAGGCGGAGCCGGGCAGGGCCAGCGTCGCCAGCAGCGCCGCCCTGGCCCGCGCCAGGCCCGTGCCGGGCTCGGCGCCCTCGTAGCGGGTGCGGTGGCGTACGACGTCGTGGTTGGACAGCACCCAGGTGGCGAACGGCACCGTGGACAGGGTCTCCTCGATCACCTTCCTGAACGCCTGCGCCGACCACGGCGCCTGCAACCAGGCGAAGTTGAAGCTCTGGTGCAGTTCGTCGGGGCGCACGTACCGGGCCAGGTCCTCGAGGCGGTCGGTCCACACCTCGCCCACCGCCATCCGCTCGCCCGGATAGGAGTCCAGCAGCCGGCGCCAGTCGCGGTAGACGCCGTGCACCTCGGGCTGCCCCCACACCGGAGAGACCGAGATGAAGGACTGGTCGCCCACGTTCGGCAGCCCCTCGGCCTTGTACAGGCCCATCGCCACGTCGATGCGGAACCCGTCGACCCCCCGCTCCAGCCAGAACCGCAGCACGTCGAGGAACTCCGCGTGCACCTCGGGGTTGCGCCAGTTGAAGTCCGGCTGCTCCGGCGCGAACAGGTGCAGGTAGTACTGCCCGTCCGCCACCCGGGTCCAGGCCGGGCCGCCGAAGGTCGACTGCCAGTTGTTGGTGGTGTCGCGGAAGATGTAACGCTCACGCCCCTCGCCCCGCAGCGCGGCCTGGAACCACGGGTGCGCGGAGGAGCTGTGGTTGGGCACCACGTCCACCAGCACCCGCAGCCCGTGCTCGTGCGCGTCGGCGACCAGCGCCTCGAAGTCGGCGAGCGAGCCGAAGAGCGGGTCGACCCCGCGGTAGTCGGCCACGTCGTAGCCGCCGTCGGCCATCGGCGAGGGATAGAACGGGGTCAGCCAGATCGCGTCCACGCCCAGCCGCCGCAGGTAGGGCAGGCGCTCGCGCACCCCGGCCAGATCGCCGACGCCGTCGCCCGAGGCGTCGGCGAAACTGCGGACATAGATCTCGTAGACGACTGCGTCACGCCACCAGGGGATCTCCATGTGGCGTCTCATGCCCCGTTATGTGGGGGAGTTCACCAGACTGTGGGCCGCGTAGACCAGATAGTCCCACAGCCGGGTCTGCTGCTCCTCCGGCAGATCGAGCGAGTCGACCGCGTCGCGCATGTGGCGCAGCCACGCGTCACGCTCGGGCTCGCCGATCACGAACGGCATGTGGCGCATGCGCAGCCTGGGGTGGCCGCGCTGCTCGCTGTAGTCCTTGGGACCGCCCCAGTATTGGATGAGGAAGCCCCGCAGCCGCTCTTCGGCGCCCGTCAGATCGGGCTCCGGGTAGAGCGGCCGCAGTAGCGGGTCGTCCGCGACCCCTTCGTAGAAGCGGTGCACGAGGCGGCGAAATGTCTCCTCGCCTCCGACGGCGTCATAGAAGGAGGTCTCTGTCACGATTCCTAGCTTAGGCGCTGGCGACCATGGGGATGCCCGCGGTGTCGAGCGCCGTCTTGACCCGGAGCCGCAACTCCCTCGCCACCTCCGCCTGCGCCGACGGCAGCGTCTTGGTGGAGATGCGGAAGACCAGCGAGCTGTCGGAGAGCTGCTCGACGCCGAACACCTGCGGCGGCTCCACCATCTTCGACTCGCGCAGCTCGGGGTCGGCCCAGATCTCCTCGGCCACCTGCTCGAGCAGCACCCGCACCCCGACGACGTCGGCGTCGTAGGCCACCGGGATGTCCATGTAGGCCCGTGACCAGCCCTGTGACTCGTTGCCCACCCGGGTGATCGTGCCGTTGCGCACGTACCAGACGCGGCCGTCGGAGTCGCGCAACCTCGTGACGCGCAGGGTGACCGCCTCGACCGTGCCGATCGCGGCGCCCGCGTCGATCACGTCGCCCACGCCGTACTGGTCTTCGAGGAGCATGAACATGCCGGCGATGAAGTCCTTGACCAGCTCTTGGGCGCCGAAGCCGATGGCCACGCCCAGAATGCCGACGCTGGTCAGCAGCGGCGCGATCGGGATCGTCAGCCGATCGAGCACGGTCAGCACCGCCGTGCCGAGGACGACGATCGAGGCGACGTGCTTGAGCACCGACCCCATCGTCTCGGCCCGCTGCTTGCGGCGCTCGTGCAGCAGCGCGTCGATCCCGTCGGTCGCCGCGCCCCTGCGGAACCGGCTCGTGATCGACCCGCCGGTCGCCGCTCTGTTGACCACTCTCGTGATGACCCGGTGCGCGAACTTCCTGATGATGAAGGCCAGCACGAGGATGAGCACGATGGTGATCGCACTGGAGACCAGTGGCGCCCAAGGCGCGTCGCCGAACATCTTGACCAGGGTAGAGCAAAGTACGGTGTCGCCTTCACACAGGGCGGACATCTGTGAGGCCATCTGGTCGATGTTGGGCATCACCGACGGAGAAGCTGTCGGTGGCTCCGCTGTCACCAGCAGTAACACTATGGTGGATCCCCCTCCGGAAGCGGTTCGGTCGGCTCTTTGGACCGATTCGATCCATTATCCAGCCGACCGAACCGCCCGTCGTCACATCACGCCGGGGAAGACGGGGACGCCGGTTCTCTGGGCCGCGGAGGGAGAGAGCCGGCGCTCCGATGACGGACGGCTCGGACCGGGACACACACCCGGAAGCATGTCCCGTGCCGGTTCCGGGAGGGATCCCCCGAACACCCGCCCGGCGTACCGGGAGGGTGGCTTGTCGCGTACGCGCGCGCGGCGCGCGTACGTAAGGTGCGGCGTGCCCGCCATGTGCGGCGGGAACGCCAGGTGCTTCGTGTACGCCAGGCGCTTCGTGCGCGGCCGGGCCGGAACCGGCGGAGTGACCAGGGCCCCGCGAAAGGGAGACCCTCCGCACCGGCCACTCCGCCGGCCCCCAGGAGCCGCCGTGGGTCGCGGTGAGCCGTGGTGGCTGCGCTCCACCCGGATCACCGCGGTCATCACTCCCCCACGGCGGCGAGCACGCGTGCGACCTTCGTCGCGGCGCCGGCCGGGTCGTCGGCGGTGTGCATCCGCTCGCCCCAGGACCAGCAGTACCACCAGTCCGGCAGATCGGAGGACGCCGGCCGACAGGTGACGTTCTCGGACAGGCTGGTCGCCTGCGGGTTGATGACCCGGACGAACCTGCGACCGCTCTGGGTCTGGACCACTCGTGCGAGCAACCCGCGAGCGCCGAGTTCGGCCACGAGGCGCTCCAAGAGCTCGAAGTTGTCGTCCCCCACCGTTCGTTCCTCCCTCAGGAATCTTTGCTGGTGGGCCAAAGATGGCTCAAGTCAAGGGCTCGCGCAACGGCCCGTTCCGCTCACGGGGAGTGGCTTCTCACTCATGGGTTGTAAGAAACAGTCCCGGGGAGGACGATCCTTAACCGTAGGCTGGTTGCGGGCGTTTCCCATCCATCCGGCATTGCTTCATAGTCATGGGTAGGCGCACAGCAATCTGAGGGCTACGCTAAGTCACCAGTTGCGGACCGGTCGAGACATGCGGGAGAGGGGCCGGGATGTCCGGCAGACAGCACCGGGAGACGGAGATCGCCCGGCGGATCAGGGCCAAGGGCCTGGCCGTCGGGCGCACGTCCGCCCAGATAGCGGAAGAGATCCACGAAGCGTGCACGGGCCCGTTCGGCACCACGAGGATCAAGGCGCACCGCCTGTCCTACGGGATCGCGCTGGCCGACGTCATCGAGCAGGTGCGCGCCCTGTTCGAGCGTGACTCCAAGCCCCAGCCGGGCATCGGCGAGACGCTGCTGTCGGCGTACGAGAGCGGGCTGAAACGCCCCGGCCCCGAATACCTCCACTACCTGTGCACCGTCTACCGGGTCGAGCCGGTCGCGCTCGGCTACGACGCCCCGTGCATCTGCGGCCACGGGCACCGGATGCCGGGGCTCGTGACGGCCGAGATCAAGGAGCGCCCGGCGCCGCCTCCCGAGCGCGAGCTGCTCATGCAGCCCGCGGAGAGCGACCCCGCCGCGGAGGAGGACGAGAACGTCCTGCGCCGCACGTTGTTAACGCTGCTCAACACCGACGGCAACGCCTCCATGCAGCTCGACGGGCCGGTGCTGGGCGCGTGCGAGGGCATCAAACGCAGGCTGGACGAGACACTGGTGTCCTCCACCGTGTCCGCCGCGATGCTCGACCAGTGGGAGGAGTCGACGGTCAGCTTCGGCCGCCAGTACACGACGACGGCCCCGCTGCGGCTGCTGTGCGACGTGCTGCTCGAACTGAGCGCCGTACGCGCCGCCATGTCCCGCCGCCAGCCCATCGACCTGCAAGAGCGCCTGTGCCGGATGGCCGCGCAGCTGTCCGGGCTGAGCGGCATGATCATGATCAACCTGGGTGACCACCGGCTGGCCCGCTCGTTCTTCCGCACCGGGCGTACCGCGGCCGACGAGACCGGCGACCGCGCGCTGCGGGCGTGGATCACGGCCCGCGAGTCGCTCGTCCCCCTCTACTTCGGCGACGCCCGCGAGGCGCTCACCCTGGCCAAGAAGAGCCGCGACATGGCCGGCTCCATGCCGTGCCCGGCGCAGGCCATGGCTCCGGTCGTCGAGGCCAGGGCGCTGGCCATGCTGTCGGGAGGCGAGAGCAAGAAGGAGATCGTCGACCAGGCCAAGCGCGCGCTGGCCCGGGCCAGAAACGCCTTCTCCCACATGAAGCCCGACGACAAGGAGGACATGGCGTTCGGCTACACCGAGCGGCAGCTCTACTTCTACCAGGGCGACGTGCTGACCAAGCTCGGCCAGACGATCGAGGCCGAGGTGGTGCTCGACCAGGCGCTGGGCAAATACGACAACCACATCCTCGACCAGACGCTGATCAGGCTCGACCAGGCCCACTGCCGGCTGCTCGACGGTGACGTCGGGGAGGCGGTGACCGTCGCCACCAACGCGCTCAGCCTGATCACCGACGACTATCTCACCGACTTCATCGTGCGGCCCGCGCTGCGGCTCGAACAGGCCATCATGGAGGCCGATCCCAACGCTCCCGGGCTGGAGGGGCTCAAGGCGCTGATCAGGCGGCGGCCGAAGCCCAATCTGAAGGGCGCTGATAAATGAAGCTCACGATCAGGCGCTATCGCTGGTCCGATCTCGACACCATCCTCGCCCTCCACCGGATCTGCCTGGCGGAGGTGGGCCTGGTCCCCGGCGACGGCGTCTACTACGACGACGACTTCCCCCGCATCCAGGAGATCTACCTGGCCTGCGGCGGGGACTTCCTGGTCGGGGAAGCGGGCTCGCGGGTGGTGTCCATGGGCGGGCTGAGACCCGTCGACACCGGCACCGCCGAGGTGTGCCGCTTACGGGTGCACCCCGAGTTCCAGGGCCGTGGTTTCGGCACGGCCATGCTGGTCGCGCTGGAGCGGCGTGCGGTCGAGCTCGGGTTCCACCGCGTCAGAGGTGACACGACGCTCAACCAGGAGGCCGCGCTGGCGCTGTACGCGCGCCAGGGATGGCGCGAACTCTCCCGCGAACGGGTCGGTGACCTGGTCGTCGTCTACGGGGAGAAACACCTGATCCCGCCGGCCGTACTCGACCGCTGAACCACCGCACGGCCCCGTCCCCCTCCTCCTGGGGCCGCCCCCTCTCGTCCTTCCCGGTGACCGTTTCCCGGGGCTCCCGGCGTGACCTTTCCGCCGATCTTGATTTTCCTCCTCGTGGCCGGAGATCGATTCCGCCGGACGATTTGGCGCTTTTCGGATCCCCGGGATAAGGATGTCCGAGCCTCCGGGTGAGGGTCTTACCACCCAGGTGTAGCTAAGCCTCACCGGCTGCTCCCTGTACATCTACGGCTGCGAATAGTAGTGCCATGCTTTTCTCATGGCAGGCGTACCCGCTCCCCGCCCCCTTCTGGGAGCCGTGCTTCTGTTGTTCGTCAGCGCCGCTTGGGGGTCGGCCTTTCCGCTGATGAAAGATCTCATTCCCCGGTTACCTGTGGAGGATCTGCTCGCCGAGCGTTATCTGATCGCGGCGACGACGTTGTTCCTGTTCCGGCCGAAGAGCCTGCGGGGGCTGTCGCGGGAGACGTGGATCCACGGGATCACGCTCGGGGTGATGTTCGGGGTGGGACAGGTCGGTCAGGCGCTCGCGCTGGACCACCTGCCCTCGGCGGTGTCGGGGTTCGCCGTCGGCTGCACCGTGATCGTGACGCCGATCCTGTCGCTGCTGCTGTTCAGGGAGCCGGTGCGGCGGCGGATCTGGGGCGGGGTGCTGCTCGCGCTGACCGGTATGACCGTCTTCACGCTGCTGCGCGGGGTCGAGGGGCACAAGGTGTCGGTGCTCGCGCTGGGCGTCACGCTCACCGCCGCCGCCCTGTACGCCGGCCACACGCTCATGCTGGCCCGTCTGTCCAGGCGTCCGTCCGGCTTTCCCGCGTACGCGCTGACCGTGATCCAGCTCTTCACCATCGGCGGGCTCACCGGGGGCGCCGCCGTGCGCGACGGGATCTCCGTGCCGGGGAGTGTGTCCGACTGGCTGATCCTGGCGCACCTGTCCGTGGTGGCGTGCGCGCTGGGGTTCCTGGCCCGTTCCTACGCTCAGGCGCACGTGCCCGCGGTGCCGAGCCAGATCCTCATGTCCTCGCAGCCGGTCTGGGTGGCCGTGATCGCGGTGGTCTGGTTCCACGAGGAGATCGGCTGGGGCATGGTGGCGGGCGGCGTGCTGATGGCGGGGGCGACGCTGCTGGCGCTGCCGGCCAGGACCGGACGTACGAGAAAAGAGCTCGGCCGCCGTGATCTGCTGAAGGTGGCGGGCCGGGCCGCCAGGGCACTGGACGGGAGGCGGGCCAGACGGGAGGATCCGCTGGGGTTGCAGGGCGGCGCGGCCACGTACCTGGCGAAGAGCGCCTGCCGGGACGTCAGGTCGTGTCCCTGGCAGACGCGCTCGCTGAAGGGAGGCGCCGAGCCGAGCCTGGAGCGGCTGATCGAGCGGGCGACGTTCATCGTCCGGGCGAAGGGGGGACACGGGCCCGGGTGTTGCCAGTCGGTCACCCTGCTCGGCCGGTGCCTGTGCGACCTGATGGAGGATTCGGCACCTCATACCACACGATTGCGCCGGTGGTTTCGCTCCAAATAGGTTAGATATACCATTCAAAAGGCAAGTGCTTTTTATCCATTAGCCTCCCACTTAATCGGAATAAACCTTGATATCCGGTGGGGTGACTCAATAATAGGTAATTACCCCCAAGTGGAGAGGCATGTCATGAAGCGCATCGTCGTCCGCAAGCCTGGAACCGCGAGGCTGGCAGGGACCTCCAGCGTCATTCACAAGGGGTGATCGAGGAGAGGTCCCACCTCAGGGTTCAGGGCTCACCGCCTGCCCGACCCGGGGTCGCGCGGCTGATCACGCCGATGATCGACGCACACCGGCGGCCGCGCGGCCCCTACACCGTGGCCGCGGCGCTGCTGCCGGCCCTGGTACCTGACACTTTGCGTCGCTCACCCGCTCTCGTGGCGGCCCACGACATCGAGATCCTCGCCGCCGCGCCCGAACTGGCCGGACTCGTCCGGGCCGGACGTGGCACGATCGAGGCCGGGCTCTCCGAGGACGAGCGCATCCTCGTGCCCGCTCCGCGCCGGACGCTGCGGCTGGCCAACGGCCTGGCCGAGTACGTACGCGACGCCGTGTCCCCGGGTGCGGCGCTGGCCGTGTGCAACGGCGACGCGGCCGACCCGACCGACACCGAGCTGGTCGAGGTCATGATGCGGCGCATCCCGCCCACGACGTTGTCGATCACGGTGTACTCCGGCGGCCCCGAGCCCCCGCCTGACACCCGCGACGCCGACGAGCTCTGGACGCTCGTCGACCGCTGCACGCGGGAGGGCTTCCTGCACGCCGCGGCCGAGTTGGGGGAGCGGGGCATGGCGCGGACCGAGCCGGGCGGCGCCCGCTGGTGGCGCTTCGCCCAGCGCACGGCGACCGCGCTCGGCGGGCTCGGCCGTACCTCCGAGGCGCGGGCGGTCTGGGACCGGGTGCGCCTGAGCAGCCAGGATCCGGCGATGCACGCCGCGGCGGCGTACGGGACCGGCATGCTCGACGCCCGCCACCCCGACCCCGCCCGCCGCGACCTGGGCCGGGCCAGGTCCTGGGTCAACCTGGCCATCGCCATCTCCACCCTGTTACCCGACCCGGCCGAGCGGGCCTTCAAGCTCGGCTTCGACCGCAACGGCCTGGCCCTGGTCGAGCTGCGGCAGGGCCGGCTGGACGCCGCGCTTGAGCTGGTGGAGTCGGCCATCGAGCTGGCGCGCGAGCTGGGGGAGCGCCATCCGCTGCACCGGATGGTGCTGCTGGCCAACCGGGCGCAGCTGCTGGCCGGGCTCGGGCACACCAAGGAGGCCCTGGAGGACTACGGGGCGGCCATCGCGATCGATCCCGGCTTTCCCGACCACTATCTGGAACGCGGCAATCTGCTGTTCAAGCTCGGACGCCACGACGACGCGCTGTCGGACTTCGAACGGGCCATCGCCGCCGGGCCGCCGCTGCCCGAGGCGTACTACAACCGGGCGGAGCTGCGTACCGTACGGGGCGACGTCGAGGGGGCGCTGGCCGACCTCGGACGGGTGATCGAGCTCGACCCCGACGCCGTGGACGCCTACATCAACCGGGCCGGGCTGCTGGCCGGGGCGGGCCTGGACGAGGAGGCCGCGCGCGACGTCGAGTCCGGGCTGGCGCTGGCCCCCGACAGCCCGCACCTGCTCACGGTGCTGGGCCAGCTGGAGACCGCGGCGGGCCGCCACGCCGAGGCGCGGACGGCACTCGACCGCGCCGTGGCCCTGGCCCCCGAGCTGCCTGCGGCCTGGGGGAACCGGGGGGTGCTGAGGTACGCGATGGGCGACGTGGAGGGGGCGGTGTCCGACCTCACGCGCGCCATCGAACGACAACCCCAGGCCGACCTGTACGCCAACCGCGCGGTCGCCCTACGCGCCCTGGGCCGCGACGCCGATGCGGAGGCGGACGACCGTCGCGCGGCCCACCTGTCGTGAGACGCGGACGGCCGTCGCGCGGTCTGCCTGTCCTCAGCGGAGCGTGATGGCTGGGCCCGCGCGCAACCTGCGGTCCTGCCGGTCGTGTGTGCTCGTTGCCGGGGCGAGGGCGCGCGTGAGGGCCCCGCCGTCGGGGCGAAGCGGTGGCGTCTCCAGAGACCGTAGCGATGCTAGGGCGGCGGCCGGCGTGACCTCACAGGCCGTAGCGCGCCAGGGAGGCGGCCAGCGCTGAGCTCACAGGCCGTAGCGGGCCAGGGAGGCGGCCAGCGCGACCGGCAGCAGTGCCGCCAGCCCGAGCGCGGCCACCACCTTCCACCATCGCGCCACCCCGGGCTCCGTCATGAACGCCGCCAGCGCACCCGCTCCCGCGAACGCCGCTGCTGCCGCGGCCAGGTCCGCGAGTGGTGACGTCCACGAGGGCAGTGACTCGCCGGCCAGTCGCAGCACCACCAGCACGCCCGCGGCCACCAGCGCCACCCGCCGCCCCGGTCGCACGCCCACCCGCTCCAGCGCCAGGGCGAACCCGGCGAGCAGGGCCAGGCTGATCGCCACGACGAGGCCGAGGGCCGGCGGCAGGCAGCCCCATTCCTCGCAGCCGACGCCGGTCCAGGCCAGCCGCACGGAGGCCCACCACAGCACACCGAGCACGGCGCACACCGCAGCCGCCCGCCCCATACGCCCCCTCATGTCGCCCATGCTGCCATCCGCCGAGCCCACCGGACGCCCGCTCGCCTGTCTCCACTTCCCCTCGGGGCGCTTGACAGGGGTTCGTGGCTGAGAGACCGTTCCATATACGGAACGCCCTTCGACGGAGGTGCTGTGATGCGGCCCAACTCCCGATTCGCGCAGGTTCAGCCGTTCGACATCGACAAGGTCGCCGCTGCGGCCGGAGCCGACCCCGACGTGCTGCGGATGGAGAACCTCGACACCGACGTCCCGCCCCCGCCGGCGGCCGTGGCGGCGACGACCCGGTCCCTGGCGGAGGGGACGGGCAACAGTTGGCTGCCGTTCACCGGCCTGCCCGAGCTGTGCGAGGCGGTGGCGGCGGACCTGCGCCTGCGCACCGGGCTCGACTACGACCCGGTACGCCAGATCGCCATCACCTCGGGCGGCACCTCGGCGGTCATGCCCGTGCTGCTGGCCACCACCGAGCCCGGCGACCAGGTGGTCCTCACCGACCCCACCTACGCGGGCCTGCTCCAGCGCGTACGCCTGGCGGGCGCCCGCCCCCACCTGGTCCCCCTGCGCGTGGAGGGCGGCCACTGGCGGCTGGACCGCGACGCGCTCGGCGAGGTGCGCTCGGCCGCCGCGCTGCTACTGATGAGCCCGTCGATGCCGTCGGGCGTGGTCCTCGACGAGGAGGACTGGACGGCGGTGGCGCGGGCCTGCGAGCGCACCGGCGCCTACCTGATCTACGACGCGGCCATGGAACGCATCGTCTTCGACGGCCATCCGCGGATCAACCCGTGCCGCGTGGAGGGCCTGGGTGAGCGCACGATCATCATCGGGTCGGTGTCGAAGGAATACCGCATGATCGGCTGGCGGATCGGCTGGGTGGCGGGCCCGGCCGACATCATGTCCCGGATCATGGTGGCGACCATCTACAACACGACCGTGGCCAGCGGGTTCCACCAGATCGGCGCCGCCGCCGCGCTCAGGGAGCCGTCGGGCGTCGCGGAGGCGGTGGCCGAATACCAGGCCCGCCACGAGACGGTGGTCGCCCAGCTCGCCGACCTGCCGCTGGTACGGGCGGGCGGCGGCTGGTCGTGCCTGGTGGACGCCGAGGCCATGGGGCTGACGGCGGACGTGCTCTCGGCCCGCCTGCTCGAACGCGGGCGCGTGGCCGCCACTCCGATGACGGCGTGGGGGGAGGAGGTCGCCCGCCGGTACGTGCGCCTGGTCTTCAGCGCCGAGCCCGTCAAGCGCCTGTCCGAGCTACGAGCCCGGTTCGCGGCAGCGCTGGCCTGAGCCGAGCCTGGTCAAGCGCCTGCTAAGGCTGCCGTGCCGGTCTGAGCAGGCTCTTGCCGGTGATCGTGCGGGCCTCGATGGCGGCGTGCGCCTGCGCGGCCGACTCCAGCGGGTACGTGGCCCCGATGACGGGCCGCAGTTGCCCGGCGGAGGCCAGTTCCAGCGCCCGCCTGGCCAGCTCGCGCAGATCCGTGGCGGGCCAGGACACGGCGGTCACCCGGGGATCGGGGGTGGTCATGGCCCCGCCCGCCATCCCGTACACGCTCAGCCGGCCCCCGTCCTTGAGCAGCCCCTGAGCCGCGGCGCCGATCTCGCCGCCGACCCCGTCGAAGACGACGTCCAGGCCGCCGGTCGCCTCCCGGACGATCCGGGTCCAGCCGGGGCCGGTGTAGTCCACGGTCAGCTCGGCGCCGAGTGACGCGGCCAGTTCGCGTTTGGCCGCGCTGCCCGCCGCGCCGACCACATGGGCCCCCGCCCGCCGGGCGAGCTGCACGAGCAGGCTGCCCACACCGCCGCCGGCCGCCTCGACCAGCACCCACTCGCCGGGCGCCGGCGCGGCGGCGCCGACCAGCCCCAAAGCGGTGCGCCCGTCCGCGAGCAGCGCCACCGCGACCTCGGGCGACAGGTCCCCGGGGATCGGGATGAGGTCGCCGGCCTGGGCCACGGCCAGCTCCGCGTAGCCGCCGAGGCCGCCCAGCGTGCTGACCACGCGCGTGCCCACGACGGAGGGGTCCACGCCGTCGCCGGTCGCGCGTACCGTACCGGCGACACCGTTGCCGAGCACGGCCGGCAGCTCGACGCGGCGCGGCCCCCGGTCGGCGCGCAGCTGCGTCTCCACGAACGTGATGCCCGCCACCTCCACCTCCACCAGCACCTGCCCGGCCCCGGGAACGGGGTCGGGCATCTCCTCCACCACCAGCGTCTCCGCCCCGCCGTACCGCCGAAGGACCACCGCGCGCATGTCGTACCTCATCTCTTATCGGAGCAAATCGCTCCGACTAGCTTAACGGAGCGCTGCGCTCCGCAATATCCTGTACGTCATGAGCACACGCGGCAGGCAGGCCGAGGCCGCACGCAACGATCTGGCCCTGCTGCGGGCGGCGCACGAGGTGTTCACCACGCAGGGCTTCGACGCCCCCGTGTCGGCCATCGCCAGGAAGGCGGGCGTCGGCATGGGCAGCCTCTATCGCCGCTACCGCACCAAGGAGGAGCTGCTCCAGCGCCTGTGCCTGATCGCCATGGAACGCAGCCTGGAGCGCGCCGAGGCGGGGCTGACCCACGCCGACCCGTGGGAGGGGCTGGCACTCTACGTACGCGGCAGCGTGGCCGACAAGTCGGGCGCGCTGGCGCCGGTCGCCGGCACCATCGAGGTCACCGACGAGATGTGGCGCGTCGCCCGCACCGCAGGCGAGGCCGCCGCCCGGCTCGTGGCCAGGGCGCACGAGGCCGGGGTGCTCAGGAACGACGTGACCCGGCTCGACATCGCCCTGCTGATCGAGCAGTTCAGCCGCCCCGCCCCCGGCCCGCCCGCCCCCGAGCACGACCAGGCCGAGCAGCGCCTGCTCGCCGTCGCCCTCGACGGCCTGCGCGCGCCGGGCACGACCGGCCTGCCGGGCGAACCGCCGAGCCCCGAGTGGTACGAACGGCGCTGGGGACACGCCCCGTAGGGCTACGGTGGGTGCGTGGGCTACAACGATCTGTTCCGTGACCTCGACCACAGCGCCAGCGTCCAGGCGGCGGGCATCAGACGCGGCTACGGCGGGCCGCCCGCCCGCACCGTCAACGCCAGGTCGGGCCTGACCCGGCTGCGCTGCGCCTCCTTGCTCAAGCCGCTCTACGCCTGGATGAGCGCCGCCCACATCCCCGACGCCGAGCGGTGGCGCCGCCACGCCGAGCCCGCCGTCGTCGTCTCCTCCAACGCCGACACGCTCAACCTGTGGCTCTCCGTCGGCCCCCGCGTCATCCTCGACGACCTGCGCGAACGCACCGGCGTGGCCTGGACGCCGCCGAACGGCGACCAGTCCAGATTCGGCTCGGTCGAGGTCGCGGCCGAGGAGGTGGCCACCGCCTACGCGGTGCTCGCCCAGGCCGCCGCGGCGGGCGACCCGGTGGCCGGGACCGTGCTCGGCTGGATGGGTGACGTGGGCGACGAGCAGACGTTCGGCGCCCGCGACGCGCTGCGCTCGCCCAAGGCGGCGGTCAAGTGCGGCTGGTACGGCTCCCCCGAGGAGACCTGCCTGCGCACCCACGCCGTGGCCGTCCTGCCCCGCGGCGGCACCAGGGTCACCGTGGTCGTCGCGATGACCGCGCTGCCCTACGTGGACGCGCACGCGCGCGAGGTCTACCGCGACCGGATCGGCAAGGGGCTGCCGGTGGAGGAGGAGCACGAGAAGGTGTCGGGGGCGCTGCTGCGCGACCTGATGGCCACCACGCTCGAAGAACTGGGCCACCAGAGCGGAGGGGCCGGGCGGGCCGGCATGCGCTGACGGGGCGACGGGAGAGCGAGGGCCGGCGTGCGCTGACGGGCGACGGGAGAGCGAGGGCCGGCATGCGCTGACGGGGCGACGGGAGAGCGAGCGGTCCTGAGCGCCTTACCGTCGCTCGCCCACGAGTTCCGCCACGACCGCCGCCAGCTCCGGCGGCTGCACGTCCCCGGGCAGTTCCGCGGCCCACAGATGGCCGCGGAAGGCGCCCAGTTCCTCCTCGGTCAGGCGCCCTGGACGCACCTCCGGGCGGGCCTCGGCGAACCTGGCCAGGTAGAACGGCTCGCGCTTGACGTACCGCACGCCCAGCCAGCGGAAGTCCCGCCCGACCTCGACGCAGCGATCGTCCAGCACGGCCGAGCCCGGCAGCCCGGTCTCCTCCTCCAGCTCCCGCCGGGCGGCCTCCAGCGGCGTCTCACCCGCCTCGACCCCGCCGCCGGGCGGCTCCCAGACGTCCACCTGGTCGACCTCGTCGTACCAGTGCATCAGCAGCACCCTGCCGTCGCGGTCGAGGCACACCACCCGCGCGGCGAGCCGGTCGTTGAGCGCGTTCACAGGGTGAACGTTATCCCCGGGCGGGGACGTGGTTACGCAGCCGCAGGTCGTCGGGGTAGGGGGAGAAGTATGTCTGGTCGCGTACGTACGCCGCCGCCTCCCCCCGCGCGTGATGGAGCAGCAGCGTCGTGGGCACGCTCAGCGGCACCAGGCCCGCCTGGTAGGAGTCGATCACCTCCACCAGGTCGGCCCGCCGGACCGGATCGAGCGCGAGCATGCCGAGACAGTGCTGCAGCACGTTGACGTTCCTGCCCGGGGTGGCCTTGGTAGCGAGCGCGCGCTGGAACACCTCGGCGTAACGGGCGCCCACCTCCTCGCGCGGCAGCGACCCCGCCCGCGCGACCACGCGGCCCGCCTCCCGGTAGAGCTGGGGATCGTGCGCGAGCACCTGCATCTTGTGCCGGGCGTGGAAGGCGACCAGGTCACGCGGCCGCCAGTCGCCTTCGAGCAGCGCGCGCAGCCGGGCATGCGCGAAGACACGCTCGACGAAGCTCTCCCGCAGCAGCGCGTCACGCAGGCGGCCCTCGTCCTCGACCGGGAGCAGCGGGTGATGTTCCATGACGATCCCGGCGAACAGCCCCCGGTTGCGCCGGCCGAGCGGCGGCCCCTCCTCGGGGTAGAGGGGCACGCCGTGGATGCCGCAGGTGGGGCTTTTGGACTTGAACACGTATCCGTCGACGTCCAGCTCGGCCGCCCGCCGCTCGGCCAGCGCCGTCATGCGGTCGGTCAGGTCCTCGTGCGTCGCCCGCGTCACGAGCCGGGGGCCCTCGCCCGACAGCTCCTGGCGCAGGGTCTCGCGCGGGGTGCCGAGACCCGCCTCCATCTCGGGGCAGACGGGCACCCAGTCGACGTACGGGGCCAGGACGTCGGTCAGGAAGCGGTCGCGGCTGTGCCCGCCGTTGTATCTGACCAGCTCACCCACCAGGCAGGACGACACGCCCACCCGAGGACGCCCGCTCGCTCCTGACGTGGTGCTCACTCTCTCTTCCTGCCCCGAAGCGCCCTCTTCCTGCCCCGAAGCGGGGCAGCGGGCGACCAAGTTCAGGGAGATCACGCCAATTCTCGCCCCCGCCGGGGACGCGGCCGAGGCTCCTGGGTACGGTCCCATCGCGATCACGTACGCGGACAGCACAGGCGAAGGGGGCGGTCGTGGAGATCGGGCGCGTCGGAGTGTGGCATCCCATGGTCGGGCAGGCGCCCGCGGCGGAGGGGCGGCGGGCGGCGGCCGAGATCGAGGCGCTGGGATACGGCTCGATCTGGGTCAACGAGGGCTACGCCGGCAAGGAGCCGTTCGCGAGCGCCGCCGTGCTGCTGGCCGCCACCGAGCGCGTCACCGTCGGTACCGGCATCGCCAACCTGTGGGCCAGGGACGCCATGGCCATGGCGGGCGGCGCGGTGACGCTGGCCGACGCCTTCCCCGGCCGGTTCCTGCTGGGCGTCGGCGTCAGCCACGGCGCGCTGGTCTCCCGCCGCGGCCACGACTACGGCAAGCCGCTGACCGCCATGCGCACCTACCTGGACGCCATGGACGAGGCCGAGCGCATGCTGCCCAAGGGCGACTGCCCCCGGCTCCTGGCCGCGCTGCGGCCGCGGATGCTGGAGCTTTCGAGAGAGCGGGCGGACGGCGCCCACACCTACTTCGTGCCGCCCGAGCACACCGCGCAGGCCCGCCGGATCCTTGGCACGGACCGGCTGCTCATCCCGGAGCAGGCGATCGTCCTGGAGAGCGATCCGGCCCGCGCCCGCGCGACAGCCCGCGCCCACATGGACACGTACCTCAAGCTGCCGAACTACCTCAACAACCTGCGCACGCTCGGCTTCACCGACGACGACCTCGCGGACGCGGGCTCCGACCGCCTGGTGGACGCGATCGTGGCCTGGGGCGGCACGGAGGCCGTCGTCGAGCGCGTGCGCGCCCACCTCGACGCGGGCGCCGACCACGTCCTGCTCCAGCCGCTCTCGCCGCAGGGGCCCGACCTCGCCGACGCCGTCGCCCAGCTCACCCGGCTGGCTCCCGAGCTGGGCCTTTGACCGTCCGGATGGGGTTTGACCTGGAGTGCGCTCCAATTCGTACCGTGGAGGCATGACCACACCACAGCACAAGATCGGGTCCGGGTTCGGCGCCAGGAGCACCGCTGAGGAGGTCCTGCGCGGGATCGACCTGTCCGGGAAGCTGGCGATCGTCACCGGCGGCTACTCCGGCCTCGGCCTGGAGACCACGCGCGCGCTCGCCGGCGCCGGCGCCCACGTCGTCGTGCCCGCCCGGCGCCCCGAGGCCGCCAGGCAGGCGCTCGGCGACATCGACGGGGTCGAGGTGGACGAGCTGGACCTCGGCGACCTCGCCAGTGTCCGCGGCTTCGCCGAGCGTTTCCTGGCCACCGGCCGCGACGCCGACCTCGTCATCGGCAACGCGGCGATCATGGCCTGCCCGGAGACGCGCGTCGGCCCCGGCTGGGAGGCGCAGTTCGCCACCAACCACCTCGGCCACTACGCGCTGGTCAACCTGCTCTGGCCGGCCATCGCCAGAGGCCGCGGCCGGGTGGTGGCCGTCTCGTCCGCCGGCCACCGCCGCTCCGGCATGCGCTGGGACGATGTCATGTTCGAGCGCGGCTACGACAAGTGGCAGGCGTACGGGCAGGCCAAGACCGCGAACGTGCTGTTCGCCGTGCACCTCGACGCGCTCGCCCAGGCTTCTGGCGTACGCGCGTTCGCCCTGCACCCGGGCGGCATCCTCACCCCGCTCCAGCGCCACCTGCCCAAGGAGGAGATGGTCGCGCTGGGCTGGATCGACGAGGAGGGCAACGCGCTGCCGGCCAGCCTTAAGACGCCCGAGCAGGGCGCCGCCACCCAGGTGTGGGCGGCGACGTCACCGCAGCTGGACGGCATGGGCGGCGTCTACTGCGAGGACTGCGACATCGCCGAGCCGACCACCGAGCCGGACGCGCCGTCCGGCGTGCGCCCCTACGCGACCGACCCCGGCCAGGCCGCCCGCCTGTGGGCGCTGTCGGCGGAGCTCACGGGCGTCGACGCGTTCGCGTCCAGCTAGCGGCGTCCTTCTCGGCTCAGCGCTTCATCGCGCCGTCGGCGATGGCGTCCGCCGCGTCGCCGATGGCCACGCCGACGATCTCCAGGCGGCGGACGAGCTCCCGCTCCTTCATCGCCTCGGGCGTGATCTCCCCGGAGAAGATCCGCGAGATTTCGTACTGGTACATCCGCCGGATGGCGCCGCCCGCCTTCTTCGCCTCCAGCGCGTCCTGGGCCACCACGGACGGGCGGGAGGCGAGGTCGCGCACGGCGTTTTCCAGCGCGTCGATGCCCACGATGACCTGGTCGAGCAGCGGGGTGAAGCGGATCTGGTCGGGCACCCGGTAGAGGTGCGACTCGCGGACGAAGTCGCGCAGCGAGTCGAGCACGTCGTCGATCGAGCGGGAGAGCCGGAACAGGTCCTCCCGGTCGATGGGCGTGACGAGGGCGGTCTTGAGCTCGTCGATCAGGCGACTCCGCTCCTCGTCGCCGAGATGTTCGATCGTCCGCATCTGCTCGTGCGCGCCCGTCCTGCCCACCTCGCCGCCGATCATGGCCATGGCCAGCCAGGCGCCTTCCTTGGTCGCTTCGAGCTGCCCGAGCAGCGCCTCAGTGAGCGCACTGTCCATGCGACCGGTCATCAGGTCTTTGATCCGCCGCAGCCGCTTCACCACCTGGCCCCTTTCACGAGAGTCTCACGCTAGCGAATCCCTTCACCAGCAGGGCCAGGGCCCAGCCCAGCAGCCCGCTGGCGGGAAGCGTCAGCACCCAGGCCGTGGCGATCTTGACGGCGGCGTACCAGCGGACCCGGCCGCCGCCCTGGGAGACGCCCGCGCCGATGAGACCGCCGGCGATGGCCTGCGTCATGCTCACCGGCATGCTCGCGACGGCGCAGCCGATCACCGCCGCGCCCGCGGCCAGCTCGGCCGCGACCCCGTGCGGAGGCCGGGAGACGATGATCTCGCGCCCCAGCGTGCGGCCCGCCCTGGGCAGGCCGTAGAGGGTGCCGAGCCCGAACAGCACGGCCACCAGCACCGTGTACGGGAGCGGCGCGCCGGTGAACCCGACCGCGATCATGAACACGGCCAGCATCTTCTGCCCGTCGTTGGCGGCGTACGCGACGGTCTGCAGCAGGAACCCGACCCAGTGCCAGCGCCACAGCCTGCGTGCCGTCGTCGTCTTCACCAGCAGCCGGATGATCATCCACGCGGCCAGCCCGCCCACGAACGGCGCGGCCACGCCGAACGCGAGCACCAGCGCCACGGAACCGGGCGAGACCGGCAGCCCCCACCCCAGCCCGGCGCCGGTGAGGCCGCCCACGACGGCCAGGGTGAGGCTGGTCGGGCGGCCCTTCGCGCTGAGCACCGTCACCACGGAGAGCGACGAGACCACCGCGATCGTCATCGCGATCCGCCCGCCCGGCTCGTCGAAGGAGGCCAGCCGCGTCACGAACGTCAGCGCCACCTGGTGGGTGAAGAGCGGGACCACCGCCACCAGCGTGACCAGAGTGAGAATGCCGGTGGCCGGGCGGACCGTGGGCAGCTTGAGCCCCGTCACGAGGAGCGCACCACCGTCGTTGACCCCGGAGACGACGGCGAACAGACCGGCGACCACCACGAGTATGACCGCGTCCAAAGGCCCCCCGAATACGTTACGACACCGCGTTATGACTAATAAGTACCCTAGATCTGCTCAATGATGGACAACGGGGGGACGAGGACTCGCTTACCCCCCGCTCCCGGTACGCTCGACCGTGGCCGCAGACCGGTACTCTGCCCGGCAGTCGCACGACGCCGCCACGTCCGAGCCCGCGAGAGTGAAAGCCATGACCAGCCCCGCCGAATACATCCTGACGCTGTCCTGCCCCGACCGGCCCGGTGTGGTCGCCGCCGTCTCCGGCCTGCTCGCCGGGCACGGATGCAACATCATCGAGAGCCAGCAGTTCGGCGACCGGGTCGGGCAGCGCTTCTTCATGCGGGTGCAGTTCGCGGCGCCGCTGGGCGAGGACGAACTCAACGCGGCCTTCGCCGCCCTCGCGCCCGACTTCGCCATGGAGTTCAAGCTGCGTGACGTGGCCAGGAAGCCGCGCGTGCTGATCATGGTGAGCAGGTTCGACCACTGCCTGAACGACCTGCTCTACCGTGTCCGGTCGAAGGCGCTCGACATCGAGATCGTCGCCGTCGTCTCCAACCACCCCGACCTGCGCCCGCTCACCCAGTCCAACGGGATCGACTACCACCACCTGCCGGTCACCCCCGAGACCAAGCCGAAGCAGGAGGCCGAGGTCCTCGCGCTGGTGGATCACTACCAGGTCGACCTCGTGGTGCTGGCCCGCTACATGCAGGTGCTCTCCGAGGACCTCTGCGCGAAGCTGGCCGGCCGGGCGATCAACATCCACCACTCGTTCCTGCCGTCGTTCAAGGGCGCCAAGCCGTACCACCAGGCCCACAGCCGCGGGGTCAAGCTCATCGGCGCGACGGCCCACTACGTGACCGCCGACCTGGACGAAGGGCCGATCATCGAGCAGGAGGTGGCCAGGGTCAACCACAGCCACTCCCCTGAGGACCTGGTGGCGATGGGGCGCGACGTGGAGTGCGTGGCGCTGGCCAGGGCGGTCAGGTGGCACGCCGAGCAGCGGGTGCTGCTCGACGGGCACAAGACCATCATCTTCCCGCGCTAGGTCTGCTGGACGGTCACCACCAGCTTGCCGCGCACGTGCTCCCGCTCCCAGCCGGTGTAGGCCCGCGCGGCGTCCTCCAGCCGGTAGCGGCGCCCGGCGGTCGGGGCCAGCACTCCCCGCATCGCCAGTTCGGCCACCTCCTCCAGGTCGCCGGGCCTGGCCGTCGCGTACAGGGTCTCGAACCCCGTCCCAGGGGCGGGGCTCGGGAACGCGACGGTGAACAGGCCGCCGCCGGGCCGCACGACCGGGGTCAGCGCCGGCAGGTCTCCGCCCGGCAGAGCCAGGTTGACCAGCGCGTCGAGGCCGCCGGGATGGCGGCGCAGGGTCTCGGCGCCGACGTCGGCCGAACGGTCGATGGTCTCCGCCGCGCCGAGGCCCTTCACGTACGTCTCGTCCGCCGGGATCGCGGTGGCGATCACGTGGACGCCGCGCGCCGCCAGTAGCGGCACCACGGCGCCGCCCACCCCGCCGGTGGCGCCGACGACCAGGACCTTCGTCCCGGGGGCGAAGTCCCAGGCGCGCAGCAGCGGAAACGCGGTCAGTGCGGCCATGGGCAGGGTGGCGGCGTGCTCGGCGGGCAGGCCGGAGGGGCGCGGGGCGAGCGCCGGGGTGGTGGCCTCGAAGACGGCGTACTCGGCCATCGTCCCCGTCGTGAAGGGCGGGGGATCGCAGAGCAGGCGCGCCAGGGCGCCCGCCGACCGCGAGAGGCCGAGCCCGAAGATCTCGTCGCCGGGGACGAACCGGTCCACGCCCGCGCCGATGGCCGTCACCGTGCCGGCGAAGTCGCTGCCGAGCACATGCGGGAAGGTCAGCGGCACCCGCTCCTTGAACACGCCGCTCACCAGCCGCAGGTCGGCGGGGTTGAGCCCGGCCGCCGCGATGCGTACCTGGACCTGGCCAGGGCCGGGTTCCGGGATGGGCAGGTCCGCCAGGCGCAGGGTTTCCGCCCCGCCGTACCGGGTCGCCGTCAATGCCTTCATGAGACCTCCACTAAACGGACCGTGTGGTCAGGTTGCTGTCGGGCAGCATAGTATGACCGCGCGGTCCGGTTACGGTAGGGTCCCTGTCGTGGGAGCGATGAGAGCCGACGCCGTACGCAACCGGCGGCTGCTGCTGGACGCGGCGGCGGCCGAGCTGGCCGAACACGGCACCGAGGTCTCCATAGCGCGCATCGCGGCGCGCGCCGGGATCGGCAAGGGTACGGTCTTCCGCCACTTCGCCACCAAGGAGCAGCTACTGCTCGCGATCTTCAGCGATCAGCTCGACGGCCTCTCGGCCACGGGCGAGGCGCTGCTTCAGCGGCCCGTTCCGGCGGACGCGCTGCTGGAGTTCATGGCCGCCGCCGTCGAGCTGCAGCTCGCCGACCGGTCCCTGTGCCAGGCGGTCACCGCCGCCATGCGCAGGGAGCCGGTGGTGCGGGCGGCCGGTGACCGGCTGGTCGCGGTCGCCGAGGCGCTGACGGCCCGCGCCAGGCAGGCGGGCGAGGTGCGCGACGACGTGACGGGGGCGGACATCGTGCTGCTGATCAACGCCGTCATGCAGGGCACGGCCCCCGTGAGCGACACGGCTCCCGGCCTGTGGCGCCGCTACCTGAGCATGATCTTCGACGGCCTGCGCCCCGAGGCCGCCCGCCCGCTCCCCGTTCCGGCCCCACAGTCCCTTGCTCCGGCCCTGGCTCCGGGCCGAGCGCTGTGATCAGGGGCGATAGGTGCCGAAGAACCAGGGGTTGCCCTCGGGGTCGGCGCACGCGTACTCGCGCGACCCGTACGGCTGCTCGACCAGCTCCATCGTGATCGAGGCCCCCGCGGCCCTGGCCCGATCATGGTGGGCGTCCACGTCCTCGACGGCCACGTAGATCCCGGGACCGCCGGGCCGGCCCTGTCCGATCATGATGATGTCGTCGCCGACCAGCAGCTCGGCGTGGTTGACGACGCCGGCGTCGTCCTTCGAGCTCTCCCGCACCCGGAAGCCGAACGCGCCGGTCAGGAAGTCGATCGCGGCCTGGCAGTCCTGGTAGCGGGCGAGTGCGTAAACGGTTCGTGTCATGAGCCTCACGATGCCCGGCCGCCGGCTGCGGGTCTTGGAAAAATCTGACCGGGCGTCGTGTCGCCCAGCACCCTGAACTCGCGGTTCATGTGCGCCTGGTCGTAGAAGCCGCAGTCGGCCGCCACCTCGGCCGGAGCCGCCCCCGAACGCAGCCGGCGCACCGCCCGGCCGAACCTGATCACCCGGGCCGCCGTTTTCGGCGGCAGCCCGATCTGGTCCTGGAAGCGGGCCACGAGATGGCGATGGCTCCACCCCAGCGACTCGGCCAGCGACGACACCCCGAGACGCCCGCCCGACTCCAGCAGCCGCGCCCACGCCCACGGCAGCTCCGGCCCCAGAGCGGGGCCCTCCGCGATCCGCTCGCACAGCAGCCGGCCGGCCAGCGCTAGCCGCGCGCGCCACGACGGCGTCGCGGCCAGCCGCTCCACCATCAGCTCCGCCCACGGCCCGAGCAGGTCGCGGGCGGGGAGCACCTGGTTACGCAGCTGCCGCATCGGCAGCCCGTACAGGCGGCGGGCCCCGAACGGCGTCAGGAAGACCTCCACGCCCTCCGTCGGGCCCGCCGTGCGCGTGACGGTGAACCGGTCGCCCAGCCCGCCGCCGAACGCCGTCACGCGCTGCCCGTCGGCCTCCATCGGGCTGCCGAAGGCGAGGATCAGCACGGCTCCGGGCATCGCCATCTCCGACCGGGTCACCGGCGCGGCGTACTGTTCGCGATAGGCGCACAGCCTGGTCACGTATGGTCGCAGCGCGGCACTGGGCACGGCCTCGATCATGGCGAGCCCCGGTGACTCCATGCCTGCCAGGCTACCGACCGGCCGGCGAACCTTACAGGCCCGTGTGCCGGGCCAGGAAGGTCAGCGTGTCGGCGGACAGATCGACGCTCCTGCTCACCGAGCGCGCCCCGTGCCCGACCTCCGTCTCGTTGCGCAGCAGCACGGGCCGGTCGGAGGTCGAGGCGTGCTGCAGCGCCGCGCACGTCTTCCACGCGTGCAGCGGATGCACGCGCGTGTCGGACTGGAAGACGGTGAACAGCGTCGCCGGGTAGGCCACCGACTCGCGGACGTGGTGGTAGGGCGAGTAGCCCCACAGCCAGCCGAACTGCTCGGGATCCTCGGCCGAGCCGTACTCGACGTTCCAGGTGGCGCCGAGCCCGAACTTCTCGTAGCGGATCATGTCGAGCAGCGGCGCGGAGCAGACCACGGCCGCGTACAGCTCAGGACGCTGCGTCAGCGCGGCGCCCACCAGCAGGCCGCCGTTGGAGCCGCCGGAGATGCCGAGCTGCTCGGGCGTGGTGACGCCGGTGGCGATGAGGTGCTCGGCCGCCGCGTGGAAGTCGTCGAACACGTTCTGCTTATGGGCCAGCATGCCGGCGCGGTGCCACTCCTCGCCCTCCTCGCCGCCGCCGCGCAGGTTGGCGATGGCGTAGACGCCGCCCGCCTCCACCCAGGCCAGGATCGAGGCCGAGTAGCCGGGGGACATGGACAGGCCGAAGCCGCCGTAGCCGTACAGGATGGTGGGCCGCGGGCCCTCGGCCGCGCCGTTCGGGGAGATGACCAGCATGCGGACGTCGGTGCCGTCCTTCGAGCGGTAGACCACCTGCTCGGTGCGGACGTCGGGCACCTCGACCGCGCCGGGGGAGGCCGCCCACAGCGTGGTCTCGCCCGTGCCGGCGTCGTAGCGCTGGATGGTGGGCGGCGTGGTGTTGTCGGTGTAGCCGAACCACGCCTCGTGGCCGCCCTCGGGCCGCTCGGAGATGCCGCCGATCGTGCCGAGCCCCGGCGTGGGCACCTCGCCCAGGCGCTCGCCGGTCGCCAGGTCGTGCACGCTGATCTCGCTGATGGCGTGGCGGGTCCAGCCCACCAGCATGACCGGCCGCTCCAGGTCGTCGAGGATCGCGAAGTCGGACAGCACCGCCTCGGGGTCCTCGGGGATCAGGTCGCGCCAGTGGTCGAACTCCGGCGCCGCCGGGTCGCTCACGCACACCCGGCCCCTGCTCGCGTCGCGGTCGGTGTGGACGTAGAGCCTGCCGTCGCGCCCGAAGACGAGCCCCGTCTGCGCGTCCACGCCCTCCTGCACGACCCGCAGCTCCGGCCGGTCGATCGGCGACTCGGTCAGGTCGGCCACCCACAGGTCGTTGCGCGGCGCGGTGCCCTCGTGGGCGGACACCTGCAGCCAGCGGCCGTCGCGCGAGACGGACACGCCGTAGTAGTTGGTCATCTTCAGGCCCTGGCCGAAGATCATCACGTCGTCCTCGGTGGAGGTGCCGACGCGGTGCAGGTAGACGCGGCGGTGGAACTGCGTCTCGTTCTCCGGCACCTCGGTGCTCGGCAGCCTGCGCACGTAATAGAACGCCGCACCGCCCGGCAACCAGGCGATGGGGGAGTAGCGGCACCGGTCGATCGGGCCCTCGACGCGCGCGCCGGTGGTGACGTCGACGACGTAGAGCACCGACTCCTCGTCACCGCCCACCGAGATCTGGTACGCCAGCAGCCTGCCCTCCTTGTCGGGCTGCACCGCGTCGAGCGTGGTGAGCCCGGAGGGGTCGATCGCCATCGGGTCGACGAGCGCCCGCTCGGTCCCGTCGGGCTCGGCCACGTAGTAGACCGCGTGCTCCTGGTCGGGGGTGCGGCGCGAGAAGAAGTGGCGCCCGCCCCGCCAGGCCGGCACCCCGACCGAGCCGGACCGCAGCAGCTCGGCGATGCGGCTCTTGAACCGCTGCGGCCCCCGCTCCTTCGCGAACAGGTCGGCCTGCCCGAGCAGCCAGCCCTTCGTCTCCGGGCTGTCCGGATCCTCCAACCACCGATACGGGTCGGGAACAGGCGTTTCGTGCAGGATGTCGACCACGTCGTCGCGGCGCGCGGTCGGGTACGGCTCTCGGGTCATGTCTCGAACCCTACTGCCAACGGGCATGCGTAAAGCGCTGGTCGAGCGGGCATAAAACGTACCGTGAGTCCCTTTGGTCATTCCGGCAGGAGGTTTTTGGGGTGGCGGGGACCACGGTGCAAACGCCAGACTTGGTGACAGGACGGTGCCGTGGTGACCATCCGCTGGACCGTCCGGCGGAGGTCCACGTGACGGAAGCACTAGTGCCCCAGGAGGGGCCGACAGTCGGGACATGCCGTGGCATGTCCCCTTTGATACGCGCGCAGCAGGAAGAGGCCCGATGATGCGCCAAGTCCTGCTGCTCAATGCCACCTACGAGCCACTGACCACCCTCTCGCTGCACCGCGCCGTGGTGCTCGTGCTGCGGGAGAAGGCCGACGTCGTCCACCGTGACGGCAGGGGCGCGGTGCTGCGCTCCGCGAGCCGCACGCTCGACGTGCCGTCGGTGATCAGACTTCGAAGATATGTCCGCATTCCCTACCGGTCCCGCATCCCGCTGACCAGGGCCGCCCTCATGCGGCGCGACGACTACCGCTGCGCCTACTGCGGGCAGCGGGCCGAGACCATCGACCACGTGATCCCCCGGTCCAGGGGCGGCACCCACACCTGGGAAAACTGCGTCGCCTCCTGCACCACCTGCAACCACAGGAAGGCCGACAAATACCTTGAGGAGCTGGGGTGGACGCTGCGCGTCAGCCCCGCGGTGCCACGGGGCGCCCACTGGCGGCTCATCGGCGCCTCGCTCGTCGGTGACCCGCAATGGGCGCCCTACCTCGAGGCCGCGGCCTGACACAACCGCATTGAGCCGGAGTGCCACCGCCTGACACCATGCCAGGCATGTGGACCTTCACCTCAGACGTCGAGGAGTACGCCGCGGTCGCCGAGCCGTTCCTGCTCGGCGACCCGGTGCGCAACACCGTGCCGCTGACCATCCTGGCCAACCTGCGGGCCGGCATGCCGGCGAAGGACCTGCTGTTCGGCTGGTGGACGGTGGACGGTGAGGTTCTCGGGGCGGTCTTCCATACGCCGCCGCACCCCGTCGGGCTCTTCGCGGTGCCCGTCGAGGCGGTCGGCGCGTTCGTGCGGGCGCGTCACGGCGACCTGCCCGCGCTCGTGGGCCCGCTCGACGTGACCGCCGAGGTCACCCGGCTGCTCGGACCGCCCGACCGGGTGGTCTCGGAACGCCTCTACCGGCTCGGCACGCTCACGGTCCCTGACGTGCCCGGCCGGGGCAGGCCCGCGGTGCCGGCCGACTTCCCGCTGCTGGTGAGCTGGTACCAGGCGTTCGGGGAGGAAGTCGCCATGGGCGAGGGCGACGTCGTCGAACGGGTCGCGCGCCGGCTGGCCGGGCGCGAGCTGTTCGTCTGGGAGTCCGACGAGGGGCCCGTCTCGCTCGCCGCCCTCTCCCCGGCGGCCGGCGGCGTCTGCCGCATCGGACCCGTCTACACGCCGCCGTCCCGCCGCCGGCGCGGCTACGGGGCCGCCGTCACCGCCTTCGCCAGCCGGACCGGCCTGGCGGAGCGCTGCGAGCAGGTCGTGCTCTTCACCGACCTGGACAACCCCACTAGCAACGCCATCTACCAGGCGATCGGCTACGAATCGGTGGCCGACTACGCCCACCTCACCTATCGCTGACCGGGCTAAGCTTGGCGCATGCCGCGTTACGACTTCCGCTGCCGCGCCTGCGGCTCCACGTTCGAGGTGTCCCGCCCCATGTCCGCCTCCGACGATCCGGCGACGTGCCCGGAAGGCCACGGCGACACGGTCAAACTGCTGTCCACGGTCGCCATGACCGGCGGCGCCGCGGCCCCGAAGGCCGGCGGTGGCTGCTGCGGCGGCGGTTGCTGCGCCTCCTGACCCGCCGGCGGTCCCCCGGGAAGCCCGGGCTCGGCGGTCAGGGCGCCGGCCGCTATCGGCCACCGGCCGAGGACGGCCGCGTCGCCCGGCCGCGTCAGCGCGTCCACCGTCAGCCGGGCCAGCCCTTCGACGGTGGTGACGCCGGTCTCCAGGTCGGGGCTGCGCTCTGACAGTACGGCGAGCAGCAGTTCGTGCCCGTGCACCTGGAGCCGTCCCACGCTGTTGACCGTCCACAACCCGTCGTGGGCGTCGGCGGGCAGCCAGCCGTTCTTGAGCGCCGTCTCACCCTCGGGGGCGGCGGCGCTGACTCCCCAGGCCTGCGCGGGCTCCACCGATGACATGAGCTCCATGGCGTAGTGCCGGCTGCGGGCGGTCAGCGGCCCTTCGGGGTCCGTTAGCTGCTCCAGGACCCTGACCTGGTCCGACGGCCGGCTGTGGGTGATCCCCCATGACGTTCCGGCGCCAGGACGGGTGTGCCGGGCGCCGACCTGACGCAGCATCCGGTCCAGCCCCTCCCGGCCGCCTATGGTCAGGTAGAGGTCGCGGGCGCAGTCGTTGTCACTGTGGCGGATCATCCGCGAGGCCAGTTCCCGCTCGTGACCGCTCAGGGGCTCGCCGCCCTTGCCCAGCAGGAACGCCAGCAGGATGTCCACCTTGGCCACGCTGGCCAGCAGGAACGGGACCCGCTCGCGGAAGGCGTACCTGATGCCGGTCGTGCGGTCGTAGACGGCCAGGGCCGCACGCCCTGGACGCTCGCGCAGGTAGCGCCCCAGAGCCCGATCGAGCGCCCGCCGCTCGGCCGGCGGCAGCGCCCTTGCGGCATCCGTCCCCGGCACCCGCCGCGCCACGGCCACCGGACCCGGCGCCAGGTCCGATGCCGTGCCCGTCGTGGTGCCCGTCGTGCCCGTCACCGTGTCCGGCGGCCTGTGCGGCGGCACGGGAGAGCGGGCGTAGGTGACGAGCAGGGCGGCGAAGAGCAAGAGTTGCCGAACGCGCATGCCCGGGAGCCTGCCACCCGCCATCCCAACGACCGGAGACCACCGGGTCAAACTTCACCCAGATCTGCCGCCCGACCCCGACCGGCGGGAGCAGCCCGAAGGACGTCCGCCCGGCCGGAGGGACGCCCGAAACGGGATCTGTCATCCGATCCCCGACCGGCGGGTGCGGCCAGGAGGAGGCCCGAACCCGGACGCGTCGTCCAACCCCTGGTCGGCGGGTGCGACCAGGGGGCCGGACCGGGTCAGGCGGCCGTGATCGCGCGCCGCTTGCGGCGCTGGAAGGGCAGGAAGCGGTCGGCCAGGTGCGGGCGGGACGGGGTGAGCGTCGGCTCGACGGCGATGATCCGGTCGAACCTGAACGCCCTGATCGCCCGGCGCGTCCTGCACACCCCGACCAGATACCAGTATTCGCGGTGGACCAGGCACGTCACCGGCTCGACGTCGCGGGCGGTGACGTGGCCCGAGGCGTCACGGTAGTGCAGGCGGATGTTGAGCCGGCTGGTGATGGCGTCGGCCATGAGCCTGGCCCGGGAGGCCACGTCGGTGGGCAGCGGCTCGGTGAGGGTCGCGAGCGTGGTGGCGATGACGTCGTCGTCGAGCTCCAGGTGCTCGAACGCGTGTTGCAGGCCACGCCGGGCGGTGACGGCCTGCGGCCCCGCGCCGAGGTGGGCGAGGGAGAGTGCGAGTGCGGCGATCTCGGCGGTCGTCAGCGGGCGAGTATCGTGCTTCACGACTGTCGTCATACCCAAAGAATACGGGCGCCCACCGACAATTTTCGAAAACCTGTGCGGCAGACGGCGACATTCCTGTCACCTGCCGCACAGATCACGAACCACCGCGAGAGCCCCCGAACAGGCCGCGAATCACGACGAAAACCCGATCAGGTCGCACACGGCCGCGAGGACCCGGACGGGTCGCGCGGCGCCGCGAGCAACCTGAGCGGGCCGCGCGTCACCGGGAGAGCTGGGACAGGTCGCGGGAGGCACCCGTCGAGGCCGACGTCGTCATCGCCGCGTACGCCTGCAGCGCCACGCTGACCTTCCTGTCGCGGTCACGCGGCCGGTATCCGCCCAGCTCGGCCAGCAGCTTCTCGCGCCGGGCGGCCAGCT
This sequence comes from Nonomuraea sp. NPDC048882, assembly GCF_040649755.1. Lineage (NCBI taxonomy): Bacteria > Bacillati > Actinomycetota > Actinomycetes > Streptosporangiales > Streptosporangiaceae > Nonomuraea > Nonomuraea sp. NPDC048882. The sequence goes on from NZ_JBEZGB010000014.1 coordinate 256,079, forward strand.
CGGCCTCGGGCACGCGCAGCTCCAGCAGCCGGTTGGGGATGTCGATGTCGATGATGTCGCCGTCTTCGACCAGCGCGATGGAGCCGCCCTCGGCCGCCTCGGGTGAGGTGTGACCGATCGACAGCCCGGAGGTGCCGCCGGAGAAGCGCCCGTCGGTGATCAACGCGCACACCTTGCCCAGGCCCCTGCCCTTCAGGAAGGACGTCGGGTAGAGCATCTCCTGCATGCCGGGCCCGCCCTTGGGGCCCTCGTAGCGGATGACGACCACGTCGCCGGCCTTGACCCGCCCGCCGAGGATGCCTTCGACCGCCTGCTCCTGCGACTCGAACACCACCGCCGGCCCGCTGAACGTCCAGATCGACTCGTCGACCCCGGCCGTCTTCACCACGGAACCGTCGCGCGAGATGTTGCCGTAGAGCACGGCCAGGCCGCCGTCGGCGGTGTAGGCGTGCTCGCGGTCGCGGATGCACCCGGCCTCGCGGTCGAGGTCGAGCTCGTCCCAGCGGTTGTCCTGGGAGTACGCCTTGACCGTGCGCACGTTGCCGGGCGCGGCGTGCCACAGCTCGACGGCCTCGGGCTTCACCGAAGGCGAGCGCACGTCCCACGTGGTCAGCAGGTCGGCGAGCGTGCCGCCGTTGACCGTGGTCACGTCGCGGTGCAGCAGCCCGGCCCGGTCGAGCTCGCCCAGGATGGCGGGGATGCCGCCGGCGCGGTGGACGTCCTCGACGTGGTATTTGTCCGTGGCCGGGGCGACCTTGCACAGGCACGGCACCCGCAGCGAGATCTCGTTGATCTCCTTGAGCCCGAAGTCGACCTGGGCCTCGCGGGCGGCGGCCAGGATGTGCAGGATCGTGTTGGTGGAGCCGCCCATGGCCACGTCGAGGGTCATCGCGTTCTCGAACGCCTCGCGGGTGGCGATCGAGCGCGGCAGCACCGACTCGTCGCCGTCCTCGTAGTAGCGGCGGGTGATCTCGACGAGCTGGCGGCCCGCGTCCTCGAACAGCTGCTTGCGCGCCTTGTGCGTGGCCAGGATCGTGCCGTTGCCGGGCAGCCCCAGGCCGATGGCCTCGACCAGGCAGTTCATCGAGTTGGCTGTGAACATGCCGGAGCACGAGCCGCAGGTCGGGCAGGCGTTCTCCTCCATGGTCAGCAGGTCGGCGTCGGAGACCGAGTCGTCGGCGGAGGCGATCATCGGGTCGATCAGGTCGAGCTTCTTGCCGGGCGTCTTGCCGGCCTCCATGGGCCCGCCGGAGACGAAGATCGTCGGGATGTTCAGCCGGAACGCGGCGAGCAGCATGCCGGGGGTGATCTTGTCGCAGTTGGAGACGCAGATCAGCGCGTCCGCGCAGTGGGCCTCGACCATGTACTCGACCGCGTCGGCGATGAGCTCGCGCGACGGCAGCGAGTAGAGCATGCCGCCGTGGCCCATCGCGATGCCGTCGTCGACCGCGATCGTGTTGAACTCGCGGGGGATCGCCCCCGCTTCCCTGATCGCCGCGGACACCACGTCGCCGACCTCGCGCAGATGCACATGGCCCGGGACGAACTGGGTGAAGCTGTTGGCCACCGCGATGATGGGCTTGCCGAAATCGCTCCCGGCTACGCCGGTCGCCCGGAGCAGGGCCCGGGCACCGGCCATATTCCTGCCGTGGGTGACTGTGCGTGACCTGAGGGCGGGCATTGGGCTTCTCCCATCGCTAGCGAGTCCTCACATGTTACGGCCGCCGCCCGGTAACTGAGACAACTGTCCACGTGTCGGACGGCCGTTACCGGATCGTGCCCCGGCCCCGCGCACGCCCGAGCGACTACCGCCGGTCCGGCAGGCGGACGGCGGCGAGCTGGGTGGCCTGGGCCACGAGGCGGCCCTTGTCGTCCCAGACATGCGCCACCTCGTCCATCCTCTCACCCGAGATGTCCGTGGCCGCCAGCCGCACCCTGACCGGCCCGGGGGCGGGCAGCCTGCGCAGATAGGCCGACAGCTGGATCGTCGGCACCCACCCCGACAGCCCCAGGTCGAACGAGACCGGCGGCACCGGGTCCAGCGCCACCAGCAGGCTCAGCGGGTCCCAGTCGGAGCCGTCGGCCAGCCGCTGCCAGCTCGCCATCACCCCGCGCCCGGAGGGGGCGCCGGCGGCGAAGGCCAGGTGCGCGGGGTCCAGCCGCTCCTCGATCACGCCCATCAGCGGCACGCTGAAGCTCGCGCCAGGGGGGTCGACGGTCATGCGGAAGCAGTCCTGCTCGGGCGGGAGCTGAACCGGCTCGTGCGCCGACCACCACGGGTCCGCGTCGTCCAGCAGGCCCAGCGTGATGTGCGCCTCGACCCGGATGCGGTCTTCCTGCACGAGAGCGGCCCTGACCTGGGCCACGGTCCTGCCGACGCGCAGCGTCTCGACCCGTGCGACGGCCGCGCCCGGCTCGGGCGGCTCGATGAACGTGCCGCTGACGGCCGTCACGTGCGGATGCCCGCCGCCGGCCGCGCTCTCGCAGGCGGCCCGGCCCAGTATGGCCAGGAGATAGCCCCCGTGCAGCCGGCTGCCCACGCTCCACTGCGCGTCCAGGGTGGCGCCGAACGCGCCATCCCCGTGCGCCGTCACAGCGGTCGCTTCCTGAAAAATCCCCATATGGAGTACGCCCCTTCCGCAGAACCTCAGATTGACATCGTTAACTTGACGACGTCAATGTGAGATGCGTGAGCACCAGACGGGTACGCGCCAGACGCGGAGAAGGGGCCCTGCTGCGCGAGGAGATCCTGCGCGCGGCCGAGGATCTGCTGGCCGAGGCGGGCACCGAGGACGCGCTCACCCTGCGCGCCGTGGCCGAACGCGCGGGCGTCTCCACACCCTCGGTCTACCTGCACTTCGCCGACAAGGACGCGCTCGTCGAGGCCGTCTGCATGCGGGTCTGGGACGAGCTGGGCCGCGTGTTCACCGGCAACCTCGGCGGCGACCCGTTCCTCGCGCTCGGCAAATGCGCCCGCGCCTACGCCCGTTTCGCCCTCGACCACCCCGTGCAGTACCGGGTGCTGATGCTGCGCCCGTCAGCGGCGCCGGGCGTGCCACCGGCCGCCGAGACGGCCTTCCGCCACATGGTGGCCGCCGTCGCGGCCTGCGTGGAGACGCGGGTGTTCGAAGGCGACCCGGAGAAGCTCGCGCTCGGCCTCTGGTCGGCCGTGCACGGCTGCGTCTCCCTGCTCATCGCCCAGCCGGCGTTCCCCTGGCCGCGCGACAGGGAGGCGCTGCTCGACCACATCGTGCGCCAGGCCGGTTTCGGCGCGGCGGTGTATTCACGGCTGCCCGCCACGCTGCCGCCGAGCAAGGAACTGGCCGCCCGTCTCGACGAGTTCGGCGCGAGACTGGCGGCCGGAGCGGATGAACCTGAAGCGGACGAGCCCGGTCAGTCCTCGCCGTAGCGAGCGGGCAGCGCCTGGGCGGCGATGTCGTAGATGCGGTCGATCTCGGTGGTCGTCAGCGCCCGCTCCCGCTTGGTGATCCACTTACGCGCGCGGTCGCCCTGGTAGACGTCCACGCCGCGAATGGTCATGATCTTCCAGGGCACGGGCGGGCCGTAGATGGCCAGCGACGGCACCACGGCGATCTCGCGGCCGAACGACTCGCTGATCAGCGTGCTGGCCTGCGACGCCTCCCACTTGGCCTCGGTGAGGCGGGGTTTCATGTCGAACGGGCCGTGAAAGAGCTTTTTGCCCATCTGCACGCGTACGGGCAGCCGGCGGTCCCACTTCTCGGAGTCGACCGCGTAGACGCCCGTCGGGCCCACCACGAGGTGGTCGATCTGAGCCTCGCTGCCCGGGATCGCCCGCGCGTGCAGCGTGCGATAGCCGCTGCGTTCGAGCTTGCGCAGTTGCGCCTCGGTGCGCCGCTCAGCCACGGACGACCGCCGCCACGCCGGAACGGAGGAGTTGGAGCGTGCCCGCCAGACCGCCTCGAGAACGGCCGCGATCACGCCCGCGGTCACGCCCACCCGCCAGTCGTGCACGAGGAACCCCACCACCAGACCCGCGGCGACCGCCACGATCAGCCGGTTGCGCAGGCGGCGGAAACGGGGTTGTTGCAGCAGGTCGCGCACGGACGCGCGCTGGAGCGGCGCGTACGTGGAGGTGGGCGCCGAAGGCTTGGCGGCGGCGGTCTGCTCGCTTTCTGGTCGGTCGCTCACCCAGATGGGAGACGCGTTGAGACCGTCTTCTCGCTGGTTGTCGGAGTCCACGTCACTCACCGTAGCCCGGGGATTCGATCGATTCCTAGTGTTGCCGCGTCCATAGTTTTATGGCCCAGCTCATCGTGTTCCACGCCTGATTTCGGGGTATGTCTACTGTTCTTCTCTAGAGAAGCCCCGGCAAACGATCTTACCGGGAAAAGACGCGGGGCCGCGGCCGGCATCGGGTCTGGCCGGACCCGCTCACGAGGATTACGGTCTTGTTGTGAACAGCGCGGCAGAGATCCTGCTCTTTCTCATCGGGGTGTCCATGGGGCTGTTCGTGCTGATCAGCCTGCTCGTCATGGTGCCGGGGCGCGGCGCGCGCCGCCGGATCGAAGCGGGCCCGGTGTGGCTGGGCGGCCCCTCCAGGAGCGAGCGCGGCGTGAGCACCTCGGGGCTGGTGCTGGCCGACCGCGTGCCCCCGTGGGCGGACGTGCCCGAGCACGACTGGGTGGCCGCAGCCGAGACCGCCGAGCCCGGCAGGCGCGTCGGCGGCGCCTCCGCGGGATGGTGAGGTGCGTATGAAGGGACTGACCGCCGCTCAGGCCGACGACGTCAGGAAGGCCCTGCACACCGCCGAGCGCCGCAGCGGGCTGCGGTTCGGCGTCTTCATCGGCGAACCGGTGGGCGGGCGCCGCCACTTCGCCGAACGCCTGCACGCCGCCCTGGGTGATGAGGCCGACCGCGCCGTGGTGATCTTCGTGGACCTCGCCGGCCGGGGGCTGGAGATCGTCACGGGCGAGGACGCGCGGCGGCGGCTGAGCGACAGCGCGTGCCGGCTGACCGCGATGTCGATGGCCACCGCCTTCAGCGTGGGCGACCTGATCGGCGGCCTGCTGTACGGCATCGCCGCCCTGGGCGAACAGGCGACCGCCCGCCGCTAGCGCCGCCGTTCCAGGCGCCTTCCGCCGGCCCTACCGGCCCCGGCGATCAAGCGGCCGCCCGGCGGCTCCGGCGTGCCGCACCGCCGGGCGTCAGTGCCGTTCGAGCAGGCGTACGACGTGCTCGCTGACCCCGGCCAGCAGCGACGCCGGCTCGATCGGGGCCTCGGCCACGGCCGAGAACAGCGACGGCAGCCCGGGCAGCGGAAACCCGTCGTCCTTCAGCGCCGCCGAGCCGACGGCGTTCTTGTCCAGCACCGCCCGGCTGCGCTCCCAGGCGTCGAGCACCTCCTCGGGCGAGGGCACCCCGAACCCGTGGCCTACGGGCGCGGCGTGACGCAGCCGGACGAGCGGCGTCTCGGCGAAGGCCAGCGCCGTGCGCGCCCGCGACTGCAGGTCGGCGCGCGGCTCGGGATCGATCCAGTCCATGGCCGAGCACGGGTTGCGGCAGGTCGCCACGCACACGGCCACCGCCCCGGAGACCTGGCTGTGCTGCCGGTCGAAGTACGCTCGCCAGCCCTCCGCCGGCTCCCCTGACACGCGCAGGGTCCGGTTCGTGGCCGACTGCTCGGACTTGGTGTGGTCGCACTCCCGGTCGCCGATCACGCCGAACCTGCTCCCTGACGCGCTCAGCCCCGCGGGCCACCTGGCGGGATCGCCGGCGTGCCCGAGCTGCGGCTCGAAGGCCAGCAGCGGCAGGTATTCGCTGGCGATGTGCACGGCGGCGATCATCGGGCTCAGCTCGCGCCGGTGCCACCGTACGGCGATGACCTCCAGCAGCAGCCCGTACGCGGGACGCAGCGACTCCAGCGCCCCGCGCGGCTGCTCGCGCGGCGTCTGCGGCATGTGGCAGGCCCGTGCCCGCCGCCGCAGGTCGGCGGGGACCACCCGGGCCTCGGCCGCGAAGTCCTCCGCGTCGAGCGAGAGCAACCGCTGCCCGAACTCGCACACCTCCGCGATCTCCTCGTCAGGCGCGAGCGCGCCCAGGTCGGCGAAGGCGTAGCGGCGGGCGAGGGCGATGAACAGGTCACGAGTCGAGTCCACGCGACGACTTTCTCACGATCAGCGGCCGGACAAGGACATGGAACCCAGGCAGGCCGGGGCCGGGCGCGCTCCTCCCGGAGCGCCAACCCGACCGGCAGCACCCCTGACACCAGCCAGGGCACGCCGCCGGTCGTCCACGACGCGTCCCGGGCCCAGCAACTCAGACACAGCAACTCGCGCCCGGTGACTCAAGCTCGTCAACTCGGGCACGTCAACTCGTGCTCATCAACCGGGGCAGGGCGCGCGGATGCACTGGATCTCCCCGGGCGGCCGGGTGATCGTGGGCTCGGCCGTCGGCTCCTCAGGCCCAGGCGTGGTCGGGTCGGGCGTCGGCTCCTCGGGCTCCGTCGTGGCCGGCGTGGTGGGCGGCGTCGTCGTGCCCGGGCGCGTGGTGGTGGGCTCGGCCGTCACGGCGGGCGGCGACGTCGTCGCCACGGGCGCGGAGCGCGTAGGCCTGGGCGCCGCCGTGCGCTTGACCGGGGGCGGCGAGGTCAGATCCTGGCCGGTGGCCGGCGGTGAGGAGGGGGTGAACTCGATCGTGGTGCTGCCGATCACCGGCGGCGGCACCTCCTCGCTGGCGGCGGGCCCGGAGGGCCGCAGCCAGACGAAGCCCGCCACGGCCAGCGACACCGCCACGGCGGCCGTGATGGTCAGCGCCGCCCGGGTCACGCGCCGCCTGGGCGGCATGGGCAGCGTCTCGGGAGCGGTCAGCGCCTGGCGCGCGGCCTGGGCCATCTGCGGCGCCGTCTGCCAGCGCGCGTCGGGCGCCTTCTCCAACGCCCGCTCCACCACCTGCCGCGGCCCCGGCGGCACGTCGCCGGGCAGCCGCGGGATGGGGGAGTTGAGGTGCTTGAAGATGATCTGTACGGGAGTGTCGCCCTGGAACGGCAGATGCCCGCTCAGGCACTCGTACGCCACCACGCCCAGCGCGTAGATGTCGACCGCCGGCGTCACGTCGCTGGCCGTGGCCATCTCGGGAGCGCAGTAGCCGGCCGAGCACAACATCGTCCCCGTGGCCGTGAGCTGGCCGGCCGAGGCCGAGTGGGCGATGCCGAAGTCGGTGAGCACCACCCCGCCGTCGGGCCTGACCATGAGGTTGGCCGGTTTGACGTCGCGGTGCACGATGCCCTGCGCGTGCGCGGCGGCCAGCGCGTCGCCGACCTCCGCCACCAGGCGCATGGTCGTCTCGACCGGCAGCGGGCCGCGCCGCAGTACGCGGTCGAGCGACTCGCCCTGCACGTATTCCATGACGAGGAAGCTCACCTGGCGGCCGGCGACGTCACAGGTGCCGTAGTCGTAGACGTCGACCACGCCCGGATGCCTGAGCGTGGCCATGGCCCTGGCCTCATTGTGGAAGCGCTGGGTGAACCTCGGGTCCTCGGAGAGCGCGGGCATCAGCACCTTGACCGCGACCGAGCGCCCGAGAACCGTGTCGTCGGCACGCCAGACCTCGCCCATGCCCCCGCCGCCGAGGCGGTCGCCGAGCACGTAGCGGTCGTTGAGGGTGGTCCCCTGGCCTAGCACGGTTTCGAGGCTAACACCGCGCCCAGGATGCCCACGTCATGTCCGCGCGGCCGATCGGCCCCCGCGTTCCCGCGAGGGCCGATCAGCCGCATGATCAGGAAGGAGATCAGCCGGAAGCGGCGTCCTTCTCCCTGTTGCGCAAAGCGCGGCTGACACCGTCGGCGCCCTCCAGGATGAGCCGGCGCAGCGCCTGCGGCGGCTTCTCTCGCGCCAGGAAGTCCTGCGCCGCCCGCACCGTCTCCGGCTCGATCAGCAGCGAGGGGAAGCACCCGACGGCGAACGTCGAGGCCTGGTCGAACGTCCACTCGCGGTAGATCCGGCCCACCTCCGCGAAGTACTTCTCGCGGTACGGCGCCAGCAGCTCGGGGTGGTGCGGGTCCTGGAAGCCGCCGATCGTCGTACGGGCGATGTGGTTGGCCAGCTTGCCGCCCACGATCCGCTCCCACGCCGCCGCCTTGGCCTCGGCGGACGGGATCGCGGCCCGGCAGAGCGCGGCCTGGCGCTCACCCGTCGCCGTAGGGTCCCGTTCGAGCTCGGCGTCGATATCGGCCTCGGCCAGCCGGCCGCCGGAGACCAGCGCGTGCACGAGGCTCCAGCGCAGGTCGGTGTCGACGCTCAGCCCTTCGGGCACCGAGGTGCCGTCGAGGATGTGCTCCAGCAGGGTCAGGTCCTCGTCGGCACTGGCCACGGGGGCGAACGCCTGGATGTAGGCGAGCTGCTGGTCGGAGCCCGGCTGGGCCGAGGCGAGCAGCGAGCGCAGCTCGGCGGCCAGCAGCGCCAGCCCTTCGGGCCGCCAGGCCGGGTCGGCGTACTGCTGCACCGCCATGCGCGCCTGGCGCAGCACCGCCTGCAGCACGGTGATGTCGCTGACCGTGCCCGCCCCGGAGACGACCAGCTTGACGTAGTCGCGCGTGGACATCTCGCCGTCGCGGGTCATGTCCCAGGCCGCCGACCAGCACAGGGCGCGCGGCAGCGACTCGGTGAACGCGGCGATGCCGCCCTCGACCAGCGTCCGCATCGAGTCCTCGTCGAGCCGGATCTTGGCGTACGTCAGGTCGTCGTCGTTGAGCAGCACCAGGTCGGGCTGCTCCTCGCCGACGAGCTGGACCACGTCCGTACGGGCGCCGACCACGTCCAGCTCGACCCGCTTGGTCCGGGTCAGCTTGCCGTCGGCCAGCGAGTAGAGGCCGATCGCCACCCGGTGGGAGCGCAGCGTCGGATAGTCCGCGGGCGCCTCCTGGAGCACCTCGAACTTGGTGAAGCGCCCGCCGGACACCTCGAACGCCGGCCGCAGCGTGTTGACCCAGGAGGTCTCCAGCCACTCCTTCGACCAGGAGGACAGGTCGCGGCCGGAGGTGCGCTCAAGGGCGGTGAGCAGGTCCTTCAGCTCGGTGTTGCCCCAGGCGTGCTCGGCGAAGTAGTCGCGCACCCCGGCCAGGAAGTTGTCCAGGCCGACGTAGGCGACGAGCTGCTTGAGCACCGAGGCGCCCTTGGCGTACGTGATGCCGTCGAAGTTGACCTCGACCGCCTGCATGTCCGGGATGTCGGCGGCGATGGGGTGGGTGGAGGGGAGCTGGTCCTGGCGGTAGGCCCAGGACTTCTCCACGTTCGCGAACGTGGTCCACGCGCCCTTGCCCCACCGCGTCGCCTCGGCCTGAGCCAGCACGGACATGTAGGTGGCGAACGACTCGTTCAGCCACAGGTCGTCCCACCAGCGCATGGTGACGAGGTCGCCGAACCACATGTGGGCCATCTCGTGCAGGATCGTCTCCGCGCGCCGCTCGACGACCGCGTCGGTGACCCTGGAGCGGAAGACGTAGTCCTCAAGGAACGTCACGCAGCCGGCGTTCTCCATCGCGCCCGCGTTGAACTCGGGCACGAAGAGCTGGTCGTACTTGCCGAACGGGTAACGCACGCCGAAGACGCGGTGGAAGAAGTCGAAGCCCTGACGGGTGACTTCAAGGATGTTGTCGGCGTCGAGGTGCTCGGCCAGCGACGCGCGGCAGTAGACCCCCAGGGGGATGCCGTCGTGCTCGGAGGTCACCTTGTGGAAGGGCCCGGCGACCAGCGCGGTGATGTACGTGGACAGCACAGGCGTGGCCGGGAACTCCCAGCGCCTGGCCGCCTGCACCGTGCCGTGCCGGCCGGCCTGCTCGGGCAGCTCGGTCACCACGGAGGCGGCGGCGTTGGAGACGACCTCCCAGCCGGCCGGGGCCAGCACCGTGAGCTGGAACGTGGCCTTGAGGTCGGGCTGGTCGAAGCAGGCGTACATGCGGTGGGCGTCGGCCGTCTCGAACTGGCTGTGCAGGTAGACCTGCTGGTCGACCGGGTCGACGAAGCGGTGCAGGCCCTCGCCCGTGCGCATGTAGGAGCAGTCGGCGTCGACGACCAGCACGTTGGACTCGGCGAGCGAGGGGAGGGGGAAGCGGCCCCGCTCGGCGTCGTAGGCCGACACGTCGAGGTCGGCGCCGTTCAGCGTGACCTTGCGGACGGTGGCCCCGTGCAGGTCGACGAAGGTGGACTCGCCCGGCCGGGTGCTGGTGAAGCGGACCGTCGTGACGCTCTCGAAGCGCTCCTCTCCCTCGGTCAGGTCGAGTGCGACCTCGTAAGACTCGACCTTCAACAGCCGGGCGCGCTCACGAGCCTCGTCCCGGGTCAGGTTGCCTGCCAAGTTGCGCTCCTTTTCACCACTTCGTCGGGGTTGTCCGTATCCTGCCATGCCGGGAATAGGACCCGAACCACCTCAGGTTACGGGCAGACATGACAGAGAAGATTCCCGTGGACCTGTGGTTCGACCCCTCCTGTCCGTTCGCGTGGGTGACCTCGCGCTGGTTGCTGGAGGTGGAGCAGGTCCGGCCGATCCAGCCCCGCTGGCGGCAGATGTCGCTCTACTTCCTCAACGAGGAGAAAGACGTACCCGCCGACTACCTCGAACGCGCCGCCAAGGCCATGGGCTCGGTCAGGGTCATCGCGGCGGCCGCGGCCAAGCACGGCGAGCACGTCATCGGCGAGCTCTACACCGGGCTCGGCACCCGCCTGCACAACCAGGGCCTGAGCAAGCAGCCCGAGCGCCTGCGCGAGGTCATCGAGGGCGCGCTCGACGACGCCGGCCTCGAACGGAGCCTGGCCGATGCCATGCACTCCGAGGAGTACGACGCCACCATCCGCGCCTCCCACGACGAGGGCATCGGCCTGGTCGGCCAGGAGGTCGGCACCCCGATCATCCGCGTCGGCGACAACGCCTTCTTCGGGCCGGTCATCACGAAGATCCTGCGCGGCGACGACGCGGGCAAGCTCTGGGACGGCGTCCTGGCCGTGACCCAGTACGACGACTTCTTCGAACTGAAGCGCACCCGCACCCGGCGCCCGCAGTTCGACTGATCCCCGAGGGGAAGAAAACCAGGCTGCGGTGGAAAGGGCTTATCCCCGACTCAGGATGAGCCCTCGCCCTCGGGCCTGACGCACTGTAAAGATGGGGCCATGCGTCAGCTGTATATCGACGGCTCCTGGACCGCTTCGGCATCGGACGACTCCATCGACGTCGTCAACCCGGCCACCGAAGAGATCATCGACCGGGTGCCCGCGGGTGTCCCCGACGATGTCGAAGCGGCGGCCGGCGCCGCCGCGCGAGCCTTCCCCGAATGGTCCCGGGCGGCCCACGCCGAGCGTGGCAAACTCCTCGCCGACGCCGCCGAGCTGCTGAAACAGCGATCAGAGCAGGTGGCGGAGATCATCGCCACCGACATGGGCGCGCCGCTGGCCTTCGCGCTCAGAGTGCAGACGCTCATGCCGGTGAGCGTCCTCGCCTCCTACGCCACGCTCGCCGCCGACTATCCGCGCGAGACCCGCGTGGGCAACTCACTGGTGGTCAAGGAGCCGATCGGGGTGGTGGCCGCGATCACGCCGTGGAACTACCCGCTGCACCAGATCGTCTGCAAGGTGGCGCCCGCCCTGGCCGCCGGGTGCACGGTGGTGCTCAAGCCGAGCGAGGTGGCGCCGCTGGCCGCGTACGCACTGGCGGAGATCTTCCACGAGGTGGGCCTGCCGCCGGGCGTGTTCAACCTGGTCAGCGGCCGGGGGCCGGTCGTCGGCGAGGCGATGGCGGCCCATCCCGCGGTGGACATGGTCTCCTTCACCGGCTCCACCGCCGCCGGCCGCCGGGTGGCCGCGCTGGCCGCGGAGTCGGTCAAGCGGGTCGCGCTCGAACTGGGCGGCAAGTCGGCCAACGTCATCCTGCCCGACGCGGACCTCGCCCTGGCCGTCAAGGTCGGCGTGGCCAACTGCTTCGTCAACGCCGGCCAGACCTGCTCGGCGCAGACCCGCATGCTCGTCCAGCGCGACCAGTACGACGAGGCGGTCCACCTGGCCGTCGAGACGGCCCGCGGCTACCGGGTCGGCGACCCGTTCGACGACTCCACCAAGATCGGCCCGCTGGTGTCGGCGACCCAGCGCGAGCGGGTGATCCACTACATCAACCGGGGCCAGGAGGAAGGGGCCCGGCTGGTGGCCGGCGGCACCGACCGGCCGTACGAGCGCGGCTACTACGTCGAGCCGACGGTGTTCGCCGCCGTGGAACCCGGCATGACGATCGAGCAGGAGGAGATCTTCGGGCCGGTGCTGTCGCTGATCCCGTACACGAGCGAGGACAAGGCGGTCGAGATCGCCAACGACACCAAGTACGGTCTGGCCGGAGCCGTCTGGGCGGGCACCGAGGAACGCGCGCTCGACGTGGCCAGGCGGCTGCGTACGGGCCAGGTGGCGGTCAACGGCGGCCGGTTCAACCCGCTGGCGCCGTTCGGCGGCTACAAGCAGTCGGGTGTGGGGCGAGAGCTCGGCGAGCACGGGTTGGAGGAGTACCTCGAGGTCAAGTCGCTCCAGCTGTAGCCGCGCCGAGCGGCCACCGGGGCCCGCGGGGGCCCCGGAACGGCCCTCGAACGGCCCCTGAGCGGCCGCCCGCCGCGCCCCCGGCCGGACGGCTCAGACGTACAGCCCGCCGGTGGCCAGCACGTTCTGCCCGGTCACCCACCGCCCGTCGGGCCCGGCGAGGAACGCGACCACCGCCGCGATGTCGTCGGGCCGGCCGAGCCGCCCCAGCGCCGTGTAGGCGGGCGTCGCCTCCAGCGCCTCTGGCGGGTTGGCGGCCCTCAGCATGTCGGTGTCGGTGGCCCCGGACGAGACCACGTTGACCGTGATGCCGCGCCCGCCCAGCTCCCGCGAGGCGACCTTGCTGAACTGCTCCATCGCCCCCTTGCTGCCGCAGTAGAGGGCCAGGGCCGGCGCCGGCACCACGGTGTTGAGCGAGGAGACGTTGACGATCCGCCCGCCGTCGCGCATCACCCGCGCCGCCCACTGGATGGACAGGAAGACGGAACGCGCGTTGACCGCGAACACCCGCTCGTAGTCGTCGTCGGTGATCGCGTCGAAGGTCTTCTGCCCCTCGACGGTGGCGGCGTTGTTGACCACGATGTCGACCCCGGGCAGCCGCGCCTCCGCCTCGGCGAACAGCCGATCGAGGTCCTGCCTGCTGCCGAGGTCGGCCCGCACGGCGTGCGCGCCCGTCGCCTTGGCGACCCGCTCGGCCGCCTCCGCCTCATGCCGGTAACAGAAGACCACGTCCGCGCCGTCGCCGGTCAGCCGCTCCACGATGGCCTTGCCGATGCCCCTGGAACCGCCGGTGACCAACGCGCCCTTGCCGGAAAGCACGCTCATGCGGCCACGTTATGCCCGCAGCAGGATGGAGCGGGCCTCGTTTCGCGGCAGGCGATCGACGAAGAGCTTGCCGTCGAGGTGATCGGTCTCGTGCTGGAAGCAGCGCGCGAGCGAACCCCGGGCCTTGACGCGCACGGGGCGCTGCAACCGGTCCAGCCCCTCGACCGTCACGCCCGCCGCCCGCGCCAACGGTGCGTAGATCGGCGTGCCCGTCCGGCGGTCGGGCACGGACAGGCAGCCCTCCTGGTCGGGCACCTCCTCGGCGTCGTCGACGGTCAGCAGCGGATTGACCAGGTGCCCCTTGCGTCCCGCGATGTCGTAGACGAACAGCCGCCGGGAGACGCCGATCTGCGGGCCGGCCAGACCGACGCCGTCGGCCGCGTACATGACCTGGAACATCTCGTCGATCAGCCGGCGCAGCTCGCGGTCGAAGTCCGTCACCGGCTCGGCGGGCGTGCGCAGGACCGGGTCGCCGACGACGCGGATCTCTCGCATGAATCTCTGCTTTCGCTTGCGTAAGGACTCGACAAGGTTAGCGGTCCTTACTCCAGTCGGCGAGCCCGATCCACGGCGCTGTGGAAGACTGGACGGGTGCGTGTCTACATCGGTGCCGACCATGCCGGCTATGAGCTCAAGAACCACCTCGTGTCCTGGCTGAAGGATCACGGGCACGAGGTGACCGACTGCGGTCCCTTCGTCTACGACGCCGAGGACGACTATCCGGCGTTCATCCTGCGCGCGGCCGAGGGCGTCGCCGGCGACCCCGGCAGCCTGGGGGTGGTCATCGGCGGGTCGGGCAACGGCGAGCAGATCGGCGCCAACAAGGTGCGCGGCATCCGCGCCGCCCTGGCCTGGAGCGAGGAGACGGCCAAGCTGGCGCGTGAGCACAACAACGCCAACGTCGTCAGCGTCGGCGCCCGCATGCACTCCACCGAGGAGGCCACCCGGTTCGTGGAGGTCTTCCTGGCCACGTCGTTCTCCGGCAGCGAGCGTCACAGCAGGCGCATCGCGCAACTGGCCGCCTACGAGACGATCGGCCAGCTTCCCTCGCTTCCCTAGCGAGAGCGCCCAGAGCGGGGCGGCCACCACATGAGCGGCCGTCCCCGCCTGTCTAGCCCTTGCGCTTGGAGTCGCGCCTGGGCATCTCGTCGCGCAGGGGCCGCCGGTCGGCGGCCTCCTGCTGCTCTTTCGACGGCTTGGAGACATCGCGGGCACGCATGGCCACGACGGCCGTGATCTGCAGGCTTTGCAACGCCATGCCGTCGAGCCTACGTCACCGCCCGCGACGTCAGAAGGTCAGTCCCGCCCAGGGTTTCGGGCTCCACGCCATGGCGGTGGCGAGCCGGCGTACGGCGCCCGCCGAGTGCTCGCGCAGCAGGCCCGCGTCGAACTGCTGGCCGAGCAGGCCGTCTCCGAGGTACGCCGAGCCCAGCGCGACCACCGGCAGCGTCACGTCCGGCTCATCCTCGACCGGCACGCACTCGGCGCCCGAGGAGCCGGCAGTGAGACGCCAGCGCCGGGCGTTCCACGGGCACACCTCGTCCTCGACCTCGATCACCAGGTCGACCGGCGTGCTGTAGGAGCGCGCGGACAGCGCGGGGCCGACCTCGACCAGGCGTACGTAGAGCTCGTCCGTCCAGCTCGCGCGCAGTTGCCGGGAGTCGGCGAGCAGCGCGATGAGCGGGTCGTCGACCGGTCGGCCGCCGGACTGCACCTTGGCGACCAGGTCGCGGTCCAGGACGCTGCGCCAGAGCAGGGCGTAGGCGGCGGGGTCGGTCGCCTCCAGCTCCTGGAGCTTCACGGTGCCGTTCGGGATGCCGTTGTCGTCCCAGGCGGACTTGACGCGGAACAGCGCGTAGCCGCGCACGCCCCGGTCGTCCTCGGCCAGAATCGAGCGCCACGGGCCCGCGCCCTGCTGGTCGGCCTCCTCGTCGGCCAGCAGGCTGTCCCAGAAGTGGCTGTTGCGCTCGTACCGGCCGGGGCGCCGCGGGACGACGGAGGCGAACAGTTTCTCCAGCTCGGACCGTACGTCGGCGGGCTTGACCACCCTGAGCCTGAGCGACGGGTCGGAAGGGGCGCCGGGGACGAACGCCGACTTATGGGTGTCGATCTGGAAGAACAGCTCGCTGGAGGCCCTGCCGTAGCCGTACCGGCCGTAGATGAGCGACTCGGAGGCGTAGAGGGCGGCCACGAACTCGCCGCGCGCCCGGATGTCGTCGAGCTGCCTGCGCATCATCGAGGACAGCACGCCGCGGCGGCGATGCGAGGGAAGCACGCTGACCGCGGTCACCCCCGCCACGGGCAGCTGTTCGCCGGGAACGGTCATCGTGAAGCTGTAGATGCCGGTGACACCGACGATCTGATCGCCGTCGAAGACGGCCAGCGTACGGTCGAACTCGGTCTCGGCCTTCCACCGCTCGGTCTGTGCGGGGTGTGGCGTCCAGCCGAACCCCTCCTCGAGCACCCGGGTGTAGGCCGGCCACTCTGACTCGTCAATCGGACGGATCGGATACGTCATCCGTCCAAGGTAGGAGCGGGCAAAGGGGGACGGCCACCCAATATCCGTGCTTAATGATCAAGGCGTTGGTCAAGTGGGCTGCCCAAACACGGGTCAGACCGATACAGTCAGGCGCATCATGAGTTCCCGACCAGCGCCGCTGATCCCGCCACGGGTCCGTGCGGCCCTGATACGGGTGCCCTTCCTGGTGCCTGTCGTCCGGTTCGTCCGGAGGGTGCTGCTGGCCCGCGACCGCAACCTGCTCATCACCCTGATCGTGCTCGCGCTCGTCATCGGGGTCCTCGCGGCCGAGGTCTCGACCGAGTGGTTCTCGCCCGCCCTGCTCATCCTGGTCACCCTCATCGGCGGGCTCCAGCTCCGGCTGGGCAGCCTGGTGAAGCTGCTCGTCGGGGTGGGGGCGGCGCTCGGCTACATCGCGGTCAACCTGGGCGCGGGCCGGGTCGGTCTCGGGCTCACCGTGACGATCGTGTTCACCACCGTGCTCGCCGTGCTGATGGCCCGCACCAGGGGCAAGCTGGGCGTGCAGGGGCTGCGCGGCGACGCGATGCTGCTGGAGCTGCGCGACCGGCTCAGGAGCCAGGGCGAGCTGCCCCAGCTGCCGAAGGACTGGGGCGGCAAGGTCGTGCTCAAGCAGGCGGGCGGCTCGTCGTTCGGCGGCGACTTCCTGGTCTCCATGCGCGACGGCAACTCCGTCGAGATCGCGCTGGTCGACGTCTCGGGCAAGGGCGTCGACGCGGGCACGAGAGCGCTGCTGCTGTCCGGCACGTTCGGCGGGCTGCTCGGCTCGGTCGAGGACTTTTTGCCCGCGTGCAACGCCTACCTGCACAGGCAGCGCGGCGACGAGGGCTTCGTGACCGCGGTGCACGTACGCCTCGACCTCGACACCGGCGACTACACGATCACCTCGGCCGGGCATCCGCCGGTGGTCAAGTTCGACGCGGGCACGGGCAACTGGCAGGTCGCCACGGCCAAGGGCGTGGTGCTCGGCGTGGTGCCCGACCTGCACTGCGAGCCCGACAGCGGCACCCTGCGCCGGGGCGACGCGCTGCTGCTCTACACCGACGGGCTGATCGAGCAGCCCGGGCGCGACATCGACGCCGGGCTCGACCGGCTGCTCGGCGAGGCCGAGCGGCTGCTGCCCTCGGGCTTCCGCGACGGCGCCAGGGCGCTGGTCAACGCCATGGCCTCGGGGCACAACGACGACTGCGCGCTGGTGCTCATCTGGCGTCCCTGAGCCGCCGACCCATGACCTTTTACACGGTGCGGTCGTGACGGCGTTCACTGGCAGCGGGTGCGTGCGGCTGGCAGGCTCTACGTGTTCGGGTCCCGGCGGAGCGGCGCGGCTCCACCGGGTCCCGTCACAGGCTTGAGCTCCCGTCTACAGCCAGCCGGAGTCGCTGGCGATGCGTACCGCGTCGAGCCGGTTTCGTGCTCCCGTCTTGCACATGATGCGCGACAGATGATTGCGTACGGTCCCCACCGACAGGAACAGCTCGTCGGCGATCTCCGTCGAACGAGCCCCGCCCGCGGCGGCCCGCAGCACGTCGAGCTCCCGCCGGGTCAGCGGGTTGGTCGCGCACTGGAGGGCGGCCACGGCGAGCTCGGCCTCGATGGCCCGCCGCCCGGCCGCCACCTGCCGGATGCCCTCGGCCAGCCGCTCAGGCGGCACACACAGGCTCATGAAGCCCAATGCGGCGCCGGCCAGGGCCTCACGCACCTGCGCGGGATTGGGCGCGGCCGACAGCAGCAGCACCCCGCACCCCGGCACCTGCTCGGCCAGCGAATCCGCCGCCGCGGGCTCCCCGGGCAGGTCGAGATCGACCACGGCCACGTCGGCCGCGGCGGCCCGCGCCGCGCTCACCACCTCCCGAGCGTGCCCGGCCTCGGCGACGACCCGCAGGCCAGGCTCGGCCGCCAGGGTGACGAGCAGGCCACGGCGCACCAAGGGCAGGTGCTCGGCGATCAGTATGCGGATCAAGACGTCCCCCTCCGTCGTCTCCCAGCGTGATCGCTTGATCGCGCACTGTCAATGCCCGTCGGAACCGGTAAGCCGTACGGTGTGACGAGTTCGACTACTCTGGGGCTGTCGGACCCTTCGTCTGTCCTGTCGTCTGCCGGGAGCACACCTCGATGAACTGGCTCTACGTCGTGGGGATCATCCTCTTCCTCCTCGGGCTGATGGTCTCCATCGCGCTGCACGAGCTCGGCCACCTGGTGCCGGCCAAGATCTTCGGCGTGAGGGTGACCCAGTACATGGTGGGTTTCGGCTCCACGGCGTGGTCGCGGCGCAAGGGCGAGACCGAATACGGCATCAAGTGGATCCCGTTCGGCGGCTACATCCGCATGATCGGCATGCTCCCGCCGCGCCCCGGCGACGAGCCGGGCAAGCTCAGGAGCACCGCCACAGGCCCTTGGCAGGGCCTGATCGAGTCGGCCCGCGACGCCGCGCAGGAAGAGGTGCGGCCGGGCGACGAAGACCGCGTCTTCTACCGCAAGAAGTGGTGGCAGAAGGTCATCATCATGTCCGGCGGCCCGGCCATGAACTTCGTGCTCGCGTTCGTCTTCTTCAGCATCCTGCTGGTCGGCATCGGCCTGCCCGCCTGGGCCCCGGTCGTCTCGCCCGAGACCCACACCTGTGTGATCCCGATCTCCGAGCAGCGCGCCCAGTGCGCGCCCGGCGACAAGCTGACGCCCGCCGCCCAGGCCGGCATGAAGCCCGGTGACCGCATGGTCTCCTTCGACGGCCAGAAGATCGGCTCCTGGGACGACGCCACCCGCCTGATCCGCTCCCACGGCCCCGGCCCGGTGCAGCTCGGCATCGAGCGCGACGGCAAGCCGATGACGCTCAGCGTCACGCTCATCGCGCAGGACCGGCCCAACCTCGAAGACCCCGAGAAGATCGACAAGAACGTCGGCTTCCTCGGCGTGCTGCCCACCGAGGTCATGGAGAAGCAGAGCCTCGGCCAGGTCGTCGGCTACATGGGCGAGCTGACCGCCCGGGTGGCGGGCTCGCTGCTCAACCTGCCGGAGAAGATGGTCGGCGTCTGGCACGCGGCCTTCTCCGGCGACGAGCGCGACCCCGAGGGCCCGGTGGGCGTGGTCGGCGCGGGCCGCATGGGCGGCGAGATCCTCGCCTCCGACCTGTCCACCGAGAAGAAGATCGCCATCTTCGTCAACCTGCTGGCCGGCTTCAACCTGGCGATCGGCATGTTCAACCTCATCCCGCTGCTGCCGCTCGACGGCGGTCACGTCGCCGGGGGCCTGTGGGAGGGCATCAAGCGGGCGTACGCCAAGGTCATGAAGCGGCCGGAGCCGGCCTACGTCGACATCGCCAAGGTGCTGCCGCTGACGTACGCGCTCGCGATCGTGATGATGATCATGGCAGGTCTGCTCGTCTACGCCGACCTGGTCAACCCGCTCACGCTGACCAACTGACGCCCCCTGAACATGACGCGGGGCCCGTGCCGTCTCCTCGGCAGGGGCCCCGTTCGGCTTTCTCGGCGTCAGTTCATCGAGATGTGCACGTGGTCGAAGTGGTTCTCGGTGATGCTGCCGCGGTTCGACATCGTCCGCCAGCCCGACCCGTGGTTGATCCGCTGCTTCCAGATCACGTACTTGACGCCCAGCTTGCCCTTGTTCGCCAGCGCCCAGTCCGCCAGCCGGTCGCCGAGGACGTTGTTGGCCGCCGACGGCATCGAGCCGCCCGTGCTCATCATGAAGTCGCAGGCCCGGCCCAGCGGGTGCTCGCCGCTCGCGCCCGCGCGGAAGCAGCCCACGGAGAACGGCAGCGCGAAGTTCTTGGCCACCTGGGCCTTCATCAGCCGTGTCCGCGGGGTGATGTGGTCGGGGCCTGACGGCAGCTGCGGTGCCCACGAACCGTCGGAGTTGCGGCCCGTCGCGAACGGCACCAGGTCCTTGAGCTTGTCCTCGATGTCGTCGATGACCTTCTCGGCGTCGTCGCGCTGACTGTCCACCTCGGCCGCGTCGGCCTTGATCCTGGTCGTCAGGGCGGCGGCCTCCTTGCTGGCCTTCTCCTTGTCGTCCTTGGCCTTGGCCACGCTCTGCACGACCGCCTGCTGCTCAGCCGTCAGCTGTTCGAGCAGGGCGGCGCTGCTGCCGCGCTCGGGGGTCATGAGGAAGGGGAGCGAAGGATCGGCGTTCTGGTAACGCAGGCGGGCGATCTCGGCGACCCGCTGCTCGGCCGTGGCCAGCGCCTGCTCGGCGGTGGCCAGCCTGGCCTTGGCCGCCTCGGCGGCCTGCTGGGCCTTGGCCAGCTCGACGCGCTTGAGGTTGTACTTCTCGATGAGCTTGTCGACCTTGGTGTTGAGCTGTTTGAGCTGCGCCCGGAGCTTCGCCTCCGAGGGTTTGGGGGCCGCGGACGCCGGTATCGCCGGAAGGACGGCGACGGCGGCGGCGGTGATCAGACCGATGGCAAGAGTCGCGGGGGACGAAGCCGCCACGTAGGTGTTCCTCTCCCTCTGCCGGCCGGGTTAGCTGACGGGTTCGGGCATGGGAGTGCGCCCTACCACAGAAGCGGATTCACCCCAGGTGCGGTTTCGGGTCCCCGGCTCCCGGGCCACGCGCCCGGGATTAGGCAAGCGACGGCTGTTATGGCCGGTGCTTATGGGGATATTAGTGGTAGATCCCGAGTCATGCGACCTTAAGTGGAAATCAATTAGTGATCTACTTGTGATCGAAGCATGCGCGCCGCCTCCTCCGGCAGCACGTCGTTAACGAAGGCGCCCATCGCCGACTCCGAGCCGGCCAGGAACTTCAGCTTGTTCGGCGCCCGCCGGATGCTGAACAGCTCCAGGTGCAGGTAGGCCAGCTCCCTGTCCTGGCGTACGGGCGCCTGATGCCAGGCCGAGATGTACGGCATCACCACGCCGAACAGCCCGTCGAAGGCCCGCAGCACCGAGGTGTAGAGGGGGGCGAACGCCGCCCGCTCCTCCTCCGTGAGCGCCGCCAGGTCCGGCACCTGCCGGTGCGGATACACGTGCACCTCGAACGGCCAGCGCGCGGCGGCCGGCACGAACGCCGTCCACAACTCGTTGGCGGCCACCACCCGCGTCCCCGCCGCCCGCTCGGTGGCCAGCACGTCGGCGAACAGGTTGCCCGGCCCCCGATGGCGGGCAGCCGCGCCGAGCTGCAGCTTGGTCTTGGGCGTGACGTACGGGTAGGCGTAGATCTGGCCGTGCGGATGGGCGAGCGTGATGCCGATCTCCTCGCCCCGGTTCTCGAAGCAGAAGACCTGCTCCACGCCCTCGATCCCGGAGAGCTCGGCCGTACGGTCGGCCCACGCCTCCATGACCAGCTCCACCTGGGCGTCGGAGAGCCTGGAGAAGGAGGAGGAGTGGTCGGAGGTGAAGCACACCACCTCACACCTCCCCACGCCCGGACGGACCTCACTCAGCCCGCCCACCTCCTGATAAGTCCCGAAATTTGTGGAGAAAGAGGGAAAGCGGTTCTCGAACACCACCACGTCGTAGTCGTAGGCCGGGATCTCCGTCGACCGCTCGTCCGACGACGGGCACAGCGGGCACTCCGACGTGCCGCCGGTCGGCAGGAACGTACGCGTCTGCCGGTGCCCCGCGACCGCGATCCACTCCTCGGTCAGCGGGTCGTAGCGCAGCTCTGAGGCCACCGGCCGGGGGTCGAGCGTCCGCCGGTCGATCGCGCTCCTGTCGGCGTCGTCCCGCCGGTCGAAGTAGATCAGCTCCCGGCCGTCGGCCAGATGGGTGATGGTGCGCTTCACTGCGAGCCCTCCGCGATGATCAATTGCCCGGCCCTTTCGGCCAGGTCGGTGCGTGCGTCCTCGGGCAGCCCCGCGTCGCTGATGACCACGTGGGCCTCGCTCAGCTCGGCGATGGTGCTGATGCCGACCGTGTTCCACTTCGTGTGGTCGGCCGGGACGACCAGCCTGGTCGCGGCCGTCACGAGCTCTCTGTCGGTCTCCGACTCCAGCAGGTTGGGCGTGGTGAACCCGGCCCGCACGCTCATCCCGTGCACGCCGAGGAAGAGCGTGTCGACGTGCAGACGGCGGATCGCCGCCACCGCGACCGGCCCCACCAGCGCGTCGGACGGCGTGCGCATCCCGCCGGTCAGCACCACGGTGCGGTCGGTGCGCGGGTTGCGGTGGAAGACCTCCGCGACCGGGATCGAATTGGTGATCACGGTCAGGTCGGGCACGCCGATCAGATGATGGGCCAGCGCCCACGTGGTCGTCCCCGCCGACAGCGCCACGGCCGTGCCAGGCCGGACCAGCCCCGCCGCCTGCCGCGCGATGGCCTCCTTCTCCTGCTGCTGGCGGGCGGACTTGGCGGTGAAGCCCGGCTCCTCGGTCGACCCGGGGCCGAGCGCGGTCGCGCCGCCGTGCACCTTCTCCAGCAGCCCGCGCTCGGCGAGCACCTCCAGGTCGCGGCGGATCGTCATGTCGGAGACGCCGAGCTCGCGTACGAGGTCGGCCACCCGGACGCCGCCGTGGCTGCGCACGCGTTCGAGAATCGCCTGCTGACGCTGCTGTGCGAGCACGCCCGCTCCTTCCAACAGATTCCACCAAATTATGACACGGAATTGTTGGGGAATGTTAGTTCGCCGGGGATGCTTGCGCTGGTCGGCGTGGGGAGAGACGTTGGGAACTCATGCCGTACCCGATCACCCTGTACCCGATCAGTGGGAGGCGAGCTCCATGGCCAGGCGCGCACGCAAGGGCAAGGCACGCAGGAAGAAGAAGGCGAACCACGGCAAGCGCCCTACCGCGCGATGACGGCCGGGTGGCCGCCGCCCTTCCCCTTCCGAGGCGGCCACCACGGCTCAGCTCCAGGCCTCGTCATCGACCCGGCCACTGTCGCTCAGGCGTCGGCCCCGTCTTCGACCCGGACACCATGACTCAGGCGTCGGCCCCGTCCCTGACGAGGACGGCCGGCCGCCGCGGATGATCGGCCCGTACGACCACATCCGCCGCCTCCTGCGGCCTGACCTCCCGCTCGTAGCGCCGGTAGGCAGGCAGCCGCCACCTCTCGTCCTCGGGCATGCCGCGTTCGAGCGCGCCGGGCGACAGCCACAGGTGCACGCTCACCTCGAACGCCAGCCCCCGCCCCAGCAGCAGCGTCCCGTCCACCAGGACCACCCCGCCGGGAGCCAGCTCCTCGTACGGCACCCGGTAGGCCCGGTCGATCGCGCTGTCCCACAGCGCAGGCAGCACCCGCCCCGACCCTCCGGGGTTCAGCGGCTCCAGCACCTCCCTGCGCAGCGCCCCCGCGTCCAGCCAGTCGTCGTAGAAGGCGTCGGGATCCGTCCTCCCGTACTCCAGCCGCAACGAGGCGGGCCGCAGGAAGTCGCCGGCCGACACCCGCAGCACCGGCCGCCCGCGTAGCCGCAGCGGCGCGACCAGCTCGTCGGCGAGCGACTCCGGGCGTGCGGAGGGGGCGCCGTCGACGGCCACCCGCACCCACGAGCCCGGCGGTCTGCCGGAGATCAGCTCGGCCAGCTCCTCGACGAGGGCCTCACGGGAGATCGGTCGCGCACGCATCGCCCTCAGCTTACGAGCGGGCCTAATGCCTTCGACAACGCGGCCGGGCGCCGCCTAGATTGCCGTGATGAGCCACTGCGACTGCGGCGCGAACGCCGGCCCGCTCGGCGTCTGCGCGGACTACTACCACGAGGTCCTGTCCGAGGAGCAGCGCGACCCGGAGATGTACCGCTGGCACGCGGTCGTGGTCTGCGCCTACCTCCTGCAACACCCGCCCGGCGGCCCCGACGCGTACCTCGACGGCCAGTACCGCCTGCTGCAGTTCTACGCCGACAAGGGCCTCGACGCCCTGACCCGCCTCCAGGCCCACCGCGTGGCCCGCAACAACCACCGAGTCCGCGCCGCCACCGACATCCGCCCACTGACCCCGTACGCCCCGCTTCCCGCGACGCGGCCCACGGGGGGATTCCGCACCACGTTCAGCGACCTGCCGTTCCAGGACGGCACCTTCCTCGCGGACGGACACGCGGCGTACGGCCACCGCATCGACGCCATCGCCCGGGCGACATTGGAAACCTACGGAGCCCCGCGACACGGAGAGACGACAAAGGCCAGGTAGCCGAAGCCGACCTGGCCTTTCACGCCCTGAGAGCGGACGACGGGAATCGAACCCGCGTAGCTAGTTTGGAAGACTAGGGCTCTACCATTGAGCTACGTCCGCGCGAACCGGTCGAACTCTGGTCTAGACTTCATCCGGTCGTCAGGGCAAAAGCGTACCGGAGTCGCGGACCGCATGCGCACTCGACGAGACGGGGCGTGGCGCAGCTTGGCAGCGCGCTTGCTTTGGGAGCAAGAAGTCGCAGGTTCAAATCCTGTCGCCCCGACTGAGGGATGTAGGTCAAGGCCCTGTTTCACTTCGGTGAGACGGGGCCTTACCGTTACCCCGCCCAGGGCCGCTACCTCGTCGGGCAACGCGGCTGGGGCCGCCCCCGGTCGTACACCTCTTCCCGGTGTACGACCGAAGGCGGCCCGTTTCGTGTTTCTGGGGGTTACCTGCAAGGCGACGAGCCGCGGGCCTGGTGCACTGCCGGCCCGCTGAGGCGTCCCCCTTGGCAGGAGAGGCTCACTCGTCGGCCAGTGCTTCCGCGTTCTCCAGCTCGAGGTCCTCGGCGACGTAGTCGGTGCTGTGCTGCATGAGCCTGGGCCGTTCGACGTTGACCTTGATGTCGCACTTGGTGTCGATGTGGACGTGGGCGGAACGGTACACCGGGCCGGTGCCGCACACCGTGAACACGTTCGGCGACTGACGGTCCTCGGCCATCGCCGCGCCGGGACCCGTGATCGCCCCGGCCGCGAGCAGGGCGACGGCCACGGCGAGTGCCCCGCTCATCTGACGTGCCTTCATCTTGTGCTCCTCTATGTCTCTTGAGCCCCGATCAGGATCGACCGGAAGTCACAGAAAGTGATATTCCTGCTACACAAAGTAGTCAATCGGTCCAATGTGTCTTCATATCGGAAAGGTTCATCAATAGGGACATTTGATCCACTCGGCCCTAGGTGCATGCCTATGAGGCGACCAGCGCGACGACCAGGAAGGCGAGCGTGAGGGTGCACCTAGGTACAGGTCGGCTCGGCAGCTGGCCCGATGGTGGGGGAAGGGGCCGTTTTCCTAGCGTCGGAGGCATCGTTCGATCATCTAGGAGGCGGCAGAGCATGACTACTCCAACGCGACGCGGCACCACCCGGGTCGGCAACGTCGCCCTGTGGGGGCTGCAGATCGTCCTGGCCGGGTTCTTTCTGATGTCGGCCCTGGGCAAGTTCGGCAACGCCGAGCCGGCCGCGTCCACGTTCGCGGCGATCGGGTGGGGTGACTGGTTCAGGAACCTGACCGGGGCGCTGGAGGTGGCCGGGGCGGTGGGGCTGCTGGTGCCGCGGCTGGCCGGGGTGGCGGGGCTGGCGTTCGTGGGGTTGACGGCGTGCGCGGCGCTGGTCGAGGCGTTCGTGTCCGGGGGAGGCGTCTTCCTGCCGCTGGCCGTGCTCGTGCTGTGCGCCGTCATCGCCTGGGGACGCAGGGACGGTACGGCGCGTCTGTGGGTGGCGCTCTCCAGGCGGTGAGCCGGCCGGCGCGGTCCACCTGAGGCAAGGTGGAGCCCGTGGACCTCTTCGCCGATGATCCGATGGCCCGACCGCTCACCTACCCCGGCCGCCTCCCCGCCGGCTCCGGCGTCCTGGTGGACCACGCGTACGTACCGCTGCGCGTGGAGGGCGGCGAGCAGGACCGGTGGCGGGCGGACGGCGTGAGCGTGGGCGCGCTGCTCGCCCGTGAGGGAGGCGCGCCGATGCGCGGCCGCCACCGCGTCGTCGCGGTCGGCTCCAACGCCGCCCCCGGTCAGCTGCGCGCGAAGTTCCGCGATCACGGCGTACGCCCGCTCGTCCCCATGACGGCCGCGGACGTGACCGGCGTCGCCCCGGGCGTCTCCGCGCACGTGAGCAGATGGGGTTACGTGCCGGCCGCGCCGATCGCGGCGCCCGGCGAGACCTCCAGGCTTTTCGTGCTCTGGCTCGACGAGGAGCAGCTCGCCGCGCTCGACCTCACCGAGCCCAACTATGTACGCCGCCGCCTGGCCGCTCAGGTCGTCGTGGGCGCGCCCTTGAAAGGAGTCTTCGTGTACGAGGGCAGGCACGGCTGCGTAGCCGACGGAAACGGCCGCCCCCGCCGCCTCACGTCCCAGAGAGCCCTCGTCCGGTCCCTCCTGGACGCTTCCCCGTCCCTGCGCCACGTATGCGGCGACACCCCGGAGGACTTCGTGGACAACGTCAGGGACGACACCGTACGCGCCGAGGCCACCCGCATCCTCCAGGCGGATCACCGGACCGGCGCCGGTAGGGTCGGGCCCCGTGAATGACCTCGTGAATGATCCCGTGAATGACTCCGTGAACGACACCCGGATTCCCCCTCCCCTCACCGGTGACGAGCGCACCGTGCTCGGCAACTGGCTCGAATGGCACCGCGCGACCCTGGCCTTCAAGTGCGCGGGCCTGTCGGACGAGCAACTGCGCGAGCGTTCGGCGCCGCCCTCGTCCCTTTCGCTGCTGGGCCTGGTCAGGCACATGGCCCACGTCGAACAGGTCTGGTTCCGCCGCGTGCTCGACGGCGAGGACCTGCCCAAGCTCTGGAACAAGGACCGCGACAACGACGCCGACTTCAACGACGTGGACACCGCCTCGGTCAAAGAGGCGTTCGAGGTGTGGCAGGAGGAGATCGAGCGCGCACGGGCCATCTCGGCGGCCAAGCCGCTGGACGCGGTGGGCGACCGCAACGGGCGGGAGTGCTCGCACCGCTACGTCCTGGTGCACGTGATCGAGGAGTACGCGCGCCACAACGGCCACGCGGATCTGCTGCGCGAGCGGATCGACGGCGCGACGGGGGACTGATGCGAAGGTGAGGGCGAGGGCGGCTGATGCGAGTGCGGACGACGGCGGCGAAGCGCACAAGCCTCAGCCGTCGGCGCAAAACAGCGCCTTCAGTGGTCGGCGCGGAACAGCAGCCCTCAGCCGTCGGCGCGGAACAGCGCCCAGACGGCCTTGCCGCCGCGGGCCAGCGGGTCCCATCCCCAGCACTGGCTGTAGGTCTCGACGATGTAGAGGCCGCGCCCGTTCTCGGAGATGAAGTCGGGCTCCTTGGGCCGCGGCACCTCGTCGCTGGGGTCGGCCACCGCGAGCAGCACGTGGGGGGCGGCCCGCATCAGCAACAATTCGATCTCACGGCGCCCCGCGGCGTACATCGCGTACCTGACCGCGTTCGTCACCAGCTCCGACACCACCAGCGCGGCGTCGTCGCTCAGGTCGTGCAGGCCCCACGCGCGCAGCGTCGAGCGGGTCACGTCCCTGGCGGTCTTGACCGAGTCGGCCTGAAAGGGGAGCGGACACGCGGTCGTGCCGGGTTTGCCGCCCATGAGCAGACGGTCGAAGCCCACGTCACGCGTGATCTGGAGGCAGTCGGCAGTGGCCAGAGGATCCTCCACCATGCCGCCGATACCTCCCCGTTCAACCTTGGTTAGTGCATGTTTGGCCCAATATGCACTAAGCCATCATGGGTCACGAACGCGGCACCTGCAAGACCCAAATGCACGTGCAGTTGCAATGTGCAGGAGCAAGCGGCGTTTTGGCGCATAGGTATCCGAATCGGACACGAGGTTGAGACCTTGTCATACCCGGCAATGTGGTGTCACTGTGTGTGCGGACCTTGATAGGAGGCAAAGTGACGCAGAACCAGCCGGGTTCCGGGCCGACGGCGCTGCGCATCCTCCTGGGCTCCCAGCTGCGCAAGCTCAGGGAAGCGAAGAACGTCACTCGTGAGGAGGCCGGCCATCTCATCCGGGGGT
The DNA here is from genome assembly GCF_040649755.1 of Nonomuraea sp. NPDC048882. Lineage (NCBI taxonomy): Bacteria > Bacillati > Actinomycetota > Actinomycetes > Streptosporangiales > Streptosporangiaceae > Nonomuraea > Nonomuraea sp. NPDC048882. The sequence goes on from NZ_JBEZGB010000014.1 coordinate 283,823, forward strand.
CGGAATCCAAGATCAGCCGAATGGAACTCGGCCGGGTGGGGTTCAAAGAACGCGACGTGGCGGACCTGCTGACCCTGTACGGGGTCGTCGACGACCAGGCCCGCTCCGCCGTGCTCGACCTGGTGACCACCGCCAACGAGCCTGGCTGGTGGCACCGGTTCAACGACGTCCTGCCCACGTGGTTCCAGGCGTACGTCGGCCTTGAGGAGGCCGCCGCCAGGATCAGGACCTACGAGGTCCAGTTCGTGCCAGGACTGTTGCAGACCAAGGAGTACGCAAGGGCCGTCGTGACCGCCGGTTCGGCCGGGATCGCGGCGGAGGAGATCGCCAGAAGGGTGGATCTCCGGCTGGAGCGCCAGAGGATGCTGGACAGGCCGGACGGGCCGATCTTCTGGGCGGTGATCGACGAGGCCGCGCTGCGGCGGCCCATCGGCGGCGCCGAAGTGATGAGGGCCCAGCTGGAACACCTCATCGACCTGATGCGCCAGCCCAGCATCACGATCCAGATCATGCCGTTCAGCTTCGGCGGGCACAGTGCGGAGGGCGGCGCGTTCAGCATCCTGCGCTTCCCCGACAACGATCTGCCCGACGTGGTGTACGTGGAACAGCTCGCGAGCGCGCTCTACCTGGACAAGCGTGAGGACGTGGACCGATACACCGAGGTGATGGAGCGGCTGTGCGCCGTGAGCACCACTCCGGATGAGACGATCGAGCTGCTGAGGACGATCGCGGACGAGTTCTGAACGCGGCGGCGTCGTGGTTGGGTACGCATCTGCCCTAGACTGGCCATCGGCGTTGGAACCCGCCGTGGCGGAGCATGCCCAGCGCTTTATGTGGGCGCGGCGCGTGAGCCGTACCGATGGACGCGCCCGCGATCACTCGTAGCTTGATCAAGGAGACCATTCCCGTGAAGACCGCTGTCGAGGAGCTCAGCCCGACCCGGGTCAAGCTCACTGTCGAGGTGCCGTTCGACGAGCTGCGCCCGAGCATGGATGCGGCGTACAAGAAGGTCGCGCAGCAGGTGCGCGTCCCCGGGTTCCGGCCTGGCAAGGTTCCGGCCCGCATCATCGAGCAGCGCTTCGGCCGGGCGGTAGTGCTGGAGGAGACCCTCAACGACGCCGTGCCCAAGCTGTACGGCCAGGCCGTCGACGAGGTCGACGTCTTCCCGGTCAGCCAGCCCGACATCGAGGTCACGAGGATCGACGACGGCGAGCAGATCGAGTTCACCGCCGAGGTCGACATCCGGCCCAACTTCGAGGTCCCCGACTACGCGGGCCTCGAGGTCACGGTCGACTCCGCCGAGGTCTCCGACGAGGACGTGGACAGCCAGCTCGACGCCCTGCGCCAGCGTTTCGCCACGCTGACCGGCGTGGAGCGCGCCGCGGCCAGCGGCGACTTCGTCGTCATGGACCTGCGCGCCGAGATCAACGGCGAGAACATCGAGGAGCAGCAGGCCAACGAGGTCTCCTACGAGGTCGGCGCCGGCTCCGTGCTGCAGGGCCTCGACGACGCCCTCGAGGGCATGTCCGCGGGCGAGGAGAAGAGCTTCAAGACCGAGCTCGTCGGCGGCGAGAACGCCGGCGAGGAGGCCGACGTGATCATCAGCGTCAAGTCGGTCAAGGAGAAGGTCCTGCCCGAGCTCGACGACGAGTTCGCCCAGCTGGCCAGCGAGTTCGACACGCTCAATGAGCTGAAGAACAGCATCCGCGAGCAGGCCCGCCGCAACAAGCTGATCGACCAGGTCGTCCAGGCCCGCGAAAACGCGCTCGACGCGGTGCTCGAGAAGATCGACATCCCGCTGCCCGACAGCGCGCTCAAGGCCGAGGTCGACGCCCGCAAGCACAACCTCGACCACCAGGTGGCCGAGAGCGGCCTCAGCCGTGACGCCTTCTTCCGTCTCTACCAGACGACGGAGGAGGAGCGCTTCGCCGAGTTCGAGACCAACTCCGCCCGCGCGATCAAGGTCGGCTTCGTGCTCGACAAGATCGTCAAGGCCGAGGAGCTGGGCGTCTCCGAGCAGGAGCTGACCAACTTCGTGGTCCGCCGCGCGATGGAGATGGGCGTCCAGCCCAACGAGCTGGCCAAGCACCTCGCCGACAACGACCAGCTCACGCTGGCCATGGTCGAGATCGTCCGCGACAAGGCCAAGTCGGTGCTGGGCGACGCCGCCAAGGTGGTCGACAGCGACGGCAACGAGGTCGACCTCAAGGCCATCTACACCGAGATCAACGGTGCCGAGCCCGTCGAGGAGGAGGACGAGTCCTCCGCGGAGAAGGCCGACGACGCCGACGGCAAGTCCGAGGCGTAACCTCCGGCCCCGAAATCACCGCGAGCCCCCGGATCCCGTGTCCGGGGGCTTCGTCGTTCCCGCGCACGCCTCCGCTCCGCCACCCCGGCAGCTACCCCGGCAGCCACCCCCCGCAGCCGGCTCGCGCCGGCGAGGGCGCTGGGGGCGCTCAGGCGGCTTCTGAGGGGATCGGGGGCCTGGCGGCGGCCCATGGGGCCGACCGGCGTCCGCGTGCGCGGGACCGCCCCTTGAGCGCCCCAGGGCGGGCGCGCTTCCCAGGACGAAAGCCGGATAAACCCCGCAAAGAGCAGTGGCCGTACGTTCGCCCGAACCTGCGCCGTCAGCGAACAGCCCGGGTGAGCGGGCATGAGCTGTAGGCGGCGCGCGTTAAGGTCACAAGCAAAGCCAATCGATTACGACGCATCGGAAGGTGACGCTGTGACCAGCCCGCCGACCTTCTATCAGCCTGAGTCGCGAGGCCGTGAGAACGGCTCGTCCTTCCGGCTTGAGGACCAGCTTTACCAGCGCCTGCTCCGCGAGCGCATCATCGTGCTCGGGCAGGAGGTCAACGACGAGATCGCCAACCGCATCTGCGCCGAGCTCCTCCTGCTCGCCGCCGACGATCCAGAGCGTGACATCACGCTCTACATCAACTCGCCGGGGGGCTCGGTGAGTGCGGGCATGGCGATTTACGACATGATGGAATATGTGCCCAACGACGTGTCCACGGTGGTGATGGGCATGGCCGCCTCCATGGGGCAGTTCCTGCTGACCGCCGGGGCGCCGGGCAAGCGTTACGGCCTGCCGCATGCCCGGGTGATGATGCACCAGCCGTCGGGTGGCATCGGTGGCACCGCCGCCGACATCGCCATCCAGGCCGAGCAGATGCTCTACGTGAAGAAGACGCTGGCCGAGCGGATCGCCTTCCACACGGGGCAGTCGCTGGACCAGATCGAGGCCGATTCCGACCGTGACCGCTGGTTCACGGCCGAGGAGGCCAAGGACTACGGCTTCATCGACCACGTCGTGCGCAGCGCGCGGCAGGTGCCCTCCGCGGGCCCGGTCTCCTAAGGGGGAGCTGACATGAACATCCAGAGCCGTTACGTTCTCCCCTCCTTCGTCGAGCGCACGTCTTACGGCGTGAAGGAGATGAACCCGTACAACAAGCTCTTCGAGGACCGCATCATCTTCCTCGGGGTGCAGATCGACGACGCGTCGGCCAACGACGTGATGGCCCAGCTGCTCACGCTGGAGTCGCTCGATCCCGACCGTGACATCAGCATCTACATCAACTCGCCGGGTGGCTCCTTCACCGCCATGACGGCGATCTACGACACGATGCAGTTCGTTCGGCCGGAGATCCAGACCGTCTGCCTCGGCCAGGCCGCCTCGGCCGCGGCCGTGCTGCTGTCGGGCGGCACCCCGGGCAAGCGCTTCGCGCTGCCCAACGCCCGGGTGCTGATCCACCAGCCGTCCACCGAGGGTGGCGGCCAGGGAAGCGACATCGAGATCCAGGCCCGCGAGATCCTGCGCATGCGCACGCTGCTGGAGGACATCGTGGCCAGGCACACCGGCAAGCCCTCCGCCGAAGTCCGCAAGGACATCGAACGCGACAAAATTCTCAACGCGGACGAGGCGAAGGCGTATGGTCTGATCGATGACATCATCCCGTCCAGGAAGAAACGAGCTCAGGCCGTAGCTTCCTAGACGAGACGTGACGCGCCGGAGCGCTGCCCAATAGGGCACGTTCCGGTGCGACTCGCCGCTAGGGGGCTCACTGAGGGCCCAGAAGACGGTAACGTCGAAACCTGAGCGGTTCGGCCTAGTCCGGAGAATGTCCGGAGACACTGCTCGCGTGAGCAAGCAGGGCGGTCCCACGCAAAGGAGTATCTGGGGTGGCACGCATCGGCGACGGGGGAGACCTGCTGAAGTGCTCTTTCTGCGGAAAGAGTCAGAAGCAAGTCAAGAAGCTCATTGCCGGTCCAGGCGTCTACATCTGCGATGAGTGCATCGATCTCTGCAACGAGATCATCGAGGAGGAGCTCTCCGAGTCCTCCGAGCTCAAGTGGGACAACCTGCCCAAGCCGAGGGAGATCTACGAGTTCCTCGACGCCTATGTCATCGGTCAGGACAAGGCGAAGAAGGCCCTCTCGGTGGCGGTCTACAACCACTACAAGCGGGTGCAGTCCGGTGACCGGGGCAGAGACGACGGTCTGGAGCTGGCCAAGAGCAACATTTTGCTGCTCGGTCCGACCGGCTCGGGCAAGACGCTGCTGGCGCAGACCCTGGCGAAGATGCTCAACGTGCCCTTCGCCATCGCCGACGCCACCGCGCTGACCGAGGCCGGCTACGTCGGCGAGGATGTCGAGAACATCCTCCTCAAGCTCATCCAGGCCGCCGACTACGACGTCAAGAAGGCCGAGACCGGCATCATCTACATCGACGAGGTCGACAAGATCGCTCGCAAGAGTGAAAACCCGTCGATCACGCGCGACGTCTCCGGCGAAGGCGTGCAGCAGGCACTGCTGAAGATACTGGAGGGCACCACGGCATCGGTGCCTCCGCAGGGCGGCCGCAAGCACCCGCACCAGGAGTTCATCCAGATCGACACCACCAACGTGCTGTTCATCTGCGGCGGTGCGTTCGCCGGCCTGGAAAAGATCATCGAGTCGCGCATCGGCAAGAAGGGCATCGGCTTCAACGCCGTCATCCGGTCGAAGGAGGAGGTCGACACGGCCGACGTCTTCTCCGACGTGATGCCGGAAGACCTGCTCAAGTTCGGCATGATCCCCGAGTTCGTCGGCCGGCTCCCGGTCATCACCTCGGTGCACAACCTCGACCGCGAGGCGCTCATCCAGATCCTCACCGAGCCGCGCAACGCGCTGGTCAAGCAGTACCGCAAGCTGCTCGAGCTCGACGGCGTGGAGCTGGAGTTCACCGACGGCGCCCTTGAGGCCATCGCCGACCAGGCCATCCTGCGCGGCACCGGCGCCCGCGGGCTGCGCGCCATCCTGGAGGAGGTGCTCCAGTCCGTCATGTACGAGGTGCCTTCCAGGCAGGACGTCGCCCGCGTCGTCATCACCCGCGAGTCGGTCCTGGAGCACGCGATCCCCACGCTCGTACCGCGTGACCAGCTCGCCGCCAAGCAGCAGCGCGCACCACGCGAGAAGTCGGCCTGAACGGCCCCGCCTGTTCATCCGGACGCCCCGTGGTCACCAACCATGGGGCGTTCCGCTTTCCCGTCTCCCTAGAATTGGTCACTGTGACAACGCCAGAGCTGCCTACCCAGTACACCCCGGCCGACGTCGAGACCCGTAGCTACGAGCGCTGGGTGTCCGAAGGCTACTTCCGTGCCGACCCGGGCAGCTCTCGCGAGCCGTACAGCATCGTCCTGCCGCCGCCCAACGTGACGGGCGTGCTGCACATCGGGCACGCGCTCGACCACTCCATCCAGGACGCCCTGACCCGCCGCGCCCGCATGCGCGGCCACGAGACGCTCTGGCTGCCCGGCATGGACCACGCCGGCATCGCCACGCAGAACGTCGTCGAGCGCGAGCTGGCCAAGCAGGGCAAGTCGCGGCACGACCTCGGGCGCGAAGCGTTCGTCGAGCGGGTCTGGGAGTGGAAGGAGGAGTCCGGCGGCCGGATCCTCGGCCAGATGCGCAAGCTCGGCGACGGCGTCGACTGGTCGCGCGAGCGGTTCACCATGGACACCGGGCTCTCGCGCGCCGTGCAGACCATCTTCAAGAAGCTGTTCGACGAGGGCCTGATCTACCGCGCCGAGCGGATCATCAACTGGTGCCCCCGGTGTCTGACCGCGCTGTCCGACATCGAGGTCGAGCACAGCGAGGACGAGGGCGAGCTCGTCTCCATCCGCTACTCCGACGACATCGTGGTGGCCACCACCCGCGCCGAGACGATGCTCGGCGACACCGCCGTGGCCGTCCACCCCTCGGACGAGCGCTACGCCCATCTCATCGGCACGATGGTCGAGGTCCCGCTCACCGGGCGCATGATCCCCGTCGTCGCCGACGAGCACGTCGATCCGGCGTTCGGCACCGGCGCGGTCAAGGTCACCCCCGCCCACGACCCCAACGACTTCGAGATCGGCCGGCGTCATTCGCTGCCGTCGCTGACCGTCATGGACGAGCGCGGCGTCATCACCGCGCACGGGCCGTTCGAGGGGCTCGACCGCTTCGAGGCCCGACCCGCCGTCGTCGCCGCGCTGCGCGCCGAGGGCCGGATCGTTGCGGAGAAGCGCCCCTACCTGCACTCGGTCGGCCACTGCTCGCGGTGCAAGACCGTGGTCGAGCCCCGGCTCTCGCTGCAGTGGTTCGTGAACGTCGCGCCGCTGGCCAAGGCCGCGGGCGACGCCGTGCGCGACGGGCGCACCCGCATCCACCCGCCGGAGCTGGCCAAGCGCTACTTCGACTGGGTCGACGACATGCACGACTGGTGCATCTCCCGGCAACTGTGGTGGGGCCACCGCATCCCGGTCTGGTACGGGCCCGGCGGCGAGGTCGTGTGCGTGGGGCCCGACGAGGAGCCGCCCGCGGGCTACACCCAGGACTCCGACGTCCTCGACACCTGGTTCTCCTCCGGGCTGTGGCCGTTCTCCACGATGGGCTGGCCCGACCGAACCCCCGAGCTGGAGCGCTTCTACCCGACGTCGGTGCTGGTCACCGGCTACGACATCCTGTTCTTCTGGGTCGCGCGGATGATGATGTTCGGGCTCTATGCCATGGACGGCGAGCCGCCGTTCCGCGTGGTCGCCCTGCACGGCATGGTCCGCGACCAGTACGGCAAGAAGATGTCGAAGTCGTTCGGCAACGTCGTCGACCCCCTCGACTGGATCGAGCGCTTCGGCGCCGACGCCACCCGGTTCACCCTCCTGCGCGGCGCCAACCCGGGCGCCGACGTGGCGGTGAGCGAGGAATGGGCGGCCGGCTCACGCAACTTCTGCAACAAGATCTGGAACGCCACCCGCTTCGCCCTGATGAACGGCGCGGCCGTCGGCGCGCTCGACGACGCCGAGCTGACCGCGGCCGACCGGTGGATCCTGTCCCGCCTGCAGACCGTCATCACGGCGGCCGATGCGGCGTTCGAGGAGTTCGAGTTCGCCAAGGCGTCCGACCTGCTCTACCACTTCGCGTGGGACGAGGTCTGCGACTGGTATCTGGAGCTGGCGAAGATCCAGCTCGGCGAGGGGCGTGAGCACACCAGGCTGGTGCTCGGGCACGTGCTCGACGCGATCCTGCGGCTGCTGCATCCGCTGGTGCCGTTCGTGACCGAGGAGCTGTGGCGGGCCGTCACCGGGGGCGAGTCGCTCGTCGTGGCCCCGTGGCCGGTGGCCGATCCGCGCTACGCCGACGCCGGTGCCGAGGCGGAGATCGAGGCGCTGCAGGAGCTGGTGACCGAGGTCCGCAGGTTCCGCTCGGACCAGGGGCTCAAGCCGGGCCAGAAGGTGGCCGCGCGGCTCGGGCTGGGCGGCACGCCGCTGGCCGGCCAGGAGAGCGCGATCAGGGCCCTGCTCCGGCTCACGGAGCCGGAGGAGTCGTTCAACGCGACCGCGCGGTTCACGGTGGGGGAGGTGACCGTGGAGATCGACACCGCGGGCGCCATCGACGTCGTGGCCGAGCGCAAGCGGCTGGAGAAGGATCTGGCCGCCGCCCGCAAGGAGGCCGCCCAGGCGACCGCCAAGCTGGGCAACGAGCAGTTCATGGCCAAGGCGCCACAGGACGTGGTGGCCAAGGTCAGGGGCAGGGCCGACCAGGCCGGCGCGGACATCGCGCGCCTTGAGGCCCAGCTCGCCGCGCTCGGGGTTTGAACAGTCCGCACGAGGGGAAGGTCCATTCGTTACCGAAGATGGACCTTCCAAGCCCGCGAGACTGCTAGAGTTTTCAACGCGGGGCCGATCAGGTCCTGACATCCCAGTGAACGAACCCCGACTTTCGGGCGACTCCAGCCGCGCGGTTGGACAAGAGCCGAAAGTTCGAGTAAGTTAGCAGGGTTGCCTCGAAGAGAGGCGAGTCCGGAAGCTCCCGGATCGGGCGGTTTGACAAGGATCGTCCAGATCTGGTAGACTGAAGGAAATGAAATGAGCGCCTCGCGCACCAGGGTCTCCAAGAGATTCTGGTGCGGATGTACGCGTCCGTTTCTTGAGAACTCAACAGTGTGTTAAAAGCCAGTGCATGAAACACATGCATAACCCCGTCAGGTCTTCGGACCAAGACGGAT
>NZ_JBEZGB010000015.1:0-268749 GCF_040649755.1 Nonomuraea sp. NPDC048882
GTGATCGAGTCCCTGACCCCCGAACGCCTGCACAAGGTCCTGGCATCCAAGGCCGTCGCCGCCTGGAACCTGCACGAACTGGCCGGCGACGTGGACGCCTTCATCCTCTACTCCTCCGCCGCCTCCCTCCTCTCCCCAGCAGGCCAGTCCGCCTACTCGGCCGCCAACGCGGCCCTGGACGCCCTCGCCGCCCACCGCACCGCCCGCGGCCTGCCCGCGCAGTCCCTCGCCTGGGGACTCTGGGAGGAACGCAGTGGTATGACCGCACACCTGGGAGACGTCGAGATCGACCGCATCGGCCGCTCCGGTCTCGGCACGCTCACCACCGACAAGGCACTCGCCCTCTTCGACGCCGCCTGGAACGTGGCCGAGCCGCTCCTCGTGGCCACCCCGCTCGACCTGGCCGCCTACCGTTCCGGGCCGGGCCCGCTGCCCACCCTGCTCGCGGGCCTCGTCACCGCCCGCGCCGCCCGCGCCGCCGCCGGATCCTCCGCCGTACGCGACCTCGCCGCGATGAGCGAGGCCGACCTCACCCGGCTCGTGTGCGAGCAGGCCGCCGGAGTGCTCGGGCACACGGGCCCCGACGCGGTACGGCCGGATCGGGCGTTCAACGAGATCGGGTTCGACTCGCTCACCGGCGTGGACCTGCGCAACCGGCTCAACGCCGCCACCGGCCTGCGGCTGCCGTCCACCCTCGTCTTCGACCACCCCACACCCCGCCTGCTCGCGGCCCGGCTCCTCGCGGAGCTCGCGCCGGAGACGCGCGCCGACCCGGCGCAGGACGTACTGGACGAGGTGGACCGCCTGGAGTCGGCCCTGGCCGCGGTGCCCGGCGACGACGCCGCCCGCGTGATCGCGCGGCTGCGGATCCTGCTGCGCCGGTGGAGCGACGCCCACGAGGCCGACGCGGACGACGTACAGGAGTTCGACCCGGACAACGACGAAGAGCTGTTCGGCATCCTCGACGACGAGCTCGGCATCCAACCATGAGGCAGGACAGCATGGCCAACGACGACAAGCTCCGCGACTACCTCAAGCGCGCAACCGCCGACCTGCGCCGCGCCAACCGCCGGCTGCGCGAGTGGGAGGAGCGGGCGCACGAGCCGATCGCCATCGTGTCCATGAGCTGCCGCCTGCCCGGCGGCGTGCGCAGCCCCGAGGACCTGTGGCGGGTGCTGGAGTCTGAGCGGTCGGTCATCACGCCGTTCCCCGCCGACCGAGGCTGGGACCTGGAGCGCCTGTCCGACCCCGACCCCGACGCCACCGGAACCACGTACGTCACCCGAGGCGGATTCGTCGAGGACGTCGCCGGCTTCGACGCCGAGTTCTTCGGCATGAGCCCGCGCGAGGCGCTCGCCTCCGACCCGCAGCAGCGGCTGCTGCTGGAGAGCTCGTGGGAGCTGTTCGAACGGGCCGGCATCAGGCCCGGCGCGCTGCGCGGCAGCGACACCGGCGTGTTCATCGGCGCGGCCTCCAGCGGCTACGGCCTCGGCGCCGCCCCCGCCGGGGTCGAGGGCCACCTGCTCACCGGCGCGTCCACGGCCGTCATGTCCGGACGGCTGGCGTACGCGTTCGGCCTGCGCGGCCCCGCTGTGACCGTCGACACCGCCTGCTCGTCGTCGTTGGTGGCGTTGCATCTGGCGTGTGAGGCGTTGCGGCGCGGTGAGTGCTCGCTGGCGTTGGCGGGCGGGGTGACGGTGTTGTCCACGCCTGAGGTGTTCGTGGAGTTCTCGCGGCAGCGTGGGCTGGCGGGAGACGGGCGGATCAAGGCTTTTGCCGAGGCTGCTGACGGGACGGTGTTCTCAGAGGGCGCGGGCATGGTGCTGGTGGAGCCGTTGTCGCGGGCTCGGGAGTTGGGGCATCGGGTGCTGGCGGTGGTTCGTGCTTCGGCCCTGAACCAGGACGGCGCCTCCAACGGGCTGACCGCCCCCTCCCAGGTGGCGCAGCGGGAGGTGCTGACCACCGCGCTGGCCAAGGCCCGGCTGAGCGCAAGCGAGGTGGACGTGGTCGAAGGTCACGGGACCGGCACGATGCTGGGGGATCCGATCGAGGTGCAGGCGTTGCTGGGGGTGTACGGGCAGGGGCGGCAGGTGCCGCTCTGGCTCGGCTCGGTCAAGTCGAACATCGGCCACACGCAGGCCGCCGCCGGTGTCGCCGGGGTGATCAAGATGGTGCTGGCGCTGCGGCACGGCGTCATCCCCGCGACGCTGGGCGTCGACGAGCCCACCACTCACGTGGACTGGACGCGGGGCGACATCCGGCTGCCCGAGCACGCCGTGGAGTGGCCGGAGCTGGGGCGCCCGCGCAGGGGTGGGGTGTCGTCGTTCGGCATCAGCGGTACCAACGCGCACATCATCCTCGAACAGGCGCCCCCTGAGACACCTGCCGAGCAGCCGCAGCCTGTGGGGGACGCGCTGGTGCCGGTGGTGCTGTCGGCTCGGAGCGAATCCGGTCTCGCGGCCGTCACCGAGCAACTACGCGCGGCATTGTCCGAGGTGTCGTTGCGGGACGTGACGCCTGCCGACGTGGGGTATTCGCTCGTGACCAGCCGGGACGTGCTGGAGCGGCGCGGTGTGTTGGTGGCCGCTGATCGTGGGGAACTGGGGTCGGCTCCGGTGGTGGTGGAGTCGGTGGTGGAGGGGAAGACGGGGTGGCTGTTCGCGGGGCAGGGGAGTCAGCGGCTGGGGATGGGCCGGGAACTGGCGGAAGCGTTCCCGGTCTTTCGGGACGTGTTCGAGGAGGTGCTGGCGGGCTTCGGCGATGAGCTGGTGCGTGAGGTGATCTGGTCGGATCCGGAGCGGGTGGATCAGACGCGGTTCGCACAAGCCGGGTTGTTCGCGGTGGAGGTGGCGTCGGCGCGGTTGCTGGAGTCGTGGGGGATGTCGGCGGATGTGCTGCTGGGGCATTCGATCGGCGAAGTAGCAGCGGCGCATGTCGCAGGGGTGTTGTCGTTGCGGGATGCCTGTGCTCTGGTGGCGGCTCGGGGCCGGTTGATGCAGGAGCTTCCTGCTGGTGGGGTGATGGTTCAGGTGTCGGCTGGCTTGGAGGCGGTACGTCCGCTGCTGGGCGCGGGGGTGGAGCTTGCCGCGATCAACGGCCCGGCGGCGCTGGTGCTGTCCGGTCCCGAATCCGAGGTGCTGGCCGCCGCCGACCGGCTCACCGCGCAAGGGGTGCGCTGCCGTCGCCTGTCGGTGAGTCATGCGTTCCATTCGGCGCTGATGGAGCCGATGCTGGACGAGTTCCGCGCGGTGGCCGAGACGCTGACCTTTCACGCCCCTCGCATTCCGGTGATCTCGAACCTGGATGGGCAACCGGCCGGGGAGCGGATGGCTGATCCGGAGTATTGGGTGGCGCAGGTGCGGCAGACGGTCCGCTTCGCCGACGGGATCTCGGCTTTGGAGCAGGCCGGAGTGGTGACGTGTCTGGAGTTGGGTCCGGGCCGGGTGTTGTCGGGTCTGGGTCCGCAGATCTCCGGCGACAAGGTCGCATATATCCCGACTTCGGGCCGCCGTGACGATTCCCAGGCACGCGCGCTGGTGGCGGCGGTCGGTCGGGCTTACGCCCGGGGCACGGACGTGGACTGGGAAGCCTTCTACGCTCCGCTGCGGCCCAGACGGGTCGATCTGCCGACATATCCGTTCCAGCACCGTCGCTACTGGCTGACCCCGGAACCCACCGGCACAGGCGAGGTCGCGAGTCTGGGCCAGGTGGCCGGCGGCCACGCGCTGGCGGGAGCGCTGGTCCCGGTTCCCGACGGCGATGCGCTGGTCCTGACCGGCCAGGTGTCGCTGAAGAGCCATCCGTGGCTGGCCGATCACGCCATCATGGGCACGGCGTTGCTGCCCGGGACCGCGTTCGTCGACCTGGCCCTGCACGCCGGTGTCCAAGCAGGCAGCCCGGCTTTGCGGGAGCTGACCCTGCACGCGCCACTTCCTGTCACGCACGAGGGCACGGCTCTGCACGTGTCGGTGGCGGCAGCCGACGAGGACGGCAGCCGTCCCTTGGCCATCCACTCCCGCACCGGCGACGACGTCTGGACCCGCCACGCGACAGGAATCCTGACCGCAGAAGCCGCACCGCCAACCCCGATCGGATCCTGGCCACCGCCCGAGGCGTCCCCCATCGATCTGGACGGCTTCTACGACCGTCTGGCCGAACAAGGCGTCGCCTACGGACCGGCATTCCGGGGCGTGACGAAAGCGTGGTCAGCCTCCGACGGCAGTGTCTACGCCGAAGTGGACCTGCCTGACCAGGCCGGGGAAGGGTTCGGCATCCACCCGGCGCTGCTGGACGCCGCCCTGCACGGCATCGACCTCGCCAACCCGAGCATCGACGCCGTCGAGCTGCCGTTCGCCTGGACCGACGTCACCCTGCACGCCACCGGCGCCACCAAACTCCTCGTCCATCTCACCCCCGGCCCCCACGCCGTGAGCATCGAGGCGGCGGACGAGGCGGGCAACCCCGTGGTGTCGATCGGCTCGCTGGCCCTGCGCGAGGTGTCGGCCGACCAGCTCACCAGGCGTCCGACCTCCCTCTACCACCTCGAATGGGTCCCCGTGCTCCCCGCCCAGCCCGGCGGCGGGCACCGCTGGATCTCCGCCGGCGACGGCATTCCGTCCGATCCGGCCGAGAACGAGACGCTCCTCGTACGGGTGGACGGCGACCTGCCACGGACGCTCGCCCTGCTCCAGACCTGGATCGCCGCGGACCGCCCGCAAGGAGCCAAGCTGGCCATCATCACCGGCGACAGCGCCGATCCGGACATCGCCGCCGTGTGGGGCCTGATCAAATCAGCCCAGGCCGAGCATCCCGGCCTGTTCCTCCTGGCCGAGCACTCCGAACCCGGTGACGCCCCCGGCGAACACCTCGACGCCGAACCGCTGCTGTCCGCGTTCGCCGTAGGAGAGCACCAGATCCGCATCCGCGAAGGCAAGGCACAGGCGGCCCGGCTCGCCCGTGTGCCCGCCGCACTCACCGTTCCGGCCGACGCGTGGCGGGTGGACAGCGAGGACAAGGGCAGCCTCGACCGCCTCACCGCCGTACCCGCCCCCGAAGCGATCGCGCCGCTGACGGACGGCCAGGTACGGATCGCCGTCCGCGCGGCGGGAGTCAACTTCCGCGACGTGCTCAACGCCCTCGGCATGTACCCGGGGGAGGCCGGCCCCATGGGCCTGGAGGGCGCCGGCGTCGTCACCGAGGTCGGCCCAGGCGTGACCGGCGTGGCCGTGGGCGAGTGGGTGATGGGCATGTTCGACGGCGGCGCGTTCGGCCCGCTGGCGATCACTGACCACCGTCAGCTCGCGTCCATCCCCGAGGGGTGGTCGTTCGCGGAGGCGGCGGCGGTGCCGGTGGCGTTCCTGACCGCGTACTACGGCCTGGTGGACCTGGCCGGCCTCCAACCAGGGGAGAAGGTGCTGATCCACGCGGCGGCGGGCGGCGTCGGCATGGCGGCGGTGCAGATCGCCCGCCACCTCGGCGCGGAGGTCTACGGCACCGCCGGCCCCGCCAAATGGCCGGCCACCGGCCTGGACGAAGACCACCTGGCAAGCTCCCGCACCCTGGAGTTCGCCGACCGCTTCCCACAGATGGACGTCGTCCTGAACTCCCTGGCCGGAGACTTCACCGACGCCTCACTCAACCTCCTCAAACCCGACGGCCGCTTCATCGAAATGGGCAAAACCGACCTCCGCCCAAGCACCCCCGGCTACACCGCCTTCGACCTGGGCGAGGCCGGGCCGGCCAGGATCGGCGAGATGCTCCGTCACCTCCTGGAGCTGTTCGCCGACGGACACCTCCGCCACCACCCGCGCACCTGCTGGGACGTCCGGCAGGCCAAGGACGCCTTCCGGCACATGCAGCAGGCCAGGCACATCGGCAAGGTCGTCCTCACCGTCCCCGCCCCGCTCGACCCCGACGGCACCGTCCTCATCACCGGCGGCACCGGCGGGCTCGGCGGCGCCGTGGCCAGGCACCTGGCCGGCACGCACGGCGTACGGCGGCTGCTGCTCACCAGCCGCTCAGGCCCCGACGCGCCGGGCGCGCAGAAGCTGCTCGCCGAGCTGTCGGAGCTGGGCGCCGACGCCGAGATCGCCGCCGCCGACGCCGGCGACCGCGAGGCGCTGGCCGACCTCATCGACGGCCGCGAACTCACCGCCGTCGTGCACTGCGCGGGCGTACTCGACGACGGCGTGATCGCCGCGCTCACCCCCGAACGCCTCGACCGCGTCCTGCGTCCGAAGGCCACGGCCGCGCGGCACCTGTACGAGCTCACCCGAGGCCACGACCTGCGCGCCTTCGTCCTCTTCTCGTCCCTGGCCGGCACGGCGGGCAGCACCGGCCAGGGCAACTACGCCGCCGCCAACGCCTACCTCGACGCGTTCGCCCGCCGACACCACGCCGCCGGGCACCCCGTGCGCTCCCTGGCCTGGGGGCCGTGGGCGGGCGGCATGCTCGACGGGCTCGACGAGAACGAGCTGGCCATGATGGCCCGCGAAGGGCTCGTACCGCTGCCGGTCCAGGACGGGCTCGCCCTGCTCGACGCCGCGCTGGCCCGGCCGGAGCCCGTACTCGTGCCGGCCGCGTTCGACGTCAAGGCGCTGGCCGCGCGCGGCGACGCGCTGCCGCCGCTGCTGCGCGCGCTGCCGCCCGGCAGTCGCACCCGCAGGGCCGCCGCCGTCCGCCGCGACCAGGCCGGCCTCGCGGACCGGCTGGCCGCGCTGGGCGAGGAGGAACGCCGTGCGCTCGTCCACGACCTGGTGCTCGGCCAGGTCGCGGTGGTGCTCGGGCACGGCTCGGCCGAAGAGGTGGCGGCGGACCAGACGTTCGAGCACCTCGGCGTCGACTCGCTCACCGCCGTCGAACTGCGCAACGGGCTCAGCGCGGCCACCGGCAGGCAACTGCCGTCCACGCTCGTCTTCGACCACGCGACCCCCGCCGCCCTGGCCGAACACCTGCTGGGCGAGCTGGCGCCCGCCGCGCCCAAGGGCGAGCAGGTGCTGCGCGAGCTGGACCGGATCGCCGTCCTGCTGGCCGGGCTCGACGCCGACGCGGAGACCAGGTCCATCGTCACGGACCGGCTCGACGGCCTGCTCACGCGCTGGCGCGGGGAACGGCCCGCCGCCGCGGGAACCGGCGCCGGCATCGAGACCGCCAGCGCCGACGAGTTGCTCGCGCTGATCGACAAAGGGCTCTGAACCTCTCGGAAGGTGAGACGACGTGGCGGATGAACAGCGGCTCCTCGACTACCTCAGGCGGGTCACCGCCGACCTCCAGGGCGCCAGGCAGCGGCTGCGCGAGATCGAGCAGGAAAGCCGCGAGCCCATCGCGATCGTGGCGATGAGCTGCCGCTTCCCCGGCGGCGTACAGGACCCTGAAGGGTTGTGGCGGCTCGTCGCGGAGGGCAGGCACGCCATCGGCGCCTTCCCCGAGGACCGCGGCTGGGACCTCGACGCCCTGTACGACCCGGACGGCCGCGCCCCCGGCACCAGCTACACCAGGGAAGGCGGCTTCGTGCACGGCGCGGGCGACTTCGACGCCGGCTTCTTCGGCATCTCGCCGCGCGAGGCGCTGGCCGCCGACCCGCAGCAGCGCATGCTCCTGGAGGTGGCGCACGAGACGTTCGAACGCGCCGGGCTCGACGTGGCCGCGCTCAAGGGCGACCAGGTCGGCGTGTTCGTCGGCGCCTTCGACAGCGGGTACGGCACCGCCGCCGGCGCCGAGGCCGAAGGCCACCTGCTCACCGGCAACGCCACGTCGGTCATCTCCGGCCGGATCTCGTACGTGTTCGGGCTCAAAGGCCCGGCCATCACCATCGACACCGCCTGCTCCTCCTCACTGGTGGCCGTCCACCTGGCCTGCGAGTCGCTGCGCCGAGGCGAGAGCACGATGGCGCTGGCCGGCGGCGTGACCGTGATGTCCACACCGGACGTGTTCGTCGAGTTCAGCCGCCAGCGCGGGCTGTCGGCCGACGGCCTGTGCCGGGCGTTCTCCGACGACGCTGACGGCACCGGCTGGGGCGAAGGCGCCGGCCTGGTGCTGCTGGAACGCCTCTCCGACGCCCGCCGGCACGGCCACCCCGTGCTGGCGCTGGTCAGCGGCACGGCGGTCACCCAGGACGGCGCCAGCAACGGCCTGTCGGCGCCCAACGGCGTGTCCCAGCAGCGGGTCATCCGCCGCGCCCTGACCAACGCCGGGCTCGGCCCCGCCGACGTCGACCTGGTCGAGGCGCACGGGACCGGCACGACCCTGGGCGACCCGATCGAGGCGCACGCGGTGCTGGCCACGTACGGGCAGGACCGGCCCGAGGACCGGCCGCTCTGGCTCGGCTCGATCAAGTCCAACATCGGTCACACCCAGGCGGCGGCCGGCATCGCCGGGATCATCAAGACCGTCCTCGCGCTGCGCGCCGGGGTGCTGCCGCCCACGCTGCACGTCAGCGCGCCGTCGTCGCACGTGGACTGGTCGGCGGGGCACGTACGCCTGCTCACCGAGGCCCGGCCCTGGCCCGACCTGGACCGGCCGCGCCGGGCGGGCGTCTCCTCCTTCGGAGTCAGCGGCACCAACGCCCACCTCATCCTCGAACACCCCGACCCCGCGCCCGCAGCCGTGGTGGCGAACGGGCCCGCCGGCGAGGCCGCGGACCGGCGCTCCGACGGGCGCCTCGGCGGGTTCGCAGCCGAGCAGGCCGAGGGGCTCATGGCGGGACCTGTCGTGTGGATGTTGTCAGGCAAGACCGAACAGGCGCTGCGCGACCAGGCCGGGCGGCTGGCCGACCATCTCGATCGGCACCCGGAGCTCTCTCCGGCCGACGTCGCCCACACCCTGGCGACCAGAACCCCGTACCGTCACCGCGCCGTCCTCATCGCCCCGGAACCGCCCAGCCCCACCACCGACCTCCTCGCCGGCCTGCGGACGCTCGCCGAGGGCGGAGAGGCGGGTGTACGCGGCACCGCCGACGCTCGCGGCAAGATCGCGCTCGTCTTCCCCGGCCAG
Source organism: Nonomuraea sp. NPDC048882 (assembly GCF_040649755.1). NCBI lineage: Bacteria > Bacillati > Actinomycetota > Actinomycetes > Streptosporangiales > Streptosporangiaceae > Nonomuraea > Nonomuraea sp. NPDC048882. Next base: position 8,992 of record NZ_JBEZGB010000015.1, read on the forward strand.
GGATCCCAATGGACGGGCATGGCCGCCGAACTGCTCGACCGGTCGCCGGCCTTCGCCGAACGGTTCAAGGCCTGCTCGCGGGCGCTGGAGCCGTACGTGGAGTGGGGCAAGGTCGAGGACGTACTGGGCGACGAGGAGGCGCTGCGCCGGGTCGACATCGTGCAGCCCGCGCTGTGGGCGGTCATGGTGGCACTGGCCGGTCTGTGGCGCTCGTACGGCGTGCGCCCCGACGCGGTCGTCGGCCACTCGCAGGGCGAGATCGCCGCCGCTGTCGTCGCCGGCGCCCTGTCCTTGGAGGACGGCGCCCGCGTGGCGGCCCTGCGCAGCAAGGCGATCCGCGACGTGCTCGCCGGACGCGGCGGCATGGTCTCGGTAGCCCTACCTGCAGAGGAACTGGCGCCCAGACTCGGCGGCCTCTCGCTCGCCGTCGTGAACGGCGCCCGCTCGGCCGTGGTCTCCGGCCCGCCCGAGGCGCTGGACCAGCTCGTCGCCGACCTCACCGCCGAGGGCGTCAGGGCCAGGCACGTGCCCGTCGACTACGCCTCCCACTCGGCCCAGGTGGAGGAACTCCGCGACCGGCTGCTCCGCGAACTCGCCCCCATCCGCCCGCGCGTCACCACGCTGCCGATGTTCTCGACCGTCACGGGAGAGTGGTGCGACGGCACCGGCCTGGACGCCGCCTACTGGTACGAAAACCTGCGCCACACCGTCCGCTTCCACGAAGCCGTCACGACCCTGGCCGGCCAGGGCTACGGCGTCTTCATCGAGTCCAGCCCCCACCCGGTGCTCACCGGCAGCATCCAGGAGACCTTGCACGAACTGGGCCAGGACACCGCCGTGGTCACCGGCACCCTCCGCAGAGACGAAGGCGGCCCCACCCGAGCCCTCATCTCCGCCGCCACCCTCCACACCAACGGCGTCAACCTAACCCTCCCACCCACCGCCTCCGCCCTTGGTGCCACCGCCGGTCCCGCCAACGGGTCCACCAGCGGCTCGACCAGCGAGTCCGCTGTTGGGCGAGCCGTGGGCCGGCTGGTCGAGCTGCCGACTTATGCCTTTCAGCACACCCGCTACTGGCTCACCCCCGCCAAACCGCAGGCGGCGGCCGAGGGGCCGGGGGATGCGGAGTTCTGGGCCGCCGCCGAGCGTGGCGATCTCGAGGTGGCGCTGGAGCCGGAGATCGTCGGCAAGGTGCTGCCCGCCCTCACCGACTGGCGCCGCCGTCGTCGTGAGGCGGACGTGCTCGGGTCGTGGCGTTACCGCACGTCCTGGCGCCTGCTCCAGGACCGGCCACCCACCCCGCTCACCGGGCACTGGCTCGTCATCACCCCCTCCGGCGAGGCATCGGGCCTCGGTGCCAGGCTGGCTGCGATCATGGGGGAACGCGGCGCCACCATAACCGTCGCGGAGGCCCCTGCCGAGCCCACCTTGCACGCGCGTGCCGAAACCGCCAGGGTCACCCTCCCGGACGCGACCGCCGAGTCCGTCCCAGCCGCCCTCCGGGACGCGGTGCGCGACGGTGTCTTTGACGGGGTGCTGTCGCTGGTCGCCATGGACGACCGGCCCGACCCCGCGCATCCCGTGCTCGCCCGTGGCACCGTCGCCACGCTCGCCGTCGCCCAGGAGCTCGCCGGCGCCGGTGTCACCGCCCCGCTCTGGGCCGTCACCGGTGGTGCCGTCGCCACCGAACGCCCCGGCGAGGTGACGGCGCCGTACCAGGCCGCCGTCTGGGGGCTCGGCACCGTGCTGGCCCTCGACCACCCCGCCACCTGGGGCGGCCTGATCGACCTGCCCGCCGCCCCCACCGCCGCCGACATCGACGCCCTGGTCACCGCTCTCACCGGCGACGAGGACCAGCTCGCGCTCAGGGACGGCAAGGCGTATGGCAGGCGTCTGATCCGTGCCGGCACCACGGCTCACGCGGGCGACGCAGTTCGCTCCCGCGACGCAGGTCCGGCGAGCGACGCCGGGCGTCTGCACGGCGCAGGCTCGACGGGCGGCGCCAGTCGCTCTCACGGCGCAGGCTCGGTAGGTGAGGCCCGGCACCCCTACGACGCTGGCCCGGCCGGGGATGTCTGGCGGCCCCACGGCACGGTCGTCGTCACTGGTGGCACCGGTGGGGTCGGCGCTCACGTGGCGCGCCGCTTGGCCGAAAGTGGTGCTGGGCACATCGTGCTCCTTGGTCGCCGGGGCCCGGCGGCTCCCGGGGCCGCTGAGCTGGAGGCCGAGCTGGTCGACCTGGGTGCCCGTGTCACGATCGCAGCCTGCGACGTGGCCGACCGCCCCGCCCTGGCCGCCGCGCTCGACGGTCTCGCGCCCACCGCGGTGTTCCACGCCGCCGGAGTCGTGCACGACAGTGCCGCGCTCGCCGACCTCACCCCCCGCGAGCTCGCCGCCGTGGCCGACGCCAAGGTCGCGGGCGCGGCCAACCTCGACGCCCTGTTCCCCGGTGACGCGCTCGAACGGTTCGTGCTGTTCTCCTCGGGCGCGGCCGTCTGGGGCCAGGCCGGGCAGGCGGCGTACGCGGCGGCCAACGCCGTGCTGGACGCGCTCGCCGACGCCCGCCGCGCCAGGGGCGGCCACGCGCTGTCGATCGCCTGGGGCGCCTGGGACGGCGGCGGGATGGCGGACGGCGAGATCGGCGAGTGGCTGCGCCGCCTCGGCCTGCGCGCCATGGACCCGGGCCGGGCCACGGCCGTGCTCGAAAGCGCCCTGGGCCACGACGAGACGCACCTGGTGGTGGCCGACATCGACTGGGCCAAATTCGCCCCCGCGTACACGCTGGCCAGGCCCCGCCCGCTGCTGCGCGCGTTGCCCGAGGTGCGGGAGATCCTCGCCGCGGAGGCCGAGGGCGACGACGGCGGGGACGGCGACTCCGGGCTCGCCGCGCTGCCCGAGGAGGAGCGCCTGCCCAAGCTGCGCGACCTCGTCAGGACCCACGCGGCCAGGATCCTGGGCCACGCCGGCCCCGAGGCGCTCGACGCCGGCCAGAACTTCCTGGAGGCCGGCTTCGACTCGCTCACCTCCGTGGAGCTGCGCAACGCCCTGAGCAAGGCGATCGGAGTGCGCCTGCCGACCGCCGTCGTCTTCGACCACCCCAGCCCGTCCGCGCTGGCCGCCCACCTGTCCGGCCGGCTCGGACGGACGGGGGAGCAGGGCGGGCTCAGCACGCTGCTGCGCCGGGCGATGCGCGACCATCGCGTCCACGAGAGCCTGGTGCTGCTCGAAGCCGCCGCCGGCCTGCGCGACTCGTTCGGCTCGCCCGCCGAGCTGCCCGCGCTCCCGGCCGCGCTCAAGCTGGCCGAGGGCCCCGGCGGGATGCCGCTGTTCTGCATGAGCACCCCCATGGCGCTCGGCGGCGCGGCCCAGTTCGCCCGGCTCGGCGCCGCCTTCCGCGGCATCAGGGACCTGTACGCGCTGCCGGTGCACGGCTACGCCGAGAACGAGGGCCTGCCGGCCGATGTCGAGGCCGCCGTCTCCCTGTGGGCCGAGATCGTGGCCGCGAACGTCCCGCCCGGCGGCCCGTACGCGCTGCTCGGCTACTGCGCCGGCGGCAACTTCGCGCACAAGGTGGCCACTCTCCTGGAGCGGCGCGGCCTCCCGCCGACGGGGCTCGTGCTGCTGGACACCTTCCTGCCGGACGACGCCCTCATCGACGATCTGGGCGAGGACATGATGCGGGGCATGTTCGACCGGGAGGAGAAGTTCGGCCCGTTCTCGGACGCCCGGCTGTCCGCCATGGGCCGCTACTACCGGCTCTTCCGTGAGACGACGTTGGAGGAGGTGGCGGCGCCGATCCTGTTCATCACCCCGGACACGCCGCTGTCACAGCCCGCTCCCGAACGGTGGCGGTCGTCGTGGCCGGCCGCCCAGTGCGCCAAGGAGGTCAAGGGCGACCACTTCACCATGCTGGAGGAGATGGCCCCGTCCATGACGGAGGCGATCGAAGGCTGGCTGGGCACCCTCGGCCGCTGACAACATCCGACGAACCGACCGACCGACGCTGCCGCGCGAGAAGATCGCGCGGCCGGCGAAACGATGGGTTACTCTCGTTTTGAGGGGACGCGGTCTTACGGGAGGCGGTCGACGAAGTCCGTCCGGGGCCGGTTCCGCACGGGAGATGACATGAGCGAACCTCTGACGTTGCCCCTGCACATGCGGCGCGACGTGTTCGATCCCGACCCCGAGCTGTCGGCGGTGCGCGACGAGGAGGGCGTGCGGCGCATGCCCACCCCGTTTGGCGTCGACGCCTGGCTCGTCAGCCGCTACGCCGACGTCCGCGAGGTGCTCGGTGACGCCGCGCGCTTCAGCAACGCCCAGAACATGGCGTTCCGGCTGGGCTCCGCCGCGCAATACAGCGAGGAGCAGCTCCGGCGGCTGCGGGCGGGCAACCTGCTGGCCTTCGACCCGCCCGAGCACACCCGGCTGCGCCGCTTCCTGACGCCGGAGTTCACCATGCGCCGGATGCGCCGCCTGGAGCCGCGCATCCACGAGATCGTCAAGGAGCACCTCGACGCGATGGAGCGCGCGGGCTCCCCGGCCGATCTGGTCACCGCCTTCGCCCTGCCGATCCCCTCGCTGGTCATCTGCGAGCTGCTCGGCGTCCCGTACGCGGACCGCGACGGGTTCCAGCGGCGTACCGGCAAGGTGCTGGACATCTCGCTCCCGGTCGAGGAGCGGACGGCGGCCAACCTGGAACAGCGCGCCTACATGACCGAGCTCGTCGCCCGCGCCAAGGCCGAGCCGGGCGACGACATGCTCGGCATGCTCGTACGCGAGCACGGCGACGACCTGGCCGACGAGGAGCTGGTGGGCATCGCCGCCCTGCTGCTGCTGGCCGGCCACGAGACCACCTCCAACATGCTCGGGCTCGGCACCCTGGCCCTGCTGCGTCACCCCGACCAGCTCGACCTGCTCAGGAAGGACCCCGAGCGGATCGGCGCCACGGTGGAGGAGCTGCTGCGCTGGCTCAGCATCGTGCACTCCGGCACGGGCAAGGTCACCATGACCGACGTCGAGCTGTCCGGCGTCCGCATCCCGGCCGGCGAGCTGGTGATGTGCGCGCTGCCGGCGGCCAACCGCGACCCGGCGTTCATCTCCGAGCCCGACCGCCTCGACATCACCCGCGGCGACCTCGGCCACGTCGCCTTCGGCCACGGCGTGCACCACTGCCTGGGCGCGCCGCTGGCCAGGATGGAGATGCGCATCGCCTTCCCGGCGCTGTTCGAGCGCTTCCCCGAGCTGCGCGAGACCGGCACCTCGCCCGAGTTCCGCGCGTTCAACGTCGTCTACGGTCTGACCTCCTTCGAAGTCGCCTGGTGAGTGTGCAGGAACAGCGGCAGCGGGCCGACGCGGTACGCAACGCCGACAGGATCGTCCGGGCCGCGATCGAGATCTTCCGCGAACGCGGCCCGGAGGCCCCCCTCGACGAGATCGCCCGGCGGGCGGGAATCGGCAGCGCCACCGTCTACCGGCGCTTCGGCGACCGCGACGGCGTGATCAGAGCGGCCTTCCAGACGTACTTCGCCGAGGAGGTCGAGCCCCTGGCCCTGACCGCCGGCGACGCCCCCGACGCCGGGGCCGCGCTGGCCGGGGCGCTGGCGGGGGCGGTCGACACCCTGGTCGCCCATCAGGGGCTGCTGAAGGCAGTCAAGCAGTCGGGCGTGTTCCCCGTCGACATCGTGGAGCGGTTCATGGGGCCGCTCAGCGCCGTGCTGGCCCGCGCCCAGGAGGCGGGCCAGGTGCGGGACGACGTGTCGGTACGGGACCTGGCGGCCATCGTCATCATGGCGCTGGCCACCGCCCATCCGGGCGATCCCGACCAGCGCGACCCGCGCCGCTACCTGACCCTGCTGCTGTCGAGCCTGAGGCCGACCGATGACCGCCTGCCCGAGCCGTCCTGGCAGCACTTCATCGACCGCGCCTCCGGGGGCTGCTAGCCCGGTGCCCGGCCTAGCCCTGGGGTTCTTCGGCCGGGCAACGGGCGTCCGGCGCGGGCACGGTCAGCGAGATGAGGTACGCGTCCATGGCGGCCGTGGTGCAGGTCGTCATGCCGTAGACGCCGTGGCCCCAGCCCTCGTACGTGAGCAGCGTGGCCTTGCCGCCGAGCTGGCGGGCCACGTTCGCCGACCACCCGTACGGCGTCTCGGGGTCGTGCAGGGAGGTGGCGACCAGCAGTGGCGCGTCACCCGTGTACCGCAGCGGATGCCGCGGGTTGCCGGGCCGGCGGCCCTGGCAGATCGGCATGTCGCCCATCGGCATCGGGTTGTAGCGCATGTCGGGAGCCACCGCGTTCGCGGCGCGCATCACCCCGGCGTACTCGGCGTAGTCCCGCAGCGACAGGTCGAAGTCCTCGCAGAGGATCGCGGTCGGGAGCTCGGCGAACTCGCCGTACGCGGGCCCGTTGCCGGGAGGATCCGGCATGTCGCCCGGCACAGGACCACCGGCCAGGGCGCGCAGCACCGCGGCCAGCCGCCGCCAGGCGGGCGCCTCGTTGAGCACCACGCCCAGCCAGAGCAGGTCGTGGGCGCTCACCGCGCGGCCGAACAGGCCCGGCCAGGTCAGCTCGCCGCGCCCCGCCCGCTCCAGCAGCCCTCGCCACAGCGCCCGTACGTCCCGACCGCGCAGGACGCAGCCGGCGTCCCGCGCGCACCAGGCGACGAACTCCTCGAAGCTGTCCTGGACCGCGGCCGCCTCGCTCACCTGGAACTCCTCGACGGTCAGGCTGTGGTCCATGTTGCCGTCCAGCACCATGGCCCTGACCCGGCCGGGGAACAGCTCGGCGTACAGCTGCTGGGCGAGCGTGCCGTAGGAGACGCCGTACGAGGTCAGCCGCTCCTCGCCGAGCGCCGAACGGATCGCGTCCATGTCGCGCGCGACGTCGGCCGCGTCGAGGTGGTCGTACAGGGGGCCGGTGAGCTCGCGGCAGCCGGCGTGCAGCCTCTTGCCGTACGCGACCCACGCGCGGAAGGCGGCCTCGCTCGTCACGACCGGGTCGGGCATCTCGTTGTAGACCGAGGCCAGGCAGGTCACCGAGCCGCTGCGGGCGACACCCCGGGGGTCGTGGCCGACGATGTCGAACCGCCGCCTGACCTCCTCGCTGAAGCCGGAGGGGTTGCGCAGGACGTCGTCCACGCCGGAGTTGCCCGGCCCGCCCGGATTGGCCAGCAGGGCTCCGATCCGGGCGGCGGGGTCGCCGGCCCTGCGCCGGGCGAGCGCCAGCCTGACGACGGGCCCGTTCGGCCTGGACCAGTCGATCGGCACGGCCAACGTGCCGCACTCGACGTCCGGCTCTCCCTCGCACGGCCGCCAGGTGATGCCGCGCCCGCCGACCTCGTCCGTGACGTCGGGCCCGGTCACGAACGCCCGCGCCACATACGCCGCCGGGGCGGTCAGCAGCGTGGCCGCCAGCATGAGGGCGGTGGCGATCAGAGAGATTCTTCGTGGCACGCCGCTCCTGCCGTCGATCGGCCGCCGGAGCCGCTCACCCGGCACCCGCCCGGCCCCACCGCGACGCCTTTCTCGATCATGACCTCGAAATCCTACCGGCGGCCGCCGCCGAGGCCGGGCCAGGGGAGGGCGGCGGCCGCGCGAGGTCAGGCGATCGACCTCCAGAAGGCGCACTGGTGATCGGCGGTGTAACCGACGGGCTTGACGGCGTCCGGCACCAGGCTCAGCACGGGCCCCTGCCCGGTGAAGCGGGACCAGCGCGGCGCATCCTTCACGTTGGGGTCGCCGGTCCTGGCGAACGCGGTCCAGTAGCCGACCATGCGCGCGCCGAGCCGCTGCTGCGCCGGCGTCGGGAGGGCGTACACGCCGCCCAGGTCGAACAGGGACGGCAGATCCGTGGCGTGGGTCGCGCCCAGGGGGAAGCCGGGGACCTCGATGCCGTTGACGTTCGGCGCGTCGGGGTCGCCGAACTCGTAGGCGTAGACGTCGGCGCGGCGGGCGAGCAGCCGGTCGCCCTCCAGCGTGGGGCAGGCCCAGGCCCCGTCGGTGATCACGGCCGCCCACGCCAGCGCCGGCGAGGCGTACGCGGAGAGCGGATAACGGGCCGCCATCGCCGCCGCCTTCTCGCCGAACGCCTCGCGCAGCAGCTCAGGGTAGCGCTCGGGGGTGAACTTCTGGCCGGCCATGATCGCGCCGCCGATGAAGGAACGCATCTCGTCGCGGGTGCCGCCGGAGATCACCGGCACCCGGTGGAACGTTCCCTTCCGCAGCGCGGCGGCGTTGCGCCGCGTCCAGCGCAGCGCGGCGATCTGGTCGGCCATGGCGAACGTGCCCGAGCCCGCCAGCTCCTCGTGCCCGAAGTAGCCGAACACGCCGAGCCGGTAGTTCACCGTCACCACGATGACGTCGCCCTGCGTGGCCAGGCGCTTGGCGTCGTATTGGCTGCCGGCTCCGGTGGTGAACCCGCCGCCGTGGAGCCACACCATCACGGGCAGCCGCCTGCCGCCGGTGTCACGCGGCATGGTGACGTTGAGGTACAGGCAGTCCTCACTGGTCGGGGGCACGCCGGGGAGCTGCGCCTGGGGGCAGGCGGCGCCGGGCTTGGTGGCGTCGGCCACGCCGGGCCACGGCTCGGGGGCCTTGGGCGGTGCCCAGCGCAGGCGGCCGACCGGCGGCTGCGCGTAACGGATGCCGGAGAACGTACGGACCGCGCCCTGGTCGAGGCCGCGGACGCGCCCGGAGGACAGGCGCACGACCGGCGAGCCGGTCGCGGACGCCGAAGAGCTGGGCGTAGGGGTTGACCGCCCGGTCAGGTGTCCGCGCGGGTGGCCGCTCGAACAAAGTCACCAGCTCCCGGGCGTAGGCCCGCAGATCGAGCGTCGCGTCGCCGGCGAGCAGGAAGTTCGGCCCCTCGACCGAACGCTGCACGCTCGTCGCCATCACCCGGACGTCGAAGCCGCGGAACTCGCCCGACTCCTGCCCCCAGCGCAGGATCTGCTCCAGGGGCGACACGGCGGTGCGCTCCTTCGACTCGTCGTAGTCGATGCCGCCGTTGACGAAGATGTCGAGCAACGCCTTCATCTGCACCGGGTGCGTCGCGGAGAACTCGACGTTTCCCTCGATGTAGGCGCGCAGGGCGGCCGAGGCCGTCGTGTGCCCTTCCATCCGCTGGGTCATGAACGCGGTGATCTCGCCGTAGATCTGCAGCACAGCCTGCTCGAACAGCTCGGCCTTGCTCGCGAAGTGGTACGAGATCAGGCCCGTGCTGGACAGGCCCGCGCGCTTGGCGATCTGGGCGAACGAGGTACGGTGTACCCCAGATCGGCGATCGTCTCGATCGCGGCGGCCACGATCTGCGCCCGGCGCCCGACCTCCGTGAAGGTCCGGCCGGGCTCACGCGGCGGCGTGTTCGCTGGCATGAGCGAACAATGGCTTACTCAAGCAAATCCCGCGACACGGGCGTCCTGACCGCCCCTGACCGGCGGCTTTCAGCTGAACCGGTCAGGGGCGGTCAGGGGCGCCGGCGGTCACGTAAGCGCGTCAGCGCCGGCGGCCCCCTCCCACGTGCGCAGGTACGACTCGGCGCCCGCCGCCAGGTCCCGCACCAGGTCAGGGCCGGCCAGCAGGCGCATGTCCTCGATCCAGTCCGGGACCAGGCCGTAGTTGGCCACGCCGTCCACGTTGACGTCCCAGGTGCGCTGCCCGGTCCGCAACCGGTCCATGATCTGGGAGCCGTCGTGGGAGGTGAACGGGTACGTCACCGGGTTCGCGGCGTTGCCAGGACGCGGCGCGGGCAGCCGGCCCAGGCCGTTGGCGTCCAGGCCGTAGCCGTACCCCGGCACCTGGTACTGCTGCCGCAGCGGCGCCGTGCGCCGCCACTCCGCGACGAAGTGCTCGGCGTCGTGGCCGTACTGCGTGACCATGCCGCCCAGCGCGTAGATGCGCGCCAGGAACGCCGGGTCCGACCAGCTGTGGGAGGAGACCACGCCCGGATAGCCCGCCGCCTCCAGCAGGTCGAGCGTGCGGTCGGCGGCCTTGACGCTCATGTGGTCGACCTCGACGAGCATGCCGCGCCGCATCATGCCCCGCACCGTGTACTCGCCCAGCGCGGTCAGCCCCCGGGTGTTGCAGTGCGGCGCCGGGGGATAGAGCGGCAGGGAGACGCCAGGGGGCAGCAGCCGCGCGATCTGCGACGGGAGCACGCCGGCCGGGTCGATGGTGTTGTCGTGCTCGGGTCCGGTGCAGGTGCGGGCCTGCCAGAACGAGCCGGTGGCGAGCAGGTTGCCGACGTTGACGACGGCGCCCTGGGTGCCGGAGTCGAACCGGACGCCGCACAGCGCGTTGTCGTACTTGTGGCAGACGAACATGCTGCGCACGCCGAGCGCGTGCAGCTCGTCGAGCCCGCGGTCGATCTGGGCCCGCGTGCACGCGGGGATCCCGAGGACCTGCCGGCAGCCGAACGGCTCCGAGGTCTCGACCCCGAGCACGACGGCGAGCTTGCCCGCCCCGATCACCCGCCGGGCCTCGGCCGGATCGGCCACGATGCGGAACCAGCCCAGACCGGGCCCGCCGGCTTCGGCGTCGATGTGGTCCTGCAGCTCGCGGGCGCGCTGGGCCTGCCGCCTGATGGCGGACATCTCGTCGCAGCCGTACCTGCGCAGCGGATAGATGGCGCACAGCTGTCGGTTGGCCACCAGATGGTTGACCAGCACCCGCAGCCCGCCCCGCCAGGCCCGCTCGACCCACGTGTAGTACGTCTGCTGGTGGGTCAGCGAGTCGTGCGCCGGCCAGTCGCGGAACGTAGGCCAGCCGGTCGGGTCGTGGGTGCCGGTGGGGGAGCCGGTGCGGGTGAAGTTCTCGAACCAGGCCAGCTCGCCGTTGGGGTAGTGGTCGGGGCAGTCGGTCAGGGCCGCCTCGATGCCGCCGGGGTCGAACGGCTTGCCGCACAAGAGCCTGCCGCCGAAGGCCTCGTACGAGAAGAGATGACTGTGACCGTCCACGAACCCGCTCACGGGAGCGCTCGTGGGAGCGGCGTTCGTCGGGACGGCTGCGTGTGCGGTGGGCGGCGCGATCAGGACGCTGGACAGCACGAGGACGGCCGCGGCCGCCCTTCGGGTGAGGTGGAGGAGCACGGGACGACCTCCCAGCCTGCGGTACCGGGGTTGCCGCCAGCATCCACCGCCTGGGACGCCGCATCAAGACCGAACATGAGCCGATCTCATCTCAGTGGCTCCCTCGGCGCGGAGGCTCGCCTCAGTGCGGATGCTCACCTGAGTGCCGACGAAGCCGCGCCGAAGCCGCCCGTGGGTAGAGTCACGCCTTGTGGAGGTCTACCTGCTGATCCTCGGGGATCACCTGCCGGATCCACGCACCGGTCGCGCGCCCTCCGAGCCCGAGCGCGTCCGCGCCATGGTCGACCAGGCGTACGCGTCGTTCGCCAGCCCGTGGCGCGGCGACGGCCGGGCGATCGACGTCGACGCGCTGATGGAGGGCGCGGCGATCTGCGGCGAACCCAGCGAGGTGGCCGACCGGCTCAACGCCCAGCAGAAGCTGCTCGGGCTCGACGCGCACCTGGTGCTGATCGACATCGGCGGCCTGCCCCCCGACGAGGTGCTCGCCGCGATCCGGCTGTTCGGCGAGAAGGTCATCCCCCAGCTCACCGGCTGACGCCCCGCGACCCGGCCGGTCACGACCTCGCCGCCGGCTCGGGCCGGTCAGGACCAGGTGACCGGCAGCGAGCGCACGCCGAAGATCAGCATCTCGTCGCGTACCGGCACCTGCTCGGCCGGCACCGCCAGCCGCAGGCCAGGCAGGCGGGTGATCAGCTCGCCCAGCCCGATCCGCAGCTCGATCCTGGCCAGCTGCTGCCCCAGGCACTGGTGCACCCCGTGCCCGAACGCCAGGTGCGCGGCACGCGGGCGGCGCAGGTCGAGCACGTCGGGATCGGACCACTGCCGTGGGTCCCTGTTCACCTCCGGCGTGGCGATCACGACCGTCGCGCCGGCCGGAAGCTCCACCCCGCCCAGCGTCACCGGCTCGGTGGTGACCCGGCTGACGCCGAGCTGGATGATCGACAGGTAACGCAGCAGCTCCTCCACCGCGCCGTCGATCAGGCCGGGGTCGGCCCGCAGCTCCGCGAGCCGAACCGGGTGCTCAAGCAGCGCGAACGTGCTCAGGCTCAGCATGTTCGCGGTGGTCTCGTGGCCCGCGTTGAGCAGGCCGAGCGCGATGTCGGTCAGCTGCCTGTCCGTGAGGGGCGGGTCGGCGTCGTGGACCAGTCCGGACAGCAGGTCGACGGCGGGGTCGGCGGGGTCGGCGCGCTTGAGCGCGACGAGGCGGCGCATGAACGCGTACAGCCCGGCCCGCGCCGCGCCCTGCTCCTCCGGGGTCGCGCTCGCGTTGAGCGCCACCGCCGTGCGCTCCTGGAACTCCGCGCGGTCGGCGTAGTCCACCCCCAGCAGCTCGCAGATGACCAGCGACGGCAGCGGCAGCGCGAACGCCGGCACCAGGTCGGCCTGCGGGCCCGCCGCCCGCATCGCCTCGACGTGCTCGACCGCGATCTCCCTGACCCGCGACTCCAGCCGCCGCATCCGCCGCACCGTGAACTGGCCCGTCAGCGCCCGCCGCAGCCAGGTGTGCTCGGGCGGGTCCATGAACACGAACATCCCGTCCTCGCGCGCCGCCGTCCCCGTCCCGGCCGGCGCGGGCGGCCTGGGCGAGGTCGCGTCGTGGTGACGGAGCTTGTCGGCGCTGAACCGCGCGTCCGACAGCACCGTACGAGCCTCGTCGAACCCCGTCACCAGCCACGCCCGCGTGCCGTTGAGCAGGTCCACCGGCCGCACCGCGCCCTGACCGCGCAGGCCCGGCGGCGGATCGAACGGACAGCGCCCCCGCTCCACCAGGTCCACCGGCAGGATCCGCCGCATCGCCATAGTGCTCACGCTCGCCGAGCTGTCGGCTGCCATCAGCATGTCCCGCTTTCTCATAAAGTACGCGACTGTATCTAATGGTGGTCACCGTAGATCACCGCGATAAGATACGCAAGTGAATCTCAACCGCACCCGTCCGCCGTCCGAAGGCTCGTCGCGGGACGGCGGTGCGACGCGGCGGCGCGGTGCGAAGCTGGAGGACGCGATCCTCGACGCCGCAGGGGAGGTGCTGACCGAGCACGGCTACCACGGCTTCACCTACGAGGCCATCGCCGCCCGCGCCGGCACCAGCCGCCCCGTGCTCTACCGGCGCTGGCCCCGGCGCCAGGACCTGCTGCTGGCCACGCTCAGCAAGTTCTGGCGGCTGATCGACGTGCCCGACACCGGCAGCCTGCGCGAGGACGCGATCGGCTTCCTGCGCAACGCCGACGCCGACCGCGCGGGCATGATCACGCTGATGAGCGTGCAGTTGGAGGAGTACTTCCGCGACACGGGAACGAGCCTCGGCGAGCTGCGCGACACCCTCCTCCCGCCGGGCCTGCCGAGCGCGTTCGAGACGATCGTCGCCCGCGCGGTCGAACGCGGTGAGCTGCCGGACGAGCCGCGCTCGCCCCGCGTGCTGAACCTGCCGCTCGACCTGCTACGCCACGACCTGCTGCTGACGATGCGCCCCGTGCCGGACGAGACGATCACCGAGATCGTGGACGAGGTCTGGCTGCCGCTCCTCGGTCGTCCGGCTCAGGCCAGCCCGGGGAAACGTCCGACGGGGAACGTCTCCACCTGAGGGCTGCGCTGCTGCACGAGCACTCCGCCGTCCACCACGAGCGTCGCGCCGGTGACGTACGCGGACTCGTCCCCGGCGAGGAAGACGGCCGGCCCGACCAGGTCCTCCGCCACCCCGCCCCGCCCGAGCGGGACGGTCTCGTCACGCAGCCGCCGCGCCTCCGGCTCGAAGTGGGCCGGCCTCGTCGCGATCAGCCCGGGAACGAGCGCGTTGACGCGGATCCCGTACGGGCCGAGGTCGAGCGCCATCGACCGGGTGAGTCCCTCCACGCCCCCCTTGGAGGCGTCGTACGCGACCATGCCCCGGTGCGCCCGGGTGGCCCCGCCGCTGGACATGTTGATGATGCTGCCCGCCCGCCGGGGCGCCATCACGGCGGCGGCGCGCCGGCCGCACAGGTACTGGCTCTTGAGGTTGGTGTCCAGGAAGTGGTCCCACCACTCCTCGTCGGAGTCCAGGAAGTGCCGCTGAACGGTCACGTCGCCGGCGTTGTTGACCAGGATGTCGAGGGCGCCGTGGGCGGAGAGCGTGGCGTCGAAGAGCCGGTCCACGTCCGCGGCACGGCCGACGTCCGCGCCGAGCCCGACGGCCGTGCCGCCCGCCGCGACGACCTCGGCGGCGGCCTTCTCCGCGGCGGCGCCGTCGAGGTCCGCGATGACGACGGCGGCCCCCTCGGCGGCGAACCCGCCGGCGATGGCGCGGCCGATCCCGTGTGCGGCGCCGGTGACGATCGCCACCCGGCCCGCGAGCCGCCCCGCTCCGCCACTCATGCGACCCGGCCCTCCGTCACGGTGAAGTGGAGGGCGGCGCCGTCGGCGTGCTCGGCGTAGCGGCGTGCCCCCTCAGGGGTGGCGGACGCCTTCCAGGCTCTGGCGATCATCGACGCTCCTCTTCCACTGCTCAGATCACGAACTTCTCGGGACGTACGGCGCCCGCGCCGAACCGCCCGGCGGAGAACGGCGACAGGTCCAGGCTCACGGGCAGGCCGAGCACCCGTTGCGCGAGGTGCTCGCCGACGGCCGGCGACTGCTGGAAGCCGTGGCCGGAGAACCCGGTCGCGTAGTGGAAGCCGTCCACCGGGCCTGAGCCGATCATCGCGTTGTGGTCGGGGCTCATGTCGTAGTAGCCCCACCACGACGACTCGATCGGCAGCCCGGCCAGCACGGGCAGCCGTCTGGTCGCGGGCTCGCCGAGGTCTTCGAGCTCGCGCTGCCGGCCGCCGAAGACCATCCCCGGGCCCTCGCGGTGGAAGTAGAACCCCGACGCGAAGTCCACGGTGAGCGGGGCCGAGCCGGGGACGCCGCCGTCGCGGCCGGTGTAGTGCATCGCGCGGGCCTCGCCGCGTACCGGAAGCTCGATCCCGATGCCGCTCGCGAGCCCGGCCGAGTGCACCCCGGCGGCGCAGATGACGGTGGGGGCCGCGATCGGCCCTTCGGCGGTGTCGACGCCGGTGACCCTGCCGTTCTCGGCGCGGATGGCGGTGACCGCGCGCCCGGTCTCGATGCGGACGCCGAGCCGCCGCGCCGCCGTCGCGTAGCCCTGCACCACCGCCTCCGGCGTCGCGTACCCCTCGCTCGGGCAGAACGTGGCGCCGACGAGGTCGTCCGTGGCCAGTTGCGGGACGAACTCGCGCACCGCCGCCACGTCCACCATCTCGCTCGGGATGCCGAGGCCCTGCTGGACGCGTACCGCCCGGCGGAAGGCGTCGAGGTCGGCGGTCGAGCTGAGCACGAACAGGTAGCCCACCTGCTTGAAGCCGATCGGTACGCCGGTGAGCTCCTCGAAGCGCAGGAACTCCGCCAGCGAGCGGCGTACGAGCAGGGAGTTGAGCTCGTCGGCGTGCTGCAGCCGGATTCCTCCCGCGGCCTTGCCGGTCGAGCCTGAGCCCAGCGCGTCCGCCTCCAGCAGGACGACGTCCGTGCACCCGGACGCGGCCAGATGGTAGGCGACGCTGGTTCCGACGCAGCCGCCACCGATGATCACGACCTCGGCTGTCCGCATCCGGCCCTCCTCATCGGATCCGAAAAGGCATGATTGAGCCTAGATCGTCCACATTCGTCGTGTAAAGCGGGAAATATGGGATCCGAGAATTCAGTATCGTGACCTCAGCCCGACCCCGATCGGAGGCACGGCGATGAACGGAGAGCGGCGCGTGACGGCGGACCGGACGCGGACGGACGCCGGCGGGGAGCCTCCGGAGCCTGACCTCGGCCCGCAGACGGTGCCGTCGGGCGGAGCCGGCGATGTGGCGGTCACCACGAAGGCCGACCAGATCGCGCAGGCCATCGAGGAGCTGATCATCGCCGGCCGACTCGCGCCCGGCACGGTGCTGCGCCAGGACGAGCTGTCGCGCCGCTTCGGCGTCAGCCGCACCCCGATCAGGGAGGCGCTGCGGCAGCTCGCGGCGGTGGGCCTGGTGTCGTTCACGCCCAACAGGGGCGTACGGGTGCGGGCGCTCGACCGTGACGAATGGACGCAGACGTTCCTCGCCAGGGCCGCGCTGGAGGGCGCCGCCGCCGAGCTGGCCGCGCGACGCCTGACGGACGCGCAACTCGCCGAGCTGGACGCGGCCAACGCCGAGTTCGGCCGCCAGACCGCCGTCTTGCGCGACCCCGGGGCGCCGGCGATCGAGCGGGAACGGGCCTCGTTCGCCTGGATCGCCGCCAACGAGGACTTCCACACCACGATCATCAGAGCCGCGGGCGCGCCCCTGTTCGAGCGGCTGATCGCCGGCCTGCGGCGGGTCTTCTCCGGCGAGGCCCTGTGGGCCCCCGGCTCGCCCGCCGACCGGCTCTACGAGATCAACCTGCGCCAGCACGAGGCGATCCGCCAGGCGCTCGCCGTACGCAACGGCCCGGCCGCCCGCATCCTGGTCCAGGACCACATCATGGACTCCTGGCGGCTGCTGCAGGCCGTCCTGGACGAGCCGCGCGCATAGACCGGGGCGCGTCAGACCGAGGGAACGCGGATCACAGGGGAGAGACGCCGGCCTTCAGCTTCCGATGCGCGCGGTTGATGTCGATGATCACGTCGAGGGCCTGGCGAGCCTGGGCCAGCTCCCGCATGTGCCGGTCGATCCGCTCCCGCTCCTCCATCAGCCGTTCGAACGCCTCGTCGCTGGTCTTCTCACTGGGCGAGTCGACGCACGGCAGCACCTCGGCGATCGTCCGGCTGGACAGCCCGGCCGCGTAGAGCCGCTGGATGAGCCGTACCCGGTCGACCTCCTCGGCGGTGTAGCGGCGCTGCCCGCTGGCGCTGCGCGTGCTGCTGAGCAGGCCCTGCTCCTCGTAGTAACGCAGCGACCGGACACTCACCCCGGCCTGCGACGCCAGCTCGCCGATCCGCATCGCCCGTCCCTTCCAGAGGGGATCTCCGCCAGACACTCACGTCTGACGTCAAGGTCAGCATCCAGCGTACGGTCTCAGCCGGTGGCGTCGGTTCGCGCCGCGCCGCCGACGTGGTCGCCCACCTGCGCGCCGGCGCCGACCCCGAGGACGGGCGCCTGCACGCGCTGATCGGCGAGCTGTCGCTCAAGAGCGAGCGGTTCCGGCGGCTGTGGGCGCGGCACGACGTGCGCACGGCTCGTCCCGGCGTGTTCTCGATCCGGCACCCCCGGGCCGGCGACCTGGAGCTGATGGTCGAGAAGTTCGCCGTGACCGGCACGGACGGGCTGGAGGTGCTGCTCCTGCACGCCGAGCCCGGCTCACGTTCGGCTCGCGCGCTGGAGATGCTGGGCGAGCGGCCCGCTTGCTTGAGCGGCGCCGGGCCGCTGACGCGCGTCCCTCTCAGGCGCTGGCCGCCGACCGCCAGCGGTCGAGGATGGCCGCGTCGTCGAGGTCGCCGCGCCAGGCCACCTCTTCAGGGACGGCGAACGGCAGCCAGTCTCCGTAGTCGGGGGCGCCGGGCGTGATGTCGCGGGTGCAGTCGACGCGGGTGCCGTCGGGCAGGGTGATCGGCTCGATGACGCGAAGAACTCCGCCGGTCAGCATGAGGGCGGTCATGAGGGGAATCCCTTCCGTCTCGCACGTCACCTTTCCCCGCTCAGCATAGCGCGGGCCCGTGAACGTGGGGGAGTGGCGGGCCATCAGCCGATCCCGTACCGGCCGGCCAGCCAGGTGTAGGCCTGCTGGGCGGCGTGCTCGTCGCCGAACAGGCCGATCAGCCGGCGGGCCCGGCGGGTGAGCACGCAGGCGAAGGCCTCGGCGAAGAGCTCGGCGGCGTCCTCGCGGTACGGCGGCGGCAGGTGGCGGGCGCGTACGGCGTGCAGCCTGGCCCAGGTGTCGCCCCGCGACGGCATGCCGTCCAGGTGGTCGGTGGCGTGCCCGAGCTCGTGGCCGGCCACGCTGACGGAGGGGGAGGGCGTGCTGCCCACGCCGATGCGGCGCCGGTGCGGGTCGTAGACGCCGGCGCTGCGCTCCCAGCCGCCCTGCTGGACCGGCAGGGGCACCCCGCGTAGCGCCTCGAACCCGGGCAGGTCCGGCACGGCGCCGGGCCCGACGACGATCCCGCCGTCGAGGTGGGCGGCCAGGCGGGTGCCCAGCGGGCGCGGCACCGCGCTGAACGTCATGATCGCCAGCAGCACGGCGGCCGGAGGGAAGGTGCCGGGGAACCAGGCGCGGGTGAGGCGGTGTTCGAGCGCGCCGACGTGCAACCAGCCCGGCCGTCCTCTGCTCTGGCTGGCCACACCCGTCTCCCTGATGAGTCGCTGGGACGGCGGCCGGACCGGCTCCGTCCGCCGCCCGGTCGCACGACGTAAATCTACAAAGTAAAGGCGCTCGATTTCTACGGTTTGCCCTTTTTCGCCCCTCAAAAGACCACCCATTTCGTCGACGACACCGGATGATCATCTCAATCCGCGAGAGCGGTCGCGACGCGAAAGCGGCCGGCGGGGGCGCCGCGAGCCCCCGCCGGCCGCGTGCGCTGAGTGATGCCGGGGCTGGGCGACACCTGCGGTGAGTTGAGCATTCCGCTGTGCTCGTCACTCTCCGTGCATATACGTTTCCCCAATGGAGTTGTTCACCCCGACGCTGGACTGGAGTTCCGAGGTCTGGGCATCGCTGGTGTGGATCGCCACGGCGTGGGTGATCGCGGCGGTGTGCACCTTGGGGGTCCTGGCGCTGGTCGGGTTCTTCACGGAGTGGGGCAGGCAGTTCTGGCGCATCACCGGCGACTACTTCACCGGGCGCGGGAGTGTCAGGGCCTGGCTCTGGCTGTCGGCCCTGCTGCTGTCGGTGATCGCCGGTGTCCGGCTGGACGTGCTGTTCAGTTATCAGGGCAATGACATGTTGTCCAGCCTTCAGGTGGCGGTGCAGGGCATGGCCGTGAACGAGCCGGCGGTGCGGGCGTCCGGTGAGGGCGGGTTCTGGACCTCGCTGGCGGTCTTCTGTGTGCTGGCGGCGATACACATCGCCCGGTTGTTGCTGGATCTGTTCCTGTTGCAGCGGTTCGTGCTGGCGTGGCGGGTGTGGCTGACCGACAGGCTGACGGGGGATTGGCTGAAGGGCCGGGCGTATTACCGGTCGCGGTTCATCGACGACACGATCGACAACCCGGATCAGCGGATCCAGTCCGACATCGATGTGGTGACCGGCGGCTTCGGGCCGTTGCCGAATCTGCCGAGCAATGGGGGGACGGGCAACACGCTGTTGTTCGGGGGGATTTCGGCGGTGGCGTCGATGGTGTCGTTCACGGCGATTCTGTGGAGTCTGTCGGGGACGTTGTCGATCTTCGGTTTGGATATTCCGCGGGCGATGTTCTGGATCGGTCTGGTCTATGTGGTCATCGCGACGGTGGTGGCGTTCTGGATCGGGCGGCCGATCATCTGGCTGGCGTTCCGTAACGAGAAGACCAACGCGGCGTTCCGGTATGCGCTGGTGCGGTTGCGGGATGCGGCGGAGGCGGTGGCGTTCTATCGGGGTGAGGTGGCCGAGCGGTCGGGGTTGCGGCGGTTGTTCGCGCCGGTGGTGCGGAATTACAAGCGGTATCTGAACCGGACGATCGGGTTCAACGGCTGGAATTACGCGATCAGTCAGAGCATCGTGCCGTTGCCGTATGTGTTGCAGGCGCCGCGGTTGTTCGCGGGGGAGTTGCGGCTGGGTGATCTGACGCAGTCGGCGTCGGCGTTCAATGCGATTCAGAACGGGTTGTCGTTCTTCCGTAATGCTTACGACGCGTTCGCGGGGTATCGGGCGGCGATCATCCGGTTGCACGGGTTGGTGGTGGCGAATGAGGAGGCGCGGGCGTTGCCGGTGGTGACGACGTTGCCGTGTGTCGATGGGGCGGTGGCGTTGAAGGATGTGGAGGTGCGCACGCCTGATGGGCGGCAGTTGATCAAGCCGTTGGATCTGCGGTTGGAGGTGGGGGACACGTTGGTGGTGACGGGGCCGTCGGGGAGTGGGAAGACGACGTTGTTGCGGAGTCTGGCGGAGTTGTGGCCGTTCACGAGCGGTACGTTGACGCGGCCGTGCGGGCCGGAGGAGACGATGTTCCTGTCGCAGTTGCCGTATGTGCCGCTGGGCGATCTGCGTGCGGTGGTCTCTTATCCGGGTGGTGAGGGTGCGTTCGGTGACGAGGTGCTGCGTGGTGTGCTGGACCGGGTGTCGCTGCCGCATCTGGTGGATCGGCTGGACGAGGTGCAGGACTGGGCGAAGGTGTTGTCGCCGGGGGAGCAGCAGCGGGTCGCGTTCGCGCGGATTCTGCTGACGCGGCCGAAGGTGGTGTTCATGGACGAGTCGACGTCGGCGTTGGACGAGGGGTTGGAGTTCGAGCTGTATCGGCTGGTGCGGACGGAGTTGCCGGAGACGATCGTGGTGAGTGTGAGTCATCGTTCGACGGTGGAGCGGCATCACACGCATGAGCTGCAGTTGCTCGGCCGGGGTGAGTGGCGTTTCGGCGCGTTGGGGGACGGTGCGCAGGAGCCCGCTCCGGCGTGACGGCCCTTGGGGCCCTGGCGTGTCGGGCCGTTGTCCGGTACGGGTGGTGCATGACGTTCGAGATTCGTCCCGTCGCGGTCGTGGAGTCGTCGCTGACGGATCCGGGGGGTGCTCCGAAGCAGGGGGTGGAGGGTGCGCCGGATGCCTGGTTGCGGTTCGATCCGGCGGTGGCCGAGGGGATCGGTGATCTGGCGGCGGGCGACGAGGTATTCGTGCTGACGTGGCTGCATCTCGCCGATCGGTCCGTGCTCGCGGTGCATCCGCGTGATGACGTGCGTAATCCGTTGACGGGGGTGTTCAGCACGCGTTCGGCCGATCGGCCGAATCCGGTCGGGTTGCATCGGGTGCGGGTGCTGGCGGTCGAGGGGTTGCGGGTGCGGGTGGCCGATCTGGAGGCGGTGGACGGTACGCCGGTCGTGGATGTGAAGCCGGTGCTGGACGCGGCGCGGTGAGCGGGGGCGCCGGCTGGTCGGGGGTTATGAGGGTTTCTGGTCGATGAAGGCGGTGATCTTCGGCCGGTCGCGGGCGAAGGCTTCGTAGGTGCGCCGTCCGAGCAGCAGGGCGATCTTCATCGTGTGGTGGCCTCGGTGAGTGCGGCCAGTTGGGCGGTGACGGTGCCCCAGCCGTCGGCGAAGCCGAGTTTGTCGTGGTGGGCGCGTGATTCGGGGTCGCCGTGGCGGACGAGGACGCGGTAGTCGGTGCCGTCGGGGTGGTCGGCGAAGGTGATGGTGGCGGTCATGGCGACGGGGGCCGGGTGGGCGGGGCGCCAGTCGCTGGTGATGGCGTTGGTGAAGACGATGCGTTCGAGATCGTCCACGGCGAGGAAGCAGGCGTCGAGGTGGGGGGCGAAGTCCGCGCCGCCTTCGCTCATGCGGGTCACGAACGCGCCTCCCGGTCGCGGGTCGAGGCGGTCGACCCGGCAGGCCAGCGGGGCGGGGATCCACCACCGTTCCAGGCGGGCGGGGTCGGTCCAGGCGTTCCAGACGGTGGTGCGGGGGGCGCGGATGACGCGCTCCACGGTGAGGTCGAGGTCGGGGTTCACGGGGTGTTCTCCTGTGGGTCGGTGACGAATCGTTCGAGGCGGTCGGTGTGGTCCTCCCAGAGGCGGCGCTGCTCTTCGAGCCAGTCGCCGAGGAGGGTGAGGCGTTCGCGGTTGAGCACGCAGGTGCGGACCCGGCCGGACTTCGTGGTGTGGATGAGTCCGTTGGCTTCGAGGGTTCGTACGTGCTTCATGAACGAGGGGAGGGTCATGGGGAATTCGCGGGCGAGGTCGCCGACGCTGGTGGGGCCGTGGCCGAGGCGGCGGACGACGGCGCGGCGGGTGGGGTCGGCGAGGGCGACGAAGACGCCGTCCAGCTGCGCCGAATGGTGTGCCATGCGGCTAAGTGTTGCGGATGGGTGATGGTTAGCGCAAGGGCTAAGTTTTGGCTGGGGTGCGGTGCGGGGCTGAGCCGGTGAGCTGCGGTGCTGCCTGATGGCGGGTGCGGGCGTTTGCGTAGGGTGGGCGGCGTGAGCGAGACAGTGAGCGTGCGGCGTGTCGGCATCATCGGGGTCGGGGAGATCGGCCGGGCCATCGTGACGGGCCTGTGCGAGGGGGCCGGTGAGCCGCTCGAGGTGTTCCTGTCGCCCCGTGGCGCCCGTACGGCCGCCGAGTTGTCCGCTCGTGATGACAACGTGCGGGTGTGTGCCGGTAACCAGGAGGTGGTGGACCGGTCCGAGCTGGTGATCATCGCTGTGCGTCCTCGTGACCGGCACGAGGCGCTGGCGGGACTGCGCGTGGACGACGACACGATCGTGGTGAACCTGATGGCCGGGGTCGGTGACGACGAGCTGCGCCGGATCCTGGGCACCGGTGCTCCGCTGGTGCGGGCCATCCCGTTGCCCGCCGTTCGTGAGCGCGACTCCGTCACGGTGACGTGCCCGGCCCATCCTGCGGTGGAGGCCCTCTTCGCGCGCCTGGGCGGGACGCTGCCGGTCGGGGACGAGGCGGCGTTCAACGTGTTCTCCGCCCTGACGGGGACGCTGACCACCCATTTCGGATATCTGGCCGCGCTCACGTCGTGGGCCGTCGGTCACGGCGTTCCGGCCGAGGTGGCCTCGCGTTATGTGCGCGGCCTGTTCCAGGGCGTCGGGCGTGCGCTGGGTGATGAGAGCCGGTCGCTGCAGCAGCTGGCCGCCGACCATGAGACGCCGAACGGGAGCAACGAACGCGTGCGCACCACCTGGTTCTCCCCGGCCAACAACGCGGCTCTGGACCGCGTGCTCGACGACCTCCTCGCCGACCTCGCCCGGCCCGCGCCCCAGCCTGGGGACGAGCCCGAGGACAGGCCCGGTCATGCGGCGGACGGTGAGGCGGCGGACGGTCAGGAGAAGCGGCGGCCCTCGTCGCGGCGGTAGGCCCAGGCGGCGGCGGCCGCCATGGCGACGGTCCAGCCGGCCAGCATGACCAGCGAGATCGCGCTCGGCCGGGCGTCGGCGACGGCCCACCAGATCAGCTCGGCCGCGCCCCTGGTCGGCACGTACGAGGACACGTCCTGCACGAACTGCGGCAGCACCTGGGGCGGGAGCAGCAGCCCGCCGAGGATGGCCATCGGGAAGAACAGCAGCTGCGACACCGCCATGGCCGCCTTGGAAGCGAGCCTGAAGCCGACGAACAGCCCCATCAGCATGAACGGCACGACCCCGGCGATCAGCGCGCCGAGCCCCAGCAGCAGCCGGGCCGGGGTGATCGCGGCCTCCGTGAACAGCGTCGCCACCACGAGCACGGGGATCGTCGAGAAGAGCATGACGGCGAGCGTGGACAGGATCCGCCCGGCGAACCGCGGGAGCGGGCCGGCGGGCAGGGTGCGCAGGTACGGGTTCCAGGGCAGCTCGCGCTCCTGCGAGACCGAGGTGCCGAGCCCGATGAGCGCGGCCGACATGGCGCCGAAGAACATCAGCGAGCCCGTCGCCGTCGTGGCGGCCACCGGGTCCTGGCCCGCGAACGGCACCACGAACGCCAGCATCGAGATGGCCGGGAAGAACGCGCTGGCCAGGATGGCGATCGGCACCCTGATCTGCTCGATCAGCAGGTAGCGGGTGTGGGCGAGGACCAGGCTGGACATCGAGGTCTCCTTCGGGGCGGGGGCTGGGGGCGCGCTCTTCGCCGAGGTGGGGGATGGGCGAGCGGGCGCGCTCTTCTGCGAGGTCGGGGCCGGGCGTGCGGGCGCGTTCTTCTCCGGGGTGAGGCCGGGGACCGGGTCAGGCATGCGCGGGTGTCTTCGAGGTGAGGGCGAGGAGGGCTTCCTCCAGGGTGGCGGGCCTGATCTCCAGGCCGGAGAACGGCGCCCCGCTGCGTACCAGCTCCACGACCAGCCGGTCGGGATCGTTGACGACCAGGTCGAACCGGTCGCCCGAGCGTTCCGTGGCGAGCACGCCGGGCAGCTCGGGCAGGTGGCCGGCGACGAGGGAGACGCGGCGGGTGCCGACCAGGCCGCGTACGGCGCCGACGGTGTCGTCGGCCAGGAGGCGGCCGGAGCCGACGACCACGACCCGCTCGGCCAGCGCCTCGATCTCCTCCAGGTAGTGGCTGGTGAGCAGCACGGTGCCGCCCTCCGCGTGGAAGGACCTGATGCCGTCCCACAGCGCCCGCCGCGCCTCGACGTCCAGGCCGGTGGTCGGCTCGTCGAGGAACACCAGCTTCGGCCGGCCGGCGAACGCCAGCGCCACGGCCAGCCGCCGTCGCTGCCCGCCGGACAGCCCGCCGACCTGCCGCCTGGCCAGGTCGTCCAGGCCGAACCTGGCCAGCAGCTCCGTCGTTCCGACCGGGTCGGGGAAGTGCGCGGAGACGAAGCGGGTGATCTCGCCGACGCGCAGCGACTCGGGCAGCCCGGTCTCCTGGGGCGTGACGCCGATGCCGCGCCGCATGACCGGGTTCAGCGGCGAGCCGCCGAACAGCTCGACCGTGCCCGACGTAGGCCGGCGCAACCCGGCGAACAGGTTGATCAGAGTGGACTTGCCGGCGCCGTTGGGGCCAAGCAGGCCGACCAGTTCGCCCGCCCGGATGTCGAGTGAGACGTGGTCGAGCGCGAGCACGTCGCCGTAGCGGCGGGTGACGTCGGTCGTTCGGGCGAGGACTGTCATGTCAGCTCTCCTGTGGGGGTGGCGTGGGTGAAGGGCGCGTGCGGGGGGCGTTCAGCGCCGGGTCAGGCCCAGGACGACGACGGAGCCGACGACCAGGTGCATCAGGAGCAGCACCAGCGTCGCGGCGGTGCCGGTGGCGCTGCCGAGGGGGCCGGTCAGGGACAGGGCGAGCACGGCCAGGGCGGTGATCGTCCAGATCCGGCGGGCCTTGGCGGTGAAGCGTTCGAGCACGGCGAGCAGCGCCCAGCCGGCCAGCCCGGCCGCCAGGCTCGCGAGCACGACCATCACCGGCCCGACCGGCTGCGGGCCGGCGCCCATCCGCGCGCTCAGGTCGGTTCCGGCCACCGGGACCGCCAGGGCCCAGACGGCGAGAGCGGCCGCGGCGGCACCGATCACGGTGAGCAGCCGCTCCACACGGGACCGAGCGGGGGACTGGGCGCGCGACTGGGTGGGGGACTGGGCGGCGGTCGGCTGGGAGTTCGGGGTGGTGTTCATGCCGCCAAGCCTCGCCCGCCGGCCTGCCCGGCACATCGGGCGCACGGTCGCGCCGTGTCCTTCCCGGGTGGGGTACGCCTCCGACTTTGGTAGGTGATGGGCCCGCCGTACCGGCGGTTAGCCTGGGCCGATGAGCCAGAGCCGACGCCCGCACCCCTTCGCCGTGGCAGGCGTGATCCTCGCCATGGGCGCGCTGACCGCCCTGGCGCTGTGGGGGCAGGCGGGCCGGTCCAGCTGGGGGCTGGACGTGGCGCTCGCGGTGGTGAGCCTGGCCGCGGCACTCGCCCAGCTGTGGTGGCCGGTCCACGGCGCGCTGGTCGCCACGGTGCTGGCCACGCTGTCCCCGGTGGCCACCCCCGCGGCGACCATGGGGGCGCTGCAGGTGTCGCTGCGCAGGCGGTTTCCCGTCGCGGCCGCGGTGACCGCCGCGGGCATGGCGGCTCATGTGGTGCAGGGGTGGTGGCGGCCCAACTCCGGCATCTCGCTGTCATGGTGGCTGCTGCTCATCTGCGCCTCCTACGGCGCGCTGCTCGGCTGGGGCTCGTGGGCCCGCTCCCGCCGCGCCCTGCTCATCTCTTTGCGCGAACGGGCCCGCCGCGCCGAGGCCGAGCAGGGCAGGCGGGTGGCCGAGGCGCGCATGGCCGAACGGCGGCGGCTGGCCAGGGACATGCACGACGTACTGGCTCACCGGCTGTCCCTGGTGGCCACCCACGCGGGGGCGCTGGAATACCGTCCCGACTCCTCACCCGACCGGCTCGCCGCCGCCGCGGGCGTGGTCCGCGCGGGCGTGCACCAGGCGCTGGAGGAGCTGCGCCAGGTGATCGGCCTGCTCCGCGAGCAGGACGACGAGTCCGACGAGCTCGCGCCCCGGCCGGGCCTGGCCGACCTGCCCGACCTCGTCGCCGACGCCCGCCAGGCGGGCCAGCCGGTACGACTGGACGAGCGGGCCGGCGACACCGCCGCCCTGCCGCCGGCCGTGTCCATGACCGCCTACCGGGTCGTCCAGGAAGGGCTGACGAACGCCCGCAAACACGCCCCCGGCGAGCCGGTCGAGGTGACGCTGAGCGGCGCGCCCGGCGACACCCTGCAGATCGACGTGCGCAACCCGGCGCCCCCGGCGGACGCCGCCCCGCTCGTGCCCGGCAGCGGACTCGGCCTGGTCGGGCTCACCGAACGGGTCCGGCTGGCCGGCGGGCAGCTCGACCACCAGGAGACCGGGGGTGAGTTCCTGCTGCGGGCCCGGCTACCATGGCCCGGGTGATCCGCGTGCTTCTGGTCGACGACGACGCCCTGGTCCGTGCCGGGCTGTCCATGATGCTCGACGGCTCCGGCGGCATCAGCGTGGTCGCCGAGGCGGCCGACGGCCAGGAGGCCATCACCGCCACCGACGCCCACGCGCCCGACGTCGTCCTGATGGACCTGCGCATGCCCCGCGTCGACGGCATCACCGCGACCCGCCGGCTGCGCGCCCGTGCCCGGCCGCCCGAGGTGATCGTGCTGACCACGTTCGACACCGACGAGAACGTGCTGCACGCGCTCCGCGCCGGCGCCGCCGGGTTCCTGCTCAAGGACACCTCGCCGGCGCAGATCGTGGAGGCGGTCACCCGGGTCGCCGCGGGCGATCCGATCCTGTCGCCGCGCATCACCCGGCGGCTGATGGAGCGCACCGTCGCCCAGGCCGGCGCCTACGAGCGCGCCCGCGCCGCCCTGGCGGCCCTCACGCCGCGCGAGCACGAGGTGGCCCTGGCCATCGCCCAGGGCAGGACGAACGCCGACATCGCCGCCGACCTCACCATGGGCGTCACGACCGTGAAGGCCCACGTGTCCAGCATCCTGACCAAGCTCGCCCTGGACAACCGCACCCAGATCGCCCTCCTGGCCCACGACGCCGGCCTCACCTGACCCCGACGCCTCAGCCCTCCGCCCCACGCCTCAACCCCTGGGCCATCCCTCATCGGGGTCAGCCCCCGCCCGATCCTTCACCCCTCGTCCGGCAGGCCAGCTCCCGCCCGGTGCTCCGTCCGGCGAGTCGGCCGCGCCCCGCCCGACGTCCGGCAGGTCAGCCCCCGCCCGGTGCTCCGTCCGGCGAGTCGGCCCGCCCTCCGGAGGGCCAGCTCCCGCCCTGCCCTTCGGCCCTCGCCCGGAGGGTCAGCCTCCGCCTCCTCCTTCGCCCGGGTTGGACGGGTGGCCGGTGATGGCCTCGTCCTGGCGCTGGAGGATCTCCAGGAAGTCCGGCAACTCGTCGTAGTTGCTGAGGACGACGCCGGTCCAGCCGGAGTCCAGGTAGACGGTCCAGCTCGTGGAGATGCCGCCGCTGCCGCCGCCGCGGTTGAACTCCCACTGGCCGCCGCTGATGCGGATCGGGCCGGCGTACGAGGCGAAGGACGGGCTGCCGAGCCGGTCGCCGGGGCCGGGGCGCTTGGCCCCGGTGTAGAGGTCGGCATAGGGCGGCTCCAGCACCGTGCCGCCGCTCAGCGCGTGGGCGAACCTGGCCAGGTCCGGCGCGGTGGCGAAGACGTTGCCGACGAAGGCGCGGCCCGGGTTCTCGCCCGGCCCCTGCCGGCTCATGCTGTCCTTGTCCAGGTTGCGGACGCCGTCCACCCGGCCGCCGTCCGGCTGGCGCATGTAGGGGTGGGCGATGCGCTCGTCGGCGAGCCACTGCGTCCTGGTGTAGTACGCCGAGCCGCGCATGCCGGCGCGGGCGAAGACGTGCTCGTGCATGTAGTCCCAGTACGTCGTGCCGGTGACGGCCTCCACGATCTGCGCGGTGACGGCGGAGGCGGCGCCGCCGCCGGCGGTGTGGCCGTTGGCGGCGTCGTTCGAGCCGGGGGCCGCCCTCAGCGTCGCCTGCCCGGCCCACTGCCGGTGGTACTCGCGCACCTCTTCCCGGCTGGTGAAGACCCGGTGCACGTCCGGTGCCGGCGCGTCGATCCCGGACATGCCGGTGAGCAGGTGGTGGATGCTCACCTGCGCGGCGAGGTCGGCGGCCAGGCCGTTCAGGTGGGTGCCCACCGTGTCGGAGAGTTTCACCTGGCCCCGCTGCACCAGTTGCAGGACGGCCACGGGCAGGAACGGCCCGCCCGCCGAGGAGAGGTTGAACGCGACGTTCTCGTGATTGCGGATCCCCTTCTCCTTGTCGGCCATGCCGTGGGCGCGCGACAGGACCGTCCGGCCCC
Source organism: Nonomuraea sp. NPDC048882 (assembly GCF_040649755.1). Classification (NCBI taxonomy): domain Bacteria; kingdom Bacillati; phylum Actinomycetota; class Actinomycetes; order Streptosporangiales; family Streptosporangiaceae; genus Nonomuraea; species Nonomuraea sp. NPDC048882. The sequence goes on from NZ_JBEZGB010000015.1 coordinate 37,376, forward strand.
GGTACGACAGCAGCACGACGCCGGAGAACCTGTCCTGGGCGGCCAGTTCCGCCACGAACCGGTCGTAGGCGCCGCCGGGGAGGGTGTCCGGCGGGAGCCGGTCCTGCCAGGACGCCCCTGCCGCTGATGCCCCTGCCGCTGATGCCTCGGCCGCTGACGCCTCGGCCGCGGTGGCGGGGGCGCTGCCGAGCACGACGCCCGCCAGCGGCCCGCCGGCCGCCACCGCACCGGCGGCCAGCCCGCCCCATCCGAGCAGCCGCCGCCGCCCGACCTTTCGCACGGAATCGGTGTCCATTCCGCCTGCGTGGTCCTGGTCCCTGTCGTGCCCGGTCATCGCGCTCCCTGGGCGAGGCGGGAGGCGGGTGTTCGGAGAAGGGCGCGTTGATCGCGCGCGCTGTTGGTCATGGCTGCGATGTTTCAGGGCGAATGTCACCGGCTCGTACGCATGACGCGACCGTTCGTCGACGGACCGCTGCTCCTGGCTGGGTCGACGGGCCTCCGCTCCCGCCCGCGCCGACGGACCTCCGCTCCGTGCCGGAACGCCGCGACCAGCGGTGTCGGCTGGAGCGTCGCGACGAGCGGTGCCGCAGCCGTCCCGGGATGCGGGCGCGCGGGTTGGGCGACGGCCGTCTGGGGTGCGGGCGCGCGGGTAGGGGCATCGGCCATGAAAAAGACACGTGCCACCACCCTGCTCGCCACCGCCCTGGCCACCGCGGCCACCGCCGCCGCCTGGCCACCACGTCGGGTTCCGCCTGGTACCGGCGGCTCAGCAAACCCTCCTGGCAGCCGCCCGCCCGCGCGTTCCCGCTGGTGTGGACGCCCCTGTACGGGCTGATCGCCTACGGTGGGGCCAGAGCGCTGTCACGCGCGGACGAGGAAGACCGGGCCGCGCTCGGCCGGGCGCTGGCGGTGAACCTGGCAACGTGCGACCGGCCCGCAACAGACTCGGTGCCCGGCCGAGCGCCCGGCCGAGCGCCCGGCCGGACGAGCGGCCGGGCGGGAGGTCGCGGGGTCAGCCGGAGGTGCGTTCCGAGGCGGCCTGGCGGAGCTGGACGGCGCGGACCCGTTCGATGTCGAGCTTGGTCGTCCGGTCGAAGCGGTAGATGCCGTTCTCCTCCTGGAACACGTCGGTCAGCTGGGTGTAGCAGTAGCCGAACATGCCCGGATCGTCCAGCAGTGCGTCGGTCAGGCCGGCGAAGCGGGCGTGGAACTCCTCTTCGCTGCGCACGCGCTGGCCGTACCCCCAGGAGCTGACCCGGGCGGCGTCCTGCGTGGTGCCGGCGAGCTCGGGGTTCCACCAGATGCCACCGTACTCGCTGACGAAGTACGGCTGGCCGCGGTAGGGGACGGAGATGTCCTGCCCGGATTCGTCGTTGACGTACGGTTCGTCCTTGGCCAGGCCGCTGAGCTGGCCGGCGAACTCGGCGGGTTCCTGCTCGTAGTTGTGGGAGTCGTAGATGTCGGTCTCGGGGACGCGGTGGCTGTAGCCGGAGGCGTCGATGACCGGGCGGGTGGGGTCGGTGAGCTTGGTGGCCAGGAACATGCCGCGGGTGACGTCGTCGAGCTGGGTGAGGTGGTCGTGGATGGGCTGGCGGGTCTCGTTGAGCGGGCACCAGCCGATGATCGACGGGTGGGAGACGTCGCGTTCGAGGACCTCCAGCCACTGGGTGATGAAGGAGGCGGAGGGCTGCTGCTCGCGGCCGTCGTGGGCGCCCCAGTCGCCGAACTCGCCCCACACCAGGTAGCCCAGCCGGTCGGCGTGGTAGAGGAAGCGCTCTTCGAACACCTTCTGGTGCAGGCGGGCGCCGTTGAAGCCGGCTTGCACCGACAGTTCGATGTCGCGCAGCAGCGCGGCGTCGGTGGGGGCGGTCATGAGGCCGTCGGGGTAGTAGCCCTGGTCCAGGACGAGCCGCTGGAAGACGGGGCGGCCGTTGATGAGCACGCGCTTGCCGTCGATGGCGATCGAGCGCAGCCCGGCGTAGCTGTCCACGGTGTCGGTGACGGCGCCGGAGGCGTCGAGCAGTTCGATCGTGACGTCGTAGAGGAAGCCGTCGCCCGGCTCCCACAGGCGTACCCGGTCGGCCGGCAGCTCGACGCGCAGTGAGGGGGCGAGGTCGACGTCGGCGCGGGTGGTGGCGGTGGCGACGGTTCCGGCGCCGTCGGAGACGGTGACGCGGACCGTGTCGCCGGGGCGGTTGCCGGACAGCGGGGTGACGACGGTGAAGGAGGAGGTGGCGACGTCAGGGGTGATGCGCGGGCGGCGCAGGTGCACGTCGGGGACCGGCTCCAGCCAGACCGTCTGCCAGATGCCGGTGGTGCGGGTGTAGAGGCACTCGTAGTTGTGGTACCTGGCCGACTGCTTGCCGCGCGCCTGCGGGCCGCGCCGGGAGTCGCGGGCGCGGACCACGATCGTGGCCTGCTCGCCGGGCCGGGCCGCGGCCGACAGGTCGGCGGTGAAGGGGGAGAAGCCGCCGCGGTGGCGGGCCACCTCGACGCCGTTCACCCAGACCGTCGCGTCGTGGTCCACGGCGCCGAAGTGCAGCAGCGTCCTGCGGCCCGTCCACGCGGCCGGGATCGTCACGGTACGGCGGTACCACACCGCCTCCATGAAGTCGGTGTGCCCGAGCCCGGACAGGTCGGACTCCGGCGCGAAGGGCACGGTGATGGTGCCGGCGAGCTCGCGTTCGCGCAGTCCGCGCTCCAGGCCGGAGTCCGAGGCGTCGATCTCGAACTGCCAGGGGCCGTTGAGGGTGAGCCAGTCGGGGCGGACCATCTGCGGGCGGGGATATTCCGGGCGTGGCACGTCAAGGGGAACGGTGCTCATCAGACAACCTAACAATTCGCAAGTTTCGGGAGAAGTCAAGTCCTTTTGCTACGTAGCAGAGTGTGCCACACTCCCTCCAACCGGAGCCAACATCCGGCTACCCACCGCTGTGCGGGCCGCCGGATCCTCTGCAAGGAACCACTAATGAGCAAGTCGCCCAATATCCGGCTCTCCCGCCGTAGGGTGCTGCAAGCCGCAGGCCTCTCGGCGCTGCTGGCCGGTTGCGGCACGGGGCCCGCGAGCCGAAGTTCGCAGGAGATCACGTTCTGGCATCTGCTCACCGGCGGTGACGGCGAGCGCATGAACGCGATCGTGAACAAAGCCGACGCGGAACTGCCGGACGCGCATATCAAGCAGATCGTCCTGTCCTGGGGCGCCCCCTACTACACCAAGCTCGCCATGTCCGCCGCCGGCGGCCGGGCGCCCGACCTGGGCATCGCGCACATGTCGCGCCTGGCCGGATACGCGCCCGGCGGCCTGCTGGACCCCTGGGACCTGAACCGGCTGGCCCGCTACGGCATCACGGAGCAGTCGTTCACCGCCCCGGCCTGGAAGAGCTCCATGGTCGACGGCAAGACCTTCGCCCTGGCCCTGGATTCGCACACGTTCGTGGCGTTCTTCAACACCGAGCTGGCCGGCAAGGCCGGGGTGCTCGAATCCGGCGACAAGCTGCCGGAGATCAAGACCCTGGAGGACATGAAGAACCTCGGCCGGGAGTTCAAGAAGGTCACCGGCAAGCCGTACGGGCTGTCCTACGGCTTCCTCGGCGACGGCGCCCAGGTGTGGCGGCTGTTCTGGACCTTGTACACCCAGCACGGCGCCACCTTCGACCTGACCGGCGACAAGTTCGTCTACGACGCCGAAGCGTTCGGCGCGTCGGTCGAGGCGATGCGCAGCCTGGTCGACGGCGACGTGGCCTCCAAGAGCGCCGACTACGCCACCGCCAGCTCCACCTTCCTCAACGGGGACTCCGGACTGGTCTTCTCCGGCGTCTGGGAGCTGCCGCAGTACCAGGACGCCAAGGTGCCGCTGGGCGCCATGCCCATCCCGAACATGTTCGGCACCGGCGTCAACGCCAACTGGGGCGACTCGCACACCTTCGTGCTGCCGCACCAGGACAACCCGGACGAGCACCGGCGCGAGCTGGCCTACCAGGCGGTGGCCGCCATCCTGAAGAACTCGCTGCCCTGGGGCGGCGCCGGGCACACCCCCGCCTACCAGCCCGTCGTCAACAGCCCGGAGTTCAAGGCGCTGCGGCCGAACAGGGACTACGCGGTCACCGCGACGTACCTGCACTACGACCCGCCGTCCTCCTTCACCGGGGCGGCCTCCAGCTTCATGACCCAGTTCGGCAGCATCGTGCAGAACGTGCTGATCGGCCAGACGTCGGTCAAGGACGCCGTCGCCGCTTTCGCCGAGAGAGTCAGCGTCCTCATGTCCAAGGCGGTGCAGCGATGACGTCGGCCACCCTCAGCAAACCGGGCGCCGTGGGCAAGACCGCCGCGACCCGCGCGAAGACGACCAGGAGCCGGGGCGGCCTGCTGTACGTGCTGCCGTTCTTCGTGGCCTTCGCCCTCTTCCTGCTGTGGCCCCTGGTGTACGGCCTGTGGATGAGCTTCACCGACCGCGACCTCGCCGCCGGCGCCTCGCCGCGGGTGGTCGGGTTCGCCAACTACGCCGAGGCCCTCACCGACCCGATGGTGTGGACCACGTTCGGCAACACCGTGCTGTTCACCGTGATGACCACGATCCCGCTGGTCGTGCTGGCCCTGGCGGCGGCGCTGCTGGTCAACATGGGGCTGCCGGGGCAGTGGGTGTGGCGGATGGCGTTCTTCCTGCCGTACCTGCTGGCCTCGACCGTGGTCAGCCTCTTCTGGGAGTGGATCTACAACCCCGAGCTCGGCCTGATCAACGCGGTGCTCGGCGTGTTCGGCATCGAGGGGCAGTCCTGGCTGCAGGACCCCGACTTCGCCATGGCGGCCATCGCGGTGGCCACCACCTGGTGGACGCTCGGCTTCAACTTCCTGCTCTATCTGGCCGCGCTGCAGAACATCCCCGCCACGGTCTACGAGGCCGCCTCGATCGACGGGGCGGGCAAGTGGCGGCAGCTGTTCTCCGTCACGCTGCCGCTGCTGCGCAACATCACCATGCTCATCCTCGTGCTGCAGGTGCTGGCCTCGCTGAAGGTGTTCGACCAGATCTACCAGATGACGGCCGGCGGCCCCGACAACTCCACCCGCTCGATCCTGATGTACGTCTACGACACCGGCTTCACCGGTTACCGGCTCGGCTACGCCTCGGCGATCTCGTACGTCTTCTTCGCCATCATCCTGATTCTGTCGCTGCTGCAGCTGCGGTTCGCCCGGAGGTCCGACCAGTCATGAGAACCAGCTTCGCCGGGCGTGCCGTGGCCCTCGCGGTATTGGCCCTGTTCAGCCTGCTGATGCTGGCGCCGTTCCTGTGGGCGGTGAACACCTCGTTCAAGACCGAGGCGGACGCTGGCGCGAGCCCCGTGACGATCCTGCCCAAGACCGGCTACACCTGGGACATCTACGCGAACCTGTTCCGGCTGGGCAGCATCCCCACCTGGATGGTCAACAGCGTCCTCGTGGCCGCCGCGGTCACGATCATCACGCTGGTGATCTCCACGCTGGCGGGGTACGCGTTCTCGCGGCTGGACTTCACCGGCCGCAAGGTGCTCCTGGGCCTCACCGTCGCCTCGATCATGGTCCCCGGGACGATCTTCATCGTGCCGCTGTTCGACGAGATGCTCGCCTTCAACATGGTCGACACCTACTGGGGGATCATCCTGCCGCAGGTGGTCGCGCCGGTGATGGTGTTCATCCTCAAGCGGTTCTTCGACAGCATCCCGCGCGAGCTGGAGGAGGCCGCGCGGGTGGACGGGGCGGGGTCGCTGCGCATCTTCCTGCGGATCGTGCTGCCGCTGTCGCGGCCGATCATCGCGGCGGTGGCGATCTTCACGTTCGTGGGCGCGTGGAACAACTTCCTGTGGCCGTTCATCGTGACGAACGATCCCGACCTGATGACGCTGCCGGTCGGGCTGGAGACGGTCTCCACCGGCTTCGGCGTCGTCTTCGCCGAGAACATGGCCAAGTCGGTGCTGGCCGCGCTGCCGCTGATCGTGGTGTTCCTGTTCTTCCAGCGCCAGATCATCAAGGGCATCGCGACGACCGGCCTCGGCGGCCAGTAGCGGCGCCGCCGGACTAGGGGCCCGCCCGGCCGGGCGGGCCTCACTGGCTCGACTCACGCACCCGCAGGTGGAAGTCGACCGTGATGTGCGGCTCGCGCCCGCTCGGCTTGCCGGTGATCTGCTCGTGCAGCATGGCGACCGCGTGGGCGGCCATCGCCTCCAGGTCGGGGGAGACGGACGTCAGCGACGGCGTGGAGTAGCGGGCCTCCTCCACGTCGTCGAACCCCACCAGCGCGACCTCCTGCGGCACGAGGACGCCGCGCTCGCGCAGCGCCCTCAGCGCGCCGAGCGCCAGGGAGTCGTTCATCGCGAAGATGGCGTCGGGCAGCGGGCGCCCCGAGCCGATGTGCTCCTCGATCGCCTGCCGGCCGCGCGCGCGGGACCAGTCGGCCGCGACCATCAGGGCCTCGTCGGCGGGCAGCCCCGCCTCGGCCAGTCCGTCGAGGAAGCCGCGCAGGCGCATGCTCGCCGTCTCACTGCCGTGGGGGCCGTGGCCGAGCAGCATCAGCCGCCGCCGGCCCGTGCTCACCAGATGGCGGACCACGGCCAGGGACGCCTCCCGGTTGGGGATGGCGACATGGTGGATGTCGCCTTCCAGCACGTGGTCGCCCATGAGCACGAGCGGAAAGCCGGGGCGGCGGTGCCGCCCGTCCTCCGGCCGCAGGGACAGCGCCATCATGATCGCGCCGTCGGTGAGCTGGTTGCGGCCGCCCGTCAGGACCTGCAGCTCGCGCTCGCGGTCGGAGTCGGTCACCTCGATCAGCACCCGGTGGCCGAGCGCCTCGGCCTCGCGCACGACCGGGCCGGCGAGGTCGGCGAAGATGCGCGCCCGAAAGTCGGGGACGACGAGCGCGATGAGCCCCGTACGGGAGCGCCGCAGGCTGCGGGCGGCCGCGTTGGGCACGTAACCGAGCTCCTCCATGGCCTCCAGCACCCGCTGGCGCGTCTCAGGGCGGACATAGGCGTAGTCGTTGACGACGTTGGACACCGTGCGCTGGGAGACGCCGGCCGCGCGGGCGACGTCGTGCATGCTCACGGCCATGACGGCACGCCCCCCGGCATGCCCTCGGGTACGCCTCCCGGCGCGGCTCTCCCGGCGCGGCGGGCGGCGCCGGCCGAGGCGGGTCGCCCCGCCGCACGGTCGTCGTCGCCGCCGCCGGGTCCGGCGGCCAGGTCGAAGATCACCACTTCATGGTACTGGCGGGGTGCCGGAGCCCGCCTCCGATTAACCGGGCCGCGCCCCCGGCTACCGGCCGCCGCCGCCCATCAGGCCGCCACTCTCGCCGTTCGGCCCATCGCCGTTCAGGCCATCCTTGTTGAGTGTGTCCGCGTTCAGTACGTCCCCGTTCGGGCCGTCGGCGCGGCGTAGCTCCTCGTCCAGGATGGGCGCGCCCTCGGTCACCGTGTGGATGCCGATGACGCTGACGATGGCCAGCACCTCCATGATCTCCTCCGCGGTGGCGCCGAGGCCGAGGGCGTTGCGCATGTGCAGCTTCAGCCCCGGCTCGTACAGATGCGTGGCGGAGGCGTCGAAGGCGATGTAGATGAGCTCCTTGACCTTCGGCTCCAGCACGCCGGTAGTCCAGGGCACGCCGGAGAAGTCGAGATAGGCCTCGAACAGGTCCGGGTCCAGCTCCAGCAGCCCGTCCCAGAAGCTGTGCCAGTAGCCGCGCCGGCGGGTGAAGTCGGCCTTCAGCTCCTCGCGGCGCTCGTCGAGCGGTTCGGGGCCGTCGCGCAGCCCCTCCTCTTCCAGCACCTCCAGCAGCAGCGGCACGCCGATGTTGCAGGCGTGGATGCCGAGGGTGGCGGTCAGCTGCAGCACCTCCATGATCTCCTCGGCGCTCGCGCCGTAGCCGAGGGCGGCGCGGACGTGCTGGCGGATGCCGGGAGTGTAGAGGTGGGTGGCCGCGGCGTCCATCGCGATGTAGACGAACTCCTTGACCTTGGGCGGCAGGCGGTCCCTGTTCCAGGGCACCGCCGACAGGCGCAGATAGGACTCCAGGAATCCGGGGTCGAGCCGCAGCATGCTCTCCCACGCCTCGCCCCAGGTGCCGCGCACCCGGACGAACTCGTCCTTGATCTCCTGCTGGCGGGTGGTGAGCGTCATGTCGTGTGTTCTCCTCGCATCGTCGGCCGACCGGCCGGCGTCAGTGGTCCGGCGTCAGGTGGCCCGTTCGTCAGTTGTCCGGCGTCCAGGCGCCCGCGCCGCCGCCGCGGGTCACCGTGTTGACCATGAACGCCCCGCCGTCGGCGGAGACGACCTCTCCCGTGACGTACGCGGCGTCGTCGCCGAGCAGGAAGGCGACCACCCCGGCGATCTCCTCGGGCGTGCCGACCCGCCGCATGGGGACGGTGCCGCCGCGCCGCTCCATCGTCTTGGCGCGCGAGGCGTCGTCGGAGGAGGCGAACAGGCCGGTCGGGATGAGGCCGGGGGCGACCGCGTTCACGCGCACGCCGCGCGGCCCGCCGTACATGGCGGCGCCGCGCACCAGCCCGAGCACGCCGTGCTTGGAGGTCTGGTACGGCACCTGGTCGTCGGCCCCGCGCAGCGAGGAGATCGAGGCGGTCACGACCACGGCGCCGGCGCTGCTCTGCTCGCGGTAGCGGCGGAAGGCGGCCCGCAGCCCGAGGAAGACCCCGCGCAGGTTGACCGCGATCACGTAGTCGAAGTCGGCCGCGGCCACGTCCGGCAGCGGCGCCAGGGTGCCGAGCACGCCGGCGTTAAGGTGGTGCAGGTCGATCCGGCCGAAGCGGGTCAGCGCCGCCTCGACGTAGGCGTCCACGCCCTTCTCGGTGGACACGTCGGCGTGCACCGCGAGGGCCGGGCCAGGAAGGGAGGCGGCGACAGCATCGGCGGAGTCGCCGTCGGCGTCCACGACGACGACGTGCGCTCCGTCACCCGACAGCCGCCGGGCGCTGGCGGCGCCGATCCCGCTGCCGCCGCCGGTCACCACCGCGACCCGAGGGCCGGAGGCGGGCACAGAGGGGGGAGGGGTGTTCTCAGCCAACGCGCACCACCTGTTCACCGGCGCCCGGCAGCAGGGGGAAGCGGGTCATCACGCCGGCGTCGTGCCCGGCCACCAGGGCGCTGCCGGGCGCCTGGGTCATCTCGCGCAGCAGGTCGTAGGCGCGGTACGTGCCGGTGAGGTCGGTGAGGTAGGTGAACGGGCGGTCCAGTTCCACCTCCTCGTAGAAGTGCACGGCGTCGGAGGCGAGCACGGCCTGGCCGGACTCGGTCGCGACCTGGACGACGACCTGTCCCGGCGTGTGGCCGCCGACGGGGATCACCTCGATGCCGGGCGCGATCTGGGTGGCGCCGTCGATCAGGGTGGCACGGCCCTCGTCGCGCACCTGGCGCAGGTGCTCCAGCTCCTCCGGCTCGGTGGTGTAGGAGAACTGGCGGCGCCCGGCGTACGGGCCGGTCCAGAACTCGAACTCCGCCCTGGCCAGGACGACCTCGGAGGAGGGGAAGGCGTGCAGGTTGCCGATGTGGTCGTAGTGGGCGTGGGTCACGATCACCTGAGGGGAGTCCTCCGGCAGCACGCCCAGGGCGGCCAGGGCCTCGACCGGGGCCGACAGGTCCTTGCGCGGCGCGCGGTGGCCCTTGGACGCGGCGCTGTAGCCGGTGTCGACGATCACCGTGCGCTGCTCGTTGCGCGCCACCCACAGGTAGAAGTCCATGTCGATGGGGCTGTCGGGCTCGCCGTACAGGTGGTGGTTGAGGAACGTCTGGGCGCGGGAGGTCGAGCGGGTGGCGTAGCGGATCGCCAGTACCTCGTACGTCGCGGGGCCGCTCATCGGTTCACCAGCCCGGAGGCGTTGGCGCCGAGCATGCGGCGGATGTCGGCCTCGGGCAGCCCGGCGTCCAGCAGGCCGCGCGCGCCCCGGCGGAACAGGGTGACGGGCAGCGGGTTGTTGCGCTGCCCGGAGTCCGACGACAGCACGGTCCGCTCGGGACCGACGGCCTTGATGAAGGCGAGCAGCTCGTCGAGCTCGCGGCGGCGCTCGGGCCGGCCGAAGTACATGACCAGGCAGTGCTCGATGTGGGCGCCCTGCCTGGACCACTCGGCGGCCTGCTCGACGGAGGCGCCGACGACGAAGCAGGGGTGGTTGACCAGGATGCGCTCGATGCCGGCGCCGCGCGCGGCGGCGATCAGCTTGGTGGTCTCCTCCACGCCCAGGTGGCCGCAGGTGAGGATGGCCTGCTCGGCCGCGATGATCGACAGGATGTCGTGCACCTCGGGCAGCACCTCGCCGTCTTCGCCGAGGATGCTGAGCACCTCGTTCTGGCGCAGCTCCACGACCGGGGTGGGGAAGCCGGTGTCGTGGTCGCGGTGGTGGTCGATGTGCGCCGCCGAGGACAGGGTGGGGAACCAGACGATGCGCCCGCCCATGCGCAGGGCCAGCTCGACCGCGTACGGGTTCAGGCCGCCGACGCTCTGGTTGAGCGCGATACCGCCGCGCACCTCCACCGGCAGGTCGTCCAGGCCGGCCGGGCCGAGCGCCAGGATGTCGGTGACCATGCTGTGGTGGTGGGACTTGGCCACGATGACCTCGAACCCGGCGTCGGACGCGTCCCTGGCGGCGTCCAGCAGGCTCATGCGCCGGGGGAACGGGCTCGGCCCGGGGTGCTGGTGCAGGTCGACGGCGCCGACGAGCAGCGCGTCGGCCTCGGCGTCGGGGGTGGCGCGGTCGCCGTCGAGCTCGGGGTCGAGCAGTTCCGAGGGGGCGTGGGTCATGCGGTCTCCTTGACAGTGCGGGGTTCGGGGGTCTCGGCGGCGGGCTCGGGGGCCGCCTCGTCCGGCGGGGTGACCAGCACCTGGTGGGCGGGGTCCCAGTAGGCGGTCACGCGGCCGCCGGGCCTGATGCCGTTGGTGGCGTCGGGCGGCAGCACGGCGCTGCCCGTGGTGCCGTCGCCGTAGTCGAGTTCGGCGCGCTGGTGCGTGCCCTGGAAGGACAGCGTGGTCACGGTCGCCGGGATGCTGTTGGCGCCGTCCGGCACGTCGGCGGAGGTGGCGGCCAGGCTCAGGCGTTCGGGGCGGACGATGAGGTCGCGCCCGGCGGGCAGGCCGTCGGCGTCGGCCACGGCCCACTTGTGGCCCGCCCACTCGTACACGCCGCCGGGCCGCAGCCGGCCGGGGAAGAGGTTGGACTCGCCGAGGAAGCGGGCCACGAACCGGGTGCCGGGGTTGCGGTAGAGGTCGGCCGGGGTGCCGATGCGTTCCACCCGGCCGGCGTTGAAGACCGCGATGCGGTCCGACAGCGACATGGCCTCGTCCTGGTCGTGCGTGACGAACACGAACGTCAGCTTCAGCTCCTGGTGCAGGCGCTTGATCTCCTGCTGCAGGCTCTGGCGCAGCTTGCGGTCCAGGGCGCTGAGCGGCTCGTCGAGCAGCAGCACGCTGGGGGAGAAGACGACGGCCCTGGCCAGGGCGACGCGCTGCTGCTGGCCGCCCGACAGCTCGTCGGGGCGCCGGCCGCCCATGCCCTCCAGGTCCACCAGCCGCAGCGTCTCCTCCACCCGCCGGGCCGTCTCGTCCTTGGCCACCTTGCGCTCGCGCAGGGGGAAGGCGACGTTCTGGGCGACCGTCATGTGCGGGAAGAGCGCGTAGTTCTGGAACACCATGCCGAACTCGCGCCGGTGCGGGGGCAGCGGCGCGATGTCGCGGCCGCCCAGCTTGATGGAGCCCGAGGTGATGTCGGTGAAGCCGGCGATCATGTTGAGCGTGGTGGTCTTGCCCGAGCCGCTCGGCCCGAGCAGGGTGATGAACTCGCCGGGGGCGATGTCGATGCTGACGTGATCCACCACGAGGGGGCCGGAGCCGTACCTCTTGCACAGGTCCGTCAGCTCGATCCGGCCGCCGCCGCTCTCCGTTGCGCTCATCGTTGCCTACCTGCCTTTCCTCGGCGCGCGCCGATCACCTGCGCCAGCAGGATGGGAACGCTGACCAGCACCACCATCAGGCTCGACGCCGCCGAGATGGTGGGGTCGATCTGCACGGTCACGCTGTTGAACATCTGGACGGGAAGAGTGAGCGCGGACGGCGACTGCAGGAACAGCGCGATCACCACCTCGTCGAAGGAGGAGATGAACGCCAGGACCGCGCCGGACAGCACGCCGGGCAACGCCAGCGGAAGAGTGATCTTCAAGAAGACGGAGAACGGGCCGGCGCCGAGGCTGCCGCCGGCCTTCTGCAGCGCCGGGTCCATGCCCTGCAGCCGCGCCGTCACCGCGATCACCACGAACGGCAGCGCCATCGCGGTGTGGGCCAGCGCGATGCCGGTCAGGGTGCCGCTGAGGCCGAGCCGCAGGAACGCCGAGAAGATCACCAGCGCGATGAGGATGTGCGGGATGATGATCGGCGACAGCAGCAGCCCGTTGGCCATGCCGCGGGTCCGCGGGCCGAGCCGCTGCAGGCCCAGCGCGGCGGCGGTGCCCAGCGTGGTGGCCAGCAGCATCGTCAGCAGCCCGACCTGGAGGGAGTTGACGATGGAGGTGCTCCACTCGGGCGCGGTGAACAGCCGCTCGTACCACTCCAGCGAGAAGCCTTCGGGCGGGAACCTGAACGTCTTGGACGCCGAGAAGCTCATGGGGATGACGACCAGCGTCGGCACCGTCAGGAACAGCCCGATGAGCACGGAGACGATCTTGAGCCAGGGGCGCGCGTTCATCGGCCGCCACCTCCCGCCATGACGTGGGCCGCGCCGCTGGCCGCGCCGGAGCCGGCCAGCCGCCGGCTGACTCCCAGCGAGATCAGCGTCACGACCAGGATGAAGATGCCCAGCGCGCCGGCGCCGCCGAAGTCCAGCAGCTCCCTGGTGCGCACCGCGATCACCTGGGCGATGAGCGCGTCCTGCGGCGAGCCGAGCAGCGCCGGGGTGACGTAGAAGCCGAGCGCCAGCACGAAGACGAGCGAGGCGCCGGAGACGACGCCCGGCAGCGACAGCGGCAGGTACACCTTGCGGAAGGCCGACAGCCGGCTCGCGCCCAGGCTCTGCCCGGCCAGCAGCAGGCGGCGGTCGATCTGCTGCATGACGCTGTACATGGGCAGCACCATGAACGGCAGCAGCACCTGGATCATCGAGACGGCCACGCCGGTCGTGGTGCCGAGCAGCCTGACGCCGCCCAGCCCGACCAGGGACAGCATGCCCTGCACCACCCCGCCGTCCTGCATCAGCACCATCCACGCGAAGTTGCGCGCGAGCATGCTGGTCCAGAACGGCACCAGCACGACCGTCACCATGACGGCCCGCGTGGTGGGCGAGGCCAGCGTCATCATGTACGCGTACGGGTAGGCCAGCAGCACGCCGGCCACGGTGACGATCAGCCCGACCAGCAGCGTGCGGCCCAGCACGCGCAGCGTGTAGCCGTCGGTGAACAGCGACACGTAGTTGCCCAGCCCCGGCTCGGGGTCGGTGAAGCTGCGCATGAAGATGTCGAGCAGCGGCACCACGAAGAAGACGCCGAGCGCCACCAGCGCGGGCAGGAGCAGGAACAGGGCGGCCGCCCGGCGGCGGACCGCCGGGCGCGAGCGGGCAGGAGCCCGCCCGGCCGCGACCGCGGGCTGCGCGGTCTGAGGGGGTGCGGTTGGAGCCGGCATGACGGTTTCCTAGCTGACCTTCCAGCTCGTCCAGCGCTTGGTGACCATGTCGGTGTTCTTGATCCACCACGGCTTGTCCTGCTCCAGCAGGGTGCCGCGGTCGGGCAGGAAGGCGTTGAACGTCTTCTGCACGTCGCTGTAGCCGATCTTGTCGATGTCGACGTCTGCGCGGGCGGGCGCCGTGCCGGTCAGCTTGGCGTACGCCTCGGCCTGGGCCGGCTCGGTGATGAAGGCCAGCGCCTTCTGCGCCAGCGCCTTGTTGGGCGAGCCCTTGGGGATGACCAGGGCGCCGATGTCGGTGGTGGTGAAGTCCCAGACCGGCTTGAGGTTGGCGCCGCTCTGGGAGGTGACGATCGTGCGGGCCGTGACGGTGAGGACCATCGAGCCCTGGCGGTCCACCATCATCTGCTGGACCGCGCCGTAGCTGGGCGCGAACACCAGGGACGACTTGATGGTGTCGAGCTTGCGCAGCGCGCGCTCCAGGTCGAGGGGGTAGACCTTGTCGGGCGCCACGCCGTCGGCCACGAGGGCGGCCTCCAGCAGGCCGGACTTGGGGTAGTCCTGGACGATGCGCTTGCCGGGGAAGCGCTTGACGTCGAAGAAGTCGGCGATCTTGGTGGGCTGGTCGCCCTTGTAGATGTCGGCGTTGTAGCTGAAGACGTTGGCGTAGCGGTAGGTCGGCACGAAGCAGTCGTGGGTCGTTCCGGGCGGGAACTTGCTGCGGTCCAGCGCCGGGTCGTCCAGCTTCTCGTACTGCTGCCCGCAGTAGGCGCCGGCGTAGATCCAGCTCATGTTGGCCAGGTCCCACGTGGTCCGCCCGGCCGCCACCATGGCCTTGACCTGGGCGGCGTCGGCGGGGCTGACGTTGGCGAACGTGGTGCCCGTCTTGGCCGTGAACGGCTCCTGGAGGGCCTTCTTCTCGTCCTCCTGGAACTGGCCGCCCGTACTGGCCCAGGTGAGGGTCTTGGACGCGCTGGCCGTCGAGTCGGCGCCGGAGCCGCAGGCCGCCGTGGCGGTCAGCAGTGTGGCGACGGCGAGCAGGGAGCGAAGATATCTGTGCCTCATGTGATTTGCCTTTCTTGAGGGGAGAGCCGTGACGGCTGGGGGATGTCGCGGCTCCCGGTTCCACCCCCGTCATCACCGCCGCCGGGCCAAGGCCGGTCGGGGTGCGGAGAGCGGTCGATCACTCTCCCGCGCGCTCGAACGAGGCGCGTAATGCCTGGTTGATGGCCTGTGCGCCCTCGCGCAGGGTCATCACCACGTCGCTGTCGTCCTCCTCGGGAACGAGCTGGGTCACGCCGAGCACCGCGATGGCGGCCACGACGCGGTCGGCCGCGTCCCTGACGGGGACCGCCACGGCGCGCACGCCTTCGGAGGCGCTGGAGCGGATGGCGACGCCGGTCCTGCGGACCTCCTCCAGCCCGTCGGCCTCCAGCGCGAGGTCCACCGCCTCCTTGCGGAAGTGGTAGAAGGACTGGTCGTGGAAGGCGCGGAAAACGCAGTCCTGCGCCGTTCCCCGCCTCAAGGTGCTGCCGGCCCTTATCGAGACGTGGGCCGTGCGGCTGCTGTCCTCGTGGACCTGGGCCACGACCGCCTGGCGGCCGTTCCAGATCGTCAGGACGACGGTGTGCCGGACGCGCAGGCTGATCTGCTCCATGATCGGGCGGGCCACGTTGACGACCCCCAGCCGCGACAGCGCCATCGTGCCGAGCTCGGCCAGCAGCGGCCCGAACTCGTAGCGGTTGCGGTCACGGCGCTGGAGCAGGCCGTGGTTCTCCATCGAGGCCAGGTAACGGTGCGCGGTGGATTTGCCCACTCCGAGCTCCTGCGCTGCCGACACCAGGTCGATGGTCCCCGCCTCGCCCAGCAGCCGCAGCAACTGGACGACGCGAGCGACGACCTGAAGGTCGCCGCTGGGGATCTCGGGGGTGTTGGTGGTCACGTGCGGTCCTCCCGCCTGTAGTCCGGATCTGGCGCGTCCCGCATTGCGGAGCTTGCGTTCACGCATCCGGTACGCCGGACTGTAGAACACGCCCTACCGGGGCCGTCAAGGTTTCATGGGTATTTCGACTACGAGAAAGGTCCGTGTTCAGAACCGGACTCTTGACGCACAGCACCCGAAAGCCTACCGTCGCCTCATCCCGCTTAACAGAACTCACATCCCGAAATGAGGGACAGGAGGATCCATGCGTATGCTCCAACGGCTACGCGACACCGACACGTGCCTCGTCGGCACCTGGGTCAAGATCCCCGCGTTGGAGACCGTCGAGCTCTTGGCCCGGGCCGGCTTCGACTTCGTGGTGGCCGACATGGAGCACAGCCCCATGACCCTGGAGTCGACCTACCGCGCGATCGTCGTCGCCCAGGGACTCGGGATGAACGCCCTCGTCCGCGTTCCCGACGCGGGCGGCAGCCATCTGCAACGCGTCCTCGACGCGGGAGCCGACGGCATCCTCGTCCCGCACGTGACCGGCCCGGCCGACGCCCAGCGCGCGATGTCCGGCATGCTCTTTCCCCCGCGCGGCGGCCGCGGCCTCGGCACCACCTCCCGCGCCGGCACCTGGGGGCTCGACGCCACCGCCGACTACGTCCGGCGCGGCGACGAGGAGACCCTGCGCATCCCGCAGCTCGAAGACCTCAGCGCGCTGGAGCAGGCCGAGGAGATCCTCGACACCCCAGGACTGAACGCCGCCTTCCTCGGCATGGGCGACCTGACCATGTCCACCGGGCTCACCGCGAACGACCCGCTGCTGCAACGGCACAGCGAGAACCTGCTCAAGGCCGCCCGCGCCAGGAACATCCCGCTCGGCACCGCCTGCCGCGACGCCGCCGCCGCCCGCCAGGCCGCCGAACGCGGCTTCTCCTTCGTCATGATCGGCAACGACGCGGGCATCTTCGGCTCCGCCGCCGCCGAGCTCCGCCGCGCCGCCGGCTCCCTGCCCCGCGTCTGACGGCCGCGCCCCCTCCCCGGCGCGCACCCCTCTGACGTACGCGCCCCTTTGACGTACGCGCACCCCTCTGGCGTACGCACTGCCCCCACGAGAGGACCAGCAATGCCCTACGACCCGACCGACGCCCGCTCGGCACTGCCGACGGCGACCGCGCGGAAGCCGGCCGGCGCGCCCACGCCCGCGAGCCACGTCAAGTGGTACGAAGTGCCGCCCGCCACCACCGACGGCGACACCCGCACCTGGTACGGCCGCAGCCAGCACCTGATCATCGGCTACACCGACCTCGTCACCCCGACCGGCTTCACCGTGCCGGCCACGCACGCCGACGAATGCGCCGTCCTCATGCCCGACCCCGGCACCTCCGCCACCGTCTCAATCAACGGTGAGGCCACCGAGATCGGCGGGCAGACCCTGACCTTCATCCCGCCGGGCGCCGCCGACGTACGCCTGACCGGCACCGGCCGGGTCGTCACCATCTTCACCGCCCGCTCCGGCGTCGCCCCCGGCCCGGCCGCCAACGAGGACGCCTACACCGAGCCCCGCCCCGGCGTCGCCCCCCTGGTCAACTGGCCGGACCCGGTCGGCGGATTCCAACTGCGCACCTACGACCTCGACGTGCCGGGCCTGGCCGACCCGCCGTTCCGCATCTTCAGGTGCACCTCGTTCATGGTGAACTTCACCCACCCGCGCACCGGGCCGCGCGACACCAAGCGCATGTCGCCGCACACCCACGACGACTTCGAGCAGTGCTCGCTCATCATCGACGGCGAATACACCCACCACCTGCGCTACGCCTGGACCACCGACCTGAGCCAGTGGCTCGACGACGAGCACGAGAAGTGCGCCAGCCCGTCGCTCACCATCATCCCGCCCCCCGCCGAGCACACCAGCCAGGCCATCGCGGAGGGCGTCAACCACCTGATCGACATCTTCTCCCCGCCGCGCGCGGACTTCTCCCGCATGGACGGCTGGGTGCTGAACGCCGCCGACTACCCGATGCCCGAGGACGAGGCCACCGCATGAGCAGGATCGCCCCCATAGGTCCCGACGAGCTCGACGCCCGGCAGTGGCGCATCTACGACGCCCTGGTCAACGGCCGGCGCGCCGCCCAGCCCCGGCCGTTCCCCATCGTGGACGAGCAGGGCGCCCTGACCGGGCCGTGCAACGCCTGGCTGCTCAACTCCGCCATCGGCAGCGCGTTCGAGCAGCTCGGCGCGGCCGTACGGTTCGAGATCTCGCTGACCGCCCGCGACCGCGAGATCATCATCCTCAGCGTCGCCCAGCACCGCGACAGCCCGTACGAGATGTACGCCCACCGGCTCGCCGGCGCCGCCGCGGGACTGTCGGAGCTCGAGGTCGAGGCGCTGGCCACCGGCGCCGACCCCGGCCTCGCCGACGAGCACGAACGCGTCGTGCTCGACACCACCCGCCTCCTGCTGCGCACCGGCGGCCTCGACGACGACGCCTACGCACGGGCCGTCAAAGCCCTCGGCGCCCCCGGTCTGTTCGAGGTCACGGTGATCGTCGGCTGGTACAACCACCTGGCCACACAGCTGGCCGTGTTCGACGTCCGGCCGCCGGCCGAGACCGCCTGAACGGAAGCGAGGGAACAACGCGTGCCCGGAGGAACGCCCAGCGAGGTCGCGATCATCGGTGGCGGCTTCGGCGGCATCGCCGCGGCCGTCAAGCTCCAGCGGGCCGGGATCAACGACTTCACCATCTTCGAACAGTCGCCCGCCCCCGGCGGCACCTGGTGGGACAACCGCTACCCCGGCTGCGAGGTGGACATCCCCTCACACGCTTACAGCTTCTCCTTCATGCCCTACGACTGGCCGCGCACCCATGCGACCCAGCCGGAGCTGCAGGAGTACGCCGAGGCCGTGGTCGACCGCTTCGGGCTGCGCTCCCGCTTCCGGTTCGGCGTCAAGATCGCCTCGGTCGCCTGGGACGAGGCCGCCGCCCTGTACGTGGTGACCACCGCCGACGGCGAGCAGCACCGCTTCCGCTTCGTGATCAGCGCCGTCGGGCTGCTGAACGTGCCCCGCTACCCGTCCTGGCCCGGCCTGGACGAGTTCGGCGGCGTGTCCTTCCACACCGCCCGCTGGGACGCCGAAGTCGAGCTGACCGGCAAACGCGTCGCCATCGTCGGCACCGGCTCCACCGCGGTGCAGATCGTGCCCGCCATCGCCCCTGACGTCGAGCGGCTGGAGGTCTTCCAGCGCGAGCCCGGCTGGGTCGAGCCCAAGGGCGAGCGCGCCTTCACCCCGGCCGAGCGGGCCCGCTTCCGGCGCCTGCCCGCCTGGCGCCGCCTCTACCGGCTCAAGCTCTTCCACACCTCGATGCGCCGCTTCAAGGCCTACGACGCCAAGGGCCGCGAACAGCGCAGGATGCGCGAGCTGTGCCTGCGCTACATCGAGACCGCCATCCACGACCCGGCCACCCGCGCCGCCGTCACCCCCTCCTACCCCTGGGGCTGCAAGCGCCCCATCTACGCCAGCGGCTTCTACCCGGCGCTCAACCGGCCCAATGTCGACCTGGTGCCGCACGCCGTCACCAAGGTCACCGAGAAGGGCGTGGTCGACGACCAGGGCGTCGAGCACCCGGTGGACGTGCTCATCCTCAGCACCGGCTTCCAGCCCACCCGCTTCCTGTCCGGCTTCACCGTCACCGGCCGGCGCGGCGTGGAGATCCAGGAGTTCTGGGGCGACCGCCCTCGCGCCTTCCTCGGCGTGACCGTCCCCGGCTTCCCCAACTTCTTCATCATGTACGGCCCCAACACCAACGGCGGCTTCTCCATCATCGCCCAGCTCGAACGCCAGGCCGAGATCGCCGTCAGCGCCATCCGCCGGGCCCGCCGCAACGGCGCCGCCCGGGTCGACACCCGCGAGCGCACCCTCGACCGCTACGTGCGCTGGGTCGACCGCCAGCTCGCCGGGCACGCCTCGGCCATGGACGCCGGCTGCAACAACTACTACCACTCGCCCTCGGGCGCGAACGTCACCCAGTGGCCCCGCACCCACTTCGTCTACTACCTGCTGTGCCGCACCCTGCCGACATTCGGCCTGGTCTACCAGGGCCGGCGGACGGCACCCGGAAGGACATCATGACCAGCAGATTCGACGGCGCCGTCGCCGTCGTCACCGGGGCCGCCTCCGGCATCGGCGCGGCCACCGCCGAGCTGCTGTCGCGCGAAGGCGCGTCGGTCGTCGTGGTCGACGTCGAGCTGGAAGGGGCCGAGCGCGTCGCCGACGGCCTGCCAGGACCGGCGCTCGCCGTCAAGGCCGACGTGTCCGACCCCGGCGACACCGACGCCTACCTCTCCGCCGCCGTCGCCCGCTTCGGCCGGGTCGACCTGCACCACCTCAACGCCGGCATCGTCGGCACCTTCGACCGGCTGCCGGAGATCCGCGTCGTCGACTTCGACCGGGTCGTCGCGGTCAACCTGCGCGGGGCCTTCCTCGGCGTGCGCGCCGCCTTCCGCCAGTACGCCGAGCAGGGCAGCGGCGGGGCCATCGTGCTGACCGCCTCCATCGCCAGCCTGCGCGGCAGCCACGACCTGCTGCCGTACGAGTCGTCCAAGCACGGCGTGCTCGGCGTGATGCGCGGAGCCGCCATGTACGGCGGCCCGCAGGGCGTGCGGGTCAACGCCGTGGCCCCCGGCCTCGTCCCCACCGGGCTGTTCACCGGCGCGGTGGGCAAGCCGGGCGCCGGCGACGACATCAGGCGGCGCGGCACCACCGTCCCGCAGCGGCGCACCGGGACACCGCAGGAGGTCGCCGCCGCGGTGGCCTTCCTGCTCAGCCCCGAGGCCTCCTACATCAACGGCGAGGTGCTGTCCGTGGACGGCGGCTCGGCCTGGGTCAACACCGTCCGCCCCGGCGGCGGCGCCGGCGCGTGGGACCCGTCCGCCGTGGACGAGGCCGCCCGCGTCATCACCGCGAAGGAGAACGACTCATGATCGGCTTCGTCGGCCTGGGGAACATGGGCGGCCGCATCGCCCGCCGCCTCACCGCCGCCGGCCACCCCGTCCTCGGCCACGACCCGGCCCCCGGCGCCGCCGAGAAGGCCGGCGCCACCCCCGCCGCGAGCGTGGCCGAGGTGGGCCGCGACGCCGAGCTGATCCTGCTGTCGCTGCCCGATAGCAAGGTCGTGGAATCGGTGGTGCTCGGCGACGACGGCCTGCTCGCCCACGCCAGGCAAGGGCAGGTCATCGTCGACCTGAGCACCGCCGCCCCCGACTCCACCCGCCGCCTGGCCGGCCTGCTGGCCGCCCAAGGGGCCCGTCTCGTCGACGCCGGCGTCTCCGGCGGCGCCGCCGCGGCCGAACGCGGCACCCTCACGATCATGGCCGGCGGCGAGCGGGAGGACGTCGAACGGATCACGCCGGTGCTGGAGACGTTCGCCCAGCGCATCTTCCACATGGGCGGCCCCGGCACCGGCCACTCCGCCAAACTGCTCAACAACTTCCTCAACGCGGTCAGCCTGGCCGCCACCAGCGAGGTCATGATCGCCGGGCGCAAGGCGGGCCTCGACCCGCACACCCTGCTCGACGTGCTCAACTCCTCCAGCGGCGCCAACTGGGCCACCGCCAACCGCTTCCCGCGCATCGTCGAGGGCGACTACCTGGAGGGCGGCCTGACCTCCGCCCTCATGACCAAGGACATCGTCCTGTACGTCGACCACCTGCGCGCGCTCGGCGTCCCCTCCCTCAACGCGGCCGGGCCGCTGGCCAGCTTCGGCCTGGCCGCCAACCTCGGCTACGCCGACCAGATCAGCAACCGCGTCGTCGACGCCATCGGCGACGTCGCCGGCGGCGTCCGCGTCCACGACAGCCAGGAGGACTGACATGAAGATCGTCAGAGGCCGGGCCGCGGACGCCGCCACCTCACTCCGCTCCGACACCTTCACCGGCACCGTCTGGGCCGACCCCGTCCTGCCTGCCACCGACGGCACCACCATCAACGTCGTCACCTTCGCCCCCGGCGCAAGAACCCACTGGCACCACCACACCGGCGGCCAGATCCTCCAGGTACTGGCCGGCCAGGGCTGGGTCTGCGCCGAGGGCGGGCCCGCCCAGCGCCTGCTGCCCGGCGACACCGTCTGGGTGCCGCCGGGCGAGCGCCACTGGCACGGCGCGAGCGAGACCACCCTGATGACGCACACCGCCATCTCCATCGGCCCCACCCAATGGCACGACGAGGTCGCCGCAGGCGACTACGCCCGCGCCCATCACGACGAGGAGTCCGGATGACCGACACCGACACCGGCGGCAAGGCCCAGGACGGCGACCGCTTCGAGGCCGGCCTCGCCATGCGCAAGGCGGTGCTCGGCGCGGCCCACGTCGAACGCTCCCTCGCCGCGGTGAGCGACTTCAGCCGGCCCGTGCAGGAACTGGTCACCGAGTACTGCTGGGGCGCCGTCTGGACCAGGGAGGGCCTGGACCGGCGTACCCGCAGCCTGCTCAACCTGGCCATGCTCACCGCGCTCAACCGCGGGCACGAGCTGTCGGTGCACGTACGCGGCGCGGTCGCCAACGGCGTCACGGAGGCGGAGATCCAGGAGGCGCTGCTGCAGACGGCCGTCTACGCCGGCGTGCCCGCGGCGCTGGAGGCGTTCCGCATCGCCGAGCGCACGCTCGGCGAGCTGCGCGCGGAAGGGGTGACGATCCCCTGAACGGCACACCGCTCAAGCCCGGCGCCACGATCGGCTTCGTCGGCCTGGGCAACATGGGCCTGCCCATGGTCCGCCGGCTCCTCACGGCCGGCTACCGCATCAGAGCCTACGACCGTGCCCACATCCCCGCCGACGCCCTCGGGGGTGGCGAGGTGGTCGCCGATGCCGCCGCCACCGCGCAGGGCGCCGACGCCGTCATCCTCATGCTGCCCGACTCCGACGTCGTGGAGGCCGTCATGCACGCCGACGGCCTGCTCCAGGCTGCCGCGCCCGGCACGGTCGTCATCGACATGGGCTCCTCGCGCCCGCTGAGCACCCGCGCGCTCGCCGAGCAGGCCGCCGCCAGGAGAGTACGCCTGGTGGACGCGCCCGTCTCCGGCGGCGTCAAAGGCGCCGTGGACGGCACCCTCACCGTCATGGCCGGCGGCGACCCCGGCGACTTCGACCGGGTACGCCCCATTCTGGAGACGGTCGGCCGCCGGGTGCTGCACCTCGGCCCGGCCGGCGCCGGGCACGCCCTCAAGGCGCTGAACAACCTCATGTCCGCCACCCACCTGCTGCTCACCAGCGAGGCCATGCTGGCCGGCCAGCGCTTCGGCCTCGACCCGGCGGTCATGCTGGAAGCCGTCAACGGCTCCAGCGGGCGCAGCGGCTCCACCGAACGCAAATGGCCGGACTACGTGCTGCCCGGAACGTTCGACTCGGGGTTCGGCCTGCGGCTGATGCTCAAGGACATGCGCATCGCGGTCGACCTGGCCGAGGCCACCGGCGTCGAGCCCCGGCTGGGCCGCGCGGCGACCGACCTGTGGGCCGACGCGGCCGACCACCTGCCCCCCGCCGCCGACCACACCGAGATCGTCACCCGGCTACGGCAACTCCTGGAGAACCACCAGGACTGACCACGGGGCGGCCGCCCTCCGACGAGCCGAGGGCGGCCTTCCTCAGGCGTCGCGGCGCCGGTTGAGCCTGGGGCTGAGGAACGAGCTGGCGAAGTAGTTGTGCCCGAGATGGATCTCGACGGCGTCGAACCCCGCCCGTAGGGCGAGCTCGGCGGCGGTGGCGTGTGCGGCCGTGACCCGCTCGATGTCGGCGACGGTGGTCATGGCGGCGCCGCCGGCGGCGTGGGCGCGGTGGAAGGCGATGAGCTCGTCGCTGACGAGGGCGTTCCTGGCCATGCCTTCGAAGGTGGCGGCCTTGATGATGCGGTTGCGCAGCGTGAGGGGGCCCAGCCGGGCCTGCTGGAACACATCCATGCTTGGGATCCTGTTCCGCCTCCCGCAGGCGGTCAATCGGCGGTTTCCGGACGGCAGGCGTCCGGACAGGAACGCGGACGGGAGGGCTGAGGGCGGCGCGCCTGTGATGACCGATCTCGCATCATGTGATGAAACGATGACAAGCCGGTCGATGCCACGGTTCCTCTGATTGCTTGATGACCATGCATTCGACGAGCAGGACCTCCAGGCCCGCCCACGGCCACCCCCGAACGACCGGAACCGCCGCACGAACCGTCTCATCGCCCCTCCCACCGGCCGTCTGGCGGACCCTCGCACTAATCGCCGCACTGGCCATCCCGCTGGCCGGCTGCAGCGCGCAGGCGGGCGCGCCGGACGGATCGGCCGGCCAGTCCGCACAGACACAGGAAGACCGGCAGGCGGCGTCCGAGGTCAGGGTCTTGTGGATGGGCGACTCCATCGCGGGCGCCCAGGCCCCGGCACTCGAGGCCGCGCTGGAGGCCGGGGGCGTGACATTCATGAACGCCACGTCCGACGGCGGCGGCAACGTCGTCGCCGGTGACCATCCGGTGACGAAGATGGGGGCCAAGAGCACCTGGAAGACGCTCCGGGAGCACCTCACGTCGTTCCGGCCGACCGTGGTCGCGTACCAGATCACCACCTACGACTGGGGGAGCGGCCGCCAGCAACTGGCCGCCTACCGCAAGCTCGCCAAGACCGCCGAGGACGGCGGAGCCCGGCTCGTGCTCGTGAGCGCGCCACCGTTCAAGATCGACGACTTCTTCCGCCCGCACGCGGCCGCGATCAAGAGCGCGCCCAGGATGGCCGCCAGGGCCGCCGATGCCGAGAACGCCCGCTACCTGGACGCCTCCCAGCTGTGGGGGACCGACCACTCCGCCGAACGGGCACAGCGCTCCAAGGACGGCATCCACTCCTGCCAGCAGGGCTCGGCCGCCTTCGCCACCTGGTTCGCCAAGCGGCTGGGAGAGCTGACCGAATTCACCCCCGCAGCCCCCGCCACCTGGGCCACCGGCTCGTGGACCGGCGACGAACGCTACGTCAAGCTCGGCTGCGGCTGATGACATCCCCGTCTTCGTCCCCGACTCCGACCCCGACCCCAGCCCTGGCCCCCTCTCCAGCCTCGGCCTCGTCCCTGACTCCCGCCCCATCCAGGACCCCAACCCCGATCCCGCCCACTTACCGCGTGCCCCCGCGTGCGCACATCGGTGCGCTCGACGGGTTGCGCGGCCTCGCCGTCGCGGCCGTCCTGCTCTTCCACGCCGGCCACCTCAGCGGCGGATTCCTCGGCGTCGACCTGTTCTTCGTCCTGTCGGGCTTCCTGATCACGGGGCTGCTGCTGGCCGAGCTCGACCAGCAGGGCCGCCTCGACCTGGCGGCCTTCTGGGGACGCAGGGCCCGCCGACTGCTGCCTGCCCTGGCCATAGTCGTCCCGGCCACGTTGCTGCTGGCCTGGGCGTTCACCGGGCCGGGCATGCTGCGCTCGGCCCTGGGGGACGCGCCGTGGGTGGCCGCGCAACTGGTGAACTGGCACTACATCGCCGAGCAGGTCGGCTACTGGAACGCCGCCGGCACCCGCCTGTTCGCCCACCTGTGGAGCATCGGCGTCGAGTGGCAGTTCTACCTGCTCTGGCCCCTGGCGGTGGCGGTGGTCGGCCGGGGGCCCGGCGGGCAGCGGCGGGTGGCCGTGGTCGCGCTCGCCGGCGCGCTCGTCTCGGTGACGCTCATGGCCTGGCTGGGAACGGGGGTGGACACGACCCGCGCGTACGAGGGCACCGACACCCGCGCCTTCTCCCTGCTGCTCGGCGCCGCAGCCGCCACCGCGCCCGTCAAGAACGCCCTGACGGCCCTGTCGCGCCCGGTCGTGGACCTGCTCTGCGCGCTGCTGCTGTGCGGACTGTCGGCGTCGTGGCTGCTGGCGGCGGGGGAGAAGGCCCCCGGCCTGTTCCAGGGCGGGATGTTCGCCCACTCCCTCGCCGCCGCCGTACTGATCGCCCTGCTCGCCCGCACCCCGGACGGCCTGGCCGGCCGGATGATCGGCAGCACGGTGCCGCGCCGGCTGGGAGAGCTGTCCTACGGCCTCTACCTGTGGCACTGGCCGATCTACCTGCTGCTGCCAAGGCCACTGGCCGGACTCGACGGCTGGGCCTGGACGTCGGTCGCGGCCGGGCTGTCGCTGCTGGCTGCGGTAGTGTCGAAGGCCGCCGTCGAGGATCCGGTACGCCTGCGCGCCCGCTGGGCCACCGGCCGGCGCGGATGGGCGGCGCTGGCGATCGCGGCAGGACTCGCGGTGGGAGTGTGGGCCGCACTGCCCCGACCGGATCCCGGAGCGGGGACGGTTGACGTGAGCAGGCTCGACCAGCTGTAGCCGGAGAGAGGGCATGCCGAACAGAACAAACAACCCCCCGCCCGCCCCGCCCACGTCGGGGGCACGGAGGGTGCCGGCGGTACCGAGGACAGCGGGGGCGATGGACACGCCGGGAACGGGCAACGCGTCGGGAACGGCGATGGCGCCGAGGACGGCGGAGGCGCTGGACCCGCTGAGAATGGCGGATGTGCCGGGGATGGCATGGACGTCGGAGGTGCCGAGGACGACGAGGGCGCCTGGGACGGCTATGGGTCGGCGGCACTGTCGGGGAGGCGTCGGACGGGTGATCGCCGCCGTGATCGCGGGGGCTGCGGCGGCGGCAGGCCGGCATCACCGTCGAGGAGTTGCCCGGCCCAGGAGGGTGATCGCCGCCGGAATCGCCGTCATGATCGCGGTGGCGGTGTCGGCCGGGTGCGGGATCACCGACACCGAGGCGCTCCCCGCCGGTCAGCCGGTTCGCGGCGGCCTGACCGCCGACAGCGGCAGCCTGCTGCGGGTGTACTTCGTGACGCCGCAGGGCACGTGGCCGGTGTCCAGGCCGGCGGCGGCAGGGGATCGGCTGCGGCAGGCGATGGACGCGCTGCTGTCCGGCCCCACGGCGGAGGAACGGGCTCGCGGGCTGGACACGCGGCTCCCTAAGGCAGACCAGGAGCTCCGCGCCGCAGTGCGCCGGGACGGGGTGGAGCTGCACCTGCCCTGGCTGGTACGGGACCTGCCGCACGTAGCCGTCAGCCAACTGGTGTGCACCGCCGCAGCCGTCCCCGGCGTGGGTGACAATGCGGTCATCAAGGTGTTCGAACCCGGCATGGGCGACACCCCCTGGCTGGTCGAGTGCGACGGCAACGGATCGGCCAGACCATCCGACCAGAAAGTCGGGCCGGACAAACCAACCGGTCAGGGAAGCGGGTCAGCGGGTCCGGCAGGTTGGGTGGCGGGTCCGGCCGGTCGGGCAGCCGAGATGGTGGGACCGACAGGTGAGACGGCGGGTTCGGTCGGTCAGGGAGGTGCTTTGTGACTCGCGTGCTCGTCATTGAAGACGATCCGGCCGTGCGCCGGGGTGTGAGCGTGGGGTTGCGGCACAGAGGGCATGAGACCGTGCTCGTGGCGACCGGCGAGGAGGGGCTGGCCGAGCTGGTCGCGAGTGCCCCCGAGGTGGTGCTGCTCGACCTGATGCTGCCCGGCATGAGCGGTCTGGAGACGTGCCGTCGCATCCGCGCGTTCAGCCAGGTACCCATCGTGATCCTGTCCGCGCGTGACGACGACGTGGACATCGTCGTCGGGCTGGAAGCGGGCGCGGACGACTACGTGGTCAAGCCGGCCAGCGCCGAGGTCATCGAGGCCCGGATGCGCGCGGTGCTGCGCCGCACTGGCCACTCCGGCACCTCGGAGCGCAGCCAGTACGGTGACCTGCTCGTGGACCGGGTCGCCCTGCGCGTGCTCAAACACGGCGAACAGGTCGCCATGGCCCCGACCGAGCTGAAGTTGCTGCTGTTCCTGTCAGCCGCCCCCGAACAGACCTTCAGCCGCCAGCAACTGCTCGAACAGGTCTGGGAACACAGCTTTCACGGAGATTACCGGCTGGTCGACGCCTGCGTGATGCGGCTGCGGGCCAAGATCGAGGACGACCCGCGCAGCCCCCGCTATGTGCAGACGGTGCGGGGCTTCGGTTACCGGTTCGGGCCGTTGTGACGCGGCTGTTCCGGGGGCTGCGGGCGCAGCTGGTCCTGGTGTTCCTGCTGGTCTCGGTGCTGAGCGCGCTGACCGGCGCCATGTTCACCTTCCGCCAGGGCCGCGACGCGATCGTGGACGGGGTGCAGGCGGACGCCCTGCGGGAGCTGCGCGGCCACCTCGCCTTCAGGGCGCCCGACCTGCCCGCCGACCCCGCCCAGGCCGATCTGCGTACGCTGGCGGTGCAGCTTGACCTCGCCGGAGCCGGGCGGGGGTGGCGAACCGCGCTGTCCTATCGCGGCGGGGCCCTCGTCACGGCGGGACCGCAGGCGCCGCCGCTGCCCGCGTCGCTACGCGCCCGCGCCGCCACGGCGACGACCGCACTCGCACAGCGGTTCCACCGGGACGGGACGCCGTGGCTGGCCGTGGTGCTCCCGGTCACCGCCGCCGACACCCCCGCCGATGGCAACACCGGCACCAGCACCGGCACCAGCACCGGAACCAACAGCGGGACCGGAACCAACAGCGGGACCGGCGCCAGCACCGGCAGCAGCACCGGCACCGCCCGCCCACACGAGCCGCCGCCGCTGGTCGTCTACGCCTCGTTCTCCTTGGCCTCTCAGCAGCGGGACGTGGAAGCCCTGGCCACCGCCGTTCGTGCCGGAGCCCTGCCCGCCGCTCTGGTCTCCGTCGTCGCGGCGCTGCTGGCAGCGGGTCGGCTGTTGCGGCCGGTGCGGCGGTTGCGGGCGGCCGCCGAGAAGGTCGCGGGCGGCGCGCTGGACACCCGCGTCGCCGTCTCGGGCGATGACGAGCTGGCCGACCTCGGCCGTACGTTCAACGTCATGTCGGCGACGCTCCAGGCCGACGCCGCCGCGCTGCGGGCCATGGAGGCGCGGGCGCGCCGCTTCGCCGCCGACGTCTCCCACGAGTTGCGTACGCCGCTCGCGGCGATGGCCGCCGTGACCGGGGTGCTCGACGCCGACGCCGGCTCCGGCCGCCTCGACCCGCTGACCGCCGAGGCGCTGCGGCTGGTGGCCGGCGAGACGCGGTCGCTCACCCGGCTGGTCGAGGACCTGATCGAGGTGTCACGCTTCGACGCCGGCGCGGCCGTGCTGAACCTCGACGAGGTCGACCTGCGCGAGCTGGTCGTCAAGACGCTCGCGGTACGGCATTGGCAGGACCGCGTACGCGCCGAGGTTCCCGCGGGGCTGCGGGCCCGGCTCGACCCGCGCCGGGTCGACGTCATCCTGGCCAACCTCGTCGGGAACGCGCTGCGGCACGGGGGCGCCCAGGCGTCTGTGCTCGTCCGCGTCGCGCCCGGAGTCGCGCCCGGAGTCGCGCCCGGAGTCGCGCCCGGAGTCGCGCCCGGAGTCGCGCCCGGAGTCGCGCCCGGAGTCGCGGTCGGCGTCGATGCCGGCGCAGACGCCGATGCCAAGGCCCATGCTGGCGCCAGCGCCGACGCCGATCGAATCATCGTCATCGTCTCCGACGACGGGCCCGGCATCCCCGCCGGCCTGCTGCCGCACGTCTTCGACCGCTTCACCAAGGGCGACGCGGCCCGCGCCAGGAGCGAGGGCAGCGGCCTCGGCCTGGCCATCGCCGCCGAGAACGCCCGCCTGCACGGCGGCACCCTGACCGCCGCCAACGCGCCCGGGGGAGGAGCCGTCCTCACCCTGGTCCTGCCCAGGAATCCGTGATCACGGCTCTTGCTCAGAACGCAGGGTCACGACCTCCCCGTCCTGGGACCCGTGTCTGCGGCTCCCGCCCAGGAACCCTGGTCACGACTCGTCGAGCACGTGGGCCAGCAGTTCCCTGTTGACGGTGCCGGTCCAGGTGAGCTCGCCCTGCTCCAGCCGTTCGACGAGCCGCCTGACCCACGTCAGTTCGGTCTCGCTCAGCGCCCGCTGGTAGTCGAGCTCGATCACCAGCACCTCGGGCAGGCCCTCGTCCTCAAGAGCCTTGAGGTGACCGTTCAGGCCGGCCAGCGTGCCTTCGAGCGCGGCCGCCCGGGCGCGCAGCGCCTTCAGTGCGTCGGGCACCGGCAGGACGCCGATGAGGGAGATGGCCGCGGTGAACGTACGGCGTTCCGGCCCGGGGTCCTGCAACAGCGTGCGCAGCCTGGTGGACAGCTCGCGGCGGCCTTCGTCGGTGATCTCGTAGACCGTGCGCTCAGGCCGGCGACCTTCCCTGGTGGTCTCGACGGGCGCGATGAGCTCCTCGCCCGCCAGCTTCTCCACCGCGTGGTAGAGGCTCCTCGGCAGCCCCGTCACGTAGTCCTTGTGCGTGTCGACGATGAAGCGGTGCAGCTCGTAGGGGTGGCTGTTCCGTACGGAGAGCATGGCCAGCACCGTCAGGCCCACCAGATCAGGACGCCGCGCCACGTTCACCCCCGCCTCTTCCTACTGCACACCGCACTATAGCGATCGTCGCCCCTCTCGTGATCCCCGATGCCGTACGCTATAGTGCAACTTGCCATATAGAAGGAGGCACTAAATGAAGCTCTTGGTCATCGGCGCGGCCGGCAGAACCGGCAAGCACGTCCTCACCCAGGGCGTCGCACGCGGGCACGAGATCACCGCCTTCGCCCGCCGCCCCGAACTGCTCACCGGCCACCCCGGCCTGGCGGACGTGCGCAGGGGAGACGCGCACGACCTCGACGCCGTACGCGCCGCCGTCCAGGGACAGGACGCCGTCATCGCCGCGGTCGGCGGCAGCCGGATCGCGAGCACCCTCATCACCGCCATGCGGGACAGCGGCGTGCGACGGGTGGTGATGACCAGCAGCCGCTCGGTGCCCGCCACCCGCCCCCGCCTCGCCGTCACCCTGGCCTGGCTCTTCTTCCGGACCGTGTACGTGGACCTCGCCCGCGCCGAGGGCATGCTCCAGGCCAGCCTGCTCGACTGGAGCATTGCCCGCGGCACCATGCTCAACGACAAGCCGCCCGCCGGGCGCGTGCACATCGACTTCGAGGCCGACGCCACGGGCGGGGCGATGCAGCTCTCCCGCGCCGACTACGCCATGGCCCTGCTCGACACCGTCGAGGACCCTGCCACCATCGGCCGGGCCCTGGGCATCTGCGGCCCGAAATAGCCCGGCCGGGCGCATGGCGTCAGCCGGCCCGGACACAGTGGGCCCGGACACAGAACTGTGTCCTCCACAACGGACACCCGCCTCGCCGGAGAACGACACCTCCGCCAAGCCGCGATGAGCGCTGCGGCCGGGGTGGACAACGGCTCGCTTTCCATGATCACATGTGCGCTGCTCGCTCCTCCGCCGCGGGAATCCCCCGGCAGGAACCCTCTTCAGGCAGGAAAGGCCGGACGTGATCAGACGACGTTTCACCGGGCTGCTGGCTCCCCTCGCGATCTTCCTCAGCACCGGAATCCCGGGCGTGGCGGCGCACGACGGAGCCGGCGGGCCCACGCACCCGGGGCCCGTCTACGCGACGGTGACCGACAAGAGCGCGAAACTGTCCTTACAGACGTTCGGGCGTCCCGACGGCAAGGACATGGTGTTCCGGATCTCCGGCTCGGTGTACGCCAACATCGAGGGCAACGCCCTGGACCCCGCGATGCGCCACGGCCAGAAGCTGTTCAACATCGAGGGATACAACATCCGCCGCCTCTACCGCGTCCCCGACACCAACCAGCTCTACCAGCTCTCCCGGGAGATCGTCTTCTACACCGATCCGGCCGATCCCCGCCGCGTGCTGCGGGAGTGGAGGAACCCGATCGACGGCAGGACGTACCCGGTCGTGCCGATCAACAACGACCTGGTCAACTTCGGGCCGTTCCCGATCACGTCCTCCTTCGCGGGCCCGCCGCTGCAGCAGCTGCACGACGAGACGGTGTGGACGAGCGACATCCCCGTGCGCACGGACCTGGGCGCCACGATCGGCGAGCGGTTCGGCCTGACCGGCGGCGTGTACGCGGCGCAGGAGATGTTCGACTTCTCCGTCGACGACCGCGAGGTCGCGGCCCGCACCGGGCCCGGCGTCCCGGCCGGCGCGATGAAGACGAAGATCAGCTGGGCCCGGACGAGCCCGTGGGCGCCGTTCATGTGCCTGGCCGAGAGCGACGTACGCGGCCAGCTCACCTACCACGCCCGCAGCTGGTCGCTGGGGTCGTACAGCCAGGTCGAGCCGTGGCTGCGGGCCGAGGTCGAGGCGAACCACCCGCTCTACAAGGCCGCCCCCTCCGAGCCAGGGCCGAGCGAGAACTCCTGGACGTCGTTCTACAACAAGCAGCTCGGCAAGGGGGCCACCACCTGGACCCAATGGTGCGCCGACCAGGGCCGCGCCTGAGCACATGTGAGCGGCTCGACGGCCGGCCGTCGAGCCGGGTCGGGCGGTCAGGGTACGGGGTGCGGCGTGGTGTGCGGCCGGGCGGCCATCAGCTGGTCGATGAGGGCCAGCAGCACATCGCGCCCCTGCCTCCGCTCGCGGGCGTCGAAGAGCAGCAGCGGCACCTGCGGATCGAGGTCGAGCGCCGCCCGGATCTCCTCCGGCGTCCGGTCCCTGACCCCGTGGAAACAGTTGACGCCGACGACGAACGGGATCCCCCGGGCCTCGAAGAAGTCGATGGAGGCGAAGCTGACCTCCAGCCGCCGGGTGTCGACCACCACCACCGCCCCCAGCGCGCCGTTGACGAGATCGTTCCACATGAACCAGAAACGTTCCTGGCCCGGTGTGCCGAACAGGTAGAGCACGAGCCCCCGGCCGAGGGAAATGCGGCCGAAGTCGAGCGCCACGGTGGTGGTGGACTTGCCGCTCAGGTCCTCCAGGTCGTCCACGCCGACGCTGGCATGGGTCAGGTACTCCTCCGTACGCAGCGGGGCGACCTCGCTCACCGCGCCGACCATGGTCGTCTTCCCGACGCCGAACCCGCCGGCGATCAGGATCTTCACCGCCAGGGGAGCGTCGTCCCCCTGGTCAGAGTTCACGTAGCCCATCCCTTACTGCCTTGAGGATCGCCATGTCGGGCCCGGTGCCCGCCCACGCGTACGCCGGCTGCCTGGCCCATAACTGACCCGAGTCGATCAGGTCACCGATGAGGATCTTGGCCACCGACACCGGGAGGTCCAGCGCGGAGGCGATCTCCGCCACCGCCAGGGGACGCGCGCACAGCGTCAGGATCGTACGATGCTCCGGCTGCAGCTTGCGCCGCCCGCGCCCCGTCTCCGCGGCGGCCTCGGGCACCGCCGACATCACCGTGATCAGCGTCAGGTCGGCCCGCTCGGACGTGGTCCGGCCGCCGGTGATCGTGTAAGGACGGACAAGGGGCTCGTCCGCGTCGTCGTCGGCGAACCCGTCCGTCCAGTGTTTCATCCGTGGCCCCTGGCTTCGCGGCCGTGCCGCGTGCGCGGGTCGGTGCCCAGCTTCTGCCCGACCTGCTGGATCAGGGTGTGCATCGCGACGCTCATGAGCTCGGCGTCCACCTCCTGGGAGGCGAGCACAGCCAGATGCGAGCCCTGCCCCGCGGCGATGATGAACAGCCACAGATCGGCCATCTCGATGATGACCTGGTGGACCGGTCCGCCGCCGAAGAGCTGCCCGACGCCGTGAGCCAGGCTCTGCTGGCCGGTGGCGATCGCGGCCAGGCGTTCGGCGTTGGCGCGTTCGAGACCCCGCGACTGGCTGATCACGAGGCCGTCGTCGGACAGCACGATGGCGTGCCGCGTGCCCGCGACCCGATCGACCAGGCCGTCCAGCAGCCAGTCCAGGTCTACGTTGGTGGCGGTGGTGCGCTGCATCATGATCGGTCTTTCGTCGTGGGGGAACTGGGGTCGGGTGATGCGCTCGGCCGGTCCTCGGCGGCGTCGTCACCGGTACGGCGCTTGCGGGACTGCCTCTGGAAGGCGCCGATCGTGGCGCTGGATCGGCCGGATCGATCGGCTGCGGGCTGGTCGCGGCCGGGCTGTTCGCGTACGGCCCGGCCGTTCTGGGCGCCGCCCGCCGGGGCTCTGAGCTCGGCGGCCAGGCTGGCCTGGCGGACCCGCTGGGGGAGCGGCGGGCGACCCGCCGGATCCGCCGCGGGGGCGGAGGGGGCCGGAGCGGGGGAGCCGTTGCTGCCGGCGGCACCCTCGGCACCGGCGTCAGCACGGGCGTCGATGCCGGCACCAGTATGAGCCCCGGCACCGGCACCGGTGAGGGAGATGACGCCGGTGTCAGCACCCGCGTCGGCGTCGGCGTCAGCGCGAGCACCCGTGCCGGTCTGAGTGGCGGTCTCGGCCGCCGGTGTGCGCGCGCCGCCACGGGTCGGCAGCAACCGCCCGTCCGACCGGCGAGCGTCGGCCGCGCCCGCCTGGGACCGCGCACGCGTACCGCCCGCCTCCCGGCCCTCCTCCTCCGGTACGGCGGCGGCAGGCGGCCGGCGCACCACCAGAGCCTCGGGAACGAGCACGATGACCCGGGTGCCGCCGAACGCCGACGGCCGCAACTCCACCTGGAGATCCAGGTTCGCGGCCAGCCGGGCGACCACGTACAACCCGAGCCGCACGTCGTCCGCGTGGGTCATGACGTCGAGCTGCGGCGGCGCCTGGAGCAGGGCGTTGAAGGAGGCGTACCGCTCGGGCTCCATCCCCAGCCCGCGGTCCTCGATCTCCACGGCGATGCCCCGGCTGACCGGCGCGGCCCGTACCTCCACCGGGGTCAGGGGCTTGGAGAAGGTGGTGGCGTTCTCCATCAGTTCCGCCAGGACGTGGATCACCGGCCCCACCGCGCGCTCGGCGAGCCAGGACTCGCCCTCGACGTCGATCGAGATCCGGCGGTAGTCCTGGACCTCGCTCTGCGCGGCGCGCAGCACGTCGAGCAGTCGTACGGGCCTGCGCCAGCGGCGCTGCGGCTGGCCGCCGCCGAGGATGACCAGGTTCTCCTCGTAGCGGCGCAGCCGGGCGGTGAGGTGGTCGAGGTCGAACAGCCCCTCCAGCACCTCGGGGTCCTCGTGCCTGCGCTCCAGCTCGTCCAGCTTCTTCAGCTGCAGGCCGATGAGGATCTGGGTGCGGCGGGCGATGCGCTGGAGCATGCGCTGGAAGCCGCGGTGCTGTTCGGCCTGCCGGATCGCGGTACGGACGGCGCTGCGGCGGGCCAGGTTGAGCGCCTGCCCGAGTTCGCCGAGTTCGTCGCCGGTGGGCTCGATCTTGCGGACTTCCGCGTCCACGTCGACGTCCTCGCCGCGCTCCAGCCTGGCGACCACGTCGGGCAGCCGCTCGCGCAGCTCCTGGGCGTCGTGGCGCAGGTGCAGGATGCGCCGGCGGAGCACGGAGGTCAGCCGCCAGCTCGCGAAGACGACCAGGCCGAGCGCGAGCAGGCCGACGGTGGAGACGCTGACGAAGACCGTGAAGATCATGTCGGCGTGGGCGTGGCCGACCGCGGAGACGTGCTTCCTGCGCAGGTCGACGAGCTCGCGCAGCTGCGCGGTCACGGTCTGCACGGACGCGCGCCAGGCGTTGGCGTCCTCGCGGAGCCTGACCTGGTCGCTCGCGGCGCCGGCGGCGGTGGACAGCCGCCCCTCCACGGCGGTCATGGTCTGCCACGCCTGGCTTTCCGTGATCTTCGCGTGGCGGGTCTCGTCGCCGGTGAGCGCGGGCAGCACCCGGGCGCGCATGAGGTGGTTCCTGGTGCCGGCGGCCTCGGCGACGAAGCCGTACTCGATCCTCGTCAGCCGCCCGCTCTCCCAGCCGCGGGCCAGGACGGCGTCCTCGCGCCCCACACTGTCGATGATCCAGAAGAGGTCGACGAGGGCCTGCGCCTCGGTGTTCAGCCGGCCCTCGTCGGTGTTGCTGAGCGCGGTCAGCACGCCGAGGCCGGACACCAGGACGCCGCTGTAGTAGTTGAACGTCTGCGTCGCGCCGGCCGTCCCGGCGTCGACCGCCTTGCGCTGCTGGTCGAGCAGGCTGAGGGCGCCCACGGTGCGGGAGATCGCGTCGGCGAGCCCGCGCTGCCCGTCGCTCAGGTCGGCGCCGGTCAGGGAACGGAACGCCCGCACGGCGCGGTCGGTCGCCCGGCGCTGGACGGCGAGCCGGTCACGGGCGGTGGCACGCGGGGCGGCCTGCGCCTGCGCGGTGAACCGGCGCTCCTGGTCCAGGGCGAAGAACAGCTCGGCCACGGGCCGGCCGACCGTCGTGTCGGCCAGCGCCAGCTGTGCCTTCTCCGCCTGCCACTGCGTGAACAGCTGGTTCATGCCGGACGCCAGCAGCGGCGTGAACGTCACGCTCGGCACGATCACGACAGTGAGCAGCACGGTCCGTAATCGCAGCCGGCGGACGGCCGGGCGCTTCGGCCCGCCGCCGGCGGATCCGGGCGGCGTGCTCCCGTCACCGGGCGCCTTCGACCGCCGCAGCCCGCCCCTGCCCCATCCAGCCATGTGCCGGGTACTCTCCTCGCCGGTCGGTTGATCCAAGATCCCAAGATCGCCGTACTGGCGATTGGTGCCCGATCGTAGTCATACCGCAGTAGAGCCGAAAGTCCCGCCACACAAGTGCACATCCGTCCCGTCCGGCGCATATCGCCGCCACCGCGCTGAGCTGCGCATTCGCCGACGAAGCCCCACGCGGGCCCCACGCGGGCCCCACGCGGGCCCCACGCGGGCCCCACGCGGGCCCCACGCGGGCCCCACGCGGGCCCCGTGCGGGCGAGACCCCGGCCGTCAGGCGTCGGACGAGCCGGTGAGGGCGCTGCCGGCCTGCCACTCCTGCCACGTCTTGGCCCAGGGCGTCGGCCCGTTGCCGAAACGGAGCCTGCGCGAGGTCCCCTTGACCTTGATGATGTCGCCACGCTGGGTGAAGTTGTAGAACCAGCGGGCGTTGTCCGTGCCCGCGTTCACGCATCCGTGGCTGACGTTGCGATGGCCCTGATCGGAGACGGACCAGGGCGCGGCGTGGAAGAACATGCCGCTGTAGGTCATCCGCACGTTCCACTTGGTGTGGTGCAGGTACTCGCCGGGGATGCCGACGGTGGCCGAGTCCATGAGGAAGTCCGCCGCCTTCTCCTGGGCGATCATGGTGCCGGACCAGCTCTCGTAGCCCGGCTTGCCCAGGCTGACCGGGATGGTCTTGACGACCTCGCCGTTCTTGCGGACGACCGCCCGGTGTGACTTGTCGCGGATCGTGGTGATGTGCTCGGCACCGACGGTGAAGTTCACCGTACGGTCCTTGGTCCCCCACAGGTTCCGCCCGATCCGCAACCCGGTCAGGTGGGCGACCACGGTGACCCGCTCGCCCGCCGGCCAGAACTCGCGCGGCCGGAACTGCACCTCGGTGTCGCTCACCCAGCTCCACCCGCCCTCGACCGGCCGCGACATCCGCACCGTCAGCGACCGCTCGACCGCGGCCCGGTCCTTCTGCGTGGTGATCGGCTCCGACAACAGGAGCTGGACGGGCATGCCGACGCCGACCTTCTCGCCTTCGAGCGGCGACATGCCGCTCTTCAGCACCCGCTTCGGCTTCAGCGTGGTGAACGCGGCCCGCTCGGCCGCCACCTGCCGCCCGTCGGGGCTGGTGGCCTGCGCGCTCACCGTGTACGCCGTGGACGGCTTCAGCGGCCATCGGGGACGCCAGGTGCCGTCCATGCCCATGCTGCCCTCGATCTGGTGCCCGTCGGCGTCGGCGAGGGTCAGGCTGGTGATCCTGCCGCCGGTGACCTTGATGGCGATCCCGGTGTCCGGCGGCACCTGCTTCGTGCCGTCGACCGGCGTGATCGACAGGACGGGCGGCGGCGCCGGCGCGGGCGGGCCCTCCTGCTGGGCGCCGCCGGGCAGGCCCGGCGCGCATCCGGCGGTCAGCAACACCGCCACCGTGAACGTACTGACGAGTAGGCTGCCGCTGCTGCGCATCGCCGCTAGCTCCATTTCCCCGATAGATAGGCATATTTCGGACTAGGTGGTCCATTGGGGAGACGAAGAGCGTTATGCCCGTGACTGTGAGTAATCATGCGGAGAAATTCTGCGCTCCTCCAGGCGTCCGGACGGGCGGGGACGCAAGGGCTCGGCGTCCCCGCCCCCGGCGTTCTCAGGTCACCTTGTCGAGGAGGAAGGTGCCCGTGCCGTCGGCCATCCCCGTGCTGTACTGGCGGATCTGCTCCCCGCTGGCGAGCCGGGCCTGGCCGATCATGAAGCCGGTGCGCTTGACCTGGAGGCCGACCAGGTTCGAGCCCGCGACGTCCTGGTAGACGTAGAAACGCTGGCGGTCGTCCACCGCCGCGCAGTTCGCCTCCTCCAGTCGGCCTCCGTCGCCGGTCTCCTCCGCGCCCATCACCGCCAGGCAGTTGCCGCCATGCTGGCCCACGAACACGTACTCGGTCTTGCCGTTGCTCTGCGGTCCCTGGCACACGCGCCAGTACGCCCGGGAGTTGCTGGTCCAGCCGGCGTGCCGGATCTCCCCGCTGTTGCTCGCGTCGTAGAAGGCGAGCAGCCGGTCCGGGGTCCCGATCCGGTAGAGGGCGGAGTCGCACGTGAAGCCCGGCGGTACGGCGAGCGGGGCGATCACGCCCGGCTTCCCGGCCGCGGGCTCCCCGGCCCGCCGGCCGGCCTTCGCCCGCTCCTCGGCCCGCTCACGTGCCGCCACTCCGTCGCACCCGAGCTGGATCTGCGCCAGCCTCATCAGGCTGTTCGGCGGTACGGCGTCCGCGCAGCGGATCGCGCCCTCCTCCATCACCGAGTACGTCGTGTACGTTCCGCCGGGCCGCTCGACCCACTGGGTGGCGAACGCGCCGCCGCCCAGGTCGACCCGGTCGCAGTTGATGCCGGCATACTCGCCGCTCACCTTGCGGGTGCCCTTGAACAGCCCGTAGTAGCCGGGAGCGTTGAAGTTCCAGGTGATGGTCTGAACCTCCTTGTCGGTGGAGGCCGTGATCTTCTTGACCGTCCGGTTCACGAACGCCTCGACCCTGCCCAGCGTGAGGATGTTGAACCCGGCCTGGATCTGCGTGGTCGTGCCCACCTCGACGGTGATGGTGGTCGAGGTCTCCAGCGTGAGCGTCTGGGAGCCGGTCGTGCCCTCGGTGACGAAGAAGGTCTTGAAGTGCGTGATGGTGGGCTCGACCCGGGCGCTCTTCACCACGGGGTAGCGCTTGCCGAGATCGGCCGCCGAGCAGGGCTGGCCGGGAGCGGGGTCGGCGGCGGACGCGGGCCCGGCCGCGGTGCTCAGGCCGACGATCGCCGAGGCGGCGGCGACGACGAACGTGAGGATGCCGGATAAGGGTTTCACTGTGGGGCCTCCTTGCCAGGACTGTTGCTGCAAGCGCTTACAGTGCGATTTACCGACAGACTGATGAGAGTCATCTGACCTGTCAAGGGCCGCCGGGTCGCGCGCGATCCGCCGCCCGGGTTCCGGCGCGTGCCGAACGCGTCAGGCGGGGATTCCGCAGCCGCAGCTGCCCCGGATCACCAGCTGCGTCTCCAGCACGCGGTCCACCGCTCCCTGCGTGTCGTTCTCGATCTGCCGCAGGAGCAGCCGGGCCGTCTCCATGCCCAGCTCGCGCATGGGCTGGTGCACGGTGGTCAGCCCGGACGCCGGCAGGCCCGCCATGGGGATGTCGTCGAACCCGGTGACGGCGACGTCCTGGGGCACGCGCAGGCCCATGTCCAGGAGGGCGAGCACGGCGCCGATGGCCGTCTCGTCGTTGGCGCACGCCAGCGCCCTGGGCAGCGGCCCGGCCGCCTGGAGGCGGCTGACCGCGATGTACCCGTCGGACTGCATCAGCCCGATCCGGACCGGTCCGGCCGGCTCCCCGGCCCCCGCGTGCCGGTGCGCCTGCGCGAACCCCTGCCACCGGTACGCGGCGTCCGGCGAGGCGTCCGGGTCGCCCAGGAACCTCACCCGCTCGTACCCGTGGTCGGACAGCAGGTGCCGGGTCAGCCGGTCGAAGACGGCCACGTTCTCGGTGCGCACCGTGGGCAGCCCCGCCCTCGGCCGGCCCGCGAGCTGCACGATCGGGTCGCCACGGTCGCGCAGCCGCTCCACCAGGCCGTCGGCCAGCACCCCGCCCATGACGGCCAGCCCGTCGACCCGTGCCGCCGTGTCCCTGACCAGCTCGCCCGACTCGCGCAGCAGGTGGGTCCCGAGGATGATCACGGCCATCTCGGCGTGTACGGCCTCCTCCTCGAACCCGCTGATCACCTCGGAGTAGTACGGCCCCGACAGACCGGGGAACACGATGCCCAACGCCCCGTGCGAGCGCTCGGCGAGCGCGCGGCCGAGCCGGCTGGGCCGGAAGTCGTGCCGGTCGATGGCCGCCAGCACCCGCCGCCGGGTGTCGTCGGAGACCTGGCCGATGCCGCGGGCGACCCGGGACACGGTCGCCACGGACACGCCCGCCTCCTGGGCGATCTCCTGCAGTGTCGCGCCCCGCCTGACCCGTCTCGCCATCGCCTTGTCTAAGGGCCCTTCGCGCTGAAAACGTTTGCTGACAGCCTGCTGTCCGATCCTACGATAGCCCAGGCCCCGGAGGATCCCCCGCCCGATCCCGCCGCCGGCAAGGGATGGTGGCTATCGGCCGATCCGCGAGCCGGTCCGCGAGCCGGTCCGGCGTGCGGCTCAGGTTTCTCGTGCTGGGACTGCCGCTCCGAGAATCGGTCTTCACGTTTTCCCAGTAAAACACAGGTCCATTTGAATTTCGTATTGATATTTCGGAAATGGGCGAAATGAGTTTTATCTTGAAGTTGGGCGCTCCAAGGGGTGTGATGACAAAAGGAAGCGGGATCGGCATGACATTGACGAGAGGGATGCGTAAGGTTTGCCAGTGTTCCTCAATGTGACTGCGGAGATAGTCGTGTCATTCGGGACAACCGGCACAGTGTTGGCAACGCTGCGACCTCGGCATGCTCCTTTTCAGGGGCTCCAGCAGCTGAATGCCGAATATCTTTCATATTGCTGTGCCGCGCAAGGGGCGCCAGGAGGGCTGAATGTCGTTCCTCTGGTCGAGCGCGTCCCTCCCTGTCATCTCGCCATGGCCGGCCTGGCCTGCGGCGCCGAACAAGGATTGTCGTGATCACAACCGATTTCGCGGTAGTGGCCCTATTAGGGGCCGTCCTCGCTCTTTCAGTAGTCCTGGGCGCCGTTGTCGCGCTCGCCGTGCGCGCTCGCGCGCCGCACGCCCGCGCGCCGCACGCCCGCGCGCCGCACGCCCGCGCTCCGGTCGCGCAGGAGACCTCTCCGGATGACGGGCCGGTCACCGCGCCGGTGAAAGCGCCCGCGAAAGCGCCGGTGAAATCCCTGCCGGTGAAAGAGACGCCGGCCGGGACCGGCGATCAGCGGACCCAGCACTCCATCCTGCAAAGGACGCTGCAGGAGGCGCGCCGCCAGGCCGAGACGAACCGGCAGTGGTACGCCGCCGCGATCGAGGAGTCCGGTCACCTGCTCCAGCGCCTCCAGGCGGCGGCCGACGAGCAGGCCCGCGGCTACA
Source organism: Nonomuraea sp. NPDC048882 (assembly GCF_040649755.1). Taxonomy (NCBI): domain Bacteria; kingdom Bacillati; phylum Actinomycetota; class Actinomycetes; order Streptosporangiales; family Streptosporangiaceae; genus Nonomuraea; species Nonomuraea sp. NPDC048882. The sequence goes on from NZ_JBEZGB010000015.1 coordinate 78,321, forward strand.
CCGGCGTGAGCGTGCCGGGGCTGCTGCACCCGGGCTTCAAGGACAGCCTGCTGGCCAAGCACCACCAGAGCGCCATCGACCTGCTCGGCGAGACCATCCGGGCCACCCGCGACGATCTCGACCGCTCGGCCCGCACCGGCGTGCGCGGCATGGCCGACGAGGTGCAGATGTACCTCGCCCGGCTGCAGATGAAGATCGACGAGGCGTTCCAGGACTTCCCGACGCAGACCCCGTTCCATCAGACGCTGGTCGACCTCGACGCGCTGACCACCTGGAGCCTGCACGCCGTGCAGCGGCTGCGGGTGCTGACCGGGTCCTGGCCCGGCATGCAGCGGGCGGACTGCACGCTGCGCGAGATCGTCGAGGGAGCGCGCGGGCGGATCAGCGCGTACAACCGGGTCGACTACACCTACCTGCCGGACGTCGGCGAGCAGTACGTCGAGGGCCGGGTCGTCGAGCCGATCACCATCGCGCTGACCGAGCTGCTCAGCAACGCCGCCACCTACTCCAGCGACCGCGTCGGCGTCTACGTCACGGCGGTCCCCGCGGGGCTGCGGATCGTGGTGGAGGACGCCGGCTACGGCATGAACGCCTTCCAGCTGGCCGAGGCCGAGCGGCAGTTGTCGGGGCGGGCGGACCTCGACGTGGCGGGGCTGGCCGACGAGCGCAAGCTCGGCTTCGCCGTCATCGGCCGCCTGGCGCACGACTACGGCTTCCGGGTCGACGTCAGTGCCCCCTCGGGCAGCGGCGGGGTGAAGGCGGTGTGCCTGATCCCGAGCAGCGTCATCAACCCCGCACCGGCCGGGCAGACGCCGCCGTCCGGCGCCCGCCGGGGGGACGAGACCCCCACCGCACCGCAGCCGCCGGCCGTCACCTCGACCGCCCTCACCCCTGTCATGGCCACCACGCCGCAGGGCCTGCCCAAACGCGAACGACGCCAGGAGCCCGCCACGCCCCGGCCCGCCGTCGCCACCCAGGAAGCCCTCACCGACACCCGCTCTCCCGAAGAGGCGGCCGCCGGCCTGGAGACGCTCCGCCGGGCGTTCACCACGGGCCTGACCGCCGACGCCGCCGATCCTGAAGGAAACGCACAGGCATGATCATGCAACAGCCCACCGCCGACAGCACCGACATGAGCTGGGCCCTCAACCGGCTGTGCGAGGAGCCGGGGGTGCTCAACGCGCTGCTGTTCACCTCCGACGGGCTGGTGATGGCCCATTCCCACGGGCTCGACCGCGACGACGCCGACCGCACGGCCGCGACCCTGGCCGGGCTGAACTCGCTGCAGCGCGACCTCGGCGGCTTCTGCCGCACCCAGGGGGAGCAGTGCACGCCAGGCCCGCTGCGCTTCATGGTCAGCGACCTCAAGACGGTCACGCTGCTGCTGTTCGTCGCCACGGAACGCACCGGCGTCGGCGTGTCCGTCCGGGGCGAGTCGGCCGGCCACGAGGTCTCGGTGGCCATCCAGGCCACGCTGAAGATGATCAACGGGCTGCGGCCCGTACTCGGCGCACGCGAACGTGGCGACACGACATGAGCCACTCCCGGCACCGGCGCGCGGGCATGGTGCGCTCCCACACCGCCACCGGCGGCGACCTCACCCCGGCGCGGCAGGGCCTGGACGCCGCCACGCTGCTGCTCGCCGACGCCACGCGGCCGGTGACCGGGCTGGCGGCCCAGCCGCGCCGGGTGATGGAGCTCTGCCTGCCGGGCGTGCTGTCGGTCTCCGAGGTCGCCGCGCACCTGCACCTGCCGAGCCCCGTCGTGCGCGTCATCGTCTCCCGGCTGCTCGACAGCGGTCATCTGTCGGCGCGTGCCCCCTTCGTCCCGACGGCCTCGTCCCCGCACAGCGCGGAGGTGCTGCGGAAAGTGCTGGTGGCCCTTGAGAAGCTCTGACCGTTACGTTCCGGCCCGCGCCCAGTCCGTGAAGATCCTGGTGCTCGGCCCGTTCGCCGTCGGCAAGACCACGTTCGTCAAGACCGTCTCCGAGATCAGGCCGCTGTCCACCGAGGAGCGGATGACCAGGGCGGGAGAGCTCGTCGACGAGCTCGACGAGCTGTCCGACAAGGACACCACCACGGTCGCGATGGACTTCGGCCGCCTGACCCTGAGCGAGGAGATCGTCCTCTACCTGTTCGGCGCCCCCGGCCAGCCGCGCTTCCACGGCATGGTCCGCTCCCTCATGCAGGGCGCCCTGGGCGGGCTGGTCCTGGTCGACACCCGCCGCATCGCCGACAGCTTCGACGCGATCGACCTGCTCGAAGAGGCGCGGCTGCCGTACACGGTGGCCGTCAACCACTTCTTCGGCTCGCCCCGCTACAGCGACGCGCACCTGCGCGACAGCCTCAGCATGGACGACGAGCAGCCGCTGGTGAGCCTCGACGCCCGCGAGATCGGATCGGCCAAGCACGGCCTGATCGCCCTCGTCCGCCACATCCTCTACCGCCCCCGTCACCTGGAGCACGCCCCATGACCTCGTACGTGACCCCGCCCGCCGCGCGGGTGGCCCCGCCCCGGATGTTCGGGCCGGAGTTCGCCGCCCGCCCGCAGGACGTCTACCAGGTGCTGCGGGCCGCAGGTCCTGTCGCGTGGGCGGAGATCGCCGAAGGGGTGCACGCCCTGGTCGTCACCGGCCACCGGGCCGCCATCGACCTGCTCACCGACACCGACACGTACAGCAAGGACAGCCGGCTGTGGCAGGACCTGGCGGCCGGCCGCGTCCCGCAGGACAGCCCGGTGCTGGCCCTGATGGCCTACCGCCCCAGCCTGCTGTACGCCGACGGAGATCGCCACGCCCGGCTCCGGCAGGCCATGGACGACTGCCTGGCCCGCGTCAGCCAGCCCGAACTGCACGACCTCACCCGCGCCCACGCCCTGCGCCTCATCGCCGGCTTTGCCCAGCAGGGCCACGCCGAGCTGATGGGCCAGTACGCCGACATGCTGCCGCTGCTCGTCTTCACCGACCTGCTCGGCTGCCCGCCCGAGCTGACCGGCCGCATGGTCGTCGCCTGCCAGGGCATGATCAACGCCGGTTCAGGAGCCGGGCAGGCCGCCGCCGACCTGGCGCGGGCCCTGTCCGAGATCATCGCGATGAAGAACCGCACCCCCGGCCGCGACTGCACCTCCTGGATGCTGGCCCACCCGGCCCGGCTGTCGCACGAGGAGATCCTGCACCAGCTGGTCGTCCTGGTCGGGGCCGGCACCATCCCCACCGCCGCGTGGATCGCCTCGGGGCTGCGCCTGCTGCTGTCGGACGACGACTACGCCGGCGACCTGACCGGCGGCGCGATCACCGTGCGCCGGGCCCTGGAGCAGGTCCTGTGGGTGCGCTCGCCCATGGCGAACTTCTCCGTCCACTACGCCCGCACGGACACCACCCTGCACGGAGTGCCCGTCCCGGCCGGCGTGCCGATCCTGATCAGCCACGCCGCCACCGGCGCCGACCCGGCGCTGCCGCCGGACCTCGGCTACGACAACCGCTCCCATCTGGCCTGGTCGGCCGGGCCGCACCGCTGCCCGGCCGACAGCCAGGCCGCCATCATCGCCCAGAGCGCCATCGAGACCCTGCTCGACCGGCTCTGGGACGTCCAGCTCGCCGACGCGGAGGTCGTCAACCGCCCAGGCCCCTTCCACCAGTGCCCCGCCCGGCTCGCCGTCCACTTCCGGCCGCAGCCGGCCCATGCCTTCGCCGCCCCCACCGCCCCCACAGGAGGTATGCGCGATGAGCCAACCGATGACCCTCGACACCACCGGCGGTCACCTGTTTGAACAGGTCGACCACCTGCGCGCCGGCGGCCCCGCCGTGCGCGTCCTGCTCCCCGGAGACCTCGTCGCCTGGTCGGTGACGCGCGGCGAGGTGGTCAGAACGCTCCTGACCCATCCCGACGTCTCCAAGAACGCCCGCACCTCCTGGCCCGACTACCAGCCCTACGCCATCGCCTGGCTGACCGCCTGGGTGGACGTGACCAGCATGTTCACCGTCGACGGCGACGATCACAAACGCCTGAAGGACCTGGTCGGCAAGGCGTTCACCCCCCGCCGCATCCAAGCCATGCGGCCCGCGGTCGAGGCGATCGTCACCGGACTGCTCGACGATCTCGACCGCGAACCACCCGGCCGGCCGGTCGACCTGCGCGCCCGCTTCAGTTACCGGGTCCCCACCCAGGTCATCTGCGACTTCATGGGCGTTCCCGCCGAGCAGCGCCCCGAGATGCTGCGCACCATCGACGCCGTGCTCGACACCACCCTGTCGGCCGAGGAGGCGACCGGCGTGCAGCGCGACATGTACGCGGCCATGCACCGGCTGATCGAGCACAAGCGCGCCGACCCCGGCGCCGACCTGACCAGCGTCCTGCTGGCCGCGCACGAGACCGGCGCCGACCGGCTCAGCCCCGACGAACTCGTCAGCACCCTGATCCTCATGATCGGCGCCGGCAGCGAGACCGCCGTGTCCCTCATCGACCACGCCGTCGTCGCCATGCTCACCCACCCCGCCCAGCTCGCCTCCGCCCAGGCCGCCCCCGGCCGCTGGGACGACGTCATCGAGGAGACCCTGCGCCACAACCCGCCGCTCATGCACCTGCCGATGCGCTACGCCACCGCCGACCTCGACCTCGGTGACGGCGTGACCATCGGCAAGGGCGAACTCATCCTGATCGCCTTCGGCGCCCACGGCCGCGACCCGCACGCCAACCCCGACCCAGGCCGGTTCGACATCGACCGCGCCGACCGCCAGCACCTGGCCTTCGGCCACGGCATCCACTTCTGCCTCGGCGCGCCGTTGGCCCGGCTGGAGGCCGCCGTCGCCCTGCCCGCCCTCTTCGACCGCTTCCCCGGCCTGCGCCTGGCCGGGCCCGTCGAGGAGCTGCGTCCGCAGCCCTCGTTCATCGCCAACGACTACCGCAGCCTGCCCATCCTGCTCAACTGACGGGCCCGCCACCGGCCGCGGTGTCCCGCGGCCGGTGCAGGGGTTCAGCGGAGCTCGCCGGTGACGATCCACAGATGGCCGAACGGGTCACGGACGCGGCCCGAACGTTTGCCGTACGGGCGGTTCTCGATCGGCACGACCACCTCGGCGCCGTGGGCGGTCATGCGTTCGCCGACCGCGTCCGGATCCTCGACCTCGACCTCCAGCAGGACCGCTGAGCCGCCGAGATCGTCGGGCGACAGCCATCCCCAGGCGGCGACGGCAGGGGAGACCCGGAAGGACGAACCGCCGACACGGTGATCGACCATGCTGGGCCGGCCGTCGTCGCCCGGGGGAGCGCTGAACACCCGCTCGGCGCCGAGGGTGGCCTGGTAGAACGCGGACGCGCGGTCGGGGTCGGGCACGATGAGACGGGGAGAAAGGCGCATGTCAGAAGTCATGAGCCCATCGTGGGCCGGGATGAGAGCGGAGGTCTTGAAGATTTGGGAACGGGGACCTGGTGGCCTGTCTCAGGTGGTGGGGCCGGCGAGGCCCTCCGTGCGTAGCCACTCGGTCGGGGTGCACCCGGCCATCGTCCGCCATTCCCGGGTGAGATGCGCCTGGTCGGCGAAGCCCGCCGCTGCGGCCACTGCCGCCAGGCTGACCGTTCCCGCACTGGCGGCGGCCACGAGCCCGCCGCGCGCGGCCTCGAAGCGGAGCAGTCGCTGATACTCCTTCGGCGTCACCCCCAGCGCGCCGCGGACCGTGCCGCTCAGGTGGCGCCGCGAGCACCCGAGCCGCCGAGCCGCCTCCTGCACCCGGGCGGTCCCCGACAGCGCCGACAGCGCCGCCAGAGTGGCAGGGAGTTCGCCGCCGCCGGTGTCCCTCTCGTGCCGGTTCAGCCCGGCGAGCAGGGCCTCTTCGACCAGGGCGCGCCGCTGCGGCCAGGACCGGCAGGCCGCCAGCCGCTCCGGCAGGTACGCCAGCGCCGGCGCCACGTCGGCGAGCTCGGCGACCTGCCCGGACAGCGCCGACGCCGGAACCCCCAGCAGCGCGCCCGCGGCCGGTGGGCTGAGCGTCAGCCACACGCCGCGCGTGCCGCCCTCCTGCCTCAGCTCGGCCGGGTCGAGGTGGAGCCCGGCGACCACGGCACGGAAACGTTCTCGTGAGCCGAGCCGGCCGATCTCCAGAGAGTCCGCCTCGGGGATCGTGATCGAGATCGTGGACGAGGGCAGCCCGCGATGAACGCCGCCCGGCCCGAGGTCGTAGGCGCTCAGCGTCGCCACGAACGGTGCCAGGGCCGCGGACCTGCGATGAGCGGGCACGACGGGCACCTCTCCACCCTACGGCGGCCCGGCCGACGTCCGCCCGGCGTGCGCAAGCGGCATGGCCCGAGTGCCGGGTGCTCAGGCGGCAGGATCCGAGGGCCCGGCGTGCTCAGGCGGCGGGGCCAGAGGGAGGGAAGAGGGCGGTGACGGCGCGGACGACGGCGGCGCGGCGGTCGGCCGTGGTGCCCTCGGCGAGGGTGGCGATCGCGACCTGCTCGCTCCAGGTTTCGGCGATCTGGCAGACCAGGGCCATGATGTCGGCCGGGTCCCAGGAGGCGTCGAGGAGACCGTCCTGCTGCGCGCGCCGGATCCGCTCCAGCTTGCCGGCGATGGCGTCGCGGTAGGGGTTCGGCTCGACGGGGGAGTGATCGGGAGGAGGCAGTTCGAGGCGGCCCCAGGCGATGAACCGGTGCCGGCCGGGATTGGCGGAGAAGTAGTCGAACAGCTGGCCGGCGTAGGAGGGCAGGTCGGCCGGATCCAGGTGGATGGCGTCGGCCGCCGCCGTCAGTTCGCCCGAGGCCACGTGCGCGTACAGAGCCTCCTTGGTGCGGAAGTAGGCGTAGACGCGTTCCTTGCTGGTACGGGCGGCCTTGGCGATCCGGTCCACGCGGGCGCCGGCGATCCCGAACCGGGCGAACTCCTCTCGCGCGGCGGCGACGATGCGGTCGCGGGTGGAGTCGGTTCTGGCCATGCCCCGATCTTAGTGATCCGCCGCGTCAGCGGCCGGAGCGCAGGGACTCCAGCTCCTCCGCCCGCCGCAGGTCCTTCGGCCGGCCGAGCGCGCGGCGCATCCCGATCAGGTCGTCGAGGCAGGCGTAGCGGACCTCCAGGCCGTCCGGGTCGGTCGCGGTGACCGCACGGTCGAGGACCTCCCGGACGCGATAACCGCCCCAGGGCAGCGCCGGGGTGCAGCAGTCGCCGCCGGCGCCGGTGGCGGTGAACTGCACCTTGGGACGGAGGAAGGCTTCCGGCCGGGTCGCCACGGGCTCGCCCCGCTCGTCGCTCAGCCGGGCGCCGGCGGCGGCGAAGGCGGCCGCCAGGGCCGGGGCGTGCTCGGGGGCGCCGTCCCAGAGCAGGTCGAGGTCGCCGGTCAGCTCGGCGGACCCGTGCATGATGCCGGCGACCTGCCCGATCACCACGGCCCGCACGCCGTGCCGCTGCAGGGCTTCGAGCAGGGGGAACGGGTCGAAGCCGACGGCGCCGTCGGTGCCGATCGTGCCGACGTCGTCATCGGCGTCCTCATGGCCGAGTCCGGTGCCCACCCGCTGCCCGGCCAGCTCGCGGGTGCGCCCGGCGGCCTCGCGGAGTCGTCGTATCGGTTCGTCGCTCATCTGGCCCTTGCTCGGTCGCGGCGGAACGCCGGGCCTGCCCGGCGGAACGATCTTAGCGCTGCACGGTGCCGTGACTGGAGTATGGTGGAGTGAATCAAACCGAACCGTTTGGTTTTGTTCAGGGAGGACCTCATCATGCGACAGCGCATCCTCGGCCGCCAAGGTCTGGCCGTCTCGGCGATCGGTTACGGGTCGATGGGCCTGACGATGGCCTACGGTCCCGGTGACGAGCAGGCGGGCATAGCCGCCATCCGGCGCGCGTACGAGCTGGGCGTGACCTTCTTCGACACCGCCGAGCTGTACGGCCTCGGCACCGGCTCCAACGAGACCCTGGTCGGCAAGGCGGTCAAGGACTTCCGCGACGACGTCGTCCTGGCCACGAAGTTCGGCTTCGACCTGTCCGACCCCGCGCGGATCGGCGTGAAGTTCGACAGCCGTCCCGAGCACATCCGTGAGGTGACCGACAACAGCCTGCGTTACCTGGGCGTCGACCATATCGACGTGCTCTACCAGCACCGGGTCGACCCCGACGTGCCCATCGAGGACGTCGCCGGGACCGTCAAGGAGCTGATCGAGGCGGGCAAGGTGAAGTACTTCGGCCTGTCGGAGGCCGGTCCGCGGACGATCCGCAGGGCGCACGCCGTCCAGCCGGTCTCCGTCCTGCAGACCGAGTACTCCCTGTTCGAGCGGGAGGTCGAGCAGTTGTTCCCGGTGCTGCGCGAGCTGGGGATCGGGTTCGTCGCCTACTCGCCGCTGGGCCGCGGCTTCATCACCGGCACAGCCAAGCCCGCCGGCTCCTATGACGCCACCGACATGCGCAACACCGACCCCCGCTGGCAGCCGGGCAATTTCGAGCAGAACCTGGGGGCCGTGGAGCGGCTGGGCGAGCTCGCCGCGTCGAAGGGCGCGAGCGTCGCCCAGCTCGCGCTCGCGTGGGTCCTGGCGCAGGGCGAGGACATCGTGCCGATCCCCGGCACCCGCAGCCCCCGGCGGATGGAGGAGAACGCCGGCGCCGCCGAGCTCAGTCTCGGCCCCGCCGACCTGGACGTGATCGCCGAGATCCTGCCCACCGGCGGATTCGGCGCCCGTTACGTGGCCCCGGTCATGCCCAGCTGGACCTGACCCCGGCGCAGGTCCGTGCTCGGCGGCCGGGCCGGGCCTGCGCCAGGCCCGGCCGCTGTACCCGCCTGTGCTCGCGGCTCAGGCCGCCCGGAGCGGGCGCAGGGCCGAGCCCCAGGACAGGACCTGGTCGAGGACCACGTTCAGGCGTTCCTCGTGTGCCGCCGCCGGCTGGAAGCCGTCCGCGAAGTCGGTGTGGATCGACAGCCCGACCTGGTTCGACACGGTGGCCACGCTGAGCAGGCCCAGGACGTGCCGCAGGTGCGAGATCGCCCGGGGCGCGCCGTCCACGCCGTAGCCGACGAACCCGGCCGCCTTGTTGGTCCACTCCGAGTACAGGAAGTCGAGCGCGTTCTTGAGCGCGCCGGGGTAGGAGTTGTTGTACTCGGGGGTCACGATGATGAACGCGTCCAGCGACGCCACCTTGGCCGACCAGCGCTTGGTGCGCTCGTACAGGTAGTTGCCCGTGGCCGGGTGCTCGGGCTCGTCCAGGTTGCCCAGGTCGAAGTCCTTCAGATCGACGACCTCGTACTCGGCGTCGCCGCGCTTGACGGCCAGATCGTGAACCCAACGCGCCACCGCCTCGCCGTTGCGGCCAGGACGGGTGCTGCCCAGGATGATGCCTATCTTCAGCATGCCAATGCTCCTCAGTCGGTGGTACGGACACCACCGTAGGGAGAACAGGCGAGATACTGAATGCGTTGCTGTCCAACATTCATACGCGATCGTCTCTATGGTTAGACTTCCCGTATGGATGTGCTCAGCGATGTGGTGGCCTTCATGCGGTGCGGGCGGCCCAACTCCACCCGCTTCTCCTGGCGCGCGCCCTGGGGGGTCCGGTTCCGCACGACGCCCGAGTCCGCGGGTTTCCAGCTGATTCTGCGCGGGTCCTGCTGGCTCATCCCTCCGGACGGCGAGCCCGTTCCGCTGAGCGTAGGCGACCTGGTTTTCGTGCCGCACGGCGACTCGTACGGGCTGACCGACGACCCAGAAAGGCCGCTGGTCGACGCCGACTGCGGGGCCCATCACGAGCTGTACGCCTCCGCCGCGACAGGCGGCACCGGGCCCGAGACGGTCATCCTGTCCGGCGGCTACCGGATCGACCTCGACCGGACCCACCCCATCCTGAGCTCGCTGCCCAGCGTGATCCACCTGCCCGCGACGCTCGGCAGCCATCCCGAGCTGCGCGCCGCCGTCGAGCTGCTGGCCGCCGAGATCGAGAATCCGCGTACCGGCGCGGACATCGTGGTGTCGTCCCTGCTGGAGATGGTGCAGCTGTACGTGCTGCGGGCCTACTACGACACCCAGGAAGAGCCGTGCACGCTGTCCGGCTGGGCCGCCGCGCTGGCCGACCCCGCGATCGGGCGCGCGCTCGACGCCGTCCACCGCGATCCGGCCCGCCACTGGACGGTCGAGGAGCTCGGCGCCCGCGCGGGCATGTCGCGGGCCGGCTTCGCCCGCCGCTTCGTCGCGCTGGTCGGGCAGCCGCCGCTGGCGTACCTGACCTGGTGGCGGCTGGTGAACGGGGCGCGCATGCTGCGCGAGTCGGACGCGTCGGTGGCGGAGGTGGCCGAACGGATGGGGTACGCGTCGGAGTTCGCCTTCGGCAACGCCTTCAAGCGCGAGTTCGGCGTCCCACCGGGTCGTTTCCGCCGCAGTCCGGCGGTCGCGTAAGCCACCTTCGTCCGCATCGGCCTGCCGGGCGTGTCACGTGGCGGAGGACGTGGAACGGCGGGCGCGGTGGCGGCGTACCGCGTCCCGGTTGGCGCACGGGTGGGAGCAGTGCCGCTGAAGCGCGGTGCGCGAGGTGTCGGCGAAGATCGCCGCGCAGCCGTCGGCGGCACACCGCCCGAGCCGGTCCATGCCCCGTCCGGTGAGGTGCAGTGCCGTCCCCACGGAGATCAGCGCGAACAGCACCGCGCCGAGCGGCTGCAGCGGGTCGCGGTAGTGCAGGTGCCAGCCATGAGCGTGGTCGGTCAGCCGCGGATAGGCGGCCGACCGGGCGAGCATCTCGTTGACCAGCCCCGCCCTCTCGTGCTCGTCCCGTGGCGTCGACGACCTTCGTCCAGGCGGCGATGACGGCGAGGGTCCGGTCGAGATCCGCCGCCTCGACCGGACGTTCCAGCACCAGACCGGCCGCGCGGCAGCGAGCGGCCAGTTCTGCGGCGCTCGCCGGCGGCCGGTTCGCCAGGTCGGCGGCGAAGTTCACCACGTCCGCGCCGTAAGGGTTGAGCTGCACAAGCTCATTACAACAGCCTGTACGTCATGCCACGAACAGCAACAGAGCACGACATCCCGGGGAAGCCATGATGGACCTCGCGGAATGTCCTTGACGCGCGGAAGGTTCAACTCTCTATGAAGAAGATCGGTTTCCTGAGCTTCGGGCATTGGTCGGAGTCGCCGTACTCCAAGGCCCGCAGCGCGTCCGACACCCTGTTGCAGTCGATCGAGCTCGCGGTGGCGGCCGAGGAGCTCGGGGCCGACGGCGCCTACTTCCGCGTCCACCACTTCGCCCAGCAGCTCGCGAGCCCGTTCCCGCTGCTGGCGGCTGTCGGGGCGCGGACGAGCAGGATCGAGATCGGCACCGGCGTCATCGACATGCGCTACGAGAACCCCCTCTACATGGCCGAGGACGCCGGCGCGGCCGACCTCATCGCGGGCGGGCGGCTCCAGCTCGGCATCAGCCGCGGATCACCCGAGCAGGTGATCGACGGCTGGCGCTACTTCGGCTACGAGCCGGGGGAGGGGGAGACCGAGGCGGACATGGCGCGCAAGCACGCGGAGGTCTTCCTCAAGGTGCTCGACGGCGAGGGCTTCGCCCAGCCGAACCCGCGCCCGATGTTCCCCAACCCGCCCGGGCTGCTGCGCCTCGAACCCCACTCGGAGGGGCTGCGCCGGCGCATCTGGTGGGGCTCCAGCTCGAACGCCACCGCCAAGTGGGCCGCCGGGCTGGGCATGCACCTGATGAGTTCCACGCTCAAGGACGACGAGAACGGCAAGCCGTTCCACGTGCAGCAGGCCGAGCAGATCGCGGCCTACCGGGAGGCGTGGAAGGAGGCCGGCCACGAGGGCGAGCCGCGCGTGTCGGTGAGCCGCTCCATCATGCCGATCGTCAACGAGACGGACCGCGCGTACTTCGGCCACGAGCGCACCAGCACCGACCAGGTCGGCTTCATCGACGCCACCACCAGGGCCGTCTTCGGGCGCACGTACGCCGCCGAGCCCGACGTGCTGGTCAAGGAGCTGGCCGGCGACGAGGCCATCGCCGCGGCCGACACGCTCCTGCTGACGGTGCCCAGCCAGCTCGGCGTGGACTACAACGCCCACCTGCTCACCTCGGTCCTGACCCACGTCGCGCCCGCACTCGGCTGGCGCTGACGCCCGATGGGACGGGCGCGGCTTTTGAGGGCGGGCGCGCGTCAGTCGGTCCACTTGGGCGGGCGCTTGCCCAGGAACGCCGCCATGCCCTCACGCGCCGCGGCGGACTGCGAGGACTCGGCCATGACCTTGGTGGCCAGCCGGTACGCGTCCGCCTCCGGCAGCGACAACTGCTGGTACAGGGTGCGCTTGCCGAGCGCCTTCGAGGCGCGGCTGCCCCGGGTGGCCCGCCCGAGCAGGTCGGCGACGGCGTCGTCGAGCTCGGCGGCGGGCACGACCCGGTTGACCAGCCCCCAGTCGAGCGCCTGCGCGGCGGTGATCGTGTCACCGGTGTACGCCATCTCGGCGGCGCGCTTGCGCCCGATGTTGCGGGCGATGGCGACCATGGGGGTGTGGCAGAACCAGCCCCCCTTGCCGCCGGGCGCGGCGAACCCTGCGGTGTCGGCGGCGACGGCGAGATCGCAGGTGGCGACCAGCTGGCAGCCCGCCGCGGTGGCCAGGCCGTGCACCCGGGCCACGACGGGCTGCGGCACCGACTCGATCAGCTCCATGAGCTGGCGGCAGGTGTCCAGGATGAGGGTCACCCCGTCCTGGTCGGCCGCGGCGACGTCGGCGAAGTCGTGACCGGCGCTGAAGACCGGACCTGCCCCGGCCAGGATGATCCCCGAGGTGTCGCTGTCGCCGGCGGCGCCGAACGCGCCGATCAGCTCCTGTAGGTGGGCCAGCGACAGGGCGTTGCGCCGCTGCGGCCGGTTCATCGTGATCGTCACGAAGTCGGCGTCGCGGTTGACGAGTACATGTTCCAGGTTCACCGTCGGGCTCCTCGATGATCGCGCGGGCGCGTGACCGCGATCGGCCACCCAGGCATTCTTCCCACCTGGCGCCGCCGTACGTCCGGAATGTCGGAGGCTCAGCCGGTGCGGGACGGATCGGCCGGATAGACCCCGAGGATCTTCACGTCCGTGGTGAAGAACGCCAGCTCCTCCAGCGCGTTCTTCAGCCCGGGATCGTCGGGATGCCCGTCGACCTCGGCGAGGAACTGGGTGGCGGTGAAATGGCCGCCCACCATGTAGCTCTCCAGCTTGGTCATGTTGATGCCGTTGGTCGCGAACCCGCCGAGTGCCTTGTAGAGCGCGGCCGGCAGGTTGCGCACGTTGAAGACGAACGAGGTGACCACCGGGCCGTGCCCGCGCGGCGCCTGCACGAAATCCCTGCTGAGCACCACGAACCGGGTGGTGTTGTGCTCCTCGTCCTCGACGTCGCGGGCGAGGGTGTGCAGGCCGTAGATCTCCGCCGCGAGCGGCGGCGCGATGGCCGCCTGGGTCGGGTCGCCCGCCTCGGCCACCTCCCGCGCCGCCCCGGCCGTGTCACCCGCGATCACGGGCACCAGGTCGTGCTCGCGGATGATCCGGCGGCACTGGCCGAGGGCGTGGACGTGACTGTGCACGGCCTTGATCGTGTCCAGGGTCGCGCCCGGCGGGGCCATCAGGTGGAACTGGATGCGCAGGAAGTGCTCGCCGATGATGTGCAGGTCCGACGTCGGCAGGAAGTGGTGGATGTCGGCGACCCGGCCGGCGATCGAGTTGTCGATCGGGATCATCGCCAGCTCGGCCTTCCCGTTCTCCACCACCGCGAACACGTCCTCGAAGGACGCGCACGGCACCGCGTGCCAGTCGGGGTAGTGGCGCTTGCACACCATATGGGAGTTGGAGCCGGGCTCGCCCTGGTAGGCGATACGTCGTGCGGTCACCTCAGCAAGTTTTCCATGCTCGCGGGCCTGATCCGGCCATGCCCGTTCCGGCACGTCGGTCCCGCGCAGGTGCCCGGTTGACGCTTGGCCCTAGTCGGCGGGTACGAAGCCGGCGTACTCCTCGATGCGGGTGATCAGCCCGGCGTCGTCGAAGCGGAAGTACACCGCGGCGTGCACCTCGCCGCGCGTGCCGTTCCGCATGGCCACGTGCACCACGTGCTGCTGCAGGACCTCGCCCGGCTGCGCGAACTGGCGGATGATGCCGTAGCGCATCGACTCGATCGCCTCGACCTGCGCCGCCATGTGCTGGATGTTCTCCTCGACGCTCTGCTCGGGCTTGCCGTCGTTGTGCCAGACGGTGGCCGTCCCGGCGCACATGCCCCGTGCGGTCTCCCAGTCGGCCTTCTCCAGGCTGCGCAGATAGCCGATGGCCTGGTCCTTGAGGTGCCTGCTCATGATCATGCGTCCTTCCGCTGGTGGTGGCCGGGCGTGTCGTGGACGAGGGTGCGCTCGCCCGCCTCCACGCGCATCGGCAGGTGGTTGCCGGGAGGGGAGAGGGGGCACGAAGACGGACGGGTTGAGGTGGTGGTGCGAGAGCGTCGCCTGGTTGAAGTCGACGCTCAGTGTGCTGCCGGGCGGCAGCGGCGGCAGCACGAGCCAGCGGCCGATCGCGGGCGTGTCGGTGCCGTTGGTCTCGTCGGTGAAGACCACCAGGCGCTGGCCGGGGAAGTCTTCGAGGACGGCCAGCACGTACTCGGCGCCGTCGATGGTCACGACGAGGTCCACGGGAGCCAGGACGGCCTCGGTGCTGCGCGGCGAGGTCAGCCGTTCCACCTCGATGCGGCGGTCCGTGGGCGCCTGCCGGTAGCGGCCTTCGAACACCCACGCGGGGTCGTAGGGGTAGGCGTCCACACCGCGCAGGCCGGAGCGTTCGACGGCGGCCGGGTCCATGACCACCATGCCGTACGCGCCGTCATCGCCTCCGGCGAAGCCGACGCGCCCGCCGGGGAACTCCAGCCGGGCGCCGCCGGGCACCTCCGCCGTGCCGTCGACCGTCCTGCCGTCGATCCGCACGCCGTCCGCTTCCAACGCCGTCACCGTCAGGGCGCCGGCCTCGTCGGTGCTCCACACTCCGGGAACACCGGGCAAAGTGTGGTCATCGCGGCCGATGATCTTCCCATTGGCGACGACCTTGGCCTTTCCGTTCGCGCCGGCGATCTCCTCCCAGCGGCTCTCGCGCCAGGCATGGTAGGCGGCGGGCACACCTGCCGCCTCCATCTTGGAGGCTGGGACTGCCATGAGATTGGTCCTCTCCTGTACGCCGCGACGGGGTCCGCGGCTCTGCCACTCAACCTACGGCCGCCATGCTCGTCGGGCATGATGCCTTGCGTGATAGGCAAAGCATCGGGCGTGCCGATGCCGCCGGAGCAAGCCGGAGCCTCTTCTGGGCTCAGGGGCGGCGGGCGGCCCAGACCTTGCGTTCGGTGCGCAGGGCGAGGTCGTCGCGGCGCAGGATGCTGCGCGGACCGCCGGTGTCGAGCAGCCCGTCGAGCGCGGCGAGGTCGTCGGCCGAGAGCGCCTGCGCGGCGGCGCCGCGGATGCGCCGCAACGCGCTGAGCGCGTAGCGGCCGATCGCCTCGTTCTCCGAGCCGTCGAGGTGCACCGCGATGGTGCGTTCGCCGTCGAGGACGAAGCCGGCCTCGGTCAGCATCGGCCCCCAGTCGGCGCCGCGATGGGGCAGATGCCCGGAGTGGACGTGATCGGCCGCCGCGTGACAGCGCTCCTCCAGGCCGGGCCGCTCCTCGGGGGCGTCGGCGGGCAGGAAGCGGGGGAAATGGGCCAGTTCGACGACCGCGAACAGGCCGCCGGGCGCGAGCAGGTCGTGGACACGTCGCAGGACACGGACGGGGTCGGCCATGTGGTGCATCGAGGCCGACGCCCAGACCAGGTCCGGCGTGCCGAGCTCGGGCCAGCCGGCGTCGAGGTCGGCCTGCACGATGTCCAGGCGATCGTCCACCTCACGAGCGCACGCCTTCTCGCGCAGGCGCCGCAGGTGCTCGGGCGAGGCGTCCACGGCGGTGAGACGCGCCTCGGGAAAGCGGTCGAGCAGGGCGAAGGCGCCCGCTCCTGTGCCGCAGCCCACGTCCACGATGTGGCGCGGATCGGTGGTCAGGGGCAGCCATGCGGTGATGGCGTCGAGGTGCTCGGCGAGGATTTCCGCGTCCAGGTCGAGAAGCTCCTCCTGGCTGTGGTCGCCGTGGTCATGAGCGGTGTGCGTGTGCGTCATGAGGCCACAATACGGGGGCCATGCGCGTACGGCATGACTCCTCCCGTTCCGCGCAAGGAAATGACCGCCGGATTTGCCGCAAGCGCAAGACCTGCGGGGTTCGATCTCATGTCTCTGTAGTGTCGGAGCCTTCGTCGCGCTGGTGGCCGCGGCGCGCGTCGCGGTCGAAGATGCCCAAGATCTCGCACGGCCCGCCCTCGGCGCCGATGGCGTGCGGCATCATCGTCGGGAACTCGGCGGCCTGGTTGGCCTCCAGGCGGAAGCGGCGGTGGCCGAGCATGAGGATCGCCGTGCCGGACAGGACGACGAGCCATTCCCGGCCCGGGTGGGCGCGCATCCGGGCGGGATTGTCAGGTGGCGGATCGGTCATGCGCTGACGCATCACGGTCATGCCGGGATCGGCCTTGATCGGCCAGCGCAGCTGGCCGTGGGCGCCGTCGATCATCGGGCTGGTGACGACGTCGTCCGTGGCCGTCTCGACCAGCTGGTCGAGGGAGGTGTCCAGGGCGCGGGCGAGGGTGACGAGCTGGTCCAGCGCGAGCCGGCGCTGGCCGTTCTCGATGCGGCTCAGTGAGGACTGGCTGAGCCTGGCCCGGTTGGCCAGCTCCTCCAGGGACCAGCCCTGGGCGACCCGCAGGGCGCGGATGCGTTTGCGTACGAGGCTGTCCAGGTCTTCATCTTCTTGCTTCATAGGCAACATCCTATGCCCGTAGTGCAAGGCGAGGCTAGCGTCGCCTGCAGACGGCCCGGATCCGCCGGGCCCGCGTACAGAGGAGAGCCTTGGACATGCCCGCGCACACGAGCGACCCACTGCCGGCCGGCACCGTCGATGTCGTGGTCATCGGCGGCGGCGCGGCGGGCCTGAACGGCGCGCCGCCTGCTGGTGGCCACCGGGCTGACGGACGTGCTGCCCGACATACCCGGTCTGGCCCGGCACTGGGGGAGCAAAGTGGTGCACTGCCCGTACTGCCACGGCTGGGAGGTACGCGACGAGCCCATCGGCGTCCTCGCCACCGGCCCGCCTCGGTCCACCACGCGCTGCTGTTCCGCCAGCTCACCGACAACCTGGTCTACTTCACCCGCGGCACCGGCCTCGACGCGAGCACCCGCGCCCGCTTCGCCGCCCGCGGCATCGCCGTCGTCGACACCCCGGTGCGGGAGGTCGCGACCGGCGCGGACGGTTCTCTGTCCGGAGTGGTCCTGGCCGACGGCACGATCGTGCCCCGGCGCGTTCTGGCCGTCGTCACCGTGACCTGGGCCCGTACCGACGGCCTGGACGGGCTGAACCTGCCGATGGAGGACCTGCCCGGCGCCATGGGCCGCCGCTTCGCCGCCGGCCTGGCCGGCGCCACCGACGTGCCGGGGGTGTGGGTGGCCGGCAACGCCACCGACCCGATGGCCCAGGTGGGCGCCGCCGCCGCGGCCGGCGCGCTGGCCGGTGCGCACATCAATGCCCTGCTGGCCGACGCGGACACCGTCGCGGCCCTTTCAGAGAGGAACTCATGAGCACCGACCAGCCCGTACAGGGGGAGTCCGCCGCGCCGAGCGGCGGGGGAGCACCGGACGCGCGTCAGCTGCGCACGATCCTGATCGCCGTCTGTGTCGCGTTGATGGCGGTCATCGCCTCGGTGACCGGCCTGAACGTGGCCCAGCCCGACATGGCCGTCGAGTTCGGCGCCGCACAGACCACCATCCTGTGGATCATCAACGTCTACACCCTCACCCTGGCCGCCCTGCTGCTTCCGCTCGGCGCGATCGGCGACCGGCTGGGCCGCAAGCCCATGCTGATCGCCGGACTGATCGTCTTCGGGGCCGCCGGCGCGCTGGCCGGCCTGGCCCCGTCCGCCGAAGTCATGATCGTCGCCCGCGTGCTCAGCGGGGTGGGCGCCGCGATGATCATGCCGATCACGCTGGCCGTGATCACCTCGACGTTCCCCGCCGAGCAGCGCGGAAAGGCGATCGGCGTGTGGACCGGCGTCGCCGGAGGTGGTGGCATCATCGGCATGTTCCTGTCCGCGCTGCTCGTGGACGTGGCGCACTGGCGGTGGCTGTTCCTGCTGCCGGTCGTGCTGGTCGTCGTCTCGCTCGGCATGATGCGGTCCGTGCCCGACTCGCGCGAGCACTCCGGGCACTACTTCGACACCGTCGGCGCGCTGGCCTCCGTGGTCGCCGTGGTGGGTCTCATCTTCGTGCTCCAGGAAGGCCCGGAGCGCGGCTGGAGCGACCCGGTCACCCTGGCCGCCCTCGTCGCCGGTCTGGTGGCCCTGATCTTCTTCGTGGCCTGGGAACTGCGCCAGGAGGACGCGTCTTTGCTGGATGTACGGCTCTTCCGCGAGCGCGGCCTGAGCGGCGGTTCGGTCACCCTGCTGGTGGTCTTCGGGGTCCAGGCGGGCGTCTTCGTGGTCCTCTTCCCGTTCCTGCAAGCCGTGCTCGGCTGGTCGGGGCTGCTGTCCACGCTGGCGATGATGCCCATGGCCGTGCTCATGATGATGACCTCCGGCCTGGCGCCCAAACTGGCCGCGCGCATCGGCGCCCGCTCCACCATGGCAGTGGGGATCGTGCTGTTCGGCGCCGGTCTGGCCCTCATGGCCGGCATCGTCTCCGTCGAGGGCGGCTACCTGTCCATCCTGCCCGGCATGCTCGCCATGGGCACCGGCATGGGCCTGGCGATGACCCCCTCCACCGAGGCCATCACCGGTTCGCTGCCGCGCGAGAAGCAGGGGGTCGCCTCCGCGCTCAACGACATCACCCGCGAGTTCGGCACCGCGCTCGGCGTCGCCCTGCTCGGCGCCCTCCTGGCGAACGGCTACCGCGGCGCCATCGACGACAGGCTCGGCGGCGTTCCCCAGGGCGTGGCGGACGTGGCACGCCAGGGGGTCGCCAACGCGATCGAGGTCGCGGGCACCGCAGGGCCCCACGCGCGGGCGCTGGCGGATGCCGCCCGGCAGTCGTTCGTGGACGGCTGGCAGCAGGCCATGTGGGCGGGGGTCGTCGTCATGGGCGTCCTGTTCGTCTACACCGTCGTACGCGGCGGGCTTCCCGCAGCGGTGGACCAGGAGAAGACCCGCGAGGACCGGCAGCCGCAGGTGCCCGCGTAAGGGCTTTCCGGTGGTCAGCCCTCGCCCGCCATCAGGGCCTTCACGTCCGCGGCCGTCACCTGCTTGCCCCCGAAGGCCCAGTCGCCGCTCTTGACCTCCTCGATGATGACCAGGGTGAGGGAGCGCAGGTTCTCGCCCTCGATCGTGACCATCGCGTCGGTCAGCTTCTCCACCATCTCGGCCTTCTGCTCGTCGCTGAACACGCCCTCGATGAGCTTCACGTTGATGAGTGGCATGGGGTCCCCCTCCCCGTTGGTGCGGACATGCCCCTGCGCGAACTGGACAAACGCCGTGAAAAGAGAAATCTACAATGTAAAGGCGGCTGGCTAGTGCATTCCCGCTCCGCCCGCACAAAAACCAAACCTCCGCCGCGACGGCGAATCGTTCTAGGGTGGCGGAGGTGACGGGATCGGCGGCGGGCGCGCGGACGCAGGAGCAGGTGCGGCAGCGGAACCTGAGCGAGGTGCTGCGCCGCGTGCATCGGGACGGGATGGTGTCGCGGGCCGCGCTGGGCCGCTGGATGGGGCTCAACCGCAGCACCATCATGGATCTGACCGCGGAGCTGGCGGCGGCAGGGCTGGTCAGGGAGGGGGTTCCTGTCGGGAGGGGGCAGGCGGGCCGGCCGTCCATCGTGGTGATGCCTGAGCAGGGCACCCTGTACGGGCTCGCCTTCGATGTCGCGGTGGACCGGCTGGTGGCGGCACGGGTCGGGCTCGGCGGGCGGATCCTGGAGCGGCGTGAGGCGGTGCGGGCCCGGGCCGGGGTGGATCTGGAGGACGTGGTCGGGGTGCTGGCCGCTTTCGGTCGTGAGCTGGTGGCCGGGGCCGGTTCTGGGGCGTTGTGCGTGGGTGTGGGGGCGTCGTACTGCGGGTTGATCAGGCGGGCCGACGGCATGGTCCGGTACGGGCCGCATCTGGGGTGGGTGGATCAGGCGTTCGGTGCTGAGCTGGCGGCCGGGCTGGGGCTGGGGTTGCCGGTCGAGGTGGGGAACGAGGCGCATCTGGGGGCGATCGCGGAGCACGTGCGCGGAGCGGGGACCGAGGTCGACGATCTGATCTACCTGCACGGGGATGTGGGGGTGGGCGGGGGGATCATCGTCGGTGGTGAGTTGCTGGACGGCGATGGCGGTTACGGCTGCGAGCTCGGGCACATGCTGGTGAATCCGTTCGACGGGCGGCCGTGTCTGTGCGGGTCGCGGGGGTGTCTGGAGGCGGAGGTGGGGGAGGGGGCGTTGCTGGACTACGCGGGGCGGTCCGGGGAGTTGGTGGGCAGGGAGGGCATCCGGGCGGTGGTCGCTCTGGCCGGGGCGGGTGACGTTCGTGCGCGGGACGCGCTGGATCGGGTGGGGGATTGGCTGGGTGTCGGGGTGGTGAATCTCATCAATCTGTTCAACCCGGCGCTGGTGGTGTTCGGGGGGATGTTGCGTGATGTGTATCCGGGGGCGGCGTCGTGTGTGCGGGCGCGGATCGACGCGCATGTTCTGCCGGTGTCGCGGGAGCGGGTGCGGTTGGCGGTGACGGCTCTGGGTGATGACACGACGCTGGCCGGGGCCGCGGAGCTCGCTTTCGCGAGTCTGCTGGATGATCCCGTCAATACGCTGGCGGCTCTGCGCTGATGATCTTTTACGGTGTGGGGGTGACGAGTCCCGTTCGGTAGGCGATGACGACGAGCTGGGCGCGGTCGCGTGCGCCGAGTTTCGCCATGGCGCGGCTGACGTGGGTGCGTGCGGTGGCCGGGCTGAGGAACAGTTCGGCGCCGATTTCGTGGTTACTGAGGCCGTGGCCGACGAGGGTGAGTACTTCGCGTTCTCGTTCGGTGAGTACGGCGAGCTGGTGCTGTGCGCTTTGGGCGATTCTGCGTTGGGTGGCGAACTGGCCGATGAGGCGCCGGGTGATGCGGGGCGCGAGCAGGGCTTCTCCGGCGGCGATCACGCGGATGGCGTGCAGGAGTTCGGCCGGTCCCGCGTCTTTGAGCAGGAAGCCGCTGGCGCCGGCTTGCAGGGCGTCGAAGACGTATTCGTCGGTGTCGTAGGTGGTGAGGATGAGGATACGGACCTGCTCCAGGCCGGGGGTGGCGGCGATCTGGGCGGTGGCCTGGATTCCGTCCAGCTTGGGCATGCGGATGTCCATGAGGACGACGTGGGGGCGGGTGGCGCGGGCCTGGTCGACGGCTTGGGCGCCGTTGACGGCCTCTCCGACGACGGTGAGGTCGTCTTCGAGGTCGAGCAGGACCTTGAATCCTGAGCGTACGAGCCCTTCGTCGTCGGCGAGCAGCACCTTGATCGGGGAGTTGGTCGCGGTGGCGTTCATCGGTGGCTCCCGGTGAGGGGGAGTCGTGCTCTGACCTGGAATCCGCCATCCGGTAGTGGTCCCGCGTCGAGTTCGCCGCCCAGCAGTCGGCAGCGTTCGCGCATGCCGAGGATGCCGCGGCCGGGTGGTGTGGTTTCCGTGTCGTCGGGGCGGGGGGCCGGGTCGTCGCTTTTGGGTGTGGTGCGGCCTTCGTCGGTGATCCGGATCTCGACGGCGTCGGTGCCGGAATTCAGGGTCACGGTCATGCGGGTGGGGCCGGCGTGGCGGACCACGTTGGTGATGGATTCCTGCACGATGCGGTAGGCGGCGTTGCTGATCGTGCTGGGCAGCGGCGCCGGGGGCGGGGTGATGTCGATGGTGCAGTCGAGTCCGGCTTCGCGGGCTTTGGTGGCCAGTTCGTCGATCTGTTCGAGTCTGGGGTACGGCGCGCGCGAGTCGTCGTCGTCGGTGTCGTCGTCGCGCAGGACGCCGAGGATGGCGCGCATCTCTCGCAGCGCGCGGGAGCTGGTCTGCTCGATGGCGCGGAGTGCCTCGCGGGCCAGGTCCGGGCGTTTGCCGAGGACGTGCGCGGTGACGCCGGACTGGACGTTGATGATCGCGATGGCGTGGGCGACGGTGTCGTGGACCTCGCGGGCGATGCGGAGCCGTTCGGCGTCGACGCGGGCTCGTGCCTCCTCCTCGCGGTTGCGTTCGGCGAGTTCGGCGCGTTGTTGTGCTTCGGCCGCGATGACGTGCCTGGATCGGATGGATTCGCCCAGGGCCGCGCTCATGACGGATGCGCCGATCCGGAAGTAGACCCAGCCGATGGCGGCGCGTGGTTCGATGTCGGCCGCGGCGATCAGCCAGGTGACGGCGAGGATGAGGGTGCCGGCGCCGGCGATGACGAGTGAGCGGCGTCCGTCGCCGTAGGCGGCGAGGGTGTAGAGGGCGACGAAGAGCCCGAGCCAGCCGGGGCCGTCGGGGAAACCGAGGGTGTAGTAGGCCAGGCTGATGAGTGCGGTGGTGAGGAAGACCGGCACCGGCCAGCGGCGGCGGACGGCGATGACCGCTCCGCCGGCGATCAGCAGGACGTATCCGAGGTTTCCGAGGTCGGTGAGGGGGCGCTCGATCGGTTCGCCGGCGTTGCGCACGATCGTGCCCTGGACCTGCATGACGGTGATGAAGAGCGCGAGCAGCGTCTCCTGCGCCGGCACCGGCAGGCGCAACGTGACGGCGCGTGCTTTCATGCGTCGATCCTACGGTTCCCCAGGTGTGGGGCCCTGCGTCCGGAGGCGTGATCGCCGTACGCCGTGGGGCGTAGCGAGGGGTGGGGTGTGTACGTGGAACTACGTAGCGGCTGCCGTCCGCCGGCGGAGGCGGCGGCTGCTTGGGCGGGGAGACGATCGGTGGTGTGCGGCCCTTGCCGGGGCCGGCGCTCGTGCGGAGTTGTTTGGGCCGCGTGGCCGTGCTGGTGCGTGCTGGTTCGTGCCGGTTGGTCGTGGTTGGTCCTGGTTGCGGGCGTCCGTCGTTCGATCGAGAGGATTCTCATGTCCGTCCGAGTTCTGTCTTCCGTGGCCGACGTGTTCGGGGCGGTGGGACCGGCCGCGCAGGAGGCGGCTCATGTGCTGGTGGAGCCCGTCGGGGCGTATGCCATGACCGCCGGGCGGCTGTGGTCGGTGGTGGGTGCGCTGGTGGGGCTGGCCGGGGTCGTCGTCGGAGGGCTGGCGCTGGCCCGTTCCGTCCGGCGGGTCGGTCACGGCGGGAGGAGGGGAGCCGTCGTGGCCTTGGTGGCGGGGCTGGTCGGGGCGGGCATCGGCGGGATGGTCGTGGCCGCCGCTGAGGGCGGTCCCGGGACGGGTTACGGGATCGTCGGGGGTTACGTGGCTCTGGTGGTCGGGGTGGTCGCCATGGTGCTGGGCGGGCTGGTGGCGACGCGTTCCCGCCGTACCGCCTGACCCGGTGGTGTGGCGGGAACGCGCCGCACCACCTGACCAGCCTGACCCGGTGGTGTGACGGAACGCGCCGCATCACCTGACCAGGCGGAAGACCTGGCCGCCGCCGGTGTCGCCCGCACGGCCTTGGGGTTCAGCGGGCCCGCTCGACGCGGGCTTCGTCCCAGACCGGTTCGTCGCTCTCGTAGACGGTTCCGTCGGCGCCGAAGATGAGGAAACGGTCGAAGTCGGCGGCGAACCAGCGGTCATGGGTGACGGCCAGCACGGTGCCGGCGAACGACGCGAGGCCCTGCTGCAGAGCTTCGGCGCTGGCCAGGTCGAGGTTGTCGGTGGGTTCGTCGAGCAGCAGCAGCGTCGCGCCCGACAGTTCCAGCAGCAGGATCTGCAGCCGCGCCTGCTGCCCGCCGGACAAGGTCTCGAACCGCTGCTGGGCGGCGGGTGCGAGTTCGTAGCGGGCGAGCGCGGCCATGGCCTCGTTGAGTGTGAGGGCGTGCTCGGTCGTCACCAGTTCGGCGGGGGTGCGGCCGTGCAGGTCGGGCCTGGAGTGGGTCTGGACGAAGTGGCCGGGCGTGACCCGGGCGCCCAGTCGTACGGAACCGGTGTGCCGTACCGAGGCGGCAGCGCTGTTCGTCGCCTCGGCCAGGAGCCGGAGGAAGTGCGATTTGCCGGAACCGTTGGAGCCGAGGACGCCCACGCGTTCGCCGTACCAGATCTCGGTGTCGAACGGGCGCATCAGACCGGTGAGTTCCAGCGTTTCGCAGGTGATGGCGCGTTTGCCGGTCCGGCCGCCGCGCAGCCGCATCCGTACGTTCTGCCGTTTGGGCGGGCGTTCGGGCGGGCCGGCTTCCTCGAACCGCGCCAGCCGGGTACGGGCGGCCCGGTAGGCGGAGGCGACGGCATCGTTGTTGGCCGCGGTCTGCCGGAGGGTCTGCACCAGGCGTCTGAGCTTGGCGTGCTCCTCGTCCCAGCGGCGGCGCCGTTCCTCCAGCCGGTCGATGCGGTTCTGGCGGCCCTGGGCGTAGGTGGCGAAGCCCGCGCCGTGGACCCAGGTGCCGCGCGCTTCCACGGTCACGATGCGGTTCGTGGCGTTGGCCAGCAGTTGCCGGTCGTGTGAGACGAGCAGCACGGTCTTGGACGTGGCGCGTAGCTGGTCCTCCAGCCATTGCTTGGCGGGCACGTCGAGGTAGTTGTCCGGTTCGTCCAGCAGCAGGACCTGATCGGGCCCGCGCAGCAGGGCCTCCAAGACGATGCGCTTCTGCTCGCCACCGGACAGGGTGCCGACCGGGCGCTGCCTGACCGCGTCGTAGGGCAGGCCCAGGGCCGCGGTCGCGCAGGTGTCCCACACGACCTCCATGTCGTAGCCGCCGGCGTCGGTGTAGTCGCTGATCGCCTGCGCATAGGCCAGTTGCGTCGTCTCGTCACCGTGTTCCGTCAGCGCCGACTCCGCCCGTCCCAGGTTCGCGGCGGTGGTGCGGACCTGGACGGGTGCGACGGACAGCAGCAGATCGTGCAGGGTCCGGTCGTCTCGTACGCTGCCGATGAACTGCCGCATCACCCCCAGCCCGCCTGAGCTGGTCACCCGGCCGTCGTCCTGCCGCAGATCTCCAGCGATGAGCCGCAGCAGGGTGGTCTTGCCCGCGCCGTTCGGTCCCACCAGCCCCGCCTTGACGCCGTCGCCGATGCGGAACGAGGCCTCGTGCAGCAGCAGTCGCCCGTCCGGCAGTACGTAGGTGAGCCGGTCCACCTCGACATGTCCCGCCACCGCGTTCCTCCCTGCGGGCCTACTGGACCGTTGTTCGAGTCACCGGACCATTGATCCAGTGCTCGAACAACATACTAGACTCGGCTCTGCTACGACGAGGAGGGGGACGAATTGGGAGCGAAGCGCTCGGGGTCAGCGGGAGACGTGTGGTTGCGCCCGGCCGCACGGGCGGCGCGTGAAGCGCCGTCGCCGCCGCTCAGCCGCGACCGGATCGTCGCCGAGGCCATCGCCCTCCTGGACGAGGAAGGCGCCGACCGGCTGACCATGCGGCGGCTCGCCGAACGCCTCGGCACGGGTTCCACGACGCTGTACTGGCATGTGAAGACCAAGGACGACGTCCTGGACCTCGCTCTCGACGCGATCTTCGCAGCGGTGGAGATCCCGGGCGAAGGCGCTGCTGAAGGTCGCAGTGGCGGGGGCGATGGCGGAGGAGGCGGGGGCGCAGGCCGACGCGCTGGCAGGGACTGGCATGCCGACATCACCGCGCTGATCACCGGATGGCATGCCGTCCTGCTGGCACATCCCTGGTCGGCGGCGCTGCTCGGCCGTCCGATGCTGGGCCCCAATGTGCTCGCCCGCAGCGAGTTCCTGTACGCCACCCTCGTGGCGGCCGGCGTCACCGAGCCGCACCTGACCGCCGCGGCATACGGATTGTCCAACTACGTCATCGGTTCCGCGCTCATGCAGGCGACCTGGACGGTCCGGGAGCACGGCGCGCAACAAGCCGCCCGGGAGCACTTCCGCGCCAGCAGTGACCGCTATCCCGTCCTCGCCGCCCACGGCCCTCTCACGGAGGACGCCGACTGGGACGGCAGCTTCACCATCGGCCTCACCTGGCTCCTCGACGGCATCCAGACCACCGCGGCCAGTGCCGGCGGTGCTGCCGACAGGGCATCTACGGAGTTGTAGCTCAAGCCCAGACGCTGGCGGCGATCACGGCGGGCGGTTGGCTGAACGTGGCGTGACCAGTCCGGCCTCGTAGGCGGCGATGACGAGCTGGGCCCGGTCGCGGGCGTTGAGCTTGGCCAGCAGGCGGCCGATATGCGTCTTCACAGTGCCGGGACTCACCTTGAGCTGCGCGCTGAGCTCCGCGTTGGACAGCCCGTGGGCGACGAGGGTGAGCACCTCGCGCTCACGGTCCGTCAACGTGTCGAGCCCGCGAAAGGCCTGCTGGAGCGGCCGTTGTACGAACTCCGCGATCAGCCGGGTGGTGACGGTCGGCGCGAGCAGCGTCTCACCCGACGCCACCACCCGGATCGCCTTCAACAGGTCGTCCGGAGGCGCGTCCTTGAGCATGAACCCGCTGGCACCCGCGCGCAGTGCCGCGTATACGTACTCGTCGAGGTCGAACGTGGTCAGAATGAGCACCCGGGTGCCCCCGGCGATCTGCCCGGTCGCGGTGATGCCGTCCATCTCGGGCATTCTGACGTCCATGAGCACCACGTCCGGTGCTTCCGTACGAGCGAGCGCCACCGCCTCCCGCCCGTCGCCCGCCTCCCCGACTACGGTGAGATCGTCCTCCGAGTCGATCAGCAGCCGAAAACTGCCGCGCAGCAGTGCCTGATCGTCGGCGATGAGCACCCGAATCACAAGCCTCCTCCTGCCACGCCCACCCTGACCACACTCCTCTCGACGGCCCCCACCCCGCCCTGGCCCGGCCCACCCAGGCCTGGCGCAACCGCACTCACCTCTGCCGCGATCAACCCGACCGGCCCCAATCCGACCGGCCCCAGCCCAACTGGCCCCAGCCCGACCGGGGTCGGCTCTGTCGTCGGTCCGGTTCGGACTCGCCGACCCGCTTTCTCCGGCTCAAGCTCCTGATCCTCGTCCTCGCGTCCATCATGACCGATCCGCGCCCGCCACTCGGGCCACGCTGAAGCTTTCTCGGAACGCCGGCCGTACACACATCCGTGCGCTGGTCCGGAGCGCCCGGCCATACGGGTTCGCACCTGCCGCTGCGGCGTTCTGGCTGATGGGCCCGCTGCGCGAGCACGCCGTGCATCGCCGGAACGCCCGGTGCCGTGCACGGAACCTCCACCGAGTGGGGATGGTGGAAACTTTCGGGCGGGATCAGGGGATCTCCCATGACGCGTGCACGCCGAACCCCCTTCCCGGCAGTGGGCCGGCCTCGAACGTGCCGCCGTACAGCAAGGCCCGTTCGCGCATTCCCGCCAGGCCCTGCCCGCCCGACCGCCCCGGCAGCAGCCGTTGCCCGGGCCCGTCGTCGACCACGGAAATGCGCAGCCGCCCCTCGTCGGCCGACACGCTGACTCGGCAGTGGGCCGGAGCGGCGTGCTTGACGACGTTGGTGATCGCCTCCTGGACGATGCGGTAGACGGCTGGGGCCATGCTGTCGGGCACGGCTCCGTTCACCGACAGGTCGACCCGCACGCCGGCCTCCGCCGCCTGCTGCGCCAGGGACGGCAGGTCGGCGAGCCGGGGGAGCGGTGTCGTGTCGGGTGTGCCGCCGGGTGTGCGCAGCGCGCCGAGAACCTGGCGGATCTCGGTGAGCGAGCCGCGCCCGATCTCCTCGATGGCCCGTAACGCGTTGCGCCCTTCCTCCGGGTGTTTGTCCAGGACCTTTGCCGCCACCCCGGCTTTGACGGTGATCAGGCTCATCGAATGGGCGACGACGTCGTGCAGTTCGCGGGCGATTCGCAGGCGTTCGTCGGCCGCCGCCCGCTCGGCCTGTCTGTCGGCCTCGCGGGCGGCGAACTCGCGGCGGGTGCGGGCCGCCGTGCCGAGACTCCAGCTCGCCGCGATGACCAGCCATGACGTGCCGAGGATGAAGACGGGGTCGGGCCAGCCGCCGGCATATCGTGGCGATGCCTGCATCGAGACGAGCAGCGAGGCTCCGTTGACGAGCAGGCTCGCCACCAGGGCGATCGCCGAGCGCCGCACCGGGCGGGCGGTCGCCACCAGGTAGATGGTCAGGGCCGCCACAGCGGTCGGCAGCAGCCGGTTGGCCTGTACCGAGAGGACGGCGACGCCCAGCAGGAGCGCGCCGTAGCAGGCGGGCTCCGGCCAGATCCGCCGCACCGCCACGGGCACCGCGAGCAGCCAGCACAGCGCCACGGTCAGAGCGCTGGTGGTCAGCTCGGGAGGGCCGCCGGTGGACGCCAGCGCGAGCAGCACCGCGACCACGGTGTCGGCCAGGATGAGCAGCCAGGGTGGGGGCCGCCGGGCGAGCAGATGCACGTCTCGACGTTATCGAGGAACGGCCGGAAGCGAATCGAAGCACGGGCCGTCGGACCAGGGTCGTACCGTGCCCGCGTACGCCCGTGCCGTATGACCCTGGTCCGACGCCAAAGATCGGATCTGGCTCCGATGTGCGGACCCGCCGCCGTGCAGCATCGTTGCGGCCATGAACCGACGCAGACTCATCGCCCTGTGCCTGGCGGCCTGTCTCGCGGTGCCCCTCGGCGGCATCGCGCTGGCCTCGGCGCAGGCCCACGACCTGGTGTGGAAGGAGTGTGGTGATGGGCTGCGCTGCGCCGAGCTGGTCGTTCCCGTCGACTGGGCCGATCCCGGCGGGCCCATGACCTCGGTGCACGTGGCCGGGCTGCCCGCGACGGGCAAGAGCTTAGGGCCGCTGATCGTCAACTTCGGGGGGCCCGGCACCAGCACGTCGATGCTCAGGCGCAAGAGCCAGCCCGACGCGCAGCCGGAGCTGCCGAGCCTGCTCGCTGAGTTGCAGCGCAGCTTCGACGTCATCGCCTTCGATCCGCGCGGCCTGTCCGAGCCCGCGAGCGGCAGGAAAGTGAGCTGCGCCAGACCCGAGCCCTCCGTCTACGGGCTGCTCCTGGCCAGGACGAAACACGACTGGGACGCCCATGCCGCTGCGAACGCGGCCCATCAGGCGAGCTGCCGCACAGCGGCCAGATCGGCCTGGCGCGGGATGACGGCGTGGAACGTGGCGCACGACATCGACGCCCTGCGCGCCGCACTCGGCCAGGACAAGATCGTCTACGCGGGCAACTCCTATGGCACCGTCTATGCCCAGGCCTACCTGGAGCTGTTCCCGCAGCGGGTCGGCCGGATGTACTTCGACGGCACCGCCGATCACACCCAGCAGGAGTTCGAGCCCTGGATCCGCAACTACGCGCTCACGCAGGAGCGCCATCTCACCCGCTTCCGCGACTGGTGCGCCCGCCGCGCCGACTGCGCCCTGCGTGGCACGGACGCCGGCCAGGCGTGGGACGAGCTCGTCGCCAGGGCGCGTCGCGCGCCGCTGCCGGCGTCGTCCGGGCGGACGGTGCATGAGGGGCAGCTGTACGCCGGCGCGGTCAAAGGCATGAATCCGGCGTTCTGGCCCCAGCTCGCCACCGCCGTCCGCAAGGCCCTCGACGGCGACGCCGGCGACTTCCTGAAAGAACTGCGCCCCGACGACGGCGGCTCGTCGGTGAGCCAGGACTCGTTGTGCAACGACTTCATGCCGGCGCTGCCGACGTACGAGGAGTTCCAGGGCATCGAGGCCCGCCTACGGCAGATCGCGCCCAGGTTCGGCTGGCTCGAGGGGCGCTTCGAGCTCGGTCGCTGCTGGGGGCGCAGCGGAGGTGCGTCCTGGGCGCCGCACCCGTTGCGGGTGAAGGACGTCCCGCCGATCCTCTTCGCGATCGGGGAGCTCGACAACAACACCAACTATCGCGGTCAGGCCCACGTGGCCGGGCAGATCCCGTCCGCTCGCGTGCTGTGGCACGGCGACGGCCACGCGTCGTGGGCGCGAAACGGCTGCCTGCGGCGGCACGTCCGCGCCTACCTGACCACGGGTGAGTTGCCCGCACCGGGCACCCGCTGCCCGGCCGAGATCATCGAGAAGGTGGGAAAATGATCGAGGTCAGCGAGCTGACGAAACGGTACGGTTCCACCCTGGCGGTGTCCGGGCTCACGTTCGGCGTCAGACCCGGGCAGGTCACCGGCTTCCTCGGGCACAACGGTGCCGGCAAATCCACCACCATGCGCATGATCCTCGGCCTTCACGCGCCCACGTCGGGCCAGGCGTTGATCAACGGCGTCCGCAAACGCGACCTGCGCGATCCCATGCGCGAGGTCGGCGCCATGCTCGACGCCGCCGAGGTGCAGGGCGGGCGCAGCGCGTTCGCGCACTTGCAGGCGCTGGCGTACGCGGGAGGCATCGGGCCCCGCAGGGTGGTGCAGGTGCTGGAGGAGGTCGGCCTGGCCGGGGCGGCCCGCAAACGGATCGCCGGCTTCTCCCAGGGGATGCGCCAGCGCCTCGGCATCGCGGCGGCCCTGCTCGGCGATCCGGGCGTGCTCATCCTCGACGAGCCGGCCAACGGCCTCGACCCCGACGGCATCCGCTGGCTCAGAAACCTGCTCAGATCCCTGGCGTCCGAAGGGCGCACCATCCTGCTGTCGAGCCACCTGATGACCGAAATGTCCCTCACCGCCGATCGCCTCATCATCATCGGCCGAGGCCGCCTGATCGAGGACATCTCGCCGACAGAGCTGCTGGCCCGCTTCCAGAGCGGCGTAGTGGTCCGATCACCACACGCGGCTCGCCTGTCCGTGGCGCTCCAGGTGGCCGGCGCGACCGTACACCCCATTCAGCACACCGAGACCGGTACGGAGCCGTTCCCCGACCACCCCGCAAACACCAAAGCAAACCCCGTCTCCGCAGAGCTCACCGCCATGCGCGGTCACCGGGTGCCCACTCATCCCACCCCGACCGGCCCCGGCACCCGCCCCATCCGGAACGTGGGCGCCGTGCAGAACGAGGACACCGCCGGGGGCACAAACGCTATGCGGAACACCGGTCCCGCCGGAGACACGAACGCGGTGCGGAACGAGGACACCGCCCGCAACGCGGGCGTTGTTCGGAACACCGACCCCGCCGGGGACACGAACGCTGTGCAGAACACCGACCCCGCCCGGAACGCGGGCGCTGTGCAGAACACCGACCCCGTCTGGGGCAGGAACGCTGTGCAGAACACCAGCCCCGTCCGGGACGCGAGTGTCGGCAGGGAGTTGCTGGTGACCGGACTGACTGCGGCTGCCGTCGGTGATATCGCCTTGGCCAGCGGGTGCGCTGTTCACGAGCTGGTGCCTCGTCGGACATCGCTGGAGGAGGCATTCATGGAGATCACCCAATGATGGACATCGTCGCGTCCGAGTGGGTCAAGTTGCGCTCGCTCCGAGCCACCTACTACGTCCTGGCCTCCACGCTCTCCGCCCTTGTGCTCACCGGTTTCGCTGCCTACTCGATCTCGCGCTACTTCGACACCAACGGCCCCGGTGGCGATCCCGTCGGCACAGGGCTCGGTCTGAGCTCCGACATTCCTCCTGTGCTGTTCGGCATGCTGGGGGTCTTCGCGATCTCCGGCGAGTACACCACCGGCATGATCAGACTCACGCTGACCACGGTCCGGAGCCGGTGGACACTCCTGCTGGCCAAGGCTGTCGTGGTGGCCGCAGTGGCCGCAGTCGCGGGCCAGGCGCTGGCGTTGGCCACCTACGTCACCGCACAGGCCGTGGTGGGCGGGCGTCCGATCGGCGCCTCGTTCGCCGAACATGCGGTCCTGACCGAGGTGCTGACCACCGGCGCCGGCTGTGCTGTCGCAGCGGTGGTGGGGCTCGGCCTGGCCACGGTGCTGCGTTCGACACCGGCGGCGCTCATCGCGCTGGTCGTCCTCCCGCTGTCCCCGGCCGTGCTGGAGCGCTTTCTCCCGGCTCCGTGGAACGACTGGATCAGCTCCCTGACGATTCCGTCGCTGACCAGGCAACTGGCCGCTGTGCCCGACGCCGGCGCCTTAGGCCCCGCAACGGCCGCCGCCATCTTGATGGGTTACGTGGTGGCGTCCCTCCTGCTGGGAGCCCTGGCGATCAACCACCGCGACGTCTGACCGGCCTTGAGCGGGAAACAGCCCTCTCCAAGGCCAGCTAGCGCGTTCATGGCCGATCACTGCATCGTTTCGTCATGGCGGGGGCCGAGTCCTGTGTTCGCCGTAGGCCAGGCCGAGCCTTGTGTTCGCGGCAGGCCAGGGCCCGGTAGGGGTGGGGGGCCGAGCCTGGGGTTCGTTGTGGGCCAGGGCCGAGTTCAGGTTCGCCATGGGTGGGAGCTGAGCCTGGGGTTCGTTGTGGGCTAGGGCCAGGCCGAACTGGTCCACCACGCTGAACTGGTCCACCACGTCAGATCACTGAGGCTGGGCGTGGAGCAGGCATGCTGCGAACTTCGGCCGGACGCTTGGGACGATGCGCCCCGCACCGACCTGGCCCGGCTGTGCTGCTGCCGAGCCAGCCCAGCGCCAGCCCCACCAGCACGGCCACCACGGCCACCACGGCCGACAGCACGAACTCGGTCAGCGCAGGCCCACTCATGGACGAAGGTGAGGACGAAACGAAGACGAGGATGAGCATGCCGTGCCGAACGGTCCTATCACCAGTCTGTTCGCCCCTTGGGCCAGCGGCTGGGTTGCTCCGACGTACTCGACCAAGATCGTGATTGTGGGGTGCAGGCTTGTCTGAGCTATACCCCTGTTGTGCGGTCCAGGGTGGTCATCCCCGAGATTCCCGGAAAATGTTCGCCGGACGATGCAACAGCTGCGCCTCTTCGGCCGTCTGGGACGTGACGACTGAAGGGACGACAAGTGGACGACGAGCCCGGCTTCGACGACTTCGTAGCAGAGCAGACGACAGCGCTGCTCCGTTACGGATACGTCCTGACCGGAAACCCGCATGACGCCGCCGACCTGGTTCAGGAGGCGCTGATACGGCTGTGTGGCGCCTGGCCGAGGGTGAGGCGGAAGGACAGCCCGCACAGCTATGTCCGGACGACGATGGCGCGCTTGCACATCAGTGTCTGGCGGCGGCACCGGCGGGAACACCTCACCGAGGCACCGCCGGACCGGGTGCACCGCGAGGTCTTTCCTTCCGACGAGGAACAGGGCCTGTGGCAGGAACTGGCCGCGCTGCCCCGCAGGCAGCGGGCCGTGCTGGTGCTGCGCTACTACGAGCAGCTCAGCGACGCCGAGATCGCCAAAGTGCTCGGCATCTCCGCCGGAACCGTGCGCAGCCAGGCATTCCGTGGCCTGGACAAGCTGCGTTCCTCCCCCTTCTCCTCGACGGCGACCCACGGGAGCATGCGATGACCGATCTGGAAGACAAGCTGAGCCGTGCCCTGTCCGGCGCGGCGCTGGATGCGCCGCAGGCGCCGGCCGGGCTGCTGGCGGCGGTCAAGACGCGCCATCGCCGGCGGCGGGCCAGGAGCGCCGCCCTGACCGCGGCCGCGGCCGTGGTGCTGGTGGCCGGCGGGGTGGGCGTGGTGGTGAACACTCTGGGTGTCGCGGCCGAGCCGCGTCCCGCGGTGAGCGCGACCGGAGAGGGCGGGCCGCCGCTGGACAAGGTGCCGCCGCCTGTCGAGAAGGTGTGGCCGCAGGCGGTGCACAAGATCCCGGCCAAGCTGCCCGACGGCCGAAAGTACTATCCGCAACTGCTCCTAGACGATCGCACGCTGTTGGTCATGACGGGCGTCAGCGACGGGAAGCGCCAGTACCTGTGGAGCTACGAGCTGAGCACTGGCCGGCCCAAGCGGATCGCCGAGATCCCCTCGACGAAGGGATCGGCGATCTTCGCCGACGACGTCGCCGCAGGTGGCGGCCACATCGTCTGGTGGGCCTCCGTCAAGGAGAAAGGCGGTCCCCGAGTCGCCCGGATCTGGACGGTGCCGGCGACCGGCGGCCGGCCTCGGCGGGTGACCGACGTGCCCCTCGGCAACGTCATGAAGGAGGGGCACATTCAGGGGTTGTCGGTGACGGGCTCGGACGTGGCCTTCTCGTACGAGAAGGGCGGCGTGTATCGGGTGCCCCTGAGCGGGGGGTCGCCGCAGCCGGTGAAGGGGGCCGAGCGGCACCACATCCTGAGCTGGCCGTGGGTGGGTTTGCATCAGGGGAAGTCGATCTTCCGCGAGATGCTCAACGTCGAGACCGGTGCGCGGAACGTGGCCGTGGTCAAGACCGGTGAGGAGGTCAGGTGCGGCGTCGAGCGGTGCTGGGGCACGCTTGGCCGGTACGAGACCGTCAAGGTCCCCCAGCGCCGTGACCGCTCCGGCAAGGTGATCACGTGCGGCGGTCGCAAGTGCCCGAAGACGGTGCAGACCCGTACCGTATTGCGGGGGTTTGTCCGTGACCGGGACGGCTCCCATGAGCGTGAAATGACGAAGCTCCTCCGGGACGGCGGCGTCGAAGCCGGTCTGGAGCGCTTCTTCCAGGTGGCGTCGGTGGGACCTGGGGAGCAGTTCTACGCGGCGCTTCACGACGCCGACACCGGCAAGTCTGCCGATCTCGGCATACGTCCGGAGGACGGGCGGGGCATGGCGATGCCGGACAGCGGCTCCGACCGGTTGCTGGCCTACGAGGTCGGGGACAAGATGTACGTCCTGGACCTGGCCGCGATCAAGTAGACGCTTCGCTCGTCCGGCAGCTTGATCGCCGCGATCGGTGAGGGCTGGTGCGAGGGCTTGGCCTCGGTCGAGTGGGGCCGGTGCGTGGGGCTTGGCCGCAATCACGTGGGGCCCCGTCCGGGGCTTGGCCGTGGTCAGGTGGGGTCCCGCTGGGGGTGTGGCCGCGATCAAGTGGGGCCGGTGCGGGGGCCTGGCCACGGTGATGGGTCCGGCCTGCCGGACCGCCACCGCGGCCTCTCCGCTGATGCTCGGGCCTGTCGCCGCTGCTCCGGTGGCAGGCACGCCTCTACGGTGCGGTGCGGGTGGGTGTGGTGGGTCCGTTGTGCTCGTGGGACAGTACGGCGGACGTGCCGGCGATGAACACCCGCAGGCCGTGTTCGAAGGCCGTTTCGCCGATCGACTGGCCTCCCTCGAGCACAGCGGCCGCCAGCGTGGCCGGTGCCGCGTCCAGGGACCCCGGTGCGCGACTCGAAGTGGGACCCGGAGCGGGAGCGGGGCTTGGAGCGGGCTCCGCCGGGGGTACTGCCGCTGGCTCCAGCGTAGGTTCCGGCGTGGGACCCGGCGTGGGACCTGGCGCGGGCTCCCGAGCGGGACTCGGCGCGGGCATCGCCGGGGGCCCTGGGGCCGGTTCTGGAGCGGGCTTCGGCGGGGGGCCTGCCGCGGGCTCCGGAGTGGGGCCCGGTTGGGGACCTGGCGTGGGTTCCAGAGCGGAACCCAGTGCAGGTGCCGCAGTGGGACCCAGTGCAGGTGCCGGCGCGGGGGCCGGTGCCTGCTCTCGCAGGACGAATCCGTTCACGTACGAGGTCAGGGCGCCGATGGTGTGCAGGGCCAGCGCCGGTGTGAAGCCCCGCTCGACCATGGCCGCCAGCTCCCGATCGAACAGGGCCACGGTCTCCTGGCTCAGCGACCGGGCGTGGGCGACCACGCGGGCGCCGTCACGCCGGGCCAGCAGCGTGGCGCGGTAGGCCCGGGCGCGGCGCAGGAGCCAGTCCTGCCAGGACTCGTCGTCACGGGGCGGGCCCATCCCCGGAGCGCGGCAGATCGCGTCGGCCATCCCGTCGAGAAGTTCCTGCTTGGTACGGATGTGCCAGTAAAGAGCAGGGGACTGAACGCCGAGCTCCGCGGACAGCCGGCGCACCGTGAGCCCCTCCAACCCCACCTCGTCGAGCAGGCGGAGGGCGGTGTCGATCAGCACCTGCTTGGTCAGGCCTGGCCTCTTGTCGCTGGGCATGCGGGTAGCTTAGCATCGCTAAGGGGCATCCTTAGCGATGCTAAATGGGAGGCGTGGTGCGTACGTACGACGAAGGCCAGGGGCGGCCGATCGTGATGGTCCATCCAGGACTGTCCGACGGGAGGCGATGCGGGAGAGTGGCCGCGATCCTCTCCTCCCGTTACCGGGTGCTGCGACTGGACCGCCTGCAGTACCGGCCGGATCGCGGCGCGCCCGTGCGGGTGGAGCAGGAGGCCGAGGACGTGCTGAGGCTCGCCCGCTCCGCCGGAGAGCCGGTGGTGCTCTACGGTCACTCCTCCGGCGGGGTGGTCGCGCTGGAGGCCCTGGTGGCCGCACCGGACGCGTTCGCCGGCGCCGTGATCTTCGAGCCGGCCGCGGTGATCGGGGCGCCGCTGTCAGGAGAGGGCGGCGAGGTGCTGCGACGGGCTCGCGCGGCGATGGCGTCGGGGCGGCCGGGCAAGGCGTTGAGGATCTTCATGCGCGACACCGTGGAGCTGCCGGATGGGCAGGCCCGGCTCGTCGGCGCGATCACCGCCCTTATCCCGCGCTACCGCCGCCTGATCCCCAGGCAGCTCGACGACCTGGAGGCGCTGGACCGGCTCGGTGTACGCCTCGACGCCTACGCCACGATCAAGGTCCCGGTGGTCCTGCTCGGCGGCGACCACGGCCCGGCGCACCTGTCCGAGCGGCTGGACGCGATCCAGCGTGTCCTGCCGAACGGCGAGCGGGTGGTGCTGCCGGGAGCCGACCATGGGGCCGACCTGAAGCGGCCCGCCGAGGTGGCGCGCGTCATCCGGGAACTGGCCGAGAAGGTGTTCACCGACTGAGCCGACAGGGCCGACTGAGCCCATAAAGCCGACCGGGCCGACAGGGCCAACCGAGCCGATGAGGCCAACTGGCCCGACGGGGCCGACGGGTGCCCGGCGCGCCCGCGGAGCCGTCTCCTCCAGCCCTGCCCCGCCGGCGCCTTTTACGGAGCCGTCCCTCCAGCTCCGCCAGCGCCTTTCGCGGAGCGGTCTCCTCGAGCCCCGCCGGTTGCTTGGACGGAGTGGTCTCCTCCAGCCCTGCCAACGCTTTTCGCGAAGCCGTCTGCACGGAGGCGCCGTGACGTGGCCCGGCCGCCGTGATCAGGTCGCCACGGGATGGCTCGCCTGCATCGAGGGTTCGGCGATCCACGTACACCCGCTGGCCGGATGCCCGGAGGTCAGGATGATCGCGTCGAGCCGGTCACGCGTAAGGGTCAGCGCGGCGATCTCGGAGTCGATGCGATCGCGTTCGGCGCTCAGCCGGGCCCGCATCTGCGGGGTGCTCACCCTGGCCTCGGCGAAGGGCAGCAGCTCGGCGATGGTCCGGCTGGACAGGCCGGCCGCGTACAACATCTGGATCAGTCGCACCCGGTCGATCGCGGACCCGGCGTAGTGACGCTGCCCTGAGCCGCTGCGTTCCGCCTCCAGCAGCCCCTGCTCCTCGTAGTAGCGCAGGGCCCGGACGCTGACGTCCGATCGCGCCGCCAGCTCTCCGATTCGCACCATGACCTCCGTCACCACACCTGCTTCCGACGTCTGCTCTCCAAGGTATCCGGCGCAGCGTCCGCGCTGTCGCGTTCGCCCGAGTCCGCGCCCGAAGCGCACCAGCGGCCGTACGTCAGAGGCCGCGCCGCGACCGAAACCGGATTCGAGGCCCTGGGCGGCATCGCGCGCGGCGTGCCTACCTCCCGGTGGCCTGGATCATGATCGGGGTCACGGCCGTGCTCCACGGCCTCGCGCCCCGGGCCGCGGCGGCGTGCGCGTGGGGGATCACCTGAGTGCCTGTTCCAAAGTCGGTGATCTTCCCCGGCGGGTGTTCTGGCACGTTGAAGTGGGCGGGGAGCATGCTTGTGGGGTTGCGGAGAAGTCTCAGCGGCGATGCCCGGGGTGTGGTGAGCGTCGGGAGCGCAGCCTCACGGGGTTGTCGCGGCCCGCTCGGACTCGCTGCGCAGGACACAGAACTCGTTGCCCTCGGGGTCGGCGAGAACGGCCCAGCCCGTGCCATCAGGGTCGCGGCGGTCGACGACGAAGGAGGCGCCCAGCCCCAGTAGGCGGTCTACCTCCTCTTCGCGCGAGGTCTCCGGACGCAGACAGAGGTGGAGCCGGTTCTTGGCCGTCTTGCGCTCCGGAACCTGGTTGAAGTGCAGCAGCGGTCCCTGCGGTAGCAGAACCTGCGTCTCCTCATCCCCGGGCCTGTCCTCGGGATGCATGGGACAACCGGTTACCTCGCTCCAGAACCGGGCGAGTTCGTAGGCATTTGCACAGTCGATCGCCACGTTCTGCACTACCGAGACCATGCAGACATTCTGCAGCACCAAGATCAGGATCGAAGGTGGAATCCGACAACTCACCCTGAACCCGACGCGAACGCCGACAGCCTCATCTGCAACCGACAGCCGCATGGTTGGCGTTACGTCCATCGGTAGCTGGTCGATCACGCTTCGTGAATTGCGGAACGCGACGTTTCGGCCTCCAGCATGATCTCGACGGAAGATCACCGGCTTTGGAACGGGCACTGACAGTCCCGTGAGGCGCCGTGACGGCGGCGCGCAGCACCCGCCGGAGGGGAGCGCCGGCGACTCTCGCTTCGACATGCATCTAATTTGACAAATCTCTAAGCAGAGGCGCAAACTCGAGACTAATTAGACGTTCGTCGAAACAAAGGGATGGGAGATCGTCATGTCTCGCGTTCAGCTCGCCCTCCGCGTCGCCGACCTGGAAGGCTCGATCACCTTCTACTCCAAGCTGTTCGGCGCCGAACCGGCCAAGCGCCGCCCCGGCTACGCCAACTTCGCCATCGCCGAGCCTCCGCTCAAGCTCGTCCTCATCGAGGGCGAGGCCGGCGAGGACACGCGGCTCGACCACCTGGGCGTCGAAGTGGAGGACGGCGCCGAGGTCACCGCCGCCACCCGGCGGCTCACCGAGGCCGGGCTGGCCACGTTCGAGGAGAAGGACACCTCCTGCTGCTACGCGCTGCAGGACAAGGTGTGGGTGCACGGGCCGGGCGCGGAGCCGTGGGAGGTGTACGTGGTCAAGGCCGACGCCGACACCCTGACCAGGCAGGCCGGCTCGCAGTGCTGCACGTGAGGCACCCCGGCCGCCACCCGTACCCCTCGGACGAGCACGATGTCGGGGGAAAGGTGATCGCGGCCGGAGGGAGAACGAGCGGACATGGACGTGTACGAAGCCGTGGACAGCCGGCGGGCGGTGCGGGCGTTCAGCGATGAGCCGGTGCCCATGGACGTGCTCGAACGGGTGCTCGCCGCCGCGACGCGGGCCCCGTCGAGCGGGAACCTCCAGCCCTGGCAGCTGTACGTCGTGACCGGCGAGCCGCTGGCCGAGCTGAAACGGCGCGCGACGGCCAGGGCTCAGGCGGGGGACCCGGGCGATGAGCGGGAATATCCGATGTATCCGGCCGAGCTCACCTCGCCTTACCTGGACCGCTTCTCCGCCGCGG
Organism: Nonomuraea sp. NPDC048882; assembly: GCF_040649755.1. NCBI lineage: Bacteria > Bacillati > Actinomycetota > Actinomycetes > Streptosporangiales > Streptosporangiaceae > Nonomuraea > Nonomuraea sp. NPDC048882. Next base: position 117,649 of record NZ_JBEZGB010000015.1, read on the forward strand.
CCGCCCAGCGGTACCAGGCCCTGGGGATCCGGCGTGACGCCCCCGACCGGCCCATGAGGATCGCCGCGCTGAACTCGGAGGCGTTCGGCGCGCCCGTCGTCCTGTTCTGCTACCTCGACCGGACGATGGGCCCCGGGCAGTGGGCGGACGCGGGGATGTACCTGCAGACGATCATGCTGCTGCTGCGGGCGGAGGGGGTGCACAGCTGCCCGCAGGTGATGTGGACGATGTTCCGCAGGACGGTCAGTGAGATCGTCGGAGCCGATGACGACCTCGTCCTGCTCTGCGGCGTCGCGGTGGGTTTCGAGAAGGAAGACGCGGTACGCGTGCGTACCGGCCGGGCGGACCTGACGGAAACGGTGCGCTTCATCGGACCGTGAGGCCCGCCCGGCGCCCCGGGCCGGCGGAGTTCCGCGAACAGCAGGTGGCGGCCTGCCGCGGACATACCCCCGCTATACCGCCGGTCTCTAGCGTTCCTCGCGGTGCTCCGGTCACAGGTGGAGCGCCGCGACGTGCACGCTCACTGACAAGGATCGAAATCATGCGGAAACTCTCGCCCTCGAAGACGCTCGCCACTGTCATCGGGGTCTCTGCCGCCTTCGCCGTAATGGCGCCGGCCACCGCCGCCACGGCCTCCACCACCTCCGCCTCGTCGAGTGTCTCCTCGGCCAAATGCAAGGAGAAGTGGAGCAAGCTCAACACGAAGGACGGCTTCGTCAGCTACGTGCTCCAGCTCTGCACCAACGGCTTCGGTAAGGCGCGCGGCAGCGTGACGGACACCAAGAGCGACGCCTGGACGGCCGTGGTCGAGGTCTCCTTCAAGAAGAAGAACGGCGACGAGATCTACGGCCAGTACCAGGAGGCCGGCCGGAAGAAGGGCCACAAGAGCTTCAACTGGTCCACGACCCGCACCAACCTCGACCGGATCACGATCAGGGCCAAGCGCTGCCTCCCGGGCACGATCGTGTGCAACAACACCAAGACCTACACGATCTACCCCTGATGCCGAGGCATGGCCGCCGCGGTGGACACCGCGGCGGCAGCCGCCTGAGCTACTTCGCCGGCCGCAGCGCGCCCAGCAGCAGGGGCAGCGACCGATGGAGCTCCCGCTCCCAGTACGCCGGCGAGTGCGTGCCCCGGTAGAAGTGGGTGCTCACCCGCACCCCGGCCCGCTCCAGCCGGCCGGCCAGCGAGCGGTTCAGCACCCTGTCGAACGCCTCGATCTCGTCGGCCTTCGCTCCGGCCTTGTCCAGCGGCCCTGGACGCCCGTCACCGCAGCTCAGGAAGACCGGAACGGGCCGCAGCCGCCGGGCCAGCGCGTACGGGTCGTGTCGTCGCCAGATCGCGCGCTGGGCGACCGGATCGCCCCAGAGATCGCGGTACTCCGGCGCCTGTTCGAACGCCACCCGCCACCTGCGTACGTGCTCGGGATGCAGCAGGTGGACCGGACCGCTGTAGCTGGCCACCGCCCGGAACATCCCGGGATGCCGGGCGGCGTAGGCCAGGGCGCCGTAGCCGCCCATGGACAGGCCCGCGACGGCCCGCCGCTCACCCGCCCCGTAACGGCGTTCGAGGATGCGACGCAGCTCGGTGAGATGGAACGTCTCCCATCCTGGTGGCCCGTACGACCCCTTGTTCCACCAGTCGGTGTAGTAGCCGGCGAAACCGGCGTCCGGCATCACGACCAGCACGTCGCGCAGCGCCGCGAGCCGTTCGACGTCGCTGTCACGGGTCCAGGTCCGGTGCGAGTCACCCAGGCCGTGCAGCAGGTAGAGCACCGGCCAGCGGTCACGGGGGCCGCGCCGCTGCCAGCCGTCGGGGGTGAGGAGCCGTACCTTCGCGGTCTTCCCCAGGGCGGGAGAGTCGATGGTCAGGTCGACGACGCGGGTCCGTACCCGCTGCTCGTCGACAACGTGCGCGCGAGCCGGCGTCGACGGCGCGGCGAGCGCGGGCCCCGCGCCGGCGCACAGCGCCAGCAGGGCGGCGAGCAGGAGCGGCAGCGTTCTGCGGCCGCCTCGGAATCTCGGTAAGCGAGTCATGGCACCCAGCGTCGGCCACCACCGTCGTGCCCGGCATCGGGTACGGCCCCTGCCTTCTCCCTGGCCGCCCCGGCCCGTGGTCAGGAGAGACAGTCTGCGCATGCCGCCGGGATCGGGGGAACCCTGGGGCCGTCACGGCCACGAGCAAGACCTGCCCCGACCCGACGACGGTCGTCGAGAATCGAACGTCAGGGTGTCGCGGGGGTACGGGGCACGGACACGGCGGCGAGGGCGAAGCCGATCGCGGTCAGGAGCCAGGCGCAGCCGTCGAGGAGCTGGTTGGGCGCGATCACCGCGAAGACCAGGTGCAGCGGCTGTGAGATCGCCAGGATGAACCCCGCCCAGCCCGGCAGGATGCCGCCGCGCCACAGGGCGATCCCCAGCAGCACCACGCCCACGATGTGCCCGATCACGAAGATCATGGTGCCGGCGGCGACAGTGGGCTCGCCGATCAGCTGATCGAGCAGGCGGGCGGCGACGTCGGCGGGCACGCCCGCGGCCGCCGCCGACAGCGCCGCCTGATCGACGGCCACGATCGCCGGCAGTCCGGAGAAGCCGGCCACCGAGATCACCAGCGCCGCCGTGCCGAGCCGGCGGCTGTGCCCGGCGGCCCGCAGACCGAGCGCGATCGTGCCCGGCACCAGGGTGAACGTGGCCAGCAGAGACAGCCACAGGACCGCCGACCCGACGTCCTGGTGGGCGGCGATCTTGGTGAACAACTCCGCCGAGGTGTCGGTGGTGCCGTACGGCAGGATCGCGCGGACGGCCGCGATGCTGAGTGGCCCGATCGCGACGAGCAGTCCGAGACTCAGGCGCCGAACCCGGGATGGGGCGGCGCTCGTCACCGGCGTGACGGTGGCGGTCATGGCTCTCTCCTTGGCAGGGGGATCGGATGACCACCAGCGTGTGCGTGACCCGTTCCCCTCGGTCAGGGTGTCCCGGGGGTATCGGCCGGGAATGTCTCCCGGCCGGTCCGGGTATCTGCCCCCAGGACAAGCCAGGACCGCGGCCCTCATCATGTGACTGTGACCACCGCACCCGCTGCCGAGGCCGATCGCCCGCGGAGCCGAGCCGGTCGCGCGGCGGCCGTGGCGCTGTCCGGCGTGGCGTTCGCGGAAGTGTGCGCTGCCGTGATCGGCAGTGTGGTCCTCGGCAGGGGAGTGGCGGCGGCCCTGGACTCCTTCGTCGTGACGAACGCCGCGATGGGCTTGGCGTTCTCGATGTGCGGCCTGCTCATCGCCTGGCACCGGCGGGGCAATCCGATCGGCTGGCTGCTGATCGCCGACGGCCTCGGCCACGCGACGTCGGTGGTCGCCGTCCCGCTGGTCCAGTACGGCCAGGACACCGGCTGGCCCACCGCCGCGCTGCGCGTGCTCGTGACGGTGGGCGCCTACGCCTGGCCGTGGTCGATCGGGCTGTGCCTGCCGCTGATCCTGCAGCTGTTCCCCGACGGCCGGGCGGCGGGGCCGGCCCTGCGAGTGCTGATGTGGGCCACCGTGGCCACCGCTCCGCTGTTCGTGCTGGAGATGGGTACCGGCCCCGACGGGATGGGCACCGGGCTGAGCGGATATCTGGTCCTTTCCGGCCATGCCGGGCTGGTGCCGCTGTGGCTCGTCAGCGAGATACGCGTCGTCATCACCGTCGTGATCGGCCTGGTCGCGCTGGCCGTCCGCTACCGGCGAGGGGACGAGGCGCGCCGCCGCCAGCTGCTGTGGCTGCTGCAGGCCGTCCTGGTCGTCGCGGTGGTCCTGACGGTCTGGGGCGTCTTCGCGTCAGGGCCGGTCCTGATCCTGCTGGCCATCCCGCTCATCCCGGCTGCGATCATGGTGGCGATCCTGCGTCATCAGCTGCTGGACATCCGGCTCGTCTTCTCCCGTACGGTGCTGTACGCACTCCTGACCACCGGGGTCGCCGGCGCCTACATGGCCCTGGTCGCGGTGCTGGACACCGTGATGCGGCGGCAGGTGGGGCTGGGTGGTTCTGTCGCGGCCACGGTGCTGATCGCGGTCGGGTTCAACCCGGTGCGGGTTCGCCTGCAGCGGGTCGTCGACCGGATCCTGTACGGAGACCGCGCCGACCCGATGCGAGCCGTCTCGCGGGTGGGCGAACGCCTGGACGCCGGGCTGCCCGGGGTGCTGGAGGCGGTGCGCGAAGCGCTGCGGATCCCGTACGCGGCGCTGCACACCGCCGGTGAGGTGGTCGTGTCCGGTCGTCCTCCGCACCACCTGCACACCTACCCGCTGCGCTACGGCAAGCAGGACGTCGGTGAGCTGGTGGTGGGCCTGCGCCCGGGGGAGAGCCGCCTCAGCGGCGCCGACCATGCCATCCTGCGGTTGCTCGCCGCGCCGCTGTCGGTCGCCGTGCACGCCCTGGCCCTGTCGGAGCAGGTGCAGCACTCCCGCGAGCAGATCGTCGTGGCCCGGGAGGAGGAGCGGCGGCGGCTGCGCCGCGACCTGCACGACGGGCTCGGCCCCGTGCTCACCGGGGTGACGTTCAAGGCCGATGCCACCGGCAACCTGATCGCCACCGACCCGGACGCGGCCAGGGAGCTGGTCGCCGAACTCCGTACCGAGACCGCCCAGGCGATCAACGACATCCGCCGGCTCGTCTACGACCTGCGCCCGCCCGCCCTGGACGATCTCGGCCTGGTCGGGGCGATCCGGCAACGCGCCACCCACCTGCGACGCGACGGCATCGCCGTCCACGTGACCGCTCCCGACACCCTGCCCGCACTGCCGGCAGCGGTCGAGGCGGCGGCTTTCCGCATCGCCACCGAGGCGATGACCAACGCCGTACGCCACTCCCGCGCCAGCCGCATCCACGTGCGGATCGACGCCGACACGCAGTTACAGCTGCGCGTCAGCGACAACGGCGACTCGTCTCACGCGTGGACACCGGGAGTGGGATTGTCATCCATGCGCGAACGCGCCGCCGAACTCGGCGGATCCTTGACAGCGGGCCCCGGCCCCGACGGCGGCCAGGTGGTGGCCATCCTGCCGATGGGAGCATCATGATCACTGTTTTGCTGGCCGACGACCACCCCGTCGTGCGCAGCGGCCTGCGCGCGCTGCTCGGCTCGATCGACGGGCTCACCGTGGTCGGCGACGCCGCCGACGGCCGCGAGGCCGTGCGCCAGGCCGTCACCCTCCACCCGGACGTCCTGGTCATGGACATCCAGATGCCCGATCTGGACGGCATCGCGGCGACCAGGCAGATCGCCCGCGACGCCCCCGACGTCGCGGTGCTCATGCTGACGATGTACCACGACGACGACTCGGTGTTCGCCGCCATGCGCGCCGGAGCCCGCGGCTACCTGCTCAAAGGCGCCGAACAGGACGAGATCGTACGAGCCATCCGGGCCGTGGCCGCCGGTGAGGCGATCTTCGGGCCCGGCATCGCGCAGCGGGTGCTCGGCTTCTTCTCCGCCCCTCCGCCGGCCGAGGTGCCTTTTCCCCAGCTGACCGATCGGGAGCGGGACGTGCTCGACCTGATCGCGGACGGCCGCCCGAACGGCGAGATAGGCCGCCGCCTGGGCATCTCCCCCAAGACCGTGGCCAACCACATCTCGAGCATCTTCGCCAAACTCCAGGTCGCCGACCGCGCCGAGGCCATCATCCGCGCCCGCGACGCCGGGCTGGGCCGGCCCTCCGAGTAGGGGAGATCTACCCCAGCTCGTCACGACGGCGGGTCAGGTAGGCGGTCTCGGCGGTGTTGCCCGCCAGGCCGATGGCCTGCTCGTACGCCAGGCGCGCCTCCCGCCCACGGCCCAGCCGGCGCAGCAGGTCGGCGCGGGCGGCGTGGTAGGCGTGATAGCCGGTCAGCGCCTCGGCGAGCCCGTCGACGACGGACAGCGCCGCCTGCGGCCCGTCGAGCTCGGCCACGGCGACGGCCCGGTTGAGGGCGACGATCGGCGAGGGGTCGAGGCGGACGAGCTGGTCGTAGAGGGCGAGGACCTGTGACCAGTCGGTGTCGCGGCTGTCGCCGGCGGAGGTGTGCACCGCGTTGATCGCGGCGAGGATCTGGTAGCGGCCGGGGGCCGCCCCGGCCGCGGCGGCGGCCAGGCGCTCGCGTACCAGCCGATGGCCTTCGGCGATCAGCTCCGCGTCCCAGACGCCGCGGTCCTGCTTGGTCAGGGGGACCAGCTCGCCGTCGGCCGAGACCCGGGCGGGGCGGCGGGCCTCGATGAGCAGCATCAGCGCCAGCAGCCCGGCCACCTCGCCGTCGTCCGGCAGCAGGGCGCGGATCAGGCGGGTGAGCCGGAGCGCCTCGGCGGTCAGGTCGTGCCGTACGGGATCGCTGTCAGGGCCGCTGGCCAGGTAACCCTCGTTGAAGACGAGGAACAGGACGGCCAGCACGCCGGAGACGCGGACCGGCAGGTCGCCGGCGGACGGCATCCGGTACGGGATCCCAGCCGCCTTGATCTTGGCCTTCGCGCGGGTGATGCGCTGCTCCATGGTGGTCCGCTGCACCAGGAACGCGCTGGCGATCTCGGGCACGGTCAGGCCGCCCACCATGCGCAGCGTCAACGCCACCCGCGCCTCCATCGCCAGCGCCGGATGGCAGCAGGTGAAGATCAGCCGGAGCCGGTCGTCGTCGATGGCGCCCAGCGGTTCAGGCGGGGCGGTGTCGTTCACGAGTTGCGCTGCTTTGTGCTTGTCGTCGCGTTTGTTCTCGCGCCTGATCCGGTCGATGGCCTTGCGGTTGGCGGTGGTGGTCAGCCAGGCGCCCGGGTTGGGCGGCAGGCCGTCGGCCCGCCACCGCTCGACTGCGGTCGCGAACGCCTCGGCCGCCGCCTCCTCGGCGATGTCGAGATCGCCGAAACGCCTGGTCAGGGCGGCGACCACCCGGGCCCACTCCTCGCGGTGAGCCTGGGTGACCGCCTCATGGACGTCGATCTCGTTCACAGGAACGGCCGCACCTCGCTCTTCCGGTCGCACGCTTTCGATCCTCCCTGACGGCACACGTGTCACCTTTTTCCGTACGCCCGCAGGAACGCCCGCACCCCCTCGACGATGAGCGGCCGGACCCGGTCGTCGCCCGCAGCGTTGGCGGAGCCGAGGCGGCTGATGGCGACGCCGAAGGTCAGCGCGATGAAGTGGTCGGCCGCGAGCCGCGGGTCGGGGACGTCGAGCAGCCCGGCCCTGGCCAGGGCAGCGAGCCGCTCGCCGACGGCCTCGTCGGGGGCGTTGGCCATCGCGCGGTCGTCCCTGGGCGGCAGGTGGTCGGACTCGGTCTGGCCCAGGCGTTGCAGCGTGGCGTACTCGGCCGAGTTGAGCATGTCGGTGGCGATTCTCATGGAGAACGTGACGAGCGCGTCCTCCAGCTCGCCGGCCTCGGTGAGGTCGGTGAGCGTGTCGTCGAGGGTGCGCTGGATCGTGGTGATCAGCGACTGGCCGATGTTCTCGACGACGGCGTGCAGCAGGGTCTGCTTGTCGCCGAAGTAGTCGTAGACCGTGCGCGTGGACACCTTGGCCCGGGCGGCGATGGCGTCGATGCTCGACCGGTCGAAGCCGTTGGTGAGGAACAGCTCCTGGGCCGCGGTGAGGATGGCGGCCCGCTTCTTCGCGGATCCTTCACGCAGCGTCTTCGTAGGCGGCATGAATCGAATCCTAGCGGAACTACACCGATCGTTGTAATGAACTACAGTACATGTTGTAGTGTAATTTTCGCGGCGGCATGGATCGCGCCGCACTCCTGTTCCGAGCACGTCCCCCAGCAGCAGTTCTGGGCCGCGCGCGCCGCTCGCCCGGTCACCAGGAAAGGACGTCCATGACTACATCTCTGGCTCCACCGGTCGGCATCGGGAAGGCCGCCATCGGCGCCCTGAGCCTGCTGGCCATCGCCACCGGCGCCCTGGAGTCGGTGCTGACGCCGACGCTCCCGCTGCTGCAACGCGAGCTGGCCTTAAGCCCGGCCCAGGGGGCCTTGCTCAGCACCGCGCTGCTCATCAGCGGCGCCCTTCTGCTGCCCGTCTCGGGCACCCTCGGCGACCGCTTCGGCGGAAGGCGGGTCATGACCCTGCTGATGACCGTGGTGCTGGCCGGCGGCCTGGTGTCGTCGCTGGCGCCCAACCTGCCGGTGCTGCTGGCCGGGCAGATCCTGCAGGGTGCGATGGTGGGCGCGCTGCCGCTCTCGTTCATCCTCGTACGCAAGCACCTTCCTCCCGGATCGGCCCACGCGGCGATCGGCGTGGTCAGCGGCATGTTCGTGGGCGGCAACCTGGTGGGCTCGATGATCTCCGGGCCCATCGCGGAAGGCCTGTCGCGGCACTGGATGTTCGCGATACCGACCATCGCCATCGCCGTGGCGACCGTGCTCGTCCACCGGCTGATCCCGGACGACCCGCCCACCCGGTCCGAGACCAGGATCGACTGGCCCGGCCTGGTTCTCCTGAGCGGCGCCCTGCTGACGCTTATGCTGGTGCTCCCGATGGTGCCCGAGGCCGGCAGCCGGCCGCTCGAATTCAGCGCCCTCGTCCTGCTCCTGGCCGGCCTCGTGATCGGCTGGATCCGGGTCGAACGCCGCTCGGCCGCGCCGATGGTCGATCTGCGCCTGCTCGCGCGGCCGGGGATGTGGAGCTCGTACGCGATCACGTTCGCCGTCTGCCTCGGCACCGCGGCGTCCATGTATCTCGTCCCGCAGCTGTTCGCGGTGCCCGCCGACGCCTACGGTTTCAGCGCTAGCGCCAGCGACATGGGCCTGTACCTGCTGCCCAGCGCCGTTGCGGCGGCGGTCAGCGGCCCGATCGCCGGGTTCGCGGCGCGGCGGTTCGGCGCGCGCACGGCGGTCGCCGCCGGCATCGCCGGCACCACGGCCACACTGGCGGCCGTGGCGCTGATGCACGGCGAGGTCTGGCAGCTCGTCATCGGCAAGATGCTGATCTCCCTTGCCAGCGGCATCTGCGTCACGGCGGTGGTCGTCAAGACCGCCACCACCGGCGACGGCGGCGACACCGGCACCGCCACCAGCCTGATCCTGGTGACCCGCGTGATCGGCTTCACCGCGGGCGCGCAGCTCGGCGGCATCCTCCTCACCGCCATGACCCCCTCCGGGGCGAACGTCCCGGACGAATCGGCTTTCATCATCGGCTTCGGCATCGCCAGCGCCGTCGTGGCACTGGCGCTGCTCGCCGTCCGCACAGTGGACAAAGGAGAAGAACAATGACGAACATCCACAGCACGCGGAAGCGCGAGGTCCTGGTGTCGGGGGCCAGCGTCGCGGGGCTCGCCCTCGCGTACTGGCTGAACCGCCACGGATTCGCCGTCACGGTGGTGGAGAAGGCGGCCACCGTCCGCAACGGCGGCTACCCCATCGACGTGCGCGGCACCGCGCTCGACGTGGTCGAGCGCATGGGCATCCTGCCGCGCCTGCGCGACGCGCACGTCGACCTGCGCCGGATGACCTTCCTGGACGAGGACGGCAGCCAGGTGGCCTCGGTCAGCCCCCGCACCGTCACCGGCGACACTGAGGGACGAGACCTCGAAGTGCGGCGCGGTGACCTGAGCGACGCCCTGCACGCGACGGTCCGCGACGACGCCGAGTTTCTGTTCGGCGACTCCATCGACATTCTCGACCAGTCCCGCGACGGGGTGGACGTCACCTTCCGCGGCGGCGCCCGGCGCACGTTCGACCTGGTCTTCGGCGCGGACGGGATGCACTCGCGCACCCGGGAGCGGCTGTTCGGCCCCGAGCACCTGTTCGACCGGTACCTCGGCTACTGCTTCGCCGTGTTCACCATGCGCAACACGTTCGGGCTCTCCCGGGAACTCGTCATGTGGAACACCCCCGGCCGGGCCGCGGCGCTCTACGCCACCGGGGACGACGACGACCAGGTGCACGCCTTCCTGAACTTCGCCCGTCCGCGGCGGCCGTTCGACGAGTTCCCGACCCCCGAAGCGCAGCAGGACCTGGTCGCGTCGGTGTTCGCGGACGCGGGATGGGAGGTTCCCGGCATGCTGGCCGCCATGCACACGGCGGACGACCTGTTCTTCGACACGGTCGCCCAGATCCGCCTGCCCCGCTGGTCCAGCGGCCGGGTCGCGCTGGTGGGCGACGCCGCGTACGCGCCCTCGTTCCTCACCGGGCAGGGCACCAGCCTCGCGCTCGTCGGGGCGTACATGCTGGCCGGTTCGCTGGCGAACCAGGACCACGCCACGGGCTTCGCCGCCTACGAACGCGACACGCGCGCGTTCGTCACCCAGAACCAGGGGCTGGTGGACGAGGGCGGCGCCTCCCTCTTCCCGACCACCGCCGAGGCGCTGGAGCAGCGCAACGAGATGCTGCGCGGGCTCACCTCCCTGCGCGCCCCGGAGGCGATCGCAGCCCATTCGGCCCTCACCTTGCCCGACTGACAGGTTCGGGGAGCGCCGCCCTTGTCCTTGCGCCGAACGTCGAAGATTTCCTCCGGAGCGCACCTTTTGGGATCATTGTCAGCAACCGGTAAGGATCTCAACGCGGAAACGGTGCCATGGCCAACCCCCTACGTGACGGCGACCCGACCCAGATGGGCCCTTATCGGCTGCACGCACGGCTAGGCGGGGGCGGGATGGGACAGGTGTTCCTGGGCCGTTCGCCGGGCGGGCGCCTGGTGGCCGTCAAGGTGGTACGCCCCGAACTGGCCGACGACGCGGACTTCCGGCGCCGCTTCGCCTCAGAGGTGGAGGCCGCCGGCAAGGTCGGCGGGTTCTACACCGCCCAGGTAGTGGACGCCGACACCGACGCCGACCAGCCGTGGCTGGCTACCGCCTACATCCCCGGCCCCTCCCTGCACCAGGCCATCGAAGACCATGGGCCGTTGTCCCTGGAGTCGGCCGCGGTGCTGGGAGCCGGGCTGGCCGAAGGACTCGCCGCCGTGCACGCCTGCGAGATGGTGCACCGCGACCTCAAACCCGCCAACGTCATCCTCGCCGAGGACGGGCCCCGCTTGATCGATTTCGGCATCGCCCGCGCCCTGGACGCCACCAGCCACACCCGCACCTCCACCGTGCTGGGCACCGCCGCGTTCATGTCCCCAGAACAGGCCATGGCTCAGGAGGTCGGGCCGCCCTCGGACGTGTTCTCGCTCGGCTGCGTGCTCGCCTTCGCCGCGACCGGCCGCAGCCCTTTCGGGTCGGGGCCCGTTCACGCGGTCGTCTTCCGCGTGGTGCACGCCGACCCCGACCTGCGCGGGGTGCCCGCTCCACTGGCCGCTCTGGTGGCGGCCTGCCTGGCCAAGGACCCCGTCGCCCGGCCTGGCCTGGAGCACGTGCTGAGCAACCTCACCGCGCTCGCCTCGCCCGGTCAGGGGCCGTGGCTGCCTGAGGCGCTCACTCAGGTCATCGCCGAACGCCGGACCCTGGCGCTGACCGCCCCGCACGACCCGGCCACCGGGCCCGGCACCGGTGGCCCCCGTACGATGACGCCACCATCACCCAGGCACGCGGATCAGCCGCGGGCGCTCCAGGCTTCGCTGGCCGACGAACGCCGCCAGCTGCGCAACGGCAGCAAGCCGTACCGTGCCACCGGACACCAGATCGCCGTCTATGTGCTGCTCGCCCTCTTCGCCCTGGTCTCCGCGAGCACCGTGGTCTACCAGCTCGATGTCTTCGACGACGCGGGACGGTGGTATGAGCCGGAGGTCTTCGAGGAGATCGAGACGGTCAGCAAGATCATGCTGGCGGCCCAGGTCGTCTCCGGCCTGGGATTGACGGCGTGCTGGCTGCTGTGGTTCTTCCGGGTCCGGGCCGTCGCCGAACGGCTCGCGCCCGGCCGGCTGCGCCGCAGCCAAGCCATGGCCGTCTACGGCTGGTTCATCCCGATCGGCAACCTGTGGCTGCCGAAGCAGATCGCCGACGACATCTGGCACGCCTCCAGCCCGCCCGAACGCGGCGGCACGACGGCCCCGGCCGGTCTCCTGCACACCTGGTGGATCCTGTGGCTGGTCACCTTCCTGACCTGGCCCCTGTTCTGGGTCGAGTGGACGACACTCCTCGCGACACACGACGACCGCACGACGGACGACGACCTGATCCGGATGTACGAGTTCACGCCGGACGTTTGGGCCAGCCTGGCCCTGCACGTCCTGGCCGTACCGACGACGATCGTCACCGCTTGGTCGGTGCGTCGGCTGAGCACCATGCAGGCGGCCAGACTCAACAGCTGACCGCGGGGCCTGCCTCCGGAAAGCGCAGGCCCCGCGGTCGAACGCTAAACGATGCCCTTCTTTATGCGAGAAAGAAGGTTCTCGAAGTCGGCTTCCGGCATGACGAGCATGCCCATGCCCGGATTCTTGGAATCGCGTATCGCAACCCGCCCGTTCATCGCCGCGACCTCGACGCACTCGCCATTGGTCCCACAGTAGGAGCTCGTGCGCCAGTTGTTGAAGACAGGGCTGGTGGAGTTGTTCATGGTTCCTTTACCTGATGATCGAGTGACTTATTTCCATTTTTGCATGCGCTCCTCGATGTAGCGGATCGTGTCCTGAGAGCTTAATGCGGCTTCCGATAGATACTTGAATGCCATGAAATGACGGTGTGCCCTCATTTCATCGGCATCCAATTGCCCACCCGCGTCGTCCTCCTGGTAAAGAACGTCGGGGTGCAACTCGCCGAGGCCTTCAAGTTTCGGGAACCTCAGCAGAATGAAATTCGACATGTAGCCTCCGGGGAGGCCCCTGCTGTTGGGCAGGATCTGGATGTTGAGATTGGACAGCTTCGCCAGCTCCGCGATGTGGCGGAGCTGGGCCGTCATGATGGCGTCATCACCGATCCGGCGGGCCAGTACCGACTCGTCCATGACGACGTTGTGGACGGTGGAAGGATCGTCGATGAATCGCCGCTGACGGGCCATGCGAATTTCCACGCGCCGGCGGACCTGCCGGGGTGTCAACTGAGCGATGTGAGGGACGTCGATGAGCGCCTGGGAGTAATGTTCCGTCTGCAGCAGCCCGGATATCACCAGCGACTGCCATTCCCATCGTTCCGCCGCCCCGCTCTCGAAGCCGAGATATTCCCGGTACTGAACGGGGATCGCCTCGGCGTACGGCTCCCACCATTCCGGAACAGTCGCCTGGGGAACCAGTTCGAGCAGGAGAGTGCGGCCTGGCTCAGGCATTTCGTAGAGATCGAGCAGCGACTCCACATCTTTGATGTTGAGCAGGATCTGTCCGGTCTCCAGGCGCGAGAACCGCGAGGTCGACCAGCCGAGGGTCTTCGCCGCCTGAGGGCCGGTGAGGCCGACCGCGTCACGCCGCTTGCGGAGCTCGCTCAGGATGCGGCTGCGGAACACGGCAGGACTGCCTTGTGCCACCGGGATGCCTCCTCTCCGAGCGTGTCAGACGATCATGCCCAACCAGAAGTCGTACGATCGGAATCCTCACCGGGACGTATCAACTATGTACCGCTGAGATTCCTGACACTGTTCCCGGCGGGAATCCCGCTGAGCTTCCCAGCGCCATACCCTGAGGGTAGCCCACTGGGCATCACAATCAAGGAAGGATGGGCGACATGACGCCGTGTCGGACGAAGAAGACCGTCTGGCCGGTGGCGTCGTCCCATCCCCGCAGCTCGGTTTCGAGCGCCAGTCGGGCCCACTGCCGTGCCTCTGATCCTGCGCCGCGTCCATGCACCTGGGACATCCGTGCTGCATCGCCAAGCGCAAGGCGGGTTCCGCGTTCCCGGCTTCCTTGTCGCTTGCGTGTTGACTCGCGTGGCGAGAGGAGAGGGCCCCGATCATGGTCCATGCTGTACGGGTTCTGCACTGGCTGGTTCACGCGATGGAGACGGCCTTCATCGCAGGACTGATCGCGTACTGTTTCACCCGCGAACTTGGGGCGGAGCCGCTCGCGGCGTTCGCCGCGGCAGGCGGGGCCTTTATGGCGGTCTCCATGGCCTTCGCCGCGTACCTCACGGCGACGGGCGCGATCAGGGCACCGGACTCACCCGTCAAGAACGACGGAGGTTCCGGAACGGGCACCTGAGACGATCACCGCCACGGCTTCGGCGTCGAGCGCCGGCGGGCGGACGCGGCTTGGGGTGTTTCAGGAGGCGCCGGTCGTCGCGTTGACGCGGGTCCGCGCAAGGGCGTTGCTCCATGACAGGAGCTGGTCGAGCATCGCGGTCAGGGCGGGGCCCTGGTGCTCGCCGGGGGTGAACTCGGCACCGAAGCCGGCGAAGTCGGTGTGCATGTTCAAGGTGACCTGCATGGCGACGTTGGCGAGTTGCAGGGCGCCCAGGACCGGACGCAGGGCTTCGACGGCGCGCACTCCGCCGTCCAGGCCATAGGCCTTGTTGTTTCCTTCGGCGTAGACGCGGTCGAGGGCGTTTTCAGCACGCCGGGGAAGGAGCGGTTGTACTCAGGGGGTGCTGCCGAGAATGATGGCGATCTTCGTCATGATGCTTCCGTTCGGTTGAGGGGGTCGACCGCTCGACGGGTTGTCAGCGGTCGGCGGAGGAGAGGAAGGAGTCGCCTGCCCGGTCCACTTCCGGGATCACGAACATGATCGCCTCCTCCGAGGCCGGGCTGCCGGTCCTGTCTAAGCTCAAGCCCATGGCACTGGAATGGGAACAGATCATCGTCGACTCCGCCGACCCTGTCGCTCTCGGGCGCTGGTGGGCCGAGGCTCTCGGCTGGGTTGTGGTCGACGAATCTGAGGAGATCATCGAGATCCGGCCTGAGTCGGACCGGATGCCGGGGTTGCTCTTCGTGCCTGTCGCCGAGGGCAAGACGTTCAAGAACCGGCTCCACCCCGACTTCCGCCCCGACGACCAGGAGGCCGAGGTCGCCCGGCTGCTCTCCCTCGGTGCCCGGTGCGTCGACACCGTGCAGGACGAGCAGCACTGGGTGACCCTCCTCGACCCGGAGGGCAACGAGTTCTGCGTCCTGGGTGAGCGGAAGAGCTGAGCGGAGGCCGACAGTCTAGGAGGGGTGATGCCACCGGTAGCGGCGTTCCGGGCGGCCGGTGCCGCCGTAGCGCAGGGAGACCTCGGCGGCGCCGATGGCGGTGAGGCGTTCGAGGTAGCGGCGGGCGCTGACCCGGGGGATGCCCACCTGGGTGGCGCATTCGGTGGCCGACAGCGTGCTGCCGGTCTCGGGGAGGGCGCGTTCGACCAGTTCGGCGGTCTCGACGGCGAGAGTCGTTAGAAATCTACATTGTAAAGGCACTGGGCTAGAGCAAAAACCTCACATGCACCCCATAAGGGCACGGGCTACGCCCGTCCGCCTCCCACAAACAGGAGGCCGGGTCGGCTCGTTCCGATGTCAAGTACGCTTGACATCGGAACGAGCGCCTCCTACCGTGTCAAGTGTACTTGACATCTCGCCGGCGGGAGGGCCATTCGTGCAAGCACACAACGCGGCCGGGGGCTACAGGGAGTCGGCCAGGGCGTCCGTTCGACTCGTGCTCTGGACGTTCGCCTGGGCGGCGACCCTGGCCTTGTCGAAATTCGGTCCCGGACTCGCGTGGGGCTCGGGGCGGCCGGTGGCGAGCTGGGCCGCGGTCGCGGTCAACCTGGTCGTCGGCATCGGATGGATCGTCGCCTTCGCACGCTTCTTCCGGGGGATCGATGAGTTGCAGCGGAAGATCGTGCAGGACGCGTTGGTGATCACTCTTGGGGTGGGGTGGGTCGGCGGGTTCTCGTACGTCGTCGCGGACGCCGCCGGTCTCGTTGCGTATGACGTCGATATCGCGGTCTTTCCCGCGCTTCTGGGGGCCGTTTACATGGTCGCCTTCGTCGTGGGCAAGATCAGGTACCGATGAAGAATCGTATTACGGAGCTGCGGGCCGAGCGTGGCTGGACGCAGGCTGATCTGGCTCGGCGGATCAGTGTGTCGAGGCAGACGATCAATGCCATCGAGACGGAGAAGTTCGATCCGAGTCTTCCTGTGGCGTTCCGTCTCGCCAGGGTGTTCGCGCTGAGGATCGAGGAGGTTTTTTTCGACGATCAGTGAGGTGGGGGTGGTGTGTTGACGGGGTGGGTGTGGCGTGTTGTGATCCACTCATGCGTATTTCGTACTCGTTTAGTAGGAAATAGGGTGGTTATGGGGTTATTTCAGCGTGCCGCCGCGGTTGTCGCGCTGCTGGTGAGTGTGGCGGGTGTCCAGGTGGTGCAGGGCGGGCCGGCGCAGGCGGCTCTGCCTACCGCCGCTGTCGCGCTCGGCGACAGTTTCGTCAGTGGCGAGGGTGCGGGGAGCTATCAGCCCGTCGTCGATGCCTCGGGTACGGCGCAGGGTTTCCCTGGGTGGTCGGCGGCCAACGGCAACGCCTATTTCTGTCATCGGTCGGCGAACGCGTCGGTGTTCGCGGCGGCGCTTCCTGGGATTCAGCAGCGTTTCAACCTGGCGTGCTCCGGTGCTCAGCCGGCTGACATCGCGGCTCCGTCGAGTGCTCGGGCTGAGGGGCGGGCGGTTGCTTCGCAGCTCGATCAGTTGCGTGCCGTCGCGCGGACGCATGATGTCGATGTGGTTCTGGTCGGTCTCGGGTCGAACAACACGCAGTTCACCTTTGGTGATGTGGCCACGTTGTGTGCCAATCGGTTCATCGCGGATGCCTGGACGGGGTGGTGGGAGTTCTGGGCCTATCTGAAGGGTGAGGTGCCGCAGCGGCCCTGTACGGCTGCGGATCTGGCCACCGGCGCTGAGGTCGATGCCGCTACGGCTGAGACGACGGCGGCTTTGCGGTTGATTCTGGATACTCTGGCGCAGGTTGATGCTGATGGCAGTCATCAGGTGATTCTGCAGACGTATACGAATCCGTTGCCGCCGGAGCTCGCCGCGCAGTATCACGAGGAGGACAACCGTTCCGATACTCGTGACAAGTTCCGTGCTCTGGGTGCGGAGCGGTATGCGGCTGGGTGTCCGATTCATCGGGCGAGTCTTGGTCCTGGGCAGGTGTTCTCGGAGAGTCTGGGGTCTCTGGTACGGAATGCGCAGGCCGTGCTGGTGGCTGAGCGTCCGGCGGCTGATGTGCGGGTGCTGGATGTTCAGCGGGCTTTCGACGGGGCCAGGTTGTGTGAGAATCCGGGTAGTCCGGGGGGTGCGCTGGCGACGCCGGTGCGGGTGCAGGATGGGCCGTCCGGTTCGTTCATCACGAGTCTGTCCGGCTGGGACAAGATCGGTATCCAGCGGGCGGCGAATACATGTGTCACCTATTTCCAGACGTGTCAGGAGTCGTGGCACCCTAACGCCGCGGGTCATGCGGTGCTCGGTCAGTGTCTGGCCGGTGCTTTCGCCGCGGCGCCGCGTGCGGTGGTCGGGTGTGCCCGTAACGCGGACGGCACGTTGAGCATTTCCTGAGGCTGCGCGTCCGGCTGTACGGGAGCCGGGCGCGTCGTCTCGAAAGTGCGGGTCAGGCGGCGTCGTACGCGGTGGCGGCGGACTTGTCACGCCAAGGGGCCACGTCCTGGTCGATCCGGTCGAGGGTGACCTGGAGTCGTTCGAGGGTGTCGGGTCCGAGGTACAGGTGTCCTGGGAGTTCGTCGTGGCTGGTGACCTCGTAGATCAGGGCGGCGCTTTTGATCGGGTCGCCGAGCTGGGTGTGGTTGGCGGTGCCGGCCCAGTCGAGGGTGACGTGGGCGGGGGTGCCGTCGTAGGCGTCGATGCGGTGTGCGGCGGTGGACAGGGAGTTGGTGTCGAGGAAGTCGGTACGCAGGACGCCGGGTTCGACGACCATGCACTGGATGCCGAACGGCGCCAGTTCGGCTGAGAGTGCTTCGCTGAGGCCGGCGACGGCGAATTTCGAGGCGGAGTACATGCTCACGCCTGGTTCGCCTTCGAAGCCGGACCGGGATCCGATGTTGACGATCTTTCCGCCGCCCGCGGCGCGCATGCCGGGCAGGACGGCGCGGGTGAGGTTGATGAGGGCGAAGACGTTGAGGTCGAACAGGGAGCGGGCTTCGGCGTCGGTGATCTCCTCCAGTGCGCCGAGCAGGCCGCGGCCGGCGTTGTTGACGAGGACGTCGATGGTGCCGTAGCGCTGGACGGCCGTTTCGACGGCTTGGGTGATCTCGTCGTCGCGGGTGACGTCGAGGCGGACGCCGAGCACCCGGTCGGACTGCTGGAGGTCGTCGGGCAGGCGGGCGGGGTCGCGGACGGCGGCCACCACGGTGTCGCCGTGGGTGAGGGCGGTGCGGGCGAGGTGCAGGCCGAGGCCTCGGGAGGCGCCGGTGATGAACCAGGTGGACATGTGCGTGGCTCCTTCGTGCCGATGAGTGGAACGGGCTGGGGCGGGTCGTTTCCCGTCTCCTGCCCGGCTTCCACTGAACCAGCCCTGAGCTGCGAAAACGGTCCTCATCCTGGCCTAGGGGATCGGGGGACAGTTTGGGCCACCCTGGCGGAGCGCCGGCTCGCGCGAAGGGGTGACACTGGGGGTATGGACCGTGACCACAGCCCGCTCGCCCAGTTCCTGCGTTCGGCCCGTTCCCGGCTCGGCCCGGAGGAGGCGGGGATCGAGGAGCCGGTGCTGGGGCGGCGCCGGGTGTCGGGGTTGCGTCGTGAGGAGCTGGCGCGGCTTGCCGGGGTGAGCGTGGATTACTACACCCGTCTGGAGCAGGGTCGTAGCCGGAGTGCTTCGCCTGAGGTGCTGGACGCGCTGGCCACGGCGCTGCGCCTGGACGACGCCGAGCGTGAGCATCTGCATGTTCTCGCGCGTCCTGCGCCTGCGCGGCGTCGTCGGCGTCCGCGTCCGCAGCGGGTTCATCCCGCTACCTGGCGGTTGCTGGAGGTTTTCGAGGGGGCGCGGCGGCCGGCTTTCGTTCTGGGGCGCCGGTTGGATGTGCTGGCGCACAACCGGCTGGCCGGGCGGCTGATCGCCGATTTCCGGGCGTTGCCGGCGGCTGAGCGGAATCAGGCGCGTTTCGTCTTTCTTGATCCGCACGCGCGGGAGTTGTACGCGAACTGGGCGGCCGTCGCGGCCGACACGGCCGCCATGCTCCGCCGTGATGCTGGCCGTCATCCGGAGGACCCGGCGCTGAGTGCGCTGGTCGGTGATCTGTCCATCCGGAGTGAGGCGTTCCGGCGTTACTGGTCGGACAACAAGGTGTATCAGCGCACCACGGGGAGCAAGGAGTATCACCATCCCCTGGTCGGTGATCTCACGGTCACGTATCAGGCGTTGATTCTGGCCGATGATCCCGATCAGACGTTGTTCGTCTATGACGTCGAGCCGGGGAGCCCGTCGGAGATGGCGTTGCGGTTGCTCGCCCAGTGGAGTGAGCCGGTCGGTGTGCTGTCACGTCCTAGCGTCGGATCATGATGTTGATGACTTTCTCCGTGGTGTAGGAGAGGAGTTCTTCGAGGCATTCTTCCTTGGCGCCGACGCCGGAGGCTTTGACGCCGCCGTAGGGCACGTTGGGGAAGTGTGCTCCGGATCCGTTGATCCAGGTGAAGCCGGCTTCCATCGCTTCGGCGACGCGGAAGGCGCGGTCGAGGTCGTTGGTCCAGACCGCTCCGGTGAGGCCGTAGCGGACGTCGTTGGCGATCTGGACGGCTTCCTGTTCGGTGTGGAAGCGCAGGACGGACAGGACGGGTCCGAAGATCTCTTCCTGGGCGACGCGGGCGGCGGGGGTGACGTCGGCCAGGATGGTCGGTGTGACGAAGGCGGCCGGTTCGGCGGCTGGTGGGGCTGTGCCGCCGCGGATGAGCCGGGCGCCGTCGTCGAGGGCGATCTTGACGTGGTCGAGGGCTTTGGCCTGGGCGCGCCGGTCGACCATGGTGCCCTGGGTGGTGGTGGGGTCGAGGGGGTCGCCGAGGCGGATCTCGTCGACGGCGCGGGTGACTTCGGCGAGGACGTCGTCGTACACGCTGTCGTGGATGAGCAGGCGTGAGGTGGAGCCGCAGGACTGGCCGGCCCACATGAAGTTCATGCCCGCGACGGCGCTGCGCGCGGCTTCGGTGGCGGGGGCGTCGTCGAAGACGATCATCGCGTTCTTGCCGCCCAGTTCCAGGGTGACGTGTTTGACGCCGGATTCGGCCGCGGCGCGCTGGATGGCGCGGCCGGTGGGCTCGGATCCGATGAATCCGATGCGGCGGACGGCGGGGTGGCGCACGATCCGGTCGGGGACGGCGGGTCCGTCGCCGACGACGATGTTGAGCACGCCTGGCGGGAGGAGGTCGCGGGCCAGTTCGCCGAGCCGCAGCGTCGACAGGGGTCCTGCTTCGGGCGGCTTGATGACGCACGGGTTTCCGGCGATGAGGGGTGCCGCGACGCGGCAGGCGAACATCAGCGGGTGGTTGAACGGGAAGATCTTGGCCACGACGCCGACGGGTTCGCGCAGGGTCAGGTGCACGGCTCCGGAGCCGGGGATGGTCTGGCCTTTCAGCTCCAGGGCGAGCCCGGCGTACATGCGCATCTGCTCGACGGCGATGCGGACGTCGGTGCGGGCGTTGGTGATGGGGGAGCCGACGTCGAGGGTGTCCAGGAGCGCGAGTTCTTCGGCGTGCTCCTCGACGGCGTCGGCGAGGGCGAGGATGCGGCGGGCGCGTTCGGCGACCGGGGTGGAGCGCCAGCCGGCGCGTGCCTGTTCGGCGGCTTCGGCGGCGGCGTCCACGTCGGCCGGCTGGGCGTCGGGGACCGTGGCGAGCGCGTTGCCGGTGTAGGGGTCGGTGGTGGTGAACGTGGCCCCGCCTGTGGCGGCGGTCAGCCGGCCGCCGATCAGCATGAGGAAGGGCCGCCGGAGCAGGCGGTCGATCTCGTGGCGGCGTTCCTGCCGGGGTCCGGTGATGTGCTGGGTGGTCATCGGGTGTGGTTCCCGTCCTGTGTGACCTGGCGGTACCAGACGTCCCAGGCGCGGCGGGCCTGGGCGCCGACGGTCTGGTCGGCGGCCTTGGCCTCGCCGGCGCTGAGGTAGCGCGGGGTGCCCAGGGTCAGGGCCTGGAGCTGGATGCGGGCGTTGACCTCGGTGTAGACGGCGCGGTAGACGACGTCCATGAGGGTGGGGCCTGCGGTCACGGAGCCGTGGCCGCGCATCAGGGCGACGGCGCCGCCGCCGAGGGTGGTCGCGAGGGAGGCGCCGAGTCGGGGTGAGGTGATGAGGAGGTCGCTGGCGTCGCCGGCGTGGTCGCTGATCTCGTAGATGGGGGTGCGTTCTGCGGCGAGGAATCCGGCCATGTGGACGAGCGGGCGCAGGGGGGTGTCGCTGACGCCGAACGGGATGACCGAGGGTGAGTGGCTGTGCACGACGGCGAGGACGTCGGGGCGGTGCCGGTAGATCTCGGCGTGGATGAAGCGTTCGAGGTAGGGGGTGCGGGGGTCTTCGCTCTGGCCGTCGAGGTGGTGGACGAGCAGGTCGGACGGTGTCACGGATCCCGGTGCGAGGTTGCGTGAGAGCAGGAAGGTGTCGGCGCCGGGTGCGGTGCGGGCGCTGACGTGGCCGAAGGCGTCGAGGACTCCTTCGCGTACCAGGATGTGGTTGGCGGCGGTGAGGGCGTCGCGCAGGTCGGCGCCGGTCGGGTGCGGGTGGGTCATGGTGTCCTTCCAGCCTCGTCGGCTCGGTCTTCGCGGGTGAGTGCGGCGGCCATGGCGGGGGCGTAGCCGGTTTCGACGACCACGTCCACGATGACGGTGGCGCCGGCGTGGGCGTCCTGGACGGCGGTGCGCAGGGTGTCGGCGAGGTCCGTCTGGTCGGTGATGGGCCCGTAGCCGGTGGCGCCCTGGGCGCGGGCGAGTGCGGCGAGGTCGGGGGCGGGGTCGGCGATGCGCTGGCCGACCCATTTGCGGGTGACGTCGCGGTCGCGTACGAGGGCGACCTTCTCCTGGTGGACTTCGTCGTTGAAGTAGGAGCGGTTGTTGGCGACGATGATGAGGGCGGGAATGTGCTGGTTGACGGCGGTCCAGATGGCCTGGACTCCCATGAGGTAGTCGCCGTCGCCGAGGACGGCGACGGGCAGTCGTCCGCTGTCGCGCAGGGCGAGGGCGGCGCCGACGGTCATGCCCGGTCCTGAGCCGATTCCGCCGCCGCCGTCGTAGCCGAGGTAGTCGAGCGGGTGCTCGAAGTCCCAGCTGTCTCCGTCCCATCCGAGGGGGAGGCGGACGAGGGTGGTGTCGGCGCCGTCCAGGACGGAGCGCAGGGTGGCGCTGAGGCGTGGCAGGTCGATGGGTCCGGTGCCGGCGTCCGGTACGGGTGCCGGGCGGGGGGTCCACGACGTGCTGGGGCCGGGGGTCAGGTGGGTGAGCAGGTCGGCCACGGCCGTGTCGGGTTCGGCGGGGAGCCACACGTCGATGGGGGCGCGGCCTTGGTGGTCTTTGCTCCAGCCGTTGGCCAGCAGCGGTTCCAGGGTCGCGGAGACGACGGCGGTGGAGCCGGGCACGGCGGCCTGGGCCAGGGTGCCGGCGAGGTCGATCCAGCCCAGGGCGAGGACGGCGTCGGCGCCGCGCAGGGCTTCCTGGGCGGGCCGGCCGAGGAAGAAGCCGGGTCCTGGGACGTGGGCGGGGTGGCGGCTGGGGAAGGTGGAGCCGGCTTTGAGGTCGGTGATGACGCGGGCGCCGAGCGCTTCGGCCAGTTTGATGCGGTTGGTCCAGGCGGTTTCGTCGCGCCGGCCGGGGCCGAGGAGGATGACGGGCGAGGTGGCCCCGGCCAGGACGGCCGCGGCTCTGGCGATCGAGTCCGCCGACGCGGTCGGCTGGTCGGCGGCGCGTCCCTTGCTGATGGTGGGGGGTTGGGGCGGGTTGGTGAGCTGCTGCTCCTGGACCGCGCTGTCGAGGACGACGTACGTGGGCGCGGTCGGTGCGGTGCGGGTGATGTCCCAGGCGCGGGCGAGGGACTCCAGCGAGGAGGGGACCGAGGTCGGGGTGTCGTCCCATTTGACGAAGTTGCGGACGAGTGCCGGTTGGTCGGCGGAGGTGTGGATCCAGTCGATCCAGGGCCGGCGTTTGGCCGCGTCGAGGGGTCCGGTGGCGCCGATGACGAGCATGGGGACGCGGTCGCACCAGGCGTTGTAGAGGGCCATGGTGGCGTGCATGAGGCCGACGTTGCTGTGCAGGGCCACGGCCATCGGCTCGCCGGTGACCTTGGCCCAGCCGTGGGCGATGGCGACGGCGTGCTCCTCGTGCAGGCACAGCAGCAGGTGCGGGCCCGCGTCGCCGGCGTAGTTGACGAGGCTGTCGTGCAGGCCGCGGAAGCTGGCGCCCGGGTTGAGCGCGATGTGCCGGATGCCGGCGTGCTGCAGCAGGTCGACGATGGCGTCGCTGCCCCATTGCGGGGTGTGGCCGGTCGGTGGTGCGGCGTCCGCGCGTACGTCGTCGGTGGTGGTCATCGATCGCCTTTCAGACTTTCGGAGTGGTGCGCGTGGCTTCCATCAGAGCAGTCCGGGAAGGACGAAGGCCATGGTGAGGACCGGCGCGGTCACCACCATGAGGGCGCCCCAGGACAGGAAGCCGCGGTAGGTGTAGTCGCGGTCCTCGGAGTCGGCGTTGGACAGCACGACCGCGCCGATCGTCGAGAACGGGGTGGAGTCGACGACGGTGGCGCTGATCGCGACGGCGATGGCCATGCCGGTCACCGAGATCTGGCCGCTGAGCAGGAACGGCATCGCGAGCGGGATGAGGACGGCGATGATGCCGGCGCTGGAGGCGAAGGCCGAGACGACCGCGCCGATCAGGCAGATGAGGAACGCGGTGGCGAGCGGCGAGCCGAGGCTGTTGGCGGCGTCGCCGACGAACTTGATGGTGCCGATCTCGTTGAGCAGGCCGACGTAGGTGACGACGCCGCAGATGAGCAGGACGACGTCCCAGGCGATGCGCTTGGCGGCGCCGGTCGAGCTCTTCGGGGCGACGACCATAAGGAGCACGGATGCGGACAGGGCCAGGATGCCGAGGTCGACCTTGCCGACCATGGCGATCACGCCGACGGCGACGATGACGGCGAGGGTCAGGCCCTTGATCCGGTCGAAGGTCAGGGGCTGCGCGTCGGGCGTGTCGGCCGGGTCGGCCGCCGGCGTTCCGGATGCCGCTGGGGGTGTGGGGGCCACCCGCGCCGAGGTCGCGGCCGCGGTGACGCCGGCGGTGACCGGCTCGGCGAGAGCGGTGACGGGGAGGGCGGCGGTGCCGCGTTCGGCGCGCCACAGCTTCAGGCCGCCGAAGAAGCAGTAGATGACGACGCCGAGCATGACGTTGTAGCCGATGTTGGCCAGGAACAGCGCGATGGGGTTGGGGTCGAGCCCGGCCCGTTCGATGGTGGTGTTGACGGTGGCGCCGAGCAGGTTGACGGGTGAGAAGTTGCCGCAGCAGGCGCCGTGCAGGATCATCAGGCCGGCCAGTCTGGGGCTGATCCCGTGTTTTTTGGCCAGCCGCATCCCGATGGGGGCGACCAGGCCGACGACGACGGGGGCGAGCGCGCCCAGGCTGGTGACGACTCCGGCGATGAGGAACAGCAGCCAGGGCATGACGGACGCGCGGCCGCGTACGGATCGGCTGAGGACGTCGACGACCCATTCGATGGTGCCGTTGACGGCGGCGATGCCGAACAGGAACGTGACCCCGATCAGCAGCACGAACAGGTCGGCGGGGAAGGCGGCGTAGAGCTCGTCGACGCCTTTTCCGGTGACGAGCAGGACCATGGCCCCGCCGCCGACGAGGGCGACGGCGCCGAGGTTGATGCCGCGCAGTGCGCCGAGGAGGAACGCGAGTGCGAGCACTCCGATGGCGAGCAGATGGACTTGCATGAGTTGGATCCGTTCATCACGGCTGGTTGAGGATTCCAGCCCTCGGGATTTCGCCCCCCGACGACCGGGCTGCTCCCGCGGCTTGAGCCCGGCAGATGTCTCGCGTCCAGCGGTCGCCCGGCCCGGTCACTGGACTGTAGGCGCCGGTGCAGTCTGCTGTCGATACTCCGCGTTCTGCATAGCAGAAAGTTTCCAGGGTATTTCGGGCGTGGCACACGTCCGCCCGGCGGGGGCGGTGCGGGTGTGGTGTGGTTATCCGCGTCCGGCCAGGCGGGCGGCGGCGGCGTGCAGCCGCTGGACGTGGGCCTTCTCCAGGGCCGGGCTCCAGCGGGAGTCGGGTGCGGCGATGCTCAGGCCGCCGAGCAGGTCGCCGCCGGGGTCGACGACGGCGACGCCGACGGAGCAGACGCCCAGCTCGACCTCGCCCCGGTTGCGGGCGTAGCCGCGGGCCCGGGTCCTGGCCAGCTCGCGCAGGAGGGTTTCGTGGGCGGTCGCGTCGTGGTCGCCGAGCTGGGCGGGGGCGCCGTAGCGGGCGCTGACCCACTCGTCGCTCTCGGCGGCGAGCATGGCGCGGCCGATGCTGGTGTCGCGGGCGGGCATGGTGCGGCCCTGCCGGCCGGTGACCCGCAGCGCGCGGGTGCTCTCCACGACGTCGATGTAGCGCACGTCGGTGCCGTCGAGGACGGCGAAGTGCGCCGTCTCGCCGCTCTCCTTGGCCAGGTGGGCGAGGGTGGGGCGGATCTCGCGGGCGACGTCGAAGCGGATGCCGGTGTCGCGGCGCAGGTCGAGGAGGTAGGGGCCGGCCCGGTAGCTGCGGGTGCGGGGGTCTTGCACCGCGAACCCGCGGTAGACGAACATCGCGAGCAGGCGGTGGGCGGTGGACTGGCCGACGTCGAGCCGGGCCCTGACCTCCGACAGCTTCACCTCGGGGCTCTCGGCGAGCATCTGGATGAGGCTGAGCGCGCGGTCCACCGATGCGATGGGATACGGCGGTGCGGGCCGTTCCCTGTCCGCTCCCGTCATGTGGACGAACGCTACCGGCCCGGTGAACGGGGGCGCAAACGCCCGTCAGAGCGCCAGCTCAGCTCGCCGCCGGCCTCCCGTCAGGTCTGCGCGAGTGTCACGGACGACAGCGGGATCACCGGGTACATCGGCGGTTCCTCCTCGGGGACGAGCGCGGTCGGCCCGTAGATCCAGTCGGTGTAGGTGTAGTCGTGCGGCCGGCGGGCCCGCAGGATCGTGTTGCGGCGCAGGCGGGGCTCGCCGTCGAGGTGCCACAGGTCGCCCCAGGCGCGCGCGGTGAGCACGACGCGGCGGCAGTGCTCGGGCCGTACGGCCTCGTAGGCGGCCAGCGCGGCGGCCCAGTCGACCCGGCCCGTCGCGTCCCGTTGGCGGGCGACGTGCTCGGCGAGCACCCAGCCGTCCTCGATCGCCATGATCGCGCCCTGTGCCATGTACTGCAGCGGCGGGTGGGCCGCGTCGCCGAGCAGCGCGATGCGGCCGTGAACCCAGGTCATGATCGGGTCGCGGTCGTACATGCGCCACCAGCGGTCCCGCCACATCAGCGGGATCCCCGAGCGCACCACGGGGGCGGTGGCGGCGAACGCGGCGTCCAGTTCGTCCGGCGTGCCCCACTCCTGTTCGCCGGCCAGCGCTTTGGGTGAGCGGAAGACGGCGACCTGGTTGAGCAGGTCGCCGCCGCGCAGCCCGTAGCGGACGAAGTGGCAGCCGGGGCCGACGTACACGACGACCTCGGACAGGTTGACGTCGCCGGGCGACATCTCCTCCATCGGGACGGTGGCGCGGTAGGCGACGTAGGCGGAGCTGACCGGTTCGTCGTCGACGAGCAGTTTGCGGGCGACCGAGTGCAGGCCGTCGGCGGCGATCACGACCGGCGCCCGCATGACGCGGCCGTCGGCGAGTTTCACCTCCGCGCCCTTCCTTCCGCAGGGTGCGGTGGTGTTGGCGTAGCCGTCGACGCGGTGGTCGGTGAGCAGGTCCACGCCGGCGCGCCGGCAGGCGCGCAGGAACAGGCCGTGCAGGTCGCTGCGGTGGATCACCATGTACGGGGAGCCGTAGGCGCGTTCGAGGTCGGTCAGGTCGAGCCGGGTGAGCTCGCTGCCGTCCAGGGCGTCGCGCATGACCATGCCGGTCGGCAGGAGGCCGAGTGACTTGGCCTCCTCCAGCAGGCCGTACTCGGCCAGGATCCGGGTGCAGTTGGGCGCGATCTGGATGCCTGCGCCGACCTCGCCGAACTCCTTCGCCTGCTCCAGCACGCGGACCTTGAGGTCCTTGCGGGTCAGGGCGTAGGCCGTGGACAGCCCGCCGATGCCGCCGCCGACGACCAGCACATCCACCTCACCGGCCCCGATACCGGCCGGGTCGCTGCTCACAGCCACGCTCCCAGCTCGGGCGCGCCGGTCAGCCGGTGCGGGCGTCCGGTCAGCCAGGCGGCGCGTTCGGCCAGAGGTCCTTCGACGGGCGGCACGCCGCCGCGCTGGGCGGCGACGTCGGCGCACAGCGCCTCCAGGTAGGCGGGCGGCAGGTCGGCGAAGGCGACGCCGAGACCGAGATCGACGGTGTGCACGTAGACCTCGCGGGCGCGCAGCCACGGCACTTCGGTGGCCGGCACGGTACGGCCCTGCGCGGTGACGACCTCGGCCGCCCACTGCCGCTCGCTCAGCGCCGCCGACGCCTCGGCCAGGGCGGTCGCGGAGCGGCGCAGCCAGGTCTCCAAGCCGGCGGCCGGCATCCGCACGCCGCGTTCGATCCCGGCGGCGCGCTCGGCGGGGGAGGCGTACATCGGCGTGGGCTCGCCGGTGGCCGCCCAGCGCACGAGGTTGCCGAGCGCGTCGGCGTTGGCGGCGACGTGGGCGAGCACGTGCCCGCGGGTCCAGCCCGGCAGCAGGCTGGGCCGCGCGTACTGTGCCTCGTCCAGCCCGGCCACCGTGCCGAGGAGCAGCTTGGTGCCGTCGTCCGCCCAGCGCCGGGCGTCGGCGAAACTCCGCCTCACGGCCGCACCACCACCTGGTTGACGCAGGCGCCGATGCCCTCGACCTCCGTCACGACGCTCTCGCCTCCGGTGAGGTACACCTTCGGGTCGCGGGCATGGCCGACGCCGGCGGGGGTGCCGGTGGCGATCAGGTCGCCGGGGTTGAGCCGTACGACGGTGGAGACGTAACGCACCAGGTGCACGGGGTCGAAGAGCAGCGTGGCGGTGTCGTCCTCCTGCATGAGGCGGCCGCCGACGGTGGTGCGCACCGTCAGTGCCGGGCGGACGCCGCCGGGGAGCTCGTCGGGGGTCACGACGTACGGGCCCACCGGGGTGGAGGAGTCCCAGATCTTGCCCTGGGTCCACTCGACGGTGCGGAACTGCCAGTCGCGTACCGACACGTCGTTCATGACGGTGAATCCGGCGATGGCCGCGGCGGCCTCCTGCTCGCCGGCGCGGCGCACGGGCCGGCCGATCACCACGGCGAGCTCGACCTCCCAGTCGAGCGCGTCGGTCTCGGGAGGCTTGACGATGTCGTCGCGCGCGCCGATCAGGGAGTCGGCGAACTTGGGGAACAGCGTCGGGTACGCCGGCAGCTCGCGGCCCATCTCCTTGATGTGCCCGGTGTAGTTGTGGCCGACGCAGATCACCTTCGACGGGCGCGGCACCACGGGCGCGAAGTCGGCGCCTTCGGCGTCGTAGGCGGGGCCGGTCGCGGCCGCGGCGGCCCGCTCCCAGCCGGGATCGGCCAGGAAGGCGCCGAGATCCTCGGCGGCGAGGTCGACCAGCGTGCCGCCGTCGAGCTTCACGGCGCGGGTGCCGCCGGGGGTGCGGATGGTGGCCAGCCTCATCAGGCGTTCCCTCTCCGGTCGAGCCGCAGCGCCTCGAAGACGGGCGAGTCGGAGAAGCGGAACAGGTCCATCGCGCCGGAGTCCGAATCGGCGGACCCCGCCTCCGACCGTACGGAGAACGGCTCCCAGGAGGGCACCACGAACAGGTCGCCGCGGGTGACCGACCAGGTCGTCTCGCCGACGGTGACCGTTCCCGCGCCGTTGAAGACCTGGTAGACGCTCGATCCGGTCTCCCGGACCGGGGCGGTCTCGGCGCCGCGCACGACGCGGTGCATCTCGGCGCGGATGGTGGACAGCACGTCGCCGCCCGTCGCGGGGTTGGCGAAGCGGACCGCGGCGTGGCCCGGCTCGACCGTCCCGCCGTACCCCTCGGCCTCAAGAGTGAGCTGGTCGGCGAGCGCGGCGTCGGTGAACTCCCACTTGTAGGCCAGCAGCGGCGAGTCCCCGGCGGGGGCCGGCGTCGCCGAGAGCGGGCGCAGGCCGGGGTGGCCCCACAGGCGCTCAGAACGGCTCCGCTCGGGGGTGGTGCGTTCGGCGCCGGGCAGCTCGTCGCGGCCGAACTCGAAGAACTGCGCCTCGGTGACGTACTGGAACGGGATGTCCAGGCCGTCGAGCCAGGCCATGGGCTCGGTGGTGGCGTTGTGGTGGGCGTGCCAGTTCCAGCCCGCCTGCGGCAGGAAGTCGCCCCGGTTCATCGGCACGGGGTCGCCGTCGACCACCGTCCACACGCCCGAGCCCTCGACCACGAACCGGAAGGCGTGCTGGGTGTGGCGGTGCTCGGGGGCGTCCTCGCCGGGCATCAGGTACTGGATCGCGGCCCACAGCGTCGGAGTGGCGAACGGGCGGCCTCCCAGCGACGGGTTGGCCAGGGCGATCGCGCGGCGCTCGCCGCCGCGGCCGACCGGCACGATCTCGCCGGCGCGGGCCGCGAGCTTGAGCAGGGTGTCCCAGTGCCACAGGTGCGCCACCGCCCGCGAGCGCGGGTGGGCCGGCATCAGGTCGCCGATCTCCGTCCACAGCGGGACCAGCAGTTCCTCCTCGAAACCGCGGTAGAGCTCTTGCAGGGCGGGCGTGACGTCGGGCTGGTCGGGGGCCGAGACGGCCTGCAGCCGGACCGGGGTTCGTATCGTGCTCATATGTGAGAGAGTGCTGGATATCCCACCATATAGAACAACATATTCTTCTGTGCAGAACGGAGATCCGGTGGACAAGCCGCTGAAGACCCCACCGGCGTACGCGGTCGCCAGCGTCGACCACGCGCTGAGAATCGCGACGATGCTGCAGCTCGAAGGCGCCCTGACCGTCTCGGAGGCGGCCGGGCGGCTCGGCGTGGCCCGCTCGACCGCGCACCGGCTGCTGCAGATGCTCGTCTACCGCGACTTCGCCGTCCAGGACGAACGGCACCGCTACCACGCCGGCCCCGTGCTCCAGCTCGCCGAGCACTCGCGCTCGCGCACCTCGCAGCTGCGCGCGACCGCCCTGCCGCACCTGCGCCGCCTGGTCGACGCCGTGCGGGAGTCGGCCAACCTGACCATCCGCACCGGCGACACGGCCCGGTTCATCGCCAGCGTCGAATGCGATCAGGCGCTGCGCGTCGGCAACCGGGAGGGCATGGTCTTCCCCGCCCACCAGACCACGGCGGGCCTGCTGCTGCTGGCCGAGCTCGGCGCCGAGGAGGTCGACGCCGTCTACGCCCCCGACCGGTACGCCGAGCAGCCGTCCGCCCGCCCCGACCTGACCCGGCTCAAGAGCGAGCTCACCCGCATCAGGCGGGCCGGGTTCGTGGTCAACCAGGGCCGCTCCGAGCACGGCGTCGTCGCCGTCGGCGTCCCCGTGCGCGACGACCAGGGGGTGGCGGTGGCGGGCCTGTCGATCTCGATGCCGAGCGTCCGCTACCAGCACACCGAGCTGCCCGCCCTCGTGGCGACCCTCCAGGCCGCCGCCCGCCGGCTGGAGGCGGACCTGGCCATGGCCACGGCCCTGTGACGCCGCGGGCTAGTTCCTGTGCTCCCCGCGGCCGTCCGAGGTCTCCTCGCTGGACAGGCACTGGGCTCGGGACGGGCCCTCGCCGACCCGCTCCCAGACGCCGTATCTGGTCACGTACGTCGAATGGCCGATCCGGTAGCAGCGCACCACGGCCCGGAACGATCCCGATCCCTTGGTGCAGTTGTACCAGTAGGCGTTGTCCCGATACAGGTCGCTGCAGCCCGAGGGGGCCGCGTGCGCGGCGCTCGCGGGCGCGATCAGCGCCGCGGCCATCAGCGCGCCGACCCCGGCGATCTTGAGGGTTTCACGGAGATTCATGGCTCGACCTTCGCAGGAGCGGCCGGCGCGCACTTGCCCGCGAGCGCACGGGCCTTGCCTCAGAGCGCAGCACTCAGCGCGCCACGGCCTCATGCTCGCGGACCAGCCGCCGGTAGGCCGCGGGGGAGACGTCGTAGGCGCGCTGGAAGACGCGGTTGAAGTGGGACGGGCTGGTGAATCCCCAGCGGGCGGCGACGGCCTGGACGGCAAGGTGCCGCAGGAGGGGGTCGGCCAGGTCGCGGCGGCAGCGTTCGAGCCGGCGTTCGCGGATCCAGCCGCCGACGGTGAGCCCCGCGTTCTGGAAGAGCTTGTGCAGGTGACGCACCGAGATGTAGTGGCCGGCGGCGATGACCGAGGGCGTCAGCCCGGGGTCGCCCAGCCGCTCCTCGACGAAGGACTTGACGCGCAGCAGGAGCACCTCGCCGGGGTCGGCCTGGTAGGCGGAGGCGTCCCGGCCGAGCCGCTGGCCCAGCAGGGCCGCGACCAGGTCCAGCACGATGGACGACAGCCGGGCCAGGTCGCGGGCCGGCCACTCGGGCTGGGCGATGAGGCGGCGCAGCAGCCCGGCGAGCAGCGGGCCGACGCCCTCGTGCCCCGGTAAAGGCACCGCGAGCAGGGGTTCGACCATGGCGGCGGGCAGTGGCAGCGCCTGGTGCGGAAAGCGCAGGATCATCCCCTCGGCCACCTCGCCGCGATGCTCGTGCGACGGGGCGGGGCCTTGGCTCACCGTCCAGGCGAGAAAGCTGCGGGAGGTGTCGTAGAGCACCAGCTCGCCGGGCTCCAGGCGGGTGTCGCGCCGGTTCTGCCACACGCCCGACCGGCCCCGTACGGTCACGGCCAGCTGGTAGAGGTCGGCGTCGGAGCGCCGGATGTGGCTCGCGCCCCTGCGCGCGTCGAAGGACACGCAGCGCACCTGGGACAGCTGGGCCAGGCCGAGATCGAGGCCGCGCATCTCGGCCCAGAAGTCCTCGGCCCGATCGCTGGTGGCGTCCACCGACACCACCGACTCCGCGACGGCCTGCCACCAGAAGTCGAACCGCTCGCGCACCGGCACGTCGTCGAGCTGAAGAACGGAGACGGACGGCACCGCTTTCCTCCCAGGACGAAAGCCCGCGGTGCTCGCGGGCGCCCAGGCCCCCATCGGCCGCACGATGGCTCCCAGCCGGCCGCACGATCAGGCTAACCTCCGGCCGCGAGCCCGCGCGCGCCAATTTCGGCTCCGCCCGGCCTGCGCCCGGCGACGGTGTGAGGGGACGGCGTGGACGAGGC
This sequence comes from Nonomuraea sp. NPDC048882, assembly GCF_040649755.1. Classification (NCBI taxonomy): domain Bacteria; kingdom Bacillati; phylum Actinomycetota; class Actinomycetes; order Streptosporangiales; family Streptosporangiaceae; genus Nonomuraea; species Nonomuraea sp. NPDC048882. The sequence goes on from NZ_JBEZGB010000015.1 coordinate 149,736, forward strand.
CGGCGCGTCAGGCCGCCGGCGGGTGCAGGACGATCTTGCCGACGTGCCGGCGCCGTGAAAGTTCCCGCTGGGCCGCGGCCGCCTCGCCGAGCGGGTAGACCGCGGCGATGACAGGCCGGATCTCCCCCTGGCGGGCCAGATCCATGAGGAGGTCGAAGTGCGCGGGCGTGTGCATCGACGATCCGATCAGCTGGATGTTGTGCAGGTACAGGCGGCGTACGTCGAAGCTCACGCCGTGCCCGCCGAGCGCGCCGGCGACCACCCACCGGCCGCCCTCGCGCAGCAGCGGCAGGCCATCACCCACCAGGTCGCCCGCGACCACGTCCAGCGCGACGTCGATGCCGTCCGGGGCGGCCGCGCGGATCTGGGCGGGCAGATCGCGGGCCCGGTCCAGGACGCTGTGCGCTCCGGCGGCGCGTACGGCGTCCATCTTGGCCGCGCTGCTGACGGCGAGCACCCGCGCGCCGCGCGCACGGGCGAGCTGCACCGCGGCCAGCCCCACGCCTCCTGAGGCCCCCGAGACCAGGACGGTCTGCCCCCGCTGGAGGCGGCCCCTCTCGATCATCCCGAGCGCGGTCCCGTAGGCGGTGGTCGGCGTCGTAGATGGCCGGGTCGACGACGACGCGGCGGCCGATCAGCGCCTCGTCCGCCCGCGGCCCGACGGCCGTGATGCGGCCGGCGCATCGTGGCCGCGGCCGAGGAGCTCTTCTACAACAACGGGATCACGCCCGTGGGAGTGGACCTGATCGCTGAGCGGGCCGGCGTGACCAAGCGGACCCTCTACAACCAGTTCGGCTCGAAGGACGACCTCGTCGCGGCCTACCTCGCCGGGCGCGATCGGCGCTGGCGATCCCTCGTCTCCTCGGCCGTCGGCGCGTGCGCCGATCCGGTCGAGGCGGTCACCGCTCCCTTCGACGCGCTGCGGAGCTGGAGCGAGAGCAACGACCGCGGCTGCGCGTTCATGAATGCCCTGGCCGAACTGCCGGACCCCGCGCATCCCGCCCACCGCGTCGCCGCGGAGCAGAAGCTCTGGCTGCTGCACCTCTTCGAGGAACTCGCCGCCGCGGCGGGCTGCCAGGACCCGGCCGTGCTCGCCACCCGGCTGCTCGTGCTGCACGAAGGCGCGCTCGCGACCCAGCCGCTCCCTCTCGACACCCTCCCAGAAAGCACCGCTCTCGCGCGGGGCCTCGTACGAGCCGCCCTGGCGACCGGCCGGCCCCCACGCCGGGAGACAACCATCGGCCGGTGACCCGCAACCTGCGGCCGTAACGGCGCGGGACGGCCGGTGCCGGACGTGCCGGCCTGAGTTCGCCACGAGAGGAAGCGGCCCTGATCGGCCGGCCCCGCGATCAGGTCCGGGGTGCGATGCGGTACGCCCGGATGACCGTCTGCTCGACGGCGTTGCCCGCGGTGTCGACGGCCTTGGCGCACAACGAGGCGAATCCCTCCATGGCCGGATGGTTCACCACGACCTGGCCCTTGCGGATCGGGGCCGGCTTCCAGATGGCGCCGTCGTCGAAGGAGATCTCTGCGGCCAGGTCGCGTACCGCGCCGGCGGCCGAGCCCCGCTGCCGCTCCACGCGCACCGGAACCGCGTACGTCTCGCCGCTGGGCGCGGTGTTGCGGGCGTCCAGTGCGGGGGAGAAGCGGACGACGGAGACCAGCAGCGGCCGGCCGTCCCCGGTGCGCTCGGAGCGGAACGTCCAGGCGGTCGAGGCGCGGGTCGACGGGGTCGTACGCGGTGAGCTCCGTGATCAGGCCTGCGGAGTCCGTCCGGTGCAGCGTGGTGAGGTGGCCGGCGCTCGGGCGGCCGTCGCGGCCGGTGTGCATGAGGGTCAGCGCGTACGCCTCCCGCTCGTTCTCCACCGCCAGCGGCGTGCTCACCCGGACGTCGCCACCGGCGGCGACGAGGTGCCCGCCGAGGTAGCCCGCCGCCGCCGCGGTGGCGGCGGTGACCGAGACGACGGCCTGTCCGCCCGCGGGCGCCGTCACCGTCGCCGGACTCACCGTGAACGGCCGCGCCTCGCCCTGGCCCTCCACCGACAGCTCCAGCGTCATCGGGACGGTGCCGTCCAGGCCCGCGCCCTGAAGGACGAGGCGGCCTGGCGTGCCGACGGCTCTCCGGCCACGTGGGCCTACCGCACGGAAGGCATGAAGATCCGCCTGTCCACCCGTCCGGGCAAGGGCACTCTGCACCCGGTGGAGGAGGATGTGCCCGCGTTCCGGCTGGGCGAGAAGAACGTCACGTACGAGCAGCTCCAGACGCTGCAGACGGATGCCGAGGCGCTCAGGAAGCAGCTGGCCGCCGAGGTCAGCGCCTGGATCGACGAAGCCGCAGAAGAGGCCAAGACCACCACTCCGAAGGCCACGAAGAACGAGTGGTTGGTCAACTTCGACCGGTATGTCGCCGGGAGGGCGATCGATCTCCTGTACACGGTCCCGGTGCCCGACAAGGCCAGGGCCGGCGCGTACCAGGTGCTCAAGACCACCAAGGGCGTCACCGACCTCGGCCGGGCCAAGGACCCGCTGGGCCGCCCCGGCCAGAAGTTCGCCCTGCCCGTCCCGGTCAACGAGAAGTCGGTGCTCAAGCAGCAGTACGTCGTGGACACCAAGACCATGATCCTGCTGGCCGAGTACACCGACCTCAAGCACGGCGGCAAGCCGATGCTCGGCAAGTCCGGCGTACAGACGATCAAGGCCGGCTGGACGAACGACAAGCCCACCGCCCCAGGCACGAACTGACCTTCACCGCGGCCCCGGCGTCCGCGCCGGGGCCACCCCGGATCCGCGACCCTGGTCTCCGCACGAGGGGCGACGGCCATGCGCCGCGATAGGCGATCATGGACCTCATGCCGCCCCCCGCGTCCACCTCACCCGGACGATCGCGCATCACCCGAAGGCTCGGTTGCCTGGCCTGGCTGCTGATGCCGTTCGTGCTGCTCTGGGCGCTGGCCAAGACGCCCGAGTGGATCAACGACTTCGAACTCGCCCGGATGGCCGACCGTGTCAAGGCGTATCCGCGGCCGCCCGGAACGACCTTCGGCGACTTCGGCCCGCAGACGAAGGTACGCGGCGGCGACTCCGGCGACTGCCGGTACACCATCCGCTTCGGCCTCGACGTGGACCTGCCGGTGGAGCAGGTGCTGAACCACTACCGCCAGGCGAAGATCGAGGACCCCGACGGACAACTCGGCGACTACGAGGTCTGGGCCTGGGCTGTGGTGGACGAGCCGGGCGGTGAGGCAGCGGAGGACTCCGCTCCGTCCTCCTTGATCATCGACCTGGACGGCACGCTGAACGGCGGGCTGGACCTGCGCTGCATGTAAGATCCGGTTGGCCTCGGCCATATTGCGGGCGAACCGGGCGGACTTGGTCACGGTGAAGACCTCCCTGCCGGCCCGAGGCATCGCCTCCCAGGCGGGTGAAATGATCACCGAGGAGCTGGGCCGGTTCGTCGTCACCGTTGCGAGTCACCCAGACCGGCGGCGCGGGCGCGGTCGACGGCTTCGGCGCGGGAGGTGGCGTTGAGCTTGGCGAGGATGGTGGAGATGTAGTTGCGCACGGTCTTGGCGGTCAGCCCGGCGCGCTCGGCGATGGCGGGATTGGTGTACCCCGCCGCCACAAGCTCCAGGATGTCGTGTTCGCGTGGGGTCAGTTCGGGGAAGGGCTGCCGCCGCGGATCGCGGGCGGGCGATCTGGCTGGTCAGGTGCTGGGCCGCCACAGGGCTGAGGATGGCGTGGCCGGCGGCGGCGGCTCGTACGGCGCGCAGCAGCTCCTCGCGATCCGTGCCCTTGATGAGGTAGCCGCGGGCTCCGGCTCTGAGCGCCGCGAGCACCGAGGCGCTGTCGTCGTACATCGTGACGATGAGGATGTTGGTGCCGGGAAGTTCGGCGAGGATGCGGCGGGTCGCCTCGACGCCGTTCAGGCCGGGCATGGTGATGTCCATGAGAACCACGTCGGGTCGCAGCCGGCGGGTCAGTTCGACGGCCTCCTCCCCGGAGCCGGCCTCGCCGACCAGCTCGGTCTCCGGGTCGGAGGCGAGGACGGCGCGTAGTCCGTACCGGAAGATCGGGTGATCGTCGGCGAGCAGGATCCGGATCATGTGCTCTCCTCGGCCAGCGGCAGGCGAGCGGCGACCCGGGTGCCGCCGGCGTCGCTGGTGACGGTGATGACGCCGCCGAGTTCTTCGGCGCGTTCGCGCATCGACGCGGTGCCGACACCGGGGCGGCTGGAGGGGTTGATGCCGGTGCCGTCGTCGGCCACCAGGAGTTCGGCGGCGTGCTCGGCGGCGTTCAGTTCGATCAGGCACGAGCCGGCGCCGGAGTGCCGGATGACGTTGGTGACGGCTTCCTGCGCGATCCGGTAGACGGCGACCTCGACGGCGGCGGGCATCGCCGGCGGTTCCGGGACGCGCACGGTGGTGGCCAGGCCCGCCTGCTCGGCACCCTCCGCCAGGTGGGCCAGGGCGCCGGCGAGGCCGAGCTCGTCCAGGGCGGGGGGACGGAGCATGCGCGCCAGGCGGCGTACCTCCTCCAATGTCTGCCTGCTCTGATCCTTCAACGCGCGCATCAGTTTGTCCGCGGCGGCGGCGTCGGTGGCCATGACGGCGTGGGCGGCGTCGACGGTCAGCGCGAGACCGCTCAACGCGGGGCCGAGGGAGTCGTGCAGGTCGCGGCGGATCCTGCGGCGCTCCTCCTCTCGCGCGAGGACGAGGTTCTCGCGGGTCTTCTGCAGGTCGGTGGCGAGCCGGCGGATGCGCAGGGATTCCTGGGCGGCGAACACCGCCGCGCCGCAGTGGCGGGCGAGGTCGGCGAGCAGCCGCAGGTCCCTGGCGGACAGGTTGTCGCCGGGGGTGGCGACGACGAGCCGGCCGAACGATGCGCCCCGGTGGCCGATCTCGAAACTCTCCGTGGCGCCCGCGGGTCTCCCGGTGCTGGCGACGATCTCGTGGTCGAGTTCGAGGGCCGTGTAGGGGGCCTTGAGCGTGCGGGCGACGGTCTCGACGATGGCGGGGGCGATCTCCTCGGGCCGGGCAAGGCTGCCGAGCTGCTGCCCCAGCCTGCTGAGCACGACGTACGGATCGCCGCGCTCGCCGTACACCAAGCGGTTGACGTGCCGCTGGACCCGCTCGCGCAGGGGACTGAAGGCCAGCGCCACCGCGGCTGCCGCGACGACCGTCAGCAACCCGCCGGTGCCATCGGCCCACAGCGCGCCGATGCCGCCGACGACCGCCGCGTAAGCGGCCACCACAAAGGCGGTCAGGACGCCGTAGACCAGCGCCCGATTGATCCAGACGTCCAGGTCGAACAGCCGGTGACGCAGCACCGCGATCGCCACCGCCGTGGGGATCAGCGCCATCAGCGCGGCCGTGAGCAGACCGATGAGGACGAACGCGATCAGCCCGCGGGCGCTGGCCTCGTAGTACAGGGCGCCCAGGGGACTCACGTTGAGCGTGAGCGCGAACAGGAACCACAGGGCGATCGCCACCATCAGCCACTTGGCCTGCTGTCTCTCGACCGGTCCGGAAACCCGGAGATAGCGGTGGAGCTGGGCGGCGACGCAGGTCCCGACCAGGACCAGGACGATGAAGGCGTCCACCGCCTGCGATCCTCCTCCGACCCCGGCCAGACCCAGCGCCAGGTAGACGGCCCACGCCGCAGCCGGCCAGCGGCTCCAGGCGGGGACGAAGCGACCGTCGGGGAAGACGTACGCCACAGGGAACAACGCGATCCAGGCCAGGCCCTGCACGCCACGGGCCACACCATCGAGTTCGGGATGTAAAGCGGCCACGACCAGCGGCGCCTCGCTGCCCCCCGTCGCGAACAGGACGAGCGTGAAGCCCAGATAGAGGCCGAACCACGACGTCCCGTGGCGCAGGATCAACGTCGCGGACGTCACGGCGGCGGCCGTCACGATGACCCCGGGCAGGGCCACCAGGGCGGCCCACGACTCGATCGGCATGCCCCACGCGTCGAGGACCGCGCGCCCCCGCGGTGTGGACCACGGTGCGAATGCGACCTCCGGCAGCCGGGCCGCCTCGACGATCCACATCACCAGCCCGGCGGCGTACATGACGAGCACGAGGCCCGTGAGCATGAGCACGACGGCGCGGCCGACACGTCGCGCGTCGGCCGCAAGGCACCTGCCATACACCGGTGCAGCCCCTTACTCGATGCGGCCACGCCAGGCGAACCAGGCGATCGTGACCAGTGTCGCCATGAAGACCGCGTGGACGACATCGTAAACGACACCCGCGCCGGCGGCGATCATCGCGATCTGGCTCAGCGGCACCGCGGCCGCCAGCCACCGAGGCACCGCGCGAGAGCGCCACAGAGCGGCCCCGAGCACGGCGAAGCCCACCACGGACAGCAGGAATCCGATCGCCTGGATGCCGAAGACCCGTCCCGAGTCGGACTGGAAGGCGTCGAACAGCGCACGGCCGGCGGTCGCGTCGGACGTCAGATACCAGTCGACGGCGCCGATGGCGAAGAAACCGGCGCAGAACAGCACCCCGGCCAGGCCGGTGAGCACGGCGGCGACCGTTGCGAGGGCCGCGCCCCTGTGACGGACGAGCAGGCAGGCGGCGAGGCCGGCGGCGATGTGGGCGACGGCCGTTCCCACCCCTCCCAGCAGGCTGAACAGCCACACGGCGTCGCGCTCGGCCCGCATCGTGGCGAACGTGCCGAAGTCGAGCGCCGGGACCGGGCGCAGGAGGAGATCGGCCGCGGCCGTGACGGCGCCGGCGCAGAGCAGCACGGCGACGACGCCGGTGCGGCTCGATCGAGTGGTTCGTGAGGGGGCGAGGGTTTCCATAGGGCTCTCCCTTGTTCCGGCGGGAGCCTCAATGTCGCGTTCCCGCCGTCCCTGGTTCCAGAGACGTCAGGTCCCAGCGGGATCAGGGACGTCATGTCCCATGAGGGGCATTCGTCCCTGGTTGCGGAAGGGACATCTCGCCTCTGGGCGCTGGGACGCCGGGATCGCGACTCTGAGAGCACCCGCCAGCCGGCGGCCACAACCCCGGAAGGACACTCCCATGCGCAGAATCCGCCTGACCGCCTCGCTGACCGTGCTGTGCGCGATGACCGGAGCCCTCGCGGCGACGGCGGTCCCCGCTCACGCCGCACCCGCGTACTACAAGTTCGTCGCGGAGCACAGCGGCAAGTGCCTCGATGTACTGGGGGGGAGCACCCGGCACGCCAGCCCGACACATCAGTGGCGGTGCCTGGGCCAAGTGCTCAGCCAGCAGTGGGAGGCCCGCAGGTTCGACGACGGGGCGTACGTGTTCATCGCCAGGCACAGCGGCAAGTGCCTGGACGTCGCCTATGCGAGCACCGCGAACGCGGCAGCCGTGGTCCAGGCGACCTGCCGCTTCACGAACAACCAGCGGTGGCGGATCAAGACCAACGCCGACGGCACCAAGCGGGTCATCGCCAAGCACAGCGGTCTGTGCCTGGACGTGGCCAACGTGGACCCCGCCGACGGCGCCAGGGTGGTCCAGGCCCGGTGCTGGGGCGGGGAGAACCAGAGCTGGCACGTCAGCAGGGTCGGCTAGCGGGATGGCGGCCAGGAGGGCGCCGGGGTGGCCGGCGCCCAGCGCCCGCTCAGAGGCCGCACGGGCGCGGGCGGGTACGTCGATCGGGCCGCTGATGGCGCCGGACGCTGCCGGCACCGCGTGACTCGCCGCGAACTGTCGTCCTCTCGCACTATTGTCGCGTGTGCGGCGTCGGCAGTCCGCCGGGGTGATGACGCTTCTGGGGTACGGCAGAGAAGCGGGCACGGGGCAGGCGGAGTCAGCGAGCGAAGATGGTCTGGGCAGGGCCGCAGGTCATGGACTCCCACGCCGTCCACCGGCAGACAGACGCGCCGATGTGAGTGATCTCCTCGACCGGCCTGTCAAGGTACGTCCGGAACGGTGTCGTAGTCTCCAACGCCGCCGGCGAGCAGGCAGGCTCCGAGTACGACCACTGCGTGATGTTATACCCGGCGCCCGCAGGCTGGTAGCTGGTCTCGATGAAGGCCCTGGCGCACTGGCCGGCGTAGGCCCAGATCTCCCCGCTGACCACGCCGTTCTCGTACGTCCCTGACATCGAGGCGAGGTAGGTCGGGTGGTACAGAGGACCCCAGAACACTAGAAACAGTGCCACGAGCTTTGTCATGGTCAACAGCGTCAGGGATCACCGGCGGCGCCGCTTGAGTAGGGCGTACTCAACTCAGGTCCGCCGGGCCGTGAGCCGAGGGCGGACGCGTCGCGCTCCAGACATCGCGTAGCGGTCGCATGCCCTCCTCGACGTAGTCGGCGATGGAGCCGGTGCCGCCGTCGAGATGCCACTGCTCGAGCGCGGCGAAGTAGCCGAAGGCGAGGGCGTTCGCGAGCACCCGGGCCTGCGTCGGGCTCAGACCGCAGGTCTCGGCGAGCAGCGGTGCGATCCGCCCGCCCGCCCGGTCGAGCGTGGCGCAGACGGCCATGCGCACCGACGGCTCGGCGAAGAAGTAAGGAACCCTGCGCCAGGGGCCGTTCTGTACAGAGGGCTCGGATGCGCCCTCTGACATGGCTTCGTACGCGCGGATGGCCTGGAGCAGGCTGCCGACCGGATCACCGGGGTCGAGGAGCTCTTTGATCGTCTCCAGGCTCATGCTGTCGAACTCGTCGACGACCAGGATCCGCACCTCGGCCTTCGCGAACGGGCGATCGCCTGCCTGACCGTGGACGTCTTCTACCAGACGCTGGGCCGGTCGATGCGCCTGCACGCCGCCTTGGCGCGGGCGGACGGGCCACCGAGGAGACCTTCCGTGACCTGATCCGCGGCGTGGCGGAGTTCGGGCTCGCCCGAGCCTGGGCGGCCGCGGCGGCTCTGCTTCCTCAGCGGGGCCACGGCGCCGAGGACTGACGCCCATGGATCCCTCATCCCGCCGGCGGCGCTGGCCGCGATGGCTCGCGGGCCTGGTCGCGCTGCTGGTGGCCGGGGTTCAGGTGATCGCGTACGTGTGGCAGCCGCCCGCCGTACGGGGATACCGCTCGCCGTACCTGAGCCGCGTCCACTCCCTGTACGCCGACACCTCCGTGGCTCGCTTCCACTACACCAGAACCGGACGAGGCGCACCGGTGGTGCTGATCGCGGGCGGCGCCCAGTGGCAGTACTCCTATCGCGATGCCATCCCCGCCCTGGCCAGGAACCACACGGTCTACGCCGTCGACCTGCCGAGCCAGGGCTCCACCCGCGCGGCGCGGAACTTCACGTACACGATCCCGGCCATGGCGGAGGCCATCAGAGCCTTCCTCGACGCGATGGGCTTGACGAAGGCGTCGCTGGTCGGTCACTCGTGGGGCGACGCCTGGACCCTCTCCTTCGCCGAGCGCCACCCGGAGCGGGTCGACAAGCTCGTGCTCCTGGACTCGCCCGGCCTGAACAAGGAACTCGCCTCGCAGACGGCGGTGTTCGGCGTGCCGGTGGTGGGGGAGGCCGTGGTGAAGCTGATGCGCCGCGCGGACTTCGAGACGAGCCTGCGCTCCGCGTTCGCTCACCAGGAACGGGTCGCCGCGGAGGTGGTCGACGAGAACTGGGCCTGGATGTCCAGGCTCGAACAGCGAGAAGCCTTCGTCAAGCTCGTCTGCAGCCAGGATTACGCCCCCGCGGCCTGAGCAGGCGTGCCTGAGGACTGTCCGGTGTTCGGGTGAGTTCCGTGTTCGGGTGTGGTCGCCTCAAGCGCTCAAGATCAAGGTTCTGAAAGGGTGGTCTGCGAGGTGCCGGTGTAGGAGACGCGTCGATACCACTCGTTCGCCAGCATCTGAGCGCGGGCCTGCTCCGGCAGTGACGTGAGCAAGGTCATCGACGCACCACGCCCGACCTCGGACTCGTGCGCATGCATCGCCGACCACTTGCGCTCGGCCCACTGCCCGACATCGAGGTGGGTGGTGACCTGCTCGTCGGGGACGCCTGGCAGCTTCTGCTCCGGTTCAGGAAGCGTTCCGAACACTGCCTGCCATTGTGACACCACGACGGACCGCGGGATGGTCGCCAGGTAGAGGGCGCGTGGCCTCCAGGGATCGCCCACGTCCGGGTAGAGCTGGTCATACCCCGCCGCTTCGACCGCGGCCATGGTCACCCGGTGTACCTGCACGTGATCCGGATTTCCGTACGAGCCGTAGCCGTCATAGGTGAGCACGACATCGGGCCTGAACTCCCTGATGTGCTCGACGACCCGTCTGACCGCCTCGTCGAATGGCACGTCCAGAAAACGTGGGCTGCCGGGCGCGGATTCCGGCTTGCGGGCGTCGGCGTAGCCGAGCAACCTCGGTCTGCCGGCGCCGAGGATGTCCAGAGAACGCTCCAGCTCTGCGGCCCGCTGGGTTCCCTGGGTCCACGTACACGTGACGACGGCGGTCCTGGCGCCCTCGTCGGCGTACTTGGCCAGGGTTCCACCGGTCCAGATCGCCTCGTCGTCCGGATGCGCATGCACGCATAGAACCCGCATATCCACTTGCACCTCCAAAGTGATCAACGGCCGGTAACCGTTGCGCCCACGCACCCATTCCAGGTGGTCGCGTGGCGGGCCTGTCCGCCCGGCGACCTCTCACGTGATCATGAACGTGGAGGCGGATCCGCGGTCGCGGGCGCGTCCCAGATCATGGCGTGCGGGCCCACATTACGGAAGCGGGCGGTGGGGAAGACCTCCCGGTAGATCCGCTCGAACTGTTCCCGGCTGAGGTAGCGGTCGCTGACCCGATGATCCAGCCATGCTCCGGTGGACAGCAGGAAGATCTCCCACGCCTGCGCCGGGTCCCGCCGGACGAGGTTGCGGAGGAGCTTGCGTACCGCGCCTCCGTAGAGCCACCAACGCGGGTTGGCGGGTCGCGGCGAGACGGTGTCGACGAGCACGGCCCGCCCGCCGGGTGCGACCAGCGTTTTGATGTGGTGCAAGGCGGCCCGTAGGTCAGGAACATGGTGCAAGGTCGCGACACTGAGCACGAGGTCGTAACGGCCCATGCCCCCGACGTCGAGAAGATCTGCTTGCCGGTAAGTGATGTTGTCCCGGGCGCGTTTGGCCTGGGCCAGGTCGATCATCGGACCGGAAAGGTCGACGGCGTCGACGTGCGCGAACCGCTCAGCGAGACCCACCGTGTGCTTGCCGGTGCCGCAGCCCAGGTCCAGCGCCCGCCGGCCGCCGGCCGGCAGGACTTCCGGCAGCCACTTCCTCAGGTTGTCGCCCTGAAGCTCGTGCAGACGCTCGTAGTCCTGAGCGACCCGGTCGAAGGATTGCGCGTCGGCGCGGCTGGTCATCTGTGATCTCCTGTCAGCGCCCGGGCGATCTGCGGCACCTGCCCAGGACGAGTACCCAGGCGCCGGAGATGCGCCGTACGCGCCAGCAGGCGAACCGCCCCAGGCGACAGCAACGTGGACAAGATAAGCTCCAAGGCGAAAGACTGGATCAGAGGCAGGCGGCCGGGCTGGGGCCGCGCCCGTTCCAAGCATGAGGCCGCCCGGCGCCCGGCGGCCTTCGCGGCGGACCTTTCACACGCAACTCCCATGAAGGCACGCCGCTGCGCGAGGATCCCCCAACTGCGAGGAGAAGCATCATTCTCGAACCAGCCAACCCGCCGGTCAGAGCGGCCAAGCTGCTCGTGGCGGACGACGAACCCGCCATCCTGGACGCCGTCTCCCGCTACCTGCGCCACATCGGGCACGAGGTGCGCACCGCCACCACCGCGCTGCAGGCGCTCACCGCGGCCCGCACGTTCATGCCGGAGCTGATCCTGCTCGACGTGATGCTGCCCGACCTGGACGGCTTCGAAGTGCTGCGCCGTATCCGCGCCGACGAACTCGAGGTCGCGGTGGTGTTCCTGACCGCCCGGGGCAGCCGCAAGGACGTGGTCGCCGGGCTGGCCGCGGGCGGTGACGACTACATCGCCAAGCCGTTCGGCCTGGACGAGGTCACCGCCCGGGTGGACGCGGTGCTGCGCCGCACGCGGGGACGGCAGCCCGACGACCACGTGCTCCGGGTGGACGACCTGACGCTGGACACCAGGAGCTACACGGTGCGGCGCGGCGATGTGCCGATCGAGCTGTCGCCCACCGAATACCGGCTGCTGCGCTACCTGATGCTGCACGCCGGACGGGTACTGACCCGGGCACAACTCCTGGAGCACGTCTGGAGTTACGACTTCGGCGGCGACGACACCGTGGTGGCCACCTACATCAGCTATCTACGCCGCAAGATCGACACGTTGGGGCCGCCGCTGATCCACACGCGGAGAGGCGTCGGCTACTGCCTGCGGTCCGCCGCGTCATGAGCCGTCCTGCCCGGCAACCGTTGCGGCTCCGCCTGACCGTACTCGTGGTCGGCCTGTGCGTGCTGGTGCTCGCGGTGACCGGATCGGCCACACTCGTCGTCCTGATCGGCTCACTGCACCAGCGGGTGGACGCCCAGCTTGCCACCACCGTCTCCGGCCTGCGCGCGCTGGCCACCATCGAGCACGACCTTCCCGGCCGGCTGATCCCTCCCGAGCGCACCTCCTTCGGCAGTCTCTACCTCGCCGTCCTGGAGCCGGGCAGAACTCCCCGCGGCCCCGGCCCGGCGCTCGCCCTGCCGCTTCCCGTCCCGGGAGAACTGGTGACCGTGCCAGGCACCGGTCCGGGCGCGGCGCGCAGCTACCGGGTGATGACCACCCTGCTCGCCGGCGGGCACGTGGGGGTGATCGGGCTGAGCCTGGACGAGACCGAGGACGCCGTCCATGCCATGGTCGCCGTCGTCGTCATCGTCGAAGTGCTCGGAGTCGCGATCCTGGGCCTGCTCAGCGCCTGGATCGTGCGCCGCGAGCTGCGTCCGCTGGAGAGCTCGGCGCGTACGGCGGACCTCATCGCCGCCGGAGACCTCACCCATCGTCTGAGCCGGTCCGGCGAACCACCGCTGAGCACCCGCACCGAGGTCGGCCGCCTGGCCGCCGCCCTGGACCGTATGCTCGACCAGATCCAGGCCGCTTTCGAGGCGCGCGACACCTCCGAAGGCAGGCTGCGGCAGTTCGTCGCCGACGCCTCCCACGAACTGCGCACTCCGCTCCAGTCCATTCGCGCCTACGCAGAGCTCTACCTCAGCGACGCTCTGCCGGACGCCGCCGCCGAGCGTGAGGCGGTCGAGCGGATGCACGCCGAGGCGCGGCGCATGGCCAGGCTGGTGCAGTCGCTGCTACAACTCGCCCGCTTCGACCAAGAGCACGAGACCGACTTCCAGGCCTTCGACCTGACCAGCGTCGTCCTGGACTGCTGTCGCGACGCCGCCGCGGTCGAGCCCGGGCGGCCGCTGACCTGGGACATCCACGAACGCATCACACTCGTAGGCGACGAGGAGCAGCTCAGCCAACTCGTCGGCAACCTGCTCGGCAACGTACGCATGCACACGCCCCCCGGCGTCTCCTGCCACCTTGACCTGGCCCTGGAAGGCGATGAGGTGGTGCTACGAGTGACCGATCAAGGGCCGGGCATTCCTGATGAGGCCCTGCCGCACGTGTTCGACCGCTTCTACCGGGCCGACAAGAGCCGCAGCCGGGCGAGCGGCGGCAGCGGGCTCGGCTTGGCCATCGTGGCGGCCATCGCCGATGCGCACCGCGGCCGCGTCCACATCGACAGCCCAGACGGGCAGGGGACCCGCATCGAGGTACGTCTGCCACACTGCATGCGATGACGAGGGCTAACGCCAATGCCGGAAAGTCAAGGGCTTGGAGCGGCTGTCAACAAGGGTTCTGTAAGGAGGAACGCATGCGCAGCACGTAGGCCTGCCCGTGCTGGTGCGGAAACAGGCGCAGCTTGGTGCAGGCGGACGCCGTCGGCGTCAGCCAGCAGGCTGATGGCGGGATGGGCCACCACCCGCCGGTTCGGGCCCGGCTGGCAGCCTGCCGGGGACCGGGTCGGCGGCGATCGCCGCGATGCGGGGATCGCGGCCGGCGACGGCGCGCATGTCGGCGTCCAGCAGGTCCTCAGGCGTCACGGGACGGGGCGGCAGCGGACGCAGCTGGACGCACAAGTGCTCCCGCCGCAGCCAGGAGCCGTCCACCCGCACCCCGGACAGTTCCCCGCCGACGGCCGGCGCCGCGCCGAACCCGTGCCGCCCAGCCAGCAGGATGTCGTCGGCCAGGTCGTCGTAAGCCTCACCTTCGGCGTCCTCCCACGTGGCAGGACGGGCGGTGGCCGGGTCGCCGCCGATACCGCGGACCAGGCCGGCGAAGGCGTCGTCCGTCGCGCCGGTCCTGATCCAGGTCAGGCAGCCGTGGCCGGGGAACAGGGGTTGTGACCGTTCGTAGGCGCTGAGGGAAACGTCCATGCCGGCCATGATCGTCACATCAGGCCAGGAGCGCTACGAACAGATCATCACTCGCGACCGGGAGCACGCGTATCAGCGTCACGTGGTCGGCAGGCGTCGGCGATGCCGTGGGGGTCCCAATAGAAGGGGCGGCATTCGAGCATGCGTCCGTTCCTTACCGTGATCAGTTGCACGATCAATGTGTCGACTTCCTGGCCGGTGGCACGGGCGCGAAGGCGCACCCGGTTCCGCACGACCACGGTGTCCTCGTCACCCCAATGCTCCTGCTCCAAGAACTCCATCGACTCCCACACCTCACTGAACCGGGCCAGAAAGCGCTCCATGCCGTCGTGACCGCGCCAGGTACCGGTGCCGGTGAAAGGCAGTCCGGGGGCCTGATGCAAGATCACCTCTGGGTCCAGGTGAGCGGCGACCTGGTCGTAGCTCGCCTTGCCGAATCCACCTGCGGCCACATACGCGGCCTCGGCCTCGTAGAACTTCCGCATCACCGCCCAAGCATCGGCCGGCGACCGCTCATCTGCCCTCGGTCCGCCGGCCTGATCCGTTGTCATGTCCGCTGTGCTCATGGCGCCAGCATCGCCGACCGGGACGGGTTCCCACTCGCGGCCATCAGACCTCTAACCCGATGCTGACGAGGGTGGCCATGGCGTGCAACGGCAGAGCGCCCCGGCGCCGGTGTGTGCGGCGAGCGTCGGAAGGGGGCGAATGCTTTTCCGGCCGCCCGATCGGATTTCCGAATAATCGCCGATCGATTTGCAATTCCTTTACGGCGGGGCCGGTTTTTCGGATTTTATCGACCTCGGGTGTGGCATTATCAGCCCCACTCCGTCGTCGAAAATCCCCATACTGGAGTTATGGCAGCACGTTATTGGCGACATCCCAATGCCAGTCATCGCGCACTGAGATGGGGCGTTGTTCTCCTGGTCCTGGCAGGCGTCGGCGCGTATCAGGTAAACCAGGCCGATCTCAGCAAAGAGGCCGCAGGTGGCGTTATCGTGGCCTTGATAGGCGGTGCCTGGATGGCGGGCGAGAAACTGTGGCCGCTGTTCGTCTGGTGGCGTAAACGTGGGGCGCCGTCTCGCGGGCCGACGTCCGACGAGGTAAGAACCGCCAAGGACATCCTGGCCGGGCTGGTGGCCCAGCAGTGGTTCGAGGAAATGGCGCTGCGTTCGCTGGGCGATCCCGCCCCGATGCCCGTGCCCTGGAGCTCGACCGAGCGGCGCGAACTGGCCGACCACCCCGAGATCATCGCCAGGGGAACCGTGGCCTTTCCGGGGTTGGCGGTGCACATCGCGGACCTGGCACGCAACTTCCGTGCCCTGCGCTGCCGCCGCCTGGTCATCCTCGGCGATCCGGGCACCGGCAAGACGACCCTGGCCGTGCAGATGATGCTCGAGCTGCTGCGCACCCGGCGACCGGATGAGCCCGTGCCCGTGCTGCTGTCGGCCGCCCGCTGGGACAGCCAGAGGCACCCGCGGCTGCAGGAGTGGCTGACCGCCAGCCTGGCCATGAACTATCCCGCGCTGCTCGCCGAAGGCCTGGGCCCGGACATTCCGGAGACGCTCGTGGCCCGCGGCGAGGTGCTGCCCGTCCTCGACGGTTTGGACGAACTGCCCGACCAGGCCCGCGCGGACATGCTGACCGCGCTAAACCGGTCGATGTGCGACAAGCACCAGCTCATCCTCACCTGCCGTACGACGCAGTTCGCCGCCGCGGTAGACAAGATCGGGGACGTGCTCACGGCGGCGGCCGTGATCGAACCTCACGTCATGTCGCCCGCTGTGGCGGCCGACTATCTGGAAGCATGCCTTCCACCGGTGCCACGTCCCGCCTGGCCGCCGATCCTGGAGGCGTTGCGTTCCGGCACTGCCCCCGCCCTGGCGCAGATCACCTCCACACCGCTGGGACTGTGGCTGGTGCGGGCCACCTACATCGCACCCGGAGTGG
Source organism: Nonomuraea sp. NPDC048882 (assembly GCF_040649755.1). Lineage (NCBI taxonomy): Bacteria > Bacillati > Actinomycetota > Actinomycetes > Streptosporangiales > Streptosporangiaceae > Nonomuraea > Nonomuraea sp. NPDC048882. The sequence goes on from NZ_JBEZGB010000015.1 coordinate 165,997, forward strand.
ACCCGTCGCGGCTGCTGGAGCTCGGGCGCGGCGGCACAGCAGAGCTCTACGACCACCTCTGCGATCAGCTCATCCCCGCCCTGGTGAGCACGCTGCCGCCGGCCGACGGCCCGGTCCAGCCCTTCCGCCCGCAGCACGCCTGGTCCCCGGAGCAGGTCGGCCACTGGCTGACCTACCTGTCCCGCCAGCTCAGCCGCGATCCCAGCGACCAGCGGGACATGGCCTGGTGGCACGTGGCCCGCTACACCTCGAGCCGACCCGTTCAGGTGGGAGCCGGCGTCGTGATCGGGATCCTGGCCGGGACGGGCGCCCTGCTGCTGACCAAGCTGCTTCACGCCGGCGCGTCGATCGGAGTGCTGTTCGCGCTCGGGGTCGCCATCTGGATCGGATCCTGGTTCACCGAGCCGCCGGGTCATGCGGACTTCCACCTCCGCGGCAGGCTCCCGGAGCTGCTCAGCATCGGCAGGGACGCGCTGATCATCGCGACCCTCGCGGGCCTGGTCAGCGCTCTGACGACCTTCGCGATAAGGCCCGATCTGAAAGCCGCGCTGATGGGAGCGTGGGCATACGCTGTGCTGGCCGGGGTCGGCTACCTCCTCGTGTACGGTCTGATCCGCTGGGTCGAACGCCCCACCACCGGCACGACCGCCAGGTCTCCGCAATCGACCTGGCGGGCCGACCGGAACCTGACCTTCATCCGGATCCTCGCCGGCCTCGGTGCGGGGCTCGCGCTCAGCGTCGTCGGGCTGATGGCAAAACAGCTCTGGAGTCTGGTGATCGCAGCAGGGCTGGTGCTGGGCCTCCTGATCGGGCTCCTGCTCGGCAAGCACCACGCCTGGCTGGCCTACATACTGACGATTCCCCGCCTGGCCACCAAGGGCCGGCTGCCTCTGCGGGCCATGGACTTCCTCGACGACGCCCACCGCCTCGGCCTGCTGCGTACCGAGGGACCGTACTACCAGTTCCGGCACGTCGAACTGCAGGAGCATCTCGCGCGCCAGCCGGAGCGGTGAACCGTTGGGACGCGATGACGTGTCGGTGCCGGTTGATGTCAGGAGTCCTGCGCGGGGTCTTCAAGGGAGGTCTGCAGGAGGTCCGCGGGGATTCTGCCGACGGCGATGGAGACCGCTTCGGCGGGTGTGGGGATCTGCATCGGGTCGGAGTCGTCGCGCTCGCCGCGGATGGTGTAGCCACCGGCTCCTCGTGGTGCGTCGATCCAGGCGAAGGGCCGGGAGAACGGGTAGTCGGGGGTGCTGGAGAAGCCCAGTGTCCAGTGGCTGGTGTAGGGGTGGAGCCGTCGCAGCGCGGGTTCGGCGTAGGCGGCCTCGATGAGTGCTCGGTACGCGGGCCAGTCGGCGTCGCGGGAGTGTTTGAGCAGGTACTGCCACTCTGAGGCGATGACGGCGGCGGGGTTGTTGTCGGGGACCTCGAAACGTCCGGTCAGGAGGTCGAAGGGCGCAGCCTGGTCGATCTCGTCGAGACCGGCTCCTTCGGCCCAGCCACGAATCACTTCGGGAAGCTCACGCATGTCCTCGGTGTCACCGCAGATCATGAGTCTGCCGTTGGACGAACCCCAGATGGTCCAGCGCCGTTCGTGATGCCACGCCGTCACGTAGGACGAGTGGCGATGCGGGACGACGCCGGCGATCGTGGCATGGCGGAGCGGATCAGAGGAAGTGACGGCCAGGGGCAGGAACAGGCCCTGGTCGGCGGCTGCGGCGTGGAGCGCCGCGGCGAGGCTGCCGTGGGCGGCCACGTCCGGATAGAGGACGGCCGGGTCGGGTTCGTGGCTCATAAGCTTCCTAACAGAGGCGACGTCGTGGCTACCTGAAGGTGCCGGGCCACGGTCAGCAGGTCGCGAGTGCGGAAGTATTCCACCGGGTCGTCGTGGTGGAGCGCGGGTTGCAGACGGGCATCGAGCTGGTCGATGCAGCCGGCCAGCAGCCGTCGCTGCCCAGGGGGTGGATGACCGTCCGTTTCGAGGCAGGTCTGCACGCATGCACGGAGGTCGTGTGCGGGCTTGTCATCGTCGGTGAGCAGGCTCGGCAGCCGTCGCCGGTGCCAGAAGAGCACGGCATGCAGCGCCGCCTCCCGGTGCGCTCCGTACCAGTGCGTCGGGGTGTACGGATTGACGTCGCAGGGGTGGGGGCTTCGCTGACCGCGCCGCTTGGCCTCTCGTCGGGCGGCCGCGTAGGCACGCTTGGCCTCCTGCCAGGCCGAGCGGCTGTCCTCCAGCATCGCCAGGGCCCGCAGCAGGGCGGCCTCATCGGTGCGGAACGGCCCGGCTTCGGCGTGCAGGAAACTCAGGGTCGCCTCGAAGCCGATCGGCCGATAGAGCTGTACGCACGAGCGCAGCGCAGATATCCGCCGCCGGTGGGGCAGGGCGGGATCACGCACCTTGCGGGCGAAGTTGCCGAAGCTCATCTGCTCGTGCCCCGAGTCCGCTTCAGCATCCGGCAGGCGGTGGCGCGGACGACGGAGAAGACCTCCATGAGCTCACCGTACGCTGTCGGCCTGGGCCGCCGCCTCCGGATCGTGCATGATCATGACGACCGCGCATGCGCCATCTCACCTCCGGCATCTCCCCGAACCCTCCCTGAGACTCATCGCATCCCCCTGGCATGATCGGCGCCGCGAACCTCGCTCTTCCTACGCCCTCTCAGCAAGAGCAGCGCGGTGACGGAGAGCGTGCAGACGAGGGTGACGAGCTGGAGGCCGTAGTGGATGTCCTGGGTCGGCAGCAGCATGTTGCCGGTGTGGAGTCCGACATGCACGCCGACCGCCATCCACACCGTCCCCGTACGGACCCGCGCCGCCCCGCAGGCGAAGCCGAGCGCGATCGCCTGGACCACGTAGAGCAGGCGTTCGGCGAGAGTGTCCGCCGCGCTCTGCGAGATGATGTGCAACGCGCCGAACACCACGGACGTCACCAGCAGCACGGCCCTCGGCGACAACCGATCCGCCAGCGTGTCGAACAGGTGCCCCCGCCACAGCAGCTCTTCCGGAAACGCCTGGCCGAGCAGGGCCAAGGCGATCGCGAGCGGCAGATAGGGCAGCCCAGGGCCCAGTTGATCCCACGGCACCCAGGTGGCCACGCCGAGCATCACCGATACCGCACTGGAAGCGGCCACCGCGGCCGCGCCTGCCAGGAGGCCCGCCAGAAGGTGCGGCACCGCCTGCCGCGATCGCGCGAGCCCCACATCGCGCCACGGGCGGTGGTAGAGGAAGCGGCGTACCAGATAGATCAGCCCGAGCGAGGCCAGCGTGATCCCGGCCGTGCCGAGCGGCCGGTAGAGGGGGTGACCGGGGTCCAGCAGCAGAGTCACGGGTGCGGAACCGCCGATCACCTGGGCGAACATGACGGCGACCGCGACCAGCACGACCCAGACGGGGTGGGTGATTCTCATGGAAGCCCACGCTAGGAAGCCGGGGCCGGCCGCGCATCGAACCGTGGGCTGATTCCGGGCATGACCAGGATCATGGGTCGCCAGGAGGATCCCTCCTCCTGCGCGGATCACTACGCTCGGAGGCATGCTGCTGTCACGCCCGCTCTGGCTGCGCGATGCCGACCGGCCTGTCCTGTTCAGCGTCGTGTTCTGGGCGATGCTCGCGGCCACGGGGATCGCGCACGTGTCCCACCGGGAGACGAGCGGCATGGCCGTGGCGTTCGGCGTCAACCTGGCTCTCGTGACCGCGTTGTGGCTCGTGCTGCCGTGGCGGCGGGACGGCGGATGGCGGCGGCACGTGGCGGTGGTGTTCCTGCTCGCGACGCTCACGCTGGGGCCCGCAGGCTCGGCGGAGGTCCACCAGCTCCTGACGCTCATCGCCATCGCCAACATCGCCTTCGTCTACGGCATGCGGACCGCCTTCGTCATCATCGGGTGGACGAGCGCCGCCCTGTTCGTCTCCGTCGTGATGTGGTTCGGGCGCGGGGTGGCCGAAGCCGTCGCGCAGACGGCCGCGTTCGTCGTGTTCTCCGCGTTCGTGCTCGGCATGACGTCGGCGGTGCTGGAGGCGCGGAGCGCGCGGGCGGACGCGCAGCGGCTGCTGGCCCGCGTCAGGGAGCTCACGGTGGCTCAGGAGCGGGCGCGGATGGGCGCGGAGATGCACGACTCCATCGGCCACCACCTGACGGTGATCAAAATGAGCCTGGAGAACGCCGAACGGTTCCGCACCCGCCGGCCCGAGGCCGCCTGGGACGACGTGCGGCAGGCGAAGGAGCTGACCGTGGAGGCGCTGGCCGACGCCCGCCGATGGGTCCGCGCGCTGCGCCCGCTCGCGCTCGAGGGCCGCGTCGGCAGCGCGGCGCTGCAGCGGCTGGCGGCGTCGTTCGACGGTACGGGGCTGGCGGTGTCTTTCGAGGTGGTGGGCGGTGAGGTGCACCTGGAGCCCGATGTGGAGCTGGTGCTCTACCGCGTCCTGCAAGAGGGGCTGACCAACGCCGTCCGGCACGCCGGCGCCCGCCACGTACGCGGAAGGCTGACCTTCGACGGCGGGCACGTGAAGCTGGTGATCACCGACGACGGCAGGGGCCGCGACGACGGCGCGGCCGGCGGCTCCGGGCTGCGCTCACTGGCCGAACGTGCCCGTGCCGTGGGCGGCACCCTCATCGCGGGCGACCGGCAGGGCGGCGGCTTCGAAGTACGCGCGGAGCTCCCCGTACGGGTGGGGGTGGCGTCATGAGGACGGTCAGGGTCCTGCTGGCCGATGACCAGGAGCTGATCCGGCAGGGGCTGCGCAGGATGCTGGAGATCGAGGACGGAATCGAGGTGGTCGGCGAGGCGTGCGACGGCGAGGAGGCTCTGCGCGCGACGGGGGAGTGCCGGCCGGACGTGGCGCTGGTGGACGCGAGGATGCCCAGGATGGACGGCGTCGAGCTCATCTCACGGCTGTCGGTCCTTCATCCCGGGGTCGCCGCGATCGTGCTCAGCACCTTTGACGAGGACGACTACATCTTCGGTGCGCTGCGTGGCGGAGCTGTCGGCTACCTGCTCAAGGACTGCACCCCGGAGCAACTCGTCGACGCCATCCACCGGGCGGGGCGCGGAGAGACGGTGCTGGCCTCTCCCATCGCCGAACGCCTGGTCGCCGAGATCCGGCGGACTCCCGCCACGCCGAGCCCGGAGCAAGGAGCCGGGCGTCTGTCCGTCAGGGAGTACGAGGTGGCCAGGATGGTCGCCGCAGGCGCCACGAACCGGGAGATCGCGGCTCGGCTGCTCATCAGTGAGGGCACGGTGCGCAACCACGTGTCCGCTCTGCTGCGCAAGTTCGACGTCCGTGACCGGACCCGCCTCGCCCTGCGCCTTCATGGCCTGCCCGCCTCCGGCATGTAGCCGGACGTGGGCCGAACTCGGACTCCCGCCGGATCAGGGCTGGGCTGATGGGCTCGGCGGCCGCACCCGCACCGCCTTTCACCGAGGCCGTCAGTCGATGCCTTCGACGATGCGGAAGTCACGCTGGACGCCGTCGGGGAGGGCCACCAGCGCCTTCTGTTACGCCTCGCTCTCGTATGCCGCGACGGCCTGGTCAAAGCTGTCGAACTCGATCAGAACGACGCGTTGCGTGCTTCCGGCCTCGTGGGCGACGACCCGACCGCCACGGGACGGGAGGAGAGACAGGGTGCGCCCGCCCCCGGCCTGGACAGCCGGACCGGCGAGCTTGTCGTAGGCGGTCAGCCTCTCAGGGTCGGAATTGGCGGGGTAGACACTGACCCAGTAGCCCTTGGCCATGGAAACCTCCTGTGTCGGGCCGGACACGTCCGGCTTCGAATGGACGCTCAGATCGATCGATCCCGGCGACCGGTACTGCGGCCGGTCGAGTCGTCATATGCGCAGGTTAGGGCTTGATGTGCGGCCGAGGGAAAGACCGGTTCGGGCTAGACTCAGAACGGATCGTTATCAATCGGCAGGGAGGGCACGTGGCGCCGGACACGGTGAGCCTGCGGTACTTCCTGGTGCTGGCGCAAGAGCTGAACTTCACCCGCGCGGCCGCACGGATCGGGATCGCACAGCCCGCACTCAGCGCCCGGATGCGCCGGTTGGAGGCGGAACTCGGTACGGCCCTGCTGGTCCGCAACACGCGTAGCGTCGTACTGACCACGGCCGGTGCGGCTCTGGCGGAGTCCGCGCCGCCCGCACTGGCGGCGCTGGACCGGGCATGGGACACCGCCCGGAGCGCGGCGGCCGGCGAACTGGGCACGCTGCGCATCGGACACAGCCTCAGCGCCGGGGCCGAGACCGTACCGGCTCTGGTCGACAGGCTGACTCGCGGCAACAGCGGACTCGAGGTGAGCGCGGTTCCGATGGCGACACCGGAGATCTCCCCCGCGGTCGCCGACGGCCGCATCGATGCCGGGGTCACCCGCGGTGAACAGCCGGGCCGTGGCGTGCGCCGGTTCCTGCTGCGGCGTATGCGCGTCGGGGTCCAGCTGGCGCAGCACCATCCACTGGCCGAACACCCGGAGATCGAGATCGCCGACGCGGCCGCGTACCCGCTGCGACTCCCGGACCGTGCGGCCAACCCCGTGATCCACGATCAGCTGTCCGCACTGTTCCGAGACACCCGGCCACACCCTCGATTCCGTACGCCCGCGGTCTCCTTCGACATGTCTCAGCGCGACCTGCGCGACGGGGTCACCCTCGCCCCGGCCGGAGAAGCCGCGGTCACGACACAACCGGCCGGTCTCACCTGGCGACCGCTGCGTGGCGCGCCCAGCCTGACGATCCATCTGGTCCTCCCACGCGAGCCGTCGCCGCTTCACCGCCGCATCCGTTCCGTCGCCAAAACTCTGGCGCGCGAGTTGCACTGGCTGCCGGACTGACGCGCAAGAGGTCAACGGGGCGCGTTTTTCGCCCAGAAGGACACGAGCGCGTCGGCCGCCTGGCCGGAAGCCCCGAACATCCACCCATGGGCGGCGCCGGTGAGGGTGACGACGTCGGCGCCGATCCGCCCTCATCACCGAACTGGCCGAACACCAGGTCACCCTGATGCCCGACCCCAACCCTTGAGCCGGCCGACCCACCCCGGACCACCGTCGACAAGCCGCGCCATGCTGATCATGTCGCAGTCCCCGGTCTTGTCTGCCAGATCTTTCGTCAGGAGCCTGTTGAAGATCATGCGCGGCTCCCAACGGGTTGACTCGTCAGACAGATGATCCCGGGAACGGGGAAGAGCATGAGGTAGAGGTTCGGTATCCACCAGGTGAGTGAGAAGTCTCTCCGCAACGTCCAGAACGCGATCGCCATCAGCCCGGAGGCCATGGTCAGCACCAGCGAGACCAGCATCGGCGGCGGACCGCTCACCCTGCCGCGGCGCAGGAGCCACAGGCTGGTCAGCCCGGTGGTGCTGGCCAGCAGATCGATCCAGAGGAACGACCAGTTCCAGTCGATCATCAACGGGTTGGCGTAGTCAGCGAATGCCCATGTCGCTTCGCTGTCGGTGGCGACGCGCCGTTCACGGATTCCGGTACGCTCCTCGATCCACTCGGGGGCGACGTGCATGCGATCCGAGAGCTCGGCGTTGGACACGACGGTCGCCGGCAGGCAGGCAGGCACCGGTTCCGGCGATGGCGACGCGGTGGTTCGCGGGCGCGGCACGTTCACGATTTCGGTTCATGTTTCTCCCTGGGGATGTCGCCGGCGTTGTGGCGTCACACGCCGGTGTGCTGGGGCGGGTCCTCGGCGACAGGGGCCGGGGGGTGCCGCGGGTGTGGCGCGTCGCCCGCTGCTGGCGGCCGCCCCGATGACGGAGGCGCAGACGAGCGCGGCACCGATGATCTGCAGCGGCGACAGGTCTTCCGCGAAGACCAGGAACGCCAGCACGCTGGTGACGACCGGCTCGGCGCTGGAGATTGCCGCCGAAGGGGCGGCGCCCAGCAGCCGAAGACCGGCGAAGAAGGCGATGATGGCGATGAGTGTGGAGACGACGGCGGTCGCCACGGCCGCCGACCAACCGGCGAGGTTGCCGGGGAAGGACGGAGCGTGGGCCAGGCACGCGCCGGCGTAGACCCCGGTCGCGGCCAGGCAGACGGTGGTGGTCGAGGCGAGCGGGCCGGCCGCGCCCGACAGGTGGCTGCCCGCCAGGATGTAGCCCGTGTAGATGACCGCCGCGGCGACCGCGAGTGCGATGCCGAGAAGATCGCCCTCCAGCGTCGGGCCGGCGACCAGCGCGACGCCCAGAGTCGCCATGCCGGTGGCCGCGAGCGTGAGCAAGGCAGGCACGCGGCGGGCCAGGACGGCGCCGCAGATGGCCACCAGCACCGGGTAGGTGTAGAAGAGGACCGCTACCAGGCCTGCTGGTATCCGCGTCAACGCGGTGAAGTAGGTCAATGACTGCCCGACGTAGCCGACGGCGCCCATCAGCACTAGGAGGCGCAGGTCCCGCCCGCGCGGCCATGGGGTCGATGTGATCGCCATCAGCGCGGTGAGGGCGATCGCGGCGACGCTGAAGCGGATGAGCAGCACACCGTGAACGTCGGCGCCGCTGTCATAGGCGATCCTCGCGAAGATCGCCATGGCGCCGAAGGACACGGCGGAGCCGAGGATGAGAAGCACTCCGGTCGCGGTACGCCGGGGCAGGACCGGGGCGGTCATCGCGATCCTCCGCCCGGGTGCGCCGTCCGGCGTGGTGAGCAGGCGCCTCGCGCCGCCTCAGGCCACGTGCTTCAAGGATCGATACGGCCGCCGGGGCGGCTCTGATTGCGCCGCGCCTTGCGCTCTTCGGCTCTGATGCCGGTGGGGCTGAGCTTCGTGGGGCTGAGCTTCATGGGGGAACCACATCCCGTCTCCTTGAGCTTCCCCCCATTCGGAGTAACCTGTCAAGTAGTGAGAATGGTGACGGCGTAGATCGGGTGTCCATAATGACGAACGAGCAGAGGGGTAAGCCCGACGTGGCTCCGGAAGGCTTGGAGACGCTCCGGCTCTTTCTCAATACGCGAGATCTGGAAGCCGGCCTCGACGAGTTCGACGAGGCCGGCTCTCTCGCGAGGTGGCTGCGCGAACACGAACTTCTCGGCCCGGACGAGACGGTGGGTCATGACGACGTCCTGCGGGCCCGCGAGCTGCGTGAGGCGCTCCGCTCCCTGCTGAGCGAGCGCTCCGAGCCCGGCCGCGCCTCCCGCGCCGCGCAGTCCTTCAACGCGGCCGCCCAGTCGGCCGCCCCGCTGCAGGTCGAGATCTCACCGGATGCGACCGTCACGTTGGTCGCGACCCGCTCCGGGGCGCCTCGCGCGCTGGGCCGCATCGTCGCCGCCGTCGCCGGGTACGCGGGAACCCCTGCCTGGGAACGCCTCAAGATCTGTGGCAACCGTGCCTGCCAATGGGCGTTCTACGATCACGCCAGAAACAAGACCGGCCGCTGGTGCAACATGGCCACCTGCGGAAACAAGGCCAAGGCGAGAAGCTATCGGCGGCGGCGATCCAACACGGTGACGGCCGGCGTCGCCTTCGATCCGGGTGGCCGCCCCGGTTCACCCCAAACCGGCTGACCGGCCTGCGCCGGCCTGCCGGTGACCGGCAGGTGCCGACTTGATGCCCGGGCGGCCTCGCGGCCGGCCCACGTGGTGGGCCGCGCTTTCCGTACCGTGTCCTCAGCCGAAGTCGCGGGGGCCGTCCTCAGCCGGTGGGATGGTGCCTCGTGGCGGAGAGTGCGCAAGCGGATTCGTTCGGCGACCTCGACCTGGTGGAGGACGTCGCCGCGGCCGATTATGGCGAGATGTGGGCGCTCATCAGGGACGGCTGGGCTAGCAGCGTCGCCCCCTGCGGCGGCACGACCGGATTATTGATCCCGGCTCAGGAGGCTAAGGACACATTTCTGATCTATGGGCTCAGGTAACGGCCAGTATGCGCGCAAGGTGCCGACGAGGAAGGCAGTGCTTACCCTCCGTGTCCCGCACGGGTGGAGACAGTCCGAGTGAGTTGATACCAGCGTGCGGTGGCCATCTCAGCCCGCGAGTCACACCAAGCCCGTCAGCCTGAACATCAGGGCTCAAGGCCCCGGCCAGCCCACCTTACTCAGCGCACGTTCTACCTGATCACCAAGGTCAAGATCATCGGCTTAGGAACAGGCGTCCTGGACGCTGGGGCGAGCGGCGGCGGACAGCAGGGTGAGCGCGGCCTGGCGGGCGGCCTCGCCGGCGCCGGCTGGGTCGTGATGCGCGGCGACGACGGTCGCCCCCTCGACCAGCATGAGCAGTTGTCGTCCCAGGACGGGCGGATCGACAGCTCCGGCACGGCTGGCGATGCCGGTCAGGAGATCAAGGTAGTGGCCCAGATGGCGCGCGGTGATAGTGCGAACGGCGTCCACGTGGTGCTGGGCGGCCGCGTTCAGTATTGCGCAGCCACGGAAGACCGGGTCGTCGTACCACCGCTGGAGGGCGTCGAACACCGCGGCGAGCTGCTCGCCGGGGGCGTCCCCGGCGGCTGCGGCGGCTTCGGCCAGCCAGCTCGTGACCCGCTCGCTGCGCGCTTGCAGCATGGCCTCCACGAGGCCGTCCTTGGTGCCGAAGTGCCGGTAGAGCGTCTCCTTGGACACCCCGATGCGGGTGCACAGCTCGGCGACGCCGATGCCGTCGAGGCCGCGTTCGTACAGCACCGCGGTGGCCGCTTCAAGGATGGTGGCGCGAGTGCGTGCGGGGTCGATCGTCGAGCCTTTGGTGACTGGCATGAGGTAGATGGTACCGATCGGTCCGATCCGATGTAATGTCTCAGATCGTACCGATCGGTTCGATCTCGGGAGTCTCTTGTGTTTGACCCGCTTGCTGCCGACCCGCCGCGCGATCCTGACTTTCCGGCCACCACGCCGGCGCTGAGGTTCGACAGCGGGGGCGCGTCCCTGCTCGGTGTGCTGCACGTGCCGGCAGGCCGAGGGCCGCACCCTGTCGTCGTGCTCCTGCACGGATTCCCCGGCAACGAACGCAACTTCGATCTCGCGCAGGTGCTGCGCCGTGCGGGCTACGCGTCCTTGGTGTTCCACTATCGCGGTTCGTGGGGCGTCGGCGGCTCGTGGTCGTGGGGGCACGTGCTGGAGGACACGGCAGCGGTCGTGGCCGGACTGCGCGACCACGCCGCCGCTCACCGGCTGGATCCGCAGCGGCTGGTGTTGATCGGTCATAGCCTGGGCGGCTTCGCCGCGCTGATGACCGCAGCCGCCGAACCGTCCGTCACCGCCGTCGCCTCGGTGGCCGCGTTCGACTTCGGTACGGCAGCGGCGCTCTGCCGTACCGACCCGAATGTCCGGGCGAGCTATGTCGAGGCGTTCACCGGCGAACTCGGTCCCCTGCGGGGCACCAGCGGGGAAGCCCTCGTCGGCGAGATGGAGGCGATGGGCGACTCATGGCGGCTGGCCGGACTCGCACCGCTGCTGGCGGACCGCCCCGTACTCCTGATCGGCACCGGCCTTGACACCGTCACGCCGTACGACGTGCATCACGAACCAGTCGTCACGGCCTATCAGGCGCAGCCCGTCGAACACCTCGAACACCACCTCTTCCCGACAGACCACGCATTGTCGGACCATCGCGTGACCATGACACGTACGCTCCTGGGCTTCCTGGAACGGTGCCCGTGAGGCAGGCGCCGTGGCAGGCGCTGCGGTTGGCTCTCGGCACCGCCTCGGCGCTCGGGCTGGCGCGCTTCGCGTACGGCCTGCTTTTGCCGGCCATGCGCGAGGACCTGCGCTGGACCCTGGCTGAAGCGGGGGCGATGAGCACCGCCAACGGCCTCGGCTACCTCCTCGGCGCGCTGGTGACCGCCGCGATCGTGCGCCGCTGGGGCACCGCCGCCGCCTTCCGCATCGGGATGACACTCACGGCCGTGTCGCTGGCTGCCACCACAGCGAGCGACGCCTACCCAGCGCTGCTGGCCGCGCGGGCCGCGGCGGGAGCGGCGGGGGCGGTGGTGTTCGTCGCCGGCGGCGTGATCGCCTCGCGCGTCGCCGCCCGCGCGGCCTCCAGCTCGCCCATCACGGTGTACTTCGCCGGCACTGGACTGGGCATCGTTGTCAGCGGTGTGAGCGTCCCCGTGTTGGGGGAGCACTGGCGCCTGGCCTGGGTCGGCCTGGCCGTCGCCGCCGCGCTGACGACCGTGGCGAGCTGGAGTGCGGCGAGCACGGGTGAGGACGCGCATGCCGCCGCGGCCGGCCGGGTCCGCGTGCGCCCGCTGTGGGGGGCCGCCCTGGCCTACCTGCTGTTCGCCGCCGGGTACATCACCTACATCACTTTCCTGTCCGCCTACCTCGCCGACCAGCACGCCTCGCTCGGGCAGGTGGTGCTCACCTGGACGGCGCTGGGCCTGGCCGTCGTTGCGGCGCCCGCGCTGTGGAGCCGCCCCACCGCCGAATGGGCCGCCACCCGGGCATTGGCCACCCTGCTCGCGATCCTGGCCGGCGGAGCGGCGCTGGCGCTGGCAGCACCCACGCCACCGGTCATCCTCGCCTCCGCGATCATCTACGGGGCGACATTCATGGGCGTTCCCGCCGCCATCACCGCCCTCATCAAGGGCAACGTCCCGTCCGCCGACTGGACCGCCACGCTGGCGGCCTTCACCACAGTGTTCGCGGCTGGGCAGACCGCCGGGCCGTGGATCGCCGGCATGGTCGCCGATCACACCTCCACCGAGGCCACCCTGGCGTGGACCGCGATCCTGTGCTCCGCGGCCTCCGCGATCGCCATCGCCGGAGGCCGCACACGCCCCGGCGTACCCGGCGCGGCACACAACTGAGACGTGCGTCTCACACCGGCGACCGACACACACCGCGCATGCGGTCGACGTTCTCCCGGGCAGCGCCTCACGAGCCACCAGACACCAATCCGACAAGAGAAAGCGAGAAAGATCATGGGGAACTTCGTGCTCATCCCAGGGATGTGCCACGGCGGCTGGTGCTTCGAGGAGCTCACCGGCGAGCTTCGCGTGCGGGGGCACGCCGTCTACCCGCTGACGCTGACCGGGCTCAGCGAGCGCAGCCATCTGCTGCACGGCGGAGTGAACCTCGACACGCACATCCAGGACGTGACCAGTGTGCTAGCCGCTGAGAACATTCAGGATGTGGTGCTGGTCGGCCACAGCTACGGGGGCATGGTGATCACCGGCGCCGCCGACCGCGCACCCGAACGAGTGAATGCCCTGGTCTACCTGGACGCCATGGTGCCGGAGCCCGGCGACTCCACCTGGACCCTCGTCTCCGACCAGGAGCGCCAGTGGTACATGGACGTGGTGGAGACCGGCTACGCGGTACGGCCGCTGCCCTTCTTCGACCCACGGGCCACGCCCCACCCACTGGCCTCGCTGCTCCAGCCACTCCAGCTCACCGGCGACCTCGCGCACATCCGCCGCAGGGACTACGTGTACGCCGCAGGATGGGACGGCCATTCCCCGTTCACCCCCGTCTACCAGCGGTTGCGCGAAGACCCCTCGTGGCGGACGTACGCGCTGGACAGCGGGCACAACCTCATGCGGGACGCGCCGCAGGACCTGTTGAAGATCCTGCTCCAGGTCGTGGCCCCCGCTGATGGCGAGGATCGGGACAGCTTCACCGCGCGGGCTGCCACCAGAGCAGTCACCACAAGACCTTCGCCGGCCGGCCAAGCGTAGCGCCGAAGCAGCGCCGCGCGCCGACGCTCTGGGAAGCCCCTTCGCACCCAGCCATTCGCTCACGCTCAGGGCCATCCTTTCCATCCGGCGAATCGACAGCTGAGAGTGCGCGTTCCTCAGTGCCTGCGGGCGGCGGGATCGTGTCTGGCCTGCCAGCGCGCGAGTGCTTCTCCGGAGACCTGGGCATAGCGGGCCGGCGAGACGACTGAGGTATGCCCGGAGTAGGCCAGCAGGGTGGAGGTCTTGGCGCCGTCCTCGGCCGCGTGGGTCAGGGCCGAGTGCCGGAATTGATGCAGTGTCCAGCCGCCGGTGGCGCTCTCGAACAGCTCGGCCGCCCGACGATAAGACAGCCGCGCCTTCCCGCTGCCCGCACCGACATCGGCCGGTGGCAGGTCCACCCGGGCCCGCCGGTCGGTGGTGAGTACCGGCCCGCGGGCGGCCTCCCAGTGCTCCTGCGGTGGCAGGCCGGTCTCGCTGTGTGGCGTGCGGTGGTAGGTCTGGCGGACGAACTCGCTGAGGGCCGTGTCCAGCTCGGCTAGGCTGAGCCATGCTCGCCCGGCCCTGTCCCGGGTGCCGCGCGGCGCGTAGCCGGTGCCGCCGCACCCCGACTCGCCCGGTCCGCATATCGTGGCGCGCTGACCGCCCGAGGCCGATCGGTGAAAGTCCGGCCCCGCCACTGGAGCTGTCGCCCCTACTGCGGCAGCGATCACCACCCCGGTCGATACCCTCGCCTCTCGATGCGACCCGGATCGCCGGCGGGCCGAGGCTGGGGCCGGTCGTCACGGTGCGGTGGCAGCGGGCCGCTCAGCGAGTGGGCCGGGCAGGAGGGGCGCGGCGGTGGGGACGCGGAGGCGTTCCACGGCGTCGCGTGCTTCTTCGTCAGGCCGTACGTCGTAGCGGAGGGTGGTGCTGGGGCTGGCGTGGCCGGCCAGGCGGGCGGTCATGATCGCGTCTGCTTGCGGCAGGAGGTTGGAGATGAACGTGCGGCGCCGGTCGTGGGGTCGTACGGGGGTGGTGGCGGCCTGTTCGGTGCGTTTGGCAAGGATGTCGCGTACAGCCTGGAGGTTCATCTGCCAGGGACGGCCGTCCGGGGTGGTGCGTACGGCGCCGCCGCGGGTCAGGCGGGGGAACAGCGGGCCGCGGTGGGTGCCGCGGCGGGCGAGCCAGGCTTCCAGGCGGCGGGCGGCGAAGGTGTTGACGGGGCTGCGGCCGCACTGGCTGACGGCGGCCACATCTTGGCTGTCCTGGACGGCATGGACGAAATCCCCGCACCCGCCCGCGCCCAGGTGATCGCCGCGCTCAACGCCTCGCTGACCGCCCGCGACCAGCTCATCCTGACCAGCCGCCGCACCGAGTTCGCCACCGCCATCCACGACACTGGTCGCCCGCTCACCGCCGCCGCGGTCATTGTCCCCCAACCCGTCCCCCCACAAGCCGCTGCCGACTACCTGACCGCCTGCCTCCCCGCATCCCCGACCGACGTCTGGAGGCAGACCCTGACCGCACTACGCTCCCGCACCGTCCCCGGCCTGACCCAACTGGCCGCCACCCCGCTGGGCCTGTGGCTGATTCGCACCGTCTACGTCACCCCCGGCGCCGACCCTGCCCCCCTGACCGGCCCGCTCGGCGCCGACGCCGACGCGCTACGGGCCCACCTACTCGACCACGTCATTCCCGCCGTCATCGCCGCCCGGCCACCCAGCACCGGCCCCGCCGACCACTTCCGGCCCCGCCACCGGCTTGACCCCGATGCCACCCGCCGCCACCTGACCTACCTGGCCCGCGCCTTCCCCCCGGCCGCCACCCGCGACATCACCTGGTGGCACATCGCTCGCACTACACCCCACATCCGGTCAACGATCGGGCTCGCGACCGGGCTCGCGACCGGGCTCGCGACCGGGCTCGCGACCGGGCTCACATTCGGGCTCGTCGGGTTCGGGTTCGGGCTCGGGCTCGGGTTCGTGCTCACGTTTGGCGGGCTAGATGCCGAGTTCGCGGTGGTGCGCACGGTTGGGCTCATGATCGGGCTCTTTGGGCTCGCGTTCGGGCCCACGATCGGGCTCGCGGCCGGGATCCTTATGGGCAACCATCATGCGTGGCTGGTCTGCACCATCACGGTGGCCCGGCTAGCCCTCCAACGCCGGCTTCCCTGGCGATTCAGGAACTTCCTCGACGACGCCCACCGCCTAGGACTACTGCGTGCCGTTGGCCCGGTCTATCAGTTCCGCCACGCCGCCCTGCACGACCACCTCGCCTCCGCGGACATGTCCCAGGGGACTTCTCAACGGATCGGACACAACTTGTGAGCTGACGTCGCAGCATGTTCGCGACGTGAAGCTCCAGGTCGGGACGATGTTTACACCGCGGTCGTTCAGCAAAGTCCACGTGGAGGCGAAACTGGCCAAGCTCGACACCAGCGGCTGGCGACCGCTGCGGCCCACCCAATTGCGGGAGCTGGGGCTGACCCCGTGAACTGAGGTCCTTGAGAGAAAGGTGAGGGCCCCGTCCTCGCCCGGCAGGGCCGGGTGAGGGTTGGGGCCAGTGGGATGGCGGCGCACGGGTTACGGGCTCGGCACGGGCGGGGGCAGGATCCTGGACGGCAGTCGGCCCAGTCACGGTGCCACGTTCAGTCGGGCCACCCATCGGCCCTCCAGGCGGAGATGACCTCCACATGCCGACTCCGCCCGACTCTGCAATGTGAACGAGACCACGTCGCACACTCTGGCACCGAGTTGACCTCCCGCGCGGCGTGCTCGGCCTCGGCTCGGCTGCGCCACAGCACCCCATCCAGCCACTCACCGTCGCCCTTGGTCAGATACGGGATTGAGGCTGGAAGCCAGGAACAGCGGTTGGCACCGAGTATGGTCATCGGCCGGGCGTCTGGAGCTCACCAGCTCTAACGACGCCTTTCGGCGCCTGCTCGGCGCCCTCGCCCCCGGAGGACGCCCAGGAGGTCTGCGGAGCGCTGCGGGTCAGACTCGCCGAGCTCTACGACCCCGAAGTGGCCTCCGCGATCCAGCCTTCCTGCGGTACGCGACCATCGCCACCCCCACTGCTGAGGCCCGCCCCGGAAGCGGCCTGTCCATCACCGTGCGCTTCCCTGGCTGAACGTCACCCGGCGCCCACGATGATCAGCCGTATAGAAGCACGGTACGGCGGCCGAGCGTCGGCAGCACGCCCCCGTACGCGGCGCCACAGATAACCCGCGACCAGCCCGGCGGCCGGCGCGAGCGGCAGTACCAGCCCGACCCTGACGAGAGCCCCAGGGGGCGCGACACCACGGCAGCACCATGGACCGCGCTGTCAGCGGGTCGTAGTCATATCCGGCCGGGAATTTCCGTTGCCGACCATCGACGCATCCCAGCAGCTTCCGAGAAGGCCGTGTTCCCGGAAGCTCTCGCCACGGGGACTTCCGAGAACGAGGCCCAGAGCGCGGCGAACAGCCAGCTCAGCACTTCCGAGAACAGCAGCCGGACACCAAGCGGGAATTTCGGCCGGATAGTACAGCACCCGGATCTGCACGCCCGCAGCGTGCGTGGCGGGTCGTCGGTATGCCTTGTGGCAGATGTGGCGGGAGATCGGCGTGCCTAATCTGTGAGGTCGTCTGCGGGCGCTCGCCGCACCATCCTGTTGGAGGATTCGATGACCTGGCCACGATCGGTTTTGCTTGCCCTGCCCCTGGTGATGACGATGG
Source organism: Nonomuraea sp. NPDC048882 (assembly GCF_040649755.1). Classification (NCBI taxonomy): domain Bacteria; kingdom Bacillati; phylum Actinomycetota; class Actinomycetes; order Streptosporangiales; family Streptosporangiaceae; genus Nonomuraea; species Nonomuraea sp. NPDC048882. The sequence goes on from NZ_JBEZGB010000015.1 coordinate 183,277, forward strand.
GAGCGTACGCATCAGCAGCCTCCGCCTCATCCAGCGGAACGCCGGCGCCGCCCCTGACCTGGTCCGCCTGCGAGGGGAAGATCTCGGCCGAGCTGCAGTGCGCCACGTTGCGCGTGCCCATCGACTGGTCGAAACCCGGCGGTAAAACGATCGCCCTCACCGTGGGCAGGGCGCCGGCGACCGGTGCGGCGGCCGCGGGCACCGTCCTGTTCAGCCCCGGAGGTCCTGGTGGCGCCGGGGTGCAGGAGTTGTCCCGGGCGCTACCCCACTTCGCTGCTCTGCGTACCCGGATGGACGTTGTCACCTGGAACCCGCGGGGCGGGGTGAGCGGTGAACATATCCCGCTGGCCTCATGCGCGGCCGGTCCCGCCTTCGCCACTCCGGACAGCCGGCGCGAGTACGACCAGGCCCTCAAGGCGAACACTGCCGGGATCGTGGCCTGCCGGGACGCCGTGCCCGAACTGTTCGCCCACCTGGACTCCGCCACCCAGGCCCGCGACATGGACGCCATCCGCGCCGCCCTGGAAGAGAAGAAGATCGCCTTCCTCGGCAACTCCTACGGCGGTGTGCTCGGGGCCTCCTACGCGCGGCTGTTCCCGCAGCGGCTGCGCGCGATGGCGGTGGACAGCGTGCCCGATCACGTGGACCCGTTCGAGAAGTCGGAGCGGCTGCAATATGAGGGCCTGGAGGCCGGGTTCCAGCGGTTCGTCCGCTGGTGCTCCGGCTCCTCCGACTGCGTGCTGCGCGGCGCGAACGTGGAGAAGACCTGGCAGGCCGTCGTGCGGCGTGCCGAGCGCCGGCCCCTGTCTGGCGCCCCGGCCGCCGGTGAGCGCCGCTACGACGGCGACGACCTGAAGTTCCTGGCCTACGGCCTGGTGGACAGCACAACGGATTGGCCCGTGCTGGCCAAGGCCATCGCGAGCGCCGCCAAGGGTGACGCGGCCGGTTTCGACCCCCAGGGTCGCGGCCTGCCGTCGCGGGTGACCGCCATGCTCGCGGTGAACTGCGCCGACGGGTTCCGCTACGACGGCTACCACGCCTACCGTGCGGCGGTGCGACGCTCGGTCAAGGTGTCGCCGAACTTCTCCGGCATGCGGGAGAACGCCTGGCTCGCCTGCTCGCCGTGGGCGGCCAAGGCCGCTAACCCGCCGGCGTCGCTGCCGGCCCGCGAGCTTCCGCCGCTGCTCGGTGTCGGCCCGGTCTATGAGTACCCCTCCGTTCGCGCCATCACCGACCAGGTCCCCGGCTCGGTCACGGTCAAGTACGACGGCGTCGGTCACGGCCGGTACCTCAACGCCGGAGACCCTTGCGTGATCGGCCACGTGAACCGGTACCTGATCGACGGCGAGGTGCCCGCACCCGGCACCACGTGCCCCGCCTGGCCGGCGTGATACTGATCGCGTGAGACGACCAGCGGCTTTCCGCCCCCTTCCGACCGGCGCCTGGCGGCGTATGCCGCTCATGGGCCGCGACGCCCTGCTCGCCTGCGCCGTGGCGACCATCGCGCTGACGGTCTCGGCGCTGGACGAATGGCGGCGCGGCCCGCTTGCCGAGATCACCGATGTCGGCGCGGCGGCGGCGTGGGCGGCGCCGATTCTGGCCGTCTGCGCGCCGCTGGCGCTGCGCAGGCGGCTGCCCCTGACGGCAGTGGTCGCGTCCGCGATGGTGATGCTCGCGCTCGGCCTCGCGCTGGAGCGCGACGCCGGGATCTGGGTCCTGGGCCTGATCGTCGCCTCGGCGGCCTATCACCGCCATCGGCTGCGCGCAGTCCTCCTGGTCGGCTCGATCGTCTGGGCGGTGGCGGCAGGACTCGGGGGCAGGTCCGCGCTGGGCCTGGCCGCCGTGTCCGTCTATGCGGCGGCCGGCGCGGCGCCGGTCGCCGCCGGGTATGCGCTGCGGTTGCGGGCCGACCGCGCCGTGCAGGCCGCGCGGCTGCAGCGTGCCCAGGAAGAGCGGGCGCGCTCGCAGGAGGCCGCGCGCATCGCCCGGGAGGTTCATGACGTCGTCGGGCATCACCTCAGCGCGATCAGGCTACAGGCGGTCGGTGCCCGGCGGGCGCTGGCTGGTCACGACTGCGAGGCCGACCGGGCGCTGGCCGGGATCGCCGGTCTGTCGGCCGAGGCGCTGGCCGAGATTCGGGCACTGCTCGCGACGTTGGTGCGCTCGGATGGCGAGGACCACGCTCACAGCGGGAGCCTCGCCGACCTGCCCGCGCTGGCGGAACGCAGTGGCGGGCCGGAACTGGCCGTCGCGCTGGAGGTCGACCCTCGCCTCGACAGCACCGTTCACCCCGAGACAGCGGCCTGCGTCTACCGGATCGTGCAGGAGGCACTGACCAACGTGGCGCGGCACTCCATGGCCGCGCTGGCCTCGGTCACGGTCCGTGCAGTGAGCAACCGAGTCGTCGTCACCATCGACGACCCCGGCCCGCCCCGGCCGTCGGCCGGCGGCGGACCGGCGGACGACGGTGTCCTGAACGGCGGGCACCGCGGGGGGCAGGGCCTGGCGGGCATGCGCGAGCGTGCGGCGGCGCTCGGGGGGCACTGCCACGCCGGCCCGCACGGCGGGAACGACTGGCGGGTGCGCGTCAGCCTGCCTGTGCTTCCTTCGAAGGCGCGTGACGGGCACGGTACGGCGGTGACCGCCGGCGGTGCGGACCGAGGCCCTTCCACGATGTCCGTCGCGTACAGTCATCCGGCCCGGCGGGTGGTCCCGTGATCCGGCTGCTGATCGCCGACGACCAGCAGCTCGCCCGCGAGGGCCTGCGGCAGTTGCTCGGCCATGAGCCCGACATCGCCTTCCTCGGAGCCGCACGCGACGGGGACGAGCTGATCAGCATGGCACGCGAGCACCAGCCGGACGTGATCCTCACCGACCTGCGCATGCCGGGCACGGACGGGATCACGGCGATCCGGCGGCTGACAGCTCAGGCGCCGGATCGCCCCATCATCGCGCTGACCACGTTCGACACCGACGAATACCTCTTCGGGGCACTCGAAGCGGGCGCCGTGGGCTTCCTGCTCAAGGACGGCGACCCCGACCTCTATCTGGCGGCGATACGCGCAGCCCACCGAGGTCAGGGCCTGATCGACCCGCAGGTGACCCGCAGGCTCGTGCGCCGCTTTGCCACCCCACCAGTGCGAGGTCAGGGCCCGGAGCTGACGCTCCGGGAAACAGAGGTCCTCCGCTTGGTCGCGCTGGGGCGGTCCAATGCCGAAATCGCCGCCGAGCTGCGTATCGCCGCAGGCACGGTCAAGATCCACGTGTCGCGTGTCCTGTCCAAGGTCGGTGTGCGAACTCGTGTCCAAGCCGCGATCCACGCCTACCGCTCAGGCTTGGTGCCCGCGGATGAGGAGAGGTGAAAGCCACTATCGGCGCCGCCGCAGGCCCCGCGCCACCGCCGGGTGGCGGACTTCTACGGCGGACGCCGGAGCTCCCCCGACATCCTGGCCTGCGTGGCCACCACGTGTTACCAGAAGATCGGCGGAGGCGGAGAGCGTGGCATTGCCGTACTGAACCGCGCGGTCCTGCTTGGAAGCGCGTGACGCTGGACTCGCTGTGCACCAAGGCGCGGACATGACGGGCATAGGCCAAGACGTCCTCACCGTTCAGTTCGGCAAGAGTAGGCGGTGCAGGGCGCTGGTCCAGCCAGACGAAGAAGCGCCGGAGCTCGCCGAAGAGCATTCGCATGCTGATCGGCGACGGTCGTTCCTCCCCTGGCGGGAGCGGCATCGCCATGAACGCACAGAAGGCCTCCTTGGCCAGGGTTCGATAGCGAGCGGGGACCTTGTCGAACAGCAGCCTCAACCAGCGGACATCGGTCTGATGGATGCCCGGGGCAGGTCCCATGCCTCGTCGACGAACCGGCTGGTGTCGGCCAGATCGTGGCCACTGCGCAGCACGTAGTGACGCAGGATGTGAACATCGTCCCAGGGATGCGCAAGGTCGGCCTTGGCGGCGGCGTGGGTCAGGCTCATTCGGTTCCCTCCCAGGGGCGTTCCACCAGGTCGAGCAGCGCGTCGGCGGGTTGGTGCCGTCGTGCGGCCTCGATCTCCGCCGAGGTGAAGCCCGCGTTCCGCGTAATTCAGCGGTCTGGAGGTCTGAATCTGGGGTGTGAGCTGGGCTGACATGGATGTGACCGTCTGGAGGGCGTTTCTCTAGGCGGCTGTGTTCGGGCTCCTGCTCCGGCCTGCCGGGCACGGGTCCGAACCGGACCCCCTCCGGCACGCAGCCCGTGCACCGGCGCATGCACGGGTTGCGTGGTCGGGGCTGGTGGACTGTCCGGTCGGTTTGCCGCCGATTACTTGGACTCGATCTTGCCAAGCGGCTGAGCCGTCCGGTTGAGGGCGGTGACCGCGCGAGCCCAGGCGGGGTCGCCGGGGTAGAGCTGGCTGCGCAGATATGCCCACGACATCGCCCGTAGCTGGGCGACTCGTTGCGGGTTCTCGTCCGTGGTTTCCTTCGCGTCGTAGCCCGCGACACCGCCGAGCGAATGCTGTGCGCCGAACAGGGTCAGCAGGCTCTTCGGGCCGGGGCTCTGGTGGTAGGCGTCGGCTCGCCAGTTTCTGCGCGCGGAGAAGGCAGGGTTGAAGTCGTTGTCGCCGTACACGATCAGGGCGGGTTTGGTCATGGTGTCGAAGGTCAGCGTCCGCATCGCGGGCGACTGCGCCTTGGCGGGCGGCGTGAGGTCGGCGCCGTTGCCGGCGGGTGCCATGGCGACGCCGGCCTTGATCCGGTCGTCGGCGAGGTTCAGTGGTCCATCCACCGGATCGGTCAGGCCCTGGCCGAGGAGCATGGTTGCGGTGGTGCCGCCCATGGAGTGCCCGACGACGGCGATCCGGCTGCTGTCCAGGCGCCCGCGCAAGCCCGGCACGGCCTTTTGGAGGTCGTCGAGGTGGTCGAGGATGTCAGTCATGTCCTGGACCCGGGACCGCCAGTGCAGAGACGCCTCTGGGTCGTTCGCGTCGCGCAGGCCCAGTGTCGTCGAGTCCAGATGGGTGGGCTGGATGACGACGAAGCCGTGCGCGGCGAAGAAGTCCGCCAGCGGTGCATAGCCGTGGAGTGAGGAAAGGTGGTTCGAGGAGCCGTGTCCGTGTGACAGCAGAATGACGGGTAGTTTCTTGCCGGTGGTTGGGGCGGAAATCTTGATCTGAAGGGCGACCGGCCGCCCGGGGACGGCCATGGTGAGGGGCTGGAAGGTCGTCACGGGGGAGGGGCGGCTGACGGGTATCCCGCCTTCCAGGAACGACGAAGGACTCGCTTTCGCTTCGTCATCGGTCGCGGCATGTGCGGTCGGTAGGTGGCTTGATATCAAGGTTGCCACGACGGCGGCGGCCACGCCGGCACTCAGGCGGTCACGAGCACGTGAATCCCCGTCCCGCGGTGCCTGATTCTCCGTGGGAGTTTCCATGAGGGATGGTTGACGTCTTTTGCTTCGCACTGATACTCCTCGATGAGGGAATTAGGGTGTGTTGAAAAGCGGCGAAGAATCCGCTCTGGATTCCGCCCTCTCCGGTGCACCGATGAGAGCGGAACGGATGATGCGTGTCACCGCGATGATGACGATGACGACCGGACCGAAAAGGTTGAAGGTGAACATGGTTCCGTAGATGTCGTCAGTGTCCCAGGTGTGTCCGACGGCGTCGGTGACCGTGCTGTCGGACTGGGTGAAGAAAAGGGTCATCGTAGTGGCGGCGAGCAGGAAATAGATCGCGACGGCCAAGGCGACGGGCTCGCTCCGCCTGTTGTCGAGGCCGGGATCCACCGACCGGCGGCCGGCCAGCATGAGAGCGAAGATCTGGAAGAAGAGGTAAGTGACGAACCACCATCCGAGGTAGTTGGTCCAAGGCACGCCGAAGACAGCGCCGCCGTGATCCCAGATCCAATTCTTCTGGATGGTGGAACTGACCGAATCGGTGCCGAGATCGAACATGGTCATCATGGCGGCGGCGACTGCGGGCAGAGCGACGATGTCGACGCGGCGGGCCGGGTTGTTGCGATCGCTCAGGCGCTGGTCGGCATTGTCGAACAACGCGGCCGTGGTCAGCCAGCAGACCATCGCAAGTGAGCAATAGGCCAATGCGACCTGGATCGGGAAGTTGCCGATCCGCGGGCTGCTGCCGGGATAATAATAGTCGCCGAACGGAAAGCCGGTGGAGATGCTCAAGTTCTCGAAGATGTTCGCGACGGCGAAGGTGACGGCATAATACTGGCCCGTCATTCGCCAGCCGTAGCGACGACGCGCCAGGACGACGGTGAGCGGTATCGCGAAGAACATGACGACGGGTGTCGTGATGCCGAGGGCGGGCTGGATGACGGCCACCAGTGACGCGATCGCGGTCAGGATGCGGGCGGCGACGGTCCAGCCGTTGCACGGCGGGGGTTTTTGAGCGGGGCGTGCGCGGTTGACGGTGGTCACGCAACCTCTTCTCATGTGGAAGCCGAGGCAATCTAAGCGATGCTTGGATTCTAAGCAGTGTATAGATCGATGCGGTCTAGACTCAAGGGGTGCCAGCCAGTGAGACCAGAAGCACTTACCATCACGGGACCCTCCGTGAAGAGTTGATCAGGGCCTGCGTCGCACTGATCGAGAGTGAGGGCATCGGTGCGGTCAGCCTTCGCCGCGTCGCGAGAGAGGCCGGCGTAAGTCCTGGGGCCCCCTACCATCACTTCGCCGACCGGGCTGAGCTGCTCACCACGATCACCGCACGCGGCTTCGAACAGCTGGCGACCGAGATGCGGGCGGCTCACGACAGCGCCGGCACCCCGGTGGAAGCCCTCGGAGCCATGATCGAGGCCTACGTCAGGTTTTCCAGGGAAAACACCGCGTACGCCCGGCTCATGTACCGCCCCGAGTTGTCCGAGACCGGAAAGGGACAGACGGGAGCGACACACGCGCACGAGGGGATGAAGCTGGTCACCGACACAGTGATCGCGGCCCAGCGCGAAGGCACCGCCCCGGCCGGCGACCCGGCTCCGCTGGTGACCATGCTGTGGTCGCTGGCCGTCGGCCTGGCGGTGCTGTCGATCGACGGCCCGCTGGCCGCCGCGTCGGCCAGACGCGGCTCCAGCGTTCCCGAACTGACGGCACAGGTCACGGCACTGCTCCAGCGGATGCTCATCAACACGGAGAAGTGAACACCGCCGCGGCGGTTCTCTTCCGGTTGCCAAATCCGCTGCTCGGCCTCGTCATCCGCCCCAGCCGGCTCACCCTGCCGGACCGGCAAGGACAAGGTGGCCGTTCAGGACCACACCGCTCGCTTCCGGCTCATGCCCGCGCTCGCCAAGACGCTCAACGTCCCGACCCCGGCCATCCGCCGGCCGGGTAGCCGCTACTGTCCGTGTGCTGATCAATCAGTGTGACCCCGAGGGCCTATTAGGCATGGGGCTCCCGAGGGCGAGTACGACCCTGAAGTGCGTGATCTGACCGCTCTGGTGTGCGGTCAGGAAGAGATCACAGCCGAGGCTGTGGGTGTGGTCTGGAACCGGTGGTTCAACAAGGTCTCCGAGTGGAGCACCTGGAAAGCTGAGCAGGTCAAAGAGCGCGGCCGCGCTGGAGAGCCTTCGTGGCCAGCAACCGCGCTCTAGTCCCGCCACCACCGGCGCGATCGGGGGCGTTCACGAGTACGGTCGGCCTGGGGGAGGAGGTCATCGCAAGATCGCTTCCCGAACTCTTGGAGATCGTTTCCCGCTCAACCTGCGACACGGGGACCGTCACGCCAGCCCCCGTGTCGTTTCTGAGCCTTGGCACTTCGGGCCAATGAGGTCAGCGTCAAGCCTCGAATGTGCCCTTGTGGGGGCATTCAACCGTTCGGCCCTGATGCGTGATGACCCGATTGACCAGATGATCGCGTAGAAAACGGCGAAAGCCCCAAGAAGACGAGTGGTATCGGTCATCCCGATGGTCGCGGCCATGGGTGCGACCGCAAGTGTCGACACCCCCTGTAACGCGGACGAGGCTGAAGACGAACACCATGACCCGTCCACGGATGTGGTCGGGTGTCGTCAGTTGCAGACCATTGAGGGCGAGGATCGCACACGCACCTACTCCGATGTGGCCTACCAAGGCCGCAGCCATTCCTGGGCCGAGGTGAGTGCTGTGAGCCAGCAGCAGGTATCCGAGGCCGAAGATGGCCAGGGCGGCCGCGGCCACGTACAGCCGTCGATGGGTTGAGCCGCCCGTGAGCCGTCTGCCCACGAAGGGCCCGAGAACGGCGCCGAGTCCTTGTGCGAGGTACAGGGGGCCGACTCCCGCGTCGCCGACGTGGAAGCGTTCGAGTGCGTAGAGGGGCAGGAGTCCGACCATCCCGTAGCAGAGACGCAGTCCTGCGGTCAGCCACATCAAGGCCGACGCCACCGGGGTCGTTCGCAGAAACCGCCAGAGCTCCGCGGTGTCAGCTCCTATCCGCAGCCGCCGCGTTGCCATGGCGCTGGAGAAGGGCCGCTTGATCTTCGCGACGAGAAGCGCGGAGACAACGAACGAGGCGCCATCAATGAGGAGTGTGGCCGAGGTTCCCCATGTCGCGGTGACCACGCCCCCCAGACAGGCTCCCACGAGCAGGCCGGCCGAATACAGGCTGCCGATCACGGTCTGGGCCAGTGGCAGTTCCCGGCTGGTGACGAGTTCGGCAGTGCGGCAGAGTCCGCTGCGCAAGATGCGAACGAGTCCCGTCCCGATCAGAACCGGCGTCCGGACCCGCCGCAGTCGGCTGCGCACCGGGGCCGAGCATCGTCGGATCGGCGCGACCTGGCCGGGACTGACGAGCAGGTGGTGGCGGCGATGACCAGCGCGGGCCGACCGATGCGCGCCAAGGAGGTGGCCCAGGCATTGGGGGAACCACAGGCGCGAGGTCGGGTGGAGGCCACGCGAGCCCGGCTCAAGAAGCTGGTGACGGCTGGCTGGTTGACCCAGGCAGAGCCGGGACTGTTCGCGATCGCCGGCGGAATCAACGGTCATGCCGTGAAGGGAGCCGCCGAAGCCGACGCATGATGAGCGCCCCGCTACTGCCCTACCTCAGCAAGACGCGGCAACGGCCATGGACGTCCTGGCATCCGCGTCACCCGACACCGTCGTGCATCACCCGTTCACCAACCATGAGGGCCCCCTTTGCCTCGCCGTGCTGGACCTCGCTCCTCGGTGATGCATGGCCGGTTGCCACCGTGGCCGGGTCTGGGCTGTGCGTGACTTCTGATCTCGGTCTGCACCTTGCTCAGATCCTCCCCTTCGTCTGGTCACGGTGGTCGTAGCGGGCGGTGGTTAGGAGGGGTCTCGGTAGCAATGAAGAAATTTTCAACGAAGTAGTAGCTGACCTGCGGTAACGAAAGACCTTCCGGCTGACGTCTCGGTTCGATTACGGTGTGGGATCATCCTGCGCGGTGCCGGGTTGGTGGAGTTCTGCGACCCCGGACCCGGGTTCGTGGTGGAGGGCGACGCGATGGCAGCGTCCTGGGCCCCACTCGGGGTCCGCGTCACCCAGCCGCAAAATCACGCTACGTAATCGCCGCTACTCTTTGTGATTGCGAGATTGATCATCTCGGTGTCGAGTAACGACCGTCTGTCGACACTCATGGAGTTGATCACGGAACCGCAGGTGGATGCTGTCGATAGCTCGTGTCGAGAATCAATGTCGGTGAACGGTGCGTGGAGTAGATTTCGACAGTGGCTCTTCGGCTACGCGCGGATCAGTACCGCCGACCAGAACCCCAACCACCAGATCGACGCGCTGCTGCGCGCGGGCGTCAACCGCAACGACATCCATCTGGACAAAGCCAGTGGCGCCAAGGCCTCCCGGCCCAGCCTCGACCTGGTCCTCAAGCTGTTGCGCGAGGGCGACACGCTGATGGTCACCCGGCTGGACCGGCTGTCGCGTTCAGTCCTGCACTTGGTCACCCTCGGGGCGGACCTGCGCGAACGCAACGGGGGCCGTCGCCCCCGCCTCACGCCCGAGCAGGCAGCGCTGGCCCAAGAGCTGTACGACGCGCGAGTCAAGACCGTCCAGCAGATCGCTGACCTGTTCGGTGTGCCGCGCTCGACGGTGTACGGGCATCTGAAGGGCGACACCGTGCTCCGCCAACTGAAGGAGGCCCGGGGAAGGTCGCAGTCGGGATGTGGGGTTGGGGGTTTGTTTGTCGTGACTGGCCCACCGGTCCCGAGTGACTGCCCGCCTTGCGTTCAGACGAAGTCAGGCGCTTGGTCGCATGCCCCTTCTGCGAATGCGCGCGATGCCTACGCCCTGGGTTTGACCTTGACCCTAGGTCAGGGTGCACGCTTTACGGGTGAGTAATTTCAACTCCGCGTGGACAGGCATGGTGCCGATCGACGACACCGCGCTGGCCGTGACCGACACCGGTGGGCCCGGCCGGCCCGTGATCTACCTCAATGGCCAGTTCGCCAGTCAGGCGTACTGGCGGCAGGTCATCGCCGAACTCGGCAGCGACTACCGGCACATCACCTACGACATGCGGGCCCGCGGCCGATCGAGGCGTTCGGCCGCGGCCGCTTCGTTCGAGACGCACGTCCGTGATGTCGACGCCGTCCTTGCGGCCAGGGGCGTGGACCGGCCGCTTGTGGTTGGCTGGTCCTACGGCGCGGCGGTTGCGGTGCACTGGGCCGCCCGGAATCCGGACCGCGCCCTGGGGGTGGTGCCCGTGGACGGCGCCTACCCGCACGACTACCCCGACGCTCCCCCGGAACGGGTCCGGCAATTCTGGCGCCGGATGCGCTTGCTGCTGCCACTGCTCTCCAGGCTGGGCATGGCCGCGAAGATGTCCGCCGAGCAGCATGCCCAGAGCAACATCGAACTCATCGAGATCAGCGCCGCCCTCGGCCCGGTCCTGGACGGTATGACCTGCCCGGTCCGATACGTGGTCGCCACGGGCGCCAACCTCGGAGGCGGCCATGATGAAATGGAAAGCGCGCGCGCCACCCTCACCCCGATGCTCGCCCGCAACCCCACCATCACGAGCACGAAAGTCGCCAGCAACCACAGCAAGATCGTACGCATGGACTTCCGCGCGATCGCGGACGCGGTTCGCGAACTCACCGGCGCCCCACGATCACGGCGCCGGCAGAGCAGATGACGGACGGCGTCACAATCGGCCAGGCGGCGGCATTCGCCGGCGTCACGGTGAAGGCCATCCGGCACTACCACCAGCACAGGTTGATCGACGAACCCGCGCGCGACAGCTCCGGCTATCGACGCTACGGATCGGCCGACCTGCTGCGGCTGGTCCAGATTCGGACACTGGTCGGCGCCGGCGTGCCGCTGGCCGAGATCGAGGCGATCCTCGACGCCGATCCCGACCGGTTCGCCGCCGCACTCGTCGACGCCGAACGGCGCCTCACCGACCGGATCGACGATCTGACCGCGCGGCGCGAGACGCTGCGCCGACTCGCCACCGGCGACCGTGCCCTGCTGCCCCAACGCGCTCTCGCCCTCCTGGATAGGGCCGCCGATCTCGGCTTGACCCCGGATGACGTGACGATGGCCCGGGAGGGCTTGGTGTTGATCAAAGCCCTGGTGCCGGAGGGTTTCAATGACTACCTCGGCCGGATCGAGCGCGCCCTCAACGATCCTCGGTACATGTCGTTGATCAAGCGCATGTGGCGTGCCGCCGAGTGGGAGCCGGACGACCCCCGCATCGACGAGCTCGCCACGGCCATCGCCGGCCACTTCATCGCCCATCCCGCGCTGCTGCCCATCCCGGCCGGACTCCAAGCCCGCACCGACAGTGCGATCCGCTACAGCCTGCTCACCCACCACGGACACGAGCAGAAGCCGGGCTGGACCCGGCTGACCGCGCTGATCGAAGCGCGCCTGCGCTCGGCCGGCATCGACATCGCGGACCAGACTCCCCTTCACTGAACTCTGAAATCGCACCCCCGGTTTCCACCGCGTAGGTCGGGCCCACTCCGGCCTTCTGAGCCAGGGGCACTCTGGCGGCCCACGGCGCAGCCGTCGGCTTTCGGATCCATACCAGCGGCCTCTTCCTGGTCAGCCGCCGGGTCATGAGTGTGCGCTTCGCCGTGCGTAGAGCGCACAGATACTCATGCTCGAGGGGCCGGTCCCGATCAGCCAGGGCCGCCCCCGCCCGGGGCCGTGCTCGTCGCCGTCGAAGCGGCCGCCCGCACCCGCCAGGCCCAGCCCGGCCGCACCCTGGCGGACATGGCGCCCAAGATCACCGAAGACTTCGACGCCGCTTGACGGGCTTGTCTCGAGGTTCTCGCCGGAGCCCCGTGCTGCGGCGTTTCATCGATTGTTACCAGCCCAAAGGAGGGCACATGTCCAGTTTGAAACGGCGAGGGTTCCTCGCCGTGGTCGCACTCGCGGTTCCGCTCGTAGTCGCCGCTGCTCCCGCCGCGTCCGCGTCCGCGACGGCGAAGCCGAAGATCAAAGTCTCCGGCGGGCTCACGCAGCCCGTTTTCTCCTACAAGGACGCCATCCGTGAGCACGTCCGGGTGCAGTCGACGGTCGACAGTGACGGCGACGGTAAGAAGGATCTGGTCCGGGTGGACATCATCCGGCCGAAGGAGTCCGGTCCCGGGCTCAAGGTTCCGGTGATCATGCAGCCCATACTTCGGTGAACCGGGTGTCGGCTTCGAAGTCGAAAAGAAGAAGTACGGCGCGGACGGGAACCTGACGAAGTTCCCGCTGTTCTACGACAACTACTTCGTGCCGCGCGGGTACGCGTTCGTGTCCGTCGATATGACCGGCACCCGATTGTCGGACGGCTGCCCGACGAGCGGCGGTCCATCCGACGTGCTGGGCGGCAAGGCGGTCGTCGACTGGCTCAACGGCCGCGCGGCCGCGTACGACGCCAAGGGCGCTGCGGTCAAGGCATCCTGGACCACCGGGCGTACCGGGATGATCGGCCACTCCTATGAGGGTGCCCTCGCCATGGCAGTCGCCGGCACCGGGGTGCGGGGGCTGGAGACGATTGTGCCGATCGCGGGGCCCAGCAGCTGGTACGACATGTGGCGCGCGAACGGCACCCTCACCGATATCAAGGACGGGCAGGCCTGGATGGCCGCACGGATTGACGAGGATCCGGACGAAAAGTGCGCGGCGGTGCGCCAGCGCATGACCGAGGGCTCCGACGACGCCACCGGCAACGACAACGCCTACTGGCAGGAGCTCGACTACCGGACCGGCCCGATCTCGAAAGCGCGCAACGTGCGGGCCAGCGTCTTCTCGGTGATGGGAATGCAGGACCGGAACGTGATGGCCGACCAGTTCTCCACCTGGTGGGCCAGACTGCCCCGTACGGTGCAGCGCAAGGCGTGGGTGACGCAATACGGGCATCTCGACCCGTTCTGGGCTCGCCGCAATGTGTGGGTCGACACCCTGCACCAGTGGTTCGACCACGAACTCATGGGCGTCGCCAACGACATCACGCGCCGCCCGCGCGTCGACGTACAGCTCGGCCCGGACCGCTGGATCACTCAGGCCGACTGGCCCGCACCCGCGGCGCGGACGACGACCCTGCGGCCGCACCAGGACGGCTCCCTGGACCGCAAGCCCTCGACCGGAACCGCCAGCTACCTCGACACCGCCCAGACCGAGATCGCGATGGCCGACAACCCCGACACCGCCAACCCCAACCGGCTGCCCTTCCTGACCCCGCCGCTGAAGAAGGCGATGCGGCTGTCCGGGACGCCATCGGTGAGCCTGCGAGTCACCCTGAACGAGCCGACCGCCAACCTGGGTGTCGTACTCGTCGACTACGGCACCGACACCCGCATCGACTACCGCGAACGCAGCGCGACGTCCGCGGAAGGCCTGAAGTTCATCGGCGGTGAAGACTGCGTCGGCCAGAGCACGGACGATGACGACGGCTGCTACCTCAAGGCTGGCGACAACCTGGCGACTTCCGACTTCCACGTGGTCACCCGGGGAATTCTGGACGCGCAGAACCACGAATCGCTGAGCCACCAGGCGCCGCTGACGCCTGGCAAGGCCTACCAGATCACCTGGAAGACGCTGCCGCTGGACTACGAGTTCAAGGCCGGGCACCGGCTGGGCCTGATACTGACCGGAACCAACGACGACCTCAACCTCGACGAGAGCAGCAACGTCGAACCCGGCACCGGGGCCAAGGTCACCGTCGACCTGGCCGACACGTCGATCTCGCTGCCGCTGGTCAACGGCACCCCCAGCAAGTAACAGCAAAATCGACACTCGCGATCTTCACCGCGGTGTCACAGATCCCTTCTCCCCACGCCAGCTGCGCGCCTTGCCCGGCGCGTAGCCCACCCCCTGCCGTCGCCGGCACCCGATGCGACTCCGCCGTTGTCGGCGTGAAATACCGGATCAACTCATCCGCGCTGATCTCCGGGAACGAGCGCAGCTGGTCCAACTGCTCCTCGGAGAACATCTTCTCTGACAACGCACCACTCCACGTGCCGTACCGGACAAAACCGGAACGAACGTAGCGGCAGTGATCATCAACTCGCCACAGGACGTCAACTCCTACGTTTCCGCAGTTCAGGCGCTACTTCGTGTGCCGTCGGCCTCGGTCACCGCCCGCACGTCGTTGACGGTGAGGGCGGCCAGGGTGCTGACCCGGGCACCGAGGTCGTCGAACAGCGCGATCGCGGCTGCCTCGGCGAGACGCCCCTACTTTCGCAGGGCGAAGATCCCCCGGCGGACCTGTCGATGCGCTAGCGCTGGCAGGGCCCGCGTGCTGCCCTCGGTGGAGACGCGGGGCGGACGGACGTCGGCGGCAGGGTTGTCTGGCACGACCTTGCGCCGCCGAGCGTAGGAGAAGAAGCTCGACAGGTTGTTCCGCATATTGGCGACGGTCCGCGGCTGCAGCGGCTTGCGAGCGTCTGGGACGCGGACCGACTATCTCACCGTCTAAGGCTCGGCGATCGGTTGGGGATCGAGGATCGCGCTCGCGCCGCGAAGGAGCTCAGCACGTAGGTCGTCCACCGGCACGTCTGTAAGTTGGCTGATGGGATCGGTGGCCGCCGCGAACGCCTGGGCCGCGCGTATGCGTCGGCGCCAGTCAGGATCGGGCCCGGCGAGCAACTCGATAGCCCGGTTGACGATGGTCACCATCCTCGACATGACATCGGTCGTTCCGTCGCTGTATACAGAGGCGTCGCGCAGGAGCAGGGCCATGGTCTCGCGGTGGGCCAGCATGACGTCTAGACAGCCGCCGAGCACGTGCTGCCTGATCTCCGCCTGCGTGGAGCGAGTCGCCGCGGCGTCGACCGTCGACTCGAGCTGGTCGATGGGGGGACCCACCAGGCTGGCCAAAATCTCACTCTTGCTGCGGAAATGGTGATACAGGGAGGGCTTGGTGATGCCTACCCGCTCTGCGATGTCGCGCATCGAGGCGGCCCGGTAGGTTTGCGTGGTGAACAGTTCCCGTGCTGTCTCAATGATGCGACTTCGGGTGTCGCCCTGCTCGGTACGCGGCAACTGCTGTCCTCTGTACTCGGTTCTCAGCTGATCACACCCTATCCAGTGCGTTCTGGATCGGTAGTCACGGGAGAGCGCTGTACACCAGTGCCGCCAGCTGCCTGGCGTTGGCATCCGCGCCTTCGATGTAGCCGGACATGGTTGGGCACGTACACGGGTGTGCCCAGGCTGAGCGTGCCGTCCTGGACCAGGAGCAGCACTGCGACGGCCAGCAGCTCTTTGGTGGCGTCGGTGACCGGGGCGATCGTGTTCTCGTTCCACGGCCTCCGTGTCTTGACATCGGCGGTGCCCGCCCAGATGTCCACGATGGGGACACCCCGGTGGTAGACGCACAGCGCCGCGCCACGGTCGTCGCCCTTGCCGACAACCCGCGAGAACGCCTCGGCAACGGCGGAGAACCGCGGTTTCAGCATGGTCAGAGCCTCCCTTCGTACAGCGCCTCGATCAGGCCGCGGACCCGGAAGTCGCCGCCTTCGAGCAGCTCGGAGCCGCGGTTGGGGACGTACGCGAAGGCCAGGTCACGTTGGGGGTCGGCGAAGGCGAACGAGCCGCTGGCGCCGCTGTGTCCGAACAACCCGGTGACCTGTTCCGGCGCGGGCCACATCGGACCCCCGGGCAGCGCGAACCCCAGCCCCCACGACGTTCGCACCCGCAGGATTTCATCGATGCCGTCGCCGTAGGACCGACGCACCTGGTCCACGAGCTGAGGGCTGAGGAGCCGCACGCCGTCCACCTCGCCGGCCAGCGCGGCGTAGTAGCGCGCCAGCGACGGGGCGGAGGCGACGCCATCCATGCTGACGCTGCCGAACATGGCACGGTACGTCAGCGTCGTCGGATCGTTCAGCGCTTCGACCATGTCGGCCAGCTCAGGCACCTCCATCCCCAGCATGATCTGTTCGGCGTCGGGGACCACCATGGTGGCCATCCGGGGCAGCTCGGCGTCGGGTACGCGGATGTAGCAGTCGAGGCCGCCGAGTGGCGCGGCGATGTGGCGGGCGAAGCACTCGCTGAGGCTTGTTCCGGACACCCGCCGGACGATCTCACCGGTCAGATGGCCGAACGTCACACCGTGGTAGCCGTGGGCGGTGCCGGGCGGCCATTCGGGCGCCGCGTCGGCCAGGGTGTCGGTGACCGGCGTCCATTCCCTAAGGTCCTCCCACGTAACCGGCCTGGCCTCCATCGACGGCAGCCCCGCGCGGTGGCTGAGTAGCACCCGCACGGTGATCTCACCCTTGCCGTTCTGGGCGAACTCCGGCCAGTAGCATGCCACCGGCGCGTCCAGATCCACCTGGCCACGCTCGATCAGCAGCAGTAATGCTCCCGCCGCGAAGGTTTTGGTGGTCGAGGCCAGGGCGGCGATCGTGTCGCGCTCCCACGGCCGATGGGTGTCGGGATCGGCGTAGCCACCCCACAGATCTACGACCGGCTCTCCGTTCTGGTAGATGGCCAGCCCGGCGCCCACGTCGGCGCCCAGGGCGAGATTGCGTCGAAAGACATCCCTTACCACCTCGAAGCCGTTGGCGACGGTCCCGTTGACTTCGGTGGCATCCATGGCAGTCCTCTCATCTCGCTCTACCGACCGGTCGGTCGGCCGGTCGAGAAAGGAGACTACCTACCGGTCGGTTGGTTCGCAACTTCTCGTCGCCACCTGCCGGTCGGTGCTGCCGTCCAGATGATCGTGGTCCCTCCCGGGAGGAACGAAGTGATCGAGACCATCGGGGACGGTTGTCTGGGCAGTGGCTGCCGTGAGTGTCGGCTTCGTCGTGGTCCGTTTCCTCCTGGTGGAGCGGCACCGGAGCTCTGCGACAGCCGTGGAGGCCCAGTAGGCGGGGCAAACATGCCCTCAGTGCTGGCCGCAGAGGTCTTCTTCGTCGCTGCCTCCGAGGAGAAAAGTGAAGCCTTCCAGATCGGCGCGAAGGGCGTCCAGGCC
Source organism: Nonomuraea sp. NPDC048882 (assembly GCF_040649755.1). Taxonomy (NCBI): domain Bacteria; kingdom Bacillati; phylum Actinomycetota; class Actinomycetes; order Streptosporangiales; family Streptosporangiaceae; genus Nonomuraea; species Nonomuraea sp. NPDC048882. Next base: position 200,632 of record NZ_JBEZGB010000015.1, read on the forward strand.
GTACGCGGGGTAGCCGAGGTAGGTAGGAGCGATGCGACAGCCTGGCAGGGCCTGCGGCGAGCCAGTCGGCGATGAACCGCAGGAGCTCGGCGAGTTCCATGGTATCGAGGCTGGTGGCGGGCGTGGTGGGCTGGTCAGGCCGCCCGGCGGCTGGAGCGCCGCAAGCCCGCCCGGTGCGGTGACCGCGCCATCCCGGCCGCCCGGCTGGACAAGCTGTTCACCGACCTCGCGCACGCCCTGCGGGAGAAGGTGCTGTGGAGGCTCCTGTACGACACGGCGGCCCGCGCCGAGGAGATCCTCAGCCTCAACGTCGAGGCCCTCGACCTGGAGTTCCGCTGCGCCCGGGTCATCTCCAAGGGCGCCGCCATCGACTACGTGCACTGGGCCACCGCCACCGCCCGGCTGCTGCCCCGCCCGCTGGCCGGCCGCACCGCTGGGCCGGTGTTCCTGGCCGACCGGCGCGCCCCCACGTCCGGCTCTCGAGGGATGGACCTTGCACCAGCTCCGGCACAGCGCGTTGCAGCATCTCGCGCAGGCCGGACGGACCGCCCCGGAGTTGCAGGCCAAAAGCCGCCACCAGCACCTGGCCGGCCTCGGCCGCTACGTTCGCCTGGGCGAGGAGACCTCCGCGCGCGTCACCGCCGAAGCCGACCCCGCCCAGCGCCGCCGTCCCCGCTGAATTTCCAGGGTCGTCGCTCATGATCAGCACCGTAAGCGAATCGAGACCTAAGCCGCTTAGCTCGGGATAACCGCGAGGTCAGAAGCAACTTCGTTGAAAATTTCTTCATTGCTACTGGGACCCCTTAGGAGGGAGGCGCACCCGGCGAGGGCTTGGACGGTGGACAGGTCGACGCCGGCGATCAGCAGCTCGCTGATGAAAGTACGGCGGAAGTCGCGCGCTGTGAGCCGGGCGGTTTTGGCCCGCTCGCTGCGCTCGGTGATCACGTGGCTGACAGTCTGGCCGGTGTGGTGATCGATGCGGCCGCCGACGCGGCGCGAATCCGTTGGGAGCGCGGGGTGAATGGGGCGACCAGGCCGCCGGTATCGCGGCCACGCTCGGCCAGCCAGGCCTCCACCCGGGCGGCTGCGCTACGGGTGACGAGAACGAGCCGTTCCTTGTCGCTCTTGCCGCGCACGCGCAGCGAGCGCCGGGCTGGATCGTAGTCGTCAAGGGCGAGCCGGGCCAACTCGGCCTGGCGCAGGCCGGTGGAGTAGAGAACATCGATCATCGCAGCGTCGCGCAAGGCGATGAGACGCATCTCGGCGTACCAGGCCTCGTCCGGAGCGGGTGCGTCGAGGTCGGCGTCGCAGGCGTCAAGGAGAGCGTCGACCCCTGCCGGGGTGCCACCGGAATACGGCGGAAACGGGCCGCGCTCTTGATCGCCGGTCGTTAAACTCCTGACTTCACGCTGGTTGGTGATGGTTTCGGGGGGTTTGGGTGGCGTCGATCGATCGGACGGCGTACCCGAGGTTTGCACGGGCGGTGTCGGCGCGGGAGTTGGCGGAGGTGTTCACTCCGTCGGCAGCCGAGGTGGAGTGGGCGCGCGGCAAGACGCAGGATGATCAGCATCTGCTGGCGTTGCTGGTGTGGTTGAAGGCCTATCAGCGGTTGGGATATTTCCCGAAGCTCAGAGACGTCCCCGCGGTGGTCTTCGAGCACATCCGAGAGATGATCGGCCGGCCGGAGGGGGTGGTGCTGGAGGATGCCGCGGAGCGGTCGGCCAAGCGGCATCGGTCGTTCGTGCGCCAGCGGATGGGTGTCACCTATGACGCGGCCCGGGTCCGGGAGGTGGCCGATGAGGCGATCCGCAAGGCGGCCCAGGCCAAGGACAACCCCGCTGACTTGATCAATGTGGCGCTGGAGGAGCTGGTTCGCGCCGAGTGTGAGTTGCCCGGCTACACGACGCTGGATGAGATGACCAAGAAGATCCGCACCGAGGTGAACCGCGGATTCTTCACGCTGGTGTCCAGCCGGGTCGACGCCGGAGCCCAGGTGAGGCTGGCCCGGCTGCTGCTGGTCGACCCCATCACCCGGCGCAGCGCGTACGACGGTTTGAAGGACGTGGCGCAGGCGGCGTCGCTCAACAAGTTCAAGGGTCGTCTGGCGTTCCTGCGGGAACTGGACGCTCTCGGGCCGACCGAGGCGTGGCTGGAGGGGATCCCGCCGGGGAAGATCGCGCATTTCGCGGGAGAGGCGAGGGTCACCGATGTCGCGGACCTGCGGAAGGTGCTGGATGAGGACAAGCGCCTCACATTGATCGTGAGCCTGCTGCACACGGTGCGGACCGGGGTGCGGGACGACGTGGTCACCATGTTCTGCAAGCGGATCGCGACGATCCACAAGAAGGGCCGCGACCAGCTGGAAGCCCTGCGGGAGGCGCACCGGGCCGAGTCCGAACGCCTGCTGGGCGTGTTCGGCGATGTTCTGGACGGCGTCCGCGAGGCGGTCACACCCGCCGAACTCGATGCGGTCGGCCCGCTGCCGGACGGCGCGAGCACCGATCCCGCCGCGAGCGCGGGCTCCGGATCCGGGGATGTTGCCGAGCGAGCTGGCCGCCTGGTGCTGAAGGCTTTGGAGGAGGCCGGCGGCCTGGACGCTTTGGCGGCCGCGCACGAGGCGGTGTCGGCCTATCACGGCAACAACTACCTGCCGCTGCTCGATCAGCTCTACCGATCCCACCGCTCGGCGCTGTTCACCCTGGTCGAGTCGATCGACCTGGAGTCGACCAACGCCGAGCGCAGCGTGCTGGACGCGGTGGAGTGCCTGCAAGCCCAGCGCAACGCCCGGGCGGTGTTCGTTCCCGATCGGATCAGCGTGCAGCGCGCGGGTCCGGACGGCACTGCGGTCGCGGTGGAGCTGGTGGTGGACGTGGACGCGTTCGCCTCGGCGATGTGGCGGAAGATCCTCAAGGATCCGGTCCGGCCGGGCCTGCTGGTCCGCCGCCATCTGGAGGTGTGCGTGTTCTCCTACCTGGCTTCAGAGCTGAAGTCGGGCGACATTGCGGTGGCTGGGTCGGACTCCTATGCCAACCTGCACGACCAGCTCATGTCCTGGGCGGAGTGCGAACCGCTCGTCGAAGAGTTCTGCGCCGAAGCCGGTCTGCCGACCGATCCGCGCGAGCTGACCCGCCACTACCGGCAGCTGCTGGCCGACACCGCCGCCGGGGTCGACGCCGACTACCCGGCCAACACCGACCTGACACTTGAGGGCGGACGGCCGGTGCTCAAACGCCGCAAGGGTGCCGAGCGGAGCAAGGAGGCGCTCAAGCTGGAGGAGGCCGTACACGAGCGGCTCCCGCAACGGGACCTGCTCGACATCCTCACCCGCACTGCCTACCAGACCGGCTGGACCCGGCACCTCGGCCCGGCCTCGGGCTCTGACCCGAAGATCAAGGAAGCGCTGGGCCGGTACGTGCTGATGGTTTTCACCTACGGGACGCTGCTCGGCCCGGCCCAGGTTGCCGCGCATATGCGCGGCAAGGTCAGCGCCGCGGAGATCGCCATGACCGCGAACAAGCACTCCACCAGCGACAAGATCTCAAAAGCCTCCACCGACGTCATCAACGAGTTCAACAAGCTCGACATCGCCTCGGTGTGGGGCGACGGCAAGACCGTGGCCGCCGACGGCTCCCAGATTGAGACGTGGGAGAACAACCTGCTTGCGGAGAGTCACATTCGGTATGGAGGATATGGAGGTCTGGCCTACAGGCACATCTCCAACACTTATGTGGCGCTTTTTTCCCATTTCATCCCGTGTGGGGTGTGGGAGGCGGTCTACATCATCGAAGGGCTGTTGAAGAACGCCTCGGAGATCCAGCCCGACACCATCCATGCGGATACTCAAGGCCAGTCGCTGCCGGTCTTCGGGCTCGCCGCGCTCATGGGGTTCGACCTACTGCCCCGTATCCGCAACTGGCACGACCTGATCTTCTACCGGCCCACCCCAGGCACCCGGTACCAGCACATCGATTCGCTGTTCGGCGACGAGGTGATCGATTGGGCTCTCATCGAGACCCACTGGACGGACCTGCTCCGCACCGCGATCTTGATCCGGGAGAACCGGCTGTCCTCGGTGACCCTGCTGCGCCGCCTGGGCAACCACTCTCGCAAGAACCGGCTCTACCGGGCCTTTCGCGAGCTCGGCCGCGCGGTCAGGACGATCACGCTCTTGCGGTATTTGTCGGATCCAGACCTTCGCGAGCAGATCACCCAGGTCACCAATCGCAACGAGTCCTTCCACAACTTCGCCGACTGGCTGATGTTCGGCGGCAAGCTCATCGGCCACAACGATCCCGACTACCAAGAGAAGATCATCAAGTTCAACGAGTTGCTGGCCAACTGCGTCATTTACTCGACCGCTCAGGACATCACGGACGCGGCCAACGCCATCGCCGCCGATGGCCACCCCGTCGACCTCGATGACCTGGCCGCCATCTCGCCCTACATCACCCACGTCATCCGCCGGTTCGGCAACTGGATCCTCAACCTGACCCCGCCGGCCGCCAACCCCACCACCCGACTCGACCTCGAGTCCCAAGTCCTCTTCGCCCCATAACCGGCGGCTCGCTCGCCGCTGCGGGTGTTCTTCGGCACCGAAGGGCTGCGGATGACCCAGCAGGCCTACGCCAAGCGGCTCAAGACGTGGGCCGACTGGGAGGAGCTGTCAGCGGCGGCTCACTGACTGCTTGGCCTCCTGAGTGTTCGGCCCGGACGCCCCTCGGTGTCCGGGCTGCGGTCAGCCACAGGCCGGTGAATACGGCGCAGGCCAGTGTCACGGCACCCGCCGCGAGGAAGGCGCTGTTGAGGCCGGATTCGAAGGAGGCGCCGCCGGACTCCCGCGTGTGGACGATCGCCCCGAGCACCGCCACGCCGAGCACCGCGCCGATCTGCCGGGTGGTGCTGCTGACGCCCGAGGCGAGGCCGCCCTCCTGCGGGCTGACCGCCTGGATTGCGGCCCCGGTCAGCGGCGACATGGTGAGAGCGAACCCGATGCCGACGACCGCCAGCCGCCACCACACGTTCCCGTAGCCGGTATCGGCGTGGACGAAGCCCAGCGCCAGCAGCCCCAGCCCGGCCAGCGCCAGGCCGATGCTGACGACGACGCGGAAGCCGTACCTGGCCGCGAACCGGCCGGCGTACGGGCTGACGATCACCATGGCCAGCGAGATGGGCAGGGTCTGCAGCCCGGCGACCAGGATCGAAGTGCCCTGGACGTAGACGAAGAACTGGGAGAAGAAGAACGACGACCCCATCAGCGCGAACCCGACCACGACCATCGCCGTGTTGGACACCGTGAACAGCCGCTGACGAAACAGCCGCAGCGGCAGCATCGGCGTCGACACACGACCCTCGACCACGACGAACGCGGCCAGGAGCACCAGTCCGGCGGCGAAGCTGCCCAGGATCACCGGCGAGGTCCAGCCTCGGGAACCGCCCTCGATCAGGCCGTAGGTCACAGCGCCCACGCCCGCGGCGGACAGCACCGTGCCGGGGACGTCGATCGGCGGCGCGCTCGGGTTGCGGGACTCCCCCAGCACGCGCAGCCCGGCCAGCAGCAGGACCGCCCCGATGGGCACGTTGACCAGGAAGATGGCGGGCCAGCCGAAGGACTCCACCAGGATCCCGCCCGCCAGCGGTCCGGCGGCCAGGCCGATGCCGCTGAACCCGGCCCACAACCCGATCGCTCTGACGCGCTCTCTCGGGGCAGGATACGCGGCGGCGAGCAGCGCTAGTGAGGCGGGGCTCAGCGCCGCGGCCCCGACGCCCTGCAGCACCCGTCCGGCGATCAGCCAGCCGATCGAGGGCGCGAGCGAACACACCACCGACGCGGCCGTGAACACCACCACCCCGGCCAGGAACACCCGCCTGCGGCCGAACCGGTCGGCGAAGACGCCGCCCGACAGCAGCAGCATGGCCACCAGCAGCACGTAGGCGTCGACGATCCACTGCAGGCCGGTCAGCCCGGTGTGAAGCCGCTGCTGCATGTCGGGCAGGGCGGCGCCGACGATCGTGTTGTCGAGCAGCACCATGAACTGACCTGCGCAGGTCAGGGTGAGCAACCCTTTCACGTACATCCCTCCTAAAAGCAGTTTATGACTGCGTTAAAGTAGACCCTCATACGCTCTAACGCAAGTCTCAACTGCGTTAAGGTGGGGGCATGGATGAGCAGGGGCGGGCCAGGCGGCCCGGCGGGCGCAGCGCCCGGGTCCGCGCGGCAGTGCACCAGGCCGTTACCGAGCTGGTCAGGGAGCGCGGCTACGGAAACTTCACAGTCGGCGACATCGCGGCCCGCGCGGGCGTGGCCGACACCAGCCTCTACCGCCGGTGGGGCAACCTCCAAGCCCTGCTCAGCGATGTGCTGCTGACCCGGCTCAACACGCAGTCGCCGATGCCTGACACCGGCAGCCTGGCCGGCGACCTGCGGACCCACGCCGCCAACGTGGCCCGCGAGGTCACCGGACCCGACGGCCTGGCGCTGGTGCGGCTGACCATCGCGCTGTCAGGCGAGGGTCAGCAGGGCCTTCAGGCGCGCGACGAGCTCCTAGCCGACCGCACCAGGCAATTGCAGGCCATGCTCGACCGCGCCCGCGGCCGCGGCGAGGACCCGCCTGACGTACTGGAGGTGCTGGACCATCTCCTGGCGCCGATCTACATGCGCGTCCTGTTCGGCGCGGGCCCGCTCACCCCTGACTACCTCGACGGGTTGGTCGACCGGTTGCTCGCCTGATCCAGTCCGTCGCGCTGTGGAACAGCCGCTACCTGTCGACCGCCGTCGGCGAGCTACGCCCCCATCACTACTTGTGGCTGGGGGTCAGTTTCGAGAATAGGATGCCCAGTTGGTTGCGGGATAACGTTCGTTATCTGGCTAGATAGCGATCACGGACGTAGCGCGAGCTGGGCCACCGCCGCCCGGCACGGACGCTTCGTTTCCCGGTTATCTGGCAACTCGGCGGATGGTGGAGGCGTACCGCATGGATCCGGTCATCGCCGAGCAGCTCGGCCGTGCCCACCCGCTCGCCCGCCATCTCGACGACTTCCTCACCGACCTGGCCAACGCCGGCACCTCACCGCACACCCGGCGGGCCTACCGCGGCGACCTGATCGCTTTTGCCGCCCACCACGGCGAGGAGATCGGCGAGCTGACCGCGACGCCGATCCGCGCCTACCTGGCCGGGCTCGCCGAGCTGTCGCCGGCCAGCCGCAAGCGTAAGCGCGCCGCGATCGCCTCCTTCACCAGATGGGCGGTTCGCCACGACCTCCTGGGTGCCAACCCGATGGATCGGATCGACACCGTCAAGGTCCCGAAGGCCCTGCCACGCCCGGCCGCGGCCGCCGACGTGGCCAAGGTCCTCGCAGTGATCTGCTCGCGGCGGCCGCGCAAGGACGTGCCGTTGGACCGGTTGCGCGATCGGGTGCTGTTCGAGACCGCCTACGTGTGCGGCGCCCGCGCCTCGGAGGTCTGCGGGCTGTACGTCGAAGACCTGGACCTGCACCTTGACGACGAACACGTCCGCATCCACGGCAAGGGCGGCAGTGTGCGCACCGTGCTGCTGGACGATCGCGGCTACGTCACCCTGCTCAAGCTCTACCTGGCCCGCGCCGGCTACACCGCCGGGCCGCTGTTTCGCGCCTCCATCAACGGCCGCGGTGGTCCGCTGTCCTACGACGCCGCCCACCACCGCTGGCAGAGCTACTGCGCCGCCGCACGTGTCGAGATCGACATTCACCAGCTGCGCCACGCCCACGCCACCGAGCTCATCAAGGGGTATGACGAGCATCCGAACGAAAAGTCCCGTTAGCGGATGGCCCCAGCTAACTATTTGATCTTCCGCTCCTCCTGCTTGCCGGGCCTGCCCTACCTTCGGCGTCTATGCCGGTTGAGTTCTTGAGTGATGGTGAGGCGGCCGCGTACGGCCGCTTCTCGGGTGCTCCGTCGCAGGCGGAGCTGGAACGGTTCTTCTACCTGGACGACGCGGATCGGGCGCTGATCGCCGAACGGCGTGGGACACACGCCCGCCTCGGCTTCGCCCTCCAATTAACGACAGCCCGCTACGTCGGGCGCTTTCTGACCGACCCGCTGGACGTGCCCGACGAGGTGCTGGTGTACCTCGGCGAGCAACTCGGGATCGAGGATGTCTCGCAGATCGGCCAGTACACCGAGCGGCGCAGCACACCGTTCGAGCACCAGGACGCGATCCGCAAGGCATACGCGCTGAAGGAGTTCTCCCAGGCAGAGGCGGATTTCATCGTGTGGGCGAGCGCGAGGGCGTGGAACACCGGCGACGGCAAGAAGACGATCTTCTATGACGGGGTGACGTGGCTGCGCACCAACAAGGTGCTGCTCCCGGGTGTGACCACGCTGGCACGGCTGGTCGCCCGGGTGCGGGATGAGGCCACCGACCGTCTCTATGACACGCTGCGAGAGGTGCTGTCGCCACGGCAGCGGGTGATCCTGGAGATGCTGCTGGAGGTGCCCGAGGGCCGGCGTTCCTCGGACCTGGAGCGCTGGCGCAAGGGCCCGGCGGCGCCCTCGGGGAGGAATCTGGAGAAGGCGCTGGAGCTCGCTGCGGAAATCCTCGGTGTGGGGCTGGGGGCCATGCCGCTGCCGCCGGAGGTGCCGCACCGGCGGATGGTCGACTTGGCGCGGTACGGCATGCAGGCCACGGCGACCGCTTTGCGCCGCCATGGGCCCTCCCGTCAGCTCGCCACGTTGCTGGCCACGGTGATCTATCTGGAGGGCAAGGCGGTCGACGACTGTCTGGAGATGCTGGATTTGCTGGTCACCACCGAACTGGTCGGCAAGGCCGAGACCGCCACTGACAAGGAGCGGGTACGCCAGCATCCGAAATTGGCCAAGCACTCGGCCACGCTGGCCGCGGCGGTGGAGACCCTGCTGGAGGTCACCGAGTACGGCGAGGAACTCCGGTTGGATCAGGTATGGGAGGCGATCGACGCGATCGTGCCCCGGCGGGAGTTGCGGGAGGCGGTCGCGGCGGTGACCGAGATGGTGCCGCCGCCCGACGCCGATGCCGACGGGGAGATGCGGGCGCTGCTGGCCACGCGGATCGCCACCGTGTCGGGGTTCCTCAAGACGCTGACCACGGTGATCGAATTCGGCGCCAACGCTGAGGGCGCGCCGGCGCTCGCGGCGATGAAGCAGCTGCCCCGGCTGCTGGACGGCCGCAAGAAGAAGGTCACCGAGGCCGACATCGACCCCGAGTTGGTGACCGGGTCCTGGAAACGGCTGGTGTTCAAGAGCCTGCCGAATGGCAGCACCGTGGACAAGAACGCCTACACCATGTGCGTGCTCACCCAGTTTCATCGGCACCTCAAGCGCCGCGACATCCACGCCGAGGCCTCGGTGCGCTGGCGGGATCCACGCGGGCAATTGTTGGACGGTGCGAAGTGGGAGGCGGCCAAAGGTCCGGCGCTGGTCGACCTCCAGCTTCCCGAGGATCCCGGGCGGTTACTTGCCGAGCACGCGCTGGTGCTGCATCTGGCGCTCAACGATGTCGCGGGCCGGGCCGGGCAGGATGGCGTGGATGTGAGCGTGGATGCGGAAGGCCGGCTGCACGTGGCCAAGCTGGCCGCCCTTCCAGAGCCGCCGTCCCTGATTGACCTGCGCAAGCGGGTGCTCGCGATGCTACCGCGGGTGGACGTGCCGGAGCTCCTGCTGGAGGTGATGGGCCGGGTTCCGGAGTTCGAGGCCGCGTTCATCTCGGTGGCCGGCGGGGTGAGCAAGCTCGCCGACTTCCACGTCTCGGTCGCGGCCTGCCTGACGGCCCAAGCGCTGAACATCGGGTACGCGCCGGTGGTGAAGGCGGGCACGCCCGCGCTGGAACGCGGGCGGCTATCGCATGTGGTGCAGAACTACCTGTCGGCGGAGACCTACACCCTGGCCAACGGCCCGCTCATCGACGAGCAGGGCAAGATCGGTTTCGCCCAGGCACTCGGCGGCGGACTGGTCGCCGCGATCGACGGGATGCGGTTCGTGGTCCCAGTGCCCTCCATCTACACCCGCCCGAACAAGAAATTCTTCGGCCGCTCGCGCGGTGTCACGTGGCTCAACATGATCAACGACCGTGGGGTGGGGCTCGGGGCGAAGGTCGTCACGGGAACCGTGCGTGACTCGCTCCACATGATCGATGTGGCGTTCCGGAGGGATGGCGGACCGCGCCCTGAGGTTCTGGTGACCGACACCGGATCTTACAGCGACGTCGTGTTCGGCCTGGTCCACCTGCTGGGGATGCAGTACCGGCCCGCGCTGGCCGACATCCCCGATCAGAAGGGCTGGCGCATCCAGGACGCCGACTACGGCAGCCTGTCCCGGTTCGCGCGCGGGAAGATCGATCTGGAAAAGATCAAGCGGCATTGGAGTGACATCCTGCGCGTCGTGGTGTCGATCTACACCGGTGAGATCCGCGCCTACGACGTGATGCGCATGATTCAGCGGGACGGCAACCCGACCCCACTCGGGGAGGCGATCGCCCACTACGGGCGGATCTTCAAGACCCTCCATATCCTCACCTACGCCGTGGAGGAGCCCTACCGGCGCGACATCAAGGGCGTGCGTAACCTGCAAGAGTCCCGCCATGCGCTGGCGGGGAAGATCTTCCACGGCAGGAAAGGCGAGATCTACCAGCGCTACTACAAGGGCATGGAAGACCAGCTTGGCGCGCTCGGCCTGGTGCTCAACTGCGTCACGCTGTGTTATCTGGGGTGGGAGAAAGCCGTCTGCAACGCAGCGTAAGCGACCTTCCGGGATGTCTCGTCGTACCTTGCATACGAGCTATCCGGGGTCTCTACGCTACCGACCGTGACGACGGTGACGAGGGCGTTGGAGTGCAGGGCACAACGGGTCGTGCTGCCGGGCGGAGAGCGTACGTGGACGGTGCTCGGCCGTGACCACTTGCCGGTCCCACCTGTCGAGGAGTACCTGGAGTACCTGCGGGTTCAGCAGTGCTCGCCGAACACGGTGAAGTCCTACGCGCGGGCCCTGGCGTTGTGGTGGGAGTACCTGGAGCAGTACGGGCTGGCGTGGAAGACGGTGACGCTGGAGGACTTCGGCGGGTTCCTGAACTGGCTGCGAACAGGGAACGGCCCGCAGGTTACGTCGCTGAAACCGGGGGCGGCGAGGTTCGCCGAGTCGACGATCTCGGTGCGGCTACGGGCGGTGACGTCGTACTACGGCTACCACCAGCTCAACGGTGTCGAGGTCAGCGCGGACCTGCACCGGATCGTGCATGGGCGAAGCGGCGGTTACAAGCCGCTGCTGGAACACATCGCCCGCCGCAAGGGCCGCCGCCAGGCCGTGATCCGAGTCCGCCGGCCCCGGCCGGCCGCGCCGCCCACGCTGACGCCCCGGCAGATCGAGCGGATCTGCGAGGCGTGCGCGAGATGGGACGAGGAGGCCCGCGAGTGGCGAGGCTCGGTCCGTAACCGGCTGCTGTGGTCGCTGCTTGCTGAGTCCGGCCTGCGGCTGGGCGAAGCGCTGGGGTTGCAGCACCGCGACTGGTGCACCGGGCGCGGAGACACCCCGTTCATCGAGGTCGTGCCTCGCGACAACGAACACGAGGTGCGGGCCAAGAGCGGCTACCGGCGGCTCTACATCTCCGACCAGGTCGACCGACTCTATGGCGAGTACGTCTGGCAATTGTGCGAGGCCGGCGCCGACCTCGCGGTCGCGGACTTCGACGTCTCCTTCGTGTTCGTCAACCTCGGCCGCGAGCCTCGCTTCGCCCCATGGAAGCCCGACACCGTTTATGACCTGGTGGACCGACTCCGGCGAGAACTGGTCGGTCAGGTGCCCGAGGGGTGGACACCCCACTGGTTCCGCCACTCGCATGCGACGGCCCTGCTGCTGTCAGGGGTGCCGGTCCACGTGGTCAGCCGCCGACTTGGCCACGCCGACGTCCAGACGACCTTGAACACCTACGCGCACGTCACCGAGGACGCTGAGCTTCGAGCCGTCGCGGACTGGGCCAAGCTCACCGCAGGCTGGCGAGCCGCTCAGGACGCCGGACTGATCGGACCCTGCTGATGGGATCCAAGCAACTGCTGGAGAGCACGCGGGACGACTCCGGCAGCTACGCACCCGAGATCCTGGGATCTCTCTGGGCAGCGGTCCCTGCCCAGTTCCGCACCGTGGAGCTGGCCTCGGCCGACCTGACCGATGAGGACAGGGCGGTGTTCGGCCACAAAGCCGGAGTCGGCAGCTTTAATCTGCGCTTCAACCTGCTCGGCGAACCGATGGATCGCGAGCTGGCCTGGTGCTGCTGGCGGATCATCGAGTTGGGCGGCCGGGTCGCGGTCCCGCTCTGGCAGTCCCTGATCCGCTGGCTGGCCTGCACGATCGAAGACCATCCGGCACTCCGCGGCTCGTTGATGCTGCAGACGCCACGTGAGTGGGAGCGGGCGATCGCTGCCAGCTTCGCGCGCCGCAAAGGCGCATTGCCCGGCAGGAACTGGCTGCTCAACACCACCACCTTGCTGCGGCGCTGTTACCGGCTGCTCTGGACCGCCTACGATCAGCGGCCCTGGTGGCACCGGGAGCAATGGAACCTCGCGCTGGACCCGCGGATCCCACGCCGCCCGCACGAACCATCTGAAGGACAGAGCCTGAACTTCCACACATTGGAGCCGCAGTGGCTGCGCCTCGGGGTGCAGTGGTGGTTCAAGGTCTCGCTCGAGACCAACACGCTGACCTGGACGAGCCTAAGGGCGATCCGCTCGGGCATCGGCGTGTTCTCTACCTGGCTCACCGCGCGAGAGCCGACACCGCCATGGCTGAGCGACAACCCGGCCGAAGTGCGCGTGCTCATGCTGGAGTTCCTCGGCCACGTGCGAACCCTGACCGCGAGAACCGGCCCCAACCGCGGCAAGCCCTTGTCGAACCTGCGGGTCAACGACATCGCCACCAACGTCGAGCAGTTCTACATGTTCATGCACGACCAGCGCGAGAGCGCCGCCCTGGCCCTGGACGAGCCCGGGTGGGAACGGCTCGGTCCCCAGCACGCCAAGCTCTGGCGACGCGGCGAGACCCGCCGGACCACCGTGAGCCCCGAGCGCCGCGAGGTCATCGACGACACCGCCCTGTCCCAGATCATGGCAAACCTGCACCTCATCGGCGCCCCCATCGAGGAAGGCGGGTTCGGTGACGAGCAAGCCATGCGCATCGTCATGCTGGTGGCCCGGACCGGACGGCGCGTCAGCGAGATCCGGATGCTCGACCGCCAGCCCCTTCTGCCGCTGGACCGACTCTCCAGCCCCGGCGCGGATGATGACGACGGCTTTGTGGCCAAGCTCCGCTACCAGCAGACAAAGATCGACGGAGCACCCGACACCATGCTGGTCGATGCCGAGATCGCCGCCATCATCGCCGAGCAGCAACGCTGGGCCGATGAACACCTTGGCCCGAGATGGGTGCCGGGGGTTACGCCGACCTACCTGTTCCTCGCCGCCAAGATGAACCGCATGGCCGACCGACACTACCCCTACGAGCGGGTCAACGCTCTCCTCAACGAGTTCGCCCGGCGGCTGAATATCCGCGACAGCTCCGGCCGACTGGTCGATTTCAATCGCACCCACCGCTTTCGCCACACCAAGGCCACCAGCCTGCTCAACGCCGGCGTCCCGTTGCACGTCGTCCAGCGCTACATGGGTCACCTGACGCCCGCCATGACGATGGAGTACGCCGAGACCCTGGCCGAGACCCACGAACGCGAGTTCCTGCGCTACCGGAAGATCACAGCTGACGGCCGTGACCTGCAGGTCGACCCGCGCGATCTCTACGACATGCTGGAGCTGGACAAACGCACCGACAGGATCCTGCCCAACGGGTGGTGCCTGCTGCCGCCCCGGCAGGCCTGTGACAAGGGAAACGCCTGCCTGACCTGCGATAAGTTCACCACCGACGCCACCTTCCTGCCCGAGCTCGAACTGCAGCAGCAGCGCACCGGCCAGCTCATCGACGAACGTCGGCAGGCGTTCAAGTCCCGCACCGGGCAAGAGATGAGCCGCGACAACGTGTGGCTGGCCGGGCGCCTGCAAGAACACGACGCCCTCGGCCGGGTCATCCTCAAGATCGAACAGACCCGCAACGCTGACGGAACCCTCCAAGCTGTCCGCGGCGCCGGAGTCGACGCCCGCACCGACGCCATCACCCGCGACCAGGAAACGCGACCATGAGCCGGGGCAACCCCGACAACCTTCGTGCTGCCGCCGCGGCCAAGAGCGCCGCCGCCAAGACCCGCGCTGAACAAGGCCTCCGCGACATGATCCGCCGTGGTGACCCGATCACCTTCCGCGGCCTGGCCCACGCCGCAGGCGTCTCGCTCGACTTCCTCTACCGCAACCTCGAGATCCGACGCCGCGTCGAGCAACTGCGTGACCAGCAGCGAGGAACGCCTCCCACAACCCGATCTCAGCAAGTCGGCCCTGACCAGCCCAGTAGCGTGGTCCGCACGCTCACCGCCCAACTCGCCGACCTAAAACGTCGTCACCGCGACGAAGTCATCGCGCTCAAACAGGCTTTGGAGGCCGCGCACGGTGAGAACCTCGAACTACGCAGACGTCTGGGGCCGCGAGGAACAGGTTCCGCTCCCGACAGCTGACAACCTGAGCCGGCTGCTTCCATCTCCGTGACCAGACATCGGCGAGACGAGAGCCAACATCGACCGCGCAAAGTCACACATGGCCATCGCCGAACGCGTTGAGGTCCACCGGCGCCTGCGCGAGAGTCAGGCCGATCCGCCGTCGGGGAACGTCGACCAGACTGATCCCCACGGTGAGGATGTCGCCGACCTCCACCTCGTTGCCTGCGAGCTCCGTGTTCGGCACGAGACCCTCGAAGCCGTCGTCTCTGTCCTCCACGCGGACGAAGACCCCGATCGGCACGATCTTGGTGACCGGCCCGCTGACAAGCGATCCGATCTGCTGCTCAAGCTCAGTCAACGGATCATCCTGCAGCGCCTTCAGCGACAGCGCCACCCGCCCGCGTTCGATATCTACATCAAGAATCTCGGCGGTGACCTGCTGCCCAACGGAAACGACGTCAGCGGGGTAGTTGATGCGACGCCACGACAGCTCAGGAATATTGATCATCGCGGTGAATCCACCGATATCAACAAAGGTGACGCCGAAGTCAGCGATCTCGATCACCGTTCCTTCGATGCGCTGACCTCGGCGCAACGTGCGCAGGAAGTTCTTCTCCGGGTCGCTGAGGGCAGGCTCTGGCATGCCACTACATTCTCATGCGGACGCGACCGCAAGCGATCGACCTGCAAGGACAATACTTTTCAAGATCGCAGCCCCGGATACCCTGTGGAACACCTTCTACATGGACCGGGCTCTCGATCGGCTCAAAGCCGAGGGCTACCCCATGGTCGAAGAAGACGTCGCACGCCTGTCACCCTTCGTCCGCCAGCACATCAACGTGATCGGCACCTACTCCTTCGCCCAGCCCGACCTTGGTCCCGCTGGCGTCCGGCAGCTCCGCAACCCCGACGAGCCGGACTGGGAGGATGAGATTCTCTAGCCCCGGAGCCCCAAATAGGTACCGTCGTGGGCTGGAAAACGGTGGTCTCTCTCGAGATCGACTGGACTGATTAAGACCCGTTCAGGCGGCTGAACCACGTT
This sequence comes from Nonomuraea sp. NPDC048882, assembly GCF_040649755.1. NCBI lineage: Bacteria > Bacillati > Actinomycetota > Actinomycetes > Streptosporangiales > Streptosporangiaceae > Nonomuraea > Nonomuraea sp. NPDC048882. The sequence goes on from NZ_JBEZGB010000015.1 coordinate 216,268, forward strand.
CTGGTACGGCGTAGCAGATCGATACGGTGGTTTCGCTCGACGATGTTGTGGCCCTCGCGCGGGTAGACGACGAACTCGTGTTCGACGTCGAAACTGCGCAGGGCCCGGTGAAGGAACTCCGCCTGGCTGAGCGGGACGTTGGTGTCTTGTGCGCCATGAACGATCAGGACCGGGGTTCGGATCTTGGTGGCGTAGGAGATGGGACTCCGCTCGTCATGTGGGTGCGGGCCCACCCCCTCCCAGCCGATGCTGCCGCCATGCGCCGCCTCGAACGCGCCGAGTTCGCCGGTCGCGGCGAGCATGCCCCAGTCACTGATCCCCGCACCCACCAGCGCCACTTTGAAGCGGTCGGTCTGACCAACTGCCCAAGCGGCCATGTATCCGCCGTGACTGTAGCCGCCGATGCCCAACCTGTCCGGGTCAGCCACCCCCTGCTCGATCAGCAGGTCGATGCCGGTGAGCAGGTCATGCCACTCCTCCCTCCCGAGAGTGCCGTTCGTGGCGAAGGCGTGCCCGTGACCCTGGCCACCCCGGGGATTGGGCAGGAAGACGGCGTGACCCTCGGCGGCCAACCACTGCGCGGGCTCGTAGTGATGCAGGAGCAACTGGTCGGCCCAGCGTCCATAAGGCCCGCCGTGCACGATCGTGACCAAGGAGAACGGGCCGTCCTCGCGGGACTTGCCGGGTGGCAGGACGAGCAGGCCATCCAGGTCCAACCCGTCTTTCGCGCGATAGGAAAGGCGTTCTTGGGCGCCCCACTCGATGTCCCGCAGCTCGGGTGCGGTGTCGCTGCGCCGTACCAACGGACCTTGGACTGGACCCGCGAAGACCGATCGTGCCTCGTGCGCCTCGCTCCTGGCCACTGCCACCGTCGCGCCGTCCGCGCTGGCCGTCAGCCACCACGCCAACCCCCGCAGGGGCAGGACCTCGACGAGCCTTCGCGTGGCCGGGTCAAGGCGATGGATCGCGGAGTCCAGCCCGTTCGCGACCAGAGCCAACCCGCCAGAGGTCAGGTTGAGCGGGCAGACCGGTAGACCTTCGGTGAGATTACGGTGCTCTCCTTCCGCCAGCGCGACATCCAGCACAGCGTTCCCGCCGGCGATGCCGGGCGGTGTCGTCGCGATGTATGCAACATGCCACCCGTCCGCTGCCTCCCACCAGGTGAGCGAACCCGCCGACACGGCCGCCGCGCCCAGTTCCCGCACCTCGCCGGTTGCCGGGTTGAACAGGTGCAGGCGTGGCGTCAGCTCGCCGGGATCGGGGTCGGCCGACTCCTGCGTGAGTACGGCGAGCATCCCGCCCCCGGGCCGCTCGGCCACTTCGACCACATGCCGCCCCAGGAAGACCTCTGGGGTCTTGACCGCACCGCTCTGCAGATCGAGCAGCCGCAGCCGGCTATGGTTCCCGGCCTCGCTCCACACCCACGGATCTCTCTCGCTAGGGTCCGGAGAGAGCACGACCACGGTGTAGGAGTCGGCGAGCGGCAGGTAGGTGCCCACCTCGCCCTTCCACGACCTACGATCGCCCCCTTCAGCCCGCTCCCGATGCAGCTGCGCTTCCGTCCGGAAGTAGACATACTGCGAGTCAGCTGACCACTTGGGGTCGATCCCTTCCCCCAGCTTCCTCGATGGCGCGTTCCCGTCCACCCCCGCCACCCAGACCGTCTTGCCCGGCATCACGCCATATGCCACCCACCGCCCATCCGGCGAAATCACCGGAACAACGGGCATCTGCGCGTCAACCACCATCTCTTCGGTCAGCATCGCCCGATGTTCGCACATGTACTCGGCACCCGCTCGGTGATCATCGTTTTACGAACCACCCTCAGACGTCAGGTCCGCACCGGGGGCCGATATCGGCCGATTGCGCCCCCACATGCGGATCCAATCAAACCGCCGTCCGCCACCTGCGGAAACGGCCGGTCAATCCAATGGAATCCGGTCCAGACTTCCGCCTCCCCTTTCCGCCCCCTTAGAGTGGTCGCAGACACCCACCGGCTACCACAAGGCCGGCCTTCGGGAAGGGGACACGATGGCCCTGCTCAAGCAGACCGACTGGAACGGCACGGAGATCCCTTCCACCGGCAACCACTCCGCGGATGCCCGGCGTGGCTGACCGGGTCTACCTGCGGCACTCCACCGACAAGCAGACCGACGCCCGCCAAAGGCACGCCCTCACCGCCCTGCTGGCCGCAGGCGCCCCCGCCTACGAAGACCCCGCCACCTCCAGCCGCCAACTCTCCCTCGACCGCGCGGGCTTCACCACGCTGCTGCACGAGGCCGCCGTCGGCGACACCATCCGCATCGCCGACGCCGCCCGCCTGTTCCGCTCCGTCGCCGACATCCTCGCCCTTCGCCCCGTGCTCATCCGCCGCGGCCTCCACCTGCGCGTCGAATCCGGACTGTTGTCCGGCATCGACCTGGCCAGCGACGACCCCGGCACCAAAATGATGGTCTCCGTCCTGGCCGCCGTGCTGGAGTTCCAGCGCGACATGATCAGCGAGAACGCTCGCGAGGGCGTCGCCGCCGCCAAGGCCGCCGGCAAGACCCTCGGCCGCCCCGCCGCCCTCGACCAGGACAAGGCCGCCACCATCGTCGAGGAGTACCGCCAGGGTGCTGCCGTCAAGGCCCTGGCCCGACGTCACCAGGTCGCTCCCAAGACCATCCGCCGCATCCTGGACGCCGCCAGCGCCCGCAACCTGCCCGACCAGCTCGACGCGCCGCCGACCGACACCAGCGAGCAGCATCGCGTGCCCGCGCTGGGCCCGGACGCGACCCTCGATCTGCCTGGACTGCTCGCCGATCACCTGCGTACCACTGGTGATGAAACCGTCCGCCAGGCCCTCGCCTCCGGGCAGACCATCCGCCGCGGCCACGGCTATTCGGTCCGCATCACGGCCCCGCTCGCACTCCACCGCGCCGCGCTGAAGCAGAGCGCTGCCCTCGCCGATGCCGGCCCGGCCGAGCGCAAGGCGCACCGCGTGTTCGCCGCCCGTGTCACAGCCGTTCAGGCCACCCGACTGCATCCGTCATGACCTGCGAAAACCCTTCGGCGAGACGCATTTGAACGGAAAGTCACGGCAAGCCGCTCAACGCTGCTCTGCTAACGGGACTTTTCGTTCGGATGCTCGTCATGCCCCGAGGCGGACCGCGTGCTGGCCGGCCAGCCAGCCGCGGTGGTGGTGGACCTGTCACGGCTGGCCTTCTGCGACTTCGAAGGCATGGGCGCGCTGATCGGCGCGGAGCGGCGGGCGCGCGAGCTCGGCGGCCGGCTGGTGCTGACCGGGGCCCGCGGCCAGTGCGCGCGGCTGCTGCATCGTACCGGCCTGGACCGGATCTTCCGACTGCTTCCCGGCCCGGCGGCGACCGGCGAGGCAGGCCCGCCGGTCGCCGTGCCGAGAGGCTCTACGCAGCTGGTCACCTCACTGACCTGAGAGAACCCCGCAAACGCCGGATTCCGTTCCAAGTCTCTCTGACCCCCGCGTCATGGAGACCCGATCGCCCAGAGCTGGGTCGAGTACGGCGACAACGCCTCCAGCGAGTAACGGCGTCCCGTTCCCGAACGTGGCCCCAGCCCCAAGGTAGATCGTTGCCGCAGGTCAGGACCTTGGGTGGCAGGCCCGTTTCGGCGGCCGTCGCCCGTCCGAAGATGACCGGAATGGTGGCTTGGGAGCCCCCATCACGCTGACCTGCGGCCCAGCGATCGCGGGTACCGGACAGAGCGCATGTTCTATGCGATCACGGGCCAGATGGCGGCTGGGGCCGCGTTCGGGACCGGAGAGCCGTTAGAGCAGGTTGGCTGCGGCTCTCTCCACGGCGGGCCTGCCGAAGTGGCGGACGAGTGTCAGGTAATACAGGGCGGGAACGACCGGGGCCCAGGCGTCTTCATCGTTGATCTTCATGAGCTGTTTAAGCACGCTCTCGGGAGTGAATTCGACCAGTTCGTGGCTGTGGTGCTCGTACCGGTCCTTGGCGGCGCCTTGTGAGGTCTTCTCCAGCCATTCCTCGGCGGTGTACTTCAGCCGGCCGGAGAAGATGCAGCCCCAGTGGTGCAGACGTACGTCCAGGGTGATGCCGAGCAACTGGAGGTTGCAGTCGCCGTCGGCGATGCCCAGTTCTTCCTTGAGCCCTCGCTCCGCGACCTTGTAGAGATCGGGGGATTCAGTGCCGGTCGAGTCGAGGTTCCGGGAAAGGCCTTCGTTCGCCGAGGAGTTCCACACGTTCGGTTGTGTGCCGACCTGGCCGGATCGCTTCGAGAAGATGATCTGGTCGTCGGCCGTGATCGCAGCGACGTTGATGCCGAAGCTGCTGGAAATGAACGGCGGCACCGAGGACCAGTGCCTGCCCTCTAGGTACCTGGAGCGGAGCGTCTGCCCGTCCCGCATCGGCCGGTCCAGCTGCTGGGCGGCGAGGAAGGTGAAGTAGTTCGACCACTGGAGTCCGATGGAGACCCGTGAGTCCTCGGCGTCGGGTGTGCGGGACACCGAGATGTAATCCACGGCGTAGCTCGAGCCGTTCCACATCGGCTGACGCCCGGACGCTTCGACCTGGTTCTGTTCTTCGACGATGGCCTCGCGCCACTCACGGACTTCCTCGGGCACCTCGACCATCCGGTTGTCGATGACGAGCCGGACGTTCTGCTGCGCGATGGGATGGCCGCCATCGCCTTCGACGATCAGAAGGGTCGACTTCATCCGGCCGAGTCTGAACGGCTCGGTCTGGTAGGTCCTCGTCGGCTGCATGACCGCGGTGGGGCTTCCACGCTGGGCAGCGGTCCACAGAGCGTCCAGATGATCTAGCAGGGCCCTCTGTGCTCGCTCGCTGAGCCGGCCGGGGTCCCGCTCGACCAGGAACGCGCCGATGGCAAGTACATGTCGCAGGTTCGGCAGCTTAGTCGTGGTGAAGACGACGTGGGCAGCGGTGTGATTAGGGAGCTCTGTGCCATCGCTGATCGCGCGAGTGCTCGGCTTCCCGGCGCGTGCATGGAGTCGGTGCAGCTCGTCATTCAGGTCGCGTAGCGGTCCTTCTTCCAGGCTGGGCTTGGAGAGCGGGGCCATGCCTCGATCCTGAGCCTGTATGTGGATGTAAGCAAGCGTAAGAAGAATGATCGTTCTTAAGGGAATCCGAGGACGAACCAGGTCAATTTCGGCGGGGGTGTAAGTGGTCGTCAGCACCCTGATTGTCGTGGTCGACCCTTGCGGTATCGGCTGTGGTCGACAGCCCACCGCGAAGGAGGCGTCCGTGACGGGCACGTGGAAAGGCCACGCGGGGATGGTCGCGGCGATCTTGGGTGTTCCGGGCGCCGTTGCGCTGCTCGATCTGCGACTGGCCGTCGTCCTCTACACCGTGGAGCTGTCCGTGCTGATCCTGACCATGATGACCGCCCTCTTGGGGCCGTCGGCGCAGGGCGAGCGGGCGTTCCGGCTGCTGCGTTGGATGGCCAACCGGCCCGAACCTCTAGCCCCGCCAAACGACAGAGACCTACCACACCTTTGTGGGCGCGAAGACTGCGCCTCGCCCGCACCATCCGCAGTGCGCTCGCGGACGGTCGAAAGCCCCAGTCCGGCTCTCCGGTCCCGAACGCGGCCCCAGCCGCCATCTGGCCCGTGATCGCATAGAACATGCGCTCTGTCCGGTACCCGCGATCGCTGGGCCGCAGGTCAGCGTGATGGGGGCTCCCAAGCCACCATTCCGGTCATCTTCGGACGGGCGACGGCTGCCGAAACGGGCCTGCCACCCAAGGTCCTGACCTGCGGCAACGATCTACCTTGGGGCTGGGGCCACGTTCGGGAACGGGACGCCGTAACGAAGTGACGCTGCCGGCCGTCCGGAGCCGCGGACGCCGCCGAGATATCGCACTCAGGCAGCGCCGCGCTCGTTGAGCCCGTTATCCGTCCTGGTGAGGATCATCGGCAGGCCCGCCACGACGGCGATCGCGACGACTGGCGCCAGGACGTGCAGCGCCAGCCCTCCGAGACTGAACGCGTCGTCGACCCAGGGCAGGTGGGGCCAGCCACAAAGCATGAGCATCGCCGCGAGAAAGAACCGCTCGATCCGTATCAGCTTCGGCGAGCGGATCGGCTGACCGCGCGTGATCAGGTAGACGCGGGCGCCGAACACAGCCAGCACGAGCAGCGACACCGCCGGCCCGATCAGCCACCCGGTCACCCACTCGCGCGTCCAAGGGGCGGACCCATCTGGCCCCCCACTCGGGTCCGTGTCATCAGCCGCAAAGTAGCTCTGAGTAACTGTCATTACTTTGTGTGGTCGCGAGGTTGGTCATCTCAGTGTCGAATAACGGTCGTTACTCGACACTGAGACGATCAATCTCATAATCACAAAAAGTAGCGGCGATTACGCAGCGCGACTTTGCGGCTGGGTGACGCGGACTCGAGTGGGGCTTAGGACGCTGCCATCGCGTCGCCCTCCACCACGAACCCGAGTCCGGGGTCGCTGAACTCCACCAACCCAGCACCGCGCAGGATGATCCAACGCCGTGATCGAACCGAGACGTCAGTCGGACGACGCTCCGTTATCGCAGGTCACGCGCTACTTCGTTGGAAATTTCTTCATTGCTACCGGGACCCCGTCAGGTGACAGTCGTATCTCGCCCGGCGGTCCGGCGGTGTTCCGAAAGCCGATCCCCCACCGGAACACCCGCTGGCCGAGACAGCGCCCCAGGTCGGGGTGTCCCGTATAGGTGTTCCGCGAACTGTTCCGGTGAAGGCTCCCTATCCGGAACACTTCAGAGCGTGAACGGAGCACGTGTCGGCTACGCCCGCTGCAGCACCGACGAACAAGACGTCATCATCCAGACCGAGCAGCTTCTCGCACTCGGCGTCCCCGAGGACCGCATCTACATCGATCGCGGCTTCTCCGGCACCACCCGTCGCAACCGGAACGGCCTCGACCAGGCCCTCGCAGCCGTCTGGGACGGCACCGTGTTCACCGTCACAAAATTCGACCGCTTTGCCCGCAACATGGCCGAAGCCAACGACATCCTCACCGACCTGTCCGACCGCGGGGTGCTGTTCGGGTTGAGCGCCTCCGTCTACGACTGGAACGACCCGTTCGGGCGCCTGTTCCTGCAGACCCTCGCCATGGTCGCCGAGTTCGAAGCAAACATCGGGCACCAGCGCACCCGCGAGGGCATGGCGTTGGCCAAGAGAAGGGGCAAGCTCAAGGGCAAGCAGCCCAAGCTGCCCGAACCGGCACGGCGTTCCATCCGCCGCCGCTACGCCGAAGGCGAGGTCTCCCTGGCCGACCTGGCCGCTGAATACAGCGTCGGCCGGTCCACCATCCACCGCATCATCCACGGAGCTCCAGAAACCCCCAGTTAGATAGCGGATCTACGCCCACCTCGCTACACGCCGTAGCCATAGGAACTCCAGGCCTCCCTGGGCAGGATCATCCGAATGGGGCCTGTGACCCGCGCCCATGAGCGGTCGCATCCAAACGACCAGTGGCGATAGCCCGAGCCCCCACGGGCTCGCTAACGCCACTGGCCGATTGGTTGCTGCTCAAGGGCCGTATGCACGCAACGTATGACCGACCGGTACGTCCGAGCCGTGATCGCGACGTAGCGAACCTGAGACGCAACTCTAAGTTACATTGCCACCGTCTCAAGCTGGCTTCCATGCCTGCGAGCCACTCGAACCACGATTACGCAGAGCTACTTTGCCCCTGGTGACGGCGACCCGAGCGCCGGGCCCTCTTGAGCGCGTGGTACACCGAGCCCGACGTGGCGGTGGACCACTCGTGCGCGCCTCACGACTCCAGATCCGCGCGGACCTGGCGAACGGGCCGCACTGGCGCTCGCCGAGGAGGGCACCCGGCTCGCCGACGCGCACCACGGCGTCTCCGACGAGACCTGGGCCGAAGTGCGCAAGCACTACGACGACGACCAGGTCGCCACGCTGGTCTGCCTGATCGCCCAGATCAACGCGGCCAACCGGCTCGGCGTGATGCTGCGCAATCCGGGCGGTTCCTACAAGGCCGGTACGTTCGCCAGCATGTCGAACTGATCCGCGGGCCCGGCCCTGATCACCCGATCCGGGCCGGGCCGCCCGGGTTCGGGTGAGCCGGTTGGGGGTTGGGCCGTCGCAGGCCTGGGCCACTCTTGATCTGTGGGCGCTGGGGCGCGCTCCGAGTGAGATCGGCGAGTCCTTCAGAGAGGCCCGGAACAATCACCGGCGGTGTCCACGAACTTCGTGCGGCCGCCGCCATGACCGTGTGACGCGGTTGCAGCCGGACCCGCCGGAAAGCCCGTGCAAGGGGGGCGAGTCCGTTCACTCTGGCAGGCGCGGCCGTCAGCCGGTGGCCTCTCTTCCTTACCGCTGTCGTCGTGGTGCCGCGCCGGTGTCCTCTTGTCGGTGGGGCCTGCGATCATCAGCGCAGTACTTGGGAAGGGCGATGCGCCCTGCATCGGCGGGAAGGGCCTTGATGTCTACCGATCTGTTCGGCGTGCGCGTCCTGGATGTCGACCGCGAGCGGCGACGCGTGCGTATCCGGGTTTTCGTCGTCTACTACGAGCCGTCCTGGGGGACGGACGATCTGCTGCCGAACGACGCGAGCTTCTTCTTCCGGGTGCTGTGGGAGGGCGCGGACGACGCTCGCGGGCACGATGGCGGGCCGCTGGCCGACCTGGTCGGGCTCGATGAGTTCCTCGACGAGGAGTGGGTCGACCGCCACACCCGCTTGTTCGTCGCGGGCGTGGAACGCGTGGTCACCCGCAACCACCCCCTGGACGACGACGCCTGGGACCGCCTGGCGATGTTCTACTACGAGCATGACGGCGGCTGGCAGGACGAGGACCTGCTCGCCCAGGGCGACTACGACGTCGAGGTCACCGATCCCCGCTGTCTGACCCCGCTGCGGCTCGGCCAGAGCTGGGGCTCCACGTCGTACGTGAGCAAGGCCGTGGAGGCGGTGGACGTCGAAAAGGAGTACGCCGCTCTGGCCGCGGGCGGGGACACACGTGCCGCGTTCGTCCTCGGCTGGTTCCGCCAGAAAGCGGGCGACGCCGCAGGCGCCGCCACGGCCTACCGGCTGGCGGCCGGCACGCAGGACCCGGACGAACGGATGAAAGCGCTGCTCTACCTCGGAGACCTGTACGCCGAGCAGGGCGACCCGCAGGCGGCCCGGGCGGCGTACGCGGAGAGCGTCGCCTGCCGGCCCGTCCCGGGAGACGGGCGATATGTCTCCCGGGTGGCTCTCAAGCTCGGCGTCCTCCTGCGGGCGAGCGGCGCGGAGGAGGAGGCGCGGGCCATGTTCACGCTCGCCGAACAGTCGGGCGGCATCGACCTGGTCCGGGAGGCCCGCCGGCTGGCCGGCACGGAGACCTGGGCCGAGCGGACCTGCCGCGCCCTCCGGGACACCGACCAGGACACGGCGTCGCGGGCGCTCACCGATGCCTGCGGGTCCGCCGCGGTGGCTCGGTTCGGCACGATACTGGCGCAACGGCAGTCCGATCGCGCCCGAGCCGCGCTGGCCTGTCTCACCGAACCCGCCGACTTGGAACGCGCCGCCGGTTTCGGCCTCGACCTCGCCACCGTCTGGACGCGCGAGAACGATGACTACGCCGTGAACATGGTCATCGACGTGGTGGTGGCGACCGGCAGGCCGGCCGAGGGATACCGCTTAGCCCTCGCCGAGGGCCTCATCGAGGCCGGGTCGGGACGCACGTCCTGCTCGGAGAAGGTCGCCTTCCAGCTGTTGCGCCTGCTGAAGGACAACAACGACCTCGACGGCCTCGCCCGGCTGGTACTGACGGCCGAACAGGCGCACCCGAGAGTGGCGGCGAACGCCTGCCACTTCCTCGGCCTCGCCGGCAAGGAAAGCAAGGACCTTCAGACGGCCGCCACCTGGCTGCGGCGCGGAGCCGCCCTCACCGAGCCCGACGAGGACGCGGCGGCGGGCCCCGCCTACGACCTCGGCATCGTCCGCGCGGAACAGGGCGACCTGGACGGCGCTCGCGCGGCGTTCAGCCAGGCCGAGAGGGGGTTCGTCTATCTCGGTGACCGCGTGCGGGCGGCGCTGAGCCTGGCGGGGTTGCTGGACGGGCGGGGCGAACACGTCGCGGCGGGCGCGGCCTGGACGCGGGCCGCGTTCCACCAGGCATGGCTCGACCTCGATATAGTGCAGGCTCAGTGGTCGATCCGCAGGCTCGGGGACCTTCTCGCCGGGGCCGGTGAGGAGGAGGCCGCGCGGACGGCGTACGAGCTGGCGGGCGAATCCCGGGAGCCGAGCACCGCGCCCGGAGCCGACGCCTGTGCCGCCTATCACTACGCCCGCTGGACCGTGGCCAGGGGCAACCGTGATTCGGCGCGCGCCATGCTGCGGACGATCGCCGATGGCGCCGGGCCGTACGCGGCGCGGGCAGCGGCGGTTCTCCGCAAGGCCGCGCGTTGACGGTTCGGCCCGGGCGAGCCGGTCAGTAGCCCGAACGCCCCACTCGGCCCAGCCCGCGGCGTGGCCCATGGCTGGTTCAATATCCACTCATGCAGACCCACGATGTGCAGATCGACGGCGACCTGGTGCGCAAACGCTTCATCGACGGCAAGCCTGGCGGCGCCGAACGGGAATGGCGGGCGCTGCAGCTGCTCGCGGAGCACGCGCCCGGGCTCGCGCCCTCACCCGTGGAGTACGGGACCGATCTGGTGGTGATGTCGCGCATCGAGGGCACGCCGCTCTTCCTGCTGCCTGCCGTACCGGAGAAGGAACTGGTGGAGGCGGTGGATCGGCTGCATAGCGCCGTGCCCCGGCAGGTACTCGACCAAGTACCGCAGCGGTTGTGGCCGGTGGAGCGGATCAGGGATCAATTGCTCGCGTGGGCCGGGCGATGGCAGCCGAAGAACGAGCTGGCAGACCAGGCCGTCAGAGAGGGCGCGCGGTGGCTGTCCGGGTGGGAGCCGGGCGAGCGTGGGGTTCGGCCGGTGTTCGGGGCCAGTGATGGCAACACGGCGAACTTCCTGTGGGACGGCGTGCGCGTCAGGATTGTCGATTTCGAGGAGTCGGGGCGCAGCGATCGGGCGACCGAGGTCGCGGAGATGGCGGAGCACGTGTCGTGCTGGGTCCATGGCGAGAGCGAGGTGTGTTTCGAACTCGACTCCGCCGAGGAGCGCAGGCTGTTGGAATGTCGCAGGCTGTTTGCGTTGCTGTGGGTCTTCCTGCTGAAGGACGAGGGGCCGAGAAATCCGCCCGGTACGTTCATGCGAGCGGTCGGGCGGGCTTTAGATCGCCTCGGTCGCCCAGGTAGGGGTCCCAGTAGCAATGGAGCAGAATCCAACGGTGTGCTGCTGACCTGCGGGAACTCCTTGAGAAACACGATCATGGGACGGCGGGCCCAGAGCCCATCCATGCAGGTCAGACCCATATCCGTTGGATTTTCCGCGATTGCTACTGGGGCCCCCTCCGAGCTGGCCTTCGGCGTCTTCCGGCTGCTGGGCTGGCAGTTCTCCCCACGGCTGGCCGATGTCGGCAGCGCCACCTTGTACCGGGCCGATCCGACCGCCTTCTACGGCCGTCTCAACACGATGATCAAAACCCGGGTGAACATCGGCCTCATCAACGACCACTGGGACGACCTGCTGCGCGTGGCCGGTTCGCTGCAGACCGGCAAGGTCCGCCCGGCCGAGCTGTTTCGCTACCTGACCGGCGGCGGCACCCCGACCCCGATCGGCCGCGCCCTGATAGAGCTGGGCAAACTGGATCGTTCGGTCTACCTGGCCTCCTACTTCAACGACGAACTGCTGCGCCGCCGGGTCAACACCCAGCTGAACCGGCAAGAAGCCCGCCACACCCTGGCCCGCAAGATCTTCCACGGGCAGAAGGGCGAACTGCGGCAGAAGTACAAGGAAGGCCAGGAAGATCAACTAGGGGCTTTGGGTTTGATGACCAACGTCTGCATTCTGTGGAACACGGTCTACACGGCCCGGGCGCTGGAGCAGATCCGTGCCGAGGGCAAGAAGATCGCCACCGCCGACATCGCCCGCCTGTCCCCGCTGGGCTTCGAGTGGCTCAACTTCCTGGGCCGCTATAACTTCTCCCTGCCCGAGACGGTCCGCGAGGGGAACTTCCGGCCGCTGCGCATCCCCGGCCAGCATTAATCCGAGGTCAAGGAGGAAGCCGTCCGCACGGTGGCGGACGTTATCTTGGGTGGCTCTCAGCGGTCAGGCATGTAAGGCATGTTGGCGTGTCCGAACGTACCTGACCGATATCTATGGGTTGTCAGGCATGTTGGTTCCGCACGAGACCCCTCCATGGGCACGTTCTCTCGTGCGGAATGGCAGCGCCTCGTCGCAGGCATTCTCGGATCCGCGTGTGCTCGTTTGCCGCCGTGTCTGCGGCGGGAGGGCGAGACTAGACCCATACGGAGCCCCGCCTTGTGTGTCGAACTGTCCTGAACGACTCGCGCACCGCAGGTGCCTCACACGGGCGGGCCCGCCTTGACGCGCCGCACCAGCCATTCCATCGACCCTCGGTGGCTGTGGAGGTGCTCCAGCCACCACGTGGCGCCGGCATCGGCGTAGGCCTGGACCGACGAGCCCGGCTCGCTTACCCCGATGACCGCCACCTCGAGGTCGCCTGCGTTTGCCCGGTACCGGCGCAGCTCACCGGCCTGGGTGGTCAGGGAGTCGGGTGAAAGCGTCATGCGGCCTTCCCGGTCGTCGCCGGCGACGATCCAGCCGTCCCAGCGCGCAGCACGCTGAAGCGCGCCCGGAGCCGTGCCGCCGATCCACACCGGCACCCGGGGCCGCTGGAGCGGCAGCGGCGCGAGCCGCACCCCGTCGACGGTGTAATAAGCGCCCCGGTGGTGCACCTCCTCACCGGACCAGAGCGAGGTCATCACGTCGAGTGCTTCGTCGAGCACGACCCGGCCGGGACGGGCTGAGCCAAAGGCGGTGAACTCCTGCTCCACGCCGCCCAGCCCGGCGCCCAGGATCGCGCGGCCGCCGCTCAGCCTGTCGAGCGTCGCCACCGTCTGGGCCAGACTTTCCGGACGATGCCGGGATACGGCCGTCACCGCCGTGCCGAGCCTGATGTGCGAGGTCACCTGCGCCGCCGCGGCCAGCGTCACCCACGGGTCGACCGATGGCATACCCCAGGTGAAGGCCAAGTGGTCCCACACCAGCACGGCGTCCCACCCAGCAGCCTCGGCCTCTCGGGCGAGAGTGACCAGGTGGGCCGGCTCCGCGAGGTCACCGAGGATCGCGACGTCGATGCCATAACGCATGAGGCCACCCAAGCACCCGGCACCGACAGTTTCTGGGGCCGCGATCGCGCACGCACCGAGTTCGACCCCATGACTGTCACACCGAGCGAGCTGCAGGTCGATCTACTTGCCGAACCTGCCTTACTGAGCTGACCAGCGGGAACGCTCAAAGACCCAAGATAACGATGGGCCCGCGCATGGCGGCCCCGATGGTATGGGAGCCTTCGGGTCAGTCGGCGGCTTGTTGGCGGTGGCGCAGCCAGTCCAGCTCTGACAGCCTCTGAAGCTCCCTCGGAGGCGATCAAACCCTATGTGAGCATTTCGTATATCGGTCTAGTGACCGACGCTCTGGTAGTGGTCAAGCTGACGCCTCCAAATAAGGTACGCCAGCGTGATCAGGACCACGCCCAGCAGCGGGCCGGCCAGCGCCCACGGGCTATCCAGCTTGCCCAGGACGACGCCGGCGGGCACGTAGGCCACGAAGGCGACCGGCAGCACGAAGGTGAGCAGCCACTCGGTCACGCCGCCGAACACCTTCATCGGATAGGAGCCGAACCTGCTGAAGACGTCGTCGACGAACACCCGCAGGGCGGAGGTGTCAACCATGCGCAGCGACAGTGCCGACAGTGCGAGGAAGAACGCTGCCTCGATGAGCGCGCCGCCCACGACGGCCACCACGCAGTAGGCGACCAACCAGGCGTTCCAGCCGACGGGCACGTTCCGGGCGGCGATGCTGAGCAGTGTCACGCCCACGAGCAGGTCGCCGAGTTGGCCCATGCCCATCTTATTGCCCATGAGCTGGACCAGGGGGTTGAGCGGGCGCAGGAGGAACCGGTCGAACTCCCCGTTGCGCACGACCCAGTGGATGTCGTGCACGCTGATCATGGGGATCATGGCCAGCGCGTGGGCCGTGAGGCGCAGGCCGTACAGGAAGGCGATCTCCGCCAGGCCCCAGCCCGCCAGTGAGGGGAAGGTGTTCATCACCACCCAGATGAAGGCGAATCCGGTGCCCTGCCAGAGCGCTCCGCTGAGGATGCCGATCCCGGTGTTCATCCGGTACTGCATGACACTGCGGGCGGAGGCCTGCTGGAGCAGGACGTACAGGCGCAGGGAACGCACGATATCAACCACCCTGGATCACCACCCTCCGATGCGCCCGGGACCAGGTCAGCGCAAGCAAGCCGCTCAGCGCAGCGATCCAGGCGACTTCGATCAGAACAGGGCCAGAGACGTCGGAGATGTGTCCGACGTAGATGGCCGCTGGCACGTAGCCCAGGTACTTGAAGGGCAGGATGTCGGCCAGCACGCCGAGGAAGCCGGGGAAGAAGGCGAGCGGCACCATCGTCCCGGCGAAGAACTGGTTGACCAGCCGGTAGAGCAGCGAGATTGCACCGGTCTCCATCGTCCAGAAGCCGATCAGGCTGATCAGCAGCGCCAATTGCACGGCGATCACGTATCCAAGCGCCAGCGTGATCAAGTAACCGAGCCCGTTGACCGGCACGGTGATCGAGCCGACCAGGAGGATCACCGGGATCACCGGGGCGAGCAGCAGCAGCCCGCCCAGGGTGTTGCCGACCTGGAAGGCGGCCATCTGTCTGAGGTAGCCGACAGGGCGGGCCAGGTCGAAGAAGACCATGCCGGTGCGGATGCGGTCGTGGATCGTCCGGGACACGAGAGTGTGGGTAGCAAAGGCTTGCAGGTTGGCCAGGGTGAGGTAGGCCAGCAGCGCCTCCAGCGTGAGTCCGGCGACGGCGGGGCGCGAGCCGTACACCGAGGTCCAGATCATGTGCAGCAGGAAGACCTGGGCGACCAGCGTCACGCAGGTCATGATGATGTTGCTGCGGTAGGCCAGGGCGAGGCGGAAGCCGATGCGCGTCATCGGGAGTAGATCCCTTTGATCACGCTCTCCAGGTCGGGTTCCACGATGGACAGGTCGCGGATGCTGTGTTCGGCGGAGATCGCGGCGATCATGCCGGGCAGGTCGTCGTGGATGTCGAAGACATAGCGTCCCTCGGTGTCCCGTGGCACGCCGCGCACCTCCTGCGGCTCGGATTCGAGCGTGACCATCAGCCGCCGGGGCTCGTTGACCAGAGCGTCGATAGCGCCGTCGAAGAGCACCTTGCCGTGGTCGATGAGGATGATCCGCTTGCAGAGCGCTTCGACGTCGGCCAGGTCGTGCGTGGTCAGGATGACGGTGGTGTGCTCGGTTCGGTTGGTCTCGACGATGAATTCGCGCACGGCCTCCTTGGCCAGCACGTCCAGCCCGACGGTCGGCTCGTCCAGATAGATCAGCCGCGGTTCGTATAACACGGCGGCGGCCAGGTCGCCGCGCATCCGCTGGCCCAGGCTGAGCTGGCGCACCGGCGTGTCGAGGAAGTCGTCCAGCGCGAGCAGGTCGCGCAGCTTCCTCAGCGACGTCTCGAACCGCGCGGCGGGAACGTCGTAGAGCGAGCCCACGAGCCGAAGCGACTCGATCAACGGCAGGTCCCACCACAACTGGCTGCGCTGGCCGAAGACGACGCCTACGTTGCGCGCGTTGGCCGAGCGGTCGCGCCACGGCACCAGGCCGCCGACCTCCACGGTGCCTCTCGTCGGGGTGAGGATGCCGGTGAGCATCTTGATCGTGGTGGACTTGCCGGCGCCGTTCGGTCCCAGGTAGCCGATCACTTCGCCCTCGTCGATCGCGAAGCTGACGTCCTCGACGGCGGTCTTCTCCTCGTACTGGCGGGTGACCAGCGTGTGCAACGCCCCCAGCGGACCGGAGAAGGTGCGTGGCCGACGGAAGACCTTGGTTAACCCCTCGACTCGGATCATGCAGAGATTCTTTTCTAAAGGGCACGCGCGATGTCAGTCATTTTCACGACCTTCCGGCCGGACTGAAGGGGTCGGCTCCTCTGTGGCCTTCCCCACTCGTGTCGCAAACGGACGCAATGTAGCGCTGGGTAGCCACTGGACTGCGCGTTCTCATAAATGATCTATTGCCAGAGAAGATCACCAGACGGCCCAGGAGGCCGGTTCCGATCGCCGGAGAGGGCCGATTTCTTCTCAGAACTCGTTCTCATGCAAGTCAGCCGATCGCCGGATTCCGGGAAATGTTTTTGAGAAAATCTGCGGCATGCCCCACGCCTCGAAACGTGCGGAAAGCGCCGAATCCACCTTGCCGTCCGATATCGGCGAGGAAATCACCCGCGACGCGGATGACGTCGAGCGTCATCCGTGCCCGCGATTCGCCGTCGCGGCCGGTTCGCCGTGCCGGTCGCGTTCGGGCGCGGTGGCCGGCACCTACCACACGGGCCGATTCACGAAAGTCGCCCGGCTGGCAAAGCTGCTGCGGGTTCTGACTCCGGCCAACCGCAACCCGGGCCAGCCGTGGCGGCCGGGTACCCCGCCGCCTCCGCCGCTCACCGACGACCGGCCGTCGGCGGACATCCGGATCGGCTACGCCCGCTGCTCCGCCCTCACCCAGGAACTGCAGTCACAGCTGGACGCGCTGGCCGCGCACGGGATCGGTCGCGAGAAGATCTTCTCCGAGAAGATCTCGACCCGGGTCAAGGTACGCCCGCAGTTCGAGGCGGCGCTCGCGCTGGCCCGGCAGATCAAGGCGCACGCCCCGCACTGCCGGGTCATCCTGACGGTGTATGAGATGAAGCGGCTGGGCCGCGACGCCGCCGAGCTGACCGCGCTGGCCGACCACCTGACCGCGCACGGCCTGGTGCTGGAGATGCTCGCCGGGCCACTGGCTGGCATCTACGATCCGGCTGGGCCGGGCCGGATGCTGTTCGCGTTCTTCGCCGCGATGGCCGAAACCGAACGCGAAGCCATCCGCGAGGCCACCCTGGAGGGCCTGGACGCCGCCGCCCGCAAGGGCAGGCACGGCGGCCGACCTGCGGTGATCACCGACGACATGCTGCACACCGTGCTGCGCCGCAAGGCCGCCGGGGAACGCGTCGAAGACATCCGCACGGACCTGATCATCCCCACCGGGAGGCGCAAGGGCGAGAACCCGTCGCTGGCCAGCATCTACCGGGCCCTGGCCGAGCACGACAAGATGCAGGCCTACCCCGAGGCCGTTGAGGCCGCCCACGCCGACTTCGCCGCCTTGCACGCCGCCGGTCGACCGAGGTGACGCCGTGAGGCCCTGGTGAGCCCGCTGGTGAGGCCATCTCCGCCCGGCGGGTGTGTGGTGCCCGGAAGATGGCTGGGAAATGCGGTGGCTGCGAAACCGGGCAGGACCGTAGCGTCTCATGATGTGGTTACTCAGGAAGAACATGATCTACGCCAGCTGGTGGAGTGGTTAGCCCGCATCGACCGCTGGCAGCACCTGACGGGCGAGCAGCCGGATGCCTGGCGGGTCGACCCGCGTAGCGCGTTGGCCGGCGACGACGCCAAGACCGACCCGTACCAGGTCTCGCACGCGGCCTGGCATGCGCTCACCGTGGCCGTCGATCACCTGGGCTGCCTGAAGTCCTCGCTGCTGGGCGACGTGAACGGGGAGCGCGCCGAGGTGCGCATCCACACCCACGCCCAGTCCTCACTGATCCGCGGCGCGATCGAGAACGCCGCTCGCGCCGTGTGGCTGGTCGGCCCGAAGGACCGCCTGACCCGCATCAGCCGGCCGCTGGCGCTGCAGGCCAAGGAGACCAGGGACTCCTTCCGGATGCGGGCCCTGGTTCAGCAGCCCGCCGCGCAGACCCAGGAACAGCGCCTGCAACGGCTGACCGGCCTGCTGATCGCCGCCGGCACGCCCGAGGAGCAGACCAAGGCGGCGCTGAAGAACCCCGCCTATAGCCACATCGTGCGCGGCGCCGGAGATCTGACGCCGCTGGGCGCCGATGTGGCCCAGGTGGTCTGGAGCGGCTGCAGCGCGTTGGCCCACGGCGACGCGTTCGGCACGCTGTCGATCCTGGATCGGCAGATCGTGGCCAAGGCCGGCGACGTGGCCACCATCCGCATCACCGGCTCCATCAGCAGCCTGTTCTGGTGCACCGTGACCGCCACCGTCATGATCGAGCAGGGCTTCCAGCTCTACCGGCAACGCAGCGCCTGCCACCGATGACCGAACCCGAGCTGCAGGTGAGCGCGGGCCGCCACAGCAGCGCAGCGCCCCGCACCCGGAGGTACCCGACGGCGCGCCCTACCTTCCGCGCGGGGGCCTGGCGCGCGCCCCATGTGGCGGTACGGGATCGTAGAGAGCCCGTACCGCGCAGACGGCGCGGACGCCGAGCCGACAGGAGTGTGGTGGGCGGTGAGGATGCGTACCGCCACCCTCTACAAGGTGCTCGCGGCGCTGATGGCGCTCATGGCGGCCGCCCTGGTGCTGCTCACTCACACCACCGCCCTGGGCGCGCTGTCCTTGCCCGGCCCGGCGCAGACCGTCGCCGGGGTCGCCGCCGGGTTCGGCATCGGCGTGGTCGCGGCCATCATGGGCGTGGCCGGCGGTGAGCTGCTGATCCCTGCGATCGTGCTGCTCTACTCCCTCGACATCAAGACCGCCGGCAGCATGTCCCTGGTCGTGTCCCTGCCCACCATGCTGGTCGCCTTCGCCCGCTACAGCCGCGACGGCAGCTTCGCCGTCCTGCGCGCCAACCTCCGCTTCGCCGCCGTCATGGTCGGCTCCATCACCGGCGCTCTGCTCGGCGGCCTCCTGCTCGGCGCCATTCCGGACCTGGTCCTCATCCCCGCCCTGGCCGTCGTCCTGCTGATCTCGGCCATCAAGATGGCCCGCCACACCTGACCATTTGCGACACACCGGCGCGAACACCGTCCCTCGTACCGGTTGGCCGCGCGGCGAAGAACACCTCCTCCCTTCCCCTCAGCTCCCTGCGTGCGATGGAACGGAATCCGGCGTTAACCACGTCTGGAAGACCGCAACGGCAGGGGTTCACTGACCTGGGAGAACCCCGTTAACGCCGGATTCCGTTCCAAATCTCTCTGACCCCCGCTTCTGCCGAGACCACCCAGCTGTACGCGCTGCTGGACGACAAGGTCACCGACGCCGAGATCCGCGCAGCCCGACGACGCCGAACCGCCGGGCGATGAACCGACGGATCACCAATACCCACGACCAAGATCATTCTCAGCGATAACCGCTGTCCGCAGGTTCCCCAGCCCCGTGGAAGTCGCCGACGGCGAGTCGGTCACTGAGGCCGCCCGCACGCTCGAGATCGGTCGCTCCACTGCGTACGAAGCGCTGGCTCAACGCTGACCTGCGGTTATGTCGTCCCGCGGCCCGTTTCCGCCGTATTCCGGTGGCACCCGCTGCCGGGGTGAGCTGCTCCTCGGCCGGGAGACGGACCCCCTCGAACGGTCGGACGCCCACAGCGCGGTCGCATTCCTCGGCCGTGACCCGGCCCAGCTGCCACGCGATCTTGATCACCTGGCGCAGCGCGGTCATGTGCTTGTTGCGGTAGGTAGGTGACCACGGACGGTGCTCACCGGTCCTGGAATCGAAAACGACCTGCTCCTCCAGGCGGGCGCGGACATAGACAGTGTGCTCGGCCCGCAGCACGCGTTGCTCAGCGCCACCGAGATCTTCCGTGGCGCCAGCGACGGCGAACATGACCCGGTACTCGACGGCTCCAGAACGAGGTTGAGCCCGGTGCGCCGGTCAAACAGATGGACGCCGGATGAGGTCTGGCCGAACCTTGAGCGGAAGCACCGAAATATCCTGCCAGAACCGACCTTGAGATGACCATGGCGCACGGCTGCCGTCCGCGTTATGCGAGGCCGGCTGGCGGTGCGTCGCCCGGCTTGGAGCCGTCTGGGGTGGGACTTCGACCGGATGACGGACGTGCCGATTCGATGACATCGGCGGTAGCGGCGGGATCACCTGTACCGGGGCCGGCGTGTTCGGGCAGGCGTGAGCTCTCCTGCTCGTGCAGCAGGGCCTGCGCCACCGCAGCGGCGGTGACGGCCTCCTCGCGCTGCCGCTGAGCGGTCTTCAGCGCGCTGGCGAGGCTGGCAAGTTCGCCACGCAGTCGATCGGCCTCTCCGGCGGCGTCGGTCCGGGCTTGGGCGGCGGCCTCGCGGGCCTGCTCGGCCACGGCGGCCGCAGTGACGGCTTGCTCGCGCCGCTGCTGTTCGGTGGCCAGCGCCTGGCGCAGCCGGTCGGCCTCCTCGGCGTGCACCCCGGCCATGCCGCGTGCTTGGTCGCGTTCCTGCTCGGCTTTCCGGGCCCGGGCTTCCTGTTCCTTCAGTTGGCGACGGAGGTTGGCGAGTTCGTGCTGCTGTTCACCGGTCTGCTGTTCCAGTTCGGTGATGCGCGCGGTCGCGGTGGCGTGCAGGTCGGTGAGTTCGGTGGTCCGCCGGTGGGCGGCGTCCCGGTCGTGCTCGGCCTGACGCTGCCGGTCGGCGGCTGCGGTGGCGAGCCGCTCGGCTTGGGTGCGGGCGTTCTGGTGCTCGCCGACCTGTCGCCAGGCGTCTTGCTCGCGCTCTTCGGCACGGTCGCGGGTGGTCTCGGCCTGGGCGCGGGCCTGGTCTGCGGCGGCGATCCGGGTGGTGGCGGTGTTGGCCGCGGTCGTGGCGCGTTGCTCGGCCGCCGCGGCGGCGGCGCGGGCTTCCTCGGCGGCCTGCTCGGCGGCCTCCACCTGGGCCAGCGCGCCGCTGTTCAGCTCAGCGAGCTGCGCGCTTAGCGCCTCCTGGGCAGCCTGCCACTGCTCGCCAGCCGCCAGCAGCGGGGCGAGCAAATCCTGAGTGCGCAGCAGCGCGTTCGCTATGGGGGCGGCCTGCGCGGTGGTGCGCGCCCGGTAAGCGGCCGCCCGGCAGGCGTCGCTGCAGTACCGGGCCCGGCTGCTGCGCCCGGGCAGGGCCTTGGCACAGCCCGGGCCGGCACACCGCAGCTGCTCGGTGATTCCGTTTGTCCCGCTATCGGCCTGGTCGTCACGTTCGGCCGGTACGTCCGCCGGCACAGTTTTCTGATCGTTTGCCACAAGCAGCAGGCTAGCGTTCGCAGCGTTCGATCGCAGCATTTACGGGCGTTCGCAAACGCTAATATTCGAGTGGCTGACCCATGATAACCTTCCTTATCGCGGGTCAGAAACGCGGCACCGGACCGGTGCCACAGCGGGCGGGAGACGGGGCGTGCACGACGAGCGGGAGGCGCTGCCGGCCCCGGTGGCGGGGGAGCGGCCGCCGATTTACCCGCTTGCAGAGAATACGGCGCACGACGGCGGGCATACCGCCGCCGACTACACGCTCAGCGCCCGCACCCGGGAGCGGATCGCCGACGGCGTGCCGGCCAACACCCGCCGCGCCTACACCCGGCAATGGGCCGCCTTCACCGCCTGGTGCGCCGAGCATGGCCGGATCGCGCTGCCCGCCACCGCGCACACGCTGGCCGAATACACCTCGGCGCTGTGCGAGGGCGGCCAGGCCCCGGCCAGCATCGAGCAGGCCATCGCCGCCGTGCGCACCATGCACCGGCTGGCCGGCCACCCCGCACAGCCCGCCACCGAAACCGCCCGCCTGGCGCTGCGCGCCTACAAACGCCAGCGCGCCGAGGCCGGCGGTCGCGGCCAGCGCGAGGCCCCGCCCGTCACCATCGACGCGCTGCGCGCCATGGTCAGCGCCTGCGACCTGACGACGCTGATCGGGCGGCGCGACCGGCTGCTGCTGGTGCTCGGCCTGGCATTGATGGGCCGGCGCAGCGAACTCGTCGCCCTGCAGCGGGAGGACGTGCGCGAGGTCGCCGACGGCATCGAGGTCACCATCCGCACCTCCAAGACCGACAAGGACTCGGCCGGCGAGACCATCGCCATCCCGCGCGGCAGCCATCCACTGACCGACCCGGTCGCCGCCTGGCGCGACTGGCTGCACGTGCTGGACCAGGCCGGACACGCCTCCGGGCGGCTGCTGCGCCGCATCGACCGGCACGGCACGATCGGGCCCTCGCTCGGCGCCGACGCCGTCAACACCATCGTCCGCGACCTCGCCGTCCGCGCCCGCGTGCCCTCGGCCGACACCTTCACCGCGCACAGCCTGCGTGCCGGCGGCGCCACCGTGGCCTACGCCGCCGGCGTCCCGGTCGCGGTCATCGCCAAGCACGGCCGCTGGGCGCCCGCCTCACCGGTGGTCTTGCGGTACATCAGGGCCGTGGACCGCTGGCGCGACAACGCCATGCGCAACGTGGGGCTCTGACCAGCAAAAACGCACAGAACAGCAGACGCGCAGACCGAGTCAGGCTCATCCACCGCCCCCATCGACACCACCGGTATCGTGCACCTGGCCTGACCCGGGCAACTGTCAACGGCCAAGTGCGTGTCGCCGCTGGTGGCCAGGTAGAAGTCCCCATCTCTTCGAAGTTGACTACTTCTTGGTCAGGCGTGCTGGTGTCCTGGTTCGTGCCTGTTTCATGCGGAAGGACTCGCCCTCGGTGACCACGACGATGCTGTGGTGCAGCAGCCGGTCCAGCAGGCTGACGGCGGTGGTGTGTTCGGGCAGGAAGCGTCCCCACTGGTCGAAGGGCCAGTGGGGAGCCGATGCCGAGGGCGCGGCGTTCGTAGGCGGCGGCGACGAACCGGAACAGCAGCCGGGCGCCGGTGTCATCGAGTGGGGCGAAGCCGACCTCGTCGATGATGATCAGGTCGTCGCGTAGCAGGTTCTCGATGACGCGGCCGACGGAGTTGTCGGCCAGTCCGCGATAGAGCGTTTCGACCAGTTCGGCCGCCGGCGGTGAAGTAGCGGACCTTGTGTCCGGCCTGGATGGCGGCGACGCCGAGTGCGATGAGGCTGTGGGACTTGCCGGTGCCGGCCGGGCCGACCGCGCAGTAGTTCTCCGCCGCGCGGATCCATTCCAGCGAGGCGAGGTAGTCGAACGTCGCTTTCGGGATGGAGGAGGCCGCGACGTCGAACTCCTCGATGGTCTTGAGCACGGGGAAGGCGGCGGCCTTCATCCGGGCGCGGGCGTTGGAGGCATCACGCGCGGCCAGTTCGGCATCGATGAGCGTGCGCAGGAACTCCTCAGGGTTCCAGCGCTGGGTGCGGGCGGTGAGGAGCAGTTCGGGCGCCAGGCGGCGGATCGTGGACAGCTTCAGGCGGCGCAGCCCGCCGTCCAGGTCGGCGGCCAGTGGCGCGGGCGTGGGGGCGGTCATGACACCTGTCCGATCTTGTCCAGGGTGTACTCGGTCAGCGACCGGGTCGGGACCGGCGGCAGCTCCAGCACCAGCGCCTGGCCGGCGGGCGCCGGTTGCGGGGTGCCTGCGCCGGCGGCCAGGATCGAGCGGACGTCCTCGGCTCGCCAGCGGCGGAAGGTCACCGCCCGTTCCAGCGCCGCGATCAGCTTCTGCTCGCCGTGTGCGGCCTTGGCCGGGCGCAGAAAACAATCTTCGTTGCCCGCCATCTCCGGCTTCGCGAGTTGCAGCGGGAGATTCAGGAAGGGCTCAACGTGGTGGGGTCCTCCAACGGAGCGAACTTGGTGATCTTCTACGGCAAGGGCGGCGACATCGCCACCAACCGGCGCGAGGAGCTGGAGATGAGCGTGTTGTGCCTGCGCATCCTGCAGGCCGCGCCCGTGTACATCGACACCCTGATGCTCCAGGACGTGCTCGCCGACCCCGAATGGGCCGAACTGCTCAAGCCCGCCGATCGGCGCGGACTGACCCCGCTGTTCTGGCAGCACGTCCAGCCCTACGGCGAGGTGCGGCTGGACGTGGCCAAGCGTCTACCACTGGGCAGCGGCGAGCGCGCCGCCCAGCGCGAACCGGAGTAGCCCAGATCTTGCGGTTCTTCCCCTGCGGGTCGGGCCGGGCGCGATAACGACAGTGGCGCTCTTGGCCACTACCTGGGCAGGAGCGCCGTGCCGATGTCTGAGCAGCGCGCAGATCCCGAGGAGGCGCAGTATCGGCCTCTTCAGCACGAACGTCATGACCAGCGCCGCTGTCGTGATGACCAGCGCAACCGGGTTGACCGTGCCGAGTTCGAGGACCTGCACGGTGAACGACCGCTCACGCCAGGTTGGCGATGACGCCCGCCACGGAGACGGTGATGCCGGTGGGCGCGGCGCTGACGGCGGTATTGTGCCGCAGCGTCTCCACGTAGGAGGCGCCGAGGAACGCGACGAACTGCCTTGACGCGCCGGGACGCTGTGAGCCTGTGCATCAAGCTGTCCTGAGCCACACGCGCACCGCAGGTACTTCACACGGGCGGGCCCGCCTTGACGCGCCGCACCAGTCGTTCCATCGACCCCCGGTAGTTGTGGAGGTGCTCCAGCCACCACGTGGCGCCCGCGTCGGCGTAGGCCCGGACCGACGAGCCGGGCTCGCTCACTCCGATGACCGCCACGTCGAGGCCGCCCGGGTCTGCCCGGTGCCGACGCAGCTCACTGACCTGGGCGGCCAGGGAGTCGGGTGAAAGCGTCATGCGGCCCTCCTGGTCGTCGCCGGCGACGATCGAGCCGTCCCAGCGGGCGGCACGCCGAAGGGCACCCGAAGCCGAGCCGCCGACCCACACTGGGACCCGGGGCCGCTGGAGGGGCAGCGGCGCGAGTCGCACCCCGTCGACGGTGTAATGAGCGCCCCGATGGTGCACCTCCTCGCCGGACCAGAGGGAGATCATCACGTCGAGTGCCTCGTCGAGCATGACCCCGCCGGGACGTGTTGAGCCGAAGGCGGTGAACTCCTGCCTCACGCCGCCCAGCCCGGCGCCCAGGATCGCGCGGCCGCCGCTCAGCCTGTCGAGCGTCGCCACGGTCTGGGCCAGCCGTTCCGGGCGGTGCCGGGCCACGGCCGTCACCGCCGTGCCCAGCCTGATGTGCGAGGTCGCTTGCGCCGCGGCGGCCAGCATCACCCACGGGTCGGCCGATGGCGTGCCCCAGGTGAAGGCCAGGTGGTCCCACACCAGCACGGCGTCCCACCCGGCGGCCTCGGCCTCCCCGGCGAGGGTGACGAGGTGTGCCGGCTCCGCGAGGTCACCGAGGATCGCGACGTCGATGCCATAACGCATGCCCCCACCCAAGCACCCGGCACCGACAGTTCTGGGGTGCCGCGATCGCGCAGCGCGGCGCCGACGAGCGGGTGAGCGCCGCCCGAGAGGAAGCCGTAGAGCAGATCCGGCAGACCCGCGAGCAGGCCGACGCTGCTGTCGCCGAGGCCAACCTCGCCGCGCGGGAGGCATGGAGTCAGGCAGCCGCTGTACAACACCAGGCAGAGCGAGAACTCACGAGAAGGTGGGGCCGCTTTCGCGCCTGGAATCAGGGGCCCGGCCACGGCTGATATCGAGCAGAGAATCTCGTACCGGCAGGTCCGGCCAGTCCTGAACGTGGACCGCCGATGTCGGCCGGGATAGGTTCGGCAGTGTGCTCAGACGAATCAAATACGACGACCGTCAGCACCTGGTGTACGCCCGCGGTCGAGCGCTGCCTCCCGACGTCATCGCCGCCTGGATGGCCGAATTCGCCCGGCACTCGCCGTCCCGGCGGCCGCTGACGGTCCTGGACCTGGGCAGCGGTACCGGCCGGTTCTCCCCAGCCCTCGCCGACACTTTTGGCGGCCCGGTGTACGGCGTCGAGCCCTCCGCACGGATGCGCCAGGTGGCCGCGGCCCTCACCGCCCACCCGTCGGTCAGCTATCTCCAGGGCACTGCCGAGAAGATCCCCTGCCCGGCAACGGGTGCGACCTGGCCCTGCTCTACCTGCTGATCCACCATATCCAGGATCTACCGGCGGCGGCCGCGGAGATCGCCCGCGTGCTGGCCCAGAGGGCCGGTTGCTCATCCGCAACACCTTTGCCGACCGGATGCCCGACCCGCTGTGGCACCGCTGGTTTCTCCGCGCGCGGACCATCAAGGAAGAGCTCTTTCCCAGCCTCGCCGAAGTGGCGCAGGCCTTCGCCACGGCCGGCATGCACCCGGTTGCCCTCACCTCGGTCCGGCACCGTCTCGCAGACCGCCCCGCCGACTACGCCGCGCGACTGCGGCTGCGCGCCAGCTCGATCTTCGACCAGCTGACTGAGCAGGAAATCACCGAGGGATTCGCCGCGCTGGACGCCGACCTCGCCACACATCCCGACACCGGCCCCATCGAGGAAGACCGCGACCTGCTCATCCTGGCCGGCTGACGGTTGGGTTCGCGCTGCTGGTCAGGCAGTCCCCGCCGACCAGAGCGGTGACCCTGACGTCCTCGATGAACGGCTCACACCCAAAAGTCCTCGAGGTCGAGCACACCATCCTGGACGCCGGCAGAAGATCACCCGCTTCGAACCTCGTGGGGGGCGGACTACGCGTGCTGTTCGCCCCGCGCACGTGATCGAATCGGTGTTAATGAGCGGGCAGAAGCCAACGGCTCCAGGAGCTGTTCATCGGCAGGAGAAGAGCCAAGCCGATGGCAAACAGGGCTGTCATCCCTTTGATGGGTCCGATCGCCGCAGGCTCCGAGGGGCCTCTCAAGCTCTCTCGGCGGCGATCAACCTGTGTCAGCATTTCGTATCTGGGTTTAATGCCTGTCAGGTGCCGGACGGTCGCGCGCTCACCCCGTCGAGCAGCACCTTGAGCGAGCTCTCCAGGGTGCCCCGCGCGGCGATGTCGGTCAGCTCGCCCGCCAGGGTTCGCACCCGTTCGAAGCCGCGCAGACCTGCGGTCGCCGCCATCGCGCGGCCGGCCTCCGCCTGCGCCTCGGCGTCGATGTCGCGCCGCGGCCGCTCGAACACGATGTGGCCGAAGGTGAAGGAGAAGATCCGCCAGAACGTCCGCGCCGCCTCCTCGCCGGTGATGCCGCCGTCCTCCAGGTTCGCCAGAACATGCTCGGCCAGCCGCCCGAGACCTTCGGAGTGGGCCGGAACGCGCCTGTTCACCAGCATCTGGACCACGCTGGGATGGGCGAGGAGCAGCTCCCGCCAGGCCACCATGATGTCGATGACCCGCTGCCGCCAGTCCGAGGCGCTGCTGTGCGGCACCTCCATCCTGCTGAGCGCGAGGACGAGCATGGCGTCGATCAGCTCGTCCTTGGAGTCGACGAACCGGTAGATCGTCATCGGGGAGATGCCCAGCTCGGTCGCGACGCTGCGGATCGTCACGGCGTCGAGCCCGGACTGGCCGGCCTGCCGCAGCGCCGCGGCGGCCACGTCGTCCAGGGTGACGGAGACGGCCTGCGTGCGTGACCCGCGGCGGGCTCGCCGGGGATCGCCGGGCTCGGGACGTCCTTGGTCTGGGGCGGGTCGGGAGGTCACGCCTCCCACCGTACCGCAGACGGATACGTCGTACAGGAGATTAAGATCTTTTCACCAAGCTATTTACAACGTATATGAAATCTCTACGCTGTATCGCCAGGAGGTGTCATGACCCACATCACCACCGGCGATCCGGCCGCCCTGCGCTCAGCCACCCGTAAGGCCGCCGTCCGGCTCATCCCCCTGGTCGCGCTGATGTACGTCATCAGCTATCTCGACCGGGTCAACATCGGCTTCGCCGCCGCCACCATGAACGCCGATCTCGGGCTGTCCAGCACCGCGTACGGCCTGGGGGCGGGGCTGTTCTTCATCGGCTACGTGGCGTTCGAGGTGCCCTCCAACGTCATCCTGCACCGGGTCGGCGCCCGGATCTGGCTCGCGCGCATCATGGTGACCTGGGGACTGATCTCGGGGGCCATGGGATTCGTGCAGTCCGAGCTCGGCTTCTACGCCGTGCGCGTCCTGCTCGGCATCGCCGAGGCGGGGTTCGTGCCGGGCGTCATCTACCTGCTGACGCTCTGGTTCCCCGCGCCGGTACGGGCCCGCATGGTCGCGCTCTTCCTCATCGCGATCCCCGTCGCGGTCGTGATGGGCGCGCCCCTGTCGGCGCTGCTGATCGAGCACGGGCACGGCCTGTGGGGCCTTGAAGGCTGGCGGTTCATGTTCGTCGCCGAGGCCGTGCCCGCCGTGGTCGTCGGCGTGCTCGCGTTCTTCGTCCTGCCGGGCTCGCCGAAGCACGTCCGGTGGCTCAGCGAGCACGAACGCGGCGCGCTCCAGGCCACGCTGGAGCGTGAGGCCGGCGCCGCCGCCAAGCACGGCCCGTCGGACGTCCGGTCGGCGCTGAAGGACTGGCGCATCTACGCCGTCTCCTTCATCGGGCTGTCGGTGAACATGGGCGGCTACGCCCTCTCCTTCTTCCTGCCCCAGGTCATCGCGAGCCTGGCGCCGCGCTCCGGCCGGCCGTTCTCGATCTGGGAGACGGCGTTGCTGACCGCCGTGCCCTTCGCGACGGCGGCGCTGGCCATGTGGCTGGTCGGCCGCAGCTCCGACCGGCACCAGGAGCGCCACTACCACGCCGCCGTCCCACTGCTCGTGGGCGCCGTCGCCGTGTCGGTGGCGCTCTACCTGCCCGGCACGACGCTCGTGATGGTCGCGATCTCCGTCGCCGCGGCCGGCAGCTACGCGGTGCTGCCCGTCTTCTGGCAGCTGCCGCCGCGCTTCCTCAGCGGCGCCGCCGCGGCGGCGGGCATCGGCGTGGCGGGCGGGCTGGCGAACGTGGCCGGGTTCGTCGCCCCGTACATGACCGGCGGCCTGTACGGGGCGACCGGCAGCTACCGGCCGGCCATGTTCGTCGTCGCCGCCGTCATGGTGCTCGGAGCCGTGGTCGCGCTGCTGCTCAGGCGGCGGCCCGAGTTCGCCGGCCCGCCGCGCGCATAGCCCGCTCACCCGAAAGGCCGAACCCTTGCCAGAGATCATCGGACAGTACGTCGACCAGATCATGACCACCGAGCTGCGCCCCCTCGGCAACATGCCCAGAGGCGTCGCCCACCAGCTGTACGAGGCCGTACGCCGGCACACCGGCAAGCCGCTCAGCACCACGATGGCGCAGGCGATCGTGAACCGGGTCGAGCCCGGCGACCGCGTCGTCATCCTCTGCGGCGCGGGAGGCCCGCCGAGCCTGCCCACCGGCGAGATCGACGGCCTCCTCGGCGCGGTGGCCATCGCCCGGATCCTCTCCCTGGGCCTCGGGGCCGAGGTCCACCTCGCCTCCGTCGAACGGTTCATGGAGCCGCTGGCCGAGGTCGTACGCGCCGGCGAGCTCAACGTCCGGCTCGGCGAGGACGACCACCGGCCGGGCACGGTCACGCTGCACGTCTCACCGCAGGACGACGAAGCGGGACGGGAATTCAGCCGCGCCATCCTGGACGACCTGCGGCCCTGCCTCGTCCTGGCCATCGAACTGCTCGCCCCGAACCGCGCGGGCGTCATCCACGGCGCCACCGGCAACCCCTGGCACGACGTGCACTTCGACAGCGCGGCGCTGTTCGAGCGGGCACGTGCTCAGGGCGTGCTCACCTGCGGCATCGGCGACGCCGGCAACGAGGCAGGCTTCGGCGCCATCCCCGAGGTGGCGGCCATCCAGCCCGCGGGCGGAACGTGCCGCTGCCCCTGCGGCGCAGGAATGGCCGCCGCGGTGACGACCGATCACGTGCTCACCGCCGCCATCTCGGACTGGGGCGGGTACGCGGTCACAGCGCTCATCGCCTACCTCGTCGAACGGCCCGACCTGATCGCGGACGCCGACTACGTGGAGAACCTGCTGCGCGCCGCCGTGCGCGCCGGGGTCGTCTGCGGCTGGCACGCCCGACCCACGCTGAGCGACGACGGCGTGCCGCTCGACGCCCAGCGCGCCGCCGCCACCCTCATCCGGACGGCCGTCACCCAGGCCCTGACCAGGGCGCCCTCCCCGTCACACTGAGCACACCCGAGAGGCCGTCACGATGACGACGAACCCACCTGCCACCGGATACGCCGACGTCGGCCGCATCCAACGCCTGCTCGACGCGGGCCCGTTCGACGCGATCGTGTCGACCTGGCCCGAGAACACCCACTACCTGTCCGGCTTCTACCACCCCGACATGCGGCTCACCTGGGAGCGGCTGCACATCGTCGTGTGGCCCGCGAACGGCGCGCCGCCCGTCTACGTCGTCCCGGCCCCGCGCGCCGACGCCTGGAACGGGGCCGGCACCTGGGCTTCCGAAGAGCGCCGCCCACGCATCCAGGACATCCGGGGCTACCAGGGGGAGCACGACCACATGATCGACGTGGTCGCCGAGGCCCTCACCGGCCTGGGCATCACCTCCGGCCTGATCGGCGTCGAGCACCGCGCCACCCCGTACAAGATCGTCGATGGCCTGCGGCGCCGGCTGCCCAGGCTGCGGTACGGCGACGCCTGGCCGCTGCTGAACGAGATGCGCAAGGTGAAGACGCCGGCCGAGGTCGCACTCCTCACGCACGTCAACCGGATGACGGCCCGCCACCTGGAGAACGGGCTGCGGAGCATCGTCGCGGGCGAGAGCGAACGGGCCGTCGCCGCGCGCGTCACCGACGCGCTCATGCGCGAAGGAGCGCAGGAACTGACTCATTCGATCTTCGGCGGCGGCTGCCGCGCCGGGCAGTGGCACCCGTGGCCCGGCGACCAGGCGCTGGAGGCCGGGATGCTGATCCGAACCGACTGGGGCGTCCGCATCGACGGCTACTGCTCCGACATCGCCCGTACGGCCGTCGTCGGCACCGCGAGCCGGGCGCAACGCACCCGCTTCGACCGCATCAGCGCCGTTCACGACGTCATCGTCGAAGCGGCCCGGCCGGGTGTCGTCGCCCGCGAGCTCGTGGACCTCGCCCGGCGCGCGTACGAGCGCCAGGGCGAGGAGTTCCGCTGGAGCATCGTCGGGCACGGCATCGGCCTGGTCCTGCACGAGGAGCCCCAACTGACCGTCGAGTACGACGAGCCGCTCGTCGAGGGCATGACCCTCGAGATCGAACTCGGCTGGACCGACCCCGCGCAGGGCTTCCACATCGAGGACTTCGTCCACGTCGGCCGCGACGAGACCGTCAACCTGACCACACCCCCCGGCACCCGCGTACTGATCGAGAGCGCACGATGACCCACACCCCATCGGCCGGCTCGGCCGACGTCCTCGCCACGGCCGGTCGCAAGGCGGCCAGGCGCCTCCTGCCGATCCTCATCGCCCTGCTGTTCGTCAACTACCTCGACCGCGTCAACGTCGGCTTCGCGGCCCCCCACATGAACCCCGACCTCGGCATGACCGCCACCGCCTACGGGCTGGGCGTCGCCCTGTTCTTCGTCGGCTACGTCGTGCTCGAAGTGCCCAGCAACTACCTGCTCTACCGGGTGGGCGCGCGCAAGTGGCTGGCCAGGATCGCGGTGACGTGGGGGCTGGCCGCCGCGGCGCACGCCCTGGTCACCGGAGCGAGCTCGTTCGCCGCGATGCGCGTCCTGCTCGGCGTCGCCGAGGCGGGCCTGCTGCCCGGGATCCTGTTCTACCTCACGCTGTGGTTCAGCGGGCCGCAGCGCGTCGCGGTGCTCGGCGTGTACTACGTCGCGGTGCCGCTCTCGACGGCTCTGGGCGGCCCCGTCTCCAACTGGCTCATCCACCACGGGACCAGCACGTTCGGGATCGAGGGCTGGCGCTTCATGTTCGCCGTCGAAGGGCTGGCCGCGGTCGTCCTCGGACTCGTCGTGCTCAGGGCCCTGCCTTCGACGCCGCGCGAGGCGACGTGGCTGACCCCGCAGGAGCGGGAGGCCCTCGAACGGTCCGGCCCGGCCCGGGAGGCCGGCGAGCACCGCTCGTTCCTGGCGGCCCTGCGCAGCCCGGTGACGATCCGGCTGGCCGGGATCTTCTTCCTGCTCACCTTCCCGATGTTCGCGATCAGCTTCTTCCTGCCCCTCGTCACCGCCGCCCTCCCGAGTGGTGACAACGCCACCGCCCTCAGCCTCGTGACCTTCGTGCCGTTCACGCTCGGCGCGATCGCCTGCTGGGCGTGGAGCCGGCGCTCCCGTACGCGGGGGCTGCGCGCCTGGCGGTTCTCGGCGCCCGCCGTGCTCGCCGGCTTGGCCGTCCTCATCTGCTCCTACGCCGGCGACTCCTTCCCGCTCCTCATGCTTGGCGTCTCGATCACGGCCATCGGCATCTACGCGGCCATCCCCATCTTCTG
Source organism: Nonomuraea sp. NPDC048882 (assembly GCF_040649755.1). Classification (NCBI taxonomy): domain Bacteria; kingdom Bacillati; phylum Actinomycetota; class Actinomycetes; order Streptosporangiales; family Streptosporangiaceae; genus Nonomuraea; species Nonomuraea sp. NPDC048882. Next base: position 248,376 of record NZ_JBEZGB010000015.1, read on the forward strand.
GAGCATCGCCGGCGAATCCCTCACGGGCGCGGCCGCCGCGGCGGGCCTGGCCCTGATCAACACCGTCGGCAGCCTCGGTGGCTTCGCGGCCGGCTACTTCACGGGCTGGCTGCGTGACCTGAGTGGCGGCTACCAGGCCCCGTTCACCGCGATGGCCGTCTGCCTCATCCTGAGCGGCCTGCTCGCGCTGACGACGTCCGCTTCCCGCCGCGAGGCCGTCACTTCGATCTCTCCGCCTTGAGCCCTCAGGTGGTGCGCTTCGACCGCCCGTTGAGGCTTTTCGCGCACCACGCCCAGGCAGGGGTCCGGCCTCGTGGCGGGAACTGCTGGGCCCTGAGCACGCCGGGGCGGCGATCGTGCCGGCCGTCGGGGTGCTCGTCGGCGCGATCAACATCTACGACGTCGGCGCCTACCTGCGGCGGGGCCTGTCAGCCCTGTTGTGGACCCACCTGAACCTGTACGGACGCTTCGAGCTCGACATGAACCGTCACTTGGAGCTGGAAGCCGCTCCTGCCGGCCCACCGCGGTGAAGCCAGATAGGTGATCGTCGGTACAGGGCGGGGCCAAGTAGGCCGAGACGAAGTGGGCTAGCCTTTGCGTGATATTGGTCGCGCCCTGGAGGTGCTGATGCAGCAGAGCAAGGTCACGGTCACCGTTTCGACGCGAGGGCGCGCCCGCTAAGCAGCAGGTCGACGCTCCTCGCTTCGAAACGGTCTCCGATCTCTGACCGTTTCCTTTGCTGAGGAGCTCTGTTTTGCGTGCCCTCAAGTCCGCGCGGTCAAGCGCGGACTTCTCCAAGCTGTGGACCGCTTCGGCGCTGCCATTCGCGGCCGACGCATCAACCTTCCTCATCGCGGCGGCACTGACCCCGGCCGTCCGCATCCCCCCCGGCCAGATCGACAGGCGGCAGCAGGCCGGGATCCGCTGGCTGTGGCGCTGCCACCATGACCGCCATCACCATGGTCGCCTGGCGACCGCTGCGCGCTGCTGAGCCCGGGAGACATCGATGATCACTCTTCCGGCCGCCAGGCGGCCACCACTATCTGGCCATCTCTACGGCACGTCACCGTGGTCGAGCGCGACCCGGCCGTCATCGGGCTCGGCCGCCGACTCGCCGACTCGCCACCTCGGCCACCCACCCGGCGGTCAAGGACGCGATGTGGCGCAGATCGGAGATCCGGGCCGATCTCAACACGCCACCAGCAGATCTCATCTCGCTGTCCTACGTGCTGGGAGAACTGCCGGCGGCTGTGCGCGATCCGGTCGTACGGCGGCTGGCCGGTCGGGCCACGACGGTCGCCGTCGTCGAACCCGGCACACCGGCTGGACACGCTCGCGTTCTCGCCGCCCGCGACCAGCTGATCGGTCTCGGCATGCGCGTCGCGGCGCCGTGCCCGCACGCTGCCTCGTGTCCGCTTGCGGGGGAAGATGGGTGTCACTTCTCCGCTCGGCTACCCCGCACCGGGCTGCACCGCCGGCTCAAGTCAGCGGAGCTGGGGTTCGAGGACGAAAAGTTCTCCTATGTCATCGCGACGTCCGCGTCCGCGATACCTGCGACAAGCCGCGTTCTTCGGCATCCACGCACTCGCAAGGGTCTGGTCACGCTGACCTTGTGCGCGGACGGGCTACGCGAGGAGAACGTGTCCAAGCGGCACGGCGACCTCTACCGTGCTGCTCGAAGCGTGACATGGGGTGATCCCTGGCTGTAGGCGTGACCATCGGCGATCAGCACACCCAGTTGCGACACCAGCATGAAGCGCGGCGTGTGGTACGTCGGGGCGACCTTGCCGCCCCGGGCCCTACAGGCGCTGCCCGCCGGCGCGAGAGTTCTGAGAACGAAGATCGAGGACAAACCGGACACGTAACAGGGAGTGATCGGCTCTCGCAGACCTGACCATTTCTGCGAACGCGCACAGTAGCCATCATTACACAGAGCATCGAGGGGGCGGTTTCGGGCCTGGTCCGAGGTGATACCACCAGTTGCGGTGGAGTACGTGGCATCGCTGGTGAAGATGGAGGCGGGGCTGCCGGCGAAGCACTCCTGGCGTCGACCGTCAGTGGTGGAACGCCGTGCGCTCGGCGTTGCTCGCCGGACCGCCGGTCAACCGGTCGAGTGCGTGCCTGAGGTCGGCGACCAGCAGTGAGATCTCATCGCGGCCGATGCCGTGCCGGATCATGACTCGCTGGATGACGGTGTCCTGCTGGTCGGCCGGCAGGCGGTAGGAGGGGACCTGCCAGCCGCGCATGCGCAGCTGATCGCTGAGGTCGAAGAGGCTGAAGGGGGCGTTCGCCGGGTCCTTGAGCGTGTACGAGACGGCCGGCAGCGCGCCCTTCCCGTCGTACAGAAGCCGGAAGGGACCCATCGCGGCGATCTCCTTGGCGAGGTACTGTGCCGTGGCGGCGCAGGCTTCGGCAATCTGGCGGTAGCCCTGCTTGCCCAGGCGCAGGAACAGGTAGTACTGGGCGATGATCTCCCCGCCGGGCCGGGAGAAGTTCAGCGCGAACGTGGGCATGTCGCCACCGAGGTAGTCCACGTAGAAGATCAGGTCCTTGGGCAGCATCTCCGGCTGCCGCCAGATGATCCAGCCGACGCCCAGCGGTGCCATGCCGTACTTGTGCCCGGAGGAGTTGATGGAGACGACCCGCTCGACGAGGAAGTCCCAGGGCAGCTCCGGGTGGAGGAACGGGGCGATGAACCCACCGGAGGCGGCGTCCACGTGGATGGGGATGTCCAGGCCCGTGCTCGCCTGGATGCGGTCGAGCTCGTCGGCCAGGGCCTTGACCGGCTCGTAGTCGCAGGTGAACGTGACGCCCAGAATGGCGACGACCCCGATCGTGTTCTCGTCGACGTACTGCTCCAGCTGGTGTGGGCGCAGCCCGGTCGCGCCGCGCTCCAGCGGCACCTGGCGGAGTTCGACGTCGAAATAGCGGGCGAACTTCTCCCAGCAGACCTGGACGGGCCCGCACACCAGGTTCGGCCTGTCGTACGGTTGGCGTTCGGCCTTACGCCGTTCCCGCCACCGCCACTTGAGCGCCAGACCGCCGAGCATCGCGGCCTCGCTGGATCCCGTCGTCGAACACCCCATCGTGTCGTGCCCGCCGGGGGCGTGCCAGAGTCTGGCGAGGATGGCGACGCAGCGCGACTCGATGGCGGCCGTCTGGGGGTACTCGTCCTTGTCGATCACGTTCTTGTCGAGGCATTCGGCCATGAGCCGCCGTACCTGGTCCTCTGACCAGGTCGTGCAGAACGTCGCGAGGTTCTGGGCCGCGTTGCCGTCCAGCGACAACTCCTGGTGGATGGCCTCGTAGACGGCGTCGGGCCGTGCGTGTGCCTCGGGCATCGCGTCCTTGGGCAGGGGTTGAGAGCTCACGGGGCCGACGAACAGATCGCTGGAGTCGTCGATGTCCTCGGTGAATTTGACGCGGTGCAGCGCCACCAGTGCCTCCCCTGTCTGTGACCGCTAAGCGAGCGATGCCCCGATCTTGAGCAGCAAAAAGCTACACACAGGCAAAAACCGGACGATCGCTGTGAGGGCCGCCGCCATGGCGGACCGGCCCGGCGAAGGCCTCGGTACCTCGACGTCGAGCACGACGTGCGCGCGGGCAAACCGAGTCGGCTGATCGACGGCGACGGCGCCGAGACCGCCGTCAGTTACGACCCGCTCGGCAGGGTGCTCACCATCGCCGCGCCCGGGCGGACGCCATTTCCCGGCTCGACAGTGAGCTGCCCGGACCGGACGGCGCGCCGCTGCCGTTCGACCGCGAGCTTCATACCGGCCGCCTCAAAGCATTCCGTGCGGGATCCGGTCGGCCTCCGGGACCGGCTGCAGGACGTCCCAGTGTTCGACGACCTGCCCGTCGGCCAGCCGCCAGATGTCGACGACGGCGACGCCACGCGGGTCGTCGGCGGTGGTCATGAGGTAGTGCATCACCACGAAGTCGTCTTCGGCGATGACCCGCTTGAGGTCGAGGCGGGCGCGGGCGACCGGGGCCTGGGTGATGTATGCGATGAAGGCGTCCCGCCCCGAGGGGTTGCCGGGGCTGTGCTCGATGAAATCTTCGTGCAGGAGGGTTCGGAGGACCTCGGTGTCCCCGGCGGCGAAGCGGGCGAAGCCGTCGAGGACCAGTTGCTTGTTGCTGTTCATGACGGCAACCGTCGCAGCCGCCGCCCGGCGGTGTCGATTACATGGCATGTAATCGTGCAGGTCGGGGCGGTGCCGGGATAATCATCCGCGTGACTTCCGACCAGCCGATCGGTGCGCTGCTGCGCGAGTGGCGACACCGGCGCGGGCTCAGCCAGCTCGATCTGGCACTGCAGGCGGAGGTGTCGGCCAGGCACGTCAGCTTCGTGGAGACCGGGCGGACGATCCCCAGCAGCGCGATGGTGCTGCGGCTGGCCGAGCACCTCGGCGTGCCGCTCCGCGAACGCAACCGGTTGCTGGTCGCGGCCGGTCACGCGCCGGTCGTCCGCGAGCGGCCCCTGCAGGATCCGCAGTTGGCCACAGCGCGCAAGGTGCTCGAACGGGTGTTGCGCGGGCACGAACCGTATCCGGCGCTGGCCGTGGACCGCCGCTGGAACCTGTTGTCGGCCAACACGGCGATCGACGTCTTCCTGGAGGGCGTCGACCCGGCGCTGCTGCGGCCGCCGGTCAACATGATGCGGCTCGGCCTGCACCCCGGCGGATTCGCGCCGCGTCTGCTCAACCTCGGCCAGGTCCGCGGCTTCCTGCTGCCTCGGCTCGCCCGCCAGGTCGCGCACAGCGGTGACGCAGAGCTGAGCGTCCTGTATGAGGAGGTGCTGTCTTACGGGGCCCCAGCAGAACCGCCGCCGCCCGATCCGGCCGAGATCGCGCTGCCCATCCGCATCCGCCATCGCGGAGCGGAGCTGTGCTTCATCAACACCATCACGACCTTCGGCGCCGCCTTCGACGTCACCCTCGAGGAGATCGCCGTCGAGGCGTACTTCCCCGCCGACGACGCCACCGCCCGCTTCTTCGGGACGGGGGGCGCAGTGACCTCACCCTGATATCTCACTGGTAAGTACGGGGACGGTGCGGCAGGCCACGACCGCCACGGCCTCCACCATCACCGCTTCCTCGAGCATCTCATCGGCCAAGCGCTTGAGGTTGACATGCACTGGGATGCCGATGGGCAGTTGGCGGCAAGGGCAGCGACGCCGTCCACTCCGACGGCCGGCATGACATGCACCTGCACGCCCGCATCCGAGGCGACGAGCAGGTCACCTGATGCCGACTTGACCATCAGCTGAGCCGTCTACGACGCGGCCCCAGGCCGCGCGCCCACCACCGCCGGGGTCCGCACCCTTTCACTTCCCCTTCTTGCACCCCTTCGGGGGAGAAGTCGGCGGCCCGGTCCAGCCGGACTCGGAGCCGCGGGCCTGGTAGCCCATGACTTCACCCTTGGTCGCCCCCAGAGCGGTGCGGGCCGCGTAGGAAACGCGCGAGAGTGTCTCCCCCGTCTCCGGGTCGAGGATCTGCCTGTGGTAGACCGGCAGCTCCTTGCGTGGCTTGTTGGAGTACACCAGGGCGCCTTCCGCCTCGCCGAAGTCTACGGATAGGCCCCTTCTGCCCAGCGGATCCGTCACTGTGCCCACGACCTTGGTGGTCGGCAGGCCGGCCAGGACGCGGATGATCGCGGCACGCTGGGCGGGGCTGAGCGGCATGCCCAGGAGGTTCACGGTGGTAGGCAGAAACGTCTCGAACGGCTGCGTGAAGCCGCGGCCGTTCCAGATCTCGTGGTAGGCGCGGAGCTGCTTCGTGAGCTCGGCCGGATCGGTGGGGATCGCCGCCAGCTCAGCCATGGTGAACTCGCTGATCGTCGTGTCGGGATAGGTTCCCGCGGAGTCCAACCTCAAGGTGTACCTGCAGTCCTTCGGCTCGTCGGCGACCGGAATCGAACCGCACGGCCCGCTGGTCTCGCAGTGCCCCTTGACCCGGGCGGGAGCTCCCGCCCGCCTGCCAGGCGCGCTCGTCCTCGGCCGTGACCGGGCGGGCACTGACCTGCCGCCACACCTGCGTGAGCACCAGATCAGCGGGGTCGCGCGGCAGCCGGGTCTCGCGGCGGCCGACCACCATGACCCGGTAGCCGCCGGTAGACAGGTGGTTACCGTCGATCCTCACATCGCGCCAGTAGGCGCCGCCCTCTGCGGGGAGCTTCTCGATCCTGTCGGCCAGGTCGAACAGTTCCTGATTGGTCCTCGGCGGACTGAGCACGGCAGGGGCCGATGCCAGGTTCGTCACCAGCGCGAAGACCAGGGCCACGATCGCGGCCGTGGCCAGCGGCGCCCACAAGGCCCACAGGCTGGGCGGTCTCGGGCGCAATGGCCTGCGCGAGGGTTCTCCTGGCGCCTCTGCGGTGGCCATCGACAGCTTCGATCGCCGACTGCAGTCGGCGGCGCGCTCGATGCAAGCGGACGAAGAAGGCGGTCTTGGTGCAGCCGAGTACCTTGGCCGCTTCTGTGGTGGACAGGCCATGCCAGGTGGTCAGGGTCAGGATCTCTTTGTCGGCTTCGGACAAGCCGACCAGGGCACGGAGTACGGCGACTCGCTCGGTGGCGTGTTCACCCACGTCGGTGCGCGGTGAAGCGCTCATGGGGGTTCGGCAAGCCGGTTCCTTCGGTTGGGGGACAAACGTTCATTGAGCAAGTGGTCCGAAGGAAGGCCTTCTTACATCCCGATTCCGCATCTTCCCAGCAGTTCGACCTCGGGCCCCTGCGCGGACCCGACCCCGAGCGGGGCCGGCTAGCCGCCCCGTCCGCTTACGGCCTCTCCTGGGCCTTCCGCGTCCGGCGGGGCAGGCTGAACAGTTGCATGGCGACCAATACGTTTGTATAGACTCTTGGACGTGCGACCAATTTCTGAAGAGGACCTGACGACGCGCGCCCGCATCCGCGACGCTGCGATGGCGCTGTTCGCCGAGCAGGGGGTCAAGGCCACCACCATCCGTGGGATCGCCGAGGCCGCAAAAGTCTCGCCCGGCCTGGTGCAGCACCACTTCGGCACCAAGGAAGCGCTGAGACAGGCTTGTGACGAGTACGTCCTCGGCTACCTGCGCGAGCAGGCCACCGTAGGCGTCACCGACCACAACCTGGAGAAGCCCGAATTCATCGAGAACGTCCATCGAACCGCGCCGCCCCTGATGAAATACCTCGGCCGCGCGCTCGTGGACGGTTCCCCCGCAGCCGCCGCCATGTTCGACGAACTCGTCCGTGTGACGGAGGAGCATCTCGCCGACGACGACCGCTCGGAGGCCGACCATCGAGCCCGCGCGACCGTGCTGACCGCGATGAAGCTCGGCATCACGGTGCTGCACGAGCACGTCTCCCGCGCGCTGGGCACGGACCTGTACGCCTCACAGGGCGCAGTACGCGTCGGCAAGGCCCAGCTCGATCTGATCAGACCGGAATTCCTCGGCCGCGAGCTGTTCGACCAGGCGCGGACGGGCCTCCAGAAGTTCGAGGAACAACGATGAACGCCGCAGTGCACGTGGGCGGTCTGGTCAAGAGCTTCGGCCGGGCCAAGGCCCTGGACGGGCTCGACCTCACCGTCAAGACGGGCGAGGTGCACGGCTTCCTCGGGCCCAACGGCGCCGGCAAGACCACCACCATCCGTATCCTGCTCGGCCAGATGCGCGCCGACGGCGGCCAGGTCGCGTTACTCGGCGGCGACCCCTGGCGCGACGCCACCGAACTGCACCGAAGGCTTGCCTACGTGCCCGGCGACGTCACCCTGTGGCCCTCGCTGACCGGCGGCGAGGTCATCGACCTGATGGGCAGGGCCCGCGGCGGCCTGGACCCCGGGCGGCGCGCCGAGCTGCTGGAGCGCTTCGAGCTCGACCCGCGCAAGAAGTGCCGTACCTACTCCAAGGGCAACCGGCAGAAGGTGGCGCTGGTGGCCGCGTTCGCCTCCGACGCTGAACTGCTGATCCTCGACGAGCCGACCTCGGGTCTGGACCCGCTCATGGAGGCGGTCTTCAACGAGTGCGTCATGCGGGAGAAGCGCAGCGGCCGCACCGTGCTGCTGTCCAGCCACATCCTGTCGGAGGTGGAGACGCTGTGCGACCGCGTCAGCATCATCCGCGCCGGCCATACCGTCGAGTCCGGCAGCCTGGCCGACCTGCGCCACCTCACCCGCACGTCGGTGACCGCCGAGCTGATCGGGCCCGCTCCCGGGCTGGCCACCCTGCCCGGCGTACACGATCTGAGCGTGGACGGCGCGCGGCTGCGCTGCCAGGTCGACGGTGACGCGCTCACCGCCGTGCTCGCCGAGCTCGCCAGAGCGGGCGTACGTACGTTGACCACGCAGCCGCCGACGCTGGAGGAACTGTTCCTGCGCCACTACAAGGGAGCCGCCAGATGACCGGCACCATGACCGGCACAGGGACACTGATCCGGCTCATCCTGCGCAGGGACCGCGTGCTGCTGCCGGTGTGGATCGTGATCAGCGCACTGCTGCCGGCGGGCATCGCCTCCGCCACCACCGACCTGTACGCCGACCAGGCCGCCCGCGACTCCTTCGCGACCGCCTCGGCGGGCAACCCGGCGCAGCTGGCCATGCGCGGCCCCATCTACGACGCGAGCGTCGGCGGCCTGACCGCCTGGACGCTCGGCGCCTCCCTCGCGCTGTTCGGCGGGCTCGTCAGCATCCTGCTGGTGATCAGGCACACCCGGGCCGAGGAGGAGACCGGCCGACGCGAGCTGCTGGCCTCGGGTGTCATCGGCCGTCATGCCCCGCTGGCCGCCGCGCTCGTGGTCGTGCTGGCCGCCAACCTGCTCCTGGGCCTGCTGTCGGTGCCCGCCCTGGTCGCGGACGGCCTGCCTGCGGGTTCCTCGCTGCTGTTCGGGCTGTCCACCGCCGGGGGCGGCTGGGCGTTCGCGGCCGTGGCCGCCGTCACCGGGCAGCTCACCGCCTCCTCCGGAACGGCGCGCGGCATCGCGATCGCGGTCGGCGGCCTGCTGTTCGCGCTGCGCTCGCTGGCCGACGCCGGTCATGTCGGCTGGCTGGCTTGGGTGTCGCCGTTCGGCTGGGTCCGGCTGACCAGACCCTACGCCGGGGACCAGTGGTGGGTGCTGGGGCTGATCGCGGTGTTCGTCGCCGCCCTGACGGCGGTCGCGTTCGCGCTGTCCACACGGCGTGACGTGGCTGGCGGCCTGATTCCCGTCCGCCCCGGACCCGCCGGCGGAACCCTGCCGGGCGCGTTCAGCCTGGCCGCTCGCCTGCACCGCAGCACGCTCGCGGGCTTCGCGATCGGATTCGGAGCGCTGGGCGCCCTGCTCGGCGTGGCGGCACGCGGGCTGAACACCCAGGTGGACACGCCGCAGTTCCGTGAGCTGGCCGCGACCCTCGGCGGCGCCGAGGCCCGGCTCTCGGACGTGTTCTTCACCTTCGTGATGTACGTGCTCAGCCAGCTCGTCGCGGGAGCGGCACTGGTGTCGGCGCTGCGCGCCCGTACGGAGGAGGCGGCGGGCCGGGCCGAACTGCTGTTGTCCACCCCTGTCGGCCGGCTGCGCTGGGCGCTGAGCCACCTGGTACTCGCCGTCGTGAGCCCGGTGCTGCTGCTGACCGTGCTGGGCGCGGCGGCGGGATTCACCTTCGACGGCGACGTGGCCCGCGTCACCGGGGCCACGCTGGCCTACCTGCCCGCGGTCTGGACCATGACCGGGATCGCGACGCTGATGTTCGGCCTGCTGCCACGGCTGGCGGCGGCCGTGAGCTGGACCGCGCTCGGCCTCTTCCTGGTCGTGGACCTGCTGGCGGAGTTCAAGCTGGCCACCGGGATCGTTCTGGGCCTTTCGCCGTTCGTACACGTGCCGGCGATGTTGCTGAGCGGCGCCTCGTCACCGGTTGCGTCGCTGCTGGGGCTGACCATAGTAGCCATCACCCTGACCACGGCGGGGCTGGCGTTCCTGCGCCGCCGCGACCTGATGCCCTCCGCCTAGGCGGTGAAGCCGCCGTCGATGGCGAGGGTGGCGCCGGTGATGAAGGCGCCCTCTGGTCCGACGAGGTGAGAGACCAGGGCGGAGACCTCTTCCGGCGTGCCGATCCTGGGCAGTGCCAGCCATTTGGTCATGGCCTGGGCGGCGGGACCGTCGGCGCTCATGCTGTCGTCGGCCGTGGGGCCGGGTTGCACGTTGTTCACGGTGATGCCGCGTGGCCCGAGGTCCCCGGCCAGGCCGCGCACCAGGCCGGCGACGGCCACCTTGGTCATGCCGTAGGCGGCGGCCCCGGCGAAGGGTGCCCGCGCGGCGTTCACGCTGCCGATCGTCACGATGCGCCCGCCGTCGCCCATGTGGGGCAACGCGGCCCGGATGGTGTACACGACGCCGCGTACGTTCACGTCGATCATCCGGTCGATGTCTTCGGCGGGGAGGGTGTCGATGCCTCCCGCGGGGGCCACGCCCGCGTTGGCCACCACGACGTCGAGCCGCCCCAACGTCTGCACGATGTACTCGGCCGCCCTGGCCATGGCGGAGGCGTCGGCGCTGTCGGCCTCCAGGCAGAGCGCGTGGCCCTGGTGCGCGGCGACTTCGCCGACGACCTGCTCCGCCCGGTCACGCCTTACCGCTCTCCATGTCATGACCCCGATTCGATAGGTAACGAACACGTCGATGAGCATCGAACTGTACGATAGCCTTCGAAGTGAGGGCAAAGCGACGTATCCGAGGAGCACCGTGGTGATCGACGAGGCCCATCCAGCCGCTGCCGACCTGCGGCTGCCGAAGGTCCTCGCGGCCCTGGCCGACCCGGCGAGACTGCTGGCCGTGCGTGCCCTGGACCAGGTGGGGGAATCGCCCTGCACCCGGCTCCAGCAGGCGGCCGGCCTGACGATCAGCCGGTCCACCTTCTCCCACCACCAGCGGGTGCTGCGCGAGGCCGGGGTGATCCAGGTCAGGGTGCGCGGCTCCCAGCGCATCCTGAGCCTGCGCCGCGACGACCTGGACGCGTGCTTCCCCGGCCTGCTGGACGCCGTGCTCGACACCGCCCCCGGACTCATCGAGACCTGACCCGGACGATTACGAGAGATCGAAGGGGGCGGGGGAGTGGCCTTCCCAGATCTGGCGGGAGGCTTGTTCGGGGTAGGGCAGAGTCTTCGACTCGGTGTCCAGGACGCGGGTGAGGTGCTCGCCGGGCCGATGGGCGGACCAGCCCGCGTCGCCGGTGGTGACGAAGCGGACCCACGTCTCCTGGAGTTCGCGGGAGAGCGCGACGGCCTCGGGATTGGGCTCCTCGCCGATGAGCTGGGTGGCGACGGGGCTGTCCAGCGTGCCGAACGCCAGGGGCACGTCGAGGCTGTGGCAGGCGCCCAGGATGCCGCCGAGGGCCGGGGCGACCCAGCGCAGTTCGAACAGGTACGAGGTGCCGCCGGCTGCGGCGTTCGCCTCGGCCAGCTGCTGTGACGGCATGCGGAAGAGGGCGTCGGAGTACACCGTCTCCACCAGCTCCTCCGGGCCTGCCTGCGGGAACGCGGCACGGTAGGCCCTGGCGCCGTCCGGCTGCGGGGCGAGCAGTTCCAGGGCTGCGTGGGCGTCATCCTCGGTGAAGGTGCCGTACCGTCCGCTCATGACACTGAAGTACCGGAATTCGTCCCGGGCGTGGCCGACGAGCAGTTCGGTCCCGCTCGCGCGCGCGCCGGCCAGCGCGGGCCAGGGCGTTTCCGGGAGGACCTCGCCGTCGACGACGGGGCACAGCGCGGTGCCGGCCTCCGTGAGGCGTCCCCAGCTCTCCCGGTGCGCGTGGAGGCCGGCGTTGAAGGAGGTGAGTTCGGCGGCCAGGTGCCATGGGTCGATGTCGCGCAGGGCCTCGGCGGTGGGGGCGGCCGCGCCGAGCCGGTCCGCGAACGCGGCGGTGACCTGCCGTGCCAGCGCGGGGGTGCTGTGCAGCCCCGGCACCGAATGGGCCATGGCCCGCCGGAACAGTCCGCGCGCGGACTTCATCGTCAGCAGGGCGGCGACCGACCCCGCCCCGGCGGACACCCCGGCCACGGTGACCCGGCCGGGGTCGCCTCCGAAGGCGGCGATGTTGCGCTGCACCCACTCCAGCGCCGCGATCTGGTCGAGGAATCCGCGGTTGGGCGGCGCGTCGTCGAGGAACGCGAAACCCTCCGCGCCCACGCGGCAGTTGATGGTCACCACGACGAGTCCCGCCTCGGCCAGCGCTGCCGGGTCGAACATCGGGTCGCTCGACGCCGCCGAGAGGTAGCCGCCCACGGGGATCCACACCAGCACCGGCAGTCCCGCCGCGCCGGGATCCGGAGTGCCGACGTTGAGCGTCAGCCAGTCGGTGCCCTGCGGGGGCACGTCGATCGGCAGGGACAGCGGCACCACGGGGCCGAACTCGACCGCCTGCCTCGTCCCCTCCCAGCGGTGCGGCGGCGCGGGCGCGGCGAAGCGGAGCGCGCCGACCGGGGGCTGGGCGTAGGGGATGCCGCGGAACACCACGTGCCCCTGCCGCCGGCGCCCCTGCACCACGCCTTCCGTGGTCCGTACCTTCGGCTGTTCGGACATGACGATTCCTTCCCTCGAGTGAACCCAAGGATTATAGGTCAGGTGTATTATGTCAACTGTATTGGAACAGTTCCGGGGGTAGGGAGTCGGCGATGCCGAAACAGGTGGATCACCGCGAACGCCGCGAAGCGATCGCCCGCGCACTGTGGCGGGTGGTGGAGCAGCGCGGTGTCACACAGCTGACGATGCGCGTGGTGGCGCAGGAGGCGGGCATGTCACTCGGGCAGCTGCAGCACTACTTCGCCTCCCGGACCGCCATGCTCTCCTTCGCCATGGACTTCGCGTCCGAGCAGACCTCGGTGCGCGTACAGCAGGGGCTCGAAAAGCTCGGTGACCGTCCGCACCCCCGTGACGTGCTGCGACTGACGCTCGCGGAAATGCTCCCCCTGCATGCCGACGCCCGCGCGACCAGCCGGATGAGCGCCGCCTACGTCCTGGAGGCGCTGCACGACGAGGCCGTGCACGAGCAGGCGCGCCGCGGCCTCGTCCAGGGGCGGGCCCTCGTCGAGCAGTTGGTCCGCCAGGCGATCGCCGACGGGCACATCGACTCCGGCCGCGACCCGGCGACCGAGACCAACCTGCTCCTCGCCCTCACCGGCTTCACCTCCCTGATCGAACTCGACGTGATCGAGCCCCAGGACGCGCTCGCCGCGATCGACGTACATCTGGACCGGCTGTTCAGGAGTGCGTGACCTGTCCCCGGACACGGGGCAGGTGCAAACAAGATCCGGCGTGGGTGGGCCGGCTCATGGGTTGGGTCGGGCAGCCGGCGTAGCCAGGTGATGCGTGCGTCGAGCATGGGATAGAACAGCATCTGGCCGAGCGCCGACGGCCCCTGCCGGCCTCGGGCGAGCAGGCGCGTGCTTGAAGTCGTTGGTCCGCCTCCGTGCACGGTCACGTCGCGCCCGGGGATACCAGCCCGGTCTCGTACGCGAGCACGACGGCCTGGACCCGGTCCCTGAGCCCGAGCTTGGCCAGGATGCGGGCCACGTGGGTCTTCACCGTCGCCGGGCTGAGGGTCAGCCGTTCGGCGAGCTCGACGTTGCTCAGCCCGGTGGCCAGCAGCCGCAGCACCTCCAGCTCCCGCGCGGTCAGCTCCGACAGGTCACGGTGCGGGGCCGGAGGACCGGCGTCGTCCCGGCGGGCGAAGCGCTCGACCAGGCGCCGGGTGATGGCCGGGGCGAGCAGGGCGTCGCCGGTGCGCACCAGGGTCACCGCGGCCACCAGATGCTCGGGGGTTACGTCCTTGAGCAGGAAGCCACTGGCCCCGGCGGCGAGCGCGGTGTAGACGTAGTGGTCGAGGTCGTAGGTGGTCAGGATGAGTACGCGGGTGCCGCCCGCCGCGTCGTCGGCGAGGATGCGCCGGGTGGCCTCGATGCCGTCCATGCGCGGCATCCTGATGTCCATGAGGACGACGTCCGGCCTGGTACGCCGGGCCGCCTCCACCGCCTCGGCGCCGTCTGCCGCCTCGGCCGTCACCTCGACGCCATCAGCGGCCAGGATCAGCCGGAACCCGGTGCGTACCAGGGCCTGATCGTCGGCGATGATCACGCGGAGAGGGTGGCTCATGAGGCTCGCCACAGTACACGGGCCAAGATTCGGTAGCCTCCCGCAGGGGTGTGTTCCGCGTTCAGGGTGCCGCCGTAGACGGCCAGCCGTTCGCGCAGCCCGATCAGCCCGCGCCCGCCCGGGTGCGACGGGCCGCGCCGCGCACCGCCGGTGTCGGTGACCTCGATCTCCAGCCGGTCGCCCTCGTGGCGGATCGAGACGGACGCCGCCGCGCCCGCCGCATGCTTGATCGTGTTCGTCAGGGCCTCCTGGACCACGCGGTAGGCGGCCAGATCGACCCCGGCGGGCAGCGGGCCGGTCGGCAACGACAGCTCGACGTCGACCGGAATCCCGGCGGCCCGAACCCGGGTGACCAGCGCGTCGAGCTGATCGAGCCCGGGTTGCGGACCGGGGGGCCCGCTCTCCTTGACCTCGTTCTCCATCCCCCCGTGGCCCATGGCCTCGTTCTCGGTGGCCAGCAGGCCCATGACGTGACGGAGCTCGGACATGGCCGCCCGGCCGCCCGCCTCGATCGCGAGCAGCGCCCGCTTCGACTCCGCGGGCTCTGCGTCCATGACCTTGCGCGCCGCCCCGGCCTGGATCACCATCACGCTCACGTTGTGGGTCACGATGTCGTGCAGTTCGGCGGCGATCCTGGCTCGCTCCTCGTCGACGGCCGCGCGCATGGCCTCCGCCTGGGCCCGCTGGAGCGCGTCGATGCGATCCCGGCCGGCCCGCAGCCGCCCCTGCCAGAAGCGGACGGCCACCGCCAGCACTCCCGCCCCCGCCAGCACGACGGTGGGGCCCAGCCAGGACGGCAGCGCGGGGACGACGTCCTGGAAGACCACGCCGGTCAGCACGGCCGCCGCCGCCAGCCCGCCCGCCGCCGCCAGCCGGTGACGGCTGTAGGCGAGCGTGCCGTAGGCGGCCACGGCGCACGCGAGCACGTTGATCCACGTCGCGGCCTCTTGGGTGGCCAGCGCGGCGAGCACGACCGTCCAGAAGACGGCCAGCGGGTACCGGCGCCGCACCGCCAGTGGCAACGTGGTCAGGACCACCAGCAGCGGGTGCGGCCCCTGTTCTGAGCCGGACCGCGGGCTCGGCGGGGCCGGGCTCACCGGCCGGGCGGGTGGATCGGGACGCAGCCGCAGGGACACGGCCGTCGGCCCCTGCCGTCCCTCGGTGGACGCGTCGTGCAGATCGGCCACCGCGGCCACCGCGAGCACGGTCAGCAGCAGCGCGAGCACGACGTCGACCACCAACGCTCCGCGTGACGGCCGGGCGCGCGCCTCCTCCGGACGCAACACCTCCCGCACGTACTGCCGCCACATCCGCCACCTTCGTTCCACCGTCATCGGGACATTGTCACGGCTGCGCGACCGGCCACGCATCCGTCCCGATGACGGCAGCGCCGTCCGCCGGGACTACATCGCAGTGATGACACCGGGCTCGGATCGTTCCTCGGAGCTACCCAGATTCGGTACGACGGGCGACGCGCCCGCCGCATGACCGCGCCTAGCGTCGTCCCGTCCGCGGACGACCGCGGCCTCCCGAGAACAGGCGACACACTGATGCATCTTGCGAGAACGACGGCCCTCGCCCTGGCCGGGCTACTCACCCTCACGGCCCCCACTCCCGCCGCCGCTGCGGCGCCGGCGGCACCGCGGCTGCCCGCGCCGACGGGCCCCTACGCGGTCGGCGTCACCTCCCTCCATCTGAAGGACGCCTCCCGGAGCGACCCATGGGTCCCGGCGGCGAAGTCGAGGGAGCTGATGATCTCCCTGTGGTACCCAGCGGCCGGGACGCGAGGCAGGCACCAGGCCCCGTACGTGACGCCGAAGGAGTCCGAACTGCTGATCAAGGACGCGGAACTGCCCGTCGCGCCAGACACGTTGAGCAAGGTGCGGGCCAACGCCTTCACCGACGCCGTGCCTGCAGGCCGCAAGCACGGCCTGCCCCTGGTGGTGCTCTCCTCCGGCCTCGGCTCCCCGCGCAGCTCACTCACCAGCCTGGCCGAGGACCTGGCCAGCAGGGGCAACGTGGTGGTCGGGATCGACCACACCTACGAGAGCGTCGCCACGGCCTTCCCCGACGGGCGGGTCACCACGTGCGTCGCCTGCGGGAACAAGGACCCGGACTTCGGGGAGCAGGTGGTCCGCAGCCGCGCGGCGGATGTCTCCTTCGTCCTCGACCAGCTCACCGGCGCAAAGCCGAAATGGCGGGGAGCCGCGCTGATCGACCGGTCGCGCATCGGGATGGCCGGTCAGTCCGTCGGCGGCGCGAGCAGCATTGCGGCCATGGTGCGCGACAAGCGCATCCGCGCCGGGGTCAACCTGGACGGCACCACCTTCGCCCCGATCCCTGAGCGCGGCCTGGCCCGGCCGTTCCTGTTCATGGGATCGCCGACGATGCACAGCCCCGGCGGCAAGGACGGGAGCTGGGGACGCGACTGGAAGCAGCTGACCGGCTGGAAGCGGTGGTTGGTGGTGACCGGAGCCGAGCACGCGTCCTTCACCGACGTCCCGCTGCTGGCCGAACAGCTCGGCATCGATCTCGGCTTCGCCATGACCGGAGCCCGCTCCGTGGAGATCACCCGCACCTACGTCGCCGCCTTCTTCACCCGCCACCTCACCGGGAAGCCGCAGCCCCTGCTGGACAAGCCGTCCGCCCACTATCCCGAGGTGACGTTCGGCGGCCAGGCCTGATTTATCCAAGCCGGGGCCGCCGGGGTGGTCGATGGAGCGGCTGGTCAGCGCCCGCAGCTTGGTGAGGCGGGTGGCGGACCGTGTTGCGGTGGCGAAACATCGCCTTGACCGCGGCGGACGCCAAGCCGGCTACTCCGCCATTTTGAGGTGGCGGTCCAGGTCGTCGAGGGTCAGTGGCTGCCGGCGCAGCGGCTCGGAGGCGTCCAGCGCCGTGGCGTGGAGGCTGCCGAGGAGCAGCTCCAGTTGCTGGTCGGTGATCAGCTCGTTGAGCTCGGCGCCGATGACGGGTAGCGGGCGGGACAGTTTGATGACGCCGAGCCAGATGTCGATGGGGTTGATGCCTTGGCGAAGCTGCCCGTCCCGCTGGGCGGCACGGGTGAGTCGTTCCATCTGCTCGTAGAGCTGGTTGCGTCGCGCCTTCAGCGCTCCCCCCTCACCGCGCGCGTCCTGCTCCAGGCCGGGGAGCAGCACCGGCATGATGACGTTGAGCCGCAACTCCACCAGGCGGCGTATGAGCTGCGTGAGCGCGCCCCAGGCGTCGGGGTGCGCGGCGGTGGCGCGGTCCAGTTCCTCGCCGACCAGGGTCAGGTTGTCCAGGGCGACCTGCCGGACAAGTGTGTGGCGGTCGGGGAAGCGGCGGTAAAGGGTGGCGATGCCGATGCCGGCGCGGCGGGCGATCTCCTCCAGCGGCGCGTGGATGCCCTGTTCGAGGAAGACTTCGCGGGCCGTGATGATGATCTGCTCGCGGTTACGGCGGGCGTCCGCCCGCAGCCGGGTCGTGTTCTCGGTCAACCGGTACCCATCTCCTTGGAATGCGGAGGGAAGTCCTTCGGTTGTGCTAGCTTATCGTCCACAGCAATCGAAGGGTTTTCCTCCACTTATTGAGGAGAGGCTGATGTCCGAGACCCCCACTCCTGACAGCCGGAGCTTCCCGCTCCAGCGGCAGTGCCCGTTCGCCCCACCGCCGGAGTACGACCGGCTGCGCGTCGAGGAACCCGTCTCCAAGGTGCGGCTACCCACCGGCGGCGCCGCCTGGCTGGTGACCCGGTATGAGGATGTCCGGACCGTGCTGAGCAGCCCGGCGTTCAGCGCCGACGGCACCCGCCCCGGCTTCCCCACGCTCCTGCCGGGGCAGACGCAGGTCCTGCGGCGCCCGCCGTTCATCCGTATGGACCCGCCGCAACACAGCTTCTACCGGCGTATGCTCATCCAGGAGTTCACCCTCAAGCGCGTCAAGACGATGCGGCCCGGCATTCAGGCCACCGTCGACCGGCTGCTCGACGACCTGCTAGCCATGACCCCGCCGGTGGACCTGGTCGAGGCGTTCGCGCTCCCCATGTCCTCGCTGGTGATCTGCCAGTTGCTCGGCGTGCCCTACGACGACCACGACTTCTTCCAGAGCAGGAGCAAGGTCGGCGTGTCAGGGCAGAGCACCGCGGAGCAGTTCGCGGCCGCGCTGGGTGAACTGCGCGCCTACATGGATGGCCTGATCACCCGCAAGCAGCAGGAGCCCGGCGACGACCTGCTGAGCAAGCTGGTCACCGAGCACCTGGAGCCCGCCGGCGAACTCCGCCGCGATGAGCTGCTCATGATGTGCCTGATGCTGCTCAACGCGGGCCACGAGACCACCGCGAACATGATCTCGCTGGGCACCGTGACGCTTCTGGAGCACCCCGGCCGGCTCGCCGCCCTGCGCGAGAACCCCGAACTCCTCCCCGACACCATCGAAGAACTGCTGCGCTACCTCAGCATCGCCGACCTGGTCACCACCCGGATCGCGGCCGAGGACACCGAGCTCAGTGGCACCCGGATCCGTGCGGGCGAGGGAGTCTTCGCCCTGCTGGCCGCGGCCGACTGGGATCCCGCGGTGTTCCCCGAGCCCGAACGGCTCGACGTTCACCGCGGCAACCGGCACCACGTCGCCTTCGGCTACGGCGTGCACCAGTGCCTCGGGCAGAATCTCGCCCGGGCCGAACTGGAGATCGCGTTCGCCACCCTCTTCGAGCGCATCCCCACCCTGCGGGTCGCCGTGCCGGTGGACGAACTGCCCTACAAGCACGGCAATCTCGCGTACGGCATCCACGAGCTACCCGTCACCTGGTAGGTGGAGCATGCGGATCACCGCCGACACCAGCGTCTGCGTCAGCGCGGGCATGTGCGCGCTCACCGCGCCGGGGGTCTTCGACCACGGCGACGACGACGGACTGGTCGCGGTACTCCTACCGGACCCTCCCGAGGAGCAGCGCGAGGCCGCGGCCGAGGCCGTCCGGCTGTGCCCCAGCGGGGCGCTCGACATCAGACCTCGTTTTCGATGACTCGGCTCGACGAATCGACGAACAACAGAAGGGGACGAGTATGTCTGGTCTGCGGGAAAAGGTAGTGATCGTGACAGGTGGCGCCCGCGGGATCGGTGCAGCCGTGGCCACCCGCATGGCTCGGGACGGAGCCACGGTGGTGGTCAGCGACCTGCTCGACGGACAGGGCGCGAAAACCGCCTCCAAGATCCAGAGCCTGTTCCTCCGCCACGATGTGACCAGCCAGGATGACTGGAAGAGCGTGGTGGAGGCGACCGTCGAGCGCTACGGCCGGGTGGACGGCCTGGTCAACAACGCCGGGATCGCCGCGGGACTGCGCCATGACCATTCTCAGCGCCAACCGCTGTTCCTGGGCCGTACCACGTTCGTCGCCCGCTATCTACGAGACCGCGACCTGCAGCGGGAGATCGAGGAAGGGCTGAACGTGGTCGAGGCGTGGAACCGCGCCAACTCGGTGATCTGCTACGGCCGCGGTGGTGCGATCTCCACCAACCGGCGCGATGAGGTGGAGATGACCGCGCTGTGTCTTCGGATCTTGCAGGCCTCGCTCGTCATGGTGAATGTCCTGATGCTTCAAGACGTCCTCGCCGAGCCCGAGTGGGCCGCCTGCTCACCCCGGTCGATCGGCTCGGCCTGACCCCGCTGTTCTGGCTGCATGTCCGCCCTTACGGCGAGGTGCGCCTCGACCTGAACGCCCGGCTGAGTATCGGCGACCTCGGTTCGCCCGGAACCGGCACGTGACCCTCGACGCTCGGGTCTACTGATCGGTGGCAAGCTTGGCGACCGCGGCCTTCAGGTCGCCGTGGGTGGGCAGTAACGGTGGAGTCGGGTATTGGAACTGTCCGAATGCCTCCATCAGCTCAACACTTGGCGTCCCGAACGTCTACTTTCCGAATGGGCACCACGTCCGATGCGTTATCGCGCAATCACATTGTGCGATCTTGTCGGGTGGTCGATGATGGCTGGTATGCGCGGACGTGTGCTGGTACGGGCTGGGGCGGCGGTCGCGGTGGCCGCAATGGCGGGGCTGGGCGTCTACTTCGCGAAGGTGGGGCTGGACGAGGCCGACAAGCTGGCCAGCGTGATCGGGGTGTTCCTCGCCTTGGTCGGGCCGGCGATGTCAGTCTATGGGCTGGTCGTCGGCCGGCGAAGCGGCAGCGTCCAGCAGGAGGCGTCGCGTGCCTCGACCTCAGAGTGCGTTCTGCGAGTTGATGTCCCTTTCATCGGTGGGGTTGGGTTAGGTCGGCTGGTCGGAGACCCGCCGGTCGGACTACGGGCGTGGC
>NZ_JBEZGB010000016.1:0-215929 GCF_040649755.1 Nonomuraea sp. NPDC048882
CCGAACTGCCCCTGGCCAACAACCCCTTCATGGACGACCACATCATCTACGCGATCGTCCTCATCGGCCTCGCCCTCACCGGCGCCGGCACCACCTTCGGCCTCGGCAACCTCCCCATCGTCCAGCGCACCCCCTGGCTCAAGTAGTACGAACGCCCCCACGCCCACCCCCGGCAGAAGACCGGAGGTGGGCGCTCGGTCATGCGCCGGGGCTTCACGCGATCTGCTTGAGGTCAAGGATGGGAGCGAACGGGTCGTCGTGGCCAGGGCTTTCGCCGTCGGCCAGCAGGCAGGAGTCGAGCAGGTCGTGCAGACGCTCGACGTCGAGGTCGGGGCCGGTGAAGACCAGGTGCTGGACCCGGTCACCGTGCTCGGGATCCCAGTCGAGGGCGGCCGCCGCGCGGCGGGCGGGGGAGACGAGGTCCCAGGCGGCCTTGGGCAGGGCGGCCAGCCAGGGGCCGGCGTCCTCGACCGAGACGATGCCGGCGACGGCGTCCCACGCGAGGAGCTGCCCGGGGCGGGTGGCCAGCCAGAACCGGCCACGGGAGCGTACGGACGCGGTGACCAGCTCGTCCACGGCCTCGAAGAGGCGGCCGGGATGCAGCGGGCGGCGGCTGCGCCAGACCGTCGTGACGATCTCCTCGGTCGTGGCGTCGGCGGGCAGGCGGGCCGTGGCGGGGTCCACGCGTTCGGCCAGCTCGGCAGGGCGCAGGGCCGGGCCGGTGACCGTCGGCAGGCCGGCCACGCCGTGCACCGGGGTGAGCGGGGCGAGGTGGGTGAGCACCCGCAGCGACAGCTCGTGGTCGTCCTCGTCCCCGCCGTGCAGGACCAGGCCGGTGGCGTACTCGACTTGCCTGGAAAGCACCTCGGCCAGGTAGCGCCGGTCACTAGCGGCCGCGGGCCGGCCGAGCTCGCGCAGGCGTTCACCGCGGGTGAGGTCGCCGGGCAGGTCGCCTGCGTCCAGCGCGGTGAGCACGGCGGTGAGCCGCAGGACCTCCCGCACTTCGGCGCCGCCGATCGCCTCGGCGACCGAGCGCGGCTCGACCGCGTCCCACAGGTCCACGATCAGCAGGGACGCGCCGGGCGCCAGCAGAACGAGCCGGGGGAGCAGGTCCTCGCGGACGGTGCAGCTCACGCAGCCGTGGGCGAGACGTACGTCGGCCGTCTCCAGCACGCGCCCGCCGTCGCGGACGATGCGCCGTACGCGGCCACGGGTGACCTCGGCGAGATCGTGGTGGACGGCGACGGAGCCGGGACGGCGGGCGAGCAATGCGTCGACGGCGGCGGTGCGGGCCGCGCGATGCAGACCGGCGACGAGGACGACAGGGGTGGACATCTAGCCTCCCAGTGGTGGAATGAAAATCATTGTCGTTATGCTGGCACAGTATCGCACGCCGAAAGGAACCGCTTTGGCAAGGAATGAGGTGCGACCCGTGATCAAACTCAAGTCCACGGCCGGCACCGGCTACACGTACGTGACGACCAAGAACCGGCGCAACGACCCCGACCGGCTCACCCTCCGCAAGTACGACCCGACCCTCCGCCGGCACGTCCTGTTCAGGGAGGAGCGATGAAGGTCTGTCAGCTCACCGGCGTCAAGCCGGTGTTCGGCAACAACGTCTCCCACTCTCACCGCCGCACCCGCCGCCGCTGGAACCCCAACATCCAGCAGCGCCGCTACTGGCTGCCCAGTGAGGATCGCTTCGTCCGGCTCACGCTCAGCGCCCGCGCGATCAGAACGGTCGACAAGATCGGCGTCGAGGCGGCCGTCGCGCGGATCCGCGCCAGGGGAGAGCGGATCTGATGGCGAAGAAGAGCAAGATCGCCGCCAACGAGCGGCGCAAGGCCGTCGTCGCCCGTCACGCCGGACGGCGCGCCGAGCTTAAGGAGATCATCCGCACCGGCGCACCCCAGGAGCATGCGGACGCCGTGCGCGAGCTGGCCCGCCAGCCGCGTGACGCCAGCGCCACCCGCGTGCGCAACCGCGACTCCGTCGACGGCCGTCCCCGCGGGCATCTGACCAAGTTCGGGCTGTCGCGGGTGCGCTTCAGGGAGATGGCGCATCGCGGTGAGCTGCCCGGCATCACGAAGGCGAGCTGGTAGCCGTGGCCGTGCCCAAGCGCAAAACCTCCCGCGGCACCTGATCGCTCAGCCAGGCTCATTCGTACGGTTCGTCCGGTACGTCCGTTCGCTCCACCCGGGAAGCGGTCATCTCGGGTGGGGCGTAGGCGTCGGTGTCCCGGGATCTCCGTGGGATCCAGGTGCCGGTGACCCGTACCCACGTGTCAGTCGCGGGCGCGGGGACGCCTTTCACCAGGATCTGCATCGTGAGGGCGTCGGCGGCGCAGCAACCGATCCGCATGCGCGTCAAATACCACCCGGAGTCCCGCCCGGACGGCACGACGAAACCGGTCAGCCGGACGGTCCTGCCGCGCAGAGATCCGCTGGAGTCCAGGGCCAGGTTGGCGAACTCGATCATGCTCAGCGTGTTCACCCGGCCGTCCTTCAGCACGATGGAGCGGGCCTCGACGAGCGTGGGCGGAGGCGGATGGGGACCCGGCTCGGCCCGCCGGACGGCGTACGAGCCGAGGGCGGGGGGAGCGACCAGGAAGATCACCGCGAGCGGCGCCGCCAGCAGCCACGCCACCCGGTGCCCCGCCACGTGCTCATGCTCATGCTCATGCTCATGCTCGTACACGGGCACGGGCATGGGTACGACCGGGTCGCGGCCGACCAGCGCCGCCAGATGAGCCTCCTCCGCCGCGCGAACGCGATGAGCCTCCCTCTCGCGCGCCGCACTCCTGCTTCGCCGGCGGTCCAGAGCCAGGCCGGCCACGGCCAGGACGACCAGCACCACGCCCGCCGCCACCACGAGCGGCCGGAATCCCGGCTTGACGTAGTTGGCGAAGTCCGCGGAGAAGGCGGAGATCCGCAACAGCGCCCCGCCGAGCAGGAGGAGCAGCAGGTTCTGCGCGACCCGATTCACCGGCACAACCCTATTCGCCTGGCCTCTCCAAGGAAGTCGCGTTTGCATGGCTTATGTGGCAAATGATAACCATTGTCATCACCGATGAAGGAAGTGACATGTCATCCGTTGGTGATCAGAAGGCACGGGTGGTGAGCACGCTGCCGCCGTGCCCCGGCCGCGACCCGGAGCGCCACGTCTCGGAGCGCCGCGACGGCGCGTTCCGGATCAGTGGGCCCGCGTTCAGGGCGGGGACGGCGTGAGGGAGCTCTCCTGGGCCGTGCGGCTGCTGCTGGTCAACCAGTTCGGCGTCAACACCGGCTTCTACCTGCTGGTTCCTTACCTCGCCGGCCACCTCACCCAAGACCTGGGCTTGTCCGTCGCGGCGACGGGTGTCGTCCTGGGGGTGCGCAACCTCAGCCAGCAAGGGCTGTTCCTCGTCGGAGGTTCGGCCGCCGACCGCCTCGGGACCCGCCGGGTGATCATCGCCGGATGCGCGCTGCGCGCCGTCGGATTCGCTCTGTTCGCGTTCGGGGTCACGGTGCCGCTGCTGCTGGCGGCCGCCGTACTCAGCGGGCTGGCCGGCGCCCTGTTCAACCCGGCCGTTCGCGCGTACATCGCGGCCGATGCTCCCGGCGGGGCCAAGACCTTCGCGCTGTTCAACGTGTTCGCCCAGGCGGGCGCGTTGTGCGGGCCGCTGCTGGGCGGCGTGCTGCTGCTGGTGGACTTCCGGGCCGCAGCCCTCACCGCCGCGGCGATATTCGCGGTGCTGACCCTCGCGCAGACACTCGTCCTGCCCGCGCGCGAAGTGCCTCCCAGCGGCGCCTCGGTGCTGGGCGACTGGCGGCGCTGCCTGACCGACCGGCGTTTCCTCGCCTTCACCTTGGCCCTCAGCGGCATGTTCGCGCTGCAGAACCAGCTCTACCTGGTGCTGCCACTGGCCGCCGAGCAGGCGACCGGCATGCCGAGCTCGGTGGCCCTGCTGTTCCTGGTGTCCACCGTGGCGACCCTCCTCTTCCAAGTCCGGATCACCAAGCGCCTTGAGGCGGCGACGAGCCCCGGCCGCGCGATGGCGCTGGGACTGGCCGTGATGGGCGCCGGATTCCTCGCGCCCGCCGCGCTGCCGGGGCTCCTCCCGGTGCTGGTGGCGGTCCTGGCCCTGGCCTTCGGCGTGATGATGGCGCAGCCGTTCGTGTACGAGCGGATCAGCCGGTTCGGCGGCGAGTCGCTGACCGGCACCTACTTCGGCATGTTCTACCTGGTCTCCGGGGTGGTGGCCGCCGCGAGCACCGCGCTGATCGGCTGGGTGGGCACGGCCGGGGCCGCGGTGTGCGCCGTCATCGGGCTGGCCTGCGCGACGCTCGTGCTGGTCCAGGAGCGGCGTACGGCGGCACCGGCGTGAACACCTGCACCCACGACCGGCGTACGGCGGCATCGGCGTGAACACCCGCACCCACGACCCGCCACGACCCCGAACGAAACCGCGCGACGGCTCGCCCTGCCCGCCGGCCGACCCCTGTCACCCGTGCTCGCAAAGGACTCTCACCATGCATGACCACCCCACCCGCCGCGGCTTTCTCGGCCTGACCGCCGGTGCCGCCCTGCTCGCCGGATGCGGCACCGCCACCACCTCCTCCGGCGGCTCCGGGGGGAGGCTGCGCGCCGCGTTCGCCGGCGGTGGCGCCACGGAGGTGCTGGACCCGCACCTGGCCAATCTGTTCATCGAGGCCGCCCGCGCCAAGGCCCTCTACGACAAGCTCGCCGACCTCGGCCCGGACGTCTCGCCGCAGCCCCGCCTGGCCGAGAAGTGGGAGCCGAACGCCGACTTCACCGTCTGGCGCATCACCCTGCGGCAGGCGCTGTTTCACGACGGGCGGCCGGTGCGGGCCCAGGACGTCCTGGCCAGCTACGCCAGGATCGCGGATCCGGGCAGGACGTTCCGCGCCAAGTCCAGTCTCGCGCTCATCGACCTGCCCAACAGCCGGGCCATCGACGACCTCACGGTCGAGTTCCGCCTCAGGCGGCCGTTCGCCGAGCTGCCCAACGTGCTGGCGGCGTTCGGCACCTCCATCGTCCCCGAGGGGGCCACGGACTTCAGCAAGCCGGTCGGCTCGGGCCCGTTCTCCTTCGTGTCCTGGCAACCGGGCCGTTCCGTGCTGCTCAAGCGCAACCCGGACTACTGGGAGGGCGCGCCGTACATCGAGGAACTGGAGTTCCTCATCGCCAACGAGGAGTCCGCCCGGGTCAACGCGCTCCTGGGCGGGCAGGTCGAGTACGCGCACGACCTCACCCCCGCCACCGCCCGGCAGCACGAGGGCCGCGTCACGATCGTCCGCGCCCCCAACAGCGCGATGCAGGCCTTCGCCATGAAGGTGGACCGCGCCCCGTTCGACGACAAGGATCTGCGCGAGGCCCTGTTCCTGCTCACCGACCGGCGGCAACTCGTCGACACCGTCATGCCCGGAGCCGGGCAGATCGGCAACGACCTGTTCGGCAAGGGCTACCTGCATTACGCCTCCGACATCCCGCAGCGCACGCTCGACCTCGACAAGGCCAAGGCGTTGATCAGGAAGGCGGGAGCCGAAGGACTCACCGTCGAGCTGACCACGTCGACAGCCGCGGCCGGCTTCGTCGAGGCCGCCACCGTCTTCGCCGAGCAGTTGCGCGCCGCCGGGCTGAAGGCCGAGATCCGCAACGGCAGCAAGGACACCTACTGGGCGGACATCCTCACCCAGGGATCCATCGCCAGCTTCCGCTCCGGTGCCATGCCGATCGAGACGCACATCGCGCAGAGGCTCCTGTCCACCTCGACGACCAACACCACGAAGTGGGCGCGGCCCGAGTTCGACGAACTCTACGAGACGGCCGTCTCGGCGCGCGACGCCGCGGACCGGGAGAGCGCCTACCTGAAGCTCCAGCAGATGCTGCACGCCGAGGGCGGGCTGCTGGTGTGGGGATTCGCCGACTGGATCGTCGCGACGTCGCCGAAGCTGAGCGGCGTGCGGGCGGCGCCCGCGAACACCCTGGACTGGGCCCGGTTCGACAAGGTGAAGCTGGCTTGAACCTGACCCGCTACGCCGCCCGCCGGCTCGCCGTGGGCGTCCCGCAGATCGCCGGCGTCGCCTGCCTGGTGTTCGTGATGGCAGAGGCACTGCCGGGCGACGCCGCGGTGACGCTGGCCGGTGACCAGCCGGACCCGGCGCGGATCGAGCGGATCCGCGCCGAGCTCGGCCTGAACCGCCCCTTCGCCGAGCGCTTCGCCGCCTGGGCCGCCGGCCTGACGCGCGGCGACTTCGGCGCGTCACTCGTCTCCGGCCGCCCGGTCGCCGAGATCGTGCTGGACGCGCTGGCTCCCACTGCCGTGCTGGCCGGGCTCACCGTGCTCCTGCTGGTGCCGCTGTCGATCCTGCTCGGAGTGGCCGCCGCGCTGCGGGAAGGGAGCCGGCTCGACCGGGCGCTGACCGCGGCGAGCACCGCGCTCTACGCGGTTCCGGAGTTCGCGCTGGCCATCGTCCTGGTGACGATCTTCGGCGTGACGCTGGCGTGGCTGCCGCCGACCGGGCTCGGCGGCCTCACCGCCGCGGCTCTGGTGCTGCCCGTGACGGTGCTGCTGGTCCGTCCCGTCTGCTCCACCGGGCGGTTGGTCCGCTCCACGATGATCGACGTGCTGGCGTCCCCGTACGTGAGACACGCCCGGCGTCTGGACCTCAACTGGTTCGCGCACGCGCTGCCCAACGCGCTCGCGCCGGCCGTGCAGCACCTGACCAGGACCGTCGACTGGCTGCTCGGCGGCGTCATCGTGGTGGAGGCCGTTTTCGTCATCCCCGGCCTGGGCGGCACCCTGGCCGACGCGGTCGGCCATCGGGACCTCCCGGTCCTGCAAGGACTCGCGCTGCTGTTCGCCGCCACGACCGTCCTGGTCAACCTGCTCGCCGACGTCGCCGCCTTCCGATTGGCCCCACGCGCATGAGGTTTCTGCTGCTCGGCGTGCCCCTGTCCATCGCCCTCGTGGGGCCGTGGCTCGTTCCCGGCGACCTCGGCCGCGGTGCGCCGTTCGCCGATTCGGGCCCGCTCGGCACCGACTTCGTCGGCCGCGACGTGTGGCACCAGGTGCTCATGGGCGGACAGGGTCTGGCGCTGACGGCCGTGCTCGCCACTGGCGGCGCCTACCTGCTGGGCACCGCTTGGGGCCTGGCCGCGGCGACGACGCCCCGGATGGTCGACGAGGCCCTGATGCGCCCGCTCGACGTCCTCATGGCGGTGCCGTCGCTGTTGCTGCTCCTGGTGGTGGCGACGCTTGCTCCCGGCGGAGCGCTCGTCTGGATCGTCATGCTGATCCATCTGCCCGACATCGCCCGCCTGGTCCGCTCCTGCGCGCTGGAGATCGGCTCCCGGCCGGCCGTGGAGGCCATGCGGATGCAGGGCGAGAACCGGTGGCGGATCGCCACCGGGTTCGTCGCGCCCGCCATGGCCCGCGTGCTCGCCACCGACGCCGGTACCCGGCTGACCGGATCGTTGTACCTCATCGCCGCCGTGAGCTTCCTCGGTGTCGGGGTGCCGCCGGACGCCGCCGACTGGGCGGTCATGGTCGACCGCAACCGCGGCGGCCTCTTCCTCAACGCGTGGGCGGTCCTCGCCCCCGCACTGCTGATCGTCATGCTGGCGGTCGGGCTGAACCTCACCCTGGACCGCCTGTCGAAGAAGGCAGATCATGATCGAAGTTGACCGGCTGACGGTCTCCGTCCCCAGCCGGATCCTGGTGGACGAAGTCAGCTTCACCCTGCCCGCCGCCCGGACGCTGGCCTTGGTCGGCGCTTCGGGGAGCGGCAAGACGACCACCGCGCTCGCGCTGCTCGGCGAGCACCCGGCCGGTGCCCGGGTCACCGGCCGGATCGCCGTGGCCGGCCATCAGGTCACACCCGGGCGACCCCCGGCGCCCGGGACCGTCGGCTTCATCCCGCAGCACCCTTCCGCCGTGCTCAACCCGGTGCTGCGGATCGGCGCGGTGCTCCGCCAGATCGCGGCGCGGCACGGCACGAGCGTCCCCGACGCCCTGCGCAAGGCCCGCCTCCCCGAGGAGCGAAGCTTTCTGCGCCGCTTTCCGCACCAGCTGTCAGGCGGGCAGCAGCAGCGGCTCGTCCTGGCGCACACGCTGCTGGCCGGCCCGTCCGTCATCGTCGCCGACGAACCCACCACCGGTCAGGACGCCATCACCCGGGCCGAGGTGGCCGCCGAGCTCGTCTCACTCAATGTCGCCGTCGTCCTGCTCAGCCATGACCTCGACCTGGTGCGGGAGCTGGCCGACCAGGTCGTCGTGCTCAAGGACGGGCGGGTCGTGGAGTCCGGGCCCGCGGTGCTGGACACGCCACGCAGTGAGTACGCCAAGGCGCTGGTCAGCGCGCGACCCCACGTGGCCGGGACCCGCATGCAACCGCACCCGATCCTGACCATCGCCGATCTCGGAACGGAGGTCCTGCGTGGGGTGAACCTCGACGTCGCCCGCGGCGAACGGCTGGCCGTCGTCGGCCGCTCCGGCAGCGGGAAGACGACGCTCGCCCGCTGTGTCGCCGGGCTGCGTGCCTGGACCTCCGGGAGCGTACGTCTGGACGGCCGCCCGCTGCCGCCCTCCGGCCGCCGTAGCCGCGCCGACCTGGCGCGGCTGCAGTACGTCCCCCAAGACGCCCGCGCCTCGTTCGACCCTCGGCGGGCCGTGGTGGAACAGGTCGCCAGGACCGCGGTACGGCTGCGCGGATCGACCGCGCCCGCCGCGCGCGAGGACGCCTTCGCGACCATGGCCTCGCTCGGGCTGAGCCACGAGATCGCACGGCGCCTCCCGGAGCGGTTGTCAGGGGGCGAGTCGCAGCGCGCCGCCCTGGCCCGCGCCCTGCTCGCCCATCCGGACGTGCTGATCTGTGACGAGATCACCTCCGGGCTCGATCCCGTCACCGAGGCGGAGGTCCTCGGCCTGCTCACCGATCTCGACGTGACCCTGATCGTCATCAGCCACGACCTGCCCATGGCCGCGCGGCTCGCCGACCGGATCGCGGTCGTTCACGAGGGCCGCCTGATCGAGCACGGCCCAGCGGATCAGGTGCTCCGCACCCCGTCCCATCCCGTCACCCGCGCCCTCATCAACCCGACGGAGGACTTCCTCCACTCCTCGACGTGAACGGACCGGACACGCGCCGTGGCACACCCCTACTCGTACGGCTCCGCCGGCCGCCCGACGGCGGTCACGGCGGTCGCGGCCAGGGCCGGAACCACGTAGTCGTCCGGCACCCCGTCCGGCCACGGAACCCACGTGCCCGTGACCGCCACCCACGCGTCCTCCGGCGGGGCGGCCGCCCTCTGGACGGCGACCTCCAGGGCGAGCGCGTCGGCGGCGCAGCAGCCGATCCGCATCCGGGTCAGATACCAGCCCCCGCCGTCCCCGGCCCGTACGGCGAAACCGACCAACCGGACCTTCCGGCCGGCGAGCGAGGGCCCCGGCCGGGCGTACGCGCGCCCGATGAACTCGCCCAGCGTCAGCTCCGTCACCTCGCCTCCCGCCAGCGCGCGATAGCCCTCCGCCCGGACGGGCGCCGGCGGACCGTCGTCGCGCCGGGCCGCGAAGGCGCCGAGCGCGGGCGGAGCGATCAGCACGATGACGAACGCCGGCACGGCCAGCAGCCACGCCACGCGCGTTCCGTGGGCGCCACCGGGCCGGTCCAGCACGTCGGCGACGACGGACAGCAGGCCGAGCAGCACCAGCACCGTTCCGGCCGCCACGAGCGGCGGCCGGAACCCCGGCCTGACGTAGTTGAGGTACGTCGTGGAGAACGCCGAGACGCTCAGCACCGTCGCGCCCAGGATCAGCAGCACGGCGCCCTGCGCCTGACGGCTCACGGCAGCGCCCAGCCGGCGACGAAGCTGATCCCTATCGCGAGGACCAGCGTGAGCGGCGCGAACCGCGCGGTGAAGGCCCGGCCGAAGGTGCCCGCCTGCAGGGCGATGA
The DNA here is from genome assembly GCF_040649755.1 of Nonomuraea sp. NPDC048882. Classification (NCBI taxonomy): domain Bacteria; kingdom Bacillati; phylum Actinomycetota; class Actinomycetes; order Streptosporangiales; family Streptosporangiaceae; genus Nonomuraea; species Nonomuraea sp. NPDC048882. The sequence continues at coordinate 9,959 of NZ_JBEZGB010000016.1, forward strand.
GCTTCAGGTCCACCATCGGCCCGACCACCAGGAACGCCAGCTTGGCGGTGGGGGAGAACGCGGTGAACGACGCCGCCACGAACGCGTCGGCCTCGGAACAGATCGACAGCAGCACGGCCAGGAACGCCAGTACCAGCACGGACACGACGGGCACCCCGGCCACCGCGGTCAGCCAGTCACGCGGGATCACCACGTTCAGCGTCGCCGCGGCCAGCGCGCCGACCACCAGGAACCCGCCGGCGTGCAGCAGGTCATGACGCATCGCGTCCACGAAGACGCTCCCCCTGCCCGCGCGGGTTCCCGCGCTGCGGCGGGGCGCCGGCAGCCACGCGGCGCGCCCGAACCGGGCCCAGATCCAGCCGGCCAGCACGGCCACCGCCAGCGAGGCGGCGAACCTGGCCACCACCATCGACGGGTCGCCGGGAAAGGCCACCGCGGTGGACACCAGCACCACCGGGTTGATCGCCGGGGAGGCCAGCAGGAACGCCAGCGCCGCCGGCGGCGCCACGCCGCGCGCCATCAGCCCGGAGGCCACCGGCACCGACGCGCACTCGCAGCCGGGCAGCACCGCCCCCGCCAGACCCGCCACCGGGACCGCCGCGGAGGTCCGCCGGGGCAGCGCCCTCGTCCAGAACGAGGCGGGCACGAACGCGGTGATGGCCGCCGACAGCGCCACGCCCAGCACCAGGAACGGCAGCGCCTGCACGCACACCGCCACGAACACGGTCGCCCAGGTTTGCAGCGCGGGATGCGTCAGGTGCGGCGCGAGCAGGAACCGTCCCGCCACCAGCAGGGCCACGAGGACGATGAACGCCCACGGCAGCCGGAACCCGGGCTCCCGCGGCCGGCCACTCCCCAGGGCCGGCCGATCCGCCGTACTCGGCCGCGGCCTGTCGGGAATGATTCTCATTTCCGGGAGTGTCCTGGGAAGCGTCACCGGAGTCAAGTCCAACGCCTGGCACCCGAGAGAGTCGCGCGGCTACTTGATCGCGATGAAGCCCTCGAAGGCGAGATATTTCAGGATCGTTCCGTAGCTGGTGAAGCCGGCTTCCTCGAAGACGGCGAGGTTGTCGTCGGTGGAGACCGGCTGCAGCACGCCGAGCAGGCTCTCCTTCTTGTCGAGGATCTCCTCCGGGCTCAGGCCGGCGTTGCGCTTGAACCGGTAGTGCAGCGTCGTGATCAGATCCTCGAGCCGGGCGCCGGGCGCCAGGACCTTGTCGAACATGAAGAAGGCCCCGCCGGGACGCAGCGCCTGGCAGATCCGGCGCAGCACCTGCCGCCGCAGCCCCGGCGGCAGGAAGTGCATGGTCAGGTACGCGACCACGAAGTCACACTGCTGGAAGGCGATCTCGGTGAGGTCGCCCGCCACGACCTCGACGTTGCCGAGACCGGCGCAGTGCTCGCGGGCGGCCTCGACCATCGCGGCCTCGCGGTCGACCCCGATCCAGTGGGTGGCGCCGTTGGCCGGCCCGTGGGTGGCCAGCCGGCGCAGGAGCTGGCCGGTGGCCGAGCCGAGCTCGTAGCCGACCCGGGGCTGATCGCCGCCGAGGAAACACGTGGACAGATCGCAGACGAGATCGTGCCCGGCGTCGTAGAGCGGTACGGAGTGACGGGCGTGATCGACGAACACCGCGGGCACGTCGCCCGAGAAGACCCACGATCCTGGCGAGGTGATGGGAAGGGAGGTCACGGCCGGTCACGCTTTCCGGTACGCCGAGATGTTACGGGTCGAGGCGGCCGTGAAGGGCGCCTTGTCCCAGCTCGACCAGCGCTCGTGCCGTCGCAGGCCGGCGATGCGGGCCATCAGGTCGAGCTCGGACGGCCAGACGTAGCGGACCGCGCCGGGGCGCAGCTGGACCCCTTCCGTCTCGCTGAGCCTGATGTGGCAGGTCCGCATCTCCTGCGTCACGTGGTCGGCGGCCGAGACGAACAGCGAGACCGCGTCCGGCTTGACGCCGGAGGTCCAGGCCCTGCCGTTCTCCAGGACGCCGCTCGCCGGCGCCATCAGCTCGACGACGAAGAAGCCGCCGGGCGCCAGGTGCGCCGCCACGTTCTCGAAGCAGCGCACCTGAAGGTCCTGCGTGGTCAGGGCCGACTGCGCGAAACGGGAGATGAAGGCCAGGCCGAACTCGCCCTCGACCTTCACGTCGGCGAAGTCTCCCTCCACGAGATCGATCTCGTCGCCGCGCGGTTTGGCGCGCAGTTGTTCGAGCATCCAGGGGGAGTTGTCCACGCCGGTCACGGCCAGCCCGCGGTCGAGCAGCGGGAGGGCGAGCCGGCCGGTGCCGACGCCGAGCTCCAGCACGGCCCGTCCGCCGGCCAGCCCGGCGAGGTAGTCGGCCGCGTCCTGGGTGTCGGGCTGGTCGCCGAACTCCGCCTCCCAGCGGGCCGACCATTCCGGTCCGTAGGCGACGGCGTTGAGGGCGTCGGCGTCTTTCATCGGCGGTTTCCTTTCACGCGTGGGGGAGGGGGAAGACGTTCAGCTCGGTCCTGGCGGGCCAGCCGAGCTTGGCCGCGGCGTCGCGCAGCCGGTCCGCGCCGAGGTAGGGGAAGGCGGCGGCGAAGTTGCCGGCCAGCCCGGGCACGAGTGTCCTGGTGACGTGCAGCCCGGCGGCGGCGACGTCCGGCGTGGTGAGGTCCACGGCGATCACCTCGTGGCCGGCCCGCTCGACCCGCCGCCGGTACGTGCTCAGGGAGCGGTCGGGCAGCGCGGGCACCGCCGAGGCCGGGATGGTGGTCCCGTCGCCGAGCCGGCCGCGGACCCGTTCGACGGCACGGGGGTCGAGGTTGACCTGCAGCTGGCACTCCAGGTCGCCGACGTCCCTGAAGTCGGGGCGGAAACTGTCGAGGTAGGCGCGGTCGGCCCGCCACTCGTGCATGAAGTGCCGCGTCTTGCGTCCCGCGCGCACGGCCTCCCAGTACAGGCCGCCGGGATCCTGGAGGTCGCGGGCGATCTCCTGGAGGGTCAGCGCCTCGGCCCAGGACTTCTCCGCCGCCGTCTCGACGGTGTCGCGGCAGCCGAAGCCGATCGTCAGGATCCGCTCCTCGACGTGCTCGACGACGCCGGCGACCACCGGGACGCCGAACTCGTTGGGCAGCGGGACGAGCCACGCGCGCTGTCCGGGCGTGCCGTCGAAGAGCGCGGCCAGGCGCGGCGTCGGCTCCAGGGACGGCAGCGCGGGCAGATTGGCCCACCAGACCATGGTGGCGTCCCGCTCGATCACCTCTTCCAGCCCCGACCGTACGGCGTCGTCGAAGGACTCCCCGGCCGCCACACCGGCGTAGTACAGGGGGTTCGTGACGGGCTCGTGGTAGTAGGGGCCGACGTAGTAGTTGCAGTACGCCAGGCTGGCGGGCACCCAGATCGGCCGGTCATGGGTGAGGGAGCGGCCCTGGATCCAGTGCACAGGCAGGCCGGCGTCGAAGCGGACGAAGGGGAACCCGTCCGCCGCGTACTGCTCTTCGGAGAACAGGACGATCGACTCGGGCGCGAGGGCGTTCTCGCCGTCCTGGCACAGCTCGGCGTAGGACGCCTGGCGTAACCGTTCGGGCTGGATCCAGTTGGCGCAGTAGCGTTCCACGCTCTCGCCGATCGCCGCCGCCCGCGCGCCGGCCACGTCGCCGAAGGTGCTTGCCCCGCACAGGACGTTGGTGGCCCAGGGGAAGCGCCGGCTCATGTCGGCGACGTCGGCCTGCACGGTGGTCAGGGCCCGCGGGGTCGACGGGTCGTGCTCGACGACCCTGGTGGCCGCCACGATGCCGAGGCGGTCGCCGAGGAGCAGGTCCGTGCCCGTGACGCGGTGGTTGACCACCTCGGGGAACGGGCTCGACGGCAGGGGCAGGAACGGATGGAGCCGGATCCGCGGGCCCGCCGGGTCCACCTCGATCTCGTTGCCGGCCAGGGCGCAGGGCTCGCCGGCCAGCCAGCGGCGCAGTTCGACCAGGAACATCGACACGAGCCAGGTCAGCACGTCCGGGGGAGGCGGCCGCAGGCCGCCGGTCAGCGACGGCCGCAGGAGCGCCTCGGCGAGGTCCGGCCGCTGCGTCACGCAGGCCCGGCGGGTCAGCAGATCCCGGTACGGCGCGGTGCGGCCGGGCTCGACGGCCGGGCCGAAGTAGCACCTGCCCCGGTCCAGGAAGAAACAGCTCCACGCTCCGGTCCGCCGGTCGTCCGCCCGCGCCAGCAGTTCGGGGTCGAACCGCGTGCTCAGCAGCGCCAGCGGCCGGTCGGGCGGAAGGTCGTCGCCGAGGAGCAGGACCTGCTCATCGGGCGCGGCGAGCCCCGCGACGATCGGACGCAGGATGGCATCGGCGAGCAGCACCGGGGCCTGCGAGGTATCGGCGGGGGATACGGGCGTCTGCGGGTGTTCGTCGGGTGATACCGAGTTCTGCGGGGGTTCGGTGGGAAGTACGGAGCTTCGCTGGGGTTCGGTGGGGAGTACAGAGTTTCGCGGGGGTTCGGCGGGGAGTGCGGGGGTCTGCGGGGTCTCGATGAGCGAGCCGGTCGAGGTGAGCAGGGCGGCCAGTTCCGGCCACGGCGGAGACCCGCCCGGTGGCGTCGCGGCGAAATCCTCCAGGCCGCGGACGACGTCCGCCGCGCTCCGTCCGATCTCGAACATCCGGCCGTCCGGCGTGATGAGCACGGCCGCGTCGGCGCCCAGCGGGCGTACGTCCACGTTGACTCTCGGAAGGTGTGTCAAGATCGCATCCTTGTCGCGTCGCGGGGCCCGTGAGGCCGGATGCGGGCCGGCCCCACGGGTTTCACCTCCGTCAGCTCCAGCGGAAGGCGCGGAAGCCCGTGCTGTGGTTGTGCGGCGCGACGGTGTCGCGACGCCGTTCGGCGCTGATTTCACGGATCATGTGCTGACCTCCTTCCCATGGGTGGTTGTCGCAGCTGGTGGCGGACCAGCCGGGCGTAGGTGCCGCCGGCTGCCACCAGCTCCGCGTGCGTGCCGATCTCGGCGACCTCGCCGCGATCGAGCACGATCAAGCGGTCGGCGGTGCGGATCGTGGAGAGCCGGTGGGCCACCAGCAGGGTGGTCCGGCCGGCGCGGACCCGGGCCATGGCCAGGCCCAGCAGCCGCTCGCTCTCCGCGTCCACGTTGGAGACGGGCTCGTCGAGGATGAGGACGGGCGCGTCGCGCAGCAGCGCGCGGGCGATGGCGATGCGCTGCCGCTGGCCGCCCGAGACCCGTGCGCCCCATTCGCCGACGACGGTGTCGTAGCCGTCGGGGAGCTCCTCGGTGATGAAGTCGTGCGCCAGCGCGGCCCTGGCGGCGGTCTCGATCTCCTCCCGGCTCGCGCCGGGCCGGCCCAGCGCGATGTTCTCGGCGACCGTCCGGTTGAGCAGGTAGATCTCCTGCGGCACCACGCAGATCAGCTCGCGCAGGTCCTGGTCGGCCAGGTCACGCAGGTCGTGCCCGGCGACCCGCACCGAGCCCGCCTCCGGGTCCCAGAAGCGGAGCAGCAGGCTGGTGAGCGTGGACTTGCCCGCGCCGGAGTGTCCCACCAGCGCGACCGTCTCCCCGGCGGCGATGTCGAACGTGACGCCGGACACGGCTGGCGGCAGGCCTGCCCCGTACCGGAAGGAGACGTCGCGGAAGGAGACGCCGAGCGCCGCCGGCAGGGCGGGCAGCGGCGCCGGCGCGGCCGGTTCCGGGGCCATGGCCGGCGTGTCGACGACCGCGAAGACGCGTTCGCCCGCGGCGGCGACCACGCCGAGCTCGCGCGCGGCGTCGCTCAGCTTGGTGACGGGCGCCAGCGCGGCGGCGGCCAGGACCACCGCGGCCGGATAGAGCGCCACCGGCATCGCGCCGATGGCGACCAGGGCGGCCGATGCGCCGAGCACGCCGACGACTCCCAGCCCGATCAGCAGGTCGGTCGCGGCACGTTCGGCGCCGACCCGGCCGGCGTGGGCGAGCTGCGCCTCGTGCAGGTCGCGGCCGTGCGCGCCGAGCCGGGCCAGGAAGCGCTCCTCCTGGCCGAAGGCGGCGATCTCGCGCAGCCCCTGCACGCCGTCCACGGCGATGGCGTTGAGCCGGCCGAGGCGCAGCCGCCACGCGCGGCCCTGGACGGCCGCCCGCCCGCGGAGCCAGGCGGGGACGAAGGCCACCAGGCCGGCGACCGGCAGGACGACGAGGGCGAGCGCCGGGTGGATGAACGACAGGGCCGCCACCGACCCGCCCGGCACCACGACCGCGACGCACAGCGGGCTCAGGGTGTGGGCGAAGAACACCTCCAGCCGCTCGACGTCGTCCATGACCGTCGCGGCCAGGTCACCGGAGCGGTGCCCCTTGGGGTGCGCGGGCGCGATCCGCTCGAAGCCCGCGTACAGCCGCTCCCGGATGTCGACCAGGATCCGGAAGGCCATGTCGTGGGCGAGGTGCGACTCCACGAAGGCCAGCACCGCGCGGGGGAGCACCAGGCAGGCCAGCACGATCAGCCCGGGACGCAGCTCGGCCGCGCCCGCGCCGGTGATCGCGGCGCCGGCCACCCAGGCGCCGGCCGCGGCGATCGCCACGGTGAGGGCCTGGTCGAGAACGCCGCTGCCGATCGCGCCTGCCAGGTGCAGCCGGTAGGGCCGCACCAGGGACAGCAGGGGGCGCAGTCCGGAGATCATCGGCTCACCGCCTGCGCCGCCACCAGCCGCTGGTATCCGGCCGAGCGTTCGAGCAGTTCGGCGTGGGTGCCGGTGGCGGCGACCCTGCCGTGGTCGAGCAGCAGGATGCGGTCGGCGTCCCGTACGGTCGACAGCCGGTGGGCGATGACCAGCGTGGTACGGCCGGCGGCCAGCCGGTCGAGGGCCCGCTGGATCTCCGCCTCGCCGGCCGAGTCGATGCTGGAGGTGGCCTCGTCCAGGACGAGGATCGGCGCGTCCTTGAGCAGCGCGCGGGCGATGGCGACGCGCTGTCGCTCCCCGCCCGACAGGGTGACGCCGCGCTCGCCGACCACGGTGTCGTACCCGTCCGGCAGCCTGGAGATGAAGTCGTGGGCGCCGGCGGCGACGGCGGCCGCCTCCACCTGGCCGGCGTCGCCGCCGGGCCGGCCGAGCAGGAGGTTGTCGCGAACCGTGCCGTGGAAGAGGTAGGTGTCCTGGGCCACCACGGCGATCAGGCCGCGTAACCGGGCCAGGGACAGCTCTCTGATGTCCTGCCCGCCGAGCAGGACGCGTCCCGACCTCGGGTCGAAGAAGCGCAGCAGCAGCGAGACGATCGTGCTCTTGCCCGCGCCCGACCGGCCGACGATCGCGACCGTGCGGCCCTCCTCCACCGTGAACGACAGGTCCGAGACGACGTCCCGCCCGTCGCGGTAGCCGAAGGACACGCGGTCGAACGAGATCGACGCGGACGCCGGCGGCGGCTGCGGCCGCCGCGGCCCGGTGACCGCCGGTGCGGCGTCGAGCAGCTCGAAGATCCCGCCGGCGGCGGAGATCGCCGGGTAGGCGGAGTGGTAGGCCTTCTGCAGCTCTTCCAGCGGACGGAAGGCCTCGCGGGCCAGCAGCAGGACCAGCAGCAGGCCCAGGACGTCGAGCTGCCCGGCGGCCAGCCGCAGGGAGCCGAGCCCGATCGCGAGGCAGACGCCCGCGACCGACAGCAGCCCCATCGCGCCGGTGCGCAGGTTGGCCACCGCCACGAAGCCGATCGAGGCCCGGTAGAAGTCGTGGGACTCGCGCGCCAGCTCCCGGCCGCGCTCGCGGCTGACGCCGAACGCCTTCAACGTCGTCATGCCCTGCAGCACGTCGAGATATTCGGCGCCGAGCCGCCGCCACAGCCCCCAGAACCAGCCCGCCCGCTCGGCCTGCAGCCGCCGGGCCAGCAGCGGGGTCGCGGTGATCGCGAGCGCCCCGGCGAACAGGACGCCGCCGATGAGCGGATCGACGAGGACGAGCCCGGTCAGGATGGCCAGCGCGCCGAGGACGGCGCCCAGCAGCTGGGACAGGAAGCGGCTGACGTACACGTCGATCTTCTCCACGCCGTCGACCACCGTCGCCTGGGTGGCGCCCGTCCGGTTGGCCGCGGTGTAGCCGGGCCCCAGCTCGAAGAGCTTGGCGTACAGGCGCTTGCGCAGGGAGTCCTTCACCGCCCGCCCGGTCGTCACGACGACCAGCTCGCCCGCCCAGAGCAGGGCCGCCCTCGTCACCAGCATGACCGCGACGACGGCCAGCGGGACGAGCACGCCCTGCCACGGCGCGCCGGCGAACACGACGGCCAGGGCCTGCGCGATGGCGACGCCCTGGCCGACGTGGGTCGCGGTGACGGCGAGCGTCACCGCCGTGCCGAGCGCCAGCCGGCCGCGCGCGGCGGCGGCCAGACGTAACAAACGCGGAGTCATCGGGGCAACCCGTTGCCGAGACGACGCGGGTTTGATAACCGTTGTCATATTCAAGGACGCTAACCCGGCATCGACGGGCGCGCAACAGTTGTGGAGGAAAAGGATGAAACGCTTAATGTGTCTGCTTCTGGTCGCCGGGCTCGCCGCCTGCGGCAGCCCCGCGCCCCGGGCGGCTCCGGCACGGCCCGGCTGCGTGACGGAGTTCTCCGCCGAGCAGGACTACTTCCCCCACCAGGTCAAGGCCGAGTACGCCAACGGCTGGCAGGTCCGCTACGAGCGCTCGTACAAGGTGCTGAAGACGACGGTGCAGGCGGCCGGCGGGCACGCCGAGGCCGGCAGCCGCGAGATCGACAGCACCTACGTGCTCCTGCGGTGCGGCGCGCCCCGGCCGGAGCTGACCGGCGAGCTGGCGGGCGCCACCGTCATCGAGGTGCCCGTCAGGACGATGGTCGACGGCGGCAGCGTCCTGTACGCGTCGCTGGAGAAGCTGGGCCTGGCCGACGCGCTGACCGGCTCCGCCGAACCGTTCATCGGCGACGTCGAGGCGCCCTACCTGCCCAGGGTCGCCGAACGGATCAAGGCGGGCGAGGTCGCCGAGATCGGCTACGAGGTCAACTACGAGGCCCTGGCCGACGCCGACCCCGACTTCTACACCAACTACGCCGGAGACGACCAGACCTTCAGCAAGATCGAAGAGCTCGGCATCCCGGTGGTCTACTACTTCCCCTACACCGAGACGCCGCTCGGCGCGGCCGAGCAGATCAAGTTCCTGTCCCTCTTCTTCGACGCCGAGCAGCGGGCCCAGCAGGTGTTCGACCCGATCGAAGAGCGCTACCTGAAGCTGCGCGCTCAGATCGACGTGTACGTCGCCGGCAAGAAGCGACCCAAGGTGCTGATCGGCGCCGTCGGCGAGTCGGGATCGGTCACCACCAGGCAGCGCGAGCGGTTCGAGCCCCAGCTCGTCCGCGCGGCCGGCGCGGAGCCGGTGCCCGACCTGCCCGGCGGCGGCATCGCGGCCCTGTCGCTGGAGAAGTTCCTCGACACGGGAGCGGACGCCGACTACTGGATGGACCTGGTCTTCTTCCCCAAGCACCGGACGGGAGTCGACTACCTCGCCGCCGACGACCGGCTCGCCCGCCTGCCCGCGCTGAAGAACGGCAGAACCTTCCACCGCGTCGGGACCCGCGGCTCCGACTACTTCCTCAACGGCGCGCTGGAGGCCGACCTGATCCTGCGCGACCTGGTGAACCTCCTGCACCCCGAACTCCTGAAGAGCGGCGATGACCTTCAGTTCGTCAAACGTGTCCCGGCCGAGTAGCGCCCGCCGCGCCGTCGTCCTCGCCGTGCTCGCCGCCGCCGTGCCGGCCGCCTTCCTGGCCACGCTGGCCTGGGGGTCGGTCAACGTGCCGCTGGACGAGGTCGTCGCGATCCTGCGCGGGCAGGAGCCGGCTCGCGGCACCTGGCGGGCCATCGTGCTCGACCTGCGCCTGCCCCGCGCGGCCACGGCGGTCCTCGCCGGGACGGCCATGGCGCTGGCCGGGCTCGCCATGCAGACGTTGTTCCGCAACGCCCTCGCCGAGCCGTACGTCCTCGGGGTCACCTCGGGAGCGGGGCTCGGCGTGGGCCTGCTCCTGCTGCCGCAGGGCGCGACCACCGGCGTGGGCGCCTCACTGCTGGCGGGACTCGCCCCGCTGCACGGGCTCGGCGTCGTCGGCGCCGCCGCCCTGGGGGCCTTCGCCGTCCTGCTGGTCATGCTGGCCGTCGCCGGGCGGGTGCGGAACATGGTCATCGTCCTGGTGGCTGGCATCATGGTCGGCTCCTTCCTCGGCGCGATCACCAACGTGCTGGTGTTCTTCGCCCGGCCCGAGGCCGTGGTGGCCTTCACGCAGTGGCAGTTCGGCAGCTTCGAGGGCGTGCGGGCGGCCCAGCTCCCCGTGCTCGCCGCCGTCGTGGCCGCGGGCGCCCTGCTGCTGACCCTCTTCGTCAAACAGCTGAACGTGTCGCTGCTGGGGGAGCGGTACGCCCAGAGCATGGGCGTGTCCCCGCGGCGGGTGCGGATCGTCGCCATCGCCGCCACGGCCCTGCTGTCCGGCGCCGTCACCGCCTACACCGGGCCGATCGCCTTCCTCGGCATCGCCGCACCGCACCTGGCGCGGGGCCTGCTCGGCACGGCCGACCACCGGCTGCTGATCCCCGGCTCGGCGCTGCTCGGCGCGCTGACCGCCCTGGCCGCCGGGATCTTCGCCCAGCTTCCGGGGACAGGGCTCACGCTGCCGCTCAACGCCGCGCTCGCCCTGCTCGGCGCGCCCGTCGTGCTCCACGTACTGCTGCGGATCAACCGCGGAGGAGGAGGCTTCCATGTCTGACGAACGGCTGGCCACCACGGACCTCAGCGTGGGCTACCGGCGCCGCGCCGTGCTCTCCGGCATCGACGTCACCCTGCGCGCAGGGGAGCTGACCTGCCTCGTCGGCGCGAACGGCATCGGCAAGTCCACCCTCATGCGCACCCTCGCCCGCGCCCAGCCGCGGCTCACCGGACGCATCGAGCTGCGCGGGCGGCCCATCGCCGACCTCTCCCCGCGCGAGCTCGCCGCGGAGCTGGCCATCGTCCTCACCGACCGGGTCGCCGCCGGGCAACTGCTCGGCTACGACCTCGTCGCCCTCGGACGCGCCCCGTACACCGGATGGTTCGGCCGGCTCGACGACGCCGACAGGCGCACGATCGAGCGGGCCCTGGACACCACCGGTGCCGGGCACCTGGCCGGCCGTCCGGTGACGGAGCTCAGCGACGGCGAGCGCCAGCGCCTCATGATCGCGCGGGCGCTCGCCCAGCAGCCCTCCGTCCTGCTGCTCGACGAGCCCACCGCGTTCCTCGACCTGGCCGCCCGGCTGGAGCTGGTCGAGCTGCTGCGCTCCCTCACCCACGAGCACGGCCTGGCCGTCCTGATGTCCACCCACGACGTCGAGCACATGCTGCGGCACGCCGACTCGCTCTGGCTGATCACCCCGGAACGCGAGCTGATCAGCGGCGCGCCGGAGGAGATCGGGCTGGCCGGGCACCTGCGGCGCCTGCTCCACGACGCCGCCACGTTCGACCCGCGAACCGGCACGTTCACCTGGGACACCGGCCAGGCGGCCACCGCCCGCGTCACGGCGCCGCCCGGCTGCCCGGCCGACCTGCTCTCCTGGACCGTCCACGCGGTGGAGCGCGCCGGATACCGCGTCAGCGAGCGCGGCGCCGAGGTCGACGCCGAGGTCACGGTCGAGGTGCGGGCGTCCGGCGGCTGGCGGGTCGGCCCGCACCGGCTCGACTCGGTGACGGCGCTGGTCGCCCGCCTGCGCGACGGCGGCTGACGGATCGTGGCGCCGGAGCCTACTTCCGGTAGACGCCGATGGCCCACTTCACCGGCCGGTTGGTGGACTCCCCCCAGAACCCCACCCGTCCCGTGACGGTGACCCGCTTGCCCTTGGGCACCGTGAACTCCTCCATCGCCGTCGGGAACGGGCCCTCCTTCCAGACGCCGCAGCCCGAGCGCGTGGGCGACTCCTTGCCGCCGACCTGATATTTGAACCACATGCGTCCGGCCAGGTCGCCGGAGCAGATCTGGTCGATGCCGATGGGGTCGCCGGTGCCCACCACCTGCATCTCGATCGTCGACTCGCCCGGCCAGGCGCCCCTGAACTGGGCGATCATCCTCTTACCGGCCAGCCGCTCGGGCATCGCCCTGACCGGCTCGGGGGTGACCATCCTGGCGGGCGGGATCCACTGATAGACCGCGAGGTCCCAGTCGGACCGCTGGGGCTTGACCGCCTCGCACGGCCCGTTTCTGGTCCGCATGACGCAGCCTCCGCCGGAGGTGGTCCGGTCGAACGTGACCGTGACCTCCTCGGCGTCCTTCGGCACGATCAGCGGCCGCAGCTCCATGTCCTCGGGGCACGGTGAGAAACCGCGCGGGCCCGTGTTCCTGCCGTTCACCAGGACCCGTGGCGACGCGCCGGACTCGCCGTCGCACCGCGCCGCGACGTCCAGCGGCTCTCCGGAGACCGGGATCGTGACCGAGGTCTTCACGCCCGACGCGACGAGCCTGGTCGTGGCCAGCCGGCGGTAGACGGTGCCGTCGGGGGCGGTGTAGCGCTCGGGCAGGCCGGACGCGGGTTCGGCGGTGACCGTCGTCGCGGGTGGGGGCTCCTCGGCCGTACCGGGAAGCAGGGCGACGATCACCACGACGGCGGCCACCACCGACGCCACCGACACCGCCCCGCCCACCATCGCCCGCCTGCGCATGCGGCGCCGGCGGATGCGGGCGCGGACCTCGTCGTGGCGGTGCGGGTTCGCGGGCGACGGCCCCTCGGCCCGCTCCCGCAGGACGTCACGCAGATCTTGTACGGTCACCGGCGCAGCTCCTTCACCATCGCCTCGTCCTGTCGCAGCTTCGTCAGCGCCTTCGCGGTCTGGCTCTTGACCGTGCCCTCCTGGCAGCCCAGCAGCCCGGCCACCTCGCTCACGGGCAGGTCCTCGTAGAAGCGCAGCACGATCACCGCGCGCTGACGGGCCGGCAGCCGGCCCACCGCCCGCCACAGCTCCTCGCGCCTCCCGCCGGCCAGATCACCGGCCGGGTCGCCGGCCGTGTCGTGCGGTGCCGCCTCGGGGAGGTCGTCGCTCGGCAGCTCTCTGCGCCACCGCCGCCGCCACCATGACGTGTACGTGTGCACCAGCACCTTGCGTACGTACGCCTCGGGCTCGTCGATGCCCGGCCAGGCGAACCACGCCTTGGACAGCGACTCCTGCAGCAGGTCCTCCGCGATGCCCCAATCCCGGGTCAGCAGATACGCGGTCCGTAACAGCCGGTCCGACCGCGACACCACGAAATCCTGAAATATCGCCCTATCCGCCAACTTGACGTGCCTCCTGTGCGAGCCGGTTGACGGTAGTGACGCATCGACCGCCCCGTCAGGTTGCCCGCCCACACGACCACACGGCACCTGGCGGTGTCTCGAACACCGCTCCGCCCGCTGCGCCCACGAGGCGTCCCGTTAACCTTCGGACCATGACATACGATCATGACCCTCTCGACAAGCTCGCCGCCCTTGTCCCCCCGCCATCGTCGCCCCTTTTCGGCTCACGCGCGCCTGGAATGACGTTTTCGCCGATCTCGGATTACGCCTTCTCGACAAACAGGGTTGTGCTCCAGCGGCTCAGGAAATGATGACCGTCGGGAATCATGAGTGGGCGTCCGGCAGCCGATATCGCAGTAGCCTTCTTGTGCAGGGCGCAAATAGTCATCTGCTGGTGTGTGAAAGGTGGTAGTCGCGCCTTCCTCAGTGTGACCCAGAGTCCGGACGTTCGCCGCCGCCCTGACGACTGGGTCGCCATGGCATGACGCAGCCTGCGACAGCGGCCTCTGGCACCAGGACCTGGCGGGCCGAGACCCGAGTTTATCCGCGCATCCGGTGAGGCGTGAATTATTTACAAGTACTTGGAACTGTCCGGATCCGCGTTTACAGTATCGCCGCCTGTCGCTAGCCTGCTGACCGCAGGAGGAAGAGTTGCCAGAGTGTGCAGGGAGCGTGGTGCGATGAGAAATGTCAATGCGCAGGAACGAGAATACGCACCGGACTTATCGATAAGATATCCGGCCGTCGCCGCGGAGGTCGACCAGTTACGAGAATTGCTGGAGCAGCAGTACCCGTCGTACTTCCTCCAGATCATCAAGCCCCATCCGAGCGGCGCTCGCTACCAGCTGCTCCACACGGGAAAGGCCACGCTCTACACCGCGTCCTACGGCGGAGAGATCCGCACCGGGACGTCGGAGTCGATGAACTTCTACGCGATCATGCCGCTGCACGGAGCCGGCGAGGTGGCGATCAACGGGGAGGACGTCTCCGCGCCGATCTCCCTCATCGGCCCCCAGCAGAAGATCGACATGCGCTGGAGCATCGACCACGAAGTCATGGTGATGCAGATCCCGTCGGCACTGCTCCAGGAGGCGCTGGAGCCTTACCTGGGTGATCCGGTCAAGGAGCGGTTGCGGTTCGAGCCGAGGGCCGGCACCGGCAGCGCGCTCGGCCGCACGTTCAGCATGCTGTCGTCGATCGGTGCGGCAGGTTCGCTGCCGTTCTCGGCCTCGAAGCTCGCCGAGCACCACTTCGAGCAGTTCCTGCTGCACACCCTGCTCTCGTCCCAGCCGCACAACTACTCCCACGAACTCGGCCGGCCCCCCGCCTCGTGGACCTCCGCCGCGCTCCGGCGGGCGATCCGCTACTGCGAGGACCACGCCGGCGAGCCGATCACCCTCGCCGACATCGCCGCCGCCGCCAGGGTCAGCGTCCGCACCCTCCAGCTCGGCTTCCGCGAGCATCTGCAGACCACCCCGATGGCCTATCTCCGCTCCGTACGGCTGGCGCACGCCCACGCCGACCTGGTCCACATCGCCGGGACGGACAGCCCGGCGACCGTCACGGACGTGGCACTCCGGTGGGGATTCACCCACCTCGGCCGCTTCGCGGCCCTTTACCGGCAGACCTACGGCCGGCCGCCGTCCAGCACCCGGCAAGGACGCCGGTGAGCCTGGCGGCCGCCTGACCCTGAGCAGGCCCGTTCAAGCGGGTGCCTGGTCCGCTCGTTCGAGGTCGATCGCCACCGCCGCGATGATCTGCCGCGCCCGGATCACGGCCGCGATGTCACCCAGTTGTTCGGCCGCCTTCAGCGCGGCCTCATGGATGCCGGCCTTCGCGCGCCAGTCGCTGCGATGGTCGCACCAGGGCGTCAACGCCGCCGCCAGCTGGATGACATGGGAGGGGAAGTCGTTCCTCAGCGCCTGGCGCAGCACGGTGAACAGGACCGTGTGCTCGGCCCGGAACCACTCCAGCGCCTGCCCGCGGCAGGTGAGGCGCTCCGGCCGCACCCCGGGAGCCGGCGGGCTGGGCACGATCACGAGCGCCTCCGGCGTGAGGAGCCGCGTGGCCCGGTACGCGGTGTGCAGGTAGTGCTCGATCACCCGCCGTGCCGCCTGCCGGTGCAGCCGGACGTCGGCGATGCGGGCGAGATCGTGCGCGTATGTACGGAGCAGGTTGTGCAGCGTGACCCTGCCGGGAACGGCCTCGGCCACCAGATGCGCCTCCAGGAGCACGTCCAGCAGCCGATCGGCCTGCACCCTGTTGACGGCAGCCAGACTGGCCACGGCCGCCCGGGCGATGTCGGGCCCCGGATGGATCGCCAGCAGCGAGAACAGGTGGGCCGCCTTGGCGGGCAGGAGGTCGTAGGAGTGGGAGAACACGGTGCGCATGTCGGTGCGGGCGTCCCGGGTGGCCAGCACGCTGACGTCGGTGCGGGCGCGGCGCAGTTCGGCCGAGAGCGCCGCGAGCGGAGCGGACGGTGCCGCGGTCGCGCGGCCGGCCGCGATGGCCAGGGAAAGGGGCAGCCGCCCGCACAGATCGATGATCTCATCGGTGGCGCGCGCGTCGGCCTCGACGCACTCGCGGCCCAACCGGCCGGCCAGCAGTTGCCGGGACTCGCGATGGGTGAGGACGTCCAGCGTGAGCAACGCGGCCGCGTGCCGGCTGACCAGGCTGTTCAGCCCCTGCCGGCTGGTGATCACCACCATGCACGCGGTGCCTCCCGGCAGCAGCCCCCGTACCTGGTCGGCGTCGCGGGCGTTGTCGAGCAGCACCAGCGCGCGCCGGCCTGCCAGCAGCGTCCGGTACAGCGCGATCCTGGCCTGCGGATCGACCGGGATCCGGGGTTTCGCCACGCCCAAGGTCTGCAGAAAGCTGGACAGAACGTCATGCGGGTCCAGTGCGCTCTCGCCCGGCCCGAAGCCCTGCAGATCGGCGTACAGCTGACCGTCAGGGAAGCGTTCGGCGGCCAGGTGCGCCCAGTGCACGGCCAGGCAGGTCTTGCCGACGCCGGCGGTGCCGGTGATGACGCAGACGCTGCTGTTGCCGCCGAGCAGCCCGTCCAGCCGCTTCAGCTCCTCGTCCCTGCCGGTGAACTCGGCCACGTCCGCCGGGAGCTGGCGGGGCGTGATCGGCGCCGCCCGCACCGCGCGGTCCTCCAGCAGGCCGGCGTGAATGCGCCGCAGCTCGGCGGAAGGGGCGGTGCCCAGCTCCTCGCTCAGCCCGCGCCTGAGCCGCTCGTACGCCGACAGAGCCTCGGCCCGCCTGCCGCAGCCGTCCAGCGCCAGGAGCAGGCGCGCCCACAACGGCTCGTGCCACGGATGACGGGCCACCAGCCTGCGTGCCTCGGGCACCAGCTCACTGTGGCGTCCCGCGGCCAGCCCCAGGTCGAGCCGGCGTTCCGCGGCGGACACGTGCATATCCAGCAGGTGCGCGGCGTCGGCCCCGTGCAGCGCCGGAGAGTCGATCCCCTCGAACGGCTGCCCCCGCCACAGGGCCAGCGCCCGCTCCAGGGCCGCCGGCTCGGCTTCGGTGTCGCGCGCCTGCGCCGCCTCGGCGAGCAGCCGGCGAAACAGCAGCGCGTCGACCCGATCGGGTTCCACCCGCAGGTGGTAGCCCAGTGACGTCGTCTCGATCGCCTCCGCGCCGAGCGTGTTGCGCAGCCGGGCGATGTAGGTGTGGACGCTGCGCCTGACGTTGTCCGGCAGATCACCCGCCCATACCACCGAGGCCAGCCGATCCACCGACACCGTCTCGCCCGCCGACAGCGCGAGGACGGCCAGCAGCGTCCGCAGCCGGTTCGAGCCCAGCTCGACGCGCGCCGTTCCCAGCCGCACGTCGAAGGGGCCCAGGACGGCCACGCGCAGATCCCTCCCCGCATCGGCGGTCACGCGGACCGGCCTTCCGGCGTCCGGCTGCCCTTGATCGTCTGCCACACGCGGACGAGCCTAGCCACCGGCCCATGTCGGAAATATCCACCTCACGTCCTGTCCGCTGCGTGTTCGGGATAGCGGAAGCGCAGGCCCTCAGAAGACCGGCTGGGTGGGGGCCATGCCGAGGCGGACACGTCCGACGGATTCGAAGAAGACGGCGGAGTGGTTGTGGTGCTGAAGCGCGACCATCCCGTCGCGGAAGAGCCGCTCGACGCTGTTGCCCTGGTAGATCGAGGCGGAGCTGCCCAGCTCGTACATGGCCGTCAGCACGTCGCGGCTGGTCTGCGCGGCGTGACTCATGGCGGCGCGCAACGCGGCGCGCAGTTCGAGGGTGACGGGCGTGGCGTTCTCTCCGGCGAGGTCGAGGTCGCGCGCCGCGGCCAGCAGGAGCAGCCGGGCGGCCTGGAGCGCGGCCTCGGACCGGGCGATGACCGTCTGGGTGTGCGCCGACGCGGCGAGCGTGCCGCCGGTCATCGTCCGCTTCGAGACCACGAGCGCGGCCGTCTCCTCGATGGCGCTCTGGGCCACCCCGAGAACGACGGCGGAGCAGCCGGGGACGACGAGCGAAGGAATGTAGCCCTGGTAGCGGGGGCGCTGGACGCGGGCCGGCACGTCCACGCGCGCGACCAGGTCGCCGGGTACGACGGCGTCCTCGACCATGACACTGTGACTTCCCGAGCCGCGCAGGCCACCGGAGTGCCAGGTGTCCTTTACCGACAGTTGCTCCCGGCGCAGCATGAAGAAGCGCACGTCGAGCATGCCGTCGTCGGTCAGGAGCACGTTGTCGCCGTCCTTGATGTAGGCGGCCGCGGCGAACCAGTCGGCGTGGTTGATCCCGCTGACGAGCTTCCAGTGCCCGGACAGCCGGTAACCTCCGTCGCACGGCACGGCGGTCCCCACCATGCTCGACGCCGCGAAGACCGGCTCGGGACCCGATCCCCAGATCCGGGCGTTGCCCGGCTCGTCGAGCAGTGCGCCGATGAATCCCCAGTTGGCGTTCCACACGATCCATCCCGCGGAGGCGTCGAGCCGGCCGAACCCCTCGTACACCTTCAGCACGGTCTCCAGCGGGGCCTCGAAGCCGCCGAGCTCACGTGGCGTGAGCAGGCGGAAGGCGCCGCTGTCGCGCAACTCGCGCACCAGCTTCTCAGGGAGGTCCCGCCCGGCCTCCATGTCGCCGGCGGCCGCGCCGATGGCGGCCTCCAGCTGCGCGGGAAGATCCAGCAGGTGGGCTGTCCGCATGGTCATGTGCTCACTTCGTTCAAGATCGAGATTCATGGTCGAGATTCGTGGCCGGGGTCAGGACGTGGATTCCGCATGGTCCTTCAGGGTGCGCGCCAGGAGGTACGCGAGGTACGCCTCGTCGGCTATCGGCAGGCCGAGCCGGTTGTTCGTCATGTGCAGGTACGACGCGAGCAGATGCGGCAGCAGGATCTCGGGATCGGAGATCACCTTGGGCGCCCTGGAGGTGCCCGCCTTGACGAAGGTGAGCCGGCCGGCGCTCCCGTGCTCCAGCACCTGCTCGCGCAGGCTCTCCCAGTGCCTGGCCCACATCGCCCGGAAGCCGGTCAGCCGGTCCGGCTCGCCGCGCCTGATGCTGTCGTGCGTGTCCATGAACCGGGCCGCGAGCACGTCCTTCATCGAGTCATAACACATGCGGTAACGGGCGCTGTTGTCCTCGACGATGCGGGTCGTCGAGCTCCAGTAGTCGAGCCCGAACGACGAGTTCCAGTAGTCGTGATAACGCTCCAGGAAAGTCGCCATCCGGCCGGTGTCCCGCATGAAAGTGGAGACGCTGATCATCATGAGCTGGGCGGCCAGGCCCAGCAGCACCGGCCTGACGTGCACGTTGGCCGTCCGCAGCAGTCCGATCACCAGATCGCTGGAGAATTCGAAGTGCCGCTCCGCGAGAGGTATCCCGGCCTGCCCGCCGTAGCGATCGTATTCCGGGTGATAGGCGCGGTAATGGAAGGTGTTGTTGTCCTGGACGGGGATCCGCCCCTCCGGGTACATCCGGCGCCGCTCGTTCTCGTCCGGATATTCCATGACGAACAGATCTTCCTGCGCCTTCAGCATGTCCTGGTCGAACGCGTACAGCGCCGGGCGGCTCGCCAGGAACTCCCGCACGGCGGCCTCGGCGGCCGTGCGCACCGCGGAGGTGGCCGCCTCCGTGACCGGCTTCAGCCGCAGCCGGACGTGCGGGCCCTCCATCCAGTAGTTGATGAAGAAGTACCGCTCCAGCAGCCCGCGGTCACGAAGGTCGCGGACCAGCGGTGCGACGCAGTCGGTGAGCATCACCTGGGAATTGGCGCTGTAGAAGATGTGCAGCGCCTGCCACTCGCCCGGCGCCGAGGCAGGTCGCGACCGAGGATCCCCGACGGTGTGCGGCTCTGTTGTCATCCCTGAACTCCCCTGTCTGATCAGTGACCGCGCAGCGGCCGGGTCGTGCCGGTGATCTCGATGGTCTGCTCGGCCACGTACCGTCCCTCAGCCGACCTCAGCCAGATCTGCTCAAGGTCGGGAAGCATCTCTTCGAGCACGATCAGGCGATTGCCCTCACGCGCCATCCGGTCCAGCAACTGGAGCGAGAGAACGCTGCCGAAGTCGATGTACTGGGGCTTGAACGTCGGCATGGAGGTGCCCGCGCCGGGCTTGAGCGGCACCGCGCCGAGCGAGGCGAAAACCCGCTGCGGCAGGCCGTGCTCCCGCTGCCAGCGCCGCCAGGCGAGGAACGACTCCGCGTCGCCGTCCCCGGCGCCGCGCGCGGGGAGGAATTCGGGATGCACGGTCCACCTGCGTCTCGACACGACCACGTCGCCGACGCGGACTCTCGGCCGGCTGCTGATCGTCGTGATCCGCTCGTGGGCGCGCGTGCCGCCCCACAGGTCGATCGTGGCGAAGATGGTCCGGGAGAACAGCAGCATCGCCCGCTGCACCTGCGGCAGCGCCGGCGGAATGATGAAGCCCAGGTAGACCGGGATGACCTCGCGGCCCAGGCGCCACGAGTACAGCCGCAACCTGCTGGTCCGCTCGTCGTGGAGCACGCTGAGCTCGTCCACCGCGATCTGTTCTGACTCGTCCCGGAAGCTCACGTCGCCAGGACAGACCAGTTCGTACGGGGTGATCGCCGGATGCAGGTTCAGGTTCGTGGTGTCGTACCCGCCCGTGACCTCGGCGAACACCGCGTCGGCCGGTTGCAGCTTGGCGAGTTCGTCCCGCAGTTCGGCGGCCAGCCCACCGCGTTCGGCGTCGTCGAAGCAGTGCATGAAGCGGGAGAACAACAGGGTCAGGCCGCTGTAGGTCTGGTTCACCACGGCGAACGGCGTGCCGCCGTCGTCGCCGAGTTGCACGAAGAAACTTCTCGGCTCCAGGTCGAGCAGATGATCGGGCACCAGAGCGGAGACCTCGTCGACGAACTCGTCGTCGAGCAGCACGTCGGTGCCGGACGCCGTGGCCAGTTTCATGCGCCGGATCAGTTCCAGCCGCGCCCGCGTCATCGCCTCCACCTCGGGCAGCCGCAACCAGTTCGGGTCGGGGACGAACACGCCGTCCTCGTCGAAGCTCGGCCGCGAGGTGACCTTCAGGTAGTAGGTGTAGTAGTCCTGGTGGAATTCGTGCACGAACCGCAGCACGTCGTCGCAGCGTCCACCGACTCCGTAGCGGGCGGTGAAGAATCCGTGCAGGCTCAGCCGCTGCGGCACGGTGGAGTCGAACAGCGGCAACAACCGTGCCACCTGGCACAGGGAGGGGGTCAGCGATTGCCGCCATTTGTCCGGGTCGGCCACCGCGCCGGTGCCGGGGACGCTGACGTCCTCGTACACCAGGTTGCTCGGCGTGCTGGGCCGCGCCGCGCCGAGCTCGCGTTGCGTTTCCTCCAGGCCGGCCCTGATCATGCCGAGTAGCCTCCTGCGGGCCTCGTGATCGGCTGACGGGTACAGCTTCACCAGGTCGGAGATGGCGCCGAGCCGGTCGGCGACCGCCTGCGCCCATGGGGCGTCCAGCCGTTCCAGGCCGTGCCGGAACGACTCCACCGGGTCGGCGCTGTGCACGTCCAGGTGCAGGGCCGGCGCCACGAGCAGGCCGAGCTGGAGCAGGCGGCGCAGATACTCGCGCACGTCCTCGGGGGAACGGTTCGGCCGATCGGCCGCGCTGAGCAGCTCGGCCAACTGCCCGAAGGACACCTCCGCCCGCTCGCCCAGGATCCGCATGACCTCCTGCAGCAGGGTGCCCTGACGGAGGAAGAAGAGGTTCTCCCGCATGCTGTCGGCACCCGTCGGGGTGTCGTCGTCACCGACCACCCGGATCCGCCGCACGTAGCGCACCCGTTCCGTGTCGGCGCGCGAGCCCGACGTCAGGCGCATCGTGAGCTCCGGGCGCAGGTCGAGCCGGTCGACGATGACGTCGATCAGGCGGGCGAGCGCCGCGACGTTGAGCCGGGCGTGGCTGCGCCAGACGACGTCGAGGTCGAGGTGCGGGAAGAGGGACCCGCTGCCGGGTACGAACCGCCCGAGCGCGACCGCGGTGAACGTGCTGAACGGGCTCGTCTTGCAGGCGGTGCGGTACACGTACTCCAGCAGCGACCGCTCGATGCGGCGGGCGCGCTTGTTCAGCGGGCCGTCCCCGGCGTCGAGATAGGCCGGCAGGTAGCGGTCCAGCGACGGAGACGCCAGCAACACGCCCTTGCGCAGCCTCGGATCGCGGGCGAGTTCACGCAGGTGGGCGCGGGCCAGGCCGGTCTCATCGGCCACGATGGCGGCGCCGCGCCGGAGTTCCTCGTCATAGGCGGCGCGCTGGTCGAGCCAGCCGAGCAGGGCGGCTCGCCCCTGGTCGTCGAGGTGCGCGGCGAGCGCCCTGGCTGAGGCCAGGTCCTTGGGGAGGCGGCGATTGAAGACATCGCGCCGCAACGTGAGCAGCCGGCGACGCTGCTGCTCGTCGTCATTGTCCGCGACGGACTCCTGCAGCGCGTCGGCGATCACCTGCTTCGCCGCGTCCATGGCGGTCTCGGCCGCCAGCAGGGTGTCCGCCCATCGCGTCCCCTGAGGGTTGGTCAAGGGGGCCACGGCGTCGATGGGCATCCCGGCCACCCGCAGCATGAACTGCGGGGTGACGATCCACTGCCTGCCGTCGTCCCGGCCCGCCGGGGCGTCCGTGCCCAGCGGGAAATCATGGTCTATCACCCGTGTCACCTCTTCGGGTCGGTGAGATCAGCGGAGCCGGAAGCGGAAGTCGGGAGCCTGCTGGCGTTCGTGTCCCAGCATCATGATCAGCAGGGGCCATTCCTGGTCGGTGTCATCGCCGCTCAGGTCGCGCCGCCTGTCCAGGTGCTCGGCGTACGAGACATTGTCGAAGCCGAGCGCGGCCCCGCAGCCGATGTTCGCCGCGGCCGCGGCCAGATACATGGCCTGGGCGGCGGCGCCGACCTCCGCGTTGAGGAACCGGTAACCGCGCTGGCCGGTGGCCGCGATCACCGCGTGCGGCCGTGCCAGCACGGTGACGACGGCGGCGACCTGCTCCATGTTGTAGTTGTTCAGGAAGTAGTTGCGCTGCAGGAACGACGCGCTCACACCGGTGCCGAGGGGCAGCAGCGTGTTGGCGGCGACGTCGTAGTCGTAGGCGTCCGGGGGGACGCCGTCGACGTGGCTCGCGAGCACGGCCAGCCTGGTGAGCTCCGGCGTGCCGTCCGGCTGTTTGACATCCGACACGAGCCGGGCTCCCAGGGTTCCCGCGCGCAGCACCGCGGCCAGTTCGGCCTGTCCGAGACGGTGGTGTGCGCTGAATCTGCCGAAGCTGCTGCGGCGAGCGCGCAGGGCTTCCCGTACGGTGGCGTCGAGCGGGAGCGGATCGGCCAGCTCGATCGCGTCGCCGCTGCCGCCGCTGTGGTTCGGCTTTGCCGCTTTCAGCCGGTCAGCCGGTGCATCGCCGGTCGGCGGAGTGGTGACGGTCGAGGCGTGGACGCGCTCGATCGCGGGATGCCGGACGACCGTACGTGACCGTTCCGTGGGGACGGCGGTGACACGAAGTCCGGGCCGGCCTTCCGGGGACGGGCCCCCGCCGCCGGGCAGCGGCACCACGGCGAACACGCTCTCCTCGTGCGTCCGTACGCCCAGCAGCCGGTTGAGTGCTTCCTCGTCGAAATTGAGCAGCGGGCGCAGCGGGAAGCCGGCCGCTCTCGACCACAACTGCCACGTCCCCAGCGCCGTGCCCACGTCCATGGTGACCACGTGGTAGCCGAAGTTCTGGTACTTGAAGGCGTTCTTCCAGAACTTGACCGTCACGAGCAGGAACTGGTCGCCCGCGGCCTCCGCCGGCGCGATCGCCTGCCGCACCTGGCTCGTCACGTCACCGATCAGCAGTCTCTGCACACCGTGCTGGGCCGGCGAATAGTTGTAGACGCCCGGCAACATCGGCCCGCCGGGCCCGCAGACCCAGTAGATCTCGAGCGGGTACAGGCCGCCCCCGGACGCCGTGCCGCGAGACCACACCGCGCGCGGGTAATGCGGCAGGGCCACCGTGTCGTCGTTGACCGTGACCGCCAGCCTGCGCCCGCCGTAGGCGTAGGAGTCGCGCAGCATCTCGTAGAGCATCGGCAGGGTGAACGCGCCGCCGTCCCCGGGCGGCTGCCCGGTCAGGCTCGCTTCGAGTGAGGCGAGCGCGACCTGCGTGGCCGGCAGCGGGACGGGCGTGATGCCGGGGTAGACGTTGTGCATGCGCGGCTGGTCGGCCCAATCGGGTTTCAGGCTCCAGTTCTCCGCCGGCGATCGGTTGCGGCGCATGATCGCGGTGATGTAGTCGCTCGCCGTTTCGAACGCTTGCTCCGTGTCCATGGACGACTCCTCAGGCGCGCCGGTAGCGGCGAGCCGATTCATTGGAAGGGGTGTGGAGCCCGGTTGAGCTCCGAGGCTTCGAGATCGCGGTCGCGGAGTCCGGCCCGGCGCAGGACGGTGCGGGTCCGCGTCATGTGCAGGGCGCGCTGGCGGCCCCACCCGAAGTCGATCGGTAGCAGGCCGGGGATCACCACGCTCGCCGTGCGCAGGCCGATCTCCGCCTGCTCCGGTGAGGTCTGATCCACCACGATCACGTCGAAACCGGCCTTGACCACGGACTGGACGCAGAACCTGAGGTCGTCCAGCAGATCCAGGGTGCGCGGCCGCTCGTCCGGCCTGCCCGGGAACACCTCCTCCACCGGGGGAAGATCGGCCGGCCGGCCGCCGTCGCCGAGCAGATGGGCGGCGTGCCTGGCCATCTCGGGCAACCCGTAGAGCGGGGCGTGATCGGACAGCGAAAGCACCTTGCCGAAGTCGGCCGCCTTCGCGGTGAGCTCTTCGGCGCGCATCTTCGTGTAGCCGGGGAAATCCGGAATCGCGGACGCGACCTCGTACAAGCCGGAGGCGATCGCCTCCTCGGGATCGAGACTGGCGCCGGCCCCGAAGAGCAGCGTGCCCATGCCGCCGTCTCTGCGCTGGGCGACGGCGATCACGACCGGGATCGGAAATTCGATGCTGGCGTCGAACAGCCGCAGGTCGTAGCCGTACATCGAGAGACGATCCATCATCAGCCGGTTGCGGATCCTCGTGCTGCTGTACGGGTCGATCTCGCGCAGGCGCGGCTTGGCGTACCAGGCGATCAGGAACGCGTCACGCTCGACCAGTTCGAGGAGGGCGTGGAGGATGGCCTCTTCCAGGCAGCCGCCGGACGCGCACCCGTTCGAGCATTCCTGGACGAATCTGCCGGTCTGGTCGATCAGGTGGTAATAGGTGATCGCCGCGGGGACCAGAAGGGGGCGCTCGTCGCGCAGCGAGTAGCCCCATACCCACGGAATCGGCAGATCAGGATGGCAGGGCGTGTAATGCCGGGACCTGGCGTAGAACTCTTCGGTGTAGAGGCCGCATTCGGCGGGATCCAGCGCCGAGCTCCGCAGATTCCGGTAGGTGCCGACCACCGGATCGGAGAAGCGCCGGGGCTGGGTGCCGGCGATCCGCTCGTGGGCCTCCAGTATGCCCAGGAGCGTGCTGCGGGCGTAACTGTCGGAGTGGCCGGCCCAGAACGTCTCATGGACGTATCCGCCACCTGGGATGTCGATCCGGCCTTTCACGTTCGCCGTCGTCGTGCTCGTCATGCTCGGCTCCGCGCCGGTGCCGGCCATCCCGCAGACGGGGTTCGCGTACGCGCCGGGTTCCAGGTCGTGGGCCGAGCTGATCCGGAAGTCATCAACTGACCGTTTCGGGCGGCTGCGCAGGGTCATGCGAGCGGCGTCGGCGCTGTCCTCAGCCGGAACAGCGCATCGCGGGCACTGCGCGTCCGCGACGATCGGATGACGCCGCACCGTCAGGTCTTTCAGCCGGAGCTCGTGCACGAACGGATGGCCGTGCCGGTCGGTGTGTTTCCGCTCCGGCGGCACCCGGACGATCTGCTGAACGGTCCGCCAGATCGCCTCCAGGCCGAACCGGGAGAGGAACGGGGACGTGTGGTGCGCGGCGAGCGATGGCCCGCCTTCCAGGGCCTCACGTTCCACGCCGGTCCGCAGCTGTTGCCACCGTCTGGCCAGGCAGTGGAAACAGGGGCGTGTGCTGTCGAACGGGCCGAGCAGCACGGTGTCGCCGTGCACATGGACAGGCAGCAAGCTCGTCGTGTCGGTGCATGTGCCTGTTTCTGTGTCCGGTGCGTCGAGCCGCCGCATCGCGTCCTGCGCGTCGAGGAGCGCCACGCGAACCGTCACGGGACGGTCGAGTCGCCCGGACGTCCGGGCCAATCGATCG
Source organism: Nonomuraea sp. NPDC048882 (assembly GCF_040649755.1). Taxonomy (NCBI): domain Bacteria; kingdom Bacillati; phylum Actinomycetota; class Actinomycetes; order Streptosporangiales; family Streptosporangiaceae; genus Nonomuraea; species Nonomuraea sp. NPDC048882. The sequence continues at coordinate 35,874 of NZ_JBEZGB010000016.1, forward strand.
TGCAGGTAGCCGGCGACCAGCAGTCGATCGTTCGCGAGCGCCTGTGGGACCCGCTCCTGCATCACTTGCATCGCGTCAGGAGGACCCGGCAGGTCACCATGGCCGCCTGAGACCTGAGTTCCGGAGTCGTGGTGTCGACGACGAGAACGTCGCGGCCCTCGCCGGCGAGCTCGGCGACCAGGGTCGCGAGATCGCTGGGGTCAGCCGGGTCGGTGGTGTCGCTGGGGTCATGGGGGTCACTGGGGTCGGTGGTGTCGCTGGGGGAGTCGTCCGTTGCGACCGGTACCGGTTCCCCGGACGTGGGCACGGCCCGGGCGTCGAAACCGGGCAGCAGCGGCTCGCCGAGGTCGACGTCCTCGATCTTCGCCAAGTGACGGAGCTGGAGCAGCCCGGCGAGATCTCGCAGAGCTTCGACGAGCGCGTCCTGCCGGGACGACGCGGCCCGCACGGTCCACAGCGGCCGGTCGGCGGAGTCCGGGATCCGAGCGAGCACGATGCCGGCGTTGCGCCAGGGGGAGAGCTCAAGCACCTCCGGCCGGACGCTCAGGTTGCCGCAGGTCCGCAGTAGGAACTCCAGCTCGGAACCCGTTTCAGGGTCCCCGCACAGGACCGGACGCGGTTCACCCCGTCCGGAAACCGTCGCACGCAGCGCCTCGAACGCGATCGCGGACAACAGGCCCGCCCGGACGGCCTCCCCGATGCTCGCCCCGGCTCCGGCACCCGCCCCGCTCCGTTCGAACCACGAGTCGGCGTTGAGCCCCGACCACGGGTGAACCGCTGCGGCGGGCACCAGCCGCTGTTCCCCGCTCACCAAAGACGTCGCGGGAAGCCACGGGATCGTCTCGCGTTCCTCGATCGCGAGCCCCGTGGAGGTGGACAGGTCGGCGGGGGCGAGCGTGTGCGGCAGCTCCGTCGAACCGGTCACCGCGTTCCGGACGCTCGCCACCTGGCCGACGTAGGCGAGCAGCGCGGCGCGCATCGCGCTCCGGCGCGCGACGGGCACGTAGTGCAGGTCGAACGCCGTGATCAGCCGAGTCCGTACGTCGGATCCGGCCTGGGCGCCGAGACGGACCCTGCCGACCTTGAGCGGTGACTGGTCCAATGCCGCGTCGTCGAACGACGACAGCACACCCGTGCGGGAGCCGACCAGTTCGTCGGCCTCCTTCAGCAGCGCCCTGAGCCGCTCCCTGTCATCATGATCGGCGTTGTTCGCGGGGCGGAATGGCCGCGGCGCCGTCTCGTGGACGACGGCCGGCGTGACGGGCCTGGCGCCGAAATCCTGGTGTTCCGCGCAGGAGGGGCAGAGCGGGTGCGGCCACAGCCGCTCGCGCCTGGCCTCCAGCGTGGAGACGTCCTGGATCAGGACGCCATGGTCGGTCTCCGCGTCGAAGCAGCCGGTGACCAGCCGGAACAGGTCGAAGGCGAGCAGGTTGCCGACCATCGCCGCGAGCTGCGGATTGAGCCTCGGCGCGGCCAGGCCCGCGGCTCCGCACGCGATGCCGCGCCACAGGGCGGCCGCCTCGCGTGGCTCGGCGTTGGCTCCGTAGCGGAGCATGGAGCACGTCCAGCAGCCCGCGGTCGCCGGGCGGGTGACCGGACCGATGACGACGCTCGAACCGATCGAGGTGACGGGCAGCACCACGGGGCCGCCGTTCACGCCGATGTCGATCAGCCGCCGCAGCGTACCCATGCCGAGGTCGTCGCCGGACGCGAGCACGAAGTCGTATCCGCTCAGGGCGTGTGGCGTGAGGGCCTCGTCCAGGGTGAGGTCCGGCAGGTGGACCTGCGGAGGGCATCCGGCTTCGGTCAGGTCCGCGACGCATTCCGCCAGTCCCGCCATGGCCGCGGGGGCGCCCTCGGCCGCGCTCTGCGGCGAAGACTCGACCAGGTGCAGTGAGGCGAGCCCGTTGCGCAGCAGACTCTCGGCCGCCGCCCGGTTCACCCGGCCGATGCCCAGCATCAGCACCCTGGCCGTACGGAAGCGCAGAAACCGGGCCTTGGCCTCGTCGACGAAGTGCTCCACATAGTTCAGCTGGGAGGCGAACACCTGCTCGACGGCGGGGTCCAGATCGATGTCGCCCGCCGGAGGCACGTCGCGCGCGAAACCGTTGCCGATCAACGACCGAACCAGGGAGACGACCATCGCCTGCCGTTCGGGCGCGAGGCCCGCGCACAGCTCGGCGAGCGTGTGTTCGCCGGTCAAGTACGGTGCGAGCGAGCACAGGAAACGGTAGGCCCATTGTCCTTTGACGACGTACACCTTTTCGGTGTTGCGCACCACGACTTTGTCGCCGACATCGTAGAACAGCACGTCATGACCCAACCTGGGCCGGACCGCGAGATCATCGGCCGTCGCCGGCTTTTCCCGTCCCGCTTCTGGCTCAAGCTCGGTAGCAGTCATCGTCGAGATCACTTCCTTGGCGTCCGACGCCATGTGCGTTGTGGTGATGAACAGGCAAGAGACCGTGGGTGGCCGTGGGTGGCCGACCTCCACGCGCCCTCTCCGACCGGCGCTGCGCGTTACGTCTCAGGAGTATGGCCGTAGGTTCTTTCGCTTCTCTTTCGGCTGTTGTCGCAGGTGGCAGCGGTGTGAAAGGGGGTCGTTGCGATACTGCGCCTGTTCGGCCCGATCGTGCGAATGAAAGGAAACGCGCTGTGCGGACCATCGTCGAAAAGCCACTGTCGGATCTGTTCCAGGAGCTGGAGCAGCTGGGGTCGGAGACGTTCGAGGTCTCCGACTACACCGAAGTCGACATCCATCTGTCCCCCGTCGCGGCCGCCACGAGCTGCTGCGGTTCCACCAGCACCACGAGTACGAGCTGCAGCAGCGGGACCCAGAGCGGAGAGTGCTAGGGATCCGCGGCAGAGCTGCCTGCGCCGCGGGATCAGCGTGACGTCACCGATCTCGGCTCGGCCGTTGATCTCCCGCTGACGCCGTCGGCTGCTCGCGGGCTCCGCGGGCAGCCGACTCCGCTCGATCGGGGCGCCGGTGGCGGCGTACGCGAAAGTGTTCGTTCATCTCGCGCGAAAGGCTGGAGCAGGTGGCAGCAGCGGCGGAGCAGGACACGGAGACCAGCGCATCGGCGCCGGAGCAGCTCCTGCGCTACCTGGATGCGCGGCTGGAGCAGGAAGACCTGCCCGACGTGGCGGTGCTCGGGCTGCGCGACGCGCTGCACCTGCCCGAAGCGGAGAAGAGCAGTGGGCTCGTGCCGATCTTTTTCGCCGCGGGCTCGGCCGTCCTCGGACCGGTGGTCGCCGGACAGAGCGGCCCGGCCCCGTGCGGGCGATGTCTGGCCCTGCGGTGGCAACGCCTGCGTGCCGCACCGGAACGTGATGCGATCGAACGCGGGCGGCAGGTGCGGTCGCCGGCGTCGTCGCCGTACTTGACGCCCTTCGCCCTTGAAGCGATCTGGCGATTGTGGAACCTGCTGCGGACCAGCGCGACGGACGGCCGACGTCATCGCGCCGGAATCGCCCCGGTCTACGAACTCAATCTGCGGACCCTGCGGGTGTCCCGCTACGACCTGCTGATGGACGCCGCCTGCCCCGTATGCCTGCCGGGTGAACCGGACACCGCGGCCGGCGCCGTCCTCGACCTGCGTCCGATCGTGAAATCGGCGCCTGATCGCTACCGGCAGTTTCACCTGCGTGACCACGACCTGCCGGTCTCGGCACTGACGAATCCGATCTGCGGCGTGGTCGGCCGCTACGCGCACCGCGACGACCTTTCTCCCACCACGTCGCCGAGTTTCGGCATGTTCCACTTTCACGACGGCGTCGCTCCGCAGGAGATCCAATGGAGCGGCCAGACCAATACGTTCGCGACCAGTGAGACCAGCGGGCTGTTCGAAGCGCTCGAACGTTATGCCGGACTCGAACAACGGCGATGGACCGAAGTCACGGTGGGCAGCTTCCACGCATTGTCCGCGCAGGCCCTCGACCCCCGGGAATGCGGCGTCTACGCGGACGAGGTCTACGAATCGGGGGCGTATTCGAGATTCGACCCTGATCGGCCGATTCCCTGGGTGTGGGGTTATTCGCTGCGTGACCGGCGGGCGATTCTGGTGCCGCGGCGCACCGTCTTCTACGGCGGGGCGGATCGCACCGACAACTTCGTGATGGAGTGCTCCAGCGGCTGTGCGAGCGGCGCGAGTGTCGAAGAGGCGATTCTGCACGGAATGCTGGAACTGATCGAGCGTGATTCCTTCCTGCTCGCGTGGTACGGCAAGGCAGCGCTGCCCGAAATCGATCCGGCCACGTGCCGCGACGAATCCCGTTTCCTGATCGACCGGCTACGGCTCTGCGGCTACGACGTGCGCCTCTTCGACATGAGAATCGATCTGCCGGTGCCCGCCGTGCTCGCGGTGGCGGTCCGCCGGGACGGCGGTCCCGGCATACTGACCTTTACGTCCGGCGCGTCCTTGGATCCGGAGCAGGCCGTCGCGTCCGCGCTGTCAGAGGTCGCCTCCTTCGCGCCGACCATGCCCGAGCAGTTCACCAGACGCCCGGACGAGGTCCGGGCGATGACCGAGGACTTCGGCAGGGTCCGCACGCTGATCGACCATCCGGCGCTGTTCGCGGCGCCGGCCATGAGGCATCATGCCGACTTCCTGCTGTCGAACAGCCGGCTGACCCCCATGGGCGAGCTGTACCAGGGGTGGCAGCGGACTCGGCCCAGGAGCGCGGACCTGCTGACGGACCTGTCGTACTGCCGCGATCGGTTGATCGAGGCCGGTCTGGACGTCCTGGTCGTCAATCAGACGGCGCCGGAACAGGAGCTGCTGGGCCTGCGCACGGTCCGCGTGATCGCACCGGGGCTCCTGCCCATCGATTTCGGCTGGTCGCTGCAGCGCGCACTGCGCATGCCCCGGACCCGTAACGCGTTCCGGCGCGCCGGATGGCGGACCACCGACCTGGACGCCTCCGAACTGCATCAGGTGCCGCACCCCTTCGCCTAGTGAGCAGCCGGCCGCGAGGATCCGGGCCGCCGGTGTCGTCTCGGTGCCGGAGCCACCTGCGACGATCCGTGATCGGCGCGGATTTTTCTGGAAGTTTTGCTGCCGCGGGTGTCCGGTCGGGTGGTCGCCGTTCGTCACTAGGGTGAATCGCCACACACCTGAGGAGCGCGACATGCAGTACCTGATGTTCGTCTGCAGCGACCCCGAGCCCGACACCGACCACCGGAACCTGCCCGACATCGAGGCATGGGTGACCGAGAACGACAGCCGCGGCCGGCGGTTGCGCGGGTCGCAGCTCGCGCCGGAGTCCTCCGCGACCACGGTTCGGGTCCGGGAGGGTGAGCTGATCCTCACCGACGGCCCGTTCGCCGAGACCAAGGAGGTGATCGTGGGCTTCGATCTGCTCGAATGCGCCGACCTGGACGAGGCGATCGAGGTCGCCCGTACGCATCCGATGGCCCGGCAGGGGCGGCTGGAGCTGCGCCCGCTCGTCGGCGACGGGCAGTGAGCACGTCCCTGGAGACGCTGGCGGCCGACGCCTACCCGCGGATGGTCGCCACGCTGATCCGCGTCACCGGTGACTGGACGCTGGCCGAGGACTGCGCGCAGGAAGCGCTGGCGGCGGCCGTGCAGCGGTGGCCGCTGGAGGGCGAGCCGGGCAATCCGGGCGGCTGGCTGATGACAGTGGCCCGCAACCGGGCGATCGACGCGCTGCGCCGCGCCTCCGTCGAGCGCCGCAAGCTCGCGGAGGCGGGGGCGCTCGCGCTGACCCAAGTGGACGACACCGTGGGGGAGGGGGAGGTCGTGGACGATCGGCTGCGGCTCGTGTTCACGTGCTGTCATCCGGCGCTGGCGCTGGAGTCGCGCGTGGCGCTGACGTTGCGGACGATCTGCGGGGTGCCCGCCGCGGACATCGCGCGGGCGTTCCTGGTCACCGAGCCGACGATGACCCGCCGCCTGACCAGGGCCAAGCGCAAGATCGCGGACGCGGGGATCCCGTACCGGGTGCCGGCCGGGCCGGCGCTGGCCGAGCGGCTGCCGGGCGTGCTGGCGGTGCTGTATCTGCTGTTCACGCAGGGGTACAACGCCGACGGGCGGCCCGCGTTCGCCGAGGAGGCGATCCGGCTGGCCAGGCTGCTGCGCCGGCTGATGCCTGGGCAGGGCGAGGTGTCGGCGCTGCTGGCGCTGTTCCTGCTGCAACATTCGCGGCGTGCGGCCCGGCAGGACGCCGAGGGCAACCTGCTGCCTCTCGACCGGCAGGACCGGTCCCGCTGGGACACCGTGGCCATCGCCGAGGGGCTGGAGGCGCTGGCCGAGGCGGAGCGGGACAGCCCGTATGCGCTGCAGGCCCGCATCGCCGCCTGCCACGCCGTCGCCCCGTCGGTGCCCGACACGGACTGGGCCGAGATCGCCCGCTGCTACGACGCGCTGGCCGGGATCCGGTCCACGCCCGTGGTCGAACTGAACCGCGCGGTGGCCCACGGTTACGCGTACGGGCCGGGGGCGGGGCTGGCGCTGCTGGGCCGGGCACAGGAGGGCGGCGCGCTGGACGGCCACCCGCTCGCCCTCGCCGCCGAGGCCGACCTGACCGCCCGCCAGGGTGACCGGGACCGTGCCGCCGCCCTGTTCCGCCAGGCGGCGACCGCCGCTCACACCGAATCCGAACGCCGCGCCCTGCTGGACCGCGCGGCCGAGACCGAACGTCCGGCACCGCTGGACTGCGACACCGGCATCGAACGCCAGGCGCCTCTGGACCGCGCCGCCGAGACGGAACGCCAGGCGTCGCCGGACCCTGCCGCTGAGACGGAACGTCAGGCGTCGCTGGACGCCGCCGCCGGGACGGAACGTCAGGCGCGGCTGGGTTGCGACGCCGACAACGAACGGCAGGCGCCGACGGACAGCGCCACTGAGACCACACGACAGGAGCCGGGATCATGATCAGTGCTGAGGCCGAGACGTTGCTCGCCTTCCAGGGCAACCAGCGGCGACACGTCCTGGGCATCCTGGAGGGTCTGAGTGAGGCGGATCTGCGGCGTCCCGTGCTGCCGTCCGGCTGGAGCTGCCTGGGTCTGGTACGGCATCTCGCCCTGGACGTCGAGCGGAACTGGTTCCGCGCCGTGGTCGCCGGTGACCAGGAGGTGATCGACGACCTGGACCGGGCAGGTGACTCCTGGCAGGTCGGCCCGGAGGAGTCCGCCGCGTCGATCCTGGACGACTACCGGCGCCAGATCGAGGCCGCCGACGCCGTCATCGCCGCCACCCCGCTCGACGCGGCGCCCGCCTGGTGGCCCGACCGGTTCGGCGAGTGGCGGCTGCACACGGTGCGGGAGGTCATGCTGCACGTCATCACCGAGACCGCCTGTCATGCCGGTCACCTCGACGCGGCCCGCGAGCTGCTCGACGGCCGGAGGTGGCTGGTCCTGGCGTGAAGCGTCGAGGTCACTGCGGGGCCGGGCCGCCGGTGGCGGGGCACGAGATCGGCCGGCGGTCAGGCCGTCGATTGGCGGCGCATGGAGATCGGTAGGCGGCTGGACCGTCGATCGGCAGGCATGGAGATCGGCAGGTGGCCGGGCCGTCGATAAATATCAGCATTTAGCGGTGGATAGCGGCTACCGTGCCTCCATGTTGGAGACGCATGAGCGATTCGTGGACTCCGGGCCGCTGCGGATCTGGACGGAACGGGTCGGAGATCCCGGACGTCCCGCCGTGTTGATGATCATGGGGTCGGCCGCTCAGGGTGTTAGTTGCCCCGACGCGCTCGTCGGCCGGCTGGTTGAGCGCGGGGTCCAGGTGATCCGGTTCGATCATCGGGACACCGGCCGGTCCAGTGTCGTCGACTTCGACGCTCATCCGTACACGATCGGAGACATGGCCCGCGACTGCCTGGCCGTGCTGGACGGCTATGAGCTGAGCTCCGCTCATGTGGCCGGGGCCTCGTTGGGCGGCATGATCGCGCAGTGGCTGGGGGTGCACGCGCCGGACCGGGTCCGGTCGCTGACGGTGATGTCCAGCTCGCCGATGGGGCACGACCCGAGTGCGGCGTGGGCACGGGCGCAGGCCGGGGAGCCGGCCGACCCGGACGATCTGCCGCCGCCGGCGCCGGAGTTCCTCGCACACCTGGCCGCCGGGCTACCGCCGAGCGTGGAGTCCGACGTGGCGCTGTTCCGGATCTTCAACGGGCCGGTACGGCCGTTCGACGAGCCGGCCGCCCGGACGATGCTGGAGCTCGCGCTGTCGCGAGCTGTCGACCCGGCGGCCGCGGCCAACCACCATCGGGCCGCGTGGATGGACGACCCCGGCCTGCTCGCCCCGCTGCCGGCGATCACCGCGCCGACCTCGATCGTGCACGGCGACCAGGATCCGGTCCACCCGCTCGCCCACGGCGAGGCCCTGGCCGCCGCGATCCCGGGCGCGGTGCTGCACGTCGTGCCCGGAATGGGCCACGTCATGACCTCACCCGGCCTGCCCGAGGAGGTCGCCGACCTGATCAGGATCGACCCCTGATACCGGCAGGCTCCGTCGTTCGGTCACGCTCCGTTCTTCCAGCCCTGGCCGTTCACGACGGCCCGGCTATCCACGAAGGCCCGGCCGACGCGGCCCGCTAGCGAGGGCCCGGCTGACGTGGCCGCTCGTGAGGGGCCGCGCCGGTGCGATGCGTCACGCCCGTGCCCAGAAGGACACGAGCGCGTCGGCCGCCTCCCCGGGAGTCTCGAACATCCACCAATGGGCGGCGCCGGGAAGGGTGACGACGTCGGCGCCGACGCGTTCGGCCATCTCGAACGTGTCCTCGGGGTTCGTGTACGGATCCTCCGGGGTGTGGAACATCAGCGCGGGCCGGCGTGGCGCCCGGGCGAGCTGTTCGCCGAGTTCGCGCAGCGCCGGCTGCACTGCCGAGCGGTAGAGCTTCAACATCGCCTCGCCCATCACCTCGTCGAAGCCCTCGGCGGCACTCGGGCCGAACCGTTCCGGGATCCGGCGGGTGGCGATGAAGTCCGCGCCCGTCCAGGTGAGCATCTTGGCGACCAGCTTCTCGCCCTCCTCCGGGGTCTGCAGGGTCAGGGCTTGCGAATGCCACACATAGTTGGGGTGAAGGAGGCCGCCGCAGTCGGCCGCCCAGGTCCTGAGTAGGTCAGGGCGTTCGGCCGCCACCGCGTACGTGTGACAGGCGCCCCAGTCGTGCCCGACGAGATCGACCGGCGCGCCGATCGCCTCGATCCGGCCGATCAGCCAGTCGCGATATTCGAGCCTGGTGCAGCCGAATCCGTCGGGAATCGGCGCGCCGTAACCAGGGGGCGACAGCAGGACGACGTCGTCGACGCCGCGCTTGTGCAACTCCGGGAGGAACTCGCTCCAGACCGACGTGGTCTCGGGATTTCCGTGCACGAGTATCTTTGGCACCGTTCCTCCTGATCGCAGATGACGGTGTGCGAGCGCCGCCCGCATGGGACCTTTTCGTCCCGGACGCGTACGCCCTCACCGATCAGCTTACGCCGCTCACCTGCGACGACGGCTTCGGCCGTCGGCGCGTCCGCCTGAAAGCCGGCAACGAGGGCCGGCAACGAGGGCCGGTCGGCGAGGGCCGGCCAGCGAGGGCCGGCCGGCGGAGGTGCCCCTTTCGCCGTGCCGAGACCCGCGATGAGGCGGCCCGGGGCTGACCAGGCGCGTATACGGAGCGTGTGCCGAAGATATTCCGGCGCTGGTTACGCTCCCGGCAGTCCAGTCATCCGTGACGACCGGCCCGTTCGCCGGTGGCGGTGGCCGGGGCGAGCCAGGAAGCGGGTGTTGCGGATGGCCGGCGCGCGGTCGTGGGTCAGCGCCCACGTCTTCTACGACGGCGACCTCGACCTCGTCATCACCGACCTGCTGGCCACCGTACAGAGCCGGCTCGACCACGCCGCGGCCGGCCGGGGCCTGTTCTTCCTGCGGTACTGGGAGGGCGGGCCGCACCTGCGGGTCCGGGTCCTGGCCGGGTCGGGACGCGCGGACGACGTACGACGGATCCTGTCGGGCGCCATCGCGGACTCGCTCAACCGCCTGCCCGCACCCGTCCGGGTGACCCAGGAGGACTACGACCGCTACGCGCCCTCGATGGCGGCGCTGGAGCGGCTGCGATCGTACGAGCGTCACCGCCGGGCCCCGAACTCATTCGCCTTCATCCCGTACCGTCCGGAAACCGATAAATACGGCACGGGCGCGGCCCTGCACGCCGTCGAGGACCACTTCGTCCGGTGCAGCGCGGCGGTCCGCCGGCTGCTGGCGACGGGCCCCACCGGTGACCGGCGCACCACGGCCGCGTTCGCCGTGCTCGCCCTGAACCGGTGGATCGCCTCGCGCGGCACCGGCCGGCCGGAGCAGGAAGCGCCCCCGTGGCCGCCCGGCGGGCAGGCCGAGTACGAGCGCCGCCGTCCCGCCCTGCGCGCCATCGCCGAACGGACGCGGGCGCTGGCCGCGAACCCGCCGGGGGAGCCGTCCGGGTTCGCCGGCGCCCTCGCGGCCTCCGCCTCCACGCTGGCCGGCCGGATCGAGGAGGCCGAAGCCGGGCTCGTTCTGGACATGTGCGCCCACCTGACCTGCAACCGGCTCGGCGTGAGCCTGGACGAGGAGCTCCACCTTCGCGACTGGGCCGCCAGGACGTTCGCCGAACTCGCCAGGGAGGAGGCCCTCGCATGACAACCGGCTGGCACAGCGTGCACGTCCACCACTACGGCGACGCCACCGACCGGCTGCTGCTGGACGTCGTACGTCCCGTCATGGCCGATCTGTCGGAGCAGGGTCATCGGTCATGGTTCGCCCGGCACTGGCGCCAGGGCCCGCACATCCGCCTGAACGTCGAGGCCGACGGGGCGGCCTTCCGCGCGGAGGTGCTGCCGATGGTCGCGGCGCGGATCGGCCCGTACCTGGCGCGGCTGCCGGTCACGGCTCACGACGCGGCCGCGATGTTGCCGCTGCACCGCCGGCTGGCGGAGGCCGAGGCCGAGCCCGGCCCGCTGACTCCCTGGTACGACGACAACTCCTGGCACGCCGAACCGTACGACGCCCGTACGGCTGTCCACGGCACGCCCGAGGCAGCGGCGCTGTACGCGGACTTCATGGGCGCCGCCAACGAGCACGCCTTCGCCGTCCTGGACGGGATGGCGCGGGGGCGGGACGCGCTCGCGGCGGCGTTCGACGCGATGGTCGTCGTGGCCGACGAGTTCCACGACGACGGCATCGAAGCCGGCTACCTCAGCTTCCGCTCGCACGCCGACGCCTTCCTCGCCCAGGGGACCGGCGGCGCCGCGCGGCGGACCGAGTGGGAGGCGCGCTTCCAGGACCGGGCCGGCGCGCTCGGCGCCCGCCTGGACGCCCTGCTCGACCCCGGCTCCGGGGCCGTGGACGGCGCCACGCGAAGCCTGGTCGGCGCCTTGCTGGAGAGCCGGGCACGCGGGCTCGACCTGCGCGAACGCGGGCTGCTTCCGCTGGGAGAAGAAGACGCCGACCCGGCCCTGGTGCGGGAGGCCTATCGGGAGCTGAGCCCGTTCCACCGGGCCCTCGCCGAGAACGAGCGGTGGCTCGCCGAGGTGCTCCCGTCCACCTGGTTCGCGCTCTTCCGGCTCGTGTTGAACCTGATGTACCTGCAGTTCACCCGCCTGGGAGTGACCCCGTTGCAACGCTACTTCCTCTGCTACCTGATCGCCGCCACGGTGGAACGGCGCACCGGCAGACAGGCCACCGACGTGCTGCGCGACTTCGCCGCGGCGGCCGGAGACGCGGGGTGAGCGCGCTGAACGGCACGGGGGAGGTGTACGAGACCCTGCGGCTGCGCGCCGGGGTGTCGGCCGGTCGCGGGCAGGACGGCGTGCACCTGGTGGGCTACCCGGACGTACGGCCGATCGGCGGCGAGGACCTGGCCGTGGTCCGGGCGCTCGCCTCGGGGGAGCATCGGGCCGAGGAGTTTCCGCCGCGCGCCCGAATGTTGTTGTCGGGGCTGCGCCGGGACGGCTGGCTCGTCGACACCGTCCACGACGGGGACACACCCGTCTACACCCTGGAGCCGCACTTATGTCCGGACGGCGACGTCTACCCGCACGATGATGCTCGCCTGGACGAGAACCACCCTGCGGACTCCGCGGCCCCAGCGAACGCCGCCGATCCGCCTGCCGGGGTCCGGTTGTCACGCTTCACCACCATTGCGGCGGCCCCGGGTGGCGGCCTGTACGCCACGTCGCCCCGGGCCTGGGCCTCCATCACCGTCCACGCTCCCGGCGCGCTGGCCGTCCTCGCCGATCCCGGCGCCCGCGTCCAACATCCCGGGATCGGCGCGCGGGCGGCGTCCCTGCTCCGGCGTGACCTGCTGTGGTCCGGCCTCGCCGTGACGGGGGAGGAGGACACGGAGTTCCGCGTCCGGCAGTGGTCCGCGATCGACCTGGCGTTCCACCGGAGCAGCCGGGGCATCGACGGTGCGGTGGGGGTGGCCGGTGGGTTCGGTGCCACGTACTGGGGGCTGGAGCACGTCACCGACCCGGCCCACCGGCCGCCTACCACAGCGCCCGCCGCAAGGTCCGCCACAGGACTTGCCGCCGGGCCAGCTGCCGGGTTCGCCCCAGGGCTCGCGGCAGGACTCGCCACCGCGTCCGCTGCCGGGTCCGCCTCAGAGTCCGTCACAGAGCCCGCCGCCGGGCCCGCCGTGGACCTGCCCCGTCCCGACCTCGAACGGGTCCTCGCCACGGACCTGAAGCTGACCGAGGTGCTGCGGGCACGCCGGTCCGTACGCGACCACGACACCGACCGGCCGATCACGGTCGGCCAGCTCGCCGAGTTCCTCCACCGCTGCGCCGCGACCTCCGACCGCCCGACACCGTACGGCGACCGGCCGCGCCGTGCCTATCCCGGCGGTGGCGGCGTCCACGAGCTGGAGCTGTACGTCGTGGCGCACCAGGTGGACGGGCTGGAGCCGGGCACCTATCACTACGACGGCTACGGTCACCGGCTGGAGCCACTGGCCCGGCGGGCCGGCGCGGAGCGGACTCTGCTGGAGGCGGCGCGGTCCATGTCCGGCGCTCGGGCGCGACCACAGGTGCTGCTGCTGGTGACCGCCCGGTTCGAGCGGCTCATGTGGGTGTACGAGGGGCTGGCGTACGCGCTGGTCCTGAAGAACCTCGGCGTCCTGATGCAGACCATGTACCTCGTCGCCACCGCCATGGGGCTCGGCGGGTGCGCCCTGGGGACCAGCGCACCACGCGCCTTCCAGCGCATCTCAGGAGCCGACCCCCTCAGCGAGGACGTGGTCGGCGAGTTCATGCTCGGCACCTTCGCCGCAGAGCACCAAACGGGAAGGGACGTATGAGGCTGCGTCTGGTCGACCACGCGTACATGGCCCCGATCGAGAACGGGCTGCACATCCTCACCCCGGCCGGGCCGATCACCCTCACCGGGACGTCCATCGCCCGCTGGGTCGAGGCTCTCGTGCCGCACCTGGACGGACGGTCCGGCCTGGACGAGATCACGGCAGGACTGCCGGCCGCCCACGCGGAGCTGGCCAGATCGATCCTGACCCGGCTGTGCGAGGCCGGCGTCGTCCGCGAGATCCCCGCAGGGCCCGCACCCGACGACGGCGACGAGGAATCGGCCGAAAGGCCCGCATCCGGCGGTCGCGACGAAGCACCGGTTGCAGGGCCCTGGCTCGATGGCGGCGACGCGGCGCCGGGTGGTGGATTCGCGCCGGAAGTCGCGTTCGTCGCGGCCCACGTCCACGGGGCGCGGGCGGCGTTCGCCCGCTTCCGCGAGCTCAAGGTCGCCGTCGCACACGACGGCCCGGCGGACGACCCGCTGCCGGAGGCGGTCGCCGCCTTCCTGCGCGCGTCCGGGGCGGCGCACGTCCGGGTGTGCGGCGCGGGCGAGCTGGGCGAGGAGGACCTGTGGAGCTTGGACGTGCTCCTGCTGACCTCCGCGCTCGACCCGGCCTCCGCGAAGGGGCGCTCACATTCAGGGGAGCAGCTCGCGGAGGGGATTGAGGAGCAGCCCAGGGAGCAGGTCGGGGAGCAGCCCAGAAAGCAGACAGGGGATCGGGTCGGGGAGCAACCCAGGGACAGAGCCGTGGACCGTGCCGAGCGGGACGGGCTCGCCGTCGGCTACGTCATGCGCGACGGAACGGACATCTGGTACGTCCCCGTCCGGGCGGCCAAGGAGGATCCCCTCGCCACGGCACGGCCGGGATCGCTGCGTGCCCGCCTCCGCCGGGAGCCACGCGCCCCGGAACCGATCACCGGCCTGCACGTAGAGGCCGCCGCCGCGCAGGTGGGACGGGCGGTGCTGCGCTGGGCGACCGGCACGGCGGACCCACGCCACGCCGGCAAGCTGACCCGCATCGGCCCGGATCTGCTCACCTCCAGGCACCACTGCCCGCCGCACCCGTACGAGCTGCCGGCGGCGGCGTCCACCCCCGAGGCGGTGCTGAGCCGGGTGGAGCACCTCCGATCCCGGCCCGCCGAAGACGGGCAGGCGTTCTCGGACGCGGCGGTCAGGGCCGCCGACGAGCTCTTCGGCCCGTTCCACTACCTCCCCGACGACTCCGCCGCGCAAAGCCCGCTGCACGTCTCCGAAGCCGAGGCCGGCGACGCGCTCGCATCCGGGTCCGGGCTCACGTCTGGGTCCGGTGGGTCCGGGCTCACATCCGGGCTCCTGCCAGGACACGCATCCGGCATCGAGACGAATGGCGACACCCAGGCCGCCGTCGTGCGCGCGGTGGGCTTCGACTACGCGGACACCAGGATCGAGGCGGCCCGCGCGGCGCTGGCCCGCTACGCCGCCGCCACGGTGGATCCACGGCGTCTGGTGGACTCCGGCGGCGCCCCGCTGGCCCCCGAGGACGCCGGACCCGCCGCCCTCCACGCCGTCCTGGCCGCCGGTGTCCGCAGCGGGTTCGCGCTCGCGTACGACCTGGCCGCCGCCGCGACCGTACGGCTGCCCGCAGATCAGGCCTTCCCCCGTCTGGCCACCGAAGCGGGCGCCCACGTGCCGGGCCGGGGCGAGGGTTACGGCGCGAGCTGGGACGAGGCCGTGGCGCGCGGACTGTGCACCCACTGGACGTGCGACGCCGAGCTGATCGAGAACCGCGCGGGGCGTCCCGTCACGATCGACCCGGCCGAGCTGGACGCGACGGGACGGCGGTGCTTCGCCCTGCTGGCCGAGCTCGGCGAGCTGCCCGAGGTCCGTGACCACGGCGGCCGCTTCGGCGTCACCGTGCTGTCGTTCCACCACGGCGGGGCGGAGGTGGCCAGGACCGCCGGAACCGCCTCCTCGGCCTGGACCAGAGGGCTCCTCGACACGCTCTTCGACGTCCAGACGCGGATCCACGCGGGACGCCCGCGCCCGCACGCCGCCCCTCGGCCTGCCACGCTCGCGGGGTCGATGATGCGGCTCGATCCCGGGCAGTCCATCGACCCGGACAAGGTGGCGGCGGCCCTGGCCGTCGTCGGCCGCCGCGCCGTCGTCCTCCCTCTCGACCACGACTCCGCCGTGGCGGCGATCGCCCCGCTGAGCCTGCGAGTGGTGATCACCGACCCCCGCTGACCACCCGGCCCGAACGACGGTCACCGCAACGGTCCGAACGACTCAGGAAAGAAGGCACCGAATGGCTGAGCACCCCGTGACCGTGCTGGCGGGCGGGCGGATCGCCGGCGCCGTGGCAGAGCGGCTCGGGGTACGACCCGTTCCCCTCCTGGACGGCCACCTCCCCCCGGCGCCGACCGTTGCCGCCACCGACGGCTGGGCCGAGGCCGTCACGGCGGGCCTGCGCGCCCGGCTCACCGGCCCCGTGCTCCCGGCCCGCACCGAGCTGGACACGATCGTCATCGGCCCCTGGGAGACCCCGGGCGAGCAGGGGTGCGCCTCCTGCGCCGCCTACCGCCAGTCCTGGGCCGGCCCGATGCACGAACGCAACGAGGCCGTCCGCGAACGCCACGCCGCCCGGCTGGCCGGCCCCTCACCCCTGCTGACCGCGGGCGCGGTCCGCCTGGCGGCCGCCCTGATGGCCGACGACCTGCGCTCCCACGCCGCCGGCGAGCGGCCGCGAACCCGCGGCACGGTGCTCACCGTGGACCTGCACGACCTCTCGATCACCCCCCACCGGGTGCTGCCCGACCCGCTCTGCGAGGTCTGCGGCCCGCGCGTCACCGACGAGCCCCCGACAGCGCTGGGGACGCCCAGACCGGTCCCGAGCCACGCCGAGGGCGCCGTACGGGGGCGCGACCTCGTCGCCGAGCTCGACGCGCTGACCGGGACCTACGTCGACGAACGCACCGGCGTGGTGTGGCTGCTGCACGACCGCACCTCCGGCGGGGCGATCCTCAGCTCGGCGGAGGTGTCGCACCGATGGGCCAGGGGATCGGGCGGCTACGGCCGCGCCCCCGAGCGCCGGGTCAGCCGGACGATCGCGCTGCTGGAGGCCCTGGAACGGTTCTCCGCCGCCCCGGGGCGGCTGCACCCGCCGAACGTGGGCACCTACCACGACCTGGCGGAGCGCGCCCTGGACCCGCGCACTCTCGGCCTGCACCCGCCGCACGCCTACGAGGACCCCGGCTTCGGGTACGAGCCGTTCGACCCGGACCGCGACTACCGCTGGGTGCAGGGCTGGTCGTTCCTGCGCGGCGAGCCGATCCTGGTGCCCGAGACGCTCGCCTACTACGGGACACACTCCCACGGACCGGACAACCGCCCCTTCGTCTACGAGATCTCCAACGGGTGCGCGCTCGGCTCCAGCCTGGAGGAGGCGGTCCTGTACGGGATGCTGGAGATCGCCGAACGCGACGGGTTCCTGCTCACCTGGTACGCGCGCATGCCCGTACCGGAGATCGATCCGGCCATCCTCGACGAGAGCGACAAGCTGCACCTCGCCGCCCTGCGCGCCGAGACCGGCTACGACCTGCGCCTGTTCGACATCACCACCGAGCACGGCATCCCCGCCGTGTGGGCCCTGGCCACCGCCCCTCCGGGCACCGGCCTGCCGGCCGCGTTCTGCACCGCGGGCGCCCACCTGTCCGGCCGCCGCGCGGTCATGGGCGCGGTGGCCGAGCTGGGCGACATGCTCACCAGCGGCATCCGGTACGGCGCCACCCCCGAGGCGCGGGCCCGGGCGGCGGCCATGGCCGAGGACTCCTCGGCCGTCGAGGAGATGGAGGACCACCCGCTCCTCTTCCACGATCCGCGCGCCGCGGCCCGGCTGGACTTCCTCACCGCGGGCACGCCCTCCCGCACGGCCGGCCAGGTCGGCGCGGGCACGGAGGAGTTCGCGTCCGGCGACCTGGGGGAGCTGATGCGCGCCGTCGTCCGCCGCTACACCGGGTCCGGGCTGGACGTCGTGGTCGTCGACCAGACGCCGGACGAACTGCGCGCCATGGACCTGCACGCGGTCAAGGTGCTGATCCCCGGCACGCTGCCGATGACGTTCGGGCACCGCCACCGGCGCACCAGCGGGCTGCCCCGGCTGCTGGAGGTGCCCTACCTGCTCGGCCACACCCGGCGCCCCCTGACCGAGGACGAGCTCAACACCGAACCGCACCCGTTCCCATGACGCGCCCGAGACCACCGGAGCGCACCCGTTCCCCTGAGGCCGTCCGAGATCGCGGAGAGAAGGATCGATGACTCAACAGGCGGTGGCCGCCCGGCCGGTGGCCGTGTGGCGGATCTTCCTGGGCTGGACGCGGCCGTACCGCGCCCGGCTGGCCCTGGGCCTCGTGCTGGCGTCGCTGTCGGCGGCGAGCGTCCTCGCGCTGCCCCTCGCCATCCAGCAGCTCGTCGGGCGGATCGCCGCCGGGGACCGGGCGTCCGGGCCCATGCTGCTGATCGGCGGGCTCGTCGTGGCCAACGTCGCGCTCAACGCGGGCAGCTGGTTCCTGCTCGACCGCACGGGCGTCATCCTGACCAGGGACGTCCGGCGGCGGCTCGCGTCGCGCCTGGTGCGGCTGGGCATCCCGGAGTTCGACCGGCTCCGGCCTGGCGACCTGCTCGCCCGCGCCACCGCCGACGCCGCGAGCGCGGACGACCTGGCCACCTACGTGCTCGTCGGCCTGGGCGTCCACATCCCGGTGATCGTCACGGTGATCGTCTTCATGGCCCTGCTGGACCTGGTCCTGCTGGGGCTGACGCTGGCGGTGGTCGTCGTCGCGTTCGTGGCCTTCCGCCTGGTCGCCCCCAGGATCAGAAGCGCGAGCACGGCCACGGCCGAGGCCGTCGGCACGCTCACCGCCGACCTGGAACGGGCTCTGGGCGCCCTGCGCACCATCCGGGCGTTCGGCGCGGAGCGGACGGAGGAGGCACGCCTGCACGCGGCGGCGGAGGCCGTACGCCGGGCCAGGACCAGGGCCTCGCTGTGGGAGGTGGTGTCCGCGAACGTCACCGGCCTGACCTACCAGCTCGCGCTCCTGACGGTGCTGACGGCCGGCGCGGCCCGGGTCGCGACCGGGACCATCGGGGTCGGCGTGCTGGTGGCGTTCCTGCTGTACGTGTTCTACCTGATCGGGCCGATGCAGAACGTGATCCAGGCGCTCGCCGCGTACCAGTCGGCGAGCGCCGGGGCCACCCGGATCGCCGAGGCCCTGGAATACCCCGCCGAGGACGAGTACGAGCCCTCGCCGCCGCAGGCGGACCGCTCACCCCTGAGCGTGCGCTTCGACTTCGTGCACTTCGGCTACGCCGCCCGCCCGGTGCTCAGGGGCCTCACCTTCACCGCCGCGCCGGGAACCGTGACCGCGCTGGCCGGAGCCTCGGGGGCGGGGAAGTCCACGGTGTTCGGCCTGATCGAGCGCTTCTACGAGTACGAGGACGGCCGCATCCTGGTCGGAGACCGCGACATCAGGGACTGGCCGCTCGCGCGGCTGCGCCAGGCGATCGGATACGTCGAGCAGGACGCCCCCGTGCTCGCCGGCACCATCCGCGACAACCTGACCTTCGCCGTCCCCGGCGCCACCGACACGGAGCTGGCCGAGGTGCTGCGGCTGGCCCGGCTCGACCGGTTCGTGGCGGGCCTGCCCGACGGGCTCGACACGCCCGTGGGGCACCGCGGCGGCACCCTGTCGGGAGGGGAACGGCAGCGCCTGGCCATCGCCCGCGCCCTGCTCCGCCGGCCGCGCCTGCTGCTGCTGGACGAGGCCACCTCGCACCTCGACGCCGTCAACGAGGCGGCCCTGCGCGACACCGTACGCACCATCGCGCGCTCGGTCACCGTCATCGTGGTGGCGCACCGCCTCTCGACGGTCATGGACGCCGACCGCATCGTCGTCATCGACCGGGGCGTCGCCCGCGCCGCCGGCACCCACGACGAGCTCAGGAGGAGCGACGACCTGTACGCCGAGCTCCTGTCCAGCCAGCTCGGCGGCGTTCCCGCGCCCGTCGCCCCCGGTGTGCCGGCGAGCTGACGGCGGCCGGGCCCGGGCGGGTTTTCCGAAAGCGTCCGGCTCCCGCTGGGGGAACCGGGTGAGAAGAAAGGAACGCGATGAGCTCCGCGAAATCGAAGTTCTCGGTCGCCGACCTTCCGGTCGACGTCTTCGAACTGGAGACCGGCGACCTCGAGATCGAGTCGCTGACCGGCGGTCACGGGATGCTGGAGCACGGCGCCTCCAGGAACTGCGGCTGCTCCTGCCAGATCATCGGCTGCAGCTGCTGCAGCGGATCGCCCAAGTCACCGAGGTAATCCGGCCGGACGGCTGACGCCGCGGGACCCGATGCGGGCCCGGCCCGGCACGTACGTGCGCCGGGCTGGGCTCAGGGCTGGGCTCACCCGTCCGGACCGCATCCCGGATCGCGGAGGAGATCGATGAGCTCAGCGCAGTCGCCCGCCCGGATCGCGGGCGTGACGGGAGACGCGGTGGTTCGCGTCGCGGGACTGGCCGTGGCGGCACTCGACGGGCTCCGTTCGCCGCGCCTGGCCGCGGCGCTCGACGACGTGCCGGCCCGCCGTGACGCGCACCGCGCGGAGGGACGCGCGCTCGCCGGCGCGCTGCACACCGTGATCGGCGGCCTGCCCCGCGACGGCGTACGCCCGCGCGTCATCGGCCTGCGCCGGGCCCTGCACGCCGGGCGGCGACCGGGCGCGGGGGAATGGACGCCGGAGGTCGCCGGGCTGCTGCCGCCGGAGGTGTCGCGCGGGATCGAGGGCTGGCTCGCCGGGGCCGCCACGCTCGCCGCCGCCGAGGACCGCCTGCCCCAGGTGCTCGCCGCCGAGCGGGAGTCCGGCCTGAACGCGCTGCTGAAGGCCGCCACGGACCCGGGGTTCCGGATCGCGCTCGGCGGCACGAGCCCCGTACTCGCGGCCGAGCTGGAGAAGTGGATCGCCGACCCGGGCCGGACCCCCAGGGCAGGGACCACCACCACGCTCGCGCGCTACCTGGCCCGCGCCGTGACGAAGACCAGCCCGCTCAGCACGTTCACCACCAGCGGCCCCGTACGGTGGCGAGCCGCCGGGCCCGCCGTCGAGACGCGCCCGGTGGATCGGCACGGCGCCTTCGAGCTGTCCTACTACCACATCCGCGAGAACATCGCCGCTTTCGTCCTCGGCCACCCGGCTCTGTCCGGCCGCACACCGATCGCGCTCAACGCCTCCGCCCAGCGCCTGGGGGAGCAGGTCGTCTTCCTGCGCGGGTTCGGGATGCTCGGGCTGCTCGGAGGCGAGAGTTACTGCGCCGTTCCCGCACGGCCCTCCGTTCTCGCGCTGGTCGACCTGCTGGGTACGGAGCCGGAGGGCCTGCTCCGCCACTTGCTCAGGGAACGCCTCACGGCGGGGGACGCGTCCCTGGACGCCGAGGTGGACGCCTTCCTCGACCACCTGCTCGACGCCGGCCTCCTCGTGCCAGGGCTGCCGGTCACGTACCCGCACGAGGTGCTCCCCGGAGCCGCCGCATGGGCACGGGAACGGCCGGCAGAGCAGGCCGTCGGCCGGCTGGACGCCCCGGAACAGGCGGAAAGCGAGACCCGCGCGCTGTCAGCCGCTCTGGAGCGGGCGGCCGGCGCGCTGGCGGCGCGGCCGGCGGCCGGTGACGCCGTCTCCTACCGGGCCCGCCGTGAGACGGTGGTGAGCGGGCTGCGCGAGCTGGCCGGGTTCGCCGCGCCCGGCGGCCCCCACCACGCCATGTTCACCTCGCTGACGACCGTGAACGTCCGCGACACGGCGGTCGCCGCGGAGCCGCCGGCCGCCTGCTCGGTACGCGCCTGGCGGCCGGTGGCCGATGACCTTGACCTGGTCCGCCGGTGGATCGCGCCCTTCGCGCCGCACCTGCCGGCCAGGCTGGCCCTGACGGAGCTCTTCGGCGCGCGGCTGCGCGAACGCGGCCCCCTGCCCGTGATCGCGTTCTTCCGCGAGTACCAGCGGGCCGTGACGGCGGAGGACGAGATCGGCGCCGAGTTGCGCGGCAGCGTCGTCGCCCCGTCGTCGCGGCGTCCCGAGGACAGCGTGCTGGACGGGGTGCGCCGGCTGAGCGCCGTGATGGCGAGCGCACTCGCGGCCCTGTCTCCCTACCCCCTCGACGCCGACGCACCCGGCACGAACGATCCCGTCACCGTGCCCGCCGAGGCCCTGAAAGCGACCATCGCCACATACCCACCCTGGGTACCCGAAGTGCGATCCATCAGCGCCTACGTCCAGCCCGCCAACGGCTTGGGCGTGGTCAACGCGCTGGGCACCGGCTTCGGTTCCGTACGCGCCCGCCTCGACCACCTGACCGGCCGCCGAGCGAGAAGCGCCGCGGACCGGGGCACCGGGCCGATCTACGCGGCCTTCGGCAGCCGGTTCGGCATCTCGCTCAACGACCACCGCCGATGCCTGCCCTTCCAGCTCGGCGGCACCCCCGCCCTGATCGGCCGCGACAGTGGCGCCGCCCGGCTGCGGATCGAGGACCTCGTCGTCCGCCTCGACGAGGGGAGCGGCCTGCTCGGGCTGGCGACGGCCGGCGGGCGCGAGGTGCGCGTCGTGCACACCGGCGCCGCCGCGCGGGAGTTCCTGCCGCCGTTCTCGCTCCTGCTGACCGTGCTGTCAGGCGAGGTGCCGCCCCTCACGATCCTGCCGCCGCCGCACCCCTCCCGCACCGCGCCGCGCGATCGGCGCCGCGACTGGCCCCGCCTGGTCATCGGCTCACTCGTGGCCGCACGAGCGCAGACCAGGTTCCCCGCCGGCGGCGTCCCCCTGCCCAGGGCGGGTGAGGAGGAGAGCCGGTTCCTGCTGCGGCTCGCGGAATGGCGGCGCGCCGAGGGGATCCCGCGCCGGTGCTTCTTCCGTACCCGTCCCGATCAGGAACGCGCGGACGAGCGGGCGGCCACGTCCCCGGCGTCGTGGACTCAGATGCAGGAGAAGTGGCACAAACCCATGTATCTCGACTTCGGCAGCTGGCTGCTGGTGCGCGGGTTCGCCGCGGCCCTGCGGCGGCCCGGCACCGCGCTGGTGACCTTCGAGGAGGCGTTGCCCGACCCGTTCGCCGCGCAGAGCGCCGATCACCACGTCGCCGAGCTGGTCCTGGACGTCACCGCCGGTTCACCGCCCTGAGCCGGTCGTCCAGCGTCCGCACGCCGTCGTCGTGCGCGATCGAGCGGAACAGCTCGCGCGCCTCCTCCCAGACGGCCCCGGCCCTGCGGCAGTCGCCGGCGGCGGCGTGGGCGTCGCCGAGGGAGCGCAGCGTGCGCGCCAGGTACGGGATGGAGCCGCGGGTCCGCCACACCTGGACCGAGCGTTCGAGGGTGGCGATGGCGGAGCGCACGTTCCCCTCGGCCAGGTCGAGCTGCCCGAGCACGCTGAGCGAGTCGGCGAGGTAGTGGCCGAAGTTGCCGGTCTCGCTGTTGGCCAGCGTGAGCTCCGCGGTCGCCCTGGCCTGCGGGTCTCCGACCGCGGCGAGCAGCTTGGCGAGGTAGAGCAGCGAGAACGTCTCCAGATAGCGGTAGTTCAGCCGGCGCGCCATGGCCAGGGAGCGCTCCAGCAGCTCCCTGCCGCCCTCGACGTCGCCGCAGAACGCCTTCGCCGCGCCCAGGAACTGCGTGACCGTCGTGGCGTAGTGCGGGTTGCCCAGCGCCTCGGCGACCTTCGCCGCCTGCTCCATGACCTCGTGCGCGGCCTGCGGGTCGTCCTCGCCGTGGATGATCGCCATCACGTGGTACGCCCGCGCCTGGCCGCCCAGATAGCCGGCGTCGGCGGCCATCCGCAGGGCGCGCCCGGCCAGCGCGAGCGCCTCCGCGCCGCCGTTACCGTCGGCCGTCATGCTCCACGCCAGGGTCGCCAGGGCGTCGGCCATGCCGACCGGGTCGTTCAGCTGGGTGAACAGGTCGAGCAGCAGCGTGGCGCCGGCCCGCATCCGCCGCATCGCCGGACCGGGGCCCGCCGGCGAGCTCCAGGTGGTGACCTCCAGCAGGCCGCGTCTCAGCACGGCCTCGCCGCGCTGGTCGCCGGTGCGTCGGCAGAGGGCGAGCGCCTGCTCGTGCATGCGCTGCCAGCCGTCGTACAGGCCGCGTACGTTGAGGTACGTCTCGGTGGAGCCCGCGAGGTCCCAGGCGAAGTCGGTCAGGCCCGCCTCGCACGCCTGCGCGACCGCCGTCATCAGCGCGGCGTGCTCGGCGCCGAACCAGGCCATCGGATCGGCCAGCAGCGGTCCGGCGATCTCGGCGGGCAGCCGCCAGCGCGGCGCGTGGCCGTGCATGAGCGCGTAACAGGGGCCGGGAACGTGCTCCGCGGCGGCCTCCGCCAGTGCCAGCCACGCGCCCAGGGCCCGCCGGAGCGCGGCCAGGCGCTCGGCTTCGCTGTCCTCGCGCTGTGCCCGCTCGCGCGCGTACAACCGGATCAGGTCGTGGAAGCGGTAGCGGAGCCCGCCGGTCTCGTCCGGGCCGGTGAGAGTGAGCAGGTGGGCGTCGACCAGGGCCTCGATCTCGCGTTCCGCCTGCCGTA
The DNA here is from genome assembly GCF_040649755.1 of Nonomuraea sp. NPDC048882. Classification (NCBI taxonomy): domain Bacteria; kingdom Bacillati; phylum Actinomycetota; class Actinomycetes; order Streptosporangiales; family Streptosporangiaceae; genus Nonomuraea; species Nonomuraea sp. NPDC048882. The sequence goes on from NZ_JBEZGB010000016.1 coordinate 59,727, forward strand.
CCGGCACGTCGAGGAGGGCCGCCACCGTCCAGGAGGCGAAGTCGGGCGCGTCGAGCAGGCCCGCCAGCCGGAAGGCGCGCTGCGCGCCCGGCGGAAGCGTCTGGTAGCTCATCTCGAAACCCGCCCGGATGTCGAGATCGCCCGCGACGAGCTCGTCCAGCCGGTGCCGTTCCTCGCCCAGGACGCCGGCCAGCCGGGCCAGGCTCCACTGCCTCCTGCCGAGCAGCCTGGCCGCCGAGATGCGCACCGCCAGCGGGACCCGGCCGCACAGCCGGGTGATCTCCAGGGCCGCGTCCGGGTCGTCCTGGACGCGTTCGTCGCCGACGATCCGGCCCAGCAGGGCCATGGCCTGCGCCGACGGCAGGACGTCGAGCTCCAGCAGGTTCGCCCCTTCGAGACCGACCAGCCGGACCCGCCCGGTGAGCAGCACGGCCGTGCCGGGGGCTCCGGGCAGGAGCGGCCGCACCTGCTCCTCACCGGCGACGTTGTCGAGCAGGACGAGGATCCTGCGCCCGGCCAGGCTGCTCCGGTAGAGCGCCACGCGCTCGTCCAGGGAGTCGGGGATGGAGGTGGTGCTGACGCCCAGGGCGAACAGGAACCGGCTGAGCACGTCCTCGGGACGGGCGGGATCGGCGGAGGCGCCGCGCAGGTCGGCGTAGAGCTGGCCGTGCGGGAACCGGCCCATGATCCGGTGCGCGACGTGCACGGCCAGCGTGGTCTTGCCCAGACCTCCCAGCCCCGCGATGCTGGCCATCGCGACGGTGCCCGGCCGTGGCCTGGTGAGGGCCGCGGTGAGCTCGGCCACCTCGCGGTCCCTGCCTGTGAAGTCCGCGATGTCCGGGGGTAGCTCGGCGGGGACCGGCACCGCAGGCAGGTCGTCCGCCGGGCTCGCGGCGAGGTAGCGGTGATCCGGCTTCGCCGTCCGGCGCCCGGCGGGGGAGCCCGTGACCGTCACGGCGGCGCGGGGGACGAGGTCGAGCGAGGGGTCCTGGGTGAGGATCCGCTGGTGCAGGTCGTGCAGCTCCTCGACGGGGTCCAGCCCGGTCTCCGCGATCAGCGTCCTGCGGGCGCGCGCGTACTCGGCGAGCGCGTCCGCCCGCCGGCCGCACCGGTACAGCGCCAGCATCAGCTGCGCGCGCAGCCGCTCCCGCAGCGGGTACGCGTCGATGAGCGCGGTCAGCTCGCCCAGCAGCTCGGCGTGGCGTCCCAGCCGCAGGTCCACGGCGATCCGCGACTGCAGCGCCGACAGGCGGACCTCGTCCAGCCGTGCCGCCTCCGCGGCCAGCATCGGGACGTCGGTCAGACCGGCGAACGCGGGCCCGCGCCACAGATCCAGCGCCTCGCGCAGGCGGTGGGTCGCCTGCTCCGGCTCACCGGCGTCCTCCGCCGCCCGCCCGGAACCGGCCAGCGCCTCGAACCGCGCCGCGTCCAGCTCGTCCCGGACCGGCGGCACCAGATAGCCGGAGCCCTGCCGCACGATGCGCGCCGGATCACCCAGCCGCCGCCGCAGCCGATGCACGTACGTCTGCACGTTCTTGGTGGCGCTGCGCGGCGGGTCGTCCCCCCACAGCGCCCCGGCGAGCTGATCCTCGGACACGATCGTGCCGGCCCGGCACAGCAGCACCGCCAGCAGCACCCGCGCCTTGGGCGTGCCGAGATCGAGCTGCTTGTTCTCGCGCCACACGGTCAGGGGACCCAGTATTCCGAATTCCATCGCGCTCCCTCGGCTGGAGGCACTGTAAGACGCGGGCGGTCTGTTTGGGCGATCTTCACGGTGAAGAAACGATTGCAAACTTCTTTCACTCCGGGTCTACCCAGCCAGTCAGCTCACACCGCGTCCGTCGCTGGACGACGATCATCATCATGAAAATCACGAAATACACCCATGCCTGCGTACGGCTGGAGCACGAGGGCCGGGTCCTGGTCATCGACCTCGGGACCTGGAGTGAGCCGAGCGCGCTGACCGGTGCGGACGCCGTGCGGGTCGGTGAAACGTTCACGGCTGCCGGTTTCCGGGTGCGGGCGGCCGGCGGCCGGCATGCGCCGATCTACGGCGGCCGGCCGGACTGCGCGAACCTCGGCTATCTCGTGGACGGCACCCTCTACCACCCCGGGGACTCCCTGCACGTCCCCGCCGAGCCCGTGGAGACGCTGCTGGTCCCCTTGCAGGCCCCATGGCTGAAGACCGCCGAGGTGATCGACTTCGTTCGCGCGGTCGCCCCCGAGCGAGCCTTCGGCATCCACGACGGGCAGATCAACGAACGCGGCCTGGCCAGTGTGAACGGCTGGCTGGGCCAGGAGACCCGGCACCGCTATCGGTGGCTGGCCCCGCTGGAGAACGGCTGACGCCGCAGGCGGGAGAGCATGGTCTCGGCGGGCCGGCCGAGCACCTGTTCCAGGTAACGACCATGGAACTCCTCTGAAGACAGCACACAGTGAAGCGCCGACAGGCGGCCGGGGGCCGCTCGTTTTCCGCCCGGTCCCGGTGGCGAGCCTTCCGGCCGATGAGGTGGCTCGCCGGGTTCTTGGCAAAGCATGGTGGCGGCCTCACTATCGATGGCGGGTGTCGAGGCGAGGGAGGTCTCGATGGGGTACTCGGCATCGCCGGCGGGGGAAATCCGGCACTTCGGTGGCTATTGGCTGGGCCGGCGGCTCGGTGCGGGTGGGCAGGGTGTCGTCTACGAGGCGTACGACGCCGCGGGGAAACGAGTGGCGGTCAAACTGCTCCGGCTGGATCGCGCGCACAGCGCCGGCGCGCGGGCCCGGTTCGCCAAGGAGGTCGCCGCTGCCGAGCGGGTGGCGGGTTTCTGCACCGCCCGGGTGATCGCGGCCGACGTCGCCGCCGCCGAGCCGTACATCGTCAGCGAGTACGTCGACGGCCCCAGCCTGCGCCGGGCGATCGCCGAGCGCGGTCCCTACGACCAGGCGCAACTGCATCGGCTCGCCACCGGGATCGCGACCGCGCTCACCGCCATCCACATGGCCGAGGTCGTGCACCGCGATCTGAAGCCGGAGAACGTCGTCCTGGGCTCCGACGGCCCTCGAGTGATCGACTTCGGCATAGCCCGGTTCGACGGGGCCACGCTCACCGACGAGGGGCTGGGGCCGGCGGGCACCCCGGCCTACATGTCCCCCGAGCGGCTGCGCGGCGAACCGGCCGGGTACGCGGCCGACATCTGGGCCTGGGGCGCGGTGCTGCTGTTCGCGGCGACCGGCCGGCCGCCGTTCGTGGCGGAGACGGCGCAGGCGGTGTATCACCTCGTGCTGACCCGCCCGCCGGACTTCTCCGCACTGGACGGGACGATCCGGCACCTGGCCGAGGCGGCGATGCGGCCCGACCCGGCCGAGCGGCCGACGGCCAGGTCGCTGCTGCTGAGCCTGGTCGGCGGCAAGGGTGAGACCCGTCTGCTGCTCAGTCAGGGCAGCCGCGCGGCCGGGCGGCTGCCTCGGCCGCAGGTGACCGGAACCCCGGCCGACCGGCCGCTGGGGGAGGTCGCCGAGGACGTCTACACCCGGCTGGACCCCGCCGACAGGGAGGTCGTTCCCGCCGTCGTGCTGCGCATGGTGCTGCCCGGCGACGGCGCCGACGGCACGCTGCGCCGGGCGTACACCGTCGAACTGCTGGACGGCACCCTGGACTCCGCGCGGGTGCGGCGGGTGATCGACGGTTTCGCCGGCGAGGACCTGCTGTCCGGCGACGGGGAGATGGTGACGCTGGCCAGCGCGGCGTTGCTCCGTGCCTGGCCGCGGCTGCGGGAGTGGATCGACGCCGACCGGCCGGGCCTGCGCCTGCACAGCATGCTGAGCGAGGCGGCCCGGAGGTGGGAGGCGTCAGGACGCGATCCGGCAGACCTGTACCGGGGCACCGCGCTGCGCGCCGCGCAGGACTGGGTCGAGAGCGGGCCCCGGGTGCGGGTGAACCAGCTCGAACGGCGTTTTCTGACCGAGTCGGCCGTCCATGAGCGCCGCGCGGAGCGGCGTCGCCGGCGGGTCAAGGTGGTGCTGGCCGCCCTGGCGGCGCTGAGCGTCGCCACGACATTGATCCTGATCCAGCAGGGCGTGGGCGAGAGAGGGCAGCGTGAACTGGCCGCCGCCAGGAAGGCGGCCGAGACGGCCGATCTGCTGCGCGCGCGGGATCCGGTCAAGGCGCTGCTGCTGAGCGTGGCCGCCTGGCGGCTGGCCCCCGCGGAGCCCGCCGCGGCCGGCGCGCTCTACAGTTCGCTGGCGCAGCGGGAGTCGCGCGTGCTGGTCCCGCCCGCCGGCCCCGGCGAGGCGCGCTTCGACCTCAGCGCGGACGGAACGACCCTGGCGCTGGTACGCGGTGGGGCGGTGTCACGCTGGGACGTGCAGGGCGGGCACCGGCTGCCCGGCCCGGCGGCCGAAGTGGGCGAGGGGATCACGGCGATCGCGCTCAGCCCGGACACGACGACGCTGGCCGTCGCGGGAAGGCGGTCGGTCCGGCTGTGGGACCTGCGGACCGGCCGGGCGATCGGCGCGGGGTTCGGCTCCGGCGGCGCCGGGCACCTGTCCTTCAACACCGGCGGCAACGTGCTGGTCGTCATGAACGCCCCGGACGGCGGCCAGGCTTGGGACCTGGCCGGCCTGCCCGGCGCGGCGCCTCGGCCGGTGTGGACGAGCACGGACCCCGGCCTGCGGTCCATCGCCGTCTCGCCCGACGGCTCCGCGGCGACCATGGTGTACGACGACCGGCCGTACGAGATGGTGGATCGCGGCGGCGCGCCGCTCCCGCCGCCCGGAGGAGCGCGCCCGGTCGCGGGCGACGTCGCCGCCTACTCACCCGACGGCAGGACACTCGCCGTGGGCACGCGCGACACCATCCGGCTGTGGGACCTCACCACCACCACCTGGGCAGGACCGGCCTTCGAGGGCGCCACGGCGCACGCCGTCACGCTCAGCCCGAGCGGCGACCACGTGGCCACGCTCGACGACGCGGGCGTCACGTTGTGGCGGCGCGACGGCACCCGGCTGCTGACCCGCGCCGCCCGCGGAGCCGTCGGCGAACCCCGCATCGACGCGTCCGCGCGTACCCTGAGCTACCGCCACAGTGACGGAACGGTGACCAGGCTCGACGTCGCCGCGCTCACCTCCGCCCGGCCGGTCGTGCGGCGCGCCGAGGGCGGCGCGATCGACGTGCGGGCGCGCGTCGCCTTCTTGGGGGATCGCACCGTCACGCTCGCCGGGCCGCGCGCGCCGCCGCGTCGGCTGGACGTCCGGGGCGGCGGGCGGGTGGCGGCCTTCAGCCCGGACGGCACCCTGCTGGCGACGACCAGAGCGGACCCGGCCCGGGTGACCGTCTGGGACGTGGCCACCGGCACCCAGAAGCGGACGTTCACCCTGCGCCGGCCCCTGGAGGCCATCGGCCTGGCCTTCAGCCCGGACGGCGGGACGCTGGCCGTCTCCCCGCACAGCGGCGGCCAGGCCGAGCGGGTGCGGCTGTGGGACCTGCGCCGCGGCGGGGCCCCGGTGGAGACGCTCGGTCTGCGGGGCGGTCCGCGCATGGAGTTCAGCCGGGACGGCCGTTTCCTGGCGGTCAACGGCACCGGACACAACGGCGTCGCGGAGCTGACCAGCCCGCGCCGATACCGGCATCAGCTGTTCGGCACCGGAGGCGACGGCGGCCGGCCCCTGGCCATCGACCCCACCGGCCGGATCATCGCCGCCGGCGGTCCCGGCGCGGGCGTCGACCTGTGGGACACCGCCGGGTTCACCCGCCTGCGCACCCTGCGGGCGGACGACGAGCAGGAGCAGCTCTCCCTGGCCGCCTTCACCCTCGACGGCGGGATCCTGGCCGCTGCCGGGACCAGTGGCCGGGTCTGGCTGTGGCGCCCGGCCGCGGAGCGCCCGCTGGGAGTGCCCGTTCCGCTGCACGCCGGCCCGGTGCTGGCCCTCGCCTTCACCGCCGACGGCCGTACGCTGCACAGCCTGGGCGCCGACGGCGTGCTGAACAGCCTGCCCGTGCATCCGGCGCTGGCCGCGGCCGACATCTGCCGCCGTATCGGCGCGGCGAAACTCAGCCGGGAGGAATGGACGCGAATCCTCCCTGAAGTGGACCACCGAGAGATCTGCTGAACACCGAAGGGCGAATCACCATGTCCCAGACGCCGAATGACCCGTTACCCCCGGCATCCCCGCCGACCGACGAGACCGACGAGACCAACGAGACCGAACCGACCGACGAGATTGAGCCGACCGACGAGACCGAGCCGACCGAACCGATTGGTCAGATCGTCCAGGAGATCGAGGTCGTGCCTCCGGTCGTCGTACTCGGCGGCCAGAACGTCAAGGTCGAGTTCCAGGTGTACTTGACCGAGCCCGCCGTCCTCCAGGGCAGACTGCTGAGCCCCGACGGCCAGGCGACGGACCTGGAGCTGAAGCCGAGCGACGACTCCGACGGCGCCGCGGCCGACTCGGCGTGGTCCGCGGTCCGGATGTTCCGGCCCGACGCCCTCACCGGGCGGTGGCGGCTGGTGATCGAGCTGGGCGGCAACCAGGTCGAGCAGGAGTTCCAGGTCCGCTGGGACTGGCTGCGGATGCCGGTCCGGATCACCACGAACCTGTCCAGCGGCGGCATCGACCTGGGCGAAGCGATCGAGGTGACCGGGACGGTCGAGCGCGAGGTGAAGCACGTCTGGGAGCCGTTCGGCCATCAGATCGTCTCTCTGCCCTACCTGACGGACGCACGGGGCGAGTCCTACACGCTCGCCCAGGTCGACGCCGGCGCGGACGGGAGTTTCTCGGCACTGGCCGAGCCGATCGCCGGCGGCCTGCTCTGGGCCGAACTGGAACTGACCGCCCAGCCCGGCCCCGGCACCCGGAGCGTCGCCGCGCACATCACCGTCAACGACCCGGGCGCCGGCGGTGACAGGGCCTACTACAAGAAACGCACGTTCCGGTGGCCGGGGGACGGCTGGCTGCGGCACACCGTGGAGATCGAACTCGGCGCGGACGGCAGCCCGGCCCGGCGCAAGGCCACCGGGCGGATCGCCATATTCCACTCGCAAGGCAAGACCAGGCCGAGGTCGGGCGATCCTGGCGTGTACGTGCCGATCCGCAACAGCTCGGACGGGAGGGGCGGAGACATCGGCGGAGGCCGCTACAGCGTGCAGACCCGCCGTCCGGGACGCGGCTATTATTGGCGGATCGTCTACTACGACCCGGGCAACCGCCGGCGCAACGCGAGCGGCTGGATGAAGGACCCCACCTGACGCCCGGGTCACGGGCCGTGCAGTGCCGGATCGATCGTGAAGCTCATCCCGCCGACCACCACCCCGTCGATCAGGGTCCGCAGGCGGATGACCACGTCCGGTCCGGCAGCTGTCACCTCGCCGGCCGTGAAGTCCCCTCCAGAATGCACGACGAGGGTGACCTCCCGGCCGGCACGGGGCTCCAGGCGGCCGGTCGCGCCGCCTGCCAGGGTGACGTTCCAGCCGCGCCGGCGCAGGAAAGCGGGTAAGTCCGCCTGGACGGTGATGTCCGCACCGCGCGGCCAGGGGTTGTGCACCCGCAGGCGGCGGCCCTGCAGGCTCCGCGTGAGCCCGCCCGCTCCGCCTCCGCCGGCGACGGGCGACATGCCCCGCTGGGCGATGTTGTTGTCGAACGGCACGAGCCGGTGGAGCGGGATCGGCCCCTTCGCCGACGTGAGCGAGGTGCTCGGGTCGTTGTTGGCGCGGTCCCCCTTGGCGCTCACACACATCAGCAGGCAGTCGTGCCCGGCTGACGGGGTCCAGGCGAACGGGCCGACGATCACGCTGCCACCCGGGACTATCGGGCCCGGCACGGTGATCGACGGCGTGTCCATCGGCTTCCAGTCGCCGGGCCAGACGAGCCCGGCCGAGGGCCCGCAGCAGAACCCGCGGACCGTGACGTTCCGCGCGTCGCCGGTGCCGCGGTTCCCGACCCGTACGTAGGCGTGGTTCACGGTGCCGGCGCCGGGTGTCTGATGGGCGCCGCCTCCGTCCGCGGCCAGCCGGTTCCAGACGTCGGTGCTCTCCCAGAAGTCTCCCTGGTACGCGTACCCGCCCTTCCTGCCGTCGTCGATGTAGACATCGACCTCGCGGGGGACGCCGGGACCGTTGTCCGGCAGGATCGTGCCGGGCGCCTTATAGAGCCCCCGCTGCTCGAAGCTCCAGCGGATGACCTTGCGGAGCGCGCCGGGCAGGCCCTCGTAAGCGGCCGGAGCGGCGTCGGCCACCATCATGGCCTTGGCGTAGGCGTCGGCCCGGGAAACGGTCGTGTACTGCGCGGTCGGCAGCGAGGCGATGCCGCCGATGATCAGATAGGCGGCGTACCGGGACGCCCACGTCTGGACGCTCACATCAGGGGACGCGCCGCCGATCGAGCAGTAGAGGGAGAAGAGGGTCGCCGAGAGGATCTGCTCGCTGCTGTAGTCGGAGACGACGTCACGGTCGCCGTCCCAGGCCCAGCCGTCCTCCATCTTTCTGAGGGGCCCGCCGTGGTGGCGCGCCGTCTTCGTCCACGGGAACGTCTGGTGACGGATCGGCGCCCTCGATCCCGGGTCGTACAGCACCGCCGCGAGCGCGTCGCCAGGACTGTGCGCGAAAGTCAGGTTCGCCGCATGCACGGCGTCCCACAGCAGCGCGTGGCAGAACTCGTGCGCGACGATGCGGGGGTCGTTGGCCAGACTGACCCCCGTCGTGGCCGACCGGCCGAAGACGAACCTCTCCAGCCCGACGTCGCCCAGCTTGCCCAGCGCGTACGCGTTGTCCTCGTCGTGGAGGGCGAGATGGTCGACCGGGATCGGCTCTTTCCCGATCGTCTCGTCGAACAGCCTGCCGAGGACGAAACCCAGCTCCTGGACCAGGCGGAACAGCCGGTCGGCATGGTAATAGGCGTTGACGGCGGCGAATTCCTGGCTGTCGACGGGATACCGGAAAGTGCCGCCGGACGTGGAAGGCGGCGGGCCGTGCGGTGGCTCGCTGTCGACGATCTGCACGAAGTCGCCGCGGAGTGGCTGCGGATCGGCGGGCACGAGACCTTGGAGCTCCTCGAACGCGCAGCGGGCGTCGAGCTCGCCGGCCACCCCCTTCAGCTCTCCGCCGGTGGTCACGGGGTCCCGAGGGTAGACATACCCCTCCACCGCGGCGATCGCGGCCCGCAGGTACAGCACCCCTCCGGTCTCCACCTCGACGAACGCCCGCCAGTGCACGGGCCCGACACCCGGTACGGGCCAGGTGAACAGCACCTCGCGGACGACGTAGTGCCGGCCCGCCACGACGTCGCCGGAAACCTCGGGCAACGGGAGAACCGGCGGCCCGCCCCCTTCTCCGGCGCCGTCTTGGGCCGGTCCGGCTTCGGGATCGAAGCGGGCGGCCGGGTCGTACCGGTATACGAGCAGCCGGCTTCCGCCGATCTCCGGCAGGCGGTCCGACGACTTCGGGTCCGCCGGCAGGCCGAGCAGCCGGGCGAGCTCCTTGGCCCCGAAGGGCGGCAGATAGGGCGCGTGGTCGTCCGGGATCCTGGCGTCCGCATCCAGGTGGACGCTGCTCTGCGAGGCGACCACCCGTAACGGATCAGGAAGGAGCGACACGCTCAGGCCGGCCTCCCAGATCGGCAGCGACAGGACCGTCTGCACGAACGAGACGATCGTCACCTGGGTGATCGATTTCTCTTCGGCGAAGCGGAGCAGGGCCGGTTCCGGGACGGGCCTGTCTCCTACGCGCGTCCAGAGGTCGGTGAGCATCGAGCCGGGAATGCCGTAGACGGGCGCCACGTCATCCGCGTACCTGGCCGCGACCCGAACCGGGTCCGGCCCGTCGGAGTCCAGGTAGGGCCGCTCCAGGTGCTCCAGCCCGCGCACGATCCCGAGCTCGTCGAGTTCCACCTCTACGTCGCGTTCCAGCTCGAAAGCCATCTTGCCCACCAACCTCCGCGAGAGCGCGGGTGATGGCCACCGGCCGCACCCGCTGACCTGTCGATGAACCGGACCGCCACCGCCGCCCGTGCCCGCCGCCGGTCGGTGATCGAGGGGGAGCGGCGCCATCTCATCGGCCGGCGCACGGCTGGGCCCCCGCACCCGTTGTACATCGGCCTCGCCTCGGCGTCATGTGGCGCCGAAGGGGGGTAGCCCGTCATGAGCGGCCATCTGACGGAGGCCCTCCGATCGGCCTGCCTATGATCGTCTTCCAGGGCAGGCTCGTGCGAAGGGGTGATCATGACGGCGGAGCATCACAGCGGAGCCAGGCGCGTGCTCGCCCGGCTGCTCGAAGCCGGGAACGGCGTGCTGAGGTGTGAGCCCGCCTGGGTCGCCCGTGACTTCCTGCCGCCGGGCCGGCGGCTCGGCCTGCCCGAGCACGCCTACGACGTGGGGGAGCGCGGCGGGATCTGCGAGCGGTGGCTCGCCTCGACGACGAAGGCCGACAACCGCGTCGGCCCCCCGGACGAGGGGCTCAGCCACGTCGTGGGGGAGCACGGCGAACGGCTCCTGCTGCGCGACGCCGTGGCCGCCGATCCCGCCGCGATCCTCGGCGCGGCGTACGCCGCCACGCACCCCGCCGGGCTTGGCCGGCTGGCGAAGATCTTCGACTACGCCTACCGGCTGCCGTACCACATCCATCCGCCCCAGGAGTTCGCGTCCCTGGTAGGCCGGAACGCCAAGGACGAGTCGTACCACTTCCTGCCGGGCGCCGACCTGGGCGCGCATCCGGAGACGTTCTTCGGCGTGCACCCGTGGATCACGGAGCGGGCCGCGTACGACGTGCTGCTGCCCTACCTCGTCGACTGGGACAGCGACCTGATCCTCCGGCACGCCCGCGCGGAGCTCCAGGTCCCCGAGGAGGGCTTCCACGTGCCGTCCGGCGTGCTGCACGCCCCCGGCACGGCCCTCACTCTCGAACTGCAGGAGGACTCCGACGTCTCGGCGATGTTCCAGGCGCTGAACGCCGGCCGGATCATCTCCAAGGACCTGCTGTTCAAGGACGTCCGCCCGCGCGACCGCGCCGAGCACGGCGAGCGGTTCCCGCTCGGCTTCGTGGACTGGGAGGTCAACGGTGACCCCTGGTTCTACGAGAACCGCCACCTGCGCCCGCTGCCGGTGGCGGGCGCGGACGGCGACGGCGAGGAGACCTGGGTCTTCTACAACACCGGCAAGTACGCGGGCAAACGCCTCGTCGTCCCGCCCGGCGGGGTCCACCGGCTGCGCGAACCCGGCGTCTACAGCGTGTTCGCCTGGGCGGGGACGGGTACGTACGCGGGGCACGAGGTGCGCGGCGGCGAGCCGGGGCTGGACGAGCTGGTGGTGACCTTCGACGCGGCGACCCGGGAGCACGAGGTCGTCAACACCGGCGGCGCGGACCTCATGGTGTTCCTGTTCTTCGGGCCCGGCCTGCACACGGAGACGCCCTCCATCGCGGGCCGCGGCGTGACGGGGCCGGATCAGGCGACGGCGCCGATCCGGTACAACCCGGGCCCGCCGGCGAAGAAGTAGTCCTTGGTCCTGTCGCCGTCGATGGCGACGGCGCCCAGGTAGTCGTCCACGTCGAGGGTGTCCTCCTCCCAGAGGTAGAGGACGGCGTTCGGGGCGACGCACTTGTCGACCTCGGCCCGCTCGTTCACGGCGATCGACACGTAGTCCGCGGTCACCGGCCAGACCCGCACGCCGGTGCTGGTGTTGATGTACACCTCGTCGTGCCCGTTCTCGGTGATCTCCAGGGCCCGCAGCCCGTCGAGGAACACGTTCCCGCCACAGGTCATCGCGGAGGCGGTCCTGGCGGCGAGGGCCGCCGAGGTCCCGGTGGCGGTCAGGCACGCGGCCGCCGTGCCCACGGCCGCGAGTCGCGAGAGTTTCCGCCAGGTGCGCATGCCGGTTTCCCTTCTGCCGTTCGCTGAAGTCTCCGATCGAACACGACGACGTCTTCATTCGGGCTTCTGTGCGATTTCACCGCAGGTCAGAAGGGTGGGCTGCCGGGTGGTCCCGCTGGAAGGACGGGGCCCGCTTCTGTCGGTGGCGGGTGACATGATCCGGCCATGACATCCTTCGCCCCACCGCCGGGCATCGCCGCCTGGCGGCACCTCGGCGTACGCACCGGCTTCGAGGTCGTCCGCTTCCGCGCCACGCCCGGCGGACATCGCGTCGAGGGCTGTACGACCGCGGTTGAGGAGGGCGAGGCCTGGATCGTCGACTACGTGATCGACCTCGACCCGGGCTGGGCCACGCGCTCGGCCCGGCTGACGAGCCGTTCCGCCCGGGGCGAGCGCCACATCGTCCTGGAGGGCGACGGCGCAGGCCACTGGCGGCTGGACGGGGCGCCGGCGCCCTGGCTGGACGGGTGCCTCGACGTCGACCTGGAGTCCTCGGCCCTCACCAACGCGTTCCCCGTGCACCGGCTGCACCTCGGCGTGGGCGCCGCCGCGCCGGCTCCCGCGGCCTTCGTCCGGGCCGCCGACCTGGCCGTCGAACGGCTGGAGCAGCACTATGCCCGCCTGCCCGACGACGGCGGGCGGCAGCGGTACGACTACGCCGCGCCGGTCTTCGACGTCGCCTGCCGCCTGACGTACGACGAGTCCGGCCTCGTCCTCGACTATCCCGGCCTGGCAGTCAGAGCCGCCTGAGACGCCACGCGCCTTTCGGCGAGTCGTGTCAGCCCGGAAGCCGCAGCTTGCAGCTGCCTTCGACACACAGCTCGATGGTCGTCGTACGAGGGTCCGGCGCCTTGATCGTCACCTTGCCGCCCCACCGGCTGTAGCGGGTGTCGACGTGAACGGTCCTGCCCGCCAGCTCGTCCATGCCGCCGGCGAACGTGAACGTGCTCCGCACCCTGCTGACCAGGCCCGCCCGGGTCAGCGTGAGGGTGTAGGAGAGCTCGGTGCCCGGGTCCCAGCCGGCGTGGGTCGAGTGCTCCGCCCAGCGGGAGACCTGCTCAAGCTTCTTGAACGTGATCGCGCCGGTGACGGTGTCACCGCTCCGCCGCCCGTTCTTCAGCAGGACGGCCAGGGTGGCGGGCTCGGCGGGATTGATCAGCTGCTCGTCGTAGCCGAGCAACTCGGTGTGCCAGAGGTACAACTGGTGTGCATCCTTCCACCAGGTCTTGCCCTTCTTCAGCTGCTTCCCGATGAGACCGCCGGACCGATACCCGGTGCCGCCGATGTCGTGATTGAAGCCGATCACCCGTTCGCGCCCGTGCTCACCCCCTGCGGTGGTGACGTCCAGGGCCAGGACGCCACCCTTGGCGTCGAGCTCGAACACCCCTTCACGCCGGCGCTCACCCCGTTCCGTGGAGCCCTCCAGCAGGGTGGCCGTCTCGGCGAAGTGCACGCCGCGCCCGGCCGCCGGCACGGCCTTCAGCGCCTGGACGGAATCCTTGGCCGCGGCCTGCGCGAGAGCGGTGCACGCCAGCAGAGCGCCGCAGACCACCAGGGCCGTGATCGTCCTCCTCATGATGGTGATCCTGCCGCGAGGTGATCACGCCAGGAACACGGTCCGGAGGCGACCCTCAGAAGATGACTAACCAGGAGGGCGTCCCCTGGCGCGACTGCGCGAGTGGGACACCGGCACACCTCGGTTATGCGGGTGGTGGGGAATCGGGCTGTTCGGTCGCGTGGGCAAGACGGAGACGCTGGTGGAGGTCGTGAGCGTGGCGAAGGTGGACTCGTGCCGTCGTGTGGTCGCCGGCGATCCGGGCTAGGCGGGCGAGTTCGCTGTGGGCGTCGGCTTGTCCTTGCACATGACTGATCTGGCCGGCGAGGGAGAGCGCGGTGGTGGCGTGATGAAGGGCGGCGGCCATGTTTCCGAGTCCGCGATGGGTGACGGCCAGGTTGTAGTGGCTGTCGGCCTGGTTCATGAGATCTCCCAGGTCCTCGAACAGAGCAAGGGCTTGGTCTAAATGGGTTTGCGCGTCGTGGTGATGGCCCAGGTGCTCGTCCAGCATCCCGAGTTGCCGGTGGCAGATGCCGATGCCGCGACGTTGGCCGACCTGCTCGAACAGGCTCTTTGACCGGGACAGGTGTTCGCGGGCCGTGGTGAAGGTGCCTTCCAGCCGGTCGAGAATGCCGAGATTGGAAAAGGCGAATGCCTGCTCCACGAGGTTGTCGCCCGAGAGGGCGAGAGTAAGGCAGAAAGTGGCGTGCGCCCGGGCTTCGGCCAGGTTGCCCAGCCACTTGTGGACGTTGCAGAGCTCGTGGCGGATGGTCGCTTGGCCGACTCGGTTGCCCAGCTGGGTGTACAGCTTCAGAGAGGTCTGAAAGTGCACGAGCGCGGTGAGGTAGCGGCCGGTGCGCATGTCGACCAGACCAAGGCCTTGGTGCATGGCAGCCTGACCAAGCGCGTCATCGGTCTGTTCGGCCAGCTTCAGCGCCTGACTGTTCAGTTCGACGATCTCAGAGTAGAAGCCGCGCATCCGCTGATAGGACTCCAGGTTGTAAGCCAGCCGCCACGCATAGGGCGAGCGTTCGGACAGGCTGTGGCGAGCGACGGCGAGGAGGTCCGCGTGCTGTTGGTCGAGCCATCGCAGCACGGCCACATCTGATTCGTGCTGGGGAGGAGGCAGGTGGGGATCCTCTTTGTCCGAATCCAGATAGGTGACGCTCTCGCTCGAGTCGAGCAAGAGAACCGAGCCGTCGACGATGCCGTTCACGTATCGGAAAAGCCGTTGAAAGGCGCCGGCCAGTTGTCGGGTGCTGTCGTGCTTGCCGGATTCGATCAGAGCAGCGGCACGTACGGCGTCGTGCATGCGATAGCCGACGCCGCTGCGGTTGTCCGCGATGAGCAGACCGCGCTGGTAGAGGGTAGCGAGCTGTTCGGTGGCCTGGTCGAGTGGCTGATCGGCGAGGACGGCGGCGATGGGGGAGCTGATCAGCGAGCCGGGGTAGCGGGCGACGCGACGAAGCACCAGTCGCGCGGGTTTGGTCAGGGCGGCAAGGGAACGGGCGAATGCGGCGGCGGTCTCGTCACTGATCGTCTCGCCCGGGGCAGCGGGGATGCTGAGAGCCGGGTTGGCCGCCTTCAAGTCGCTCATCTGACGGATGGCGAGCGGAAGCCGGAACGTCGCGGCGATCGCGGCGACGGCTTCGGGGTCGTGCAGACCGGCCCGTCGCAAGACGGCACCGGCCAGTTGGGCGGCCTGGCTTCGAGTGAAAGGTGGCAAGGTGACGCCGCGATCGGGGTCGAGACCGATCAACACATGGCGGGTGGTGATCAATATCGCCGATTCCTCAGCTGCGGGTAAGAGCGGACGGATCTGTTCGGCGGTGTCGGCGTCGTCCAGGACGATCAGCATCTTCCTGCCTGTGGTGGCGGCCCGCCAGGTGCGGCTGAGCGCGGTCACGGTGGTGGTGTGCGGATCGGGCGGTACATTGAGGGCGTTGAGCAGGGTGCGTAGCGCCGAGGCGGTGGTCACCCGGGATTCGGTCGCGGCGTAGGTGCGCAACCCCAGCCAGAACACTCCGTCGGGGTAGCGTGCGGCCAGTGCGCGAGCGGCACGGATGGCCAGTTCGGTTTTTCCGGTCCCGGGCATACCGGTGATGATCATCACAAGAGGTCCAGGCGCGGGGGACGTCAAACGGCGCAACTCCTTGCTGCGGCCGACGAAGACCCGGGTGCCGGACGGGACCTGCAGTGCCGAACCGGCCTGCGGCTCTTCCGTCCCGAGCGCCGCCGGGTACCCTGGATCACCGTTCGGCAGGGCGATCAGCGTGCTGGCGCTCACCATGCTGGTCATCAGGACCAGCCCCCCGAACAACCACCAGTTCCATGTCATGGTGAGCAGATTGGTGAGCCCTCCCGCCACTACGCCGGCCATCGGGCCCAAAGCCACGATGATGAGGCGCCCTCGCCGCTGATCCCGTAATCCACCTGCCATCGGATCACCTCATGTCGCTGTCGACCGGGTCGACGGTCTCGGCAGTCGCACGCAGTTCCCGTAGGTCGGAGATGTGTTAGAGCGTTCCCGGGTTGACGCTGAGTAGTCTCGCGGATCGGAGTGATGAAGTTTTCCGCGAGAGGGCACCACCGCATCGACGAGGCCGACATGGCGGGACCTCAGCCCGAGCTGCTGCGGGCGCTCTCGATGGGCATTCAGCGCTTGCCCGCCGGCAGGAGGTCCGTGGGTTTCCGCGCGTAGCCCTGGCTGCCGACGCAGATGGACCGTTCAGCGATCTTCACGCCGCGACGGGGCACCAGTTGGCGCTGGATGGCGCTCGCCGCGTCGATCGTCTCCGCTGGGTCGGCGCCGGCGCACGTGGCCGGGAAGCGGCGGGGGAGCCCCGGCGGGCGGTCATGGGGTGGGGTGCGTCACTATGTTTACGTAAACATCGTTAAACTTGCCCCTGGAGATCGACACTCATGGCAGATCGCCCGTTCCGCTGGCTCCGCCGGCCCGCCGCCTCCCCCCACGGACTGAGCTACGGCGCGGACTACAACCCCGAGCAATGGCCACCGCACATCTGGCGCCAGGACGTCGAGGCGATGCGCAGGGCGGGGGTGACCATCGTGTCGCTGGCGATCTTCTCCTGGGCGCGGCTGCAGCCGGCCGCAGACCGGTGGACGTTCGAGTGGCTGGACGAGGTCATGGACCTGCTGCACGAGGGCGGTATCGCGGTCGATCTGGCCACCGCCACCGCGTCGCCGCCCCCATGGCTGACGGCCGCGTACCCGGAGATCCTGCCCGTCGACCACGAGGGCCGCACCCTGTGGCCGGGCGGGCGCCAGCACTGGCGCCCCACCTCGCCGATCTTCCGCGAGCACGCGCTACGCCTGGTCCGGGCCATGGCGGAACGGTACGGCGACCACCCGGCCCTGGCCGCCTGGCACATCTCCAACGAGCTGGGCTGCCACAACGCCCACGACTACTCCGACGACGCCGCCGCGGCCTTCCGCACCTGGCTGCGCGCCCGTTACGGCACCGTCGACGAGCTGAACCGGGCCTGGGCGACCTCGTTCTGGTCGCAGCAGTACGGCGACTGGAATGAGATCCTGCCACCCCGCCTGGCCGCCTCCTTCCCCAACCCTGCCCAGCAGCTCGACTTCCGGCGCTTCTCCTCCGACGCGCTCAAGGACCACCTGCGCGCCGAACGCGACCTGCTGGCCGAGCTGACCCCCGGCATCCCGGTGACCTCCAACTTCATGGTCATGGGCGAGACCAGGAACATGAACTACGCCGACTGGGCCGGCGAGATCGACTTCGTCTCCAACGACCACTACCTGCTGACCGGCGCGCAGGCCCGCGACGAACTGTCGTTCTCGGCGAACCTCACCGGCAACCTGGCGGGCGGCCGGCCCTGGTTCCTCATGGAGCACTCCACCAGCGCCGTCAACTGGCAGCCGGTCAACCTGGCCAAACCGCCCGGCGGACTGGCCCGCGACTCGCTCACGCACGTCGCCCACGGCGCCGACGCCGTCTGCTTCTTCCAGTGGCGGCAGTCGGCCGGCGGCGCCGAGAAGTACCACTCGGCGATGCTCCCGCACGCCGGCACCGACAGCGAGGTCTTCAGGGACGTCACCGACCTCGGGACGACCCTCCGCGCGCTCGCCCCCGTCGCCGGCACCCGCCGCCGCACCGCCCAGGCGGCCATCGTCTTCGACTGGGACTCCTGGTGGGCCGCCGAGCTCGACTCCCACCCCACCTCGCTGCTGCGCTACCGCCAGGAGGCGCTCGACTGGTACTCGGCGCTCACCGCGGCCGGCATCCGGGTGGACGTCATCCCGGCCGGCGCCTCGTTCGAGCCGTACGCGCTGCTCGTGGCCCCGATCCTGCACGTGGTGCCGCAGGATCTCGCCGACCGCCTGACCCGATACGCCACCGCCGGCGGTCACCTGGTCACCACGTACTTCTCCGGCATAGTGAACGAGCACGACCAGGTCTGGCTCGGCGGCTACCCCGGCGCCCTGCGCGACCTGCTCGGCATCCGCATCGAGGAGTTCGCGCCCCTCCTGGACGGCGAGCGGGTGGAGCTGGACCTCGGGGTGACCGGCACGCTGTGGACCGACCGCGTCGACGTCACCGACGAGGACGTGGAGATCGTCGCCCGGTACACGACCGGCCTCCAGACGGGCCGCGTCGCCGTCACCAGACGCCGCACCGGCGCCGGCTCGGCCGCCTACGTCTCCACCCGCCTCGGCCCCGACGGCCTCGCCCCCGTGCTCGGCCGCCTCCTGGAGTCCGCCGGCGTGACCAGCGAACTCCCGGCCGACCTGGCGGGCTCGGTGGAACTGGCCGTCCGCACCGGCCCCGACGCCGACTACTGGTTCCTGATCAACCGGACGGACGACGACGTCACCGTGGACGGGGTGGCGGGGGAGCCGATCCAGGCGCCCTCGCTGGCCAAGGACCTCACCCTGGGACCACGCCAGGTCTGCGTCCTGCGCCGTTTGGCACCTCAGAACGGCTGACCGCCGACGCCGGCGATGGTCAGGCACTTGCCGGTCTGACGGTTCACCAGCTGGACGTTCGACGCGGCCCAGACGGCGGCGGTCCCGTACGACCGATCGGACGATGCGGTGGCCGATAGGGGGGCCGACGCCGAGGCGACGGTGGCGGTGCCGGCGACAGCGCCGGAGACTGTGCCCGCTGCGAGCAGGGGTGCGATGACGGCTGCCGCCCTGCGGGCGGTCGCGTGCAGAGTAGGTGACTTCATGGACACAGCGTGTTGTCGCGCGGGCCCTGCCCGCCCGAGTAGCCGGTACTCAACCGCAGGTGTGGGCGACGCGCCGCGTCGTGGGTGATCGAGCCGAACGAGCGCCCGCGCGGGTACGTTCGTGCTGTCCGAGATCTCCAGCACCGGCGAGGACCTGTCATGCGAGCCGTCACCATCCGAGACCGCGCCGCGGGCGCGGCCGGGCTCTCTCTGACGGAGGAGCCCTACCCGCACGCCGCCGAGAACGACGTGATCGTACGGGTGCACGCCGCCTCGTTCACCCCCGGGGAGCTCGACTGGCCGGGGACGTGGATCGACCGCGCCGGCCGGGACCGCACGCCCAGCGTGATCGGGCACGAGGTGTCGGGCGTGGTCGCCGAGGTCGGCTACGGGACCACGCTGCTGACCGTCGGCCAGCGGGTGTTCGGCTACACCGACCCGGCCCGCAACGGCACCCTGGCCGAGTACGTGGCCGCGGAGGCGCGCGACCTCGCGCCGCTGCCGTCCGGGGTCGACCACACGGTGGCCGCCGCGCTGCCGATCTCAGGACTGACCGCGTGGGAGGGGCTGTTCGACCACGGGCGCCTGGTGAGCGGCCAGACCGTGCTCATCCACGGCGCGGCCGGCGCCGTCGGCTCGGTCGCCGTGCAGCTCGCCCGGGAGGCGGGAGCGCGGGTCATCGGCACCGGGCGGGCCACCGTCAAGGACACGGTGCTGGGGCTCGGCGCGGACGCCTTCCTGGATCTGCAGGCCGACTCCCTGGAGGACGTCGGCCAGGTCGACCTGGTGTTCGACGTGATCGGCGGCGACATCATGGACCGCTCGGCCGCGCTGGTGCGCCCCGGTGGCACGCTGGTCACCATCGCCGCGCCGCCCACGGTCAGGCCCGGCGACGGGCGGGCGATCTTCTTCGTCGTCGAGCACGACCGCGTCCGGCTCGCCGACCTGGCCACGCGGGTCCGCGACGGACGGCTGCGCCTGCTCGTCGGCGACGTGGTGCCGCTGGCCGAGGCGCCCGCCGCGTTCACCCGATCGGGCCGAGGCAAGACGATCATCCAGGTCAGGGAAGAGGCATAGCGAGACTACGGCGGCTCATCGCCAAAAGTTGAACCGGCTCCTGGTTAACCTCCTGACCGCCCGGACAGCTGAACCAGGCGCCTCGCCTCCGCCCGCGTCCTCGCGGACGGCGGACAGGCGCCCGTGGCCGCGGCCCTGCCCGCCGGTCACGAGGGTGAAGCAGAACGGGAGGAGCCGTGATGATTCGAGTACGGCCAGTTTGTGCCTTGCTGGCCGCCGGCGTGGTGGCTGCCACGGCCGCCTGCGGCCCCGCGGGGGAACGCGCGACCGCCGAACGGGCGGCCGGGGAGCATGCCGTCGCCCTCCGCGCGCCGGTGACGGAGACGCCCGAAGCCACGGAGACGCCCGTCACCACGGGGACGCCTACGGGCACGCGGCCGCCTGAGGAAACGGTCAAAACGCTGCTGGAACAGCCGCTTCCGGGCGTCAAGGGCAAGACGTTCACGTCGAAGACCGTGGCCTTCCCGCCCGGCGGGCGCTCGGTCCCGCACCGCCACGGCAACGCCTTCGTCTACGCCTACGTCCTCGAAGGCACGATGCGCAGCCAGCTCGGCGGCGAGCCCGTGCGCACGTACCGCCAAGGGGAGTTCTGGGTCGAGGCGCCGGGCGCGCACCACGTGCTCACGGAGAACACCAGCCAGTCGGAGCCGGCGAAACTGCTGGTCGTCTACATCTCCAACACCGGAGAAAACCTCAAGGTCGACGACTGAACCGGCCACCTGGTACGGGGTCGGGAACCGATCGCCGAGCCGGCGTCATGTTCCGCGCGGCGCACGAGATGGATCCCGGGCCGGACCTCGGCACGTCCCATTGGAGAGAGCAGCTGCCCCGGTTCCGTCCACCGCATCCGTCAGTGCCACCACGATCCTCTACTGACAGGAGGAAGAACCCCTGATGGACCCTGACGCCATCGCCCGCCGCGCGCGCCGGTACGGCTGGACCGTACAGTGCAGCGCCGACCCCGGAGTCGTCCTGCTCCGCCGTACCTGGCGGCTGGAGATCACCTTCGTCGGCCACGCCCCGTCGGTCGCACGCATCATGGGCTCGGAGAGCGACGCCGGCCGGCCCATCAACCTCCGCTCCATCAACGCCCTGATCCGCGCCAGACCTGACGAGATCGCCCAGCGCGCCGCGGAGGCGACCCTGGGCGAGCCCGCCGCCCGTGCGGAGGACGCGGGCCCGTAGCGGGGCGATCACCTCGCCGGCATCCCGGCGCGGGAGTCGCGGCCGGTGACGACGGCGTCACGGCCGCGGCGCCGCGAACAGACGGCGTCATGGCCGCGGCGCCGCGAACAGACGGCGTCATGGCCGCGGCGCCGCGAACAGGGAGCCGGGCCCGCCCCCGGCTCGGCGTCTCGCAAGCTCAGGGTGAGGCATTGAGCTCGGAGCCGGCCGACCGCCAGTTGTGCGGGGCCTGTTTGAGCGTGTACGCCGCCTCCGGCAGATCGTCTCGGACGCGGATCATCCACAGGGCCAGCTCGGTGGTGAGGGTGGCACGCGTGTCCGCGAGCGCGGGATCGTCGTACCGGTCGTCCAGCTCGGCGGGGTCGGCGTCCAGGTCGTAGAGCTCGCCGCCGCCGCGTTCGTTCAGCAGCAGCTTCCACCGCCCCCGCCGGAGCATCACCGTCGTCCCCGACTGGGTGACGGTGTTGAGCTCGTCGAAGGTGCGGCCCTCGTACGGGAAGTGCAGCGGCGGTCGCTCGCCGGGGTGGTAGGACAGCCCGCCGAAGCCGAGCTCGGCGTACGCACTGGCGAACTCGCCGGCCGGATACGGCTTTCCGGTGAGCAACGGCCACAGGCTGCGCCCCTGGACGCCGGCCGGGATGCCGGCGCCGAGGGCATCGCAGATCGTCGGAAGCAGGTCGGCGAGCGAGACGAAGGCCTCCGCGTCGACCGCCGCCCGCACGCCCGGCCCGGTGGCCGCGAACGGGATGCGCGTCAGGCACTCGGCCATGCCCGCGCCCTTGCGCTGGAGCCCGTAGTCGCCGGTGTAGTCGCCGTGGTCGGCGACGAAGAACACCAGCGTGTCCGCGTCCCGCCCGGTGGCACGCAGGTGCGCGAAGAACCGGCGGAGCTGGTCGTCGATGAGTTTGAGCATGCCGCAGTAGTTGGCGCGGTAGCGCCGCCACTCGGCGTCGTAACCGGGCCGCTTCTCCTCCGTCAGCTCGCGCAGCCAGGTGTACATGCCGCCTTTGCGTGCGGCGCCTTCGGGTCCTGCCAGCCGCTCGGGCATCTCCTCCGGGTCGAACATGCTGAAGTACGGCTCCGGCACCTGGTACGGATTGTGCGGCTCAGGAAAGGACAGCCAGGTGAAGAACGGCCGGTCGGCGGGCGTGCGGTCGATGGCGCCGATCGCTCCGTCGACGATCCGGTACGGAAACTGGCACTCCACCGGGAACGGCGTCGGCTCGTGCGCGACCGAGTGGTCGAGCTTCGTGAGCCACCGCTCGAAGCGTTCCTGATCGCGTGTGGCCGCGCCGTCCGGGCCGCGGTCGTGCCAGTACGGGGCGGCGAACGTGTCGAAGTCGGCGGCCTCGCGGTGGAAGTGCGTCTTGCCCGCCAGATGCAGCGCGTACCCGGCGTCGCGAAGCACGTCCACCAGGTCGGGCCCGCGCAGCACGTGCCGGGCGGCGCTGTTCTGCCGGACCCGGTGCGCGGACGGGTAACGTCCGGTGAGCAGGCTGATCCGGGCGGGCACGCACAGCGGAGACGTGGTGTAGGCCCGCCGGAATCGCACGCCGGTCTCCATCAGCCCGTCGAGGAAGGGCATGGTGTCCAGCGGGAAGCCGCTCGCGGCCGTCCAGTCGGCACGCTGCTGGTCGGTCATGATGAGCACGATGTTCGGTCGGTTCACGGGTCGGGGCCTCCGCTAGCGTTCCGCGTACATCGGTTCGGTGTAGTCCGAGCGCGGCTTCCAGTTGGGGAAGGCGAAGTCGTCCAGGCTGACCTGCGCGCCCTTAGCCTTGGCCGCGGCGATCGCCGTGTCCCGCTGCGCCGCGCTGTCGCTGGACAGCTTGGTCAGCGCCGCGCGGACGTCCGTGACGTCGCCGGTGAGCGCGCCCTGGACGATGTCTCCGAGGCTGGGGGTGACCGGCTTCGAAGCGATCTGCACCTGCTGGATGTCCGGGTTGCCGGCGATCGGCTCAGGGGCGAGGAAGACGCTCTCCTTGAACCAGGCGATCAGCTTCTTGTACGCGGGGTGCGCCTCTGACCGGTCGACGACGGAGATGTCTCGCGGCGGTTGTGACATGGTCCCGGCGACCCGGAGGGAGTATTCCTCGGTGGTGAAGTGGTCGCTCAGCAGCTTGCTCGCCACAGCGGCGTTCTTGCTGGTCGCCGACAACCAGTAGTCTCCCGCCTGCGGTGCGTGGTAGGTGGCCACGCCGCCGCCCGGCTCGGGGGTCAGGATGGGCCCCACGCCGAGCTTCTCGGCGAAGTCGGGCGCCGCCTTCAGCGCCACGCCGGGGCACCACGGGCCGTCGAAGTAGTAGGCGGCGATCCCGGCGGTCCACCGGGCCCGCGCCACGTCGTCCAGCCAGGAGTTCGCGCCCGGCACGAGCACCTTTTCCTGGCGCAGCGAGACCAGGAACTCGATCACGTCGACGTACTCGTCGGCATGGAAGGCGTACTCGCCGTCGCCGTACCTGACCCCGCCGGCGCCGGCGAATCCGGCCGCCTGCGCCAGGTCGTTGACCTGCTCGCCCAGCCGGTTCGGCATGCCGATGTTCCACACCCAGCCGTACGATCGGCCGCCGCCCGCGCTCTGCGCCTTTCTGGCCGCGGCTCGGAAGGCGTCGTACGTCCGCGGCGGCGCCTCCGGGTCCAGCCCGGCCCGTGTGACCAGCTCCTTGTTGAACCACGTCACCGCGGAGTAGGTCTGGTGGCTGAAGATGGGGAAGGCGTAGATCTTGCCGTCGAACGTGTGCAGGCCTTCGATGAGCGAGTCTTTGACCCTGGCCTCGGCTTCCGCGGTGAGCTCCAGCGGCCGCGACCACCCGGCGGCGACGAGCGCCGCGGCGGGCAGGGTGAGGCCGGCGTTGGTGCGCAGGTCCGGAAGCTGACCGCTCTGCTTGGCCAGTTGCAGCGCCTGGCCCATCTTCGCGGGGTTGTAGTACGTGTACTGCACGGGAACGCCGCCGGAGCCCTTGGCGAACTCGGCGAAGATCTCCTTCTTCGCCGTCTGGAGCTGGTTCTGGTGATCCCACCAGGTCAGCCCCTTGCCGGCGGCGCCACTGCCGCCGCCACCGCCGCATGCGCTGGTCGCGGCCGCGGCCGTCAAAGCACCCGCCGCGGCGAGGAACCCTCGCCGAGTCATCGCGGTCATCGGTCCTGCCTTCCACCACACGGCCCGCAGAAGGGTGTTGTGAAGAATGTTGCCGCGTGGCAAATTCATTCTTGCCACGCGGCATGCCACGCGGCAAGACTGTTCTTCAACAGAAATGTGTGCCGGGAGGGCGAGCGAGTGTGGTGACCCAACGAGACGTGGCACGGCTGGCGGGAGTGTCCGTACGCACCGTGTCCAACGTCGTCAACAATTTCGCGTACGTGTCCGAGGAGACCCGCGCCCAGGTGCAGCGGGCCCTGGACGAGCTGGACTACCGGCCCAACGTCGCGGCGCGCAGCCTCAACCGCGGGCGGTCCAGCCTGCTGGCCCTCGTGCTGCCGCTGGACGTGCCGTACTTCACCGAACTGGCCGCCCACGTGGTGGACCGGGCGGAGGAGCGCGGATACACGGTGCTGATCGACCGCACGGAGGGGGTGGCGGAACGCGAGCGGCAGATCGTCATGCGACGCGACCGCTCGGCCCTCTTCGACGGGTTCATCTTCAGCCCGCTCGGCCTGAGCGCGGACGAGCTGCGCGACTGGGCGGGCGAGTGCCCCGCGGTGACGCTGGGCGAGGTTCGGGTGGACGGCGTGGACCACGTCGCGATCGACGACACCGACGCCGCCAGGAGCGCGACCGCGCACCTGGCCGCGCTGGGCCGGACCAGGATCGCCGCCATCGGGCTGGTGGACCGGCCGACGGGCAACACCGCGGCGCACCGGTCGGCCGGCTACCGCCAGGCGCTGGAGGAGGCGGGGCTGCCGGTGCTGCCCGAGCTCACCGTGCCGGTGCTGCGCTACCAGCGCCAGGACGGCCGGCAGGCCATGGAGCGGCTGCTCGACCTGGCGCAACCGCCGGACGCGGTGTTCTGCTACAACGACCTGCTCGCGCTCGGCGCGATGCGGGCGGTGCTGGCCAGGGGGCTGCGCGTCCCGGAGGACGTGGCCGTCGTCGGGTTCGACGGCATCGAGGAGGGCCGGTTCGCCACCCCGCCGCTGACCACCATCGTGCCCGACAAGGAGAAGATCGCCGAGCTGGCCGTGAGCCGTCTGCTGGAGCGCGTCGAAGGCGACCAGAGCCCGCCCGTCCAGCTGGAGGCGCCCTGGCGGCTGATGGTGGACGAGAGCACTGCAGGCATGAACGGATGACGGCCGCGATCCCCGCCGCGGCCCGTCCCCGCCGCGACCGCACCACCCTGTACATCTGGGTCTTCCTGACCCCGACCGTGCTGCTGTACGGCGCGTTCACGATCTACCCGATCGTGGGCAGCTACGTCTACTCGCTCACCGACTGGAACGGGTTCGACGCCAGCGCGTCGTTCATCGGCCTGGCCAACTACCGCGAAGTCCTGGCCGACCCGATGTTCTGGAGCTCGTTCCGGCTGACGCTGGCGTTCATGCTGTTCGCGGTGCCGGTCCAGGTGCTGGCCACCCTGCTGATCGCGATCGTGCTCAACTCACCGCACATGCCGCTGCGCAAGCTGTTCAGGACCGCCCTGTTCCTGCCGGTGGTCACCACGACGGCGATCGTCGGCGTGGTCATGCAGTTCGTGTTCGATCCGGCCAGCGGCCCGGTGAACCTCGCGCTGCGCGGGGCCGGCCTGGCGCCGGACGGGATCGACTTCCTCGGGCAGTCCACGACGGCCCTGGGCACGACGATCGGCGTGTACGTCTGGAAGTGGTTCGGCATCACGCTGGTCTACTGGCTGGCCGCGCTGCAGACCGTTCCCGGCGAGGTGTACGAGGCGGCCCGCCTCGACGGCGCCGGCCCGCTGGGCACGCTCAGGTACATCACGATGCCCCTGCTCAAGCCCTTCCTGGTCATCATCACCCTGCTCTCGATCGAGGCGTCGCTGCAGGTCTTCGACCTCGTCCTGACCATGACCAACGGCGGCCCGTTCTACTCGACCGAGGTGATCGAGGTGTACATCTACCGGTGGGCCTTCGCCGCGACGGTCCCCCGGCTCGGCTACGCGTCCGCGGCGGCCGTGCTGTTCGGCCTGTTCGTCTGCCTCGTCGGGATGCTGCAGCTGCTCGCGATGCGCGCCACCCGCCGGACCAGGGGGATGGCGTGAGCCGCCGGCGCCGGGCGCTGCGCCGGCTGCCCTGGTGGATCGCCGCCGCCGTGCTCGCCATCGGCTGCCTGATCTGGATCTACCCCTTCCTGTGGATGGTCTCCGCGTCGCTGAAGACGTCGGCCGAGGTGTTCACGAAGGGGCTCGATCTGCTGCCCGGTGACCCCGCGTGGAGCAACTACGAGCGCGCCTGGGTCGAGGCGGAGTTCGGGAAGTACCTGCTCAACACCGTGATCGTCACGGTGTGCACGGTCGTCGTCGTGGTGGTGCGGTGTGCCATGACCGGCTATGTCCTGGCCCGCCACGACTTCCGCGGGCGCCGGATCATCATGGGCGTCCTGGTGGCCACGCTGTTCGTCCCCGCCGGTTACACCATCATCCCGCTGGTCGACCTGTCCCAGAAGCTCGGCCTGCTCAACTCGCTGACCGGCATGATCGTGGCGATGTCGGGCGCGGCGAACGTGGCGGCGATCCTGCTCTACTTCGGCTACTTCCGCGGCATCCCCAAGGAGCTGACCGAGGCGGCGCTCATCGACGGCGCCGGGTTCGCCACCGTCTTCTTCCGCGTCATGCTGCCCCTGGCCAAGCCGGTGACGGCGACGGTCACCGTGCTGACCTTCCTGTCCACCTGGAACGCGTTCTTCCTGCCGCTGGTCTTCACGTTCTCGCGGCCCGACCTGCGCACCGTCAGCGTCGGCATGCTCGCGTTCATCGGCGAGAACGCCACTGACTGGTCGGGCATGGCCGCGGCGGCGACGATCTCGCTGCTGCCCGTCGTCGCCTTGTTCATCGTGCTGCAGCGGTACTTCATCGAAGGCATCGCCGGCGCCGTCAAGTCCTGATCCGCCCCGTCTCCATCCCCGTCTCCATCCAGAAAGTGAGCACCATGTCCGCACGCCCCGCCGTCCCCCGCCCCGAGTACCCGCGCCCCCAGTTCGTCCGCGCCGAATGGCAGTGCCTCAACGGGACCTGGCAGTTCGAGCGGGACCCCGGTGACTCAGGGCTCGAACGCGGGCTGATCGACCGGGACCTGACCGGCGAGATCGTCGTGCCGTTCTGCCCCGAGTCCGAGCTGTCCGGTGTCGGCGACCCGGACTTCCACGCCGCCGTGTGGTACCGCCGCACCGTCCGGGTGCCTGAGGGCTGGGCGGGGCAGCGGGTGCTGCTGCACTTCCAGGCGGTGGACCACGACGCCACCGTGTGGGTGGACGGCGTCGAGGCCGGCCGGCACCGGGGCGGGTTCACCCCGTTCTCGTGCGATCTGGCCGCGGCGGCCGACCCGGCGCACACGTACACCGTGGTCGTACGCGCCCGCGACCCCCGCGGCGGCCCCCAGGCGCGAGGCAAGCAGGCCACCAGCTACGAGGGCCGCGGCGCCCTCTACGGCCGCACCACCGGCATCTGGCAGACCGTGTGGTGCGAGCCGGTGCCCGCCGTGCGCCTCGGCCGGCCGCGGATCACGCCCAGCGTCGCGGCGTCCGCGTTCCGGATCACCGTGCCGGTGACGGCCGGCGCCGCTGCCGGCCGGGCCGGCTACCAGGTGCGGGTGACGGTGTCGGACGAGAACGGCGAGGTCGCTCAGGCGCGGGCGCGCGCCGACGTCGACCTCGCCCCCGAGCTGTGGCTGCCGCTGCCGGCCGGCCGGGTCCGCCTGTGGTCCCCCGAGGACCCGCACCTGTACGACCTGCGCGTCGACCTGCTCGACGGCGACGGCGCCGTGGCCGACATCGCAGAAAGCTACGCGGGCCTCCGCTCGGTCAGCATCGACGGGCAGGCGGTCCTGCTCAACGGCGAGGCCCGCTTCCAGCGGCTCGTGCTCGACCAGGGCTTCTACCCCGACGGCCTGATGACCGCGCCCACGGACGAGGCCCTGCGCCACGACATCGACCTCGCCGTGGCCGCCGGGTTCAACGGCGCCAGGCTGCACCAGAAGGTGTTCGAGGAGCGGTACCTGTACCACGCCGACCGGGCGGGCTTCCTGGTCTGGGGCGAGTTCGGGGACTGGGGCGCCAACATGGAGGGGCCCGCCGGCGACAACCAGCAGCCGACCGCGTCGTTCGTCACCCAGTGGGTGGAGGCGGTCGAGCGCGACTACTCCCACCCGTCCATCGTCGGCTGGTGCCCGCTCAACGAGACCTGGCAGCGGCTGCACGACCGGATCACCGTGCTCGACGACGTCACCTGGGGCATGTACCTGGCCACGAAGGCGGCCGACCAGACCCGGCCCGTGGTCGACGCCTCCGGCTACGCGCACCGGGTGCCCGGCGCCGACGTCTACGACTCCCACTGCTACGAGCAGGATCCCGAGCTGTTCGGCAAGCTGATGAACGGCCTGGCGGACGGGACCCCGTACGTCAACGCCGACCCCGACGGGACCGCCTGGTCGGTGCCGTACGCGGGGCAGCCGTACTTCTGCAGCGAGTTCGGCGGCATCTGGTGGAACCCGGACGTGCGCTCCGACGAGAGCTCCTGGGGGTACGGCGAACGCCCCACGAGCGAGGAGGAGCTCCAGGAGCGCTTCGCCGGGCTGGTCGCCGTCTTGCTCGACGATCCGAGGATGTTCGGCTACTGCTACACGCAGCTGACCGACGTCTTCCAGGAGCAGAACGGCATCTACCGCTTCGACCGCACGAGCAAGCTGGACGTCTCCCGCATCCGCGCGGCCCAGCTGCGCCCGGCCGCGATCGAGCAGGACGAGCGGTGATCGGTGCGCCCTTACGGCGGCGCCTGGCGCTCGCCGTCGCGTTGATCGGTGCCGGGGCGCTGCTGGCGGCGACCGCGCCCGCCGTCGCCGCCGCTCCGCGATCGGCGAGTGCCGTCTCAGCACCGGCGAACGCCGCTCCGCGATGGGCGACCGCCGTCTCAGAACCGGCGAACGCCGCTCCCCAGGCGGCGACCGCCGTCCAGGAGGCGACGACCGAGATCAGCGGCCGGGTGGTGGACGCCCGCAGTGGCGCGCCGGTCGAAGGGGCGAGCGTGCACGCCTCGCGGACCACCGTCTTCGCCACGACCGGCCGGGACGGTGCCTTCGTCCTGACCGGTGTGCCCGAGAGCGCCGCCCTGGTGATCGCCGCCAAGGAGGGATACGCTTTCGCGTCCGCTCCCGTCGGCCGTACGGTCACACTCGAGCTGGCCCGTGACACCGATCCGGCTCGCTCGGAGTACCCGCGCCCCGACGCCGACCGGCGGCCGTTCACCGGCGGCGACTGGCTGTCGCTGAACGGCACCTGGTCGTTCGACTTCGATCCCGGCGACGTGGGGGAGCGGGAGCGGTGGTTCGACCCCCGCCACGCGTTCGGGAAGGCCGTCCGGGTGCCGTTCGGCTACCAGTCGCTCGCCGCGTGGGGCGAGGAGGAGCTGGCGACCAAGGAGATTTTCCGCAGCGCCTTCTCCCGCTATCGCGGCACGGTCTGGTACCGGCGCTCCTTCACCGTCCCGAAGAATTTCTCCGGCTCGGAGGTGCGGCTGCGCATCGGTGCGGCGGACTGGGGTGCGGCGGTCTGGCTGGACGGCGAGCCCGTGCTGCCGTACTCCGGCGACGGCTACACCGAGATCAGCGCCGGGCTAAGCTCTCTCGCGCCGGGCTCGCCGCATACGGTGACGATCCGGGTGGTGGCGCCGCCGACGACGGCGGACTCCCCGTACCCGATGGGCAAGCAGACGGGTGAGCCCAACGGGGCGGACACCGGCTGGTTCAGCGACGTCGGCGGCATCTGGCAGTCGGTGTGGATCGAGCCCTACGCCGGCGCGCGGCTCACGCGGACACGGGTGACACCCGAGCTGACGTTCGAAGGGGACGCGCGCACCCCGTCCACGGCGAGCGCGAGGATCGACGTCGCCGGCGTCGGGGCGGGCACCGCCGGCGTCACGGTGAAGGACCCGCGAGGCAAGGTCGTCGGCACCGCCGAGGTGTCGCTCAGCGACGGCGAGGGCAGCGACGGCCAGGGCACGGCCACGATCCCGATCGAGCGCCCGCGACTGTGGGAGCCGGACGATCCGGCCCTCTACACCGCCGACATCCGGCTGGGCGACGGCGACGGTGTCCGCACCACGTTCGGGCTGCGCGAGATCGAACGCGCGTGGGCGCCCGGACACACCGGCGAATATCAGTACGTCCACCTCAACAACCGGCCGATCTACCTGCGAGGCGTCCTCGACCAGGGCTACAACCCCTGGGGCCTCTACACCTACACCGGAGTCACCGCCGGCCCCGACCTGCGTACCGGGACCGAGGCCGACCCGGGCCGCGGCTCCATCCTGCTCGACCTGAAGAACGCCAAGAGGCTCGGCTTCAACGTGATCAGGAACCACCTCAAGGTCAACGAGCCCGCCTACTACCACTGGGCGGACACTCTCGGGCTGATGATCTGGTACGACCTGCCCAACGCGGGCTGGCACTCCCTGGGCCCGGAGGCGGAGCGGCTGTTCGAGGGGCTGCTGCGCAACACGTTCGCGCGTGACCACAACCACCCGTCGATCGTGATCTGGACGATGTTCAACGAGTCGTGGGGCATCAACGAGGAGCCGTGGCAGCAGCCGATCCCGCCGCGGGCGTTCCCGTACGTGCGCAGGATGGTCCAGCTCGCGCGCGACCTCGACCCGTCGCGGCTGATCGTCGACAACTCCGCCTGCTGCCAGAACGGCCACCTCGACACCGACCTGAACGACTTCCACTACTACCTGTCCACCTACGACGAGTGGAAGAAGCTGCTCGACGGGTTCGACGCCCAGGTCCGGCCCGGCTCCACCTGGAACTTCGACGACGGCGCTCAGAGCGGGCAGCCGTGGCTCAACTCCGAGTTCGCCGTCAAGTCCGGTCAGTTCCCGCACACGGCGAGCCTCTTCCGCGCCTATCCGAAGCTCAACGGCTACGTCGGCGTCCAACTGGCCGAGACCGAGCAGGAAGTGCAGAGCCCGGTCACCTTCGACCGGCAACCGAACGAGCCGGAGTTCATGGACCATCGCGGCCGGCGCCGGGGCATCGAGATGTTCCAGGGCGACGACGCGATCTCCCTGATGGGCAGGTCGGCACGGACCGTCGACCGCGGCGGTGTGATCGAGGTCCCGGTCAAGATGAGCCACTTCAGCGACACCGACCTGTCCCGGGCCACGCTCCGGTGGAAGATCGGCGGATACGACGCTCAGGGCCGCTGGATCGCCGCCGCCGGCGGCGGTTCCCGGCCGGTCGCCCCCGCCCGCTACACCGTCACCGACGCCGGTACCGTGGCGGTCACCGTGCCCGGCGAACTGCTGACGGGGTACGTGTGGATCTGGCTCGACGCCGGTGGGCGAACGGTCGCCGAGAACACCCTCACCTTCGACACCCCGGCCCCCGGCGGCGGCTTCTCTCCCGGCGCCGTGAGTGCCCAGGAGTGGACCGGCGGGGCAGAGGCCCAGACCACCGGCGGCGCGGACCAGGTCACCGGCCACGGCCGCGGTTACTTCGAGTACGAGGTCGAGGTGCCCCAGGCCGCCGCCCGATCGGGGGCGACCCTGATCGCGGAGGTCGCCTCCGCCCAGTCCCGCGGCTGGTACGACCCCAACAACGTGACCACCGCCCGCCGCAACCCCACCCGCCTCACCGTGTCCGTCGACGGCAGCCCGCTGCCGGCGATCGAGCTGCCCGACGACCCCCACGGCCCGACGGCGCTGGCCGGTCGATCACGCGGCTCGCTCACGGGCGACTTCGGCAACCGCTACGGGTACCGCGTGGCCATCCCGATCCCGGCGCGGCGGCTCGGCGACGCCGGTACCGTCACCTTGCGTTTCACCTCCGACGGGGGCGGGCTGTCGATTTTCGGCGTCCGCTCGGGCCGGCACGGCACACCGCCCACGCTGGCCGGCGGGCGGATCACCGTGCCCGACGAGCGGCCACGGTTCCGCGCCGTCGACTCCCGGCTGTCGGTGTACCAGGCGCCGGCCGCGATCTCTCCTGATACCGGCACCGGCACGGTGATCGTCTCGGTCGTCAACGACACCGCCGGAACGGCGGGAAAGGTCAAGGTGGGACTGGCGGCGCCCGCGGGCTGGACCGCGACCGCTGCCGAGCCGGACGTGATCGGGTCGCTGAAGCCCGGACAGGCCCGGCACGTCGCGTTCGCCGTACGGGCCGGGTCGGGCGTGCGCACCGGCCAGAGCGCGGACTTCACCGCCACCGCGAGCTGGAGTGGCCACGCCATCCAGGCGATCAGCACGTCCACGGTGACCTTCGCCCCCGACGCCTACGCCGAGGCCGGTGTGGACGACACCTTCGACACCGACTCCAGCGCCGCTTACCAGGTGTTCCAGCCGTCGGCGGCCGAGGCACTGCCTCGTCTCACCTTCGGCGGCGGGCGCCTGCGGGCGGAGGGGGCGGGCGCCTACTACGGCATCGTCGCCCATGAGTCCGGGCCGTCGAGCCCCCGCGCGGCGGTGATCGTCGATCACGGCCAGTGGGCCGGCACGGGGAAGGGGCAGGACGCCCTGTTCAACGGGCTGATCAAGGATGAGCGCAACTACGTCCTGGCCTGGACCGGGATCAAGGGCCAGCACGGCATCGACATCAGGATCGACGGCAGGCTCACCAACGCCTGCTGCTCCTCCGCGCCACTCGAACCCGGTGATCGGTGGGCTTTCGTCCTGGACGGCAACGCGATCGGCATCTGGGTCGATCGCGGACTGGGCTGGGCCCGGATCATGTCGAGCACGACCCAGAGCCGGATCGACTTCACCGAGCCGGGCGCGCTGGACGGCTGGCACTACGCCGCCGGTCTGCGCGGCAACGCCGGAACCCAGGCGATCACCCGATTGGAGGGCCGCCACGACCCCGGCTGATAATGGCGGGTGCCCTTCACCTTGAGCCATGTCGTCGCGATCCTGCCGGTACGGCGCTGGTTACCGCCGTCGGCGCTGGCCGTCGGGGCCATGGTGCCCGACGCGCCGTACTACCTGCCGCTGCCGTTCTCCTCGGCGAGCACGCACGCCTGGTGGGGAGCGCTGCTGCTGGGCCTGCCCGCGGGCGTGCTGCTGCTGGTGCTGTTCCACCAGGTGCTGCGGGCCCCGCTGGCCGAGCTGGCTCCGGCCGGGCTGCGGGCCCGCCTGCCGGGCGTCGCCCGCCCGGCGCCCGTGGCGGTGGTGGCCGGACTGGTCGCGGGGATGGCCACGCACCTGCTCTGGGACGCCTTCACCCAGGTCGGCGGCCCGGCGGTGATGCACTGGGAGCTGCTGCGGCAGCCGGTGGTCGGCGCGCACCGGGTGTTCAACGTGCTGATGTACGTCAGCTCCGCGGGCGGCCTGCTGATCCTGGCCGGCTGGCTCGCGCACTGGTACCGGCAGACGCCGGTCCGCCCAGCAGCGCCGCCGCGCGTGGCGACGCGGGTGCGTGGTGTGGTGCTGGCGGCGGCAGGCCTGGCCACGGCCGCCGGTGCCGTCATGGGGCTGACCTCCGACCGGGCAGCGGTGAGCGACTACGATCTCGTCCGCAGCACGATCCTGGGCGGCGCCGACGGCGCTGCGGTGGCCCTGGGCGTCTACGTGCTCGCCTGGCACGCCTGGACGGTGTTCAACCACCGGCGCTCGCCGCGGTGGCGCGGCGAGCCGGC
Source organism: Nonomuraea sp. NPDC048882 (assembly GCF_040649755.1). NCBI lineage: Bacteria > Bacillati > Actinomycetota > Actinomycetes > Streptosporangiales > Streptosporangiaceae > Nonomuraea > Nonomuraea sp. NPDC048882. The sequence goes on from NZ_JBEZGB010000016.1 coordinate 93,388, forward strand.
AGGACGTCGGCGAACGGGCTGAGCCGCCCCCATCCGGCCAGCTCCCTGACCAGCCACGGCGGCGCGACCACCGTCATGCCCCCGGCCCGCTGCGCCGCCGCCAGGCTGACGGTCCCCGAGTACCAGCGCACCAGCCAGCCGGTGTCCACGGTGACGATGCCGTCGTCGTCGAACCCGGGAGGCTGGGCGCACACCTCGTTCCCGCTCCTGGCCAGCAGCAGCCAGTAACGATCGGGCCGGGACCCGTCGGTGAGGTCGAACCTGACCACGATCCGCCGCCGCGGCAGCGTCGCCGGATCGATCAGCCGCGACAACATCCACAAGGCGAGGTACGGGTCGAGATACTCCGGCGGAACCTCCCGCCACCGGGCGCCCCACACCCCGAGCGCCATGCAGACCTCGATCAGCTCCATCCCGCAGTCGGTCAGGTGATACTCCACCGCCCGGCCCCGCCGCTCGCGCTCGACCACGCCGTCGCGCTCCAGCCGCCGCAGCCGCTGCACCAGCACGCTGCGCGACAGCCCCGGCGCCCCTTCCAGGATCTCGCCGAACCGGTGACATCCGACGAACACGTTCCGCAAGATGATCGGCGTCCACCGCTCGGCGAACACCTCGGCGCCCAGCGCGATGGGGCAGTACTGGCCGTATCCCCGCATGCGGCCACCATGGCCGCGCCGGGCCGCGAGGGGAAGTGCGAATTCCGTACCTGCCAGAGGTTCGGATTCCGGTCGTCGCGGGTCCTGACCTCGGCCTGTCCGCCCACCCGGCCCCGTACCAGGCTGAACGGCGACCACGGAAGAAGGGGATAAATCATGAAATCCGTTCTCGCGCCGGCCCGGTCCGCCTGGCTGGTCGTGCTGCTCACGCTGGCTGCGGCGATGCTCCTGCCCGCGTCCCCGGCCTCAGCCGCGATCCCGGGACTGCAGCGCCTCGTTACCACCAGTCCGTCCAACTCCACCGGCAATCCGAAGGCCGCGTCCGCCACCTGCCCGGCCGGCAAGAACGTGATCGGCCTGGGCGGGTACGTCACCGGCGGCAACGGCCAGGTCGTGCTCACCGAACTCCTCCCCGACGCGATGTCGGCCAAGGTCAGGGCCGTCGCCTACGAGGACGCCTCGGGCTACGACGGCGACTGGTCCGTCACGGCCGTCGCGGTGTGCGCGGACCCACCGCCCGGCCTGCAGCGGGTCTCGACACAGAGCCCCGGGGACTCGGACGCCAAGGAATGGACCGTGACCTGCCCGAATGGTAAGAAGATCCTCGGCCTCGGCGGCCGGCTCAACGGCTTCGAAGGCCGGATCCTCCTGGACGCGCTGCAGCCGTTCGGCGGCGTCAGCGGCCAGCTGCACGCGTCCGAGGACGCGGCCGGCCTGAGCGGGAACTGGTCCGTCACGGCCGTCGCGATGTGCGCCGACCCCCTTCCCGGCCTCGTCACGCCCGCGAACTGGAGTGCCGGCGATTCGTCCGCGCCCAAGTCCGTGGACGCCGTCTGCCCCACCGGCGCGGTGGCGATCAGCGCGGGCGGGCTGATCGCCTCCGGCGTCGGCGAGTACGGCCGGAACAAGGTCATGATCGACCGCCTCGACGTGCCCGCCGCCCTCGACCGCGGCACGGCCGGCGCGACGGAGGCCGAGGCCGGCGCGCCGTTCTCCTGGCACGTGGTCGCGGTCCCGCAATGCGCGAAAGCCTGAGCCGGGTACTGGAGATAGCTCCATCAAGAGCTCCATACGCTGGATGAACATCCATAGTCAGGCGAGGACGGGGGATGGTTCTCTGGGGTCATGAGATCCATGACCACCGAAGGACGCACGGTCGTACCCGCCCGTGAAGGCCGCGCCGTGCGGGTCGCGGCCGGGCAGCGCGTCAGCGTCGTCGATCTGGAGGGCGGCCAGGTCGGCGACGTCTTCGCCTTCGTCCCCGCACCAGAGGGGGCCGGAGCAGCGCCCGAGCACCTGAGCGCCGCGCACACCCGCGGCGCCACGAACCGGCTCTTTCCCGAGGTGGGGCAGCAGTTCGTCACCGACCGCCGCCGCCCCGTCCTCACCCTGGTCGCCGACACGTCTCCCGGCTGGCACGACATGCTGATCCCGGCCTGCGACCCGGCCCGCTACGCCGCTCTGGGAGCGGGCGCGCACGCCTCGTGCGCGGACAACCTGAAGCGGGCCCTGGCCGAAACGGGGCTGTCCGTTCCGTTCACGCCGCAGCCCGTGAACGTGTTCATGCGCATCCCCGTGCAGGACGACGGGCGGTTGCGCTGGCTGCCGTCGGCCAGCCGCCCGGGAGACGCGATCACCTTCCAGGCGGTCACGGACTGCGTGGTCGTGGTGTCCGCCTGCCCGCAGGACCTCGTGGAGATCAACGGCGGCGCGCCGACGTCGCTGGCCATCGACCTGCGGTCCTGACGCCCAGCATCTCTGAGAGGAAGCGAACTTTCATGAACGACATCGTCACCGGCCATCCGGCCCTGCGCCCCGAGCGGATCGGCGGGCTCACGCTGGCCAACCGCCTCGCCGTCTCGCCCATGACCAGGGTCTCGGCGGCGCCCGACGGCACGCCGACGCCCGAGATGGCCGACTACTACGCCGCGTACGCCGAGGGCGGTTTCGGCCTGCTGATCAGCGAGGGCACCTACACCGACACCGTCCACAGCCAGGGCTACCTCAACCAGCCCGGCATCGTCTCCGGCGAGCACGCCGAAGCCTGGCGCGAGATCACCGAACGGGTGCACGCCGCCGGGTCGCGGTTCGTCATGCAGCTCATGCACGCCGGCGCCCTGTCCCAGGGCAACCGCTACCGCGACGACACGGCGGGCCCGTCGGCCGTGCTCCCGCGCGGCGAGAAGATGCCCGAGTACGGTGGCAGCGGAAAGTGGCCGGCGCCCAAGGCGATGACCCCGGCCGACATCGAGACGGCGGTGGACGGCTTCGTGCGGTCGGCGGTGCGCGCCCGGCAGGCGGGGTTCGACGGTGTCGAGGTGCACGGCGCCAACGGCTACCTGGTGGACCAGTTCCTCACCGACTACACCAACCTGCGCGACGACTCCTACGGCGGCCCGGTGTCCGGCCGGGTCCGTCTCGCCGCCGAAGTGGTGGCCGCGATCCGGGCCGAGGTGGGTGCGGATTTCTGCGTCGGCATCCGGCTCTCGCAGACCAAGGTGAACGACTTCACGTACCGCTGGCCGGGCGGCAGCCACGACGCGAAGGTCATCTTCGCGGCACTGGCCGAGGCGGGCGCGAGTTACCTGCACATCGCCAGCGAGGGACGCGACTGGATCGAGACCGCCCGCCTGGACGGCGGCGCCACCATCACCGGCCTGGCCCGCCAGGTGACCGGCCTGCCCGTCATCGCGAACGGCGGCATGCACGACCTCGCCAGGGCGGCCCAGGTGCTCTCCGACGGCCACGCCGACCTGCTGTCCGTGGGACGGGGCGCGCTGGCCAACCCCGACCTGCCGCGCCGCCTGCACCAGGGACGGCCACTGGCGGAGTTCGACCATATGATGCTGCAGCCCATGGCCACCCTGGGCAACGCCGCCCTGTGGCGGCAGGCGGCCAGGATCTGAGCGGCCAGGATCTGAGTGGAAAGGCAGGCGGTCGGTGTGACCACCAACTGGCATCGGGACGCCGCGGCGGTCGCGACGCTCACGTTCGACGTGGACGCCGAGACGCCGGTCCTGGCCCAGGGGCGCCACTACGCCGGGCACGCGAGCACGATGTCGCACCAGGCGTACGGACCCGACGTGGGCCTGCCCCGCATCCTGGGCATCCTGGATGATCTAGGCGTCCCCGCCACGTTCTTCGTGCCCGGCTGGGTGGCAGAGCACCGGCCGGGACTGGCCGCGTCCATCGCCGAACGCGGGCACGAGGTGGCGCACCACTCCTACAGCCACCGGCCGGCCACCTCGATGACCCCGGCCGAGGAACGCGCCGACTTCGAGCGCGGGCTGGCGGTCTTCGTCGCCCAGGGCATCGAGATCGCCGGGCACCGGGCGGCCGGGTGGGAGGCGTCGTGGCAGACCGCGGACCTCGTCGCCGAGCACGGCCTGCGCTACGACTCCTCGCTGATGGGCGACGACCGTCCCTACCGGATCGCGGCGGGTCCCGGTGACATCGTCGAGTTGCCCGTGCACTGGTCGCTCGACGACTGGGAGCAGTACGCCTTCCTGCCGGCGCCGCACGTCGGCTCGGTCATCGAGTCGCCGGCGAAGGTGCTGGAGCTGTGGCGGGCCGAGCTGGACGGGATGCGGCGCTACCGGTGCCTGTTCAACCTGTGCGTGCACCCCTTCCTGTCGGGGCGGCCCGGCCGGGCCGAGGCGCTGCGCCGGTTCATCGAGTACGCGCTCGAATGCGGGGACGTGCGCTTCGCCCGCTGCCGGGAGGTGGCCGAGGCGGCGGCGGTGGACCCGGAGCTGCCCACCCGCCGGCCCCGCCCGCCGCAGGCCGACCCGGACGTCTACCCCGCCTGACCGCCGCCTGAGCGGTTCCCGGCCGGCGGCCGGATGGCCCGGCGGCCGCCGCTTGTGAGGTCTCGTGGCCGGCCGCCGCTCACGCCATGGCGTCGATGGCGAGCGCCAGGAACAGGTCCACCCGATCCTCGGTGCGGTTGACATCCCTGCCGGTCAGCTCGGCCGCCTTGGCCAGCCGGTTGCGCAGTGTGTTGACGTGGATGTGCAGGGCGGCCGCGGTCGTCGCCCACTGCCCGTCGTGGTCGAGGAAGGCGCGTACCGTCCGTTCGAGCTCGCTGCCGCGCCGCGCGTCGTGCCTGCGCAGGGACGCCAGCAGGTCGTGGGAGAACGCCCGTAGCGTGTCCTGGTCGACCAGCCCGAGCAGCAGCCGGTGCGTGCCGAGCTCGGCGAACCCGCGCACGGCCGGCCCGCCGGGGCTGCGCCGCAGCACCCGGCACGCCTCCCTCGACCGCATCAGAGGCCGGCGCAGCTCGGCCGAGTGCGGCGCCAGGCCGCCCAGCCCGGCGACCGCCCGCCGTCCGGGAAACCGCTTGTCCACGGCCTTGACCAGCCGCCCGGCCAGCAGCGACAGCTCGGGCTCCGGCCGGTTCCAGGCCAGCACCGTGACGACGTCCTGAGTGCCGCCCGCCACGACCGCCGGCACCCCCTCGGAGGCGAGGAAGTCGCCGATGACCTGCGCGAGCCCGTGCGGCGTGCTCGTCTCGTCCCCGGCGAGTGCGACGGCGCAGACCGTCAGCGGCCCCGCCGGGTTCACCCCGAACGCCCGCAGCCGCTCGGCCACCTCCGTCGCGCGCCCGCCGGACAGCACCATCTCCAGCAGCTCGCCGGCGAAGCGCATCTCGATGGCCTGGACCGCCTGCTGCTTGGCCACCTCCAGGCTGAGGAACCTGGCGGCCTGCTCCAGCGCCTCGTGCTCGGCGGGGGCCAGGCCGAACAGCGGGCGCAGGCAGACGAGCGCCGCGTCGATGTCGCCCACCGCGCCCACGGGATACAGGGCCGCCAGGCCCGTGCCCAGATCGAGCTCCAGCGCCGGGGGGCGCCGCGACAGCCCCGCGGCCACGGTGCGCAACTGCTCCTCGTCGAGCTGCGCGCCGGTCGTCGCGAGCAGCCGGCCCATCCGGTCGACCACCGCCAAGGGCAGGTCGTGGTCCTTCGTCAGCACGCGCAGCACGCCGGACGCGCCCGCTCCGCGCGAGATCGCCGTGGCCAGCGCGTCGCCGCGGCGCACCATGCCGATGAGGCCGCGCTGGCGCTGGTCGGTGTAGATCGCGGAGGCCGCGTGCGAGATCGCGGTGAACGGCACTGCCGGGGAGATCTCCAGCAGCGGCAGCCCCGCCTCCGCGCACGCAGCGACGAGCTCCTGCGGGGTGCGCGGCATCTCGGCCCGCAGGCCGAACACGATCCCGGCCGCCCTGGCGCGCCGCACGTTCGCCACGAACTCGGCCGCCGTCACCTGACCGAGCCACAGCCCGTTGGTCAGCACGAGCTCCTTCTCCTGGACGTACGCCGAGGGGTCGGGCAGCTCGGTGTTGTGCACCCAGGCCACCGGCGCCTCCAGCGCGCCCGCCGGTCCCGGAACGAGCACGGTGAGTTCGAGCGCCGCGTCGCTCACCAGTGCGTTGAGCGTGAACATGGTGTGAATCTAGACACCTTCTGGCCCGATCGCTAGAGGTTTCTCCACTCTCTACCCCGGCCAGGCGAATGTTTACGTGGTGCCTATCACACGACGAGGAGGCACCCATGTCATCCAGCCCCATCCCTGTCACCGCGGGCCCAGCCGGCATAGAGCCGGAGCCGGAGGCCGTGCCGTTCGACGACCACGGCATCGAGCCGATCCCGGCGGCGGCCCGCGACTCCACCCCCTGGCAGCAGTTCTGGATCTGGACGGGCGCCAACATCGCGCCGATCAACTGGGTGCTCGGCGCACTCGGCATCACCCCGGGCCTCAGCCTGGTGGAGACCATCGTCGTGGTGGCCGCCGGCAACCTCGTCGGGTGCGCGGTGTTCGGCCTGTTCAACCTGATGGGGCACCGTACCGGCGTCAATCAGATGGTGCTCGGGCGCGGCGCCTTCGGCCGCAGGGGCGCGATCGTCCCGGGCGTCGTGCAGGGGCTGCTGACGATGGGCTGGGTCGGGGTCAACACCTGGGTCGTGCTGGACCTGGTGCTCGCGATCCTCGCGCAGCTGGGCGTGCACGGCGGCCTCGGGCTGAAGTATCTGGTGGCCGGGGTCATCATGGCCGTGCAGCTGTTCCTGGCGCTCTACGGCTTCTACGCCATCCGTACGTTCGAAAAGTACACCGTGCCGGCGACCGTGGTACTCATGGCGGTCATGACCGTGCTCGCGGTGGCGCAGACCGACCCCGACTGGACGGCCGCCACCGCGGTGACCTCCGCCGACAAGGTCACCGCCGTCACCCAGCTGCTCACCGCGATCGGCATCGGCTGGGGGATCAGCTGGCTGCCGTACTCCGCCGACTACAGCCGCTTCGTCCGCCCCGGCACGCCCGGCAGGCGGGTGTTCTGGGCCACCGCACTCGGCATGTACGTGCCCACCGTGTGGCTGGCCGCGCTCGGCGCCTACCTCGCCGGCGGAGGCGGCACCGCCGACCCGTCGAGCCTGGTGACCGGCCTGTTCGGCGTCATGGCGGTGCCCGTCCTGCTGCTGATCATGCACGGGCCGGTCGCCACGAACATCCTCAACCTCTACTCCTGCTCGCTGGCCGCCCTGTCCGTCGGCATCAAGGTCGCCCGGTGGAAGCTCACCCTGGGCGCCGGGCTGGTGGCCTCGGGGGTGCTGGCGGTGTTCCTGCGGGCCGACGACTTCGCCCAGGCGTTCGACCACTGGATGGTGTCCATCCTCGTGTGGATCGCCCCGTGGGCGAGCATCGTCCTGGTCGACTTCTTCGTGCTCCGCAAGGGCCGGATCGACCTGCCGTCCCTGTACCGTGACGACGCCTCGCCGTACGGGCCGGTGAACCGCAGCGCGATGATCAGCCTCGGCGTCGGTCTGGTGGCGGCGTGGAGCTGGCAGTTCGGCATGGTGCCCGCGACGCGCGGGCCCATCGCGCGGCTGCTGAACGACACCGACTTCTCCTGGCTCTCGGGCGGCCTGGTGGCCGGCGGGCTCTACTACCTGCTCGTCCGGCGCGCGGCCCGCCGCCTCGCGGCCCGCGCTCCCGAGGATGCGCCGGCCATATGAGCACGTCACGACCCCGCACCAAGGCGGGCGGCCCGCGCGTGCGCGTCATCACCACCGGCGGCACCATCGCCTCCCGGCCCGGCCCGCACGGAACGGTCAGCGTCGCCGTCCCCGGCAGCACTCTCGTTGACCCGACAAATCCGGATATGACGGTCGAGGTGGAGGAGGCGATGCTGGTCCACAGCTTCAACCTCACCCTCGGCCAGATGGTACGCATCGCCGCCCGCGTCCGCGCCGCGGCCCGCGACCCCGAGGTGGACGGGATCGTCGTCACCCACGGCACCGACACCATGGAGGAGACCGCGTACCTGACGGACCTGGTGCTGGGGGCCGGCCCGACGGTGGTGTTCACCGGAGCGCAGCGGCACGCCGGCGAACCCGACGGCGACGGCCCCAGGAACCTCGCCGACGCCCTGGGCGTGGCCGCCTGCGCCGGTCCGGGTCTCGGAGCCGTCGTCGTCATGGCCGGGCAGGTGCACGCGGCCCGGCACGCCACCAAGGTCCACACCCGGTCGCCGGAGGCGTTCGGCAGCCCAGGTCACGGCCCGATCGGCCACGTGCACGGCTCGCACGTGCACGTGGCCGCCCGGCCCGTCCGCCCCGCCGGGTTCGACCTGGACGAACTCGGCACCCTCGACGCCCGGGTGGACATCGTGCCCGCGTACGCCGGAGCGGACGGCGTGCACGTCGCCGCGTCGCGCGCGGCCGGCGCCCGCGGCCTGGTGCTGGAGGCCCTGGGCGCGGGCAACCCGACGCCCGGGCTGCTGCGCGAGCTGCGCGTCTGTCTCGCGGCGGGCGTTCCCGTCCTCGTCACCTCGCGCTGCCGCCAGGGACCGGCCGTGCCCGTCTACGGCTCCGGCGGGGGAGCGACCCTCGCCGAGGCGGGCGCCGTGTTCGCCGGCTCGCTCACCGCACCCAAGGCCCGCCTCCTGCTCGCCGCCGCCTTCACCGCCTGCCCCGATCCGGCCGAGGCCCTGAACCGCATCCGCCCGCACCTCACTTGGTGAACCCGTTTCAACCGGCCTCGACCTCGATGTGATAGCGGCCCTCGCCGTCGCGGTGCGCGCCGTGAATGTCGGTGGCGAGGTCGGGGAAGCAGCGGTCGAACTCCTCCAACGCCCGCAGGTACGTGATCAGCGGCCCGTCGGCGGGCCCGGCCGCCTCGCCGGGCATCAGCATGGGGATGCCCGGCGGTGTGACGACGACGATGGCGGCGCACACGCTGCCGGCCAGGCGGTCGAGCGGCACGCGCTCCGTACGCGAGCGGATCAGCGCCTGATAGCTCTCGGCCGGGGTGCGCACCGGCTCCGGCAGGTCGGTGAAGATCGCGTTGACCAGCTCGCCGAGCCCGAGCGCGCGCAGCCGCTCGTGCACGTCGGTGCAGAAGCGGCGCAGCGTGGTCGCCGGCGGGCCGAAGCCCGGCAGCACCTCGGCCAGCGGCAGGTCGTCGTCGTAGGCGCGCTTGAAGTCGGTGAGCGCATCGATCAGCGTGCCCCACTTGCCCTTCGTGATGCCCATGGAGAAGAGCACCAGCAGCGTGTGGTCGCCGGTCTTCTCCACCACGATGCCGCGCCGCCGCAAGTAGGCGGCGACGATCCGGGCGGGGATGCCCCAGCCGAGTGTGCCCGCCACCGCGTCGGCCCCCGGGCAGACGATGGTCACCTTCACGGGGTCGAGCAGGCAGTAGCCGTCGCTCAGCCCTTCGAAGCCGTGCCAGGCGGCGCCGGGCTCCAGCACCCAGCAGGCCGGATCCGTGGCCAGCCGGACCGGGTCGGCCTCGGCGAACGGCACCGCCCGGCCGGTGACGGGGTCGGTGACGTGCGAGGGCTGCCAGACGCCGAAGTACCAGTCGGGCCGCCGCCCGTCCTCCCTGATGCGCCCGGCCAGCCGCACCATGGCCTGGCGGAAGCGCACCGCCTCCGTGACGGCCTCGCCCACCAGGTACGGCCCCGACGGCCCGTCCATCATGCCCGCCGCCACGTCCAGGGAGGCGATCATCGGGTAGAGCGGCGAGGTGGAGCAGTGCATTAGGTACGTAGCGTTGAGCCGCTCGTAGTCCACCGGCGCCCGCTCGGCCGGCCTGACGTGCAGCATCGCCGACTGCGACAGCGCCGCCAGCAGCTTGTGCGTGGACTGGGTGGCGAACACCGTGGGACGGCCCGGCCCCGGCAGCGTCTCCTCGTCCACGGCCATGCCGTAGCGGCGGGCGTACAGCGGGTGGAACCGGGCGTAGGCGAACCACGCCTCGTCGAAGTGCACCCGGGGAACGCTCTCGCCGAGCAGCTCCGCGACCCGTACGGCGTCGTAGCAGAGCCCGTCGTAGGTGGAGTTGGTGATCACGGCGTAGACCGGGTCGGTCCCGGAGAGGGGATGGCGGGCCAGCCGGGCACGCAGCCTGGCCGGATCGAGCGCCGCAGGTTGGATGGGACCGGCCAGGCCCAGGCCGTTGCGCTCGGGCACCAGGTAGAGCGGGCGGGCGCCGCTGATCGTCATCGCGTGCTGGAGCGACTTGTGGCAGTTGCGGTCGACCAGGGCGGTCTCGTCGCGGGCGACCGCGTGATGGCCGACGACGCGGTTGGCGGTGGCGTTGCCGTTCATCACGAAGAAGGTGCGGTCGGCGCCGAACACGCGGGCGGCGTTGCGTTCGGCCTCCCCGACCGGGCCGGTGTGCTCCAGCGGCGAGCCGAGCTCGGGGACGGAGATGGACAGATCGGTACGTAGCAGGCGCTCGCCGTAGAAGTCGAAGAACGCCCGCCCGACGGGGGACTTCAGGAACGCGACCCCGCCCGCGTGCGCAGGGGTGTGCCAGGAGTACTGGTGGTGGTCCTGGAGGTCGCGCAGCGCGCGGAAGAACGGCGGCAGGATGCGGTCGGCGTACTCCTCGGTGGCGTGCACGATGCGCCCGGCGATGAAGTCGGGCGTGTCCTCCAGCGGGAAGACGAAGCCCTGGATGACCTCGTACACCCACAGGGGGAGCTCCTGCTCGGCGGTCATGAGGAAGACCGGCAGGCCGCGGAAGCGCCGCAGGACCGCCTCCAGGCTCCGCTCGGCGCCCGGCGCGTCCCAGTCGGCCAGCATCCCGGCGAGCGAGGCGTCCGAGCCGATCACCGCCAGCGCGTCCTGGACCCGGTAGGTCCAGCGCAGCTGCACGCCGAGCCGGCCCATCGCCGCGCCGACGCGGCGGACCTGCTCGGCGAGCGCCGTGTCGGCGTCGGGACGCTCCGCGATCGCGGCGAGAACCGTTCGTTCCATGCGAGCTCCATGGCCGGGGGGACGATGAGATTTGAGGCGGGGGACCGCGACGGTTTCAGGACGGAGGGCCCGCGCCTCGGTCGGCGACCCGGCCTTGCGCAGGATCAGTGGTCCGGGCGGCCAGGCGGCCGGTCAGGCGGTCGGCGCGGGGCCAGCGCACGTCGTGGGCCCAGCCCGCCCGCTCGAACCAGCGGATCAGCCGCGCGCTCGGGTCGAGCTGGCCCTTGAGCACGCCGTGGCGGGCGCACGCGGGCTCCACGTGGTGCCAGTTGTGCCAGCCCTCGCCGAGCGTCAGCATCGCCACCCACCGCACGTTGGACGAGCGGTCCCTGGTACGGAACGGGCGCTCGCCGAAGGTGTGGGCGATCGAGTTCACCGACCAGGTGACGTGGTGCACCACGGCGTACCGCACCAGACCGCCCCACACGAACGCGCTCCACGCGCCCGCCCACGACATCGACCACAGCCCGCCCGCGGCGGCGGGCAGCGCGAACGACAGCAGCACGACCAGCGGATAGGCGGCGTCGAAGCGCCGCACGTCGGGGTCGGCCAGCAGGTCGGGCACCCAGTGCGCGCGGCTGGAGCGGCGGCGGGCCGTGTAGAACCAGCCGATGTGCGCGTGCAGCATGCCGCGCAGCAGCGCCAGGCCGCTGTCGCCGTAACGCCACGGCGAGTGCGGGTCGCCCTCGCGGTCGGCGTACTTGTGGTGGCGGCGGTGCTCGGCGGCCCACAGCGTCACCGAGCCCTCCACGGCCATCCCGCCGGCCAGCATGAGCGCCAGCCGCAGCGGCCGGTTCGCCTTGAACGCGCGGTGGGTGAACAGCCGGTGGTAGCCGATGGCGATCCCGAAGATGCTCACCAGGTACATCACGACCGCGATGACCAGGTCACGCGGGCCCACGCCCCAGCCCCAGGCGGCCGGGATCGCGAGCACCGGCAGCAGCACGGGCAGCACGATCAGGACGACCAGGTAGGCCGCGCGGCGGCCGGTGGTGACCGGCACCGTCTCCGCCCCGCCCGCCTCCGCCCGGCCCGGCATGGGTGACGTCACGTTCCCCCCACGGGTGCGACAAGAGATGAGGCCCCTATTGAAGGGGCAGCCCCCCGGAGCACGGCAATGTCCCGGCAGTGACGGATCAGTTACTCTCGGGAGGCAAAACAATGCGCGCCGTAGCCATGAAGGAAAGCCGGGCGCCCTCCTTAGATTGTGAATGCACAGTGTGATCATGTCTGTTCGTTCCGGTATCGGTGGAGGTCTGCGCAATGGGTGCTGTCGAACAGACGACCACGGGCGGCTACCTGGAGGCGTACGAGCAGGCTCTGGCCCATGACCCGATGGCGGCGTTCGGGCTGGTCAGGGAGTGGATGCGGACCGACTGGCGCAACCTGTTCGCCGAGCTGCGCGAGCGGCGGCCCGTCTTCGTCACCCCCGCCTTCACGGTCGTGACCCGCTTCGCCGACGTCACCGAGGTGCTCGGCCACGAGGAGGTCTTCTCGGTGCGCGCGTTCGGCCCACGCCTCGACGCCGCCCTCGGCGCGCCGTTCATGCTGGGCCGGGACGCCACGCCGATGAACTGGCGGGAGAAGGGCCTGATGCAGGCCATCCTCGACCCGGGCGACGCGGCCCGCGTGCGCGAGCTGACCGGCCACCTCGCCGACGACCTCCTCGACGCGGCCCTCCCAGGCAGGGATCCGGACGGGGGCGTGGAGGCGGTCGGCGCGTTGTTCCGTCCCGTCGCCCTCGGCGTGTGCGCACGCTACTTCGGCGTCCCCGGCCCGGACCCGGCCACCCTGTCACGATGGACGCGCGCCATCGTCGCCGACGGCTTCGCCAACTTCCTCGGCGACCCGGCGATGCGGGCCGCGTCCGAGCAGGCGGGCGCCGAACTGATCGCCTACCTGCGCGACCGCCTCGCCCGGCACCGGGCCGACCTGGAGGCCGGACGCGACCTGGCCGACGACGTCTTCACCCGCCTGGTCCGCTCGTCCCTGCCCGCCGGCCTGACCGACGAACGCGTCGTGACCAACATGGCGGGCATGCCGCTGGGCTTCGTGGAGAGCGCGCCGGGGGCCATGGTGGAAGCGGTCGAACAGCTCCTGCTGCGCCCCGACGTGCTCGCGCGGGCCGTGGCCGCCGCCCCCGACCCCGAACGGTTCGACCCGTACGTGTGGGAGGCGCTGCGGTTCAGCCCGTTCTTCAAGCTGATTCCCCGGATCTGCGAGCGCGATCACGTCCTGGCCGCCGGCACCCCGCGCAGCACGATGATCCCTGCGGGCACGTTCGTGCTCGCGGCGCCGGCCTCGGCGATGTTCGACGCGGACGTGGTGCCGCGGCCCGAGGAGTTCCGCCTCGGCCGTCCCCGCCACCACCGGCTGTTCTTCGGCTCGGGCCACCACGCGTGCCTCGGCGTGCACGTGGCCGGCCCCGTGATCGCCGAGACCGTACGCCGCCTGCTGCTGCGCCCCGGCGTACGCCTGCTGCCGCCACCGCGAGGCCGGGTCGAGCGTTCCCTGGGCATCTTCCCCGACTCGTTCGTCCTCGGAACCGGCGTCGAAACGGGGGAGGACCGATGACGCTGGAAGATCCGGCAAGCGCGCGCGGCATCTCCACGGACGGCCTGGCGAACCGGCTCAGATTCCTCGCCCTGACCAACGGCCGGCCGTTCTGGGACCTGGTGCAGAAGTGCCCGCCGGTACGCCGCCGGCTCAACGCCACGCTGATCGACCACGCGGTCCGCGAGATGCCGCCGCGACCGGAGCCGCTGAGCACGATGGCCGACTACACCTCATGGGCCTCGCTCACCGACCGCACCTACAGCGGCAGACACCTGCCGCCGGTAAACGCCGACGAGGATCGCCTGCCCGCCCCCGAGGTCGCGGCCGGCCTGTTCGCCCGCGGCGAGTCCATGATCCCGTGCCGGCGCTCCACGGTGCTGTTCGCGTACTTCGCCCAATGGTTCACCGACGGGTTCCTGCGCAGCGACGCCAACGTGCCGCGCGACCCGCGCAAGAACAGCTCCAACCACCACATCGACCTGAACCAGGTGTACGGACTCAACGCGGCGGCCACCACCGCGCTGCGCACGCTGGAAGGCGGGCTGCTCAAGAGCCAGCTCATCGACGGCGGCGAGTTCCCGCCCTACCTGTGCGAACACGGCAAGATCAAACCGGAGTTCGCCCCGCTGAGCGTCATCCAGTTCGACGAACTCACCGACGCCCAACGCGACACCCTGTTCGCCACCGGCAGCGACCGGGGCAACATCCAGATCGGCTTCACCATGCTCACGGTGCTGTTCCTGCGCGAGCACAACCGGGTCGCCCGGCTGCTGGCCCGGCGCCATCCGCGCTGGGACGACGAACGGCTTTTCCAGACGGCCCGCAACGTCCTCATCGTGCTGCTGATCAAACTGGTCGTCGAGGAGTACATCAACCACATCACCCCCTACCACTTCCGCTTCACCCTGGACCCCCGGCTGTCGGCGGCGCTGGCCCGCGCGCCGTGGCACCGCGAGAACTGGGCGTCGGTGGAGTTCAACCTCGTCTACCGCTGGCACAGCCTGATCCCGTCGCGGCTGTCGGTGGGCGGGCGCGAGCTGCCGATGGCCGAGACCCTGCTGGCCGGGCCGCTGATCCCGCCGGCCGGCCTGGCCCGCCTCTTCGAGGACGCCTCCGCCCAGCGGGCCGGGCGCATCGGCCTGTTCAACACCGACCCCGTCCTGCACCCGATCGAGACGGCCAGCATCGCCGAGTCCAGGGCGCTCGGGCTGGCCCCGTACAACAGCTACCGCCGGCACTGCCGCTTCCCGGCGGTGCGCCGCTTCGAGCACATCACCGGTGATCGGCGGGTCAGTGGTGCGTTGCGGGAGCTTTATCGCGACGTGGACGACATCGACCTGTACGTCGGCCTCTTCGCCGAGGAACCCGGGTCACCCGACGCCATCCTGCCCCCGCTCCTCACCAAGATCATTGCCATCGACGCCTTCTCCCAGGCCCTCACCAACCCGCTCCTGGCCCCGCGCGTCTTCAACGCCGCCACCTTCTCCCCGTACGGCATCCGCGTCATCGCCGCCACCCGCAGCCTCGCCGACGTGGTCCGCCGCAACACCCCGGAGGACCCGGCCCCACGCTTCGTCAGCATGTCCCAGCAGCCACGCCCATGAACAGCGGCGACGAAGCACCGTGTTCCGCCACGAATGACGGCGGTGACCCGGCGGGGTCGTTGCGCGCCGCCTCGCGCGAGCTCGTGGACATCGCGATCGACATCCAGGACGCGGCGGCGCACACCACCGCCGCCCTCACCGACGTCGCGCTGCTCCGCGCCCTGCCGCACGTCCCCACTGCGGGCCGCTCCGCCTACCGGGCGCTGCTGCGGGCTGCCACGCACAGGCAGGGCCTCGGATACGCCCTCACCAGCACCCGCACCACCACGCCGCCTACCGGAGCCGCGCCGGTCACCGCCCCGACCGGCGGCACCATGCTCATCACTTTGGTCGCCAAGGTCGGGGGGATGTTAGGGGCCGAGAGCCTGGCCGTTCGAGTGCTGGCCACCTCGTTGCGGCTGCGGGTGGCCGCCGTGGCCATCGATCACCCAGAACTGGCCGAGGACCCCTTGGCGGCCCGGCTCATCGAGGCCGCCGCATCGGATCGGGACCTGGAGGCCGTACGTGCGCTGCGTGCCCTGCTCAAAGACCGCGGTGCGGTGCGGGCGCTCAGTCTCCTGGCCCCCGTCTTCGGCGAGGTGCTCGCGCTGCGGGCGTTGCTGGACGAGAACCCGCTCAACGACGCCACCGCCTGGCTGATCGCCACCGGGAGAGGCTTCGCCACCGCCGACCCCGTCATGGGCCTGAGCAACAGGGCCGTCGCCCTCCTCGACCTCGGCGAAGGAGCCGCCCGCCGGACCGAGCTGACCCCGGACGAGTCGGCCCGGCTGAGCACGCGGGGGTCGCTGCTGGGCGTTCTGGGCAACATCGCCACGATCGGCACCACCGGGCGGGCCCTCATCCAGAGCGTCGAAGGCCCTGACGGAGTGATCCGCCACCTCCTCCAGGCGCCCGGCATGCGGGTGGGACGCCCCGACGGGCGTTCGCCCCAGGACCTGCTCGGCGCGTTCAGCAGCGCCGTCCTGGATAGCAGCCCCTACAGCCGCGCCCTGGCCGAAGCGGTCGCCGACTACGGGCTGCCCCCGGACGCCGAGCTCGCGCTCGTCGGGCACAGCGCGGGCGGGGCGGCGATCATGAACCTTGCACAGGACCCCGGCTTCTGCGCCCGCCACCGCGTCACCCACGCCATCGCCGTCGGCTCGCCGGTCGACTTCAAACGGCCCGCAGACCCGGGGACCTGGGTGGCCAGCGTCACCAACCAGCACGACCTCATCCCCACCCTCGACGGCCAGGGCGCCGGCACCTGCTTCGACCTGCACCCCGGCTGGTACGTCGTCGACTACACCGATTCCACCCACCTGTTCCCGCTCTGCCACGGCATCGAGCACTACCTGGCCAACCTCGCCGACGACCTGCCCGAGGAACGCGAGCACATCGACGAACGGCTGAAGCCCTTCCACGGGCCGGTCGTGCGCTCCCAGGCGTACCTGCTGTTCGACCGGCCACCGGACCCAGGGGAGTTCCCCTTCCTGACCGTGCCCACGCACCCGGTCGAGATCTCGGGCACCCCCGCTGACCTGCCGATCCGGTGCCGGGACGGCTCCGCCCTCACCGCGTACTTCGCCGCCCGCCCGGCGGTGGCGGTGCGGCTGCTGGAGGGCACCGGTCTCGTTCCCGTGCTGGTGGCGGGACGGGCTCTGGCCGGCGTGCACGCCGCCTGGAACCGGCACAGCAGCGTGGGCGGCCACCGCGAGGTGCAGATCGGCATCGCGGTCCACGGCCCAGGCCACCGCCACCCCCTGCGCCGGCCCGTCTGGCCGGGCTGGGGAGGCTTGCTCCGTAGGGCGGAGCTGCGCCGGTCCGGCGATTTCCTGCTCGGCTCGGCGGTCGACACTCCGATGGTGCGTGAGCTCGGTCCCCGGCTGTGGGGCGGTGAGACGTACCTGACGACCCTGGACGTGCGGCGCGGTGGCGGGCCAAGTGTTCGGTCGGTGCTGGTCGTCGCC
This sequence comes from Nonomuraea sp. NPDC048882, assembly GCF_040649755.1. NCBI lineage: Bacteria > Bacillati > Actinomycetota > Actinomycetes > Streptosporangiales > Streptosporangiaceae > Nonomuraea > Nonomuraea sp. NPDC048882. The sequence goes on from NZ_JBEZGB010000016.1 coordinate 110,412, forward strand.
GACGGGATCCTCACGCTGGAGGGGAGGCTGGGTGCCGGACTGCCCTTGTCCGATCCCGGCCTGGTGGGTTACGCGGGAGAAGCCGGTGCTCTGCTGCGTTCGTCCGTACGGGCGTGGGGGATCGCCCGGCTGCACCCCGCGCCATCGTTGCGGCTGACCGTCGAACCCTGCTCTGCCCATCCGCTGGCCCGGCGGCTGCGCGAGCTGGGGGTCGACGGCGCCCGCCCGCTGCTGTGCCTGTCGGCCGCCACTCGCCAGACGATCCGGGATGCCGCTGTTCCCGTGCCGACCGCCTGAGAGGACGCCATGACCGCCGGACAGAGTGCGATCGCCGCCCACGCCGAGGTTCTGCGCGCGGACGCGCAGATCCTCACCGCCTGCGCCGAGCGTCTGCGCGCGATCGAGGCGGCCTTGGAGGCGGCCGGCGCGGCGCCGCCTTGGCTGCGCGCGGCGGTGCGCACTCACCACGCCGCTTGCGTGACCGCCGCCGCCGACCTGCGTACGGCCGTCCGCCACCTGAGCGCCTACGCCGAGCGAACGAACCTCTGAGCCGAGCAGGCGAGCCACCATAGACGCGCCGTGGGGCCACCGGAGAACCGTTGAAGACCAGGGCGGCGATATCCGATTGCTTGGCCGGTGCCCGATGTGTCAGCGTCGCTGGACATGATGTCAGGGCAGGTGATGGGGGTGCGGTACGCCGGGCTGGCGCTCGCGCTCGGGTCCTCATGGTGCTTCGCTTTCTCCGGGCCGATGGCCAAATACCTCGACGCCGCCGGACTGGCGCCGATGGAGGCGGTGTGGGCGCGGATGGCGGGCGCGGGGCTGCTGCTCGTGGCGGTGCTGGCCGTGGTCAGGCCGCGGGCGCTGCGGATCCCGCGCTCCAGGGTGGCGTTCGTCGGTCTGTACGCGGTCATGGCGGTGGCCGGCGTGCAGTCCCTGTACTTCGCCGCGATCACGCGCCTGCCGGTGGGGATCGCGCTGCTCCTGGTCTACCTGGCGCCGGTGATGGTGGTGGCCTGGGTGCGGCTGGTACGCAGGGCCCGGCCGGCGCCCGCCGCGTACGCCGGGGCGGTCGTCGCGATCGTGGGCCTCGGGATCGTCGCCGAGGTGTGGCAGGAGGTGCGGCTCGACGCGCTCGGTCTGGTGCTGGGGCTGCTGGCGGCGGCGTGCTCCGCCGGATATTTCCTGATGAACGATGGCTTCGGGGCGGAGATGGATCCGCTCGGCCTCGTCGCCTGGGGGATGACGGGGGCGGCCGTGGTGCTGATCCCGTTCGCGCGGCCCTGGGCGATGCCGTGGGAGGCGTTCACGGTGTCCGTCACGCCCGCCGCCGGGGGCCAGCGGCTGCCCGTGCTGCTGGCGTACCTGTGGATGGTGCTGGTCGCGACCGTGATCGCGTACATCATGGGCGTCAACGCCGTGCGGCGGCTGTCGGCCGCCGTGGCCGTCACCGTGGCATCGCTGGAGGTCGTCGGCGGGGCGGTGGTGGCCTGGGCGCTGGTGGGGGAGAGGCTGGGCGGGTTCCAGATCGTGGGCGGGCTGATCCTGCTGTCGGGCGCGTTGCTGGCCCAGACCGCCACCGGCCTGGGAGCCCCCCGGCGGCCGGCCGCGGCTCGCCGCTAGCCCCGGCCCTCTTCAAGAACGGAGCCCGCCCCCAGCCCTTCTCCAGCCCTTCTCCAGCCCTTCTCCAGCCCTTCTCCAGGTCGAAGGTCAGTCCTTGTCCTCCGGGACGGGCGCCTGTCCCGAGCTCTCCTTCTCCATGACGGTCAGGTCGCGTTCGGCGTAGAGCCGGTGCTCCCACTCCTCGTTGAGGATGATGCGCAGGCAGTTCTTGAACGGGAAGCTCTCGGCCTGCGGCCAGCCCGGCTCGGTGCGCGAGACCTCGGAGGCGAGCTGCTCGTCGGTGAGTGACTCCATGACGCCCCGGACCATGGCCTGGCGTTCGCCGCGGATCGCGAGCACCTCGTCGAGCGAGGGCCGGGCCGCGCGGTCCCACGGAAAGCCGCCCCACTGCGGCGCCTCGTCCCACGGCAGGTCCAGTGGGTGCCACGGCGAGAGGTCGCCGAGGATCATCCGTCCCGCCCAGGCGCCGGTGGCGAAGTTGAGGTGGCGCAGGGTCTGGATGAAGGACCACTCGTCGTCGACCTCGCGGTGCAGCGAATCCTCCGGGAACGTCCTGGCCCGGGCCACGGTCTCCGACCACAGCCGTTCCAGGATCGCCCAGGCCTCGCGGAAGCCGTCGGCGTCGGCGGGCCGCATCTTCGCCCGGTCCGGCATGCGGCGGTTCAGCTCGGCGTCGACCAGCGGCGCGATGTCCACGCCGTTCACGACGACGCGGCCCAGCTCGCCGCTGATCTCGACGTCGACCAACTCGACGCCGCGCAGCCGGGTGTCCTTGAACAGGGCGCCGCGGATCCGCGCGCCGGAGAAGTCGACCGACCGCATGCTCGCGCCGTCCAGCGACACCTTGCGGAAGGTGGCGCCTGACAGGGTCACGCCCTCGAAGCATGCCCCTGCCAGGTCCTGCTCGTGGAAATCGGAGGTCATGGCCGTCACGTTAGGACAGGTTCAGGACGATCCGCTTCCGGATCCGCCAGCGTTCAGGTAGGGCGCGTTGAGGTAGGGCGCGTTCAGGCCAGGCGGGCCACCCCTTCCAGGAGCCGGTCGACGTCGGAGCGGGCGTTGTAGTGGGCCAGGCCCGCGCGCACCGCCCCGCCCGTGTCGCGGATGCCCAGCACGCCGGTCAGCTCCCAGGCGTAGTTGTGCCCGTTCCACACGTTGACGCCCCGCTTGGCCAGGTGCTCGGCCACCTGGCGCGGGGTGTGCCCGGCCACGTTGAAGTACACGGTGGCGGTGCGCCTGGCCGGTTTGCCGTACAAGGTGACGTGCGACATCGTCTCCAGCTCCCCGAGGAGCACGGAGAACAGCGCCGTCTCGTACTCCTCGGCGGCGCTCATCGAGGCCAGCAGGCGTTCGCGGCGGCTGCCCGTGCCCGGCACCATCGCGGCCAGGTGGTCCACGGCGGCGGTCACCCCGTCGAGGTCGGCGAAGGCCGCAGTCCCCGTCTCGAACCGCTCCGGCACCGTGTCGGGCGAGGAGGCCAGCTTGTCCGGCCTGATCGTCTCCAGCAGCGCCGGGTCGGCGATCACCGCGCCGATGTGCGGTCCCGACCACTTGTACGCGCTCGTGGCGTAGAAGTCCGCGCCCAGCGCCCGCATGTCCACCGGGCCGTGCGGAGTGGCGTGCACGCCGTCCACGTACATCAGCGCGCCGGCCCGGTGCGCCAGCTCGGCGATGGCGGGCACGTCGGGGCGGGTGCCGAGGATGTTGCTGGCCGCGGTGACCGCGACCACCCGGGTGCGCTCGTTGATCAGATCGGCGTACTGCTCGACCGGCAGCTCGCCGGTGACCGGGTCCACCTCGGCCCAGCGTACGGTGGCGCCGATCTGCGTCCATGGCCGCACGTTGGCGTCGTGGTCGAGCCGGGAGAGCACCACCTCGTCCCCGGGACCGGCGATGGCCCCGGCCAGGCGGTAGGTGAGCGTGGTCATGTTGGGGCCGAGGATGACGCCGCCGGGATCGCCGCCGACCAGGTCGGCCACGGCGGCGCGGCAGGCGGCCACGATGGCGTCGGAGCGGTGGCTGGCCGGGAAGGCGCCGCCCACGTTGCCGATCCCCGTCCGGTAGGCGGTGGCGATGGCGTCGATCACGGGCCGGGGGGTCTGCGTGCCGGCCGCGCCGTCGAGATAGGCGTAACCGTCGGACAGCGCGGGGTACGTGGCGCGTACCTCTTTAATGGGGAAGGGCATGATATGTAGATGCTCAGCCTCCGCGACCTCAACCGTGCCACGCTGGCCCGTCAGCATCTTCTCTCCCGTCACCAGGGGGACGCGACCGACGTCGTGCACCGGCTGGCCGGGCTGCAGGCCCAGGAGCCGCGCCCGCCCTACCTGGGGGTGTGGACCCGGCTGGAGGGGTTCGAGCGCGACCACCTCCACGCGGCGCTGCACGCGCGCACGCTGGTCCGGGCCACCCTGTGGCGGGCCACGCTGCACCTGGTGACGGCGGCGGACTTCGCCGCCTTCCGGCCGGAGGTGGCGCCCGTGCTGGCCGCCGCGGCCCGGCGCTTCGACGGGATCGACTTCGCGGCGGTGGTGGCCGCCGCGGACCGGCTGCTGGCGGCGGGGCCCATGACGTTCAACGATCTGCGGCCCCGGCTGCTGGAGGAGTTCCCCGGCACGTACGACCGCGCGCTCGGGTACGCCGTCCGCATGCTCACCCCGCTGATCATGGAGCCGACCGCGGACCGGTGGAGTTTCCCGCGCGAGGCGGCGTTCGGGCTGCCCGGCATCGAACCGGCGCCCGCGGGCAGGCCGGCCCTGATCGAGCGCTACCTGGCCGCCTTCGGCCCGGCCACCCCCGCCGACGTGCAGACCTGGTCGGGGCTGAGCGGACTGCGCCAGGTCATGGAGGGTATGGAGCTGGACAGGGTGACCGACTTCGCCGGAAGGGAGCTGTTCGACCTGCCGGGGGCGCCGCGGCCGGGCGGTGACGTGCCCGCGCCCGTACGCTTCCTGCCCGACTTCGACACGCTGATCCTCGGCCACGAGGACCGGACCCGGGTGCTGGCCGACGAGCACAAGAGCCTCGTCGTCACCAAGAACCTGCGGGTGCGGGCCGTCTACCTGGTCGACGGGTTCGCGGCCGGGACCTGGCAGATCAGACGGTCGGGCAAGAAGGCCAGGCTGCTCGTCAGCCCGTTCGGACCGGCCGGGCTGGAGCCGCTGGAGGAGGAGGGGCTGCGGCTGCTGGCCTTCGCCGAGCCCGACGCGGCGACGCGCTCGCTTGAACTGGCGGATCCGGTCTGATTGGTTCGGGGACGGAGGTGTGACGATGCCGCAGCTGACCGCCCTCGACGCGCAGTTCCTGCACTTCGAGACCGCCACGAACCCGGCCAACATCGCCGGCCTGGCGATCCTCGACCGGGACGTCAACCGCGCCGAGCTTCAGGCCCTGCTCCAGCAGCGGCTCCCGTACGTGCCCGCGATGCGGCGCAAGCTGGCGCCCGTGCCGCTGGGGCTCGACCACCCGTACTGGACCCAGGAGGACGACCTCGACCTCGACTACCACGTACGCGAGATCGGCCTGCCGCCGCCGGGCGACGAGCGGCAGCTGGCCGACCAGGTCTCCCGCCTGCACGCCCGCCGGCTCGACCGCGGCCGCCCGCTGTGGGAGATCTACCTGATCCACGGGCTGGCCGGCGGACGCATGGGCCTCTACACGAAGATCCACCACGCGGCCGTGGACGGGGTCGGCGGCGCCGACGTGCTGGCCGCGCTGCTCGACCTGACGCCCGAGCCCGCCCCGCCGCCCGAGGGCGAGCCCGAGCACGACCCGCCGCCGCCCGGGCCCGCCGGCATGCTGGTGCGCGGCCTGACCAGGCTGGCGGGCAACCCCGCCCACGCCGTGCGCTTCGCCGCCCAGGCCATCCCGCACCTGGACGAGATCCCCGTCATCTCCTGGCTTCCCGGCGCGGCGACCGTCTCCAGCCTGGCCCGCCGCCTGGCCGGCAGCGGCCGGGTGCCGGAGCTGCCGGTGCTGCCCGCGCCGCGGACCCCGTTCAGCGGCCCGCTGTCGGCGCACCGGCGCTTCGCGTTCGTCTCGCTGCCGCTGGAGGAGATCAAGCAGGTACGCAAGGCGTTCGGGGTGACCGTCAACGACGTGGTCATGGCCGTGTGCGCGGGCGGGCTGCGCCGGTGGCTGGCCGCGCACGGCGGCGTGCCGCACCAGCCGCTGGTGGCGGGCGTGCCGTTCTCGCTGCGGGCCGTCGGTGAGGAGGGGCCGGGCAACCAGGTGGCGATCATGACCGCGCCGCTGGCGGTGCACCTCGCCGACCCCGTCGAGCGGTTGTACCACGTACGGCACGCCATGCACCGGATCAAGGACCGCTTCTCACTGTCTCCCGCGCGCTGGCTGCGCGAGTTCAGCGAGTCGATGCCGGCCGCGCTCATGGGGCTGGCCTCGCGCTCGGCGTTCGACCTCGTGGGCCAGGCGGCGCCGCCGATCAACCTGATCGTCTCGAACGTGCCGGGGCCGCAGTTCCCCCTGTACGTGTGCGGAGCGCGGCTGCTCAGCCACTATCCCGTCTCGGTGATCACAGACGTGTCCGGCGGCGTGAACATCACGGCCTTCTCCTACGACGGCTCGCTCGACATCGGCGTCGTCACCGACAGGGAGATGGTGCCGGACGCCTGGGAGCTGGCCGGAGACCTGCGCGAGGCCCTGGACGAGCTGCGCGAGGCGGAGGCCGGCTCGCCGCGGTGACTCCCGCGCTCGGGCCTGAGCACGAATGGTTGGCGCCCAGAGGCTTTCGGCCGCGCGAGCGGGGGAACCAAGGGAGGGGCACGATGCCGGGGTCCGGCGGAGAGGGGTACGGGGTGAGGTCGCGCGAAGGGCTGATGCGCTGACCGGGCCGGCGGTGTGCTCAGCGGACGGCGTACGCGCCGATCGCGGGCTCCAGCAGCCCGAACACCCGGCGCGCGGTGCCGTCCAGCGCCTTCGCGATCGCCTCGTCGTCGTCGCCCCGCTCTTGGTCCGTCTCTTGGCCGTCCTGGCGCGGGGTTGTCTGGTCGCCGGAGCTCGGCGGGAGGGCGGCCAGCATGCGTTCATGCAGGTCACGGAAGAGCAGACGGTCGGCCGCCGCGAGCTGGGCGGCCACGGCGCGGGCCACGACCGGGTCACCTCCGGCCGCCTCGGCTTCCGCCGTCAGCTGCGCGGCCAGCGCCAGCTCGCGCTGCTCGTGCAGGTCGCGCAGGCGCGCGACCAGGGTGGGGCTGTCGGCGATCATCCGGGCGAACGCGGGCCCGGTGAAGCCGATGACCGGGTCACGCCGCTCCAGCGCCGCCAGATACTCCCGGCGCACCGCCGCCAGCGCCGACTCGCCGGAAGACCGGCCCGCCACCACCCGCGCCAGGCCCGCCACGAACTCCTCATGGTGGTCGAGGGCCAGGTCCTCCTTGCGCGGGAAGTAGTTCGTCACGGTCATCTTGGCCACCCTCGCGGCGGCCGCGATGTCGGCGATGGTGGTCCGGTCGAAGCCGCGCACCAGGAACAGTTGGGTAGCGTGGTCAGAGATGGCCTGCCTGGTCTCTCGCTTCTTCTGTTCCCTCAAGCCCAAGGTGTCGATGCTCATAGCCGCAGTCTTCCACAAAATTTTAGGTTCGACCTTATTTTAGGTTGACTCTTCTTTGAAGGCAACCTAATGTTGGGTGCGACCTAAGTTTATGTCGCCGTCCACAGCCCCCAAAGCGAGCGAGGAGTGAGTTTTGTCCCAAGCAGCAGAGGTTCTAGAACTGGACGACAACGTTGCCGAGGGCGGTGCGGTCGTCGGCGCCGACTCGGTCAAGGTCTATCTCAAGGCGATCGGCCGGGTGCCGCTGCTCACCGCCGAGCAGGAGATCGAGCTGGCCAAGCGCATCGAGGCCGGCCTGTTCGCCAGGGAGCGGCTCGACACCGAGGCGGGCCTGTCCGACGAGATGCGCGCCGACCTGGAGTGGATCGCCGCCGACGGCTTGCAGGCCAAGCGCCGCATGCTGGAGGCCAACCTGCGGCTGGTGGTGTCCATCGCCAAGCGCTACACCGGGCGCGGCATGCTCTTCTTGGACCTGATCCAGGAGGGCAACCTCGGCCTGATCCGGACGATCGAGAAGTTCGACTACCGGCTCGGCTACAAGTTCTCCACCTACGCCACCTGGTGGATCAAGCAGGCCATCACCAGGGCCATGGCCGACCAGGCCAGGACGATCCGCATCCCCGTGCACATGGTGGAGCTGATCAACAAGGTCGCGCGCACCCAGCGCCGCCTGCAGAGCGAGCTCGGCCGCGAGCCCACCCCCGAGGAGATCGCCACGGAGTGCGAGCTCGAGGTCGACCGCGTCAGCGAGATCCAGGGCTACGGCCGCGAGCCGATCTCCCTGCACACGCCGCTGGGAGAGGAGGGCGACAGCGAGTTCGGCGACCTCATCGAGGACACCGAGGCCGTCTCCCCGGCCGACGCCGTCTCCTTCACCCTGCTCCAGCAGCAACTGCACTCGCTGCTCGACCAGCTCTCCGAGCGCGAGGCGGGGGTGATCAGCATGCGGTACGGCCTCAACGACGGCAAGCCGATGACCCTCGACGAGATCGGCCGCATCTACGGCGTCACCCGCGAGCGCATCCGCCAGATCGAGGCCAAGACCATGTCCAAACTGCGCCATCCGTCCCGGTCGCTGGCGCTGCGCGACTACCTGAGCTGACCCCGGCGCGCCGCTTGGTACGAGGTGCGGACTGAAAGGCTGCGCAAACGGGAACTCAAGAGTGTCGCCGTTGCCCTATGGACCCCCTCCACGGTGACCTACATTCCAAGGCGTGAAACGCTCCCGTTCGAGCCTCGTCCACCAGGTGACGTACGCGACCAAGAACCCCCATAAGATCCTGCCCCATCTGCGGCGGCTGGCCCGCGACACGTGGTTCAGGCTGCGTACGCGCGACCACGTCGCCTACTACCGGGCGGTCATGAAGTCCGACACCGCCCGTGACCCCGAGGGCGCCGTCGGGTCCCACACCCACAAGCGGTGGCTGGCCCTGGGCCGGCTGCAGTTCGACTACCTGCTCGAACACGGGCTCAAGCCCGAATGCCGCATGCTGGAGATCGGCTGCGGCAACCTGCGGGCCGGACGGCTGTTCGTCGGCTACCTCTACACCGGCAACTACTACGGCATCGACATCTCGCCCGACATCCTCATGGCGGCCCAGGACACGATCGTCAAGCACGGGCTGGGCGACAAGCTGCCCTACCTGACCCCCGTACGCGACCTGCGCTTCGCCTTCCTGCCCGACGAGTACTTCGACGTCGTCCACGCGCACAGCGTCTTCTCCCACTCCCCGCCCGACGTGATCGAGGAGTGCTTCGCCCACGTGGGCCGGATCATGAAGCCGGACGGCTGGTTCGACTTCACCTTCGACCGGACCGAGGGCAAGGAGCACCAGGTACTGCGGGAGGACTTCTACTACCGCACCGAGACCCTCATCGCGCTGGCCGAGAAGCACGGGCTGCGGGCGGTCTTCATGGAGGACTGGGAGAACCGGCACAAGCAGTCGAAGATCCGCATCACCCGGCGCCGGGCCGGCTGATAACCAGGTGCGCGGCGTTTACGGCAGCACGTAGGGTCGTCGTACGTGAGAGACGTCCGTGCCCTGCCCAAGGCCCACCTGCACGTTCACCTGGAGAGCACCGTACGCCCGCGGACCGTGCGCGAGCTGGGCGTCCCGCCCGAGCACGGCGGGACGTTCGCGACCTTCAGGGAGTTCGCCGACCAGCGGGCCAAGGTGCGCGAGGTCCTGCGTACGGCCGAGCACTTCCGGCGGATCGCGGTCGAGTTCTGCGAAGACGAGGCCGCCCAGGGCACCCGCTACGCCGAGGTGACCTTCACCGCCGCCGCGCACGGGGAGCGTGTGGGGGATCCTGAGATGCCGCTGCGGGCGGTGCTCGACGGGCTCGCCGAGGGGCGGGAGCTTTATGGGATCGACTGCAGGGTGCTGCTCGACCACTCCCGGCGGCGGCCGGTGGAGCGGCTGTGGCAGACGTACCGGCTGGCCATCCGGCACGAGCAGGTGATCGGCATCGGGCTGGCGGGCGACGAGAGCTACCCGCTGGCCCCGTTCACCGACGTGTTCGCCGCCGCCTGGGACGCACGGCTCAACCTGGTGCACCACGCGGGCGAGTCGACCGGGGCCGACAGCATCCGCGATGCGCTCGGCCCGGGCCGAGCCGAGCGGCTCGGGCACGGCATCCGGGTGCTCGACGACGACGACCTCGTGGCGGAGCTGAGCGAGCGCGGCGTCCCCCTGGAGGTCTGCCCCACCTCCAACGTGCTGCTCGGGCTGGTGCCTTCGCTGGCCGAGCATCCGCTGCCGCGGATGCGGGAGGCGGGGCTGACGGTCACGATCAACACGGACGGGGAGACGGCGCTGGCCGACGAGTACGCCCGGCTGCGTGACGTCTTCGGCTATGGGGACGCGGACCTGGCCGATCTGGCCCATGCCTCCATCGACGCCTCGTTCGCCCCGTTCGACGTGAAGGCCGAGCTCAGGGCCGGGGTGAACGCCTGGCTGGCGGCCCCGGACGATGGGGGCGCCTCATGACCCCGGACGGCCTGCCCTCCTCCGCCGGACGGCCCACTGACGAACGGCCCGCGCCTGAGGGGATGGCCGCTCCGGAAGGGGAGGAGCAGCCGCCTCCGGACGTGCTCGCCGCCTTCGGGGCGGTGGGGGAGCCGGTGTGGATGGGCGGGGCGTGGCGGGCCGGCGATCTGGCGCTCAAGCAGGCCGGCTTCCTGCCCGAGACGCTCTGGCGGGCCGGCGTGCTCGTCGCCGGATTGCCCGAATCGCCGCACTTCCGGGTGGCCCGTCCCGTCGAGGCGTCCGGCGGCGGCTGGGTGAGCCAGGGCTGGGAGGCGACCAGGATGGTGCCCGGCGTGCCCGACGTCCGGCGGCAGGACGACGTGCTGCGTACCGGCGCCGCCTTCCACGAGGCCATCGCGCACCTGCCCAGACCCGGCTTCCTCGACCGGCGCGAGGACCCCTGGACCGACGGCGACCGCGTGGCCTGGGAGGAGTTGCCCGTCCCCGGCGCGGCGGCGGGGCTGCTGGAGCCGCTCGTACGGGCCCGCCGCCCGGTCGACCTGCCCTGCCAGGCCGTCCACGGAGACCTGCCCGGCAACGTGTTGTTCGCCGACGGCCTGCCACCGGCGATCATCGACTGGCCCGTCTACTGGCGGCCACCCTCGTGGGCGGCGGCCGTCGCGGTCGCCGACGCCCTGTGCTGGTACGGCGCCACTCCCGCGCTGGCGGACCGCTGGGCTCACCTGCCCGAATGGGGGCAGATGCTGATACGTGCGCTCATCTACCGGATCGTCACCCTTGACCTGGTGCATGGGCCCGAGGGCTGGACCCGGGACGAGATCGCGGCCCACCACCCGGCGATCGAGGTCGCGCTCGCCCACGCCGGCTGAGCCCGTTCACGCCGGGGCTCCGGCTCGCCCCGGCTGGGCGCCGTACGGAGGAGAATGGGGCTTGATGGACGAGCTGATCACATTCATACGGGCCCGGCTCGACGAAGACGAGCGCGGGGCACGGGACGCGACGCCGGGCCCGTGGTCGTACGACCCGGGCAAGGAGTGGTACGACGGCGACGACTTCGTCACCATGACCAACGGGCAGGAGTTCGTCGGTTACGGGGGCATGTCGCTGTTCCGCGGCGCCGTCTGCATCACCGGCGACGCCGGGCACGCGCAGTCCGCCAAGGACGCCGAGTACATCGCCGGCCACGACCCGGCACGCACCCTGCGCGCAACGGAGGCCGGACGCCGCACCCTGGCCCGGCACACCCCGGCCCCGCCGGCAGAGGCCGGCCCGCCGCTGGACGCCGAGTCACCGTCCGGAGCGGGGTCGCCGTCCGGGGCCGGGCCGGACGGCGCGCCCCGCTGCCAGTACGACGGACAGCCATGGCCGTGCCCGGACCTGCGCGATCTCGCCGCCCCCTACGCCGACCACCCCGGCTACCGGGACGAATGGCGGCCGTGAAGGCGAGCGGTACGGCGGGGACCGGGTCCCCGCCTGCGCCGTCAGCCGCGGGCGATCTGGATCACCGACGCGCCCAGCGGGGCCAGTGACACCGTGCCGGACACCGGAGCCCCGGTGAGCAGGTCCGTCCCCTCCCCGCCCACGGGCACGGACACGCTGTCGGCCGCGCTGTGGTTGAGCAGGAACACGTACTCGTACGCGTCGTCCCCCCGCACCGTGCATTCGACGTGCGCCGGCACCCCCTCGAAGCGCGATCGTACCCCCGCCTTCGCCACCACCCGGGCCACGACGTCGTCGAACGCGCCCTGCTCCAGCAGCGTCGCGAAGTAGACCACCCGCCCGGCCCCGTACCGGTTCTCGACCACGGCGGCCCGTCCCGCGAGCAGCCCGTCGGCGTACGTCGCCAGCGCCGTGCCGCCCTCCAGGTGCAGGTCATCACGCCACCAGGTAGCGGTCGCGGCGCTCCCGTCGGCGAAGGACACGGCGAACACCTCGTCCGGCCTGGCCGGCCAGTACTCGTCGATCTTGGCCCCGATGAGCTCGCGGAACGCTCCCGGATACCCGTCCGGCCGCACCCGGTTGTCGGCGTCCACGACGCCGGAGAAGAACGACATGATCACCGTCCCGCCGTTACGGGCGAACTCGTGGATCCTGGCCACCCCTTCGTCGTCGATCAGGTACGCGTTCGGCACCATCAGCACCTTGTACCCGCCGTACCCGTCGAGCGGGCCCCCGTGGGGAACGACGTCCACGGCGTGATGCCGCTCCCACAGCGGCGTGTAGTGCCGCATGACCGTGTCGGTGTAGCTGAAGTCGCTGCGCGGCAGGCCGAACACCTCCTCCAGCCCCCACCAGCCGTCCCAGTCGAACACGATCGCGATCTCCGCCTGCGAGCGCGTACCGGCCACGGGGGCCAGCAGCTTCATCTCCCGCCCGAGGTCGCTGATCTCGCGGAACGTACGCGAATCGGGCCCGGAGTGCGGCAGCATCGCCGAGTGGAAGCGCTCCTGCCCGCCCCGGCTGGCCCGCCACTGGAAGAACATCACCGAGTCGGCCGCCCGCGACACCGCCTGCAGCGACCCGAGCCGCATCCGCCCCGGCTCCTTGACCACGTTGAGCCGCCACTGGCTGACCGCGCTGCTGGACTGCTCCATCAGCATCCACGGCTGCCCGCCCTTGAGCGAGCGGAACAGGTCGTAGTTGAAGGCCGCCGACACGTGCGAGTCGGATTCGGCCGGGTTGGGGTAGATGTCGAGCGCGGCCGCGTCCTCCTCCGGCGCCCACTTCCAGTAGTCGGCGTGGCGGAAGAAGCGCATGAAGTTCGTCATGACGGGGACGTCGTCGCGGTAGGAGCGCACGATGTCCCGCTCGGCGAGGTAACACTCCAGCAGCGCGTCCGAGGTGAAGCGCTTGAAGTCGAGCCGGCGGGTGGGGTTCATCCACGTACGCGGGATGTGCGGCACGTCGATCTGCTCCCAGTCGGTGTAGACCTGGCCCCAGAACCGCGTGGTCCACGCCTCGTTCAGCCGGTCGAGGTCGCCGTACCTGCGCTGCAGCCAGCGCCGGAACGCGGCCCCGGCCGCCGGGCCGAACGACGTGGGCCCGTACTCGTTGCTGATGTGCCACATCGCCAGCGCCGGATGGAACGAGTAACGCTCGGCGAGCTTGGTGGTGATGCGGGCCGCGTACTCGCGGTAGATCGGCGACGAAGGGTCGTAGTGCAGGCGGTTGCCGAAGCCGAACGGCTGCCCGTCCTCCCTGATCGGGAAGACCTCGGGGTGCAGGTGTGTGAGCCAGACGGGCGGCGCCGCGGTGGGGGTGGCCAGGTTGACGCTGACGCCGTGGTCGTGGAGGAGGTCCATGACCTCGTCCAGCCAGCCGAACTCGTACGTGCCCGGCTTCGGCTCCAGCGAGGCCCACGCGAAGACGCCCAGGCTGACGGCGTTGACCCCGGCCTCGCGCATGAGGCGGACGTCCTCGCGCCAGACCGAGCGGTCCCACTGCTCGGGGTTGTAGTCCCCGCCGAAGGCGAAACCGCCCACGCGCTGGCGAAAGGCTTCCATGCGTGACATCTCGGTGGCTCCCATGGTTCTTCGGTCCTCGAGTCGGACACGCCTCGCGCACGCGCCCCCGGCGTTGATAGCGCTAACAGAACTGCTCGGCCCCGCCCCTGTCATGCCCTTCTGCGGGATCAGAAAGTTTCAGAAAGTGTTTCCGAAAAATGACCGTGACATTGCCGGGTCATTACGCTAGGCTCCCGCTCGTAGCACTGTCAACAGTCCTCGACCTACGGCGACACCACCAGGTCAGCACGTCGACCCAGGCCGATCTCGACCGCCGAAAGTTTTCTGCTCCTGTGCCGTCGAGACGCGGCACCACGGCACAACGGGAGGTCCGGTGCGCAGAGCCACGCTGGCCGACGTCGCGGCGGCCGCCGGAGTGTCGGTGCCCACGGTCTCCAAGGTCCTGAGCGGCAAGAAACACGTCTCCACCGCCACCAGGGACAAGGTGCTCGAAGCCGTCAGAACCTCCGGCTACGAGGCGCCGCGTCCGCCCAGCAGGCCCAGGGCCGGCGTCGTCGATCTGCTCATCGAAGGACTCGGCTCACCGTGGGCGCAGGTGCTCATCGGCGGGGCCGAGAAGGCGGCGGCGCGGTGGGGGTTCTCGCTGGCCGTGACCTCGTCCGCGCGCTCCGACTTCGACCTGCGGCGCTGGATCGGGATGGTGCGCAAGCGCAACACCGACGGCATCGTCCTCGTGCTCTCCCGCGCCGACCAGCGCGAGATCGCCGCCATCGAGGAGCTGCTGCACGTGCCCTTGGTGCTGGTCGACCCGGTCGGGCAGCGCGACCCGCGCCTGTCCTCGGTCGGCGCCACCAACTGGCTGGGCGGCGTCATGGCCACCACCCACCTGCTGGAACTGGGGCACACCCGGATCGGCTTCATCGGCGGGCCGCTCGACACCCAGTGCACGCTCGACCGGTACGAGGGCTACCTGGCCGCCCACCGTACGTTCGGCGTCGACTCCGACCCCGCGCTCGCCCGCTACGGCGACTTCCTCGTCACCGGTGGCAAGGAGATCGGCGGCGACCTGCTCGACCGCGACGACCCGCCCACCGCCGTCTTCGCCGGCAACGACCTCCAGGCCGCCGGCGTCTACCAGGCGGCCACCGAGCGCGGCGTCCGCGTGCCCGGCGAGCTGTCGGTGGTCGGGTTCGACGACTCGATGCTCTGCGACATGCTCTCGCCGCCGCTCACCACCGTCCGCCAGCCGCTCGATGACATGGCCAACGAAGCGGTACGGCTCGTCGCCGAGGAACTGACCCACCCGCGAGGGCCCGCCGGCACCCGCATCGAGCTCGCCACCACGCTCGTCGTCCGCGGCAGCACCGCCCGGCTCCACCCCGATCCGACCTGATCACCGGGGAGCCCGGCACGCCGGGGACGTCCTTAGCGCGTACGGACGAACGGCCCGCGCCGGTTTCCGGAACGCGAGCCTCCGGAAACCGGACCTCAGGACGCTGAGCCTGCGAAAGCCGGCCTCCCGGCAGGCGGGCCTCAGGAAAGGGCGGGCCTCCGGGAGAGGTCAGAGCAGGCCGGCGTCGCGGACCTTGTTGGCCACGTGGACCCGGTTGTCGGTGCCCAGCTTGGCGAAGATGCGGGTGACGTTGGCCTTCACCGTGGCCACGCTCACCGACAGGTCCCGCGCGATCTCGGCGTTGGAGCTGCCCTTGGCCACCTCGATCGCGACCTCGCGCTCCCGTTCGGTGAGCGCGGCCAGCTCGCGGGCCGCCTCGGGACGATGCGGCTCATAACGGCCGGTGGCCGCCGCGATCACCTGCTGCGCGACGCTCGGCGACAGCACCGGCTCGCCCTTCGCCACCGCCCGCACGGCCTCGATCATCTTCGGCGGCGGCGTGTCCTTCAGCAGGAACCCGTGGGCGCCGATCCGCAGCGCCCGCATCACCATGTCGTCGGCGTCGAACGTGGTCAGCACCAGGATGCGAGGCGGGGACGGCCGGGAGAGCAGCAGCTCGGTGGTGGCCAGGCCGTCCTGCTCCGGCATGCGGATGTCCATCAGCACCACGTCGGGCCGCAGGTCGCGGATCACGGCCATGGCCCGCTTCCCGTCGGCCGCCTCGCCCACGAGGTCGAGGTCGGGCTCACCGCCGAGAATCAGGCGCAGCCCGGTGCGCACCATCGGGTCGTCGTCCACGATCACCACTCGGATCACGAGGTCAAGCCTCCCACGGCAGCAGGGCGTCCAGGACGAACCGCCCATCCTGTACGCCATGGTCGAGCGTGCCGCCGGCCATCCGGGTGCGTTCGGCCAGCCCGACCAGCCCCAGCCGCCCGCCGGGCCCGGCCGCGACGCCGGCCGGCGCGGGGTTGCTCACCCGGATCCGCAGCCCCGCCCCCGGTCGCCCGCCGAGCTCGGCCCGCACGGGGCTGCCCGGCGCGTGCTTGCGGGCGTTGGTGAGCGCCTCCTGCACGATCCGGTACGCGTGCCGCCCCGTCTGCGCCGGCAAGTGCTCCCTGCCCGCCACGGTGTCGTCCACCTCGACCCGCTGCCCGGCCGCGCGCACCTCCTCGAACAGGGCGTCCAGGTGGGCCAGCGTCGGCTGCGGCGCCTCCAGGCCGCCGTCGCGGCGCAGCGTGCCGAGCACGGCGCGCAGCTCGTTGAGCGACTGATGCGCGTTGTCCTGGATCGCCAGCGCCGTCTCACGCATCTCCTCGGGGCCGAGGTCCTTACGGTAGGCCAGGCCGCCCGCGAGCATCGTCAGCAGCGAGATCCGGTGCGCCAGGACGTCGTGCATCTCCTGGGCGATCTTCAGGCGTTCGGCGAGCTTGGCCTGTTCGACCCGGTGCTCCTGCGCCGCCACCACCGCGGCCCGCTGCGCCTCCGCCCACTCGCGGCGCCCGCGCAGGTAGAGGCCCACGACCGTGAGCACGCCGAGCACGGCGGCGCCGATCGCGCCGAAGACGAGGGCCAGCGCCCAGCCGTCCTGCCAGCGGGTGGAGGCGAGCGTACAGAGCCAGAAGACGACCGCCACCGGCACGACCTGCCGCCAGCGGCGGTGCGTGGCCAGGGAGGCGAAGGCGACGAGGGCGGGGCCCGTGACGGTGAAGAAGAAGGCGGTCGGCAGGATCAGCGCCAGCGTGACCGGAACCGGCCACCTGGCACGGAACCCCAGCACGATCAGACCGGCCACGCCGACGCCCATGTCCAGGAGCAGCCGCTGGTCGCCGGACTCGGGCCGCCCCGGCGCGAGCGTGGTCAGGATGACCAGGTAGAGGAGCAGGGGGAGCGAGGCGAACAGATAGAGCAGGACGGTGCCGAACCGATCGGCCACGGGCATCCGGCCGGCCCCTGCACGAAGGCCGCTTCCGGGCGCCGGCGGCGAGCTTTCGGGGGCTGGAGGCGGCCCTGCTCCTGGGGACGGTCGGCGCTCGTCGGGGTGGTCCTGCACGTCCCCCAGCCTAGAGACCTCCTGTCCAGGGCTTTAGCACCCCAGGTCCACCTCACTGCCGACCATGGTCCACATTCTCGCCCCCAACGCTGGACCCAGGACCGATGAGATCCGGCCGCCTTTTCGGTGAACTTGACCCGTGATTGAATTCCACCGCCTCAGCAAGGCGTACCACGAGGTGAAGGCACTGGACGAGGTCTCCTTCACCGTCCAGCCGGGCACGATCACCGGATTCCTGGGTCCCAACGGCGCGGGCAAGTCCACCGCCATGCGGATCCTGGCCGGCCTGTCCCGCCCCACCTCGGGCACGGCCACCGTGCTGGGGCGGCCGTACGCGGAGCTGGAGAGACCCGGCTACGACGTCGGCACCCTGCTCGACGCCGGCGCCCAGCATCCCGGCCGCTCCGGCCGCGAGGTGCTGACCCTGGGTGCGATGATGCTCGGCCTGCCCCGCTCGCGCGCCGACGAGGTGCTGCGGATGGTGGGCCTGAGCCCCAAGGAGGGCAGACGGCCCGTCGGCGGCTACTCGCTGGGCATGCGGCAACGGCTGGGCATCGGTCACGCGCTGCTTGGCCGGCCCAGGGCGCTCATCCTCGACGAGCCGGCCAACGGCCTCGACCCCCAGGGCATCCACTGGATGCGTGGGCTGCTGCGCGACCTGGCCGGCTCGGGGTGCGCGGTGCTGCTCAGCTCCCATCTGCTGCACGAGGTCGAGCAGGTGGCCGACCGCATCGTGATGATCGGCGCCGGCCGGGTGCTGGCCGAGGGCACGCTCGCCGAGCTCGGCCGGGGCCGCGACCTCGAACGGACCTTCCTCGAACTCACCACCCACGCAGACCGGAGCCTGGCATGACCACCGACACGCCGACCGCGTACCGCCTCCCCTTCGGCAGGCTGCTGCGGGTGGAGACCCGCAAGCTGCTCGACACGCGCACCAGCATGATCATGATGGGTGTCCTGGTCGGGGCCGCGGTGGCGCTCGTCGTCGGCCGGGCCCTGTACGGCGGGCCGGCCGACCTGTTCACCCTGGCCGGCACGGCCGGGATCGCCTCGGGGACGCTGCTTCCCGTGCTGGGCATCCTGTCGCTGACCGGCGAGTGGAGCCACCGCACCGCGCTGACCACGTTCACACTGGAGCCGCGCAGGGGACGGGTGCTGGTGGCCAAGTGCCTGCCCGTGCTGGTCGCGGCCGTGGCGGCGTGCCTGCTGGCGCTGCTGGTGGCCGTGCCGGCGACCGCCGTCGCCGCGGCCGCCCAGGGCGGGCAGGCCGCCTGGGAGCTCGACCCCGGCCAGGTGCTGGGCTGGATCGCGACGACGATCCTGTCCACCGCGCAGGGGCTCGCCCTGGGCCTGCTGCTGCTCAACGCACCCGCCACGATCGTGATCTACCTGGTCGATCCCATGCTGTGGAGCTTCATCGGCCAGCTCGGCCCGGTGGGGGAGACGGCGGGGGAGTGGCTCGACCCCAACAGGACCATCAGCGTGCTGATGAGCTCCGACCTGACCGGCGGCGACGCCGCGCGGCTTGCCGTGTCCGTGGTGCTCTGGATCGTCATCCCAGCGGGGGTGGGCGTTCTGCGGGTGCTGAGGAAGGACGTGCACTGACGTCCCTTTACCCGCAACGTAGATCTTTGCCGGTTTCATGGGGTTTTGTTTGCATTTGTCCGGTTTGGTCCGTAACGTGGACCTCGTTCCCCGGTGAAGGATCCATCGCGTCACGTCTCGACGAGGTGGTCCCGCCGGACCTCCGGATCCCGACCTCCGTGGATCCAGCCGCGCTCCATGCAGCGTCCGTCACGGCGCGCTGCCCAGATTACGTTCGTCCGCGAGCGCAAGTTCCCGTCCCCTAACAAAGGACCTGAATTTCTTCATGTCTGCTCGCCTGCGTTCCATCGCTCTGCTCGCCGCCTCCACCGTCACCGCGGTGACCATCGGCTCGGCCGCCACCGCGCACGCCGAGACCGGCACCGAACAGCGAGGCGTTCTGCAAGGCTCGACCACCGCGTCCTACTTCTGGGACGACTCCTCCGGCCGCGCCGGAGACACCGGTCTGCCCGCCGCGGGCAAGCCCATGCAGAAGGGCCTGGTCGCCAGCCCGAGCTGGCCGCTCATGACCGAGGGCTACGTCGTCTACAAGGGCAAGAAGCTGCCCTTCTTCGTGGGCGACCGGGGCCCCGGCGACCCCTCCAACCGTGGTGTGATGCTGGACCTGGACGCCAAGACCTTCGCCGAGCTGACCGGCGGCCGCTTCAACCCGGAGACCCTGGGCGTGGACGGCATCGGCGGCGAGGGCCACATCAAGATCGACTACGTCGTCACGAAGTGGGGCGACGGGGTCGGCCGGAAAAACTACCCGGTCGCCTTCTCCACCGGCTCCTGGGCCGAGAAGGACACCCACCCCGTGACCCAGCCGGTCTCCGTCAAGAAGCCCACCGGCTGACCTCCCCCGCCGGCCGCAGTCCGGCCGCACGCTCGAAAGGGGCGCCCCTCCACCACGAGGGGCGCCCCTTTCACGTACGGCTGCCGACCAGCCGACGGGATGCTTGACGCGCACTCGGTGGATCGAGGGGCGACGGCCGGAGTCCGTACGAGCCGGCAGAGAGCGGGGATCAGGAGTAGGTGCCCCAGTAGTAGCCGTAGGGCGTCCACTTGCATTCTGCTTTGATGCCCTTGGTCCGCTTCACGGCGGCTTCCGAGACGCACACGCTCTTGCTCACGGGGCCGTGCCAATGCCATGACTTCGCTTGCGCCGGAGCGGCGTTGAGTGCCGCCACGAACGTCATCGAGACCATGGCCGTCCCGAGGAGGAGGGCGATTCTCTGCTTCACAGGCGAACCTCTCTTCAAGGAGTCCCGCTCTTTCACGTGCAGGGGCTCGGTGGTGGCCACAGCCAAGCAGGCGCCGGTATGCCGCTGGTATGGAGGCCTTCCTGCGATCTACGTTGTAAAGGCGTCCTTCCGAAGTGGATCCTTTCCGGCCGCCCGGTGATCCAAGTGGCGTCCGGGAGACGAATCAAGGTCACCTCTCCGAGAAGGGACTTCGATGGTCCAGCCTCACTGGTTACGCAAGACCCTCGCGGCCGGAGCGATCCTGGCCGCCGCCGCGGGCGTGCTGGCGCCCGCGACCCCCGCCTCGGCCGCGGCATCCGACGCCTCGGCCGCCGTTGTGCCGCCGCCGTACGCGGCTGACCTGCCCGATCTCAGCACCCCTGCCGTGGCCTACGATCGCGCCGCTCCGCCCGTCGCGACCGGTGTCGCCGTGCGCGGGGCCGATGGTGCGCTGCTCTACAGCGCCCGCTCGGGTACCACGTTCGGGCCGCTCCAGTCGCTCGGCGGGGTGATCGTCGGCGATCCGTCGGTGGTGGTGAACAGCGGTGGGACCCATTTCTTCGTCCGCGGCACCGATGACCAGGTCTACACCAACACGATCACCCCGTCCGGCGCCGTCACCGGTTACTCGACGGTGCCCGGCCTGACGGTCACCGGCGATGTCGAGGCGCTCGTGCCCAACCTCGCACCTGCGGGCAGCCTGCGGATCTTCGCGCGCGGGCCCGACGGAGCCGTGTGGACCAACAGCCTCAACGGCGGCGCGTGGGCCGGCTGGAGCAGCCTCGGCGGCTTCGCCACCAGCGACATCACCGCCGCCCGTACCTTCGCCGTCCCCAACGACACCGTCCGGGTGTTCGTCCGGGGCGCCGACCACCGCGTCTACGTGAGCAGGGTGAGCGCCAGTGGCGTGACCGCGTTCGAGCCGCTCGGAGACCTCCAGGTCACCAGCAACATCGCCGTCGCCGAGGATGCTCTCTTCGGCGGCGGCTTCATCGCCGCACGGGGCGCGGACGGCGGTCTCTGGACGCTCAACCTGTTCACGCTCCCGTACGCCTGGAAGCCGCTCGGCGGGACCGCCACCAGCGACCCCGCTTTCAGCTTCCAGGGCAACGTCACCTCTCTGTACGTCCGGGGCACCGACGACGCCCTGTACGTCAACAAGGCGGCCTCGCCCGATGCCGCCTACCGCGGTTACGAGCGGATCGACGGTGCCGTCTCCGGTAACCCGGCGGCGTTCGGCCCCGGTGTCAGCACGCTGGGGCCCGGATTCCTGCTGGCCCGCCTCGCAAACGGATCCCTGGGCCTGAACGTGGACCCCTCTCCCACGCTCCAACCGCCGCACAAGTTCGGCGGGTTCACCCCGATTCCGGGCCCGGCGGTCGGCTGAGCCACGCCCGCCCGTGCACCGCGAATGACGCCGGCCCGCGTACTGCGAACCACGGTCGCCCGCGTCTGCTGTAACGGTCGCTCGCGTCTCCTTGAGGCGCGGGCGACCGCCCACGGGTGCGGCGACAGCGGCGGTGATGCGGCCTGGCGGTCAGGACGTCTTCTGCCAGCGCGAGATGTGGCTGCGGCTGTCGCCGGTGAAGGGCTGGCGGTTCCAGCCGGCCCAGCGTTCGCGCAAGGTCATTCCGGCGATCCGCGCCATCAGATCGAGCTCGGACGGCCAGACATAGCGGTGCCGCGTCGAACGGGTCTCCAGCCGGCCGTCCACGACCCAGTAGTGATGGGAGACGGCGAGCTGTGACGCCACGTCGTACTCCTCGAACCCGAGATGCGCCGGCGTCACGGTGAACGGGTGCACGGTCTGGCCCGGTGGCAGGCGACGGAGCTCGGGGATGTAGACCTCGATGACGAACGAGCCGCCGGGTTCGAGCTGGTCGGCCACGGTACGGAAGCATTCGACTTGTTCGTCCTGGGTGGTCAGGTTCGTGATGGTGTTGCGCACCAGGTAGGCGAGGGTGAAGTCGTGCCCGGCCCTGGTGGTGGCGAAGTCGCCGATGGTCACGTCGATGTGCTGGGCGCCCGGTTTGCCGCTCAGCTGGGCCGCCATCGCCGGCGACAGTTCGATCCCGTGCACCCGGACGCCGCGCCGGCTGAGGGGCAGCGCGATGCGTCCGGTGCCGATGCCCAGTTCGAGGGCGCTGCCGCCCGGGCCGGCCAGGGCGGCGAGGAAGTCCACGGCGGGGTCGACGACCGCGGGCTCGAACAGCTCCGGCCATTTGTCCTCGTACGTCCGCGCGATGTGTTCGTCGAAGTCGTTCTCCGGCACGGAGGTGGTTGTGCCCGGGAACGCACGGTGCTCATCATCCGATTCGGTGAGCCCATGGTGGCGGGTGTGGCCCGGCTGCTCGCCGCCCTCGACACAGAACTCGTTGCCTTCGGGGTCGGCCATCACCACCCAACCGCCGGGGGTGAGGCTGCGGCGGTCGTCCACGATGCGCGCGCCCAGCGCTTCGAGCCGGGTGAGCTCCTGCTCCTGCGATCCGTCCTGGGGCAAGAGATCGAGGTGAACGCGATTCTTGCCGCGTTTCGGCTCCGGCACCTCGACGAAGACGAGGTGAGGGGAGCTGTCATGGTCGAGGCCCACCCACCAGAACGGGTTGCCCGGCATGTCCACCTTCGTGCGGGGCCAGCGGGTGACCTCGCTCCAGAAGCGTGACATGGAGTCGGCGTCGGCGCAGTCGAACGTCACGTTCAGGATCGAGGATCTGCTCACGCCCGCCTCCTCCGCCGGTCTCGTTCCGGCGGAGCCTCGCACGGGTGGATGAGCGCGGCAAGTGGTTTTCCCAAGTGCGGGGCGGGCGGGCCATGGAGGCCCGCCCGCCGTCCGCCGGTCACCTGGTGGACGGGATGGGGACCTTCGACCAGTCGATGTCCGAGCCGAGGTAGAAGCTCGGGTAGGCGGGCTGGTTGTAGGCGGTCTGCTGCCTGGCCACCTCCACCCGGTACTGCGGGTCGTGCATCAGCGTGTACAGCTTCCTGTCGGTCAGCTCGGTGCTGACGTACATCCGCACGGCGCTGCTGTCGGCGGTGCGGACCAGCAGTTCCTCGCGCCAGTCGCCGAACACGTCCGCCACCAGGCCGGGGTTGCCCTTGGTCCAGTTGTTGGTCAGCGTGCCCTCGGCGGTCAGCAGCGTGCCGCGACGGCGGTCGTCGATCGTCGGTGTCTGCAGCTCGGTGGTGGCGGTGCCGTTGACGCTCTGGGTGGTCATGTCGGCGGCCCAGCGGATGCTCATGTTCGTGCCGGGGGCGTCGCGGCCCAGGTACTCGCCGCGGGCCGACCACAGACCGGCCTGGATCGCCTGGTCGGGCGGCATCGACGACCAGGTCTCCAGGCCGCGGACGGCCGGGTCGATGTCGCCGGTCATGCCGCGGCCGGTGTCCACGCCGCTGTAGCCGCCGTGGATCACCTCGCCGGTGGCCGCCTCGCGCAGCGCCCAGCCGTACGGGGCCCAGGGGCCGCCCTCGTGCACGGTCCAGATCTCCAGGCCGGGCCGGTCGGGGTCGATGTCGCCGACGTGCATGGCGTCGCCGTGGCCGAGGCGGACGTTCTGGCCGGGCACGTTGCTCTGCGGCGGGGCCACGGCGAAGGAGGAGTAGAGCAGGTCGCCGTCGTCGTCGATGGTGGCGGAGCCGTAAACGACCTCCTGCCTGCCGTCGTCGTCCACGTCGGCCACGCTCATCGAGTGGAAGCCCTGCGTGGTGAGGGTGGCGTACTCGGGGTCGCTGCCGTCCACGCCGTGCGGGGCGGCGTTGAACGGGTTGGCCATCGGGACGTGGCCGCTGTCGACGTACCAGCGCTCCTTGAGCCGCCGGCCGTCCCAGTCGTAGGCGACCAGCGTGGTACGGGTGTAGTAGCCACGGGCGAGGATCGCCGACGGGCGCTTGCCGTCGAGGTAGGCGACCGAGGACAGGAAGCGGTCGACCCGGTTGCCCGGCTCGACCCTGGCCATCGCGTAGTCGCCCCACAGCAGGCCGTCGTCGCCGCGGCCGGGCTTGTAGGGGATCGTCTGCAGCTCGCGGCCGGTGGCGCCCTCGAAGACCGACAGATATTCGGGGCCGGTCAGGACGAACCCGGCGAACTCGCGCAGCCGGTTGTTGCCGCTGCGGGCCGGCGCGTGGACGTCCACGAAGTACGTGGCCAGCTCGACCGCGTCCGCGTGGGAGAGCGGGTAACGGTACTTGGGCGCGATCCCGAACGCCGCTTCGAGCGTGGCCGGCCAGCGTCCGGCGACGACCTCCGGGTGCTCATGCCATTTCTCGAACATGGCGGCAACATGGTCGAAATAGTCTGCCGCGCTTTTTCGATAGTCGTCGGTATTCGCGTATCCGGCTTTGACGTCCGCGCGCGGCATCGTGACATAACGCTCGGAGACGACCTGGCCTCTGCCGCCGTACCGGATGATCTTGGTGCCTGGGGCGGTTTTGAGCATCATCTCCGAACGGCCGTCGCCGTCGAAGTCGTAGACCAGGAACTGGGTGTAGTGGGCGCCGGAGCGGATGTTGACGCCCAGGTCGAGGCGCCAGCGCAGAGTGCCGTCCAGTTCGTACGTGTCCACGTAGGTGTTGCCGGTGTAGCCGCGCTGGGAGACGTCCTTGCTGTTGGACGGGTCCCACTTGACGACGTACTCGTACCGGCCGTCGCCGTCCACGTCGCCGACGCTCAGGTCGTTGGCCGCGTACGTGTACGCCTCGCCGGCCGGGGTCGCGCCGTCGGCCGGCTTCTTCAGCGGAAGATCGTAAAACGTTTTAAGCCAAGGCGCGGCCACGCCGCTCTTGCGGCCTTCGCGGCCCTTGACGATCGGCGCCACCCGGTACTCCGAACGGGCCGTGCCGCCGGTGTCCTTGTAGTTGGTGCTGTCGGTCACGGTGGCGATGGGGCGGCCGTCGCGGTAGACGCGGAAGGTGGCGCCCGTCATGCCGTTCTGGCCGTGGCCGGAGACCTCGTCACCGAGGAGGCGCCAGCTCAGGAAGACGCCTTCGCCGGTGGACGCGGCCACCAGGCCGCGATCGAGCTGCTCCAGGCGGGGGGTGGGGCGGTGGCGGCCCGAGGTGCGGGCGCTCTCCGAGCCCCTGTACGTGCCCGCGGCGTGCACGGCTCCGGCGCCCGTGCTGCCGGTCGTCGCGTCGGCGTCTGTGGCGTCCCTGGCGCCCGCGGTGTTCGCGGCGTTCGCGGCCGAGGGGAGCGCGGTGAGCGGCAGGCAGAGCAGGGCGGCCAGGCCGGTGGCGAGCGCTCGGCGGATGCTGCTGGGGGGTCTCATGGTCACGAGCTCCGCTGATTAAATCGATATAATTTTAGCTGGGAGAGTATTGGTGGATAGCGGCTCCTGTCAAGACTTTGTTACCGGTTGATTTTTGGCGCGGTGAATTGGGGCGTTCGCTGGCAAATGCGAAATAAAGGGAATAAGGCGATTCGCCGGGCGGGCGGTGGGCGGAAACGCCTATGGCGCGAGCTGCACTCCGACACCGGTGAAGCCGGCCGGGACGCCCTCCGTCACCAGCAGGTCGGCCGCGTCCCAGCCGCACACCCGGATCGGGGCGTTCAAGGCGAACTTGCGCGCGTCGCCGACGACGATCGTCCTGCGGGCGACGGAGATGATCACTGGCAGGCGACCGGCTCGATAGCCGGGGCAGTGGCCGGGGCGCTGATCGCGATGCTGCACACGGTGCCCGCTCTCGCCGTGGGTGGCGTAGCGGGTCGGGGTCGGTGTCCGAGCTGGGGGATGGCGCAGAAGGCCGGGGTCAGCGGCCGAGGCGGTGGGTGACGCGTACCCGCCACAAGTCAGGCCCGCAGGCCAGGTACGTGAAACCGTAGTCGTCGTGGCCGGCCGCCAGCGTGTCGCACAGGTCGCTCGGGTCGGTGCTTGAGCACAGGTCGAGCTGCTCGCCCCGCGACAGCCGCCGCAGCCGGTCGCCGATAGCCTCCGTCAGGCGGTCGGCGGGAAGGGCGTCCAGGTCGACGACAGGGCCCTCGGTCAGTGGGTACCAGTGGTGCGGGCAGGCGCCGAGAGCCGAGGTGGAGGTGGCCGGCCTGTCCTGCGCGGCCAGGATCGCCTGCTCGGTGGTGAGGTGGTTCCCGAGCTGGGTGAGCAGGTCGCGGACGGTGGTGGCGAGCTGGGCAGGGGAGCGGGCGCCACGTTCGCGGGCCGCGGCGGCGAGGGTGTCGACGCAGGCGCGCAGCCGGGCGTGGTCGCGGGCCAGCCGGGACAGCTCTGGGGTGGTCTCGTGGGCCGGGAAGAGCAGCCGTTCCTCGTCGGTGACCTGCCTGATGAGCTCGGCGCGCAGGTAGCCGGCCAGCGCGGTCAGTTCGCGGCTCGGCCAGCGGTCCTGCCCGGCCACCCGCAGGACGTCACGGGCCCGGTCGGTGACCTGGGTCAGGAGGTGGGCGTGTTCCATGGTCAGCGTCGTCCGAGTGTCCATGATCCCTTCCTTGAGGCGGGGCGGGCCGGTGCCGGGACTCAGTTTCCGTCGAACGGGGGTGAGGCGCTCTCCCACTCAGGGGGCAGGATCGC
The DNA here is from genome assembly GCF_040649755.1 of Nonomuraea sp. NPDC048882. Taxonomy (NCBI): domain Bacteria; kingdom Bacillati; phylum Actinomycetota; class Actinomycetes; order Streptosporangiales; family Streptosporangiaceae; genus Nonomuraea; species Nonomuraea sp. NPDC048882. Next base: position 136,847 of record NZ_JBEZGB010000016.1, read on the forward strand.
GGTGTCCATCCGCCGCAGCTCGTCGCGGTGCAGCGTGCCCAGGCGGGTCAGGACGCGTTCGCCCGCGGGAGCCAGCGTCACCCGTACCGCCCGGCCGTCGCTGGGGTGGGCGGTCCGGCGTACGAGACCCTGCTTCTGCGCCCGGCCTACCAGCTCGACCACGCTGTGGTGGCGCAGCAGCAGCCGGTCGGCGAGCTCCCGCACGCTCGCCCAGTCACGGCCGGGGAAGCCCTTGAGCGCCAGCAGCAGCTGATACTGCTGCGGAGTCAGGCCGGCGGCGCGCACCGCGTCCTCGCTGAAGCGCAGGTAGGCGCGGATCGCGAAACGGAACCTGGCCAGCGCCTCGAAGTCCTGCTTGGTCAGGGGCTCCGGTCGCGCCGCTCCGGTTTCGCCCGCAGGTGCGACGGCGGACTCGTCTGTGTTCGCGGGTACGACGGTGTATTCGGCCGTGTCCGCCGGTACAGCGGCGGATTCGGCCGTGTCCGCAGGTGCGACAACAGCTCCGTCCGTGTCCGCAGGTGCGATGATGGATTCGTCCTGCTCCGGCGCTTCGTCCAGAACGTCGCCCACGATCGCGTCGCCTCTCTCTCGCCTCTCCCAGGTCGCGCGCGCCCTCGGGCCGCACGTGACAGCGTCCATGGATTCCAGTTTATATCGTGCTACGATACAAAAATCCAAGTTAGCGGCATCGCCCTGGAGGTGTGTCGTGCTCGACGACGACGAACGTGCGGCCCTAAGGGACATTCAGCGCCGGTTGGCAGACGACGATCCGGACTTCGCCCGATCGTTCGCCGCCGGCGCGCGACGCCTGGCCCGAGCGGCGACGCCGCTCCTGCCCAAAGAGGCGTACACGATCATGATCGTCTTCAGCGCGTCGTTCGCGGTCATCTCCCTGCTCGCCGGATCGCCGTTCGTCGCGCTGCTGTTCGCCGGCCTGAGCGGCTGGATCTGGTACGCACGCTCGCGCCGGGCGGGGGAGCGGCCGTGACACCGGCGACGCCCAGGCGCCGGTAAAAGGCGCCCAGGCGTCGTCGTGAACGGCTCACCAGTCGTGGACGGTGCCGTCCTTGAGCCGGTTGAACGGCAGGTAGGCCGGCTGGTACGGGAACCGCGCCGCAGCCTGCTCGTCCAGCTCCACCCCGAGCCCAGGCTGCTCACCCGGATGCAGGTAGCCGTCGTCGAACGTGAACGACTGCCGGAACACCTCGTTGGTCGCCGCCCCGTGCTGCATGTACTCCTGGATGCCGAAGTTGTGGATCGCCAGGTCCAGGTGGAGCGCGGCGGCCATGCCGACCGGTGAGATGTCGGTCGGGCCGTGGATGCCGGACTTGATCTGGTACTGCGCGGCGAAGTCGAGCAGCTTCCGCATGGCCGTGATGCCGCCCGTGTGGGTGACGGCCGAGCGGACGTAGTCGATGAGCTGCTCGCGGATCAGAGTCTGGTAGTCCCACACGGTGTTGAACACCTCGCCGATCGCCAGCGGCGTGGTCGTGTGCTGCCGGACCAGGCGCAGCGCGTCCTGGTTCTCGGCCGGTGTGCAGTCCTCCAGCCAGAACAGGTCGTACGGCTCCAGCGCCTTGCCCAGCTTGGCCGCCTGGATCGGCGTCATCCGGTGGTGCCCGTCGTGCAGCAGCGGCAGTTCGGGGCCGAACTCGTTACGCACCGCCTCGAAGACGCCGGGCAGGTGACGCAGGTAGGCCCGGGTGTCCCAGTCCTCCTCGGCGGGCAGCGGGGTGCGCTGGGCCGGCTCGTAGTCGTAGCGCTTGCCGTCCACGCTGGGCTGGGCGGCGACACCGTACACGGCGTTGATGCCCGGCACGGAGGTCTGCACCCGGATCGAGCGGTAGCCCAGCTCCAGGTGCCGGCGGATCGAGTCGAACAGCTCCTGCTCGTCCCGGCCCGACGCGTGCCCGTACGCCATGATCCCGGTCCTGGAGGCGCCGCCGAGCAGCTGGTAGAGCGGCATCCCGGCGGCCTTGGCCTTGATGTCCCACAGCGCCACGTCCACGGCCGCGATGGCGGCCATGGTGACGGGCCCGCGCCGCCAGTACGCCGAGCGGTAGAGGAACTGCCACGTGTCCTCGATGCGGTGCGCGTCTCGCCCGATCAGCAGGGGGACGACGTGATCGGCCAGGTAGGAGGCGACCGACAGCTCGCGCCCGTTGAGGGTGCCGTCGCCCAGGCCGGTGATGCCGTCATCCGTGGTGATCTTCAGGGTGACGAAGTTCCGGTCCGGACTGGTGACGACGACGTCCGCGGCGATGATCTTCACAGAGGTGCCTTTCTCACAACAGGGATGGGGCTCACCATTCCGCGAACGAGCCGTCGCGGTGCCGCCAGATCGGACCGCGCCAGGCGTGCCCCCGCTTGTCGGCGGCGCGGACCGAAGCCTCGTCGATCTCGATGCCCAGGCCGGGCGCGGTGAGCCGCTCGATGTGGCCGTCCGCGAACGCCAGCGCGGCCCCGTCGACACAGTAGTCGAGCACGTCGGCGCCCCGGTTGTAGTGGATGCCGATGCTCTGCTCCTGGATCAGGTAGTTCGGCGTGGCGAAACCCACCTGAAGGCAGGCCGCCAGCGCGATCGGGCCGAGCGGGCAGTGCGGGGCGAGCTGCACGTCGTACACCTCGGCCAGCGCGGCGATCTTGCGTACCTCGGTGATGCCGCCGGCGTGCGAGAGGTCCGGCTGGGCGACCGCGATGCCGGCCTGGAGGACCGGCAGGAACTCCTGCCGGCTGTAGAGCCGCTCGCCGGTCGAGACCGGGACCGGCGTCGAACGGACGAACTCGCCGATCAGGTGCGAGTTCTCCGGGACGACCGGCTCCTCCAGGAACAGCGGCCGGTACGGCTCCAGCAGCGGCGCCAGCCGGCGGGCGTTGGCCAGGGTGAAACGCCCGTGCAGGTCCACGGCCACGTCGCGGGTGTCGCCGAGCACCTCGCGGGCGGCGGCCACCCGGGCGACCACGCCGTTCAGCTCGGCGACCGAGGCGAGCGGGCTCATCCGGCCGGAGGCGTTCATCTTCACCGCGGTGAGCCCGGCCTCGACCTGGGCGGCGATGTGGTCGCGCACCTCGCTGGGCTCGTCGCCGCCGACCCAGCCGTACACGCGGATCCGGTCGCGGACCGGGCCGCCGAGCAGCTGGTGCACCGGCGCGCCGAAGTGTTTGCCGGCGATGTCCCACAGCGCCTGGTCCAGGCCCGACACGGCGCTGGCCAGGATCGGCCCGCCCCGGTAGAACGAGCCCTTGGTCATCACCTGCCAGTGGTCCTCGATGCGCAATGCGTCCCGGCCGACGAGCAGCTCGGCGAGCTGGTGCACGGCGGTGCGCACGGTCTCCGAACGCCCCTCGCAGGTGGCCTCGCCCCAGCCGACGACGCCCGAGGCGGTCTCGACCCGGACGAAGAGCCAGCGAGGGGCGACCAGGAAGGTCTCGACACGCGTGATGGTCGTCATGCCCTCAGCCCTTGGTCGCGCCGGCGGTCAGGCCGGAGACGACGTACTTCTGCACGAACAGGGCGATCACCATGATCGGCAGTGTGACCACGGTGGTCGCGGCCATCAGGCCGCCCCAGTCGATGCTGGCGTACCCGACGAAGTCGAAGATCGCCACCGGCAGGGTCTTGGTGTCGGCGTCGGACAGCACCAGGGCGAACATGAAGTTGTTCCAGGAGAAGATGAACGACAGGATGCCCGCCGTGGCGATCCCCGGCACCGACAGCGGCAGCGTGATCCGCCGGAACGCGCCCACATGGGTCAGCCCGTCGACCAGCGCCGCCTCCTCCAGCTCCTCGGGCAGGCTGTCGAAGTAGCCCATCATGATGTAGACGACCAGCGGCAGCGACACGAACATGTGGCTGATGATCAGCACCCCGAAGCCGCCGACCAGCTTCAGGTTGGAGAAGACGTAGAACCAGGGGACCAGCAGCGACACGCCGGGGATGACCCGGGCCATCAGCACCACCAGCGCCGACTTGCGCATGTTGAACCGGCTCATCGAGTACGCCGCCGGCACGCCCAGGATCAGCGAGAGCACGGTCGCGGCGAAGGCCACCCAGAGGCTGTTGAGGATGAACTCGACGTAGTTCGCCTGCTGGAGCACGTTGGCGTAGTTGGCCAGGGTGGGGACGAAGGCCAGCGCCTTGCCGGGGTCGTAGATGTCGACGTTCGTCTTGAACGACGCGGCGACCATCCAGATCAGCGGCGCGATCAGCCCGAGCACCACGACCGTGAGCGCCACCCCCCGGAACACCTGGTAAGCGGTCCGGGGTCTCATCGCTGCGCCTCCTTGCGCCGGGTGGTCAGGGCCCACATCGCCCCGATGATGATGAGGAAGAAGAGGATGAGGACGGTGGAGGAGACGCCGTACTCGTTGTAGTCGAAGCTGAGGCCGTAGGCGTACACGTTGAGCGTCTCGACCTCGTGGAAGGAGCCGCCGCCGCGGCCCTTGGTGGCGTACAGGATGTCGAAGGTCTTCAGCGCGTCGATGCCGCGCAGCAGGATCGCCACCGTCAGCGTCGGCATCAGCAGCGGCAGGGTGACGTGACGGAAGCGCTGCCAGGTGCTGGCGCCGTCGATGCGCGCCGCCTCCTGCGGCTCCTCCGACAGCGAGGTGAGCCCGGCCAGCAGGATCAGCACCACCATCGGCGTCCACTGCCACACGTCGATGAAGATCGTCGTGGGCAGGGCCGTGTGCTGGCCGGCCAGCCACGGCTGCGGCCCGATGCCGACCCAGCCGAGGGCCTGGTTGGCCAGGCCGATGTTCGGGTCGAAGATGAGCCGCCACATCATGCCGACCGCGACCGGGGTGGCGACCAGCGGCAGCAGGATGGCGACCCGGACCCAGCGCTCGCCCTTGAACGGCCGCCACAGCAGCAGCGCGATCGCCATCCCCAGCACCACCTCGAACAGCAGCGCCACGACGGTGAACGTGGCGGTCCGCCCGACGGCCGGCCAGAACCGTTCGAAGTCGGTCAGGACGTCGAGATAGTTCCGCAGGCCGATGAACTCGCTCTCCGCGCGCACGGACCCCTCGGCGTCGGTCAGGCTGAGGTAGCCGGTCCAGGCCAGGGGAAAGACGAGCAGCGCGGCGACGAAGATCATCGCGGGCGCGGCGAACAGCCACTTGCGGTGGTGATCGACCCAGCGGGCCCAGCCGGGCGTGGCGGGGGCGGTGGCGGCGCCGGGCGGCGCCTCGGTGGTGGTCGTTGCCATGAGGTCTCCAGATGAGGCGGAACTGCGGAGGTGCGCGGGCGACGGTCCCGTCGCCCGCGTGCGCCGCTTACCGGGCCTCGTCGTCCAGGAACTTCTGGAACGCGGTGTTGGCGGTGTCGGCCGCCGCGGCGGCGTCCTTGCCGGTGATGGCGTCCACGATCGGCTGGCCGACGATCTCGCGCGACTCGGCGACCTTCACGACCAGGGGCCGGTCATGCCCCACGCCGGTCTTGGTGCTGGCCGCGATGGAGTCGGCGAGGTCCTTCGGGAACGTCGAGATGCCCTCGGGGTTGTCCCAGACGGAGGCGCGGGCGCCCGGCACGCCGGACTTCTGCTGCGCGAGCGTCTGGTCCTTGCCGGTGGCCCACTCGATGAACTTCCACGCGTTCGCGGTGTTCTCGGAGCTGGCGTTGACGCCCAGCGCCCACGACGGGATGTTGTACGGCTTCGAACCCGCCGGGCCGGCCGGGAACGGCGCGAAGCCGACCTGGTCCGACACCTTGGACTTGGCCGGGTCGGTGGCGTTCTTGTACAGGGAGTTCGCCTCGGTGTAGAAGGCGGCCTTGCCCTGGGTGAAGATGGCCATCGCCTCGGGCCAGCCCATGTCGGTGCTGACGTTCGCCGGCCCGGAGTCCTTGATCAGGCCGCCGTAGAAGGCGTACGCCTGCTTGGCCGCGTCGCTGGCCACCGCCGACTTGCCGCCGGCGTCGACGAAGTCGCCGCCGAAGCTGTAGAGGAAGCTCGAGAACTGGGTGACGGCCGCGGACTTGCCGGTACGGGCGACGAACCCGGCGACGCCGGGGTCGGACGCCTTGATCTTGGCGGCGGCGGCCTTCAGCTCGTCGAGGGTCTTCGGCGGGCCGTCGAGCCCGGCCTTCTCCAGCAGGTCCTTGCGGTAGTAGAGGACCTCCTGCTCGGTGATGATCGGCACGCCGACCGGCTTGCCCTCGTAGGTCGTGGCCTCCTTCGGGCCCGCCTGGAAGTCGGCGAAGTCCCAGTTCGCGTTCGCCTTCACCTGGTCCGACAGGTCGGCCAGGTACTTGTTCTTGGCGAAGAGCTTGCCCTCCTGCAGGGGCCGGTACATCATCACGTCGATGTCGGACGAGCCGGCGTTGAGCTTGACGTTGTACTGGTCGGACAGCTGGTCCTCACCGAGCTGGGTGACCTCGACCTTGAGCCCGGACTGCTTCTCGAACTCGGGCAGGGCCTTCTTGATGTTGTCGGTCCACACGTGGTTGGCCAGCGTGACCCGGACCGTGTTGGATCCGCCCTCGCCGCTGTCGCCACCGCCGCCGCAGGCGGACAGGCTCATGGCAACAACCACGGCCAGAGATGGGCCGATTATCGATCGATGTCGCACGTCATCTCGCCTTTCGTCATGGTCGCCGCCCCCCCCGGTAGAGCGCCACGCACTCGTAACATCCGTTTAATGTCGGGATGCTAGGCCAAAAAAGCTGACTTATTCAAGTATCGTCTTTCAATTGATATGCTTTGTCCGTGACCCAGTCCTCCCCCAGGGGCGCATCCAGCCCACAGGCCCCTGCCGAGGCTGGGCTCCATGCTCGTGTCCTCGACGAACTCGGCACCGTCATCTGCAACGGCGACCCGCCCGCGGGCTCCGTCCTCAGCATCGAAGACCTGGTCGACCGCTACCAGGTCTCCCGCTCGGTGATCCGCGAGGTGCTGCGGGTGCTCGCCTCCATGGGGCTCGTCGAGACCCGGCGCCGGGTCGGCATCATGATCCAGCCCGCCGAGGCGTGGAAGGTCTTCGATCCGCAGGTGATCCGGTGGCGGCTCGCCTCCGGCGAGCGGATGGCGCAGATGCGCTCGATCACCGAGCTCCGTACGGCCATCGAGCCGTACGCGGCCTGGCTGGCCGCAGAACGCGTCCACGACGACGAGGCGAGCGATTTAGTGGGACTCGCCGCCAAGATGTGGGCCGCGGGCAAGGCGGGCGACGAGGCCCGCTTCCTCGACCTGGACATCGACTTCCACCGGCGGGTGCTGGTCGCCTCGGGCAACGAGATGTTCTCCGAGCTCCAGCTGATCGTGGCCGAGGTGCTGGCCGGCCGGCACCACTACCACCTGATGCCGCACTACCCCGACGAGGAGGCGCTGCAGCTGCACACCGACGTGGCCCACGCCATCCAGCGGCGCGACGGCGAGCGGGCCAGGCGGGCCATGGTGCGGATCATGGAGCAGGGCTTCGCCGAGATGAAGTCGATGTGGGAGCAGACCGCCGAGCCCGGCGGGGAGTGACGCATCGCTTTGGCCGGGTGGCGTTCAGGATGTCGGTGAGAGCGGCCGGCCGGGCGCCAGCCGGGCCGGCGGCGGTAGCGGCTCGGCGCCGGGGGCGGCGCGCAGTGCCTGGACGGCCAGCGCGGCGAAGCGCCGGGAGGCCGCCACCCGGCCCGCCGGTGTGGCCGCCTGGAGGCCGTTGTTGGCCATGAGGACGAGAATGAGATCGTCCAGCACGAAGTCGGGGCGCAGCTTCCCGGTGGCCTTGGCCCGGCGGGCCAGCTCGGCGACCGCGTCGAGCGTGTGCGTCCGGCTCGTGGCGAAGTCGATCGCGCCAGGGAACGTGGCCATGAAGGCCGCGGTGAAGCCCCGGTCGCGGGCGTGCAGCTCACAGATCCGCTCGATCACCTGGCAGAAGCCACGCCACGGATCAGGGTCGTCGAGCCCGTCCGCGACGATGACCTCGCAGGCGCGCATCTGGTCCGCGAACGCCTCCGTGGCCAGCAGCTCCTTGGTCGGGAACCGCCGGTAGAGAGTGGCAGGGCCGACCCCGGCGCGGCGCGCGATCTCCCGCATCGGCACGTGCAGGCCCTCGGCGGCGAAGACCGTGCGGGCGGCTTCGAGGATGCGTTCGCGGTTGTCGAGGGCGTCGGAGCGCAGCTTGTGAGTCAAACGGTCGTCCACCGTTCTCACTTTAGCTAAACGGACGGGGGCGTCCACTAGTGTCCTCAGGGCTTCGACCTTGTAAGGAGACGACAGATGAAGGCAGTTGCCATCCAGAAGTTCGGCGGCCCGGAAGGACTCGCGGTCGTCGACGTGCCCGACCCGAGCCCCGCCGCGGGCCAGGTGGTGATCACCACCGAGGCGATCGGCGTCGGCGGTGTCGACGTCCTGATCCTCAGCGGAGCTCTGGCCGGGTACGGCTTCCAGGAAGGTCACATCCCGGGCGGCGAGATAGCGGGCACCGTGACCGCCGCGGGCGACGGTGTGGACCCGTCCTGGCTCGGCCGGCGCGTGTGGGCGTTCACCGGCGAGGGCGGCGGCTACGTGGAGCAGGCCGTCGCCCCGGCCTCGGCGCTCGTCCCGCTCCCCGCGGACATGTCCGCCGCCGACGCGGTGACACTCGGGAGCTCCGGCATGGTGGCTCAGTTCGCGCTCCGCCATGCCCGTTTCGTCCCCGGCGAGTCCGTGCTGGTGCGCGGCGCGGCCGGTGGCATCGGGGTCATGGCGGTCCAGCTCGCGGCCCGTGACGGCGCCGGCGCGGTGGCGGTCACGACGTCGTCGGCCGAGCGGGGCGAGCGGCTGCGGAAGCTCGGCGCGACCCACGTGCTGGACCGTTCCGGCGAAGGAGACGACAGCGCGCCCGCGGCGTACGACGTCATCATCGACATCGTCGCCGGCGCGGGCCTGCCGTCGCTTTTCGCCAAGCTCAACCCGAACGGCCGCCTGGTGGGCGTCGGCGCGGTCGCGGGCTTCCCGCCGGCGGACTTCGGCATGGAGCTGTTCGCGGCGTTCCGTAAGTCGCTGTCGTTCGCGGTCTTCAGCGCCGACTCCGTGCCGCACGACGACCGGCGCACCGCGACCGCCGGCCTGCTGGCCGCGGCGGGCCGGGGTGAGCTCGAGTCGGTGGTGCACGAGGTGCTGCCCCTGGAGCAGGCCGCGACGGCGCACCGCAAGATGGTCGCCGGCGAGGTGTTCGGCCGGCTCGTGCTCACGCCGTCAGGCAGCTGACGCCAGAGGGGGCGTCAGTCGAAGGCCAGGACGATGCGGCCGTCGGCGGCGCCGGACGACTGCTGCTCCCATGCCTGTGCGGCCCGTTCCAGGGGGACCACCTCGTGGGTCACGGCGAGCCGGCCCGCCGCCGACTGCTCGGCGACGTAAGTGACGGCCGCCGCCCGCTGCTCCCTGGACAGCTCGTTGTTGGTGTAGCCGAGGATGCGCAGTGACCGGCTGCGCAGGGTGGCGGAGTCGAGCGGGCACGTCTCCGCCGCCGCGCTCCCGAGGTTGACCAGCCGCCCGCCCTGGCCCAGTGTCCTGGCGGCCGCCGCGGCGGGGACGCCGTAGAGCGGGTCGAGGACCAGGTCCACCGGCCCGTCACAGGCGTCGGCGAACCGCCGCGCGAGCCCCGCCACGTGGTCCGAACCAGCCGGGAGGAGGGGGACGACGGCGTCGGCGCCTGCCTGGCGGGCTCGTTCGAGGCCGGCCGCCGAGCGGGCGGCGGCCACGACGCGGCGCGCGCCCGCCAGCCGGGCGAGCTGGATCGCCGCCTGCCCGACCGCGCCGCCCCCGCCGAGCACCAGCACCTGCTCGCCCGCGGCCAGCTCGCCCCGCCAGGTCAGCGCCAGGTACGCGGCCACCGCCGACAGCCCGAGCGCCGCCACGGCGTACGGGTCGGCGCCTTCGGGCAGCTCGACCAGGTCCTCGGCCCGTGCCAGGGCCAGCTCCGCCATGCTGCCGTCCCCTGGAGCCATCCCGGCCGCGGTCGGGAACCACACGAGCCGCCCGCCGGCCGAGCCCACGCCCTGGACGCCGGGCACGTACGGCAGCGCGGGCGTCCCGAAGTAGGACGTTCCGGTCGCGCACAGCAGGTCCAGCGGGGTGATCGGCGCGGCGACGACCCGCACCGGTTCCAGCCCGGGACCCGGCACCGGTTCCGGGCGCGCGGCCACGGCCGGCGGCCGCCCGCACTCGTCGATCTGGAGGGCACGCATCATCGGGCTCCCGCGTCGTACGCCTACCGGCGGCCCCGGACCTCCGGGACCGCCGCTCTCGATAACAGGGTCAGGTGGCGATGTCCGGGTACGGCAGCGACATGTGCGACAGCCGCCGCGCGTACTCCGTCTGGAAGCCCAGCGGCGGATGATCGCGCTCGAACATCGCGATGAAGAGGGTGAGCGTCAGGAACGGATGCGCCCCCAGCTCGAACAGCCGCGGATAGTCGTGCGCCGCCAGCGCCTCCCGCTCGACGTCGTCGAAGCGCAGCCAGGTGGACGCCTCGCCGCTGTGACAGCCGAGGATGCGGTTGGCGTACTCGCCCTCCCACCACTCCACCGTGGCGCGCGGCTCCTCGCGGTAGCGCTCGACCAGCTCGGGATCGCGGTCCACGGTGAACAGGAACTTGTTCAGCAGGTACTTGCTCATGCGCCGGCGCCTCCGTCCGGGTACCAGGTGAAGTACGCCTCCATGGTGTGGAACAGGTCGTAGGTGTCCACGTAGTCCGCCTTGCGGCCTTCGCCGGCCACCCCCATCATCAGCATGAAGTCCATGAACCCGTGGGTGGCGTTGCCCGGCAGATGCAGGCTGTCGAGGGTGACCTCGGCCAGACAGCCCTCGATGTCGCCCGAGGAGATCCACTCGACGGCCTTGCGGTCGAACTCGGGGTCGGGGCCGTGCGGCCCGAACTGGCGCGGCCCGCCGAGCTCCAGCGACAGGTGCCCGGTGCCGATGATCGCGACCCGCTGCTCGGCCGGCCACGACTCCACCAGCTGCCTGATCGTCTGCCCGAGCTGCACGAACCGCTTCGGCCGCGGCAGCGGAGGGGCGAAGATGTTGGTGTAGACGGGCACGATCGGCAGGTCGTTCTGCGGGCGCAGGGTGATGATCGGGCAGGTGATCGAGTGGTCGATCCGCAGCTCGTTGGAGAAGGCCAGGTCGAAGCCGGCGTCGATGCCCTCGCGCAGGATGTACCCCGACAGGTCCTCCTGCCCCTGGCACACCATGCGCGGCAGCCCGAACTCGCGCTCCTCGTTGTAGAAGTTGGCGTCGTAGAAGGGCGCCTTGCCGATCAGGAACTGCGGCATGTTGTCCAGCCACAGCTGGTGGAAGTGGTCGGAGCCGACCATGACCAGCACGTCGGGCCTGGCCCTGGTCAGCGTCTCCCTGAACGCCTCCACCTTGCGCACCCACTCGTCGGCGAACGGTGGGCGGTCCTCTCCGGTGGCGGTGCTGGCGCGGTAGTAGAAGGGGTGGTGGGTGGACGCGATGACCGCGGCGACCTCAGCCATGCGAACCTCCGATGACCTCAGTCATGCGAACCTCCGTCGGGGGATGGGAACGGCTCGGGCGGAATGGACCGGTTGTTCAGGTCCACGGACAGGAAGATCTCATTGGCCACCGGCCGGCGCAGCTCCTCGGCGAGCTGCCCGATGAGCCCGGCGGTCCTGGCCAGCAGCGCGAACCCGCGCAGCAGTTCCAGTGGCAGCCCCAGGTCGGCCAGCGCCGCGCCGCAGACGCCGGCGCCGTTGAGCGGCAGCGTGCGGCCGAGCACCTGCGGGTGCACGCGCCCGATGGCGGCGAACAGCGACAGGTGCGGCCCGGCCAGGCCCTCCTCGGCCGCGATCTCGAACAGCCTGGGCGTGCGTGGGTCGCCGTTCTTGTGCACGTGATGGCCGAGCCCGGGGATGAGGCGCCCGGACTCGCGGCGGGCCCGTACGGTGTCCAGGGCGAGCGCGTCCCAGTCGGACTCCTCGGCCGGCAGCGGGTCGTGCGCGGCGATCACCTCGTGCAGGAAGCGGCCGCAGTCCTCGGTGACGCCGAGGAAGCGGGAGCCGCCGCCGAGCAGGCCCGCGGCCAGGGCCCCCTGGACGGAATCCGGGGCCGACAGGTACGTCAGCCGCGTCACGATCGCGGTCGGCGTGAACCCGTGGTCGGCCAGCGCGGCCAGCACGGCCTCGAACACGCGGACCTCGCCCGGGGATGGGCGGCGCTGCGTGGCCAGCCAGAAGGCCAGCTCACCGAAGCCCACCTCGCCCATCACGTCGGTGGCCAGGTCGCGGCCCAGCAGGGTGATCGTGTCGGGCGTCGACGCTCCTAGCGCGGTCGGGTACTCAGTCACGTTCACTCCCAGGGCCCCGGAAGTCGCGCGAGTGCTCAGTCACGTCCGTCCTCCAGCCACTTGCGCAGCTCGGCGCCGTGCTCGTCCAGTTCGGGCGGCGGCAGGGCGTACCCGGCGGGCGTCTGGGAGAAGCGGATCGGGTGCCGCGTCGTCGGCACCGCCCGATCGCCCTCGCCGACCACCACGACGGGCTCCAGCCCGAACCGCTCCGCCGCCGCGAACCCGCCGTCGATGGTGTTGATCGGCCCGCTCGGCACGCCGGCCTCGACCAGCAGCTGGAACCACTCGTCGGCCGGCCGCTTCACCAGTTGCTCGACGAGCAGGGGCCGCAGCTCCTCCCGCCGCTCGGTGCGGTCGGCGTTGCGGGCGAAGCGCGGGTCGTCGGCCACCTCGGGGATGCCGAGCACCTCGCACAGCTTGTGGAACTGCCCGTCGTTCGCGGCCGCCACGATGAGGTCGTTGTCGGCGGTCGGCAGCGGCTCGTACGGGAACACGCTCGGATGCGCGTTGCCCATCCGGAACGGCACCACGTCGCCCGCCACGTACGCCGAGCTCTGGTTGACCAGCCCGGTCAGCGCCGACGACATCAGGTTGACCTCGACGTGCTGCCCCTGCCCGGTGGCCTCGCGATGGCGCAGCGCGGCCAGCACGCCGATCACCGCGTGGTTGCCCGCCATCACGTCGAACACGGAGATCCCGGCCCGGTAGGGCGGCCCGTCCGGCTCGCCGGTCAGGCTCATCAGCCCCGACATGGCCTGCACCATCAGATCGTAGCCCGGCACCCGCGCGCCGGCCCCCGACCCGAACCCGCTGATCGAGGCGTAGACGACGCCGGGGTTGGCCGCGCTGACGGTGTCGTAGTCGAGCCCGTACTTGGTCAGCCCGCCGGGGCGGAAGTTCTCCACCAGCACGTCGGCCCGCCGGGCCAGCTCCCTGGCGAGCCCGGCGTCGCCCTCCTGCCGCAGGTCGAGCGCGATCGACCGCTTGCCCCGGTTGACGCCCAGGTAATAGGTGGACGCCGTGCCGCGCGCGGGCGGCGTCCAGGAGCGGGTGTCGTCCCCGCCGGGGCCCTCGACCTTGACGACGTCGGCGCCCAGATCCGCCAGCAGCATCGTGGCGTACGGGCCGGCCAGCACCCGGGAGAAGTCGGCCACCAGCACACCGGACAGTGGCCCCTCGGGCACGTGGTCAGTCATCCGGATCCATTCTTCCGTTCGCTCAGCTCTTCCGTCCGCTCAACGGACGTATGTCCGCTAGAGCGATCCCAGCACTGAAAAGCCGATGCGTCAACCATCTTGACAGGTGGGCGGCATCTCATCACAGTGGCGTTGACCGTACAGCGGACGACTGTTCGCAAGCGAGGAGCGTGCCATGAACGAGTTCGAGGCCGGACGCCCCGTGGTGCTGCGCGGCGGCACCGTGCTGCCCATGGACGGAAGGCGGGTGCTCACCCGTACCGACGTCCTCGTCACCGGGGACAGGATCGCCGCCGTCGGCCCCGAACTGGAGGTGCCCGATGGCGCCGCCGAGATCGACGCCTCCGGCGGCATCGTCATGCCGGGCATGATCGACACCCACCGGCACATGTGGCAGACCGTGATGCGCGGCTACGGCGCCGACTGGACGCTCACCCAGTACTTCGTCTGGTACTACCTGGAGCACGGCAAGCTGTTCCGGCCCGAGGACGTGCACGCGGGCAACACCCTGGCCGCCATCGAGGCCCTCGACGCCGGCGTCACCACCGTCGTCGACTGGTCGCACGGCCTGCGCACCCCCGACCACGCCGACGCCGCCGCCGACGCGCTGCAGGCCGTGCCTGGACGGTACGTGCTCGCCTACGGCAACATCCAGCAGCCGCCCGCCGAGTGGACGGCCGCGCCGGAGTTCCGCGACTTCGTCCGCCGCCGGGTCACCGGCGACGACCTGCTCGGCTTCCAGATCGCCTTCGACGTGACGGGCGACCCGTCCTTCCCCGAGCGCCCCGCCTTCGAGGTGGCCCGCGAGCTCGGCGCGACGGTCACCACCCACGCCGGCGTGTGGGGCGCCACCAGCGACGACGGCATCCGCCTCATGTACGACCACGGCTTCATGACCCCCGGCACCATCTACGTGCACGCCGCCTCGCTGTCGGCCGACTCCTACCACCGCATCGCCGCCACCGGCGGCTCGATCTCCGTCTCCACCGAGAGCGAGCAGAGCGCCGGTCAGGGCTACCCGCCCACGTGGGCCATCCGCGCCCACGGCATCCCGGTCTCGCTGTCCATGGACACCAGCGTATGGTGGAGCGGCGATCTGTTCTCGGCGATGCGCACCACGCTCGGCGCCGACCGCTCGCGTGAGCACCTGGAGGCGCACGCCAAGGGCGAGACCGTCACCCACTGCGCCCTGCGCGCCGACCAGGTCGTCGACTGGGCCACCCGGGGCGGCGCCCGCGCCATCGGCCGCGACGACCTCGGCACGATCGAGCCCGGCAAGAAGGCCGACCTCGTGCTGATCAAGAACGACGCATCGCCCGTGTCGTTCCCGCTGCTCAACCCGTTCGGGCACGTGGCGTTCCAGGCGCAGCGCGGCGACGTGCACACCGTGCTGGTCAACGGGCGCGTGGTCAAGCACGAGCACCGCCTGCTCGGCGTCGACCTGGCCGCCGTCCGCGCCCAGGCCGACAGCACGATCGAATACCTCAAGGGCGAGATGGGGGAGGAGGCGTGGGAGAAGGGCATGAACCCCGACATCCCCTCGGCGAAGGTGCTGGACAACCCGTACACGTATACGGACTATCGCAGCGACGCCACGCACCGCCTCTGACCCGCCGCTGTGCGGACGGGCGACCGTCTAGAGTCGGATCCGACAGATCCGAGCGAGTGAGGGCGTACATGGCACGTGGTGAGACCGGACCTGACTTCATCGAGGCGCTGGCCCGCGGCCTCGACGTCATCAGGGCCTTCCGGCCGGGACACCCGGTCATGTCGCTGACCGAGGTGGCGGCCGCCACCGGGCTGGCCCGGCCGACGGCCCGCCGCATCCTGCTCACGCTGCAGGAGCTGGGCTACGCCAGGGCCGAGCGGGGCGGCTTCGCCCTCACGCCGCGGGTGCTGGAGCTGGGCGTGTCCTACGTGCGCTCGATGGGGCTGTGGGAGGTGGCCAGGCCGCACCTGGAGACGCTGGTCACGCAGACCCGCGAGTCGTCCTCGATCGCCCAGCTCGACGGCTCCGACATCGTCTATGTGGCCAGGGTCGCCGTGCCGAAGATCGTGGCGCTGTCGGTGCAGATCGGCACCCGCTTCCCCGCGCTGCAGACCTCGCTGGGCAAGGTGCTGCTGGCCGCGCTGTCCCCGGCCGAGGTGGAGCGAGTGCTGGCCGAGCCGAGCCGCTCCGGCATCGAGCCGCGCTGGCGGCCCGACCCGAGCGAGCGCGAGGCGGCCCTGCGCGCCGTGCGGGCCAAGGGCTGGGCGATGACCGACGAACAGCTCGCCCTGGGCATAAGGTCGGTGGCGGCGCCGCTGCGCGACGGGCTCGGCAACGTGATCGCGGCGGTCAACGTCAACGCCCACGCCGCCGAGACCTCGATCGAGAAGCTGACCGAGGAGCACCTCCCGCTGCTGCTCAAGACGGCGAGCGCGATCAGCGCCGACTGGGCCGCCTACGACGCGGTGCCGCACGTCACGGCCTCGTGAGCGGCGGCGCGGTGCCGCACGTCACGGCCTCGTGACCGGCCGTTCGGTGTCGCCCGTCACGGCCTCGTGACGGGCCGCCCGCCTGGCGGGCGATGACGTCACGGGTCTTGCCGGTTGGCCCGTTGTCGGCTTTGAATGATCCCCATACAGGTGATCCCTGGAAGGGGCTACATGCACGGCTTACGGGTGTCCGCCGTCCTCACACTGATCGTCGGCGCCGCGTGTCTCGGCGCACAGCCGTCCGCCCCGGCCGTCGCCGGGCCGGCCGATCCCGAGCCCGTCTCACTGGTCACCATCTCCGTGCCCGACAGGGCCGCGATGGAACGGCTGGTGGAGTCCGGCGCCGACCTCACCGAACGCGTACGCCCGCAGCCTGACGGCAGCGTCCAGGTCGACGCGGTGCTCACTCCCACCCAGCTCGCCGCCCTGCCCCAGCTCGGCGCGAGCCTGGCCCCCGACGCCACGCCACGGGCGAGCGCGACGGCCGGCGCCGAGAAGGACCGGATCGTCATCGAACGGGCGGTCTGGTACAAGTCGCGCGACGGGTACTTCCTGTCCGTCGAGGCCTCCAGCAGCGCCGCCCAGGCCGCCACACTCACCGTCGCCTGGAAGGGCCGGCGCGGCACGAGCGGGCAGGCCGAGATGGTCGCGTACGTGGACGCCGGCGCCTACCTGGGCCACCAGCTCAGCGCCCCCGTCCCCGCCGACGCCCAGCCGACCCGGATCACCGTCACCTCGGCGGGCGGCGGCAAGGCCGAGGCGCGGGTGGCCGAATGGCCCGGCGGCGACCGGCCGGACAAGACCGGCCCCGGCTACCAGAAGGACTTCGTCACCCAGTACATGACGCCCGCGCAGCTCAACGAGCGGATCAGGGCGCTGAACCGGCGTTACCCCAAGCTCACCGAGCTGATCGCGCTGCCGTACCGGACCAACGGCTACCGGCGCCACGCGCAGGCGCTGATCGGCACCGCGCCCGCCGCCGCCGTCGTGATCACCTCCACCGCCTACGGCTCCGAGGGCGGCAACGACCTGTCCGTCGAGCTCGTCGGGCCCGGCACGCCCGGCAGCCCGCTCCGGGTCGGCATCGACGGCAAGCTCGTCGCCGTCAGCCTGGCCACCGACGACTCCGGCGCGCCGGTCAGCACCGCCGCCCAGGTCGCCGCCGCGATCAACGCCACGCCCGGCCTGCCCGTCAGGGCCTCCGTCTACCGCACCGACCCCGGCGCCGGCGTCATGGCGCCCGCGCCGCCCGTCCAGCTCGACGACTTCCTCAGCGCCCCCGCCGACGTCTCCCGCGCGCCCGCGCAGGTGCTGGCCCTGCGCATCGGCACCCGCCGCGACGGCTCGCGCACCGGCGTGCTGGCCTACGCCCAGGAGCACGCCAGGGAATGGGTGACGCCGCTGGTCACCATCGAGGCGGCCGAACGGCTGCTGCGCAACCACGACCGCGACAAGGTCACCCGGCGGCTGCTCGACCGTACCGACATCTTCATCGTGCCGACCGTCAACCCCGACGGGGCGAACTACAGCTTCTACGACTTCAACTCCCAGCGGAAGAACATGACCAACCACTGCCCGGCGCAGCAGGCCGACCCGGCGGCGCGCAACACCTGGGGCGTGGACGTCAACCGCAACTACGCCGTCGGCTCCCTGCCCGACGGCTACTTCGGCGCGTCGGCGAACTGCCAGTCCGGCACGTACGCCGGGCCGGCGGAGCACTCCGAGCCCGAGAGCCGCAACGTCGTCTGGCTGGCGCAGCGCTACCGCAACATCAGGTTCGCCATGAACGTGCACAGCTACGGCGGCTACTTCATGTGGCCGCCCGGCGCCTACAAGCTCGACGGCCGGGTCGCCCTGCCCAGGCCGACACGCCAGGAGGAGGCGTACTTCCTGCGCTCGGCCCGCACGATCGAGCAGGCCATCGTCGCCGAGCGCGGCACCGTCATCTGGCCGCAGCAGACCGGCCCCGTCACGGATGTGCTGTACTCGGCGGCCGGGAACTCGGCCGACGAGCTGTGGTACGACTACGGCGTGTACGGGTGGGACTTCGAGGTCGGCGCCGACCTGTGGAACCCCTCGACGCGCCGATGGGAGGGCGTGGGCTTCCAGCCGCCGTTCAGTGAGGGACACGCCGAGGCGATGGAGTTCGCCTCGGGCCTGATCTCCCTGATCGGCATCGCCGCCGACTACCGGGAGCCGTGATGGATCCGCGCCTCAGACCACCTGCCGGCCTGCCCGCCAGACCGTCCGCCAGACCGTCCGCCGGATCGTCGGCCCGGCTGCCCGTCCGCCTGCTCGGCGTCGCCGTCGCGGTCGCGCTGATCGTCGTGCCGCAGGCCGGCGGCCTGCCCGCGCTGGCCGATCCGGCCGAGCCGGCGCCCCCGGCGGTGCGCGACTTCGGCAACGGCCCCGAGCGGAACGAGGTCGCCGCCGGCACGACCGGCGAGGCGTCCGCCCTGCGCGGCGCCCCGGCCGAGGAGCGCCCGTACGGGTGGTCGCACGACCGCGGCTACCCCAGGCGCACCCGGCTTCCGCTGCCGGCGGAGAACCCGGCCGACGCCTCGATCAAGCTGGGCCTGGTGCCGTACCACGGCATCGCGCCCAAACTGAACGAGCTGCAGTGGCGCGGCGACCGGGTCAGCGCGGAGATCATCGGCAGCTCCGCCCAGGGCCGCGACCTCTACCTCGTCACCGTCACCGCGCCCGAGAGCGCCGGCCAGGCGCGCGAGCAGGCCCGCGTCCGCGAGCGCATCGAGAACGACCCGGCCGCCGCCGCCCGGGACCGCAAGCTGGCCAGGACCTACAAGGCTCCGATCTTCATCAACGGCAACATCCACGGCAACGAGTGGGAGGGCGCCGACGCCGCCCTGCGCACCATCGAGCAGCTCGCCACCAGCACCGACCCGGCCGTCACCGACCTGCTCAAACGCACCCGCCTGTACTTCAACGTCACCGCCAACCCCGACGGCCGGGTGAACAACGCCCGCCAGAACGGCGCCGGTTTCGACCTCAACCGCGACTTCGTCACCGCCTCGCAGCCCGAGGTCAGGGCGATGCGCCAGATCATGATCGACACCCAGCCGGTGGCCATGCTCGACCTGCACGGGTACGTCAACGGCACGCTCATCGAGCCCACCACGCCGCCGCACGGCGCCAACTACGAGTACGACCTGTTCATCACCAACACCTACGCCAACGGCCTGGGCATGGAGGCCGCGGTCAACGGGCTCGGCTACACCCCGGCGAAGGACGGCGTGGAGCCGGCGCAGATCCCGTTCCGCGACTCCGCCGAGGGCTGGGACGACTGGCCGCCGATCTTCACCCCGCAGTACGCCCCCTTCCACGGCGCGGTCGCCGCTCACACCGTGGAGATCCCACTGCGGGTCAACGGCTCCGTCTACGACCAGACCCCGGCCGAGGAGCTGCGCCGTCGCTCGGCGATCAACACCGACGTGGCCGCCGCCGCGATCCGCGCGACCTACGGCTTCGTCCGGTCCCGCCACGACCGGCTGATCGCCGACCAGATCGAGGTCTTCAGGCGCGGCGCGGCCGGCGAAGCCGCCAAGCCCGTCCCGCTCGGCATCGTGCCAGGCTTCGGGCCCGAGGACGTCTACACCACCACCTTCCCCCGCGCGTACGTCATCCCCGCCGGCTCCGGGCAGCGCTCGGCCACGGCCGCGGCCCGCCTGGTGGACCACCTGATCGCGAACGACGTGCGGGTCGAGCGGGCGAAGAGCTCCTTCCGCTCGGGCGGCCGGACGTATCCGGCCGGGTCGTACGTGGTGGACATGCGCCAGCCCAAGCGCGGCCTGGCCAACGTCATGCTGGAGCCCGGCGCGGACATCTCCCCTCGGGTGGATGCCATGTATGACATCTCGGGCTGGAGTCATGCCCTGCTCTGGGGCGCCACCGTGGAGCCGGTCTCGTCGCTGCGCGCTAGCACCGTGCCCGTCAAGGCGGCCGCGCCGACCGGCTCGGTCCCGCGCACGCCGGGGCCGCTGGCGCTCAGGGTCGGGGACGCCAAGGAGGTCAGGGCGCTCAACGACCTGCTGGCCCAGGGGGTCGCGGTGACCTGGAACGGCGGCACGGCGATCGTCCCGGCCTCGGCCAGACAGGCCGCCAGGACCGTCGCAGAGCGCTACGGTGTCGCGTTCACCCTGGCGGGCGGCCACCTGAGCACGTCGTCGGGCGCCTCAGCAGGCGCTCAGGCGGGCACGCCTGCGGGCCCTGCCGCCGGGACCCCGCTCGGGCAGGTGCGCATCGCCGCCGCGGCCTCGGCCGACGAGCTGTTCACGCTGCGCGAGCTGGGTTTCCCCGTCACGCCCGTCTCCACCGCCGTGCTCAACGCGGGCTTCGACTGGAGCGGCACCGACGTCCTGTACGTCTCCAGCGGCCTCAGCCACGCCGGGCTCAACCCGGCGGCCAGGACGGCGCTGGAGGCGTTCCTGGCCGGCGGCGGCGTGATCACCCGCGGCCAGACGGGCGCCCGCTTCAACGCCGACGCGGGCCTGCTCACCGCCACCACGGTGCCCGGCCGCGGCGACGCCAACGGCGTGGTCCGCACGGTCTCCTCCGGCGGTCCCGTGGGCGGCGGATCGCCGGCGCACTCGTTCGTCTACTCGCCGCTCTGGTTCACCGGTCTCGGGCCCGAGGTCACGGTCGAGCAGTCGTACGCGGCCGACGGCCCCCTCGTGTCCGGCCACTGGCGGCCCGACGGGCAGGGGGCGGGCGGCCCGGACGCGGCCAGGGGCCAGGCGGCCGTGGTCAGCGGACGGGACGAGCGGGGCGCGGCCGTGGTGCTCTTCGGCACCGAGCCGATGTTCCGCAACCACCCCAAGGGCCTGTTCGCGCAGGTGGCCAGGGCGCTGTACTGGTCGAGCTCGGTCACGGGCGCCACGGTCACCACCCCGTGATCAGGCCCGTGATCAGAGTCTGCTAGATTCACACCTTCCGGCCGGATTTGATCCCGGCCGGAAGGTGTTTCCATGACCATTTTTCCAGCATCGGTGCGGCCCATGAGTGCCGCCGACCGTCCCGTGGCCGAACGACTGTGGCTCATGTTCCGCCACGACATGGCCGACTACCAGGGCGGCCTGCCCAGCCGCGACGCCACGTACCACAGCGACCGGCTGCAGGCGGCGCTCGCGAATGACGACTGGGCCGCCTACCTGTTCACCAGCGACGACCATCCCGTGGGCTTCGCGTTCGTCCGCGCGCTGTCCGGCCCGGCGCGCGTGCTGAACAGCTTCTTCGTGGTCCGCGGCGCCCGCCGGTCCGGGATCGGCATGACGGCCGTACGGGACGTCCTCTCCCGTCATCCAGGACCCTGGGAGATCGCGTTCCAGGACGCCAACACGACGGCCGTCTCGTTCTGGCGCCGCGTGGCCACCGAGCTCGCCGGCCAGGCGTGGACCGAGGAACGCCGGCCGGTACCGCACCGGCCCGGCGTCCCCCCGGACGTCTGGATCTCCTTCACCGTCTGACAGCCCGCCCGGCCGGTCAGGCCGGGGCGTAGCCGGCCGGGCGGGTGGTGAAGGTGCCGCGGCCCTGGGTACGGCCGCGCAGCCGCGTGGCGTACCCGAACATCTCGGCCAGCGGCACCACCGCGGTGATGACCACCGTGCCGCCCCTGGCCGTGGAGCCCGAGATGCGGCCGCGCCGGGCCGGCAGGTCGCCCAGCACGCCGCCCGCCATGTCGTCGGGAACGGTCACCGTCACCTCCACCACCGGCTCCAGCAGCACCATCGCGCACGAGCGCAGCGCCTCGCGCAGCGCGAGCCGCCCGGCCGTGCGGAACGCCATCTCCGAGGAGTCCTTCACGTGCGTGGCCCCGTCGGTCAGCGTGACCCGCAGGCCGGTCACCGGATGACCGCCCAGCGGGCCGTCCGCCAGCGCGTCCCGGCAGCCGGCCTCGACCGCGCGCACGTACTCGCGCGGCACCCGCCCGCCGGTCACCGCCGAGGCGAACGCGAAGCCCTCCGCCAGCGGCTCGACGTCGATCACCACGTGCGCGAACTGGCCGGCGCCGCCGTCCTGCTTGACGTGCCGGTACAGCAGCCCGGACACGCCGCGCCCGACCGTCTCCCGGTACGACACCTGCGGCCGGCCGACGCCGACCTCCAGCCGGTGGTCACGGCGCAGCTTCTCCGCCGCCACCTCCAGGTGCAGCTCGCCCATCCCGGACAGCACGGTCTGCCCGGTCTCGGCGTCGGTCCGCACGGCCAGCGACGGATCCTCCTCCGCCAGCCGCGCCAGGGCCGCCGCGAGCCGGTCGGCGTCGGTGCTCCTGCGCGCCTCGATCGCCACGGACACCACCGGCTCGGTCGCGGCCGGCGGCTCCAGCAGCAGCGGCGAACCCGGCGCGCACAGGGTCGTCCCGGTGCGGGCCGCCTTCGGCCCGACCAGCGCGACGATGTCGCCGGCCGCCGCCAGCTCCGTCTCGGCGTGCCGGTCGGCCTGCACGCGCAGGATCCGGCTGATCCGCTCCGTCCGGCCCGTGCCGGCGTCCAGCACCGTGTCCCCCTTCCGTAGGGTGCCCGAGTACAGGCGCACGTAGGTGAGCCGCCCGGTCGCGGTCGAGCTCACCTTGAACGCCAGCGCGGCCAGCGGCGCGTCCGGGTCGGCGGCCCGCTTCGCACCGTCCTGCCCGCGTACGGCGGGCACGTCGAGCGGCGAGGGCAGATACCGGACGACCGCGTCCAGCAACGGCTCGATCCCCCGGTCGCGGTACGCCGCACCGCACAGCACGACCAGCCCCGCGCCACTGCCGGTCAGGTCGCGCAACGCGGCACGCAGCGTCGCCTCGGAAACCGCCGTCCCCGCATCCAGGGACCCCGCATCCAGGGACCCCGCGTCCGTGAGCCCGGAACCCGTGAGCCCGGGATCCGGTGTCCCCGCATCCGCCGCCGGTGCCGCGCAGAATTCCTCCAGCGCGGCCGGATGCAGCTCGGCGACCGCCTCCTCCAGCACCCGGCGCCGCCGCAGCGCCTCCTGGCGCAGGTCGTCGGGCACGGGGCCGGCCTGGCAGACGCCGTCGTGCCAGACCAGGGCCCGCATGGCGAGCAGGTCCACGACGCCGATGAAGCCGTCCTCGCGCCCGATCGGCAACTGCACCACCAGCGGCGCGGGATGCAGCCGCCGCCGGATCGACTCGACGGCCGCGTCGAGGTCGGCTCCGGCCCGGTCCAGTTTGTTGACGAACGCGACGCGCGGCACGCCGTGCCGATCGGCCCGCCGCCAGACGGACTCGCTCTGCGGCTCGACCCCGGCGACGCCGTCGAACACCGCGATGGCGCCGTCGAGCACCCGCAGCGAACGCTCCACCTCGTCGGAGAAGTCGACGTGGCCGGGGGTGTCGATCAGGTTGATCCGGTGCCCGTCCCAGTCGCAGCTCACCGCGGCGGCGAAGATGGTGATGCCGCGGTCGCGTTCCTGGGAGTCGAAGTCGGTGACGGTCGTGCCGTCGTGGACCTCGCCGCGCTTGTAGGTGGCGCCGGTGAGGTAGAGCATCCGTTCGGTGACGGTGGTCTTGCCGGCGTCCACGTGGGCGAGGATGCCGAGATTACGGACGGTGGTCAGAGAGTTGAGCAGGTGAGCACGCACGGCCCTTGCCCCTTCCGGGACGTTGTCGTTCGAGGACGGCGCGATTACCCCGGCGAAAGGAAGTCGTCAGGGCAGCAGCCGGCGGCGGCCGCGCAGCCGACGCCGGGACCGCGAAGACACCAGGATCACCTCGAAACGCGACGGGGGGACGACGGCGGCGGTGTGGGCACGCATGGCCGGCTCCCTTCCTCGTCCCGTATTGGCGTCGATCAAGGAGTGTAGCGACGGCGTACGACGGAGGGAATCGAATTTATCCCCCGATATGCGACGCTCTGCCACCGTCCGACCTCGAACTGTTGTCAAAGGTTCGCGCGGCGATCGTGGGGTGATTTGTCGGGAAATGTCGGAGACCCGTGTACGCGCGGGCATCCGGGCCGCCACCGCTCCGGGGCGGGTCGAGAAGGTGTTTGATGCCGTCAGCAGAATGGTAGAGGCGTATTTAGCAGGGGATATGGAGATCGCCCCGCTATCGGGAGCCTTCAGAGAAGGCGTGATAGGCGGTCTCCGCGGTTGCTGAGACCGCCGGATCGGGGGAACCCAATGCGCAAGACCCTCACCGGGCTGGGCCTGGCGTTCTTCTTGACGCTAGCTCCGGCTGCTGTGGCGACGGCCGACTCGCCGGTCGCGCCCGTCGCGCAGAGCCAGGTGACACCCGCACCGCAGGACGACAGACGAGACGAAGGCGGCGGCAACGCCGGCCTGTGGGGCCTGCTGGGCCTGCTGGGTCTGCTCGGCTTCGCCGGTATGCGCAAGCAGCGCAACCACGTAGGCACCTCGGAGCACATGGGGCACCGCACCCAGCGCCCGTGACATGCCCAGACCTCGGCCCCCGGCCGGGGTGACCTCCGATGTGGCACGGCCGGCGCCGCCCGGTCGTGCCGCTCGGTGGACGATCGCCCGCCGCCGCCGTCCGTGACCGGGGCGCTCGGCCCGGTGGCGTTCACCGGGAGACGACGTGGCCGACGCGGAAGAAGCCGTCCGGGTCGTAGGCCCGCTTGACCTGGCGCAGCCCCGCGTAGTCCGTCGCGGTGAAGGCGTGCGCCGTCCGCTCGGGGTCGGCCAGGAAGTTCAGGAACGTCCCGCCGTTCGCGTACGGCCGCAACTCCCCGGCCAGCCCCGGCACGACCGTGTCCACGATCGCCGACAGCCGGGTGGAACGGTGACTGACCGGCCCGGCGTCCGGCCCGGGACGGCCCAGGGCGCCGCCCCAGTGGCGGATCTCCACCGTCTGGGCCCGCCCGGCGGCCCGTACCAGGACGTCGATCAGCGCGTCGGGGACGGTGTCGAACATGTCCATGTGCCGGTTCGGGGTCCCGCCCATGGCCGTGGCCGCGTACGTGGTGGTCCGCGTCTCGTCCAGCAGCGCCGGACCGGCCGCCCGCCACAGCGGTGCGAGCAGTTCGCGGGCCTCGCGCGCCGGTCCGGCGTGCACGACCTTGAGCATCGCCACGTGCCTGCCGCGCACCGCCGCCGGCGTCCGCTCGTCGCCGGGCATGCGCTTGAGCACGACTGCGGTGCTGAGCTCGTCGGGGGCGTCGTCGATCCAGTCCCGGTACGCCGTCAGGAGTTCCGCTGCCGCCTCCACCGGGAAGTACGCGAACCCGGAGAACACCTCGGACACCGGGTACAGCCGGAACTCCAGCGCCGTCACGACGCCGAACCCGCCCCCGCCGCCGCGCAGCGCCCAGAACAGCTCCGGATGGCTGTCCGCGCTCGCCGTGACGTGCCGGCCGTCGGCGAGTAGCACCTCGGCCCGCACCACGCTGTCGGCGGCGAAGCCGTGCCTGCGCCCGAGCCAGCCCAGCCCGCCGCCGAGCGTGTAGCCGGTGACGCCCACGGACGGCGACGAACCGGACAGCGGCGCCAGCCCGAACGGCGCGGCGGCGGCGATCACCTCGCCCCAGCGCGCGCCCGGCCCCACGCGGGCGATCCGGCGCGCGGGGTCGACCAGGACCGAAGCCATCGGGGCGGTCTTGACCAGGATTCCGCCGTCGCAGGCGGTGTGCGTGCCGTGCCCGGTGGCCTGGACCGCGAACGGCACCCCGTGGGCCCGCGCGGTCAGCAGTGCCGCGCGCACGTCCGCGGCCCCGTACGCCTCCGCGACCAGCGCCGGGTGGGAGTCCACGGCCGGGTTGAGCGAGCGGCGCGCCTCGTCGTAGCCGGCCTCGCCGGGCAGGTGCACGGGGCCGGTGAAACCGGGCAGGCGGATCTCGTCCTGGATGGTGTACGGCTGGCTCATGTCTGCGGCCCTTCTCGTCCTCGGTGATCTGGGATCACTGTGCTGGAGGGCGCTTACGGCCACGTTCTGGTCCTCTTACCGCGGGCCTTAAGCGCCTGAAGGGCTCCAGGATCATCCGGCAGGGGCCGCCGCCGAATCCGCCGGTCGTCGCCGCGAGGGATACGTCGCGGGGCGTAGGCGGGGAGGTCCGCGTACACCTTCATGGAAGGTATAACTTAGGTAAGGCTAAGCTAATTTGCTGACCATCAAGCTCGGGTGATCGAGGAGTTTCCATTGGCCAGCGTTCCGCGACGTGCCTTCGTCGCTCTCGGCGTCGCCGCCCTGCTCGGCGTCGGCGCGTGCGGCGGGACGTCCTCGCCGCCCTCCGCCCCCACCATCTCGGGGCAGGGCTCCTGGGCCTGGACCGACGACCGCGGCAAGACCATCTCCCTCCCGCAGCGGCCGCAGCGCGTCGTCGCCCAGTCGGGCGCCGCCGCCGCGCTCTGGGACTTCGGCGTACGCCCCGTCGGCGTGTTCGGCCCGCACCGGCTCAAGGGCGGCGGGCGCGACCCCGAGGTCGGCGAGGTCGACATCACCAAGGTCGAGTCGATCGGCAACGTGTGGGGGGAGTTCAACCTTGAGAAGTACGCCGCCCTCCAGCCCGACCTGCTGGTGGCCGGCATGTACCAGAAGAACAGCCTCTGGTACGTGCCCGAGCAGTCGGTCGAGGCGGCCGACCAGATCGCGCCGTCGGTCGGCGTACAGCTCAGCGGCAAGCCCCTGGTGCGGATCATCGAGAAGTACGGGCAGCTCGCCGCCGCCCTCGGCGCGGACCCGGGGGCGGCGCCCGTGGTCGAGGCCAGGCGGCGCTTCGAGGCCGCCGGCGCCGCGCTCAAGGCCCTCGCCGCCGAACGGCCCGGACTCAAGGTCATGATCGTCACCGGCACGCCCGAGTCCCTGTACGTCGCCTACCTGCCGGACCACCCCGACATCACGTACTGGGGCGAGCTCGGCCTGAACGTCGTCTCCCCTGAGAAGCCCACCGAGAGTGAGGGCGGCTTCTGGGAGGTGCTCAGCTGGGAGAACGCCGACAAGTACGAGGCCGACGTGATCCTCGTGGACGCGCGCGCCCAGTCGATGAAGATCGAGGAGATGGCCGCGAAGCCGACCTGGGCCAAGCTGCCCGCGGTCAAGGCCGGCCAGCTCTACCCGTGGCACGCGGCCGAGCGCTACAGCTACCTCGGGTACGCCAAGGTGATGGAGGAACTGAAGACGAACCTCGAGAAGTCGCGGGACGACGTGGTGAAGTAGCCGGACCGGGTGGCGGGGACGGCGTGGTGGCGTAGCGGGTTCAGGCGACGGGACGGCATGGTGGCGTAGCGGGATCAGGTGACGGGACCGCGTGGTGAAGCGGCGGCGGGATCAGGTGACGGGGACGATCTCCGCCGCCGTCAGGACGCCGCGTTCGACGGTGAGCAGGCCGATGGTGCCGTGCGGCTGGCGGCGGCGGTCGGTGGGGGAGCCCGGGTTGAAGATCCGCAGGCCCTCGCCGGACTCGTCGAGCGGGATGTGCGAGTGCCCGAAGACCACCAGGTCCGCCTCCGGGAAGCGGCGCCGCATCCGGGCCAGCCGGCCCTGGGCCGGGCCGCTGTCGTGGATCATCCCGATCCGCAGCCCGTCCAGCGTCAGCTCCAGCGTCTCCGGCGCCACCACGTCGGGGCCGTCGTTGTTGCCCTTGACGACGTGAACGGGAGCGTACGCGGCCAGCTCCTCCAGGACCGAGGGGACGCAGACGTCGCCCGCGTGCAGGATGACGTCGGCGCCCCGCAGATGCCCGGCGACCCGGGGCGGGCACTCGCGCCAGCGCCTGGGCGCGTGCGTGTCGGACAGAGCGACCACCTTCACCCGCTCAGTCCTCCCCACTCACCCGCGACTCACCCCAGTCACCAGCGACTCACCCCCGCGAGCCGGCCGCACGAACCGGTCGTGCTCGGTTACCGGCTCGCCTGGGTCGATCACGCCGGGTCGTACAGCTCCCGCAGCCACTCCCGCCACCGTGCGCCCCGATCTTCCTCCTCCAGACCGCCGAACAGCAGGTGGGAGGCGATCACGGAGCCGCCGAACCCCTGGAGGAAGCGGTAGATCGCGTCGCCGGCCCGCACCCCGACCGTCTGCGAGTTGCGGGAGAAGACGACCCCCTCGACTCCGTCGCCGGGCCCGAAGCGGATCCGGTCGCCGGGCGACGGCGGGCCGCCCAGGGCCGCGTTCAGCCGTTCCCACGCGTGCGGCCAGTCCGTGACGGGCGGGCTGAACTCGGTGATCGGGGCCGCCACCCGCCCCGCGAAGTGGTTCAGGTATTCGACCAGCGTCGCGAAGTACATCTCCAGGCCCCTGGACATGGCCTCGAACTCGTCCTGCCAGTCGTCGCCCGGCAGGAACCCGCTGGTCACCATGCGGACGACCGTGCTGCCGTGCTCCCGGCCCTCGATCATGAACTCGTACGCGACGAAACGGCCGTCCTCGCCCTTGTCGCTGCCGTGCGCCAGGCGGCTCGACGGCTCGGCGTCGGTCACCGTGGACGGGGGCAGCTCGAACGGCCCGAACGCCGTGCGCACGACGCCATCCGCCACCTCGGTGCGCCCCATGAACCAGGAGTCGATGCCGGGGCCGGTCGAGATGGCCTCCCAGACCTCCTCCGGGCTCGCGCCGACCTGCGCCTCCTGGGGGAGTTCGAACCCGTGCCCCACGTCAGTGCTCCTTCACCGAGGGGTGGACGGCCACGATCAGGCGATGATCACGCCCGCCCTCGGCGCTCTCGTCGTGATATTTGCTGACAAGGGAAGTGACGCACTGCGCCAGCTCCTCCGCGAACGCCGCCCGGTCGGCCGCCGACGCGAAGCGCACCTCACCGTCGATCGCGAACGTGGCCACCCGCTTGCGCGTCTTGGCGGCCCCCGTGATCAGCGTGCCGACATCCCGTACGAGCTGCGCGGCCAGCGCCAGCAGCCACCGCGCCGACAGCCGGTCGGAGAACCTGGCCGGATCGGGCTGCACGGAGGCCAGCGCGACGGGCGAGATCACGAAGGACGCGGCCGTCGCCTGCATCACCCGTTCGGTGACATTGCCCTTCTTGCGCTCCTCGACCAGTTCCACCAGCCCGTGCCGCTCCAGCGTGCGCAGGTGGTAGTTGACCTTCTGCCTGGCCAGGCCCACCTTGGCGGCGAGCGAGGTCGCCGAACCCGGCTCGACCAGCTCGGACAGGAGCTTCGAGCGCATGGGGTCGAGCGACGCCTCGGCCGCCGCGGGGTCCTCGATCACCGCCACTTCATGCATGGATGAACGATGCCACCGAAAAAAATCATTGTCAAGAAGTCGGGTGGGCGGCCGGCCGCCACAGGGCCGGCCTGCGGTGTGGGCCGTGCGCCGTGGGGGGCCACGGGCGAGTGTGAACGTCTACCCTCGACACCGTGCGTACGCCCAATCCAGCCCCCGACCTCGCCGGCATCGCCGATCGCCTGGCCGCCGTCCCCGGAGTGGTGGCCGTCGTCCTGGGCGGCAGCCGGGCCCGCGGCACCCACCGGCCCGACTCCGACATCGACCTCGGCCTCTACTACCGCGGCGACCTCGACGTCGGCGAGCTGCGCGCGCTCGCCGCGAAGCTGACCGGCCAGGACACCGAGGTCACCGAGCCCGGCGGCTGGGGCCCCTGGGTGGACGGGGGCGGCTGGCTCACCGTGGACGGATGGCGAGTGGACTGGATCTACCGCGACCTCGACCGCGTACGACGCGTCTGGGCCGACTGCCAGGCCGGCCGCTACGAGATCGGCTTCCAGGTCGGGCACCCGCTCGGCTTCTACTCCCACGCCTACGCCGGCGAGGTGGCCATGTGCCAGGTGCTCGCCGACCCCGGACGCGAGCTCGCCGCGTTGCGCGCGGAGACCGCGCACTACCCTCCCGCGTTGCGGGAGGCCCTGATCAGAGGGCTGTGGGAGTGTGACTTCGCCCTGATGACCGCCCGGTACGGCGCCGCCGGCCACGACCCGGCGTACGCGGCGGCGGCCCTGTTCCGGGCGATCGGCGTGGCCTGCCACGCACTGCACGCGGCCGACGAGACCTGGCTGATCAACGAGAAGGGCATGATCGCCTCAGCCGACCGGCTCCCGTCGGCCCCCGAGGGCTTCGGCGAGCGGGCCCGCGCACTCCTGGCGACGGTGGGGGAGACCCCGGACCAGATCGGCCGCACCATAGACAAGGCCACCCACCTCATCGCCGACGTCCGCACAGCCTGCGGCACCTGACATCCCTGCCGCCAGCGGCGTCTGACGTCGGCTTCGGTCATGGACCACAGCAGGCCATCGCGCCGAAGCCGCCGGACCATACGTGCACAGCGCCCGCCGCCCAGCCCGGCCCAGTGCCGATCACTGGGCCGATCACTGGGCCGATCACTGGGCCGATCACTGGGCCGATCACTGGGCCGATCACCGGGCCGGGCAGGGTGCCGGTCATGACCGGAGGCGGGCCGACGGAGGAGACGGAACCTTCGGGCGGCCGACGCGGGCTATGTGCAGGAGCGTCCGCGGATCGGACACCCCCAGCCGTCCCGCCAGCACCCGCCGAGTCGGCTCACAGTCGATGACCTGGCTGAGCGGATGCGTCGTGTACCCGAGCCCCGACAACGTCAGCCAGTTCCGCATCAACGCCCGCCCCAGCCCGACCTCCTCCGTGACGTCGCCCACCAGCACCAGCACGTCCCCGTCGTAGTCGAGCAGCCCCCGCGACGCCCCCGCCAGCACCCTGGGCAGGCCCAGCCGCCGCAAAGCCGGGTACAGGGCGAGCGAGGCGCGCAGCCCGAGCGCCTCCGCCCTGGTGAGCGCGAGGGCGCGGTCGCTGAGGCCGTCGAGGAAGTAGCGCCGGTGCCGCCGGGTCAGCCGCAGCCAGGCCCGCAGCTCCCGCGTCACCCTCCGGTCGCCGAACTGGTGCAGGTCCGCCGCGTGCAGCAGGTCCGCCAGGTCACGGCAGGGGAGCCGGCGCATGCCCTCCATGGCGCCGGCCACCTCCTCAGGCAGCCGCCCGCCGTGGTACTCGCCCCGGTTCGCCCCGCGAGCCCGTACGTCGGCCGTGGTGAACGGCGTCTCGTACCGCCGCGCGGCCCCGTGCAGGAAGCCCACCCGCAGCGGCCCCGGGTCGGGGCGGAAGTCGACGTCGAGGCCGGCGTCCGCGCACACGATCAGGCAGCACTCGACGAACGCCCCCAGGCTGAGCCGCAGGTCACGCCCCGTCGGGTCGCTGACGGGCAGGGCGCGGGCGGGGTCCCAGCCGACGGCCACCTCGTCGCCCTCGTACGTGAGCGTCCACGGCTGGGTGTTGTGCGCGCTGGGCGCGCGCCAGAAGTCGGGCTCCAGTGCCCGCAGCTCTCTCACGCGAGGTCCTTGGCGTAGAAGGTGTAGCCGTGCAGCGGCCGGCCGCCCATCGCGGTGTACTGGGCGGCCGAGCCCGGGTTGGTCCGCTCCACGTACGTGCTGCGCAGCGTGTGGTAGCCGCCCCGCCGCAGCCCGTCGTGCAGCTCGCGCGAGAGCAGCCGCATGTAGCCGCGCCCCTGCTCGTCCGGGACCGTGCCCTTGACGATCAGCACGGCCTCTCGGCGGTGGTGCGAGCGGGTGGCGAGCAGGCGGAGCTGGTTGAGTGGGTGCAGGTCGCCGCGGATCCGGGCGACAAAAGTTGATATGTCGGGCAGGCACAGCACGAACGCGATCGGCCGGCCCGCCTTCGTGAGGTAGAGCAGCAGGGCCTCGTCGAGCAGGTACGCCAGCCCGTCCGTCTGCTCGGCCAGCTGCCGCTCCGAGATCGGCGTGTAGTAGCCGAGCGAGGCGAAGCTGGCGTTCAGCATCTCGCGCAGGATCGGCAGCTGCTCCTTCACTCGCCGCCGATCGCCCCGGTGCACCCGCAGCTCCTCGGCCTCCATGCGCGTGTCGTCGAAGGCGAAGACCGGCTTGTCGGGCACGGGGCAGATCCAGGTGTCGGACTCGAAGCAGCGGGTGAAGCCGTACGCCTCGTAGGCGGCCGGATAGTACGGAGGGTTCCAGGCGCTGTCGATGAAGCCGCGCTCGGCGAAGCCGGAGGTGATCACGCCGCCCGCCTGGTTGGGCAGCAGCGAGACCGGCCCGAACAGCGGCCGCCCGCCCCCCGCCGCCGCGATCCCGTCGAACAGCTCCTCCGCCGCCTCCTCGGCGAACTCCGTCAGCCCGAACAACTGCGTGGCCCGCCCCAGCCTGGCGTCGAGGGCGGCGTCGGTGTGCAGCGTGGTCCTGGCGACGACCCGGCCGCCGTGCCGCAGCACGTACAGGGGCACGCCGCGGCGCCACCACGCGCGCACGGTCGCGTGCAGCGGCGGCACGAAACGTTCGTCGCCCGCGTACAGACGGTCGGTCAGCGCGAGGAAGTCGCGCAGGTCGCGCCGCGACTCCGCCCGGCTCAGCGATCCAGATCCAGGGCTCACGGGCGGACCACCGGCGGGCCCGCTTCGTCCTCGGTGGACAGCGGCGTGAACGTCTCGATGTGCGCCATCGGGCCGCCCTCGGCCCGCCACGCGCCGTTGCTGTAGCCCTCGGGCTCGGCGTTGTAGAGCCGGATGTAGCCGGCGGTGGCGTTCTTGGTGCCGTCGGTCACCCACCGCATGAGCTCGCGATGGTGCCGGCTGCGGGCGAAGCGCAGCAGCGCGTCGCGGTCCTCGAAGAACGCGATCGTGCCCAGCGTGTACGGAAACTCCCAGTAGATCGTGTGCCACCGGTAGCCGCGCATGCGTTTCATGTCACGGACCATCCGGAACCAGGTCAGCGTGAGCTTGATGATCGACAGCGGCCCCCGGTAGCGGGTCGCCCCGACGAACATCGCCGTCGCCTGCCCCTGCGGCGGCGCCTGGCTGAAGTCTGTGGTCCTCATGCGTCCTTCACCAGGTAGACGTTCTTCATTTTTGTCAGCCCCGCGAACGGCCCCTCGCCCAGCCCGAACACCCTGATCCGCAGGTCGGCGGCCGACGGGTCCTCCTTGAGCGACTCGGCGAAGTCGCGCGAGACGGCGCTCAGGTGGGCCACGACGCCCTTGCGGCAGATCGCCACGAGGTCGTCCCGGTCCACCTCGCCGCGTACCTCCAGGTTGATCACCGGGCGGTACTCCAGGCCGGGCAGCTCCTCCAGCGACAGGCAGAACCGGTTGATCGCGGCGGCGTGGGGATTGCCCTGGTAGAGGCCGTACTCGACGTCCTGCGGGTAGAGGTTGGCGCCCATGTAGGAGATCGTCGAGTCCTTGCGACCGAACAGGAACAGCAGCGGCAGGCTCATCCGCTCGTCGGTCCACATGCGCTCGTACTCGTCGTCGCCGAGCGCCCGCCTGACCTCGGCCAGCGTGTGCAGCCGGGCCTCGTCGCCGACGTTGTAGCGCAGCTTGGGCTGCAGGCAGCTCTTGGTGTTGATCGTGCACAGCAGCTCGCCGCCGGCGTTCACCTCGAGGAACGTCTCCAGCGGGTTGTAATGGAAGATCATCGGCAGCCGCTGCTCGCCCGGCCCGAGCAGCCGGTCGCGCAGGTCCTGGTCGGTGGCCAGGCGCTTGCGCAGCCGCACGCTGAACCCGCTCTCCGCGCCCATCCCGATCGTCAGGTCGCTGGCGCCGTAGCCGGAGCGGACCTCCTCGAAGCGCTCCTCCAGGTAGTCGCGCAGCGCCTCCGTCATGCCCTCGCCGCCGACCATGCCGCGCACGCGGTACTCGGCCCAGGGGAAGCCCGCCTCGTCGAGGCGGTCGCGCAGATGCTTGAGGAACGGCGGGTACGCCGCCACCACGTAGTCGTAGCCCGGCCCGAAGTGCTCCAGCGTGTCGGCGATCTTCTCCAGGTCGGGGCCGGTGTTCTTGACCATGGCGATGCGGGCCATGGCGGCGCCCGTGGTGGTGCCGGTGGCCCACGCGCCCATCGAGTACGCGTTGATCACGAACAGCCGCTCGCCCGGGAAGACCAGCTCGATGTAGCCGGCGGCGTTGCGGTAGATGCCCTTGAGCTCGCGCGGCCCCCGTACCCAGTTGTACGGTTTGCCGCTCGACCCCGACGACTCGTCCACGATCACGCCCGGACGGTGCAGCCTGCCCTCCTGGCAGCGGCTCGCCTCGTCGTAGGCCCCCGCGTAGTTCTGCTTGGTGGTCTCGGGGAAGTCGGCCAGCCTCCGGGCGTGCTCGGCGCCGTTCGCGCGCAGGAAGTGGCGGTACGCGGGCACGTCCACGGCCGCGAACTGGCAGGCCACCCGCGCGTGCCCGGCGGCGACCCGGTCGAGCGCGGGATGGTAGCCGCGGGCGACGAGCCGCCAGACGGCTGGGTGCAGGGCGCCCAGCCGGTACGCGCCGGTCAGGGCCCAGGAGTAGGCCTGGAGCCGGGCTCTGCGCCAGCGCTGGCGAGCGGTGAGCGGCCCGAGGACGGGGCTGAAGCGGATCATGACGGGTGACATTAGTGCGATCAGATGAAAGATCGCTTTAAGTCCACTTTCATCGGTATAACGGCGTATATGCGGAACGAAGCTTTCCGCGTTCTCTTCTAGCGTGGGTTCATCGGACGAGGAGGACGTGGTGATCGAACTGTCGTGGCCGCAGGTCAGCGCGAGGCGCCTGGAGCGAGCCGGCCTGAACGGCCGCCCACCGGGCCCGGCGAGGCCTCTGGTGAGGCCGGATGCGGCGGGATCTGGTGCGACGAAGGCGGATGCGGCGGGTACGGTCGCGGTGGTGGCGGCGATGTGCGGGGCGCACGCGCAGGTGATGTCGGCCGCCGAGGCGTCCGTCGGGATGCGGTTGCCCGGTATCACCCGGGCCGCCGTCCGCGAGGCGCTGTGGAGTGAGCGCACCCTGGTCAAGACGTACGGGCCGCGCGGCACCGTACACCTGCTTCCCGCCCGCGACCTGCCGATGTGGGTGGACGCCCTGTCGTCGGCCCCGGCCGCGACGCCCGTCGCCACAGGAGACGTCAGGATGACCGGCGAGCAGACCGAGCAGGTGGTGGCGGCCATCGGCAAGGCCGTCGCCGGGGCCGCGCTGACGATCGACGAGCTGAGCGAGGCGGTCGTCGCCGCCACCGGGCCGTGGGCGGGAGACCTGGTCATGCCCGCGTTCCAGGGCTACTGGCCGCGCTGGCGGCAGGCGATGGCGCTGGCGGCGCACCGGGGCGCGTTCGTGTTCGGGCCGGTACGGGGCCGCAAGGTCACCTACACCGCCCCGCCGGACGCGCCACCCGTGACGGACGGGCTCGCCCGGTTGGTCACGAGCTACCTGACGGCGTACGGGCCGGCCACACCCGAGGACTTCGCCCGGTGGGCCGGCGGGCCGGTGCGGTGGGCGGCCGACGGGTTCGGTGCGGTGGAGCTGGAGGAGGTGCTGTTCGAGGGGCGGCGGGCCTGGGTCCTCGCGGGCGACACCGGGGCGCCGGATGAGTCGCCGCGCGGGGTGCGGCTGCTGCCGTACTTCGACGCGTACGTGGTGGCGGGCCGGCCTCGCGAGCTCCTGTACGCCGGCGACGCGGCCGCCCGGGCGCTGACCGGCGGCCAGGCGGGCAACTTCCCCGTGCTGCTGGTGGAGGGGAACGTGGCCGGTGTCTGGCACCAGCGGCGATCGGGGAACCGGATCGACGTCACGGTCGAGCCGCTGCGCGACCTCACCGCCGGGCAGGCGCGCGAACTGGAGGAGCAGGTGGAGCGGCTGGGCGAGGTGCTGGAGGCCCGGCCACGCCTGACCGTCGGCCCGGTCACCGTGGGTGCGCACGCCTGACTCCGTATCACTCCCTTTCGTACGGCATAATAGGGAGTGAAATGGAGCGATACACCGTTGAACAGGTAGCCGATCTGCTCGGGCTGCACGTCAAGACCGTCCGCAACTACGTACGGGAGGGGCGGCTGCCCGCCGTCAGAATCGGCAAGCGATACCGGATCGCCAAGGAGGACCTCGAGGCGTTCACCGGCGTCCCCGTGACGCCGCCTGCTGGTCCGGCCGCGTCCCGCCGCGCGGAGGTGTCCAGCATCGTGCAGGTCGACGGCCTGCCCAGGGCCGCCATGGACCGGCTCAGCACGGCGGTCCTGGGCGCGCTGGGCGGGGGGCCGAGCGGGGTGCGGGTGCAGTTCGTCTACGACGAGGAACGCGAGCACCTCAAGGTCGTCGTGCTGGGCGCCCTGGAGGAGAGCGCCCAGGTCCTCCGCCTCATCGACGTCCTGGTACGCCCCTGACCCCGCCATGCCGGTACGCCCCGACCCCGGACAAACCGGCACGCTGGAACCCTCTCATGCGGACCCGCCGGCACGGTCCCGACGCCGGCGCGGATCGCCCGCCCACCCCCTCACCACATGCTTCATGGAGATTTCCGAAATGACCGACATTCTGCGCTACGACCCCGACGCCCAGCCTCTGAGCGAGGTCCGCGACGTGCTCGACCTCATCGGCGAGGCCTGGTCCACCCGGGCCACCTGGGTCTCCGTGCCCGCCGACCGGCTGCCCGGCGGCTTCTTCACGCTGAGCAACGGCGTGGCGGGCGAGATCACGCAGAAGTTCGCCCAGTACGGCATCGGCCTGGCCATCGTGGGCGACGTCTCCGGGCACGCCACGACCAGTTCGTCCGTGCGCGACTGGATCTACGAGTGCAACCGCGGCCGCCAGCTCTGGTTCGTCCGCGACGACGAGGAACTGACCACCCGGCACGCGGCCCTCGGCTGACTCGACGCCGTCCGGCCTGTTCTTCGGCCCTCAGCCCGTCTTGACGGCCGCCTCCACACCGTCGAGCAGCACGCCCAGCCCCACCGCGAACGTCTCGCTGACCCGATGCTCCATGTACGGCTCGTCGTCGCCGGGCCCGTCGTCCTCCGACTCGATCCACGCCACCATCGGGAACCGGGTGGCGAACCCCGGCGCGACCTCCTCCAGCAGGGACGAGCGCGCCAGCCACCACTCCTCGTCGGAGACCCCGGTCTCCGACGGCGCCTGCCGCGACTCGCTGATCGACTTGGCCGCCCCCCGCACGAAGTCGAACAGCAGCGCCACCACCCCACGCAGCCGGCGCGGGCGCAGCCCGGTGGCGCGCAGCACCGCCACCACGCTCTCCAGCATGGCGAACTCGTTGGGCCCCAGCACCGGCCGCGCCTGCGACACCTGCAGCACCCAGGGGTGACGCAGGTAGAAGGCCAGCGTGTCCTCGGCCCACGAGGCGACCGCCGCCCGCCAGCCCCGGCTCAGGTCGTAGGAGGAGGGCAGCTCGGCCAGGGCGCGGTCGTACATGAGGTCGACCAGCTCGCCCTTGCTCGGCACGTACGTGTAGAGCGCCATCCCCGTGCGGCCCAGCCGCAGGCCCACCTTCCGCATGGACAGCGCCGCCATGCCCTCGGCGTCGGCGACCTCGATCGCGGCCACCACGATCGCGTCGACGCTCAGCCCCGGCTTGGGACCGGGCCGCACCTCGCCCGGCTCGCCGCTGCGCCACAGGAGTGCCATGGACCGTCGCGCGTCACCCTGACCTGCGTAGACGACCAAGCGGAACTCCCCGTCCTGGACAATTCTTTACGGCATAAGGATATCAGGGGCGCTCTTTCGCTGATCTCCGCGCGATCACCGCGGCGAGCATCTCCCACGACGTCTCCGGGTGCAGGGTCTGCTCGGGGTCGCCGTGGAACGGGTCGAGCACCACGGTCTCCGCGCCGAGGACGCGCAGCTCCTCGAGGTCGTCCATGATCTGCTCGATCGTGCCCACGCCGGCCAGCCGGTCGGTGCCCGTCACGGGCTCCGGCGTCACCCGCAGCTGGATCCGGGGGGCCAGCGCGGGGGCGGCCACGCCCTCCTCGGCGGCCAGGGCCACCACGCGCGGATAGGTCTCGCGCAGATAGGGGAGGGTGTTCCAGAGCGGGTGCCAGGCCTGGCCGAAGCGCACCGTGCGGAGCAGCGCCGCCCGGCTCTCGCCGCCGACCCAGATCGGCACGCGGCCGCGGTAGTCGCGTTCGTCGGCCCAGGCGGCCGTGATGGCCGCCAGATGTTCGTCGGTGATCCGGCCGCGCTGGTCGTGGGCCACTCCCAGGGCCTCGAACTCCTGCCGCGCCCACCCGATCCCGACGCCCAGCACCAGCCGGCCGCCGCTGAGGTCGTTGAGGTTGGCCGCCATGCGGGCCACCAGCAGCGGATGACGATAGGGGACGATCAGCACCGTGGTGCCGAGCGCGACGCGCGTGGTGACGCCGGCCAGCCAGGAGAGCGTGGTGAACGGCTCGTAGAAGGGGGCGGGATACTTCGCGGCGACGTCGGGGGTGATCGCCACATGGTCGGAGACCATGAGCAGATCGAACCCGAGCCCTTCCACCGTCTGCGCCCAGTGGCGGATCATGCCGGGGTCGGTGCCCGGGCCGAAATTGGGGACGTTCACACCTAGTCGCACCCGGTCAGGCTATCGAGTGATCACCCACCGCGGAAATCCGCACGGCGCAGAACGGGTGGCGGAGCAGTTCGGGGGCTGACGTCCAGGACGGTCAAGGCCAGGACGGGTGACGTCCGGGACGGTCGGGCCGGGACGGGACGCCTGACGTCCGGGACGGCCGGGGCCGGGACGCGCAACGTCCGGGGCGGTCGTCCCGGCACCCGTACCGCGGGCGCCGGGACGGTCACGTGACGGGAGGTCAGCCGCCGACGCCCGCGCCCGCGCCGCGGCCGAGCCCGTGGCCGACCCAGTTGCCGTTGCCGCTGGTGGGCCAGTTGCGGTGCAACCACCTGCGGACCTCGTCGTGGTCACCGTACTGGCCGTACCAGTGGTCGCCGTGGTGGCCGTGGTGACCGTCGTGCGCGCCGCCCTTGCAGCCGTCGGCGTCGCGGGTGCCGGCGAAGACGCCGTGGCGGGTGACGTGGTGGTAGGTGGTGTCCTCGTTCAGGCCGACACCGCAGTCCTTCGGGTAGCTGTGGTTCCAGTCGGTCCAGATGTCGGCGGCCGCGGTGCCGGTGGTCCCGAACAGCGCGGCAGCGGTGAGCAGCGCACTCCCGGCGGCGATGAGGCTCTTTCTCATGATCTCCCCCTGTAATCACGAAGTGACATCGGCCATCACTCTACGGAGCGATCTTGGGCGATGAAGGATGCGCCACACCCCGTTTCACCCAACAGGCGGCCCTCTACCAGCAAACTCACCCCCGGCCTCCGGGCGCGCGGTGTACGGGCCGGCCGCCGCGCACGGTCGAACGCGCCCGGATCAGGCGCCCACGGTCAGGCGCTCACATCAGGGCACCCGCGTTCAGGCGAGCAGCACTTCGGCGCCCACCGGCACGTACCCCGCCGCGAGCAACGCCCGCACGCTCGCCGCGTTCCCCGGCGCGACCTGCGCCCACACCGGCTCGGGCACGACATGCCTGGCCGCCAGGGCCAGCCGCCGGCCCAGGCCCCGGCCGCGGCACTCCGGCTCGACCTCGACCGCCGCCTCCCAGCGGCCCGCCACTCCGCGCCCCACCGTGAGCAGGCCGCCTTCCGGTGCCGTCCACACGCGTACGGAGTCGCGGTAGCGGCGGGCCCGCGCCACCCGCGGATGGTCGTTGTCCGTCACCTCCTCCAGCTCGATCGGCGGCGGGCCCGGTAGGGGCTCGGCCAGGCCGAGCAGGTCCACGCTGCCGATCCGGCGCCCCGTCCGGCCGGCCAAAGCCTGGAGGAACGCCGGTCCGAGGGGCGCCGACAGGTCGCCGGGCGGCAGCAGGCCGCGGATCCAGGCGGGGTCGGCGTCGGCGAAGACCACCGCGTGCGCCGTGAGGGACAGCACGCCCAGGTCGCGGGGCGAGGGCTGCGGCACGATCGTCAGCCCGCCGTCGGCCGGCGGGAAACAGCCGCGCCGCACGTTCAGGAGGATCTCGTCAAGGGTGGTCATGCCGGCCCAGTCTGCAGGGTCTCGACGGAGGAGGTCGGGCCGGCTCGGTCCGCAGGGGTCGTCCAGGCTCGTCATGTCGTTTCGGTCCGCAGGGCGCGTACGGCGGCGAGGTAGGCGTGGATGGCGTCGCGGTTGCGGGACAGGCAGTCGATGCGTTCCTGGAGGCGGTTCGCCTCCGCCTCCAGGAGGGCGGCCAGCTCGGGGGTGAGGCACTGCGGATGCAGGTGGATCTGGCTGGGATCGTCCAGGAACGGCAGGATGCGGCGGATGATCTCCGTGGTGAGGCCGGAGTCGAGCAGGCCGCGGATCTGCTGGACGAGCCGGACCGCCGACTCCGGGTAGTCGCGGTAGCCGTTGTCGGCGCGCTCGGGATGCAGGAGGTCCTGCTCCTCGTAGTAACGCAGCATGCGCGGAGGAACGCCCGTGCGCTGCGACAACACCCCGATCCTCATTACGTGCTTCCTCCGTATTTGCCTTCACATTGATGTGAAGGTTTCAGCATGGTCGCATGTTTGACGAGATCGCTGCCAGTTCGCGGAGACTGCCCTGGCCGGCGCTGCTGGCGTTGTTCGCGGCGGCGTTCACGGCCGTGATGACCGAGTTGCTGCCCGCCGGGCTGCTGCCGGGGATCGCGGGCGCGCTCGGGGTGACGGAGGGGCGCGCCGGGTTCCTGGTGACGGCGTACGCGGTGGCGTCGTTCGTGTCGGCCGTCCCCGTGACGGCGCTCCTGCGCGGATACAACCGGCGGCCCGTGCTGGTGGGGACGCTCGCCGGGTTCGCCCTGCTGAACGGGGTGACCGCGCTCTCCTCCTCCTACCCGCTCACCTTCGCGGCCCGGATCCTGGCCGGGGTCATGGGCGGTGTCCTGTGGGCCATGCTGGTCGGCTACGCGGCCCGGATGGTCCCCGAGGAGCGGCGGGGGCGGGCGATCGCGATCGTCTCGGCGGGCATCACGGTCGCGCTGTGCGCCGGGATCCCGGCCGGTGCGGCGCTGGCGGCGGTGGCCGGCTGGCGTGCGGCCTTCGGCTGCCTGGCCGTGGCGGCGCTCGTACTGATCGCGTGGGTGCTGTGGCGGGTGCCGGACTTCCCCGGCGAACCCGCCGCCGAGCGGGTGCCGCTGCGGCGGGTGGTCGTCATGCCCGGCGTGCGTACGGTGCTCGGCGTGACGTTGCTGACGTTGCTCGGCCACCAGGCGGTCTACACCTACCTGGCGCCGCTGGCACAGGCGTCGGGAGGCGGGCCCGCCGGCGTGGTGCTGCTGGTGTTCGGGGCCGGGACGGTGGCCGGGATCTGGCTGGTCGGCGCCGTCATCGACCGGTACGCGCGCCTCACCCTCATCACGGCACTGGCCGCCGTGGCGACGGCGATGACCCTGCT
Source organism: Nonomuraea sp. NPDC048882 (assembly GCF_040649755.1). Classification (NCBI taxonomy): domain Bacteria; kingdom Bacillati; phylum Actinomycetota; class Actinomycetes; order Streptosporangiales; family Streptosporangiaceae; genus Nonomuraea; species Nonomuraea sp. NPDC048882. The sequence goes on from NZ_JBEZGB010000016.1 coordinate 177,892, forward strand.
CGGGACGGCCGCCGGAGCGTCTGCCGGTTCGTCCGGCTGGGTGTCCGGCTGGGCTTCCGGCTTGGTGACGGGCTGGGTGCCAGGCGGGGCCGGTGGCGTGGTCCTGGCCGCCGCCGGGCTGTGGGGGGCGGCGTTCGGGGGCGTGCCGACGTTGCTGCAGACGGCGCTGGTGAACGCGGCCGGCGCCGCCAACGCCGACGTGGCCACCTCGCTGCAGACGACCGTCTACAACGCCGGCATCGCCGCTGGCTCGCTGGCCGGCGGGATGGTGCTGGAGGGCGCCGGGGCCGGGGCGCTGCCGTGGACGGCGTTCCCGGTGGTGGCGGCGGCCCTGGCGATCGTGGTGGCGGCGCACCGGCGCGCCTTCCCAGGACGGCCGGCGAGTGTCAGAGGCCGTGTCTGGCCAGCGGCTCGACCAGTTCGTGCTCCTCGTACGACAAATGCGACAGAAGGGTGTCGGTGAGCAGGTCCACCGCGGCGCGCAGTTCGTCCAGGCCCGACGGGTCGGTGACGAAGGCGACCAGGGCGCGGTCGACGCGTTCGAGGACCTTGTGGATGGCCTGGTGCTCCTCCCGGAGCCGGTCGAGCACCGGGGCGAGGCCGGGCTCCACGCGGCGCAGGTGCGGGAAGACCATGGCGTCCTCGGCCGAGTGGTGCATCGTGACCAGGCGGCAGTAGGACTCGCAGTAGGCGCCGAGCGTCCAGTTGTTCTGGCGCATGGTCATGGTGCTGATGTGGTCGCGGGCGGCGCCGGCGTCCAGCGTTCCCGCGGCGACCTGGCCGGCCAGGTCGCGCAGCCGGGCGAGTTCGGCGCGCAGGTGGTCGTGCACGTCGATCAGGTGCCGTCCGGCGGCCTGCTCCCTGGGGGTGTAGCGGCGATTCGGGTCGGGGGACGGCCCGGCGGGGCGGGTGGATTCGTCCCAGATCCGGACGGAGCTGAGCCGCACCCCGTCGTCCGGCGTCGGCACGGCGGCCAGCGGCGCCCCTCCCGCCCTCGCGGACGTCGGCGTCTTTCCCGGTTCTGCGGGCATCTGTGACCTTCCGGCTGAGGCGGGAGCGCGTTCGGAGGCGGCCTGAGCTTCGAACGCGGGGTCGCGCTCGGATGATGCGGGGCCGCGTTCCATCGATGCGGGGTCGCGTTCGAGTGATGCGGAGTCGCGTTCAAGTGTGGCAGGAGATCCGGCGGCGGCGGGGGAGCGCCCGGCGGCGACCAGTTCGCGGACGGCGGGAGCCGTCTCGGCGGCGAAGCGCTCGATGGCGCGCACGTCGCGGGCCATGAGGATGAAGCCGCTGACGCCGTGCTCCAGGGCGAGCTCGGCGAGCTGCCCGGGCTCCCGCTCGCGGTCCAGGTTGAGCAGGCGGCGGATGCCGGCGGGCGAGCGGCCCGCCTCGGCGGCAGCCTCGTCGATGACCGCGTTGCCCGCCCCGAGCTCGGCGAACGACCGGTAGCGCGGCAGCGACGGCAGCCAGCCGTCGGCGAGCCGGCCGGTCATGCGGAGCATGCGCGGCTGGTACGCCCCGAGCCAGATGCCCATGTCGTGCGCCGGGCGCGGTCCCCGCGGCGCGCCCTCCACCCGGTAGTGCTCACCGAGGTGCCGGATGCCGCCGGGCGCGTCGGTGTCCCAGGCGGCGCGGATGATCGCGATGCCCTCCTCCAGCGCGTCCACGGCCTGGCCGGGCGTCAGGCGCGGCGCGCCCATGGAGGCGATGGCGTCCCGGTAGCCGCCGGTGCCGAGGGCGAGCTCGAAGCGGCCGTGGCTGAGAATGTCCAGGCTGGCGGCGGCCTGGGCGAGCATGGCGGGCGGCCGGAGCGGCAGCGGGTGCACGCTCCTGTGGCCATAGTTGGTATCACGAACAATTGGGGATGCGAAGGAAAGTAGTTCGTTTCGCGAACTTTTGTCAACTAGACTCGGCTCGTGGTCACGACGAAAGAGCCGACGCTGTCCTTCACCTCCGCGCTCGTCCGGCTCGCGCACCTGGTGCAGCAGGTGTTCGGCGAGGTCAGCCGCGAACACGACCTGACCCCGCAGCAGACCCAGCTGCTCTGCCTCCTCGTGGGCGGGCCGGTGGGCATGGGCGAGCTGAGCCGTGCCCTGCACCTGGAGAAGTCGAGCCTGACCGGCCTCGTGGACCGGGCCGAGAAACGCGGGCTCGTCATGCGTACACGCTCCTCCCGCGACCGCCGCGCCTGTCTCATCGAGCTGACCGGCGAGGGGCGGCGGATGGGCGAGCTGGCGCACGAAGGGGTGGCGGCGCGGCTGGAGGCGCTGGCGGGCGACCTCCCGGCCGGCCACCGCGACCTGCTGGCCTCCGCCGTCGAAGCCCTCCTGGCCGAACACGCGGCTTCGGCACCCCGTTCCGGCCCGCGTTCCGGCCCGGAACGGGCGTGAAATCGTTTGCCTGCCGTCTGCCACGAACCCGGCCCGATCCGCGATCTCCGTGGATAGGGTGGGGTCCCATCCCCGCGAAGGACGGCGCCATGGCGGAAACGATCGAGGTACACACGAATGTCGAGGGTGAGGACCGGGCCGTCGACCTGGCGCACCACCTCCTCCGCACCGGGCTCGCCGTCTCGATCGACCTCGCGCCCGTCTCCGGCTCGGGGAGCGACGGCGGCGTTATGTGGAAGATCTCCGTCCTGACCACCGGTGACCGGCTGGCCGCCGTGGAGGAGGAGTTCGGCCGGGCGCACGGCGGCGCCGTGCCGTCGGTTCTCACGTTCCCGGGCGCCGGCGGTGGCGAGAGGCCCCTCGAACACCGCTGACGACGGAACCGGGCGCAATGCCCGCTGCACGAGACGGGACGCGGAGCCCGCCGCACGGGACGGGACTCGAAGCGGAGGCGCTCGGCCGGGCGTCAGCGCGGCGTGTAGACGGTCAGGCGGAGACCGGGGTCCTCGTTGGCCTGGAAGGTCGCGTAGTCGTACGCGCGCCCGCCCAGCACCTTGCCGCCCGCCCCGCCCCGCGCGACGTCGTGGCGTTCCCACCAGCGGCCGAACTCGGGCGAGCCGCGCCGCAGCCGGGCGGCCAGGCCGGTGAAGGCCGCGTCGGGCGCCCACAGATCGAAGGCGGCGCGGAACTGGGCGGTGGCGTGCCGCGCCTGCCCGGCCCAGCCGTCGCCCAACAGGTCGCGGGCCATCGGCGTGAGCAGCAGGTAGACCAGCACGTTCCGGTCGCCGGGCGGCAGCCGGTCGATTCCGGTGAACAGCTCGGCCGCGGCGGCGTTGACGGCCAGGACGTCCCAGCGGCGGCCGGTCAGGTAGGCGGGCCGGTCGAGGCTGTGCACCAGGCGGGCCGAGCCCTCCGGAGCCCGTTCCCTGGTGAACGCCGGCCGGGCCGTCTGGCGGGCCAGCGTGCGCAGATGGGCGTGCTCGGTCTCGTCGAGGCACAGCGCGCCGGCCAGCGCGTCGATCGTGGCGGGGGAGGGGGTCACGGCACGGCCCTGTTCGAGGCGTACGTACCAGTCGATGCCGATGTCCGCCAGCTCGGCCACCTCCTCCCTGCGCAGCCCCGCCGTACGGCGGCGCGGGCGCGGCGGCAGCCCCACCAGCTCGGGCGTCAGCCGTTCGCGCCTGGAGCGCAGGAACTCACCGAGCGCACGGCCGGCCGGTTCCGTCATGATCGCCGCCTTCCCGCAAGGTGGTATCGGCCCATCCCAGGACGATACCGGCCCTGGTTACGACGCCGGCCGACGGCCACGATGAAGCCCGCCGAGAGAGAGGGGCGCCACGATGATGAAGGCGGCTGTGCTGACGGAGTTCGGGTCACCGTTGTCGGTGGAGCGGGTGCCTGAGCCCGTGCTGGGCTCGGGCGAGGTGGTGGTGGACGTCGTGGCGGCGCCGGTGCTGCCGTACGCGGCCGAGGTGTTCACCGGAGCGCGGCGCTACCTGCTGACCCTGCCGGTGACACCCGGCGCAGGGGCGGTCGGCCGGGTCCGCGCGTGCGGGCCCGACGCCACGAAGCTCGCCCCGGGCGACTGGGTGCTGTGCGATCCGACCGTACGCGCCAGGGACGACGCGCTGACCCCGGACATCACCTTGCAGGGCCTGAGCGCGCGCGGCGAGGGCGGGCTGCTCCTGCAGCGGCACTTCGGCCAGGGCTCCTTCGCCGAGCGCGTGCTCATCCCCACGGAGAACGCCGTGCCGCTCGGCCCTGTCGACCCCGCCGAGGCGGGCCGCTGGAGCGCGTTGTGCCTGTGTCTCGTCCCGTACGGCGGGCTGCTCGCGGGCGAGCTCCAGCCGGGGGAGACGGTGCTGGTCAGCGGGGCGACGGGCAACTTCGGCGGCGCGGCGGTCGCGGTGGCGCTGGCCATGGGAGCCGCCCGCGTCATCGCTCCGGGCCGGAACGAGCGCGCGCTGGCCGCGCTGGAACGCCGGTTCGGCGAGCGGGTCGCCACCGTACGGCTCACCGGAGAGGCCGGCCAGGACAGCGAGCGCATGGCCGCGGCGGCGGGCGGCGCCCCCGTGGACCTCGTGCTCGACCTGCTCCCGCCCCAGGCGGGGACGGCTCCCGTCCGGGCCGCCGCCATGACCGTGCGCGAGCGCGGCCGGGTCGTGCTCATGGGCGGCGTGGGCATGCTGGGCGGAGACGACCTGGCGCTGCCGTACCCGTGGCTCATGCGCAACAGTGTCACGGTGCGCGGGCAGTGGATGTACCCGCGCGACGCCTCCGTACGGCTGGCCGCCCTGGCCCGGAGCGGGCTGCTCGACCTCGGCCGGTTCGACGTCACCGACTTCGCACTCGACGACGCGCCCGCGGCCGTGGTCCACGCCGCCGAGCACGCCGAGCCCTTCCACCTGACCGTGATCCGGCCCTGACCGTCATCCTCCCGATGACCGCGTCCCGGGGAGCCCGCGCGACCGGTTGAGCCGGAAATCGGGAAAGATCGGATTCCGGTCCGCCGGTGGGTCCATCCTTGAGGGATGCGGATGACCGACCTCCTTCACCCCCTCTACGCCCGGCGCCTGCGGCGGCAGGTCATGACCGGCCCCCTGCCCCGCCACGTCGGCCTCATCATCGACGGCAACCGGCGCTGGGCCAAGCGGATGGGCATGGCCAACCCCAGCATCGGCCACAAATACGGCGCCGAGCACATCACGCACGTCCTGTCGTGGTGCGAGGGCCTGGGCATCGACCACGTGACCGTGTTCCTCTGCTCGACGGAGAACCTGCAGCGCCGCGGCGACGAGGAGGTGGCCACGCTGCTGCGCGTCATCGAGCAGCTGGTGGCCGAGCACTTCGACCGTCCCGACGCCCGCTGGCAGGTTCACGTGGCGGGCATGCTCGACATGCTCCCCGACAGCACGGCCCGCGCGCTGAAGAGCGCCGTCGAGGCGACCCGCGACTGCGCCACCGGCTTCCATCTCACCCTGGCCATCGGGTACGGCGGCCGTCAGGAGGTCGTCGAGGCGCTGCGCGAGCTGCTGTACGAGCGGGCCGAGCAGGGCCAGTCGATGGTGGAGCTGGCCGCGGCGCTGACCGTGGACGACATCGCCCCCCACCTCTACACGGCCGGGCAGCCGGACCCCGATCTGGTCATCAGGACCAGCGGGGAGCAGCGCATGTCGAACTTCCTGCTCTGGCAGTCGGCCTACTCCGAGCTCTACTTCTGCGAGGCGTACTGGCCGGCGTTCCGCGAGATCGACTTCCTGCGCGCCCTGCGCAGCTTCTCCGCCCGGCAGCGGCGTTACGGCGGCTGACGCGCGGGCGGAGGCGGGCCTGAGCGGCGTAAACCGGTTGCCCGGTGGCAGGGGCGGCTGGTGAGGTGTGCGGATGAATCGTGACGAAGTACTGGCTGTGTTCGACAGGGAGCTGCGGCGCGAGGCCGCGCCCGAGGGCTCGGGCAGCGTGGTCGAGCGGGCCGGCGGCGTCGTGCGCATGGTCGGGCCTGAGCACGGCTGGAACGGCGTCCTGTGGTCCGGCCTCGGCGACGGCGACGCCGACGCGGCCATCGCCGAGCAGGTGCGCCACTTCGGGGCGCTGGGGCGGCCGTTCGAGTGGAAGCTGTACGCCCACGACCGGCCCGCCGACCTCGACCGCCGCCTCCTGGCCGCCGGCTTCGTCCCGGAACCGGCCGAGACGCTCATGGTGGCCGAGGCCGCCGGCATCGCCGGAGGTCCTGAGGCGGTGCCGGAGGGCGTGCGGCTGGTCCCCGTCACCGGTCAGGACGGCGTCGATCTGCTGGCCGACGTGCACGACCTCGCCTTCGGCGCCGTCCACGAGCACCTCAGGAAGGCCCTGCCGGCCCAGCTCGCCGCCGGGACCGTCATCGCCGTCGTCGCCATGGCCGGCGACACGCCCATCAGCGCGGCGCGCATGGACCTGCACCCGGGCACCGCGTTCGCGAGCCTGTGGGGCGGGGGCACCGTGCCCGGCTGGCGGGGGAAGGGCGTCTACCGGGCGCTCGTGGCCTATCGGGCCCGGGAGGCGGTCGCGCGCGGGTACCGCTACCTCCAGGTGGACGCCTCCGACCAGAGCCGGCCGATCCTGGAGCGGCTGGGGTTCGCGCCGCTGACCACGACGACGCCGTACGTCCATCCGTGAGGCCGTACGTCCATCCGTGAGTACGCTGATGTCCGTGAGTACGCTGATGAACGCCCCCGCCCAGCGCCCGTGAGTACGCTGGTGGACCGCCTTAGCTCAGCACCCGTGAGGAGACCAGCGCGTTGCCCGCAACCCATCCGCGTGAGCTCGGCCTGACCGCCGGCTGCGAGAACTGCTTCGGGCTGTGCTGCGTCGCGCTGCCGTTCTCGGCCTCGGCCGACTTCGCCGTGGACAAGGAGGCCGGGCAGCCCTGCCACAACCTGCGCGGCGACTTCCGCTGCTCTATCCACGACCGGCTCAGGGACCGCGGGTTCCCCGGCTGCACCGTGTTCGACTGCTTCGGCGCCGGCCAGAAGGTCTCGCAGGTCACGTTCGAGGGACGGAGCTGGCGCGAGGCGCCGGAGACGGCCGCGCGGATGTACGCGGTGTTCCCGGTCATGCGGCAGTTGCACGAGCTGCTGTGGTACCTGGCGGAGGCGCTGACCCTGGAGGCGGCCGAGCCGATCCACGTCGCGTTGCGCCAGGCATTCGACGAGACCGAGCGGCTCACCAGGGAGCCGGCCGGCGCCCTGGAACGGCTCGACGTGGCCGCCCACCGGGCCGGGGTCAACGAGCTGCTGCTGCGTACGAGTGAGCTGGCGCGCGCCAGGCTCAAGGGCGTGGAACGGCGCGGGGCCGACCTCATCGGCGCCCGCCTGCGGGGAGCCCGGCTGAGGGGCGCCAACCTGCGCGGGGCGTACCTGATCGGGGCCGATCTGCGGGGCGCCGACCTGCGGCGGGCCGACCTGATCGGCGCGGATCTGCGCGGTGCCGACCTGTCGGGCGCCGACCTCACCGGCGCCGTCTTCCTCACCCAGGCCCAGCTCAACGCGGCCAGGGGCGACGCCGCCACCCGCCTGCCCGCCACGCTCACCCGCCCCGGGCACTGGGCGGAGGAAACGAGCGACCCGGCCTCGTCCCACCGCCCCCGTCCGGCCCGGCGCTCATCACGAGGCCGCCGCCGCTGACCGGCCCCGCACCGGCCGTCTAACCGGCGCCTGCACCCCACCCTGCACCGGCCCGCCCGCCGGTACTCGCACCGCCCTCGCGTCCGGTCGCGGCTACAACTCGCCGGATGGTTCGGTCAGCCGGGCCGCGCGGTGCGGAAGTGGCGGCTGCGCATAAGGTCATGATCTGTACCTATGCCATCGCCAAGGAGGGCGGCATGACCATCACCGCGCACCCCGTCACCGACCCCGTCGCCGAGCACGGTGAAGGACCCGTGTGGTCCGGCCGCTGGGGCCTGCGGTGGGTGGACATGATGGCCGGCGACGTGCTGCAGCTCGGCGACGACGGGAACGTACGCCGCCGCCACGTCGGCACCGTGGCCGCCGTCGTACGCCCGCGCGTGAACGCCGGTTACGTCGTCGCCGCCGAGCGCGAGCTGCTGCTGGCCGACTCCGACGACCTGGACGCCCCGCTGCGCTCCCTCGGCGAGGCCTTCAGCGACCCGTCGATCCGGATGAACGAAGGCGGCTGCGACCCCGACGGCCGCTTCTACATCGGCACCATGGCCTACGACGCGGGCCCTGGCCGCGGCTCGCTCTACGTGGCGGGCCCCGGCGGCGAGCTGAGCGTGGTGCTGGCCGGGACGACGATCTCCAACGGGTTCGGCTTCAGCCCGGACGGGCGGCGGGCCTACTATGCCGACACCGGGGTCGGGCGCGTGGACGTGCTCGACTACGACCCCGAGACCGGATTGAGCGGGCGGCGGCCGTTCGCCGTCGTGGACCCAGCCCAGGGCGGCCCCGACGGCCTGACGGTGGACGCCGAGGGCGGCGTGTGGGTGGCGTTGTGGCAGGGCGGGGCGGTGCACAGGTACGACGCGGACGGGCGGCTCGACGCAGTCATCAGCCTGCCGGTACGCAAGGTCACGGCGGTCGCGTTCGGCGGCGAGAACCTCGACCGGTTGTTCATCACCACCTCGGCCCTCGACGTGGACCGCGCGGAGCAACCGCTGGCCGGCAGCCTGTTCACGGCCGAGCCCGGCGTACGCGGCCTGCCGGTGCTGCCCGCCGCCCTCTGATCCCGCGTAAAAGATTTGCACCTCCATACCTAGGGTCTCTAGGTTTAAACTAGAGACCCTAGTCTATTGGAGGCGTTCCGTCATGACCCCCATCACCGAGGCCGGCATCCGCGCCGGCTTCGTCAACTGCTCCAAAGGCGAGGCCCGCCGCCTCGGCGTCCCCCGCGACCTGCTGCGCGCCCCCTGGCCCGATCTCGACTTCCTGGGCTGGCGGGATCCGGGGGCGCCCGAGCGCGCCTACCTGGTCGCCGAACGCGACGGCGGCACCGTGGGCGTGGCGCTGCGCCTGGCCCAGGGCGTGCGCAGGAGCGTCACCAAGACCACGCTCTGCTCGGTCTGCGTGACACCGCACACCGGCCCGGGCGTCGCCCTGTTCACCGCGCCCCGCGTCGGACCGGCCGGCCGCCAGGGCAACACGGTCGGCCTCTACATGTGCGCCGACCTGGACTGCTCGCTCTACATCCGGGACAAGAAGCAGACGGAACTGGGGGAGCGGTTCGAGTCGCTCACCGTCGGGGAGCGCGTCGCCAGGGCCGCCGCGAACCTGGACGCCTTCCTCGACCGCGTCCTCGACGGCACCCTCGCCGACACGCGCGGATAGGACGCCGGCAGGGGCGGCACCGGGCATCGGGGATGTGTTTGGCGGGGGGCGACGCTCAGCGCGCGCCCGCGGACGGGAAGGGCCGTCGCGGCGTCAGCCGGCTCCGCTCCACCCGCGGCCGCTCACAGACGGACGGCGGGCGGCGGGGCACCGGCGTGAACGTCGCCCATGACTTGGACCGTCCGTCCACCCCTGCCGGTTCCATCGAGAGCCGAAACCATGACAGGCGGCCGGCCCTCGCCATCGAGCCCCGCCCAGAAAAGGCGCACCAGGGGGAAGGCCCTGCCAAGGGAAAAGTACGCTCCCGGAGGCGGTATTTGTCCTTCGACCCGCCGGTCCGGCCCTTCCTACTCTGATGTCAGGCCGACGGTGGGGGGAGGGTGTCATGCGAGCTCGTACGTGGACCGCCGTGGCGGTGCTGCCACTGGCGCTTACGGCCTGCTCCGCAGCCGGGATCGATCGTGCCACCCCGTCCGCGATCGACCCCGCCCCCACCTCGGCCCCTGCACCGGGCCGTGAGCCCGCCGACCGGCCACCGACGACCGGCCCCTCGGCCGGCAGTCCAGCGGCGGACTCCTCGGACGGGAGGCCGGGGGATGGCGCCGAGCCGGTGGCCAGGGCCACATTCAAGGCCGGGACGGCGGGCAGCGCGGAGATCGCGGTGATCGCGCTACGACGCCGCGGCAGACTACTCGACCTGGTGCTGTCGATCACCGCGCGTTCGCAGGGGGCGGGTTACGTCTCGGCCCAGGAGTTCACCGGCGCCGGCCCTTCGGCGATCACTCTGGTGGACAACGTCCGGCTCAAGCGGTACCTGATCGTGCGGGACTCGGACAACCGGCCGCTGCAGCCGCCGAACTGGATCGTCAAGACAGGCGAGCCCAGCGTGCGGACCTACACCTTCCCGGCCCCGGGACCCGAGGTGACCGCGCTCGACGTGAGCATCGGAAGCGAACCGCCCTTCCGCGACGTGCCGGTGACACCATGAATCCTCTCGCCCTGGCCCTGGCGACCGCACTCCTGAGCCCGCCGGCCGAGGTGCCTGAGGAGAATCTGCGGGCCGCGGTGCTCGACCTGGCACTCACCGTTCAGCCGCTGCGGACCGAGACCGCCGAGGGGAGCGGGCGCAGGATCACGATCTCGTCGGACGTGCTGTTCGGCTTCGACCAGGCCACGCTGACGCCGCTCGCCGTCCGCCACCTGGCCGCCGTCGCCGCCCGCCTGCGTACGGCCACCGGCACCGTACGCGTGGACGGCCACACCGACGCGCTCGGCACCACCGCGTACAACCTGGGCCTGTCCAGGCGCCGCGCACTGAGCGTCAAGCGGGAGCTGGATCGCGTCCTCGCCGGCCGGCCGCGCGTCGTCGCGGCGGGCCACGGCGAGTCCGACCCGGTCGCCCCCAACACGGAAGGAGGCGCGGACAACCCGTCCGGCCGGGCCGAGAACCGCCGCGTGGTGATCCACTTCACCGGCTGAACCCCTGTGAACCGGGTGGATCCCCGTGAACCGGCTGGATCCCCGTGAACCGGCGTTACCGCCGATTGGCGGCTTGCAGGGCGAGAAGCCGGTCGACCAGTGCCCTGGCGTGGTCGTGGCCGATGGGGCGGTTGAAGAAGAACGCGTGGTAGTACAGCGGCGCGATCACCACCTCCATCAGTTCCAGGAGGGTGGGTGGCCGCTCGCCGCGGGCGGCCGCGCGTTCGAGCATGGCTTGCAGGTCGGCCGCGCGTTCGATCATGTAAGTGTCGCCGTCGGGGCCTCGCGAGCCGACCATGGCGGCGCGCAGGAAGAGGGTGCCCAGCGGGCCGGCCACGCCGTCGGCGAGGTTGACGGCATAGGCCTCCAGGTCGCCACGGAGAGTCCCGGTGTCGGGCACCGGCGACCCTTGTGCCAGTTGCTCGGTGACGACGTCGTTGATCAGGTCGTTGACCGTGCCCCAGCGCCGGTAGAGCGTCGCCTGGTGCACCCCGGACAGCTCAGCGACCCGGGACAGGCTCAGCTCGTCCCAGTCCTCCTCGCGCAGGAGGTCGACGACTGCCTGGTGAACAGCGGCCCGAACCCTGGCGCTGCGGCCCCCCGGCCTGCGTGCTCGCTCCATGCCGGCCAACCTAACGCGAAGTGGAGTGCATTAGGCTCGCGAGCATGTTGAGCAGGACGATTCCGTCAGTCCCGCACCACGGTGTCCAGGAACAGCTTGCGGTAGCGGGCACCGTCCACGCCCAGCGCCACAGCATCTTCAGCGCGTATCCGGCCGGGGTGGAGCCGCTCACCCAGGTGCCGTGGCCGAAGGCCCAGCGCGCGACCGGGTTGTGCGCCATCATGGCGCCGATGACCGTGTCGGCCTCGGGATGGCGCAGGGCCGTACGGGCGGCTACATGGTCGCCGCCCAGGTACGCGGCGATCGCCGCGCCCATGTCGTAGACGCCGTCGAAGGCGATCAGTGCCTTGATGCGGGGCTCGAACGCCGCCGCGCGCGGGGCGAGCAGTCCGCCCATGCTCACGCCGAGCAGCGCCACCCGATCGGGGTCGATGTCGTACGGGGAGGCGTGGAGCCAGTCCAGAACCGGGGTGACGACGGGCTCCCAGCCGGGCCGCAGGTGCATCCCGGCGCGCATCGCCGCCGGCTGGCCGGGGCCGTCGAAGACCAGGACGTTGAAGCCCCGCTCATGCAGCGCGGCGGCGGCGAAGAAGTGCATCTCCTCGGCGCTGCCGTCGAAGCCGTTGTGCATGATCACCGTCGCGCCCCGGGTGCCGCGGTAGAAGTAGCCCTTGAGGGCGGCCGGCTCGTAGGGGATCTGGATCGGCTCGATGTGCTCCACGAGCTTGGCGTACGCGCGGAAGCAGGTGGCCTGGCGGGTGTAGGCGGCGTCGATGCGCGGGTCGCCGGGATCGCCGTGCAGGAAGAACCCGGCGGAGCAGTAGTGGTTCGAGGCGCGCAGGAAGCCGTCCCTGGCGCTGACCGGGTGGCCGCTGACCAATGCGGTGCGTGCCTCGGTCTCGACCCGATCGGCGGTGGCCGGTCATTGGTCGTGCCAGCTGTCGTAGTCGCCCTCGGTGATGCGCTGTGCGGTGGTGACCACCTCACCGAAGTCGGCGCCGCCGTAGGCGATGTGACCGAAGGAGCGCAGCGTCTCGTACCAGAAGGTGATGTCCTTTTCGAAGATTAAGGGGTGCGAGCGAAACTCCTTAACGCGAATCCGTTCGCCCAATATGGGACCGGCTTCGCTCTTAAAGCAAGTCGGTTCGCGTTAACGTCGCTGCAGGCAACCCGCACGGCGCCCAGGGGTACGCCGGGCCGGCGCCGCGACGAAGTCGTCAGTAGCCGAGCTCGTCGCGGACGTCGCTGAGCCGGTCGAGGACGCGGCGCCGGTCGTCGGCGGACAGCTGGTCGTCGCGATGGCGGACCGGACCGGTGTCGAAGCCCAGCATGGCCGGGTCGTCCGGCAGCCCCAGGCGATCGAGCAGGCGGAGCCGTTCGGCCGACCAGTCCGCCGCGGCGTCCTCCAGCCGCAGCTCGATGTAGCGCGGATCGGCCGCCAGTGCCGGCCGCTGATCCAGTAGCCGCCGGTACACGGGTTCCACCCAGCTGATGACGTCGTCGAGCGTGCGCGGCGCCCACGGCTGGTGCAGGTGCGAGGCGACGACCGACAGCGGATCCCTGATCATGTGTACGAACCGGGCCCCTGGATACAGCTCCCACAGGAACGGCACCGACAGCACGTTGAACGGTGTCTTCTCCACCCACGTCGTCTTGCCGGCGGCCACCGTCACCGGCTCGAACAGCGCGGACACGAAACGCCGCAGGATGGCCAGCAGCTCGCCCCGGTCGGCGAAGTAGCGACCGACGACACGCCGGTTCACCTTCGCCTCGCCCGGCAGGTGCCGCTCCTGATGCGGGCCCGGCGGCACCCGTTCGTGGAACTCGTACCAGGTGAGTGCGGCGAACAGCTCGTCCACGGCCGCCCAGTACCGGTCCGGCCCGAGCTCATCGACCAACCCCCACCCCCGGAACGCCTCCATCGACCGGCCAGAGACCCGCCGGCCGAGGAGGAAAGCGAGCCGCCGCAGCGCGTCGTCGGCCGCGTACGGTTCGTAGCCGACGGTCAGCACCCGCGCGGCATCCTCCAGCCCGCCGGGATCGACGATGAACCGGCTCTCCCAATGAATCGCGTGCACGTCACGGTGACTGCCGAGCACCTTGTTCATCCGGCTGGTGCCCGACCGCCCAGTGCCACCCACGAACACCGGCTCTCGCATACCCACGCCTCCACCCCCTTCGCAAAAAGGGACACACTAGCCTCCGTCTTCGGCCGGTCGTCAATCGTTTTTGTCCGGGGGTAGCGCTTATACGGCAACAACTCGGCGCTGGTCAACGAGGTCGCGGCGGCCATCAGGTCGGTCTACGGCTGGTCGGCCGTAAGCGTGGAGACCAACAGCTCACCATCACCGGCACCGTCAAGGCCGGTCGCGCTGGGAGGCCGCCGCGTGGCAGGCGCCGAAGCCTTCGGCGCGCAGGACGATTCGCCCTGAACGGACCCGGATCGCGACCTCCGTCATGTCCCCCGGCTCGGCGACTCCGGCCGCCGCCGCCAGCGCGCCCGACTCGTCGTACACGATCCGCAGCCGGGGCCAGGCCGGTTTCGGGAACGCCTGCCGCAAGCACGTGCCGACCTCCGCGACCACCAACCGGGCCAGCGGCAGCACCTCAGCAGGTGTACGGGTCACGACCACGGCGGTGACCTCGGCCCCGGGCGGCGCGGCGCGTACCGCCTCTTCGGCCGCCGAGAGCCGGTGCACCCCGAGCACCGCCACCACCCCGTCACGCCCGAGCCGCGCCGCGCCGCCGTCCGCGCGGCCGTCCGCGTCGCCATCCACCCCGCCGTCCGCCGTCCCGTCCGAGGCCCCGCTCGCAGCCCCGCCCGCAGCCCCATCCATTGGGTCCCGGATGATCGGCGGCGACCAGGGCTCGTCGGTCTCCCGCACGTCCGGGATAACGGGCGCGACCGTCCAGCGGTCGTCCAGGTCGAGATCGGCCAGTCGCTCGCACACCCGGATCACGTCGAACGAGTCGACGAACCCGGGCGCCGCCGCCGCGAGCTGCCCCGCCCCCTGCAGCACCGTGAGCGCCGCCCCGGCCAGCCGCACCAGCCGCCCGTCCGGCTCCTTCGGCGGACGCAGCCGCTCCATGGACAGCCCCAGCAGGATCGCGTTGAGCCGCATGAGCTCGGCGAACGGCTTGTGCAGGGTCTCGTCGGCGAGGATCTCGGGCATCAGGTCGGCCCCGAGCCTGCTGGGCGCGTGGCGGTCCTCGGTCATCAGCGGCAGCCGGGTCACCCAGGCCCGCGCCACCTCCCCGAGCGCCTCGCGGACCGTGAGCGCCGGCTCCTCGGCCAGGATCACCGGGGCGCGCTCGGCCAGGTCGGCGAGGACGGCGAAGTAGAGCGCCCGTTTGCCGGGAAAGTTCGAGTACACCGCCCCGCGCGTCAGCTCGGCCCGGTCGGCGATCTCGTCGATCTTGGCATCCCTGAATCCGCGTTCGGCGAACTCCTGCCTGGCCGCTTCCAGCACTTTCGCGCGATTGCGTTCCTGGGCCTCCGCCCTCGTGAGCCGGGCCAACCATCCTCCACTCGTTGCCGTCCGCTCCCGAACCAAGATACCGTGAGCATTCAGATGATGAGATCATCCGAAAACTCAGATCATGTGAAAGTGGAGGGCAAGGTCATGACCGAAGTGCCGGAGATCGACCTCACCGACCCGGCGGTGCTGGCGGACCCGTTCGCGGCATACGCGCCGGTCAGGGAGAAATCACCGGTCGTGCGGCTGGTGGCGCCCGGGCTCGGGCCGTTCTGGGCCGTGACGCGGCACGAGGAGGCCCGCGCGATGCTCGCCGACCCGCGCATGGAGATCCACAGCGATAGCTTCATGCGCCCCGACGTGCCCGAGCACTGCCTGCGCTACATGCGCACCATGTCCGAGATGAACGGCCCCGAGCACTCCCGCCTGCGCCGCCTGGTCGCGCCCGCGTTCACGCCGCGCCGGGCGGCCGAGTTCGCGCCGCGCATCGAGGAGATCGTCGTCGGCCTGCTGGACGAATTGCCCCAGGACGAGCCGGTCGATCTGCTGGCCCGCTTCGCCAGGCCGCTGCCGATGGAGGTCGTCTGCGAGCTGGTCGGCATCCCCGCCGTCGGCCGCCCGGCCTGGCGCGAGTACGGCGCCGCCATCGCCGCGGGCCACGGCGAGAAGTTCGCCCAGGCCATCCCGGCCATCATGGAGGACGCCAAGTCGGCCATCGCCGGGGTGCGGGCCGAGCCGCGCGGAGACCTGCTCTCCGACCTGGCCCGCATCAACGAGGAGGACGGCGACCGGCTGTCCGACGAGGAGCTCGTCACCATGGTGTGGCTGCTGGTGCTGGCCGGCCAGACGCCGACGAACCTCATCGCCAACGCCGTCGCGGCCCTGCTCGCCCACCCCGCCCAGCTCGCCGCGCTGCGCGCCGACCCCGGGCTCATGCCGCGCGCCGTCGAGGAGCTGGCCCGCTGGTGCACCCCGCAGCCGATGACCGTTCCCCGCTTCCCGTCGGAAGATGTGGAGATCGGTGGCGTACGCATCCCGAAGGGGGAGCGCGTCACCGCCTCGATCCTCTCCGCGAGCCGGGACGAGCGGGTGTTCGACGACCCCGGCGCCCTCGACATCACCAGGGAGCCGGGGCCGCATCTTGCCTTCGGGCACGGACCGCACTTCTGCGTCGGGGCGTCGCTGGCCCGCGTGCAGACCGGAATCGCGCTCGGGGCCCTGCTGCGCCGCTTCCCCCGCCTGGAGCTCGCCGGCGAGGCCGCGTATCTGCCCGACCCGGGCACCCTGCGCCTGGCCTCCCTGCCCGTCACCCTGCACCCGGCCGAGTCGGCTGAAGGGCCGGCTGAAGGTCCGGCCTAAGGGGCGTCCTCGCCGACGAACATGCGGCAGATCGGCACCGTGGGCGGCCCGGCCGTGGCCGCGTACGGCTCGCTGTCGTCACGTGGCTCGTAGCCGAGCTTCATGGCCGAGGTGATGTCCCAATGGCGCCGCGTGTTGGCCGACATGCCGAAGTGCGCGCTCCACCCGGGGCCGGCTCTCAGCGCGGCCAGCATCAGCGCGCCCACGTCGCGGTCCGACAGCCACACACCGAGATAGCGCCGCTCTGACAGGGGGTAGCCGGTCGTGCCGAGGCGCAGGCAGACCACCGAGGCGCCGGTTTGATCCGCGTGCAGCCGGCCGAGCGACTCGACGACGAGCTTGCTCAGCCCGTACGAGCAGCAGGGACGCGGCTCCCACCCGGGGCCCACCGGGCGGTGCTCGGGCCGGTTGTACTCGCCCATCACGTGGACCGTACTGGCCAGGACCACGCGCGGGACGGCATGCGTCGCGGCGGCGTCGAGGACACGCCTGGTGAGGGCCACGTTGGCGTGGTAGACCTCCTCCCAGCGGGCATCCGTCCTGGGATCGGCCGCCAGGTGCACCACCGCCGACGCCCCGGCCAGCGCCTCCTCGGCCAGCCCCGGCTCGGCCAGGTCGCCGGCCACGACCTCCTCGCCCGGTGACACCGCACCGGTCACCCGGTCGACGATCCGCAGCGGATACTTCTTCAGCAGCGCCGGCCGCACCAGCCGGCCCACCCGCCCGAACCCGCCCGTCACCACAACCGGCCCCATGCCACGCCTTCCTCTCCTCTCCCCGACCGTACGCCGCCCTCCGGCCCCTGACCACTTCCTCCCCGCGCTGTGAACGTCGGGTCGCGGCCCCGGCCAGGACGTGAGAACGGTTCTGATACTGTGACGGTCGTTCGACGAGATCGGCCCTAGGAGGTGAGCCCCATCAACGCTGTGTCAGGCTGGGTGCTCCCTTCCATCAGCCAGCCGGCCCACCGGGACTGAGGTGGCCGCGGGAGCGCCCATCGGCGTTCCGAAAGGCATTCATGTCGGTTTTTTCGTCATCTACCACTACCGCTGAGATCGTCCTGCGGCTCCGGGCCGCCGGGTGCGTGTTCGCCGAGGACGAGGCCGCGCTGCTCGTCTCCACCGCCCCCACCCCCGACGCCCTGGCCGCCATGGTCGCGCGCCGCGTCGGCGGTGAGCCGCTCGAACACGTCCTGGGCTGGGCGGAGTTCTGCGGCCTGCGGGTGGCCGTGGCGCCCGGGGTGTTCGTGCCCCGGCCGCGTACCGCGTTCCTCATCGAGCAGGCGGTCGCGCTGGGGCGCCAGGTCGCGGGGGCGGCGGTGGTCCTGGACATGTGCTGCGGGACCGGCGCGATGGGCGCGGCGGTGGCGGCCGGCCTCGACCGGGCCGAGGTGCACGCCGCCGACCTCGACCCCGCCGCCGTGGGCTGCGCCCGCCGCAACCTGCCCGGCGCGTACGTCTACCAGGGCGACCTGTACGACCCCCTGCCCGTCACCCTGCGCGGCCGGGTGCACGTCCTCATCGCCAGCCCTCCCTACGTGCCGACGGAGTCGATGGGCCTGCTGCCACCCGAGGCCCGGCTGCACGAGCCGCTGATGGCGCTCGACGGCGGCCCCGACGGGCTCGACGTGGTGCGCCGGGTGATCGCCGGAGCCCCCGGCTGGCTCGCCCCGGGCGGCCACCTGCTGGTGGAGACGAGCGAACGCCAGGCGGAGGCCACGGCGGGCGTGGTGGCGGCGGCCGGGCTGGACGCCCGCGTGACGACCTCGGACGAACTCGACGCCACCGCGATCATCGGCACGCGCCCTTCCTGATCTCCCGCTGATCGGCGATCATCGTCTCGAAGCCGGACGAAGGAGACATCGGGTGCCGACCTCAGCGATGGCCGTCGCCGTGCTCGCCGGCCTGCTCGCCACCCTGCTTGCCGGCCCGCTCGCCGGAACGGGAGCTCCCACGGCGGCCGCGACCACGACCCCGGCAGGGGCGGTCACCATCCCGGCGGCGGTCTCGGCGGGGACGGTCCCGGCCGCGATGGCGGACGACTACTGGGTGGTCGGAGGGGATCAGACCGGCAGGCGGCTGACGGCCTACGATCCCGCCGTCGCCGACTGGAACACCGCCCAGGCCGTGAAATGGACCTGGCAGCCCACCGTGACCCCCGCCGGCTTCAGCGCCGACGAGGTCTCGGCGTTCGGGCTGATCGCCGACTTCAAGCTGCGCCGCCGCCCGTCCGGCGCGCAGAGCTTCGTGGTGGCGGCCGGCGGCAGCAGGGGCGTGGCCGCCGTCGTCTCCTACCCGGGCGGCACCCGGCAGTGGGCGCGCGTCCTGCCCGGCAACCTGCACGCCGCCGAGCTGCTGCCCGACGGCAACGTCGCGGTGGCCGCCTCCACCGGGGGCTGGGTCAGGGTGTACGCCTCCTCGCAGGGCCCGAGCGCGGCCACGTACGCGGAGTTCCGGCTGCCCGACGCCCACGCCGCGCTCTGGGACCCGGCCGTCAGGCGGCTGTGGGTCATCGGCCGCGACCCGTCTCCGACGACCGGCACATCCTCACCGCGCTCGCGGTCGAGGGCACCCCCGCCGCCCCGGCGCTGCGTGAGGACACCGGACGCCGGGCCGAGCTGCCCACGGGCGGCGGCCACGACGTGTACGCCCACCCGCTCGACCCGGGCAACCTCTGGCTCACCACCGGCTCGGCCGCTTACCTGTACGACAAGACCGCGAAGACCTTCACCCCAGCCCCCGCAGGAGCGAACAGGAACGCCGTCAAGTCCATCGGCAGCCAGCCGTCCGGCCAGATCGTCCAGACGCGGGCCGACTCCGCCAAGTCGCCGCCAGGAGCGTGCACTGCCAGCACCTGGTGCACCGACACCGTGGACTTCTTCGCGCCCGCCATGACCCGCAGGCGCACCGGCGCGGGCATGGGGCGCCCGTTCCAGGATCGACGCGAACGGGTCGGTGAATGCCCTGGCGGCGGCCGGACGGGCGGACGGCGGCCTGCACGTCCAGACCGTCGTGCCCGGCTCCGGCGTCTGGGACCGCACGCGCGCGCCGGCGGGAACGTGGGACCCGTCCGCGACGAAGATCGACGCCAACGGCAGCGTCCTCGACGTCTCAGCGGCCGGGCTGAGCGACGGCGCCGTGCACCTCGTCACGCTGCCCGACATCGCTTAACGGATTCGCCCCTTTTACAGCGGGGCATGCGGATGTCCGTTCGTGGACTTCGCCGCCGAACCGCGCTTTCATATGCTCCGTCGAATTTCATGACGGAGGATCAAATGGCTCGTTCGCGGAAAATTCTACACCTCGCCCTCGTATTCACGGCGGCGATGGCCGCCGCCCCGCCGGCGGCGGCGGAGCGGCGCGAGCCGGTACGGATCACCCGTTTCCTCGGGGAGCAGCGGATCCCGTACATGGAGCGCTTCGAGGACACCGTCGTGGGCGGCCTGTCCGGCATCGACCGCGACCCGCGCACCGGGACGTGGTACTTCGTCTCCGACGACCGCCGGCGCTACAACCCCGCCCGCTTCTACACCGGAGAGCTGGACATCGACCGGGTGACCGGCGCGTTCACCGGCGTCCGGGTGACGGGGGTGGCCACGCTGACCCGGCGCGACGGCACACCTTACCCGGGCTACGGCAACCCGGAGGCGGCCGACCCCGAGTCGATCAGGTTCGACCGGTGGAGCGGGCGGCTGCTGTGGGGCGACGAGGGCGACCGGCCCGACACGGCGAATCCCGATATTCCTATTTCGCGCGCCGCAATACGCGGAATGGACCTGAACGGGCGGCACACGGGAGAAATGCGGACCCCGCCGAATTTGCGCCTGACGACCACGGAAAACGGGCCTCGACGCAATTTCGGTTTCGAAGGACTGGCCGTCACGGCACGTTCCGTCACCGCCGTGACGGAAGGCCCGCGCTACGAGGACGGCCCCGTCCCGACCGCAGAGCGCGGCGCGGTGACGCGGCTGACCGTGTGGAACCGCGGCGGCGAGGTACGCGGCCAGTACGCTTACCCGCTCGACCGCCTGCCCGCCGCCCCCAACCCGCCCTCCGGGCACACCGACAGCGGCGTCTCGGAGATCCTGGCCATCGACGAGTTCCGCTACCTCGCCCTCGAACGCGCCTGGATCCAGGGCGTCGGCTACCGGGTCAGGCTGTACGAGATCGACCTGCGCGGCGCCACGAACGTCCTCGACCGCGACGCCCTGCCCCGGAGCGGCTCCTACCGGCCGGTGACCAAGCGCCTGGTCCAGGACCTGGGCGAGTTCCGTCCCCCCGTACAGAACCTGGAGAGCCTGGCCTGGGGCCCGCGGCTGCGCGGCGGCGAGTGCACGCTGGTGATCGGCTCGGACGACAACTTCGATCAGCGGGAGATGACGCTCATGATGGCGTTCGCCGTCACGGGTTGCCGCTGACGACGGCGATCACCACGAACCGGGAGTGATGGCCGGGCGGGCGCTCACATGGCGTGGATGCGGCGGCCGGTGACACGCTGCGGGATGATCCGGATGAAGAGCTTGCGGTCGCCGCCCGCCCACGGGGTCACCTCCGCCCCGGCCACGCTGGCCGCCTCCTCCTCCGGCACGTGGTGCGCCGGCCCCTGCACCAGCACGCTCCACCCCTCCCGGTTGGCTTCGTCGATGTTGTCGATCTGGAAGGCGATGACCAGTTCGACGCCTTCCATCCCGGTACGCAGGTCCTGGTCCATGGCCCCGCCGACGGCCGTGACGAAGACGATCGCCCCTTCGTGCATCGTGTAGTTGACCGGCAGCACGGTCGGCCCGTACGAGCCGTTGAACGCCACCCGCCCGATGCCGCCGGGCGCGATCAGGCGCAGGCACTCGGCCTTGTCCATGGTCTCCAGCCTCGGGTGGGCCGTGGCGGGGCCGTACCCGGGCGGGCGGTCCTGGCCGCCGCCCAGCAGGTCCTCGGTGGTCGTGTCGAGGGCGTCGGCGAGCCGGAAGAGGGCTCCGTGGTCGGGATTGTCGGCGTTCTCCTCCAGATATTTCAGGTAACCGGGTGACATGTCCGCGCGCTCGGCGACCTGCTCCTGGGTCAGGCCGAGCCGCTCGCGGTGATGGATGATGCGACGGCCGAGATCGCCGGTGCCTGTCATGATCGGTTCTCCTCGCGTTATGGATGCGGGCGCGCTCGCCCGGTGAGGACCCGCCCCCGATGGACACCGCGACCGGTATGCCCCGGCTCGACGGGCAATGCCCCATGCGTGGACGGTACCCGCGCAGAAGCACCTCAGCCATGGCCGTACGACTCCGTGACAAGGGACCTTCGTCCCCCAGCTGGGTACGTCATCCTCGTACCGTCGGCACGTCACTGGAGGTATCCGCATGAGAGTGCTCGCCGTACGAGCCCTGCCGCTGCTGATCGTGCTGGGAATGGGTGCGGCGGGCTGCGCGGACCCCAGGCCGGCGGACCCCCGGCAGGCCGAGCCGCCCGCCACCGCCACCGCCATCCCTTCCGACCCGTCGCCGTCCACCGCCACTCCGGGCCCGGCCGAGACCCAGGCGGCGTCCCCCAGCCCGGGGGAGAGCCTGATCGCCGGTCGCTACCAACCCCTGTGGCCGTTCGCCGGCCCCGCGGAGGCCGCCAAGTGGCAGCGCGCCCACCAGGCCGACGGGACCGAGGCCTGGCACCTCGACGCCGCCCGCACCGCCGTCGCCTTCACCCGCGACTACCTCGGCTTCACCGAGATTGACCAGGCCGTCAAGGTCGTCCAGGACGGCGCGCACGCCCGGGTGCACGTCGGCTACCGCGCCGAGGAGGGGCCGAAGCCATTTGTGGCGGCCGTGGTGCACCTCATGCGGTACGGCCAGGGCAAGGACGCCCCCTGGGAGGTGGTCGGCACCGACGACACCTCGCTCACCCTCACCAGGCCCGCGTACGGCGCCTCCGCCTCCTCGCCGCTGACCGTCGGCGGGCGCATCACCGGCGTGGACGAGAGCATCAGGGTCCAGGTGCTCCACCCCGGCGCGGACGGCCCGCTGGGCGAGGTGTGCTGCCTGAGCGCCGGCGGGCAGAAGGCGGCCTGGTCGGCGAAGGTGGACTTCGCGGCCAGGCCGGGCGGGACGCTGACCGTCGTGGCCTCAACCGGCGGCCACGTCGCGACCGTCGAACGCTTCGCCGTCACGGGCGTGACCGTGCCACGCTGAGCAAGTCACGGGAGTCCGCGGCGGCGCTGAGCAAGCTACGGGAGTCCGCGGCGGCGCTGAGCAAGCTACGGGAGTCCGCGGCCGCGTTGAGCACCCTCCGGGGAGTCCACGGCCTGAGCACGCTCCGGGGAGTTCGCGGCCGCGCTGAGCACCCCTGCGGCCGCGGGTGAGCCCGGCTCCGGGGGGGCCGTTAGCATCTCGCCCATGGAACTGCGGCAGCTCGAATACTTCGTGGCCGTCGCCGAGGAGGCGGGCTTCACCAAGGCCGCCGCCCGGCTGCACGTCGCCCAGCCGGGCGTCAGCGCGCAGATCCGCCAGCTCGAACGCGAGCTGGGCGAGCCGCTGTTCGACCGGTCAGGGCGCGCCGTTCGGCTGACGGCGGTCGGCGAGGCGGTGCTCCCGTACGCGCGGGCCGCGCTGGCGGCGGTCTCCGGGATCCGGCTGGTCACCGACGAGCTCACCGGGCTGCTGCGCGGCCGGGTCGTGATGGGCGGCGTCTCCACGCCCTCGGTGCTCGACCTGCCCGGCATGCTCGCCTCCTTCCACGACCGCTTCCCCGCCGTGGAGATCGCGCTGGTGGAGAACGACCCGGAGTCGCTGCTCGACGGCATCACCGGCGGGCGGCTCGACCTCGGCCTGCTCGGGCTCGGCGCCCCGCTGCCGCCTGGCGTGGCGGTGCAGGTCGTCGTGGACCAGAGGCTGGTAGCGGTCGTGCATCCGGATCACGAGCTGGCCGGCGCCCGCTCGGTCACGGTGAACGAGCTGGAGGGCCGGCGGCTGGTCTGCCTGCCCATCGGCACCGGGCTGCGGGCCGCGCTGGAGGAGGCGTGCGCGCGGGCGGGGTTCGCGCCGCAGGTGGCGTACGAGGCCAGCGAGCCGTACGTGCTGGGGCAGCTGGCCGCGCGCGGGCTGGGCCTGGCCGTGCTGCCCGAGTCGGCGGTCGCCGCCGCCGCGTCCGAGCTGCGCGTCCTGGAGCTCACCGAGCCGGCCATGCGCGGGCGGATGGGCGTCGTGTGGCGCGCAGAAGGCCCCAGGAGCCCCGCGGCCAGGGCGTTCATCGAGCACGCCCGCCGCCACCTGCCCGACCTCGGGACGCCCGACGGCGCCGCCGCTTCCGCCGGCTGACGAAGGCGCCTCCGGCGAGCAGCCCCGAGCCGGGAGGTGGGCGGCCCTCGTACGTTCGATGCCCGACTCCGCGACGCTCCGGTCCAAGACAGGATCGAAACCCCCTCTGACAGGGGATGATCGTCGAAAGGACGACCCTGCGAGGTGCGCATGAGCCACGTGGAAGACCCGGAGCGCGAGTCTCTGGCGGAGCTGGCCCGCAGACACGGGCTGCGGCCCGCCATCGCGCGGCCCGGATTCACCGTCTACCTCCGCCAGCTCTGGGAGCGGCGGCACTTCGTGCTGACGTACGCGACCTCGCGCAACGTCTCCAAATACTCCGGCTCGGCGCTCGGGCAGCTGTGGCAGGTGATCACGCCGCTGCTGAACGCCGCCATCTACTACGTGATGTTCGGTCTCATCCTGGGCGGCAGCCGGGGCATCGAGAACTACACCGCGTTCCTGCTGACCGGCATGTTCGTCTTCACCTACACCCAGCGCACGGTCTCCGCCGGCGCCAAGTCGATCTCCGGCAACCTGTCGCTGATCCGCGCCCTGCACTTCCCGCGCGCCTCGCTGCCGCTGGCATACACGATCCAGGAGCTGCAGCAGCTCGCCATCTCGATGGGCGTGCTGCTGCTCATCGTGGTCATCACCGGGGAGCTGCCGAGCTGGTTCTGGCTGATGATCCCGCTCGTGCTGGTGCTGCAGACGATGTTCAACGTCGGGGCGGGGCTGATCCTGGCGCGGGTCGGCGCGTCGATGCGCGACCTCAACCAGTTGCTGCCGTTCATCATGCGTACGTGGCTGTACGCCTCGGGCGTGTTCTTCGCCATCCACGACAAGGTGGTCGGCAGCGCGGGGCTGCCGGAGTGGGTGGCCACGGTGATGTACCTGAACCCGGCGGCCTCCTACATCGAGTGGATGCGCGACATCCTCATCCCCGGCCACGCGCCGCCGCCGCTGGTGTGGCTGTCGTGCCTGGTGTGGGCGTTCGTCGCGCTCGTGGCCGGGTTCTGGTACTTCTGGCGGGCCGAGGACCGCTACGGACGGGGCTGAGCCGCCCGACGAGGGCGGCTCAGCCCTTACGGCGGGCGTCGAACAAGGGCCTGATCTGCTCCTTCTTGCCGGCCTTGATCAGGGTTTCGACGACCCTGCCCTTGAGGTCGACGACGCCGAAGCCGTCGCGCACGGGGGCGAGCAGGTGTTTCTCGTCGTACCAGCCGAGCACCGGGCCCCACACGGGGCTGAAGGTGGTCTTGAGGCGGGTGACGGCCCGGCCGGTGGCGGTGTCCCAGACGCAGGCCGACCGCTCCAGGGAGGTGCAGGCGGTGACGAAGCGACGGCCCGACGGGGAGAACGTGCCCAGGCCGTGGCCGACGGGACGGCCGCGTACGTGCCAGGTGCGCTCGACGGCGCCTTCGAGGTCGTACCGGCGCACGGAGGTCCTGCCGTTCTTGCCCCACCGCACCACCAGGCCCTTGCTGTCGCGCGTCCACTGGAAGCCGCCCACCGTGATGAGCGCCTTCTCGATGCGGACGAAACGCGGGCGCAGCGAGGGGACGTCGATGAGCACCACGCCCGCCGAGCGCGGCTCGAAGCCAGGCTCGAAGACGTTGACCAGCAGGGTGCGGCCGTCGGGGGACCACGTGGGCCACAACGTGTTGAGATATCCGCTGCCGCGCTCGGGATCCTCGGCGACGGGCAGCTCGACCTCGGTCTTCCTGCCGCTCTCGCGGTCGGCGAACCGTACCGAGGGCCGGCGGTCCGGGTACCGCTGATTCAGCAGGACGGCCTCCCAGCGCCCGCCGGGCGAGACGGTGACGTCGCCGTCGGCCTTGACGAACGCGCGCCGGGCCGGGCTCCAGCTCCACGCCGTCGGCCGCCGCCTGGGGAGGAGCTGGAGTAGGCGGTGAGCTGGACAGGCCGGCGGGGCTGATTGGGCTGATTGGGCTGGTTGGGTGCCGAGCGTGGCGGCCAGGGTCAGGCGGCTAAGTTCATGATCATGTCGACTCCCCGGGGCGGATTCGATCCCGGGACACTACAAGATCGTCCACGCGGTCGATCCCCGGTAAGGGGATGAAACGGGGGAGGCGGGCGGGTTGGATGGTGCGACGCCCTGGAACCGCCGGGGCCCCGTCACGAGGAGAGCCGTCCCATGAGCACCAACGCAGACCCCAAGGGCCGGCCCGCCGTCCGGCAGCTCAGGCTGGTGGTCGAGGCCGAGGACTACGAGGCCGCGCTGGCCTTCTACCGCGACGTCCTGGGCCTGCCCGAGGAGGCCGCCTTCACCGCGGACGGCGGCGCGCGGGTGGCCATCCTGGACGCCGGCCGGGCCACGCTGGAGATCGCCAACCCGGCGCAGAAGCGGATGATCGACGAGGTCGAGGTTGGCCGGCAGGTGGCGCCGAAGCTGCGGGTCGCGTTCGAGGTGGACGACGCCGAGGAGGCGACCGGCCGGCTCGTGTCGGCGGGCGCCACCGAGGTCGCGCCACCCACGCTCACCCCCTGGCAGTCGCTCAACTCCCGCCTCGACGCGCCCGCCGGCCTGCACATCACGCTCTTCCAGGAGCTGACCTCTCAGGAGGAACGGGAGCGCATGGACGGCTTCGGCAAGGAGTCGTGACGCCGCAGGTGGGCCGGCGGATGCGATGAACACGGCGTTGTGACGGCAGGGGCCGGTCGGTGCGTGCGATGACGCGGGGCACACCTGGGGCGGGTATTTGTGCGCGGTTCACCGGTGTGACGGGACGTTACCTTCCCTGGGTGCACGTGAGCCGGTGGGCGCCGCCTCGGCCAGCGACGGGCGTGCCGCGCCTCCCGCGATCCCGCGAGGGGCATCGCATCCAACACCTTGGAGAATCGCAATGACCATGCCGTCAACCGTCCCGACCCGCAGTGCCGGGCGCCGGCGTCGCATCGTGCTGACCGCCGCGGCGACCGCGGTGGCCGCGGGCGCGCTGCTGGCGGGCAACGCCACGTCGGCCGAGGCGGTGCCGCCGGAGGTGATCAGCCGCTGGAACAACCTGCTGATCCACTCCAACAGCCTCAGCCCCGGGTTCAACCAGTTCCTGGCGACCGGGCCGTACACGATCACCGCCAAGCTCACGGCCGTCAACACC
This sequence comes from Nonomuraea sp. NPDC048882, assembly GCF_040649755.1. Classification (NCBI taxonomy): domain Bacteria; kingdom Bacillati; phylum Actinomycetota; class Actinomycetes; order Streptosporangiales; family Streptosporangiaceae; genus Nonomuraea; species Nonomuraea sp. NPDC048882. The sequence goes on from NZ_JBEZGB010000016.1 coordinate 204,431, forward strand.
GGCTCCGCGGCGATCGACTACACGTGCCTGATCAGCGCCGCCGGCGGCGCCGACACCGACAGGACGGACGTCACCCTGCCCGCCAACGGCAAGGTGAGCATCTTCCTGAACGTCGTGCACAACTACACCAGCGCCGGCCAGCTCAGCTTCGGCTGCACCAAGCCGGGAGGCACGGCGCAGGTGCGGATGCAGCAGGTGAAGATCACCGCGGTCAAGGTCAACTCGCTGGACAACCAGCCGTTCTGACCCTGATCCCAACGAACCCGGAGGCGCCGCACCGTGGCGCCTCCGGGTTTCCCATCGGTAAGGGGAGGCGTCCCGCCGGCGCGGTGGGACGCCTCCCCGCCCCCGTGCTACTTCATGGCCCGGCGCGCCCGGTCGGAGTGGCCGTTGTGCGGCGTCTCGACGAGCGGCGTGTCCACGAGGTGCTCGACCAGGAACCAGGTCTGCAGCTCGCCCGTGCGGATGACCCCGGAGACCAGCAGGTCGTTGGTGCCGTCGTCGCCCATCTCCTCGGCCCGCGCTGCGGCGTCGTGGCAGGCCACGAGGATGGTCTCGTGGGCCTCGATCAGCCGCGAGAGCATCGCCGGCACCTCTTCGGCGCCGTTCGGCGGGCGCGGGATGACCGTGATCTCCGCGACGTGCCGCGGGTCGCCGACCGCGATGCCGCCCAGGGTCTGGACGCGCTCCGCGAGCTGGTCCACGAGTTCGAGCTGCTCGCCGGCGTGCTTGTCCAGCAGCAGGTGCAGCTGGTAGAAGGTCGGGCCGCGCATCAGCCAGTGGTGTTTCTTGTACAGGGCGTACAGGATCTGGGTGTCGGCCAGGATCTGGTTGAGCCGTCCGCACGAGTAGGCGCGGGCCTCGTCCGACAGGCCCAGCGGCCACGACCGGACCGTGCCGAACTCCTGGATCTGGGTGCCGTCCACGTGCAGCCAGGGCTGGCTGCTCGTCGTCTTCCTCGACGCTTTGCTGGTGGTGCTGCTGCCTTTGGCGGGCACGATCATCTCCCGGTGCGGTGGTTTTGAGCCGATATGACGACGAACCTTCCCGTATGTCCGCCCGTCGGAGCCCAGCCCAGGCCCAACGCCTGGCAAAACTTGTTCCACCCCGGCGCTCCCGCCGACCGGATGGTCAGCCGTCCGCGGCGGCGAGCCGGTCGAGCCACTCCTTCAGCAGCTCTCGTTCCGGGCCGCTGAGCGTGGTCTGCTCGGGCAGGGTCGCGCGCAGGGCGCGGGCGGCGCCGGCCGGGCCCGCGTCGTGTACGGCGGGCTCCAGGACGGTCACCGCGGTGACCATCGACTCCCTGAGCGTGCTCAGCAGCGCCGGATCGCGCTGCCCCTCGGGCAGGGACAGCCAGGTGAGCACCGCCCCGCGCGCCGTGGCGTGGATGATCGCGACCGCGAGCTCCTCGCCGACCCGCAGCCAGCCGCCGGCGGCCAGGCGGCGGATGCGGCCCTTGAGGATCTCCATGCCGGCCTGGAAGGCGGGGGAGGCGGAGCTGGTCGGCTCGCCGTACATGAGCGTGTAGAGGGCGGGGTTGGACAGGCCGAACTCGACCGCCAGGTCCCAGCCCGCCCGCAGGTCCTCGATGGGGTCCGGCGGGTCGGGGCCGACCCGCTTGGAGGCGAGGAACATGGCGAAGCCGTGTTCGGCGACCGCTTCGAGCAGCCCCTCCTTGTCGCCGAACAGCCGGTAGATGGCCGGCGCCTGCACGCCCGCCGCGACCGCGACGGCACGGGTGGTGACGGCGTCGCGGCCCTCGCGTGCCAGCAGTCCGGCGGCGGCCTCGATGACCCGCTGCCGGGTCTGCTCGCGGCCGGCGAGCGCGGCGTCGGAGTCGTCGGCGGGTGGAGGTGATGGCATGTATCAACGATATCGCACTCTTGATTCCGTCGTTAATATCAGTGATACGGTGAAAATGTTTCCACCGGAATCATTGGAGTGCATCATGATCATCGTGACCGGAGCCACGGGGTTGCTCGGACGTCAGATCGTCGAGCGGCTGCTGGCTCGCGTACCGGCCGGCCGGATCGGCGTCAGCGTCCGCGACCCGCGGAAGGCGGGGACGCTCGCCGCCCAGGGCGTACGGGTCCGGCAGGGCAGCTTCGCCGACGCCGGCAGCCTGGCCCACGCCTTCGAGGGCGCCACCCAGGTGCTGATCGTCTCCGTCGACCTGATGGGGGAGGAGGCCGTGCGCCTGCACCGTACGGCGATCGGCGCCGCCGTCGCGGCCGGGGCCCGCCGCGTCCTCTACACCAGCCACATGAGCGCCGCCGCCGCGTCGCGCTTCCAGCCCTGCCGCGACCACGCCGCCACCGAGGACGCGCTGCGGGCCTGCGGCGTGCCGTTCACGTCCCTGCGCAACGGCTTCCACGCCAGCAGCGCGCTGCGCTTCTTCGGGGACGCGCCCCGGACGGGGCGGGTCGACCTCCCGTCGGACGGGCCGGTCACCTGGACCGCCCATGAGGACCTCGCCGAGGCCGCCGCCGTCATCCTGGCCGACGAGGGCCGCTTCGACGGCCCCACACCCCCGCTCACGGCGGCGCGGGCGCTGACCTACGCCGACATCGCCGGCCTCGCCGCCGAGCTCACCGGCCGCCCGATCACCAGGAACACGGTGCCCGACGAGCGGTTCCTGCACGGGATGACCGGCCACGGCGTCCCGGCCGAGCTGGCGGAGCAACTGCTCGGCGCCTTCACCGCCGCCCGCGCCGGCGAGTTCGCCACCACGGACCCGACCCTGGCCACCCTGCTCGGCCACGCCCCCACCGACATGAGCACCCTCCTGCGCCGCCACCTGTCCACCCCCGCCCCGAGCGCCGCCCGGTAGGGATTGCGGCGACACGCCTTGGGGTCACAGGGAAGTCGTCTCGTGGATGATGAAGCCGACGTAGCTCTCGGAAGGGGTCATTCCACGGGTGAGCATCCAGTGGACGCGGCCGGCCCCGGTCAGCGCGAGCGTCGCCAGGTAGCCGAAGTCGACGTCGGCGGTCTCGAACCGGCCGTCGAGGCCGTCCAGGTAGTGGGGGAGATGCCGCCCGAGCGTGGTGAGCGCCAGTGAGGCCAGGTCGGCGCCGACCGGGCCGATCCCCAGGGTGGCCCAGTCCAGCACGACGGTGGTGCGGCCGTCCTTCGAGGCTCTGAGGTTGCCGAGGGAGAAGTCGCCGTGCACGAGGACCTGCGGCAGCCGGGACAGCCGCCGCACCAGGTCACCGCGCCGGTCCCAGAGCGCCGGGATCCTCGGATGCACGTCCAGTCCGGTCCAGTCCAGGTCGCTGACCGCGATGCGCTGGGCGAGCTGGTGCCCGGACAACCACGGCAGGTCCGGGGCCGTGGCACCGGCCTGCCAGCGGCCCAACCGGTGCGCGGCCGTGGCCGGCGTCTCCGGTGTGCCGCCCACGTCGGCCAGGTAGACGCTGTCACCGACGACGCCGTAGCAGCGGGGTGCGGCCAGACCCGGCCCTGAGGGCAGCAGCCCGCCGGCATAGGCGAGCGGTTCGCGCCGCCAGTAGGCCCAGTGGCGCGGATCGGCGGCGCCGGCCGCGTGCCGTCCTGACGTCACCGGCTCGGCGGACTTGTGGATCACCGTGAAAGGGATCCGCCGGTCGCCGAGCCGTGCAGTGCCCGACAGCCGCCGCACCGCGCCGGTGGCGGCGCCCGAGCCGCCGGAGACCGGTTCGCTCCGGCACGACACCAGCGAGCCGCCCGGACGGCCCAGCAACTCGTCCAGCACCGTTGAAGGGAGGTGACTCGTCACTTACGGCACGGTAAGTGATCGCACCGCTGCCCTGCCTTCAATTTTCCGGCCGGGGCCCGGGCAGGGGCGCGGGTGCGGCCGCGGCCCTGCCCGGGAAGGTGTCAGACGCGGTCGGCGGCGATCAGCAGGTACTGGAAGCTGCCCCCCTTGTACGCCTCCAGGAACGCCTCCTCGATCCCCGTCGCCAGGTGCGTCCTGGCCCGCAGCTCCCAGTACGGGATGGTGGCGGGCGTGAGGTCCACCACGCTGACCGGCACGAGGCGGTTGGCCGCCAGCTCCTTGAAGTACGTGCTGCGCGAGTGGATGTCGCAGATGTAGTGGGCGTTGATCTGGCTGATCGCCCTGGACGGCAGGCCGTAGGCGTCGTTGTAGCACCCGGTGATGCACACGTACCGCCCGCCACGCCGCAGCAGACGGGCGTGCTCGGCGAACAGCAGCGACAGCTCCACGTACATGGTGCTCTCGTTGTTCCAGCTCGCCTGGAAGGCGCCGGTCTCGAAGCCGGTGTCGAGCATGTTGCGGAAGTGGAAGCGCACCCGGTCGTCCACGCCGCGCTCCTTGGCCTGCTGGTTGGCGAAGGCGACCTGGGACTCGGAGATGGACACGCCGTCGACCTGGCAGCCGAAGCGCAGGTTGGCCAGGATGCTGGAGCCGCCCCGGCCCGAGCCGGCGTCCAGGACGCGGTGCTCGGGGCGCAGCGGCCCGAGGTGGGCCATCAGCGTGTGCGCCTGCGCGCTCTCCAGCCGGTGCAGCTCCTGGACGACGCGTTCCTCCTTCGACTCGGCGGGGGCGTCCAGGACCGACCAGTCCACGTCGCCGATGCCGTAGTGGTGGTGGTAGAGGCCGTCCACCTCCCCCAGCCGCAGGTTGACGGGGTTTTCCTCGGTGTTCCAGTAGTCGGCGACGGACTGCTGGTAGAGGCTGCTCAGGACGGGCGAGGCGTTGGACGTGACGGTCACAGCGGGCTCCTTGGCATCAGGTGGGTCGTCAGGACTGGTAGCGGCTGGTGCTCTGGTGCCACTCGAGGCCCCCGGCCATCCACGCCTGCGCGCCGCGCAGGAAACGCTTGAGCTCGGGGGAGGGGAGGGCGGCCAGCGAGCGCTGGCTCTGCTCGAACCCGCGCACGAAGTGGTTGTGCAGGTGGACGGTGCGTTCGGTGGCCTCGCGGATCGAACAGCCCTCCTCGGCGGCCATCAGCAGGATCACGTTGGAGTCGGGCAGCTCGTCCGCGGCCTCCCGCTCCACCGAGTGCAGGTCGTTGACCAGCACGCTCGCGGTGCCGGCCTGCATCAGCGCGGTGTGGAAGCGCGGCTCGCCGAACAGGTTCGCGGGCAGCTCGTAACCGCCGACGACGTCGATGAGGACCATGGAGGTGTAGAAGCTGTCGTGCTGGCGGGCCGCGAGGTAACGCCACACGGGCGGCGGCGTCTCCAGGTAGCGCCAGGCGGCGTAGGCGGCCCAGCTCACGTACATCTGACTCGTGATGCCGCGGATCCGCATCACCTGCGCGGGGGTGGAGTGGCGGGCCGCGTGGCTGGTGGCCGAGCGCAGCGCGACCAGGACGGGATCGCTCCTGATGTGCTCCTCCAGCTGCTCGGTGTAACGACCGGCGTCGGGCGGCGGGTCCATGGCCGAGGTGACCAGCGCCAGCCGGGGTGGCAGCTCCGTGGGGGTCGCGCCGAGGTCGCTCTCGTCGGCGTAGTAGTCGTCGGCCGCCCACCACGCCGCGTTGAGCTGGGCGGCGATCAGCAGGTGGTCGGGGTCGTCGCTGTCGGCGTGGGTGAGCATGGCCAGCCGCCCGTAGCCGGTGGCGGCGAACTGCTCCATCCGCCCCTCGTGGACGCCGGTCCGCTCGGCCCACGCCACCAGGCGCCGGTCGACCTCCGCGCCGAGGTCGTCGTCGACGCGAACGGTCTCGGGCACGTACAGCGGCGGGTAGGTGCCGTCGCCCCACTCCCGCTCGCGGCAGGCCAGCGGGGCGAGGCTGAGGCCGCGGTCGCCGCCGGTCGCGCGCGGCCCGCCGGGGACGCCGTCCTCGTGCCCGTCGCCCTCCTCGAAGCCCGGCCGGTACGGCCGCAGCGCCGAGCGCAGGCTCAGCGTGTACGCCCCCAGCCCCGTGGGCCCGGCCGGCACCGGCGTCGCGGAGGGATCGAATGCGGAGAAGTCGAACATGTCGCGTCTCTTCCTAAGCTCGGCGGTCAGGAACGCGGGGCCGCGATGTCGACGTCCTCCAGGATCCCGATCGCGTCGGGCACCAGCACCGCCACCGAGTAGTAGGCGCTGACCAGGTAGGACATGACGGCCTGTTCGTTGATGTCCATGAAGCGCACGTTGAGGCCGGGCTCGTACTCCTCGGGGATGCCGGTCTGGTGCAGGCCGACGACCCCCTGATCGTCCTCGCCCGTACGCAGGGCCAGGATCGAGGTGGTGCGCCCCTCGGAGATCGGGATCTTGCCGCAGGGGAAGATCGGGATGCCGCGCCAGGCGGGCACCTCGTGGCCGTTGACCTCGGTGCTGCCCACGACCAGCCCGCGCTTGTTGCACTCGCGGAAGAACGCGGCGATGGCCTTGGGATGGGCCAGCAGCAGGCGGGTCTTACGGCGCATCGCGATCAGCTCGTCGAGGTCGTCGGGCGTCGGCGGCCCTGACCAGGGGTAGATCCGCTGGTCGTAGTCGGTGTTGTGGAGCAGCCCGAACTCGCGGTTGTTGAGCAGCTCCCACTCCTGGCGCTCACGCAGCTCGTGGATCGTCAGGCGGAGCTGCTGCTCGATCTGGTTCATCGGGTCGTTGTAGAGGTCGGCCACCCGGGTGTGCACGCGCAGGATGGTCTGCGCGACGCTGAGCTCGTATTCGCGCGGGTGCAGGTCATAGTCGACGAACGTGCCGTCGATGACGGGCTCGCCGGTGTGGCCGGCCGACACGGCCACCGCCGCCTCGCCGCGCCGGTTGACCGGCCGCCGCAGGCTCTCGCGGTAGCGGGCGACGTGCTCGCGCAGCGCGGGGGAGCGCTCGGCCAGCCGGCGCAGCTCGTCGCGCGGCGCGAACAGGATCGTGCAGGCCGTCGCCGTCCGGTACGTGCACGGCCAGCGCGGGTCGTCCTGGGTGAGGGCCTCGGTGCCGAACTGGTCGCCGCCGGCGATGACGCCGAGGAACTGGGCGTTGCCGTAGCTGCCGGTGGCCAGCCGCTCGACCCGGCCGTGGGCGATCACGCCCGCCTCGTTGACCGGATCGCCCGCCCTGACCACGACCTCGCCGGCCCGGTATTCGCGCGCCGCGAACGACTCCGCCACGGCCGCCAGCACGCCCGCGTCGCCGAAGCCGCGCAGCGCGGGGATCTCCGTCAGCGTCTCCGGCACGATCCGCACGTCGTCGGCCCCGCCCAGCGTCACGGCCACGCGCCCGCGCCCGGCCCGGTGCGTCAGCCGGCGGTTCACGCGGTAGGTCCCGCCCCGCACGTCCACCCAGGGCAGCATGCGCAGCAGCCAGCGCGAGCTGATGGCCTGCATCTGCGGGCGGGTCTTGGTGGTGGTGGCCAGGTTGCGCGCGGCCCGCGTGTCCAAACTCAGCCGAGTGTCCGTGGGCTCGGTGGGCATTGCTCCTCCGGGGGGTCGGGCAAGCGGTCGCTACTTAACGTAGTTATACGGACACTCAGCGTAGAGTATCTCGGCAGTGAGGAATGCTGTCCCGGCGTAAGGGCGATGTGACCGTACGGCCACTTACGGGCCGGGCGTCGGCGCGGCCAGTTGCGCGGCCAGGGCGGACACCTGCCGGCGCAGCTCCTCGTCGGCCCAGAAACCGGTGTGGGCGCCGACTCGCGGCAGCGGCTGGCCGTACAGGAAACGGCTGGTCGGAGGGTCGGGCAACTGCTCGTCCACCGTCCCGCTCATCTTCACAGGGCCGCCGATGTAGTCCGTGTCGCACCAGAAGTTCCGCCAGTACGCCACCTTGATCCCCGGCCCGTACGCCAGCCGCCGGAACAACCCGTCGCCGAAGTACGCGGGAAAGCCCCAGGCGTACAGCGTGCGCAGCGGCGAGCCGAAGGTGACCAGCGCCACCCGGTCGCCGACAGGACGGGCGTCGGCCTGCGCGAGCGCCGCGACGGCGATGATCGAGCCTTGGCTGTGCGCGGCCAGGAGCGGGGTCCCGCCGTTGTCGTGCAGCCACCACAGCCGCCGTTGCAGCTCGGGCACCGCCCGCTCGGCGTACGACGGCGGCGCGAGCGGATGGGAGTGACGCGGCCAGAACGTGGCCACGTCCCACAGCACCCCGATGGAACGGCGGTGACGCTCGTCCTTCCAGCCCAGCCGCAGCAGCACGAGCAGCAGGGCCGGCAGCAGCATGGCGGCCCCTGAACAGGCGGTGATCAGCCAGTTGGGGTTCGTCGGCGGGCCGCCGGACGTGCGCAGCCGCCACTGGATCCACACGAACAGCACGCCCCCGACCACCGCCACCGCCGTGAGCAGCAGATCGAGATCGCGCGGCGCCTGGGCCAGCCGCCGCGCCCTGGCCACCCGGCCGGGCCACTTACGCACCAGCCGCCGCTGCCACTCGGGCACGGGGCCGCGCTTGACCGTGGAGACCCACCACTCGGGGTGCGCCTCGCCGGCGACGTCACGCGGGCAGAAGTAGTCGAACACGGCCTGCCTGCCCGTCCACCCGCTGATCAGCAAGCGCACCAGCTGGTAGAGCACGAAGCAGGCCACCAGCAGCAGGGGGACGGCGACGAGGTACGGGGTGATGTTCCTGATCAGCGGGAACACCGCGATCGGCGTTTCGTTCCCCGGCGGCGTGGCGACGTCCAGGCAGCCGCCGAGCCACGGGTCGTGACAGGGCCGCAACGTGCCCAGCCATTCGGCCACGATCAGCAGCATGGCCAGCATGAACGTGTTGAGCACCGCCATGGCCACCCCGAGCACCACGAACGGCGCCGCCCATCGAAACCTCCCGTCTCCTCCTTCGGAGAGGGCGCCGGCCACGCCGACCGCGATCCCGAGCCCCGTGCCGATCCAGATCCACAGCGAGTCCGTGCCCCAGCGCGCCAGCACGGCCACCCCGCCGGCGAAGGCCGCACCCACCAGGACGGTGCGCCGGGCGGCCCCCGGCCAGTTCTCCCTGGTCCACGCGCCCGCGACCAGCGTGACGGGGACGAGGAAGAGCGTGAGGAAGACGACCCCGTACACCGCGTCCATGAAGACCTGCAAGCCGGGCAGCTCGTGCGGGCCCGCCCCCAGCGGATCCCCCGCCGGCCGGCTCACGGCCAGCACCGCCGCGCCCGCCATGGCCGCGCCCGCGACGCCCAGCAGCGCCCACGACCGCCACAGGTAGCGTTTGCCCACCGTGTCGGCGCGCAGCTCGATCGCGCACAGGGCGACGACCGCCGCCGGCACCGCCAGGAGCGGCCAGAGCCAGGCGACCTCCACCGGCCTGACGCCGTTGGCCGTCCACGCGACCAGCGCCGCGACGAGGGCGAGCGAGCCGGCGACATGCAGGCGGGTGAGGGCGCGGGTGTGCTGGACGCCGTTCCAGAACGCCGGGTCGCGCAGGCCGGGGAAACCGTTCGCCTGCTCGGGGCGCTCCTTGCCCGGTCCGGGAGCGGCCGGTTTGATCTGGTCGTAGCGGTTCTGGGTGGTGTGGGCGAGCAGGTACAGCACGCCGATCAGCAGCAGCGGCGCCAGCGCCCCCACCAGGATCCGCACCGCGGGCAGGTCCGGCGGCAGCACCCAGGCCGGCCACCGCGCGCACGAGGGCACTCCGCCGCACTGGTAGGCCACGTAGTCGATCGGTACGGCGGCGGCCAGCAGCACCAGGTTGAGCGTCAGGCCGAACGAGGCCAGCCGGGCCGCCCACCGGAACAGCCGGAACCGCACAGGGCGGTCGGCCAGCCACGGCGGGAACATGTGGGCCGCCATGTTGGCCAGCGCGAACGGCAACAGCACCAGCCACAGCACCCGCCACGAGCTGCCCGAGGTCAGGCCGCCCCACGAGTACGCCTCGACGTGCCGCCCGTCGCGGTCGGCCGTGCGGTAGAAGCCGGCGATGCGGTCGCCCGCGACCTGCGTGGGGGCGAGGTCGCCGAGCAGCGACGCGGGCGAGGTCCCGCCCACGCCGTGCAGGCGCAGCTCGGTCACCCCCGACAGGTCGTCCGGGTGGTGACCGGTGACGTGGGACGTGTGCTGCGACATGGCGCGCCACCTCTCCCTCGGCGGGGGACTCCATGATGAGTCCGCCGGGCGCGCGCCGCATGAGTAATGTTCGCCGACCGTTCCTGAGTACGGTCGGCGAGGTATGGCCGAGGCTCCCAGGATCGAGGGCTCCCGCGACGACACCCGGGGCTGGTGGGCCGAGGGCACCTGTGGGGAGGGCTCGCGCGACTGGGGCCCGGGGCTGGTGGGCCGAGGGCGCCCGCGACCGAGGCGAGCGGCTTACCAGCCCTGGCCGCGCAGGAAGACGGCGCAGCGGCGCGTCCAGTCGGCGGCGACGGGCTCCTCATCGGCCAGCCCGAGCCCGTGCCGGCCACTGGGATAGACGTGCACCTCCTGCCGGACCCCGTGCCGGGCCAGCGCCCGCGACAGCAGCAGGGTGTTGTCGAGCGGAACCCCGTCGTCGTCGGCCGTGTGCCACAGGAACGTCGGCGGCGTGTCAGGCCCGACCCGTCCGGGCAGCGACAACCGGGCCCGCAGCGACTCGGGCGCGTCCTCCCCGAGCAGGTTGGCCGCCGAGCCCAGGTGGGCGGCCGGACCGGTCAGCGTCGTGACGGGATAGCAGAGCACCGCCAGCCCGGGACGGGGATCGGCCGCGTCGATCGCGTCGTGCGGACCCTCCGCGAGCGCCGGGCCGGTCTCGGTGGCCAGCAACCCGGCCAGGTGCCCGCCCGCCGAGAAGCCGAGCACCCCGACGCGGGCCTGGTCGACGCCGTTGGCGGCGGCGTGGTGCCGGACCCAGCGCACGGCCCTGGCGGCGTCGAGGAGGGGGAGTGGGTGGCGGTGCGGCGCGATCCGGTAGCGCAGGACGAACGCGGCGATCCCCAGCGAGTTCAGCCACCGGGCCACCGGGGCGCCCTCGTGGTCGGCCAGGTGGTGGTACGCGCCGCCGGGGAACACGACGACAGCCGGGGCGGGCGCGCCCGCGCGTACGGGGAAGGCGGTGATGGCGGCCGCGCCGGTCTCCGGCCACAGGGGGTGCTCGCTCATGATCGGCCTCTCGTCTCGCTCGACGACGGATCGTAGCGAGCGAGGAGGCCGCGCCCGGACGCCGGGTCCACGGCCGGGCTACCGGATTTGTCGGTGGTGCTCCGGCCTTCAGACCGGGGGTGAAACGGACTCTTTCGCGTAGCGGGGCGGGAACAGCTGTTTCGCTGCCAGGCGGGCCGGTGTCGGCGTGGTCAGGCCGGGTGGTTTTGCTGCTCGATGTACTGGCGCACGCTCGCCAGCGGGCGCCTCCCACGCTCCCCCGCGAAGTATGAGCCGGACCACAGTTTGCTGGTTCGGTAGTAGTGGGCGGCCAGGTCGGGGAACTCTTGGCGCATCCGCCGGGACGCCACCCCCTTCAGTGAGTTGACCAGCTTGGACAGAGCGACCTTGGGCGGGAAGTTGACCAGCAGGTGGACGTGGTTGTCTGCGCCGTTGAACTCGGTCAGTTCGGTTTCGAAGTCCGCGATCCTGCAGGAGCAGGCGTCCGCCGCGATCACCCTGTGGAACTGCCTGCACGCCTATTGGACGCATTTTCCCGGCAGAAGGCCGACT
>NZ_JBEZGB010000017.1:0-190993 GCF_040649755.1 Nonomuraea sp. NPDC048882
ACCCCAGCCGCGATTACCAACCTCAGGCAAACCCCAGCAAGACGAAACCCCCGAACCCGTAGGTTCGAGGGTTTCCGATGTCCTGAGACATCACAATGTAGGGCCGGTGGGATTCGAACCCACACTAACAGCCACCTAAAGACTGCGCCTCTGCCATTGGGCTACGACCCCTTTTCACCTTTCCCTTGCCCGCGAAATTTTCGGTCTGGGAATGGCAATTCGGGCACAGGAAGCGGAGATTCTCCATTTGATTGTCGAGCCAGTCGCCACTGATGTGGTCGACATGGAGCGTCAGCGGCCTTCCCTGCCACGTGCCGCCAATCTTACAGCCTGCGCACGTGTACGGGACCCCTGCTTCGACCAGAGCGCGGCGGAGAATCGGCGCCTTCTCGCGAATGGAACCGGGCGGGCGCGTCACCAGAACTTCCTGGTAGGAGCGCGCGGTCGCGGAACGCCGCCCTTTGCCGTGGGCCTGGCCGACGAAGTGAGAAGTGTCTATGCCGAAGTGTTTGAGCCGCCGGCTGATGTGGGCGTGGCTGCCCCCGGTCCACTTGATCCCGAGGCGCCTGAGCACGTCGGCGACGCTACGCGACTCCGCGGCGGCCTCGGCGAGCGACTCGCGGGAATACTTGATGTACGCGGCCACGACGCGAGCCTAGAGAACGACTCCGACGTTTTCCCGCGGCCGGGAAATCGCTGCGAGCATGCGGAGAATGTCGCCTTTGCGGGCCCTCCGGGAATGGAGGGCCCGTCGGGTCAGAGGAGGCCGAGCTTCTTCTTGAGTGAGGCCACGTGGCCCGTCGCCTTCACGTTGTAGAGGGCCTGCTCCACCTTTCCGTCCCCGTCGATGACGAACGTCGAGCGGATGACGCCCACGACCTCCTTGCCGTACAGCTTCTTCGTGCCGTACGCGCCGTAGGCCTGGTGGACGGTGAGGTCGGGGTCGGACAGCAGGGGGAAGGTCAGCGCGTCGCGCTCGGCGAACTTGGTCAGCTTGGCCGGCTTGTCCTTCGACACGCCGAGGACGACGAAACCCTCGGCGGTGAGCTGGTCGAGGCTGTCGCGGAAATCGCAGGCCTGCTTGGTGCAGCCGGGGGTCATCGCGGCGGGGTAGAAATAGAGGATCACCCGCTTGCCGCGGTAGGTCTCCAGGGAGACGGTGCCGCCGTCGGCGGTGGGTAGCGTGAACTCGGGCGCGGCGTCGCCGGGCGCGAGCTTGGTTTCGGTCAATTGGCCCTCCTGAGTTCTCCCCGCCAACCTACCGGCCTGGCCGCCGTGCCGTACGGCGTGCCGACCTGACAGACTGATCACCCAGATACGAAGCCCAGCACGGCACGCGGCGCCGGGCACGCGTACGGTCGAAAGGAGAGCCATGGCTGACACCGATCCCGACGAGCTGGAGCGGCGGATCGCGCGGACGCGCGCGGAGTTGGCGCAGACGGTCGACGCCATTGCCGACCGGGTGAGCCCCAAGCGGGTCGCCGAGCGTACGGTGGCGGACGTCAAGATCAGGGCGGGGAACTTCGTGGCGTCCGTGGGTGACGCGCTGGGGGTGACGCCTCGGCCGGTGCCGTACGACGGGGAGGAGCCGGATCGGGTCTGGGAGGACGAGCGGCCCGACATGGGTCCTGTGCTGATCGCGGTGGGCGCGGTGCTGGTCGTGGGGGCGGCCGTCGTGCTGTGGCGGCGCAGGCGCAATCGTCGTTGAATCGTCGTTGAGCGGTTCACGCGTTCCTGGGGTCGGTCGTTGAGCGGGTGACGTGCTCCGGGGGCCAGTTGACGTGCTCCGGGGGTCAGAGGAAGGTCTGGCCCTCGCCTCGGTACGTCGGCACGGTCTCGACCAGGGTGTCGCCGTCCACGAGGTGGAGGGCGTCGAAGCGTTCGCACAGCTCGCCCGCCTTGGCGTGCCTGAACCACACCCGGTCCCCGATCCGCAGCTCCGCGGCGGCCTGGCCGATGAGCGGGGTCTGCACCTCGCCCGCGCCCTCGTCGGGCGCGTAGCGCAGGCCGGCGGGCAGGTACGGCTGGGGCAGCCGGCTGGGCCCGGCCGAGCCGGAGGCCGGGTAGCCGCCGCCGAGTACGGTCACCGTCTCCATGTCGGGCCGGCGGACCACGGGCAGGGCGAAGAGGGCGGCCGGCCGGCCGGTGAAGCGGCGGTAGAAGTCGAACAGCCTGGGGTGGAAGAGCCCTGAGCCGGCCGCCACCTCGGTGATGGCCTTCTCGCGTACGGTGCGTTCCACGGAGCCGGTGCCGCCGCCGTTGACGAATTCGAGGTCGGTGTACTGGCGTACGGCGTTCACGACGCGGCCGCGCCGGACGATGAGCTCCCTGGCGGAGCGGGCCTGCATGAGCCGGATGAGGCGGGTGTAGACGGCGTTGCCTGGCGGGTCGTCGCCGAGGCCGGCGATCTGCGACTCGTACGCCATCAGCCCGGCCAGCCGGAACCCGGGGCGCTTGGCGATGCCGGCGGCCAGGTCGGCGGCCTGGTCGGGCTCGCGGACGGGGGAGCGCAGCGCGCCGGCCCTGAACCGTCCGCCGAGGGCGAGGTAGCCGGCGTCGATGTCGAGGCAGGTCCTGAGCTCGGCGCGCGGGTGCACGTGGGCCACGGCGGCGTCGATGAAGTCGAGGTGGGTGGCCGAGTCGATGGTGACGGTGATCCGCCGGGCGGCGTCCTGGTCGGCGGCCAGGGTGGCGAGGGCGTGCCGGTCGGCGGTGGGGTAGGCGACGAGGATGTCGGTGAAGCCGTGGCCGGCCAGCCAGAGCGCTTCGGGCAGGGTGAAGGCCATGATGCCGCGGAAGCCGTCCATGGCCAGGACACGTTCGAGGACCGCCCGGCTGCGGATGGATTTGCTGGCGACCCGAATGGGCTTGCCGGCGGCGCGGCGGACGAGGTCGGCGGCGTTGGCGCGCATGGCCGCCAGGTCGAGGATCGCGAACGGCGCTTCCAGGGCCGCTGTGGCTCTGTCGTAGCGCTGGCGGTCATCCATACCAGCAGCGTAACGACATATCGGGCAAATGAATATGAGGCTTGTTCGTGTTGATCGTCGTCCCCGTAATGATCGGGCAAATGGGCGGCGAGGGCGCGGTTCAGGTCATGCGGGATCCATGTACGTCTGTCGTTGTGATGACCACGCTTCAGCAGATACTGCCCGGTGCCGCCGTCACCCCGCGGCACACCGGGCTGCGCCGGGCGAACAGGGCGTTGCGGCCGGCGCGTACCGTTCCGGGGGCCCTGGTCGCGCTGACGCTGGCCGCCGGGCTGGGGGTGACCGCGGCCGAGGTGGTCTCGGGGCTGCTCGGCGCGCCGCTCGGCTGGGTGCCGGTGAACGAGGCGGTCGATCTCGCCACGAAGAGCACGTGGCCGGAGCTCGCCACGCCGTCCCTGGTCATGTCGGGGGCGGGCGTGCTGATGCTGCTGCTCGCGGTCGTGCCGGGCCGGTCGAGGACGGTGCCGGTGGAGACGTCCGACCCACTGATCGTCATCGGGATCACCCGCTCAGGACTGCGCCGCACGCTCCGCGCCGCCGCCCAGCAGGTGGCGGGGGTGGACAAGGCCCGGGTACGCCTGCGCCGGCGCACCATCGAGGTCACGGTCGTGACGAGCGCGGAGAGCTCGGGCCAGATGTTGCGGCAGGTCGGGGTCGCGGTGGGGGACCGTCTGGCGGGCGTGGGCACCCTAGGGACGGGCGAGGTCGTGGTGCGTCTGCGCAGGAGGTCCGCGTGATGGGCTCTCCGGTACGGCGGGGGCGCCGTGTGATCTGCCGGGACAGTGGGAGGTACGTCTGATGCGTCAGTACACCGGGAATCGGGTCGGGCTGGCGATCGTCGGGGCGACGCTGCTGGGCCTCGGCGCGTACGCGTGGCTGCGCGGCGAGGACCGTTTCCTCGGCCTGCCGCCGGGCGCCAGGGTGCTGCCCGCGCAGGCGTACCGGACGCTGGCGGAGGAGCCGTGGCCGCTGTGGTTCCTGGCCCTGGGCCTGTTGCTGCTGACCCTGGTCTGCCTGCGCTGGCTGCTGCTGTGCCTGGGCTGGGGCCGCAGGGGCACACCCAACGGCACGGGCACGGCCATGCTCTTCGTGGGCCTCAAGGGCGTGGAGGGGCTGGGCCGGGCGGGGGTCAGGGTCGCCGAGGACGGGCTGCGCATCTCCCTGACCTGCCCGGCGGCGGCCGACGTGGGCGCGGTGGTGGGCAAGCTGGACGGCGACATCGTCGGCCGGATCCGGCGGGAGGTCCGCGATGACGAGGCCCCCGCCGTCGTACGGCTGCACGTCCGCCGCCCGGCCGGTGCCCGATCACGTTGAAAGGCCGGGTCGCCGCCCGGTCAGCACTCGATCACGTTGACGGCCAGGCCGCCGCGTGAGGTCTCCTTGTACTTGTCCAGCATGTCCTGCCCGGTGATGCGCATCGTCTTGATGGCCTTGTCGAGCGCCACGTAGTGCTTTCCGTCGCCGCGCAGGGCGATCCTGGCGGCGGTGATGGCCTTGTTGGAGGCGACCGCGTTGCGCTCGATGCACGGGATCTGGACCAGGCCGCCGATCGGGTCGCAGGTCAGCCCCAGGTTGTGCTCGATGCCGATCTCGGCGGCGTTCTCCACCTGCTCGGGGGTGCCGCCGAGCACCTCGGTGAGGCCGGCGGAGGCCATGGAGCAGGCCGAGCCCACCTCGCCCTGGCAGCCCACCTCCGCGCCGGAGATCGAGGCGTTCTCCTTGAACAGCACGCCGATCGCGCCGGCCGTCAGCAGGAAGCGGACCACGCCCTCGTCGTCGGCGTGGGGGACGAAGCGGGTGTAGTAGGTCAGGACGGCGGGGATGATGCCGGCGGCGCCGTTGGTGGGGGCGGTGACGATGCGGCCGCCGGCGGCGTTCTCCTCGTTGACGGCGAGGGCGAAGAGCGCCACCCAGTCCATGGCCTGGAGCGGGTCCTTCTCGGCCGGCTCCGACTGCAGGCGGCGGTGCAGCTGGTTGGCGCGGCGCTTGACCTTCAGGCCGCCGGGCAGGACGCCCTCCTTGGAGATGCCGCGGCGCACGCACTCGGACATCACCCGCCACAGGTTGAGCAGGCCCTCCCGGATCTGCTCCTCGGTGCGGCCGAACGCCTGCTCGTTCTCCAGCATGAGGGCGGAGATCGACAGGCCCGTGTTGGAGCAGTGCTTGAGCAGCTCCTCGCCGGTGGTGAACGGGAAGGGCAGCACGGTGTCGTCGGGCTTGATGCGGTCGGCGCCGGTGGCCTTCTCGTCCACCACGAAGCCGCCGCCGACCGAGAAGTAGACCTTCTCCCTGATCGGCTCGCCGGAGGCGGTGCAGGCGGTGAAGCGCATGCCGTTGGGATGTTCCGGCAGCGAGATCTTGCGTTCGAAGACGAGGTGCTCGCCGACGACGAACGGGATCTCGTGCGTGCCGTAGAGCTTGAGCGTGCCGGACTCGCGCATCGCGGCGATGCGGGCCTCGACGCTGTCCACGTCCACCAGTTCGGGCTTCTCGCCGGACAGGCCGAGCAGGACCGCCTTGTCGCTGCCGTGGCCCTTGCCGGTCAGGCCGAGCGAGCCGTACAGGATGGTCTCGACCCGGGCCACCCGGTCGAGCAGGCCGTCCTCGTGCAGGCCGCGGGCGAATTTGTGCGCGGCGGCCATCGGGCCGCCGGTGTGGGAGCTGGACGGTCCGATACCGATCTTGAACAGGTCGAAGACGCTGATCGCCATTGATGTGCGCCCTTCTTAGGGGCCGGGGCCCGGCCGTGCGGGCCCCGGCGGTGGGTCAGGACTCGCTGCCCTTGGTGAGCGCTGTGTACTCCTCGGGCGTCAGCAGCTCTTCGGTGTCGCCTTCCACGCGCACCTTGAACATCCAGCCCTCGCCGTAGGAGTCGCTGTTCACCAGGCCGGGGTCGTCCACGACGGCCTGGTTGACCTCCACGATCTCGCCGCCGACCGGCGCGTAGATCTCGTTGACGGACTTGGTCGACTCCACCTCGCCGACGGAGTCGCCCCGCTCGATGGTCGAGCCGACCTCGGGGAGCTGCACGTAGACGACATCACCAAGGGCCTCGGCGGCGAAGGCCGTGATGCCGACGGTCACGGTGAGGCCGTCTTCGAGGCCGGCCACCCACTCGTGCTCCTTGGTGTAGCTCAGGTCGTCAGGGATGTTGCTCACTTGTTCCTCCTGTAGAAGGGCAGCTCGACCACGTCCATAGGTTCATGGCTGCCCCGGATGTCCACGGCCAGGCCTGTTTCCGCGCCGGTGTCCACGTAGGCCATCGCGATCGGCTTGCCCAGGGTCTGGGAAGGCGCGCCGCTGGTGACCACGCCGACGACGGCGCCGTCTTTCGTGACCGGGTAACCGTGGCGCGGCACCCGGCGGCCCCGCGCGACCAGGCCGACGAGCCGGCGTCGCGGCGTGTCGTCCTTGACCGCCTCGAGCGCCGCCCTGCCGACGAAGTCACCGGGCTTGTCGAATTTCACCACCCGGCCCAGCCCCGCGTCGAACGGGGTGAGCCCGGCGTGCAGCTCGTTGCCGTAAAGAGGCATGCCGGCTTCGAGCCTGAGCGTGTCGCGGCTGGACAGGCCGGCGGGCTTGAGCCCGTACGGCTCCCCGGCCGCCGTGAGGGCGTGCCACAGCGGCACCGCGTCGTCGTTGGCGACGAACAGCTCGAACCCGTCCTCGCCGGTGTAGCCGGTACGGGCGATGAGGGCCTGCCGGCCGTCCACCACGCCGGGCAGCCCGGCGTAGTACTTGAGCCCGGCGAGGTCGGCGTCGGTGAGCGTGGCCAGGATCTCCTGCGAGCGGGGCCCCTGGACGGCGATCAGCGCGTACTGGTCGGACCGATCCTCGACGACCACATCGAACGCCTTAGAGCGAATTGTCAGCTCATTTCCGACTTTTTCATAGTTCGAGGCGTTGGCCACGACCATGAACTCCTCGTCCCCGAGCCGGTAGACGATGAGGTCGTCGAGCACCCCGCCGCGCTCGTCCACGATCATGGTGTAGCGCGCCCGCCCGGGCGCCAGCGCCGACAGATGCCCGACCAGCGCGTGGTCCAGCGCCTGGCCGGCCTGCGGCCCGGTCAGGAAGATCTCTCCCATGTGGGACAGGTCGAACAGCCCGGCCGCCTCGCGCACGGCCTTGTGCTCCGCGGACTCGCTGCCGTACCGGAGCGGCATGAGCCAGCCCGCGAAGTCGGTGAGCGTGGCGCCGAGGCTCTCGTGAACGTCTCGTAGCGGTGTCGGTCGGGACATTGGTCGCACCTCAGGACAGGGTTGGATGCCAGGATCCTCCCCCTCTGTCATCGATGCCTGAGAGCTTCGCCCGACTTTTGCCGGACTTTCACCTTCGGCGAGGCCCACGGGCCTGCTTTCCAGAGGTCACCCTTAGCCGTGCGGTCCTTTGCCTTGAGAGGTTTGCGGGGAGGGCTTGCTCCTTCAGGGACCCTGACCGGCTGTCAGGGTGCTCTCCCGCACGATGCGTCGGTGATTGCCGCCAGCCTAGTGCCGTCCGGGGGTCGTTGTCGCGTCCAGGGCAGTCGTGACCCGCCGCCGGCGCACGCGTCTCAGCAGGCGGACACCAGCGCGTCGAACAACGCGTGGCCCTCCGCCATCTCCGCGTGCCACTGCACGGCCACCACGAAAGCCGCGTCCAGCTCGACGGCCTCGATCGTGCCGTCGGCGCTCGTGGCCGTGACCGCCAGGCCGGGGGCCAGGCGATCGACGGCCTGGTGATGGTAGTGCGGGACCGCCACCGGCTCCTCGCCCAATGCCTTCGCCAGCCGGGTGCCCGGCACGACGTTCACCGGCAGGTCGCCGAACCGGCCGGGCCCTGGGCAGTGGTCCGTGTGGCCGACCACGTCGGGCAGGTGCTGGTGCAGGCTGCCGCCCAGGGCCACGTTGAGCACCTGGAGGCCGCGGCAGATGCCCAGGTAGGGCAGCCCGGCGTCCAGGGCCGCGGCGAGCAGGGCGAACTCCGCCTCGTCGCGGAACCGCCTGACGTAGCCGATCCGCTCGTGCGGGGCGGCGCCGTACCTGGCCGGGTCGATGTCGCCGCCCCCGGCCAGGATCAGCCCGTCCAGGCCGCGCACGACGGAGGCGGGCGCGCCGGCCGGAGGCAGCACGACCGGCTGGCCGCCGGCCCGCACGACCTGCTCCACGTACGCGTACGGCAGCAGCGCGGCCGTCGTGTCCTGCCACACCGTGAACGAGGCGGGCTCGACGTAACAGGTGATGCCGATGACGGGACGACGCACCATGACCCCCTTAGAGCGGTGTGACGTAGGCACCGGAGATGCCGCCGTCCACCAGGAACTCGCTGCCGGTGATGAACGAGGCGTCGTCGCTGGCCAGGAACGCCACCGCCGCCGCGATCTCCGACGCCTCCGCGAAGCGGCCCACGGGGACGTGCACCAGCCGCCGCGCCGCCCGCTCGGGATCCTTGGCGAACAACTCCCGCAGCAACGGCGTGTTCACCGGTCCCGGGCACAGGGCGTTGACCCTGATGCCCTCCCTGGCGAACTGCACGCCCAGCTCCCGCGACATCGCCAGCACCCCGCCCTTGGACGCGGTGTAGGAGATCTGCGAGGTGGCCGAGCCCATCACCGCCACGAAGGACGCGGTGTTGATGATCGAGCCCTTGCCCTGGCGGCGCATGTACGGGATCGCGTGCTTGCAGCACAGGTAGACGCTGGTCAGGTTCACCTCCTGGACGCGGCGCCAGGCGTCGATGCCGGTCTCCAGGATCGAGTCGTCGTCGGGCGGCGAGATGCCGGCGTTGTTGAAGGCGATGTCCACGCTGCCGTAGGTGTCGTGCGCCGTGGCGAACATCCGCACGACGTCGTCCTCGCTGGTCACGTCGGCCCGTACGAACAGGCCGCCGACCTCGGTCGCGGCCTTGACCCCCGCCTCCTCGTCGATGTCCGCGCAGACCACCTTGGCGCCCTCCTCGGCGAAGCGGCGGGCCGTGGCCAGCCCGATGCCGCCGCCCGCGCCGGTGATGACCGCCACCCGATCCTGCAACCGCTGCATGTGTGTCACTCCGATGAGATGAAGACGTTCTTGGTCTCGGTGAAGGCGGCCAGGGCGTCCGGGCCGAGCTCCCTGCCGAGGCCGGACTGCTTGAAGCCGCCGAACGGGGTCCAGTAGCGGACGGAGGAGTGGGAGTTGACCGACAGCGCGCCCGACTCGACCGCCCTGGCCACGCGCAGCGCCCGGCCGACGTCGCGGGTCCAGATCGAGCCGCTCAGGCCGTAGGGGGTGTCGTTGGCGATCCGCACGGCCTGCGCCTCGTCCTCGAACCTGACCACCGACACGACCGGGCCGAAGATCTCCTCGGTGAACGCGCGGTCCGTCAGCTCGGGGGTCAGCACCGTCGGCGGGAACCAGAAGCCCTTGCCCTGGGGGCAGGAGCCCTGCAGCCAGGGGGTGCCCTCGACGAAGCCGCGGACCCGGTCGAGGTGCTCGGCGCTGATCAGCGGGCCCATCTCGGTGCTCTCGTCACGCGGGTCGCCGACCTTGACGTCCTGGACGGCCGGGGCGAGCAGGGCCATGAATGCGTCGTACACGGACGACTGGACGAGGATCCTCGACCGGGCACAGCAGTCCTGGCCGGCGTTGTCGAAGACGGCGCAGGGGGCGGTGCGGGCGGCCTTGTCCAGGTCGGCGTCGGCGAAGACGATGTTCGCCGACTTGCCGCCCAGCTCCAGCGTGACCCGCTTGACCTGGCGCGCCGCCTTGGCCGCGATCTCCTTGCCCACCTCGGTCGAGCCGGTGAACACGATCTTCGCCACGTCGGGGTGCTCGACCAGGCGGGCTCCCGCGACCTCCCCTGCCCCAGGCAGCACCTGGAGCACCCCCTCGGGGAGGCCCGCCGCCAGGGCCAGCTCGGCCAGCCTCAGCGCGGTCAGCGGAGTCCACTCGGCCGGCTTGACGATCACGGTGTTGCCCGCCGCCAGAGCCGGGGCCATGCCCCACGTCATGATCACCATCGGGAAGTTCCACGGCACGATGATCCCCACGACGCCCATCGGCTCCTGGAACGTCAGGTTCACCCCACCGGGCACCGGGATCTGCTTGCCGTGGTCGCGCTCAGGCGCCCCGGCGTAGAAGTGCAGTACGTCGCGGACGTTGCCGGCCTCCCAGCGGGCGTTGGCGACGGTGTGGCCGGCGTTGGCCAGCTCAAGCCCCGCCAGCTCCTCGCCGTGCGCGTCCACCAGGTCGGCGAAGCGGCGCAGCAGCCGCGCCCGGTCGCCCGGGGCCACCTCACGCCACGTCGCGTACGCCTTCCTGGCACGCTCCACGGCCCGGTCGACCTCGGCCGCGTCGCAGAGCTCGACGTCGGCCAGGACGTCCTCGGTGGCCGGATTTACGATCTTCATGCGCCCCCGTCACATCCGCTCGAAACCACGGAACAGTTCCCAGTCCGTCACCGCCGCGTCGTACGCGGCCAGCTCCACCCGCGCGTTGTTCGCGTAGTGGTCGACCACGTCCTCCCCGAACGCCTCCTTGGCCAGCTTCGACCCCTCGAACAGGGCCAGCGCGTCGCGCAGCGTGTGGGGCACGGTCTCGGCCCCGCTGACGTAGGCGTTGCCGGGGCACGGGTCCTCCAGCGGCAGCTCGGCGTCGATGCCGTGCAGGCCGGCCGCGATCAGCGCCGCCACCGCCAGGTACGGGTTCACGTCGCCGCCCGGCACCCGGTTCTCCACCCGCAGCGACGGGCCGTGGCCGACGAGCCTGAGCGAGCAGGTGCGGTTGTCCACGCCCCACTTGACCGCCGTGGGGGCGAAGCTGCCGGGGACGAAGCGCTTGTAGGAGTTGACGTTGGGGGCGTACAAGAGGGTCAGCTCCCGCATGCACGCCAGTTGCCCGGCGATGAAGCGGGCGCCGAGCGGTGAGAGCCCGTAGGGTCCCTCGCCCGCCATGACGAGCTCGCCGTCCTCACCGCGGAGGGAGATGTGCACGTGGCAGGAGTTGCCCTCACGCTGGTTCGGCTTGGCCATGAAGGTGATCGAACGGCCCTCCTGGGCCGCGATCTCCTTGGCGCCGTTCTTGTAGATGGCGTGGTTGTCGCAGGTGGCCAGCGCCTCGGCGTAGCGGAAGGCGATCTCGTGCTGGCCGAGGTTGCACTCGCCCTTGGCGGACTCGACGTACAGGCCCGCGCCCTCCATGTCGCGCCTGATCCGGCGCAGCAGCGGCTCGACGCGGGCCGTGCCGAGCAGCGAGTAGTCCACGTTGTAGAGGTTGGCGGGCGAAAGATCCCGATATCCCCGGCGCCAGGCGTCCTCGTAGCTGTCGTCGTAGACGACGAACTCCAGTTCGGTGCCCACGTACGCGGCCAGCCCCCGGTCGCCCAGGCGGGCGAGCTGCCGGCGCAGGATCTGGCGCGGCGAGGCGGTCACCTCGGCGCCGTCCTCCCAGGTCAGGTCGGCCATCAGCATCGCGGTCCCCTCGTGCCACGGCACCCGGCGCAGCGTCGCGAGGTCTGGCTTCATCACGAAGTCGCCGTAACCGCGCTCCCAGGACGACATCGAGTATCCCTGCACGGTGTTCATGTCCACGTCGACCGCGAGCAGGTAGTTGCAGCCCTCGGAGCCGTGGTGCAGCACCTCTTCGAGAAAATACCGCGCCGACAGCCGCTTGCCCTGCAACCTGCCCTGCATGTCGGCGATCGCGAGGAGCACGGTGTCGATCCGCCCGTCCGCCACCTCGTCGCGCAGCTCGGCGACGGAAAGGAACCCGGTGCTCGCTCGTCCGCTCACGCTACGTCGCTCCGATCTGGCCTGACGCGCTCACCCGTTGATTGGGCTAGTCTCAGACCATTGATGTGCATGCCACGATCGCTTGTCAAGACCTGAGGACACGTTGGACGAGTCGGCGCGCTTGATGACGGTGTTGCGGCCGGTCAGGGCCGGCAACGCCTTCGAGGAGACCGTGGAACGGCTGCTCCAGGCGATCAAACTCGGCGTGGTCGCTCCGGGCGACAAACTTCCCGCCGAGCGCGAGCTGGCCGCGCGGCTCGGCATCAGCAGGGTGACGCTGCGCGAGGCGATCCGCGCCCTGTCCGACGCGGGCTATCTCGACGTACGCAGGGGCCGCTACGGCGGCGCGTTCGTCACCTACGTCCCGCCCAAGCCCGACGCCGGCGACCTGCGCCAGGCCCTCAGGAAGATGGGCCAGGACGAGCTGTCGGACGCGCTCACGTTCCGGCTGGCGGTGGAGTGCGGGGCGGCGCAGGTCCTGGCCACCTGCGAGCTCACCGACGACAGGAAGGCCGTCCTCGTCCGCCGGCTCGCCGAGCTCAACCAGGCCGGGCTGGACGACTACCGCCGCCTCGACACCGCCTTCCACCTGTCCATCGCGGAGCTCACCGGCTCGGCCCTGCTCGCCACCACGTGCGCCGACGCCCGCTCCAGGATCAGCGACCTGCTCAACGCCATCCCGATGCTCCAGGTCAACCTCGACCACGCCGCCGTCCAGCACCAGGCCATCGTGGACGCCATCCTCGCCGCCGACCCCGACGCGGCCAGGAGAGCCGTCACCGAACACCTGGACGGGACGGCCGCGCTGCTGCGGGCATTCCTCTCCTGACCGGCCATGATCGGGCAATGGGGCCTGGAAGGGGCGCGCGGCTCGTACCATCGAACCCAAGGCCATGCAGAACTGGTTTCAGCAGAGCATCATCTCCACAGGACGGCTGCCGCTGTTCTGTTACTTCGTCATGCTCATCGTCGCCTTCATCGCCACCCGCATCAACGTGCGCCTGATCAGGGCGAAGATCGGCTGGTTCCGCAACGTCAACGTGGGCGAGATGCACATCCACCACGTGGTCTTCGGCGTGGTGCTCATGCTGATCGGCGGCGTCGCCCTCATCGTCTCGCCCGGCTCGCAGATCGGCACCGCCGCCGCGGCCTCCGTGTTCGGCGTCGGGTCGGCGCTGGTGCTGGACGAGTTCGCGCTGATCCTGCACCTGCACGACGTCTACTGGGAGGAGGAGGGCCGCACCTCGGTGGACGCCGTCTTCATCGCGGTCGCCGTCACCGGCCTGCTCCTCATCGGCCTGCGCCCTCTCACCTGGAACTACGGCACCCCGGTCAACCCGGCCATGCTGATCGTGGCCAACCTGGTGCTCGCCGTCGTCACGCTGCTCAAGGGCAAGATCTGGACCGGCATGGCGGGGCTCTTCGTGCCGCCCATGCTGCTGGTCGGCGCGATCCGGCTGGCGCGGCCGGGCTCGCCGTGGGCCCACTGGTTCTTCGGCAAGGGCTCGCCGCGCAAGGTGGCCAGGGCGGTGCGCCGGGAGGAGAGGTTACGGCGGCCGGTGATCAAGGCGAAGATCGCGTTCCAGGAGTTCCTCTCCGGGCGGCACGATCTGCCGTCCACCCGGCGCGGGCGCCGGCACACGTAGCGGCTGTCCCGGCGGGCGCGGGCACACGAAGCGGCCATCCCGTAGCGGCCATCCCGTAGCGGCCGTCCCGCAGCGGCTATCCCTGTGTGCCGGAGACCGGCTGAACCCATGGGATGAGGTCCGGGCGTTTGGCCGTGCGGCCGTCGCCCGAGGAGCGGCCGCGCAGGCGGCGCGCCATCCACGGCCCCGCGAACGTGGCCAGCCAGCGCACCTCGCCCGCCGCCACCCGCCACCGCGCCGCCGGAGGCAGCGGCGGGAAGGGCAGCATCCACGAGTCGTCGCTGCCGGCCAGCCCCAGCGCGTGCGCCATGGCGGCGGCGATGCGGGCGTGACCGGCCGGGCTCGCGTGCAGGCGGTCCACGCCCCACATCCGCGCGTCCGTGACGAACTCCATCGCGAACGTGTCCACCAGCGTGACCCCGTGCCTGGCGGCGGCGGCGCGGATGCGCTCGTTGAGGTCGAGCACCCGGGGCACTAGTGGCCGGGCCATCGGGGCGATCTTGCCGATGTCGGGGAACGTCACGCTGACCACGTGCGCGCCCGCCCCGGTCAGCGCGGCGAACATCTCCTCCACCACCCCCGCCACCGCGGCGGCGTCGAAGCCGGGACGGATGATGTCGTTCATCCCCGCCATGACCGTGACCAGGTCGGGCCGCAGCGCCAGCGCGGCGTCCAGCTGCTCGGCCCTGATCTGCGCGGCCACCCGGCCGCGGACGGCCAGGTTGGCGTAGCGGAGCTCCGGGTCGGCGCGGGCCAGGTGCTCGGCCAGGCGGTCGGCCCAGCCGCGGTGGCCGTTGACGTCGTCGCCGTCGCCCAGGCCCTCGGTCTGGCTGTCCCCGAGCGCGACGTAACGCGTGTAGGCGGTCATGAGGGCCCCTTCCCGATGCGCTCGCGTGCCCCGGCCGAGCGCTCCTCCGGCGTCCGCGCGGTACGCAGGCACCATAAGCGGTGGGCGCCCGCGGGTGCCAGGCGGGGGTCAGGCGGGGGTTGGACGGGGGTTGGACGGGGCTACAGAGCGACCACGGAGCGCAGGGCCAGGCCCGCGCCGAGGAGGACGACCATGGCGGCCGTGCCCATCGGGGCGAGGCCCGACAGCCTGGCGGCCAGGCGGCGACCGGCCGAGGCGCGCCGCTCCAGCCGGTCCACGAGTTTGACCAGGAGCAGGCCGGTGATCGTGAGGGTGGCGGCCATGCCGACGCCGTACGCGGTGACCAGCGCGACGCCGAACCAGGTCCGGCCGAGGGCGATGGCGCCGAGCAGGACGATCAGGGCCGAAGGGCTGGGCACGAGACCACCCGCCACCCCGAGCCCGATCAGGCCGCGGCGCTTGGAGCGATGCTGCTCGTGGTCGTGGTCGTGGCTGTGTCCGTGCTCGCCCTGGTCGTGGTCGTGCTGCTGGGTGCTGTCGTCGCTATGACCATGGCCGTGTCCGTGCCCGTGCGCATGTCCGTGACCGTGACGGTGCCCATGCCCATGCCCGTGACCGTACGTAAGGCCGTGGCGGGTGTTCTGGAGGAGGCGCAGGCCGATGACGGCGATCAGCACGCCGCTGGCCACCCCCAGCCAGGCCAGCACCGACTCCCCGGCCAGCGCCGTGAACACGGTCAGCAGCAGCCCCACCACCAGCACGCCCGCCGTGTGCGTGGCCGTCACCGTCGCGCCCACCACGAGCGCGTCGCGCGGGCGCCCGCGCCGGCCCGCCAGGTACGCGGCCATGATCGTCTTGCCGTGCCCGGGGATGAGGGCGTGCCCGGCCCCGAGCACCACGGCCAGCGCCACCGCCAGCAGGCCCAGCGGCACGGTCAGCGTCTCCGAGCCGATCAGGCCGGTGAACGTCCGGTCCAGCGCGGCCAGGGCGTCCCCGATCGGCCCGCCGATCTCGACCCCGCCGGGCACTGCGCCGCCGCCGGAAGTACCGGACTGGCCGGGGGCAGCGGTGCGGGGAAAGCCGAGACTGGAGAGGGGGCCGGAGACCGTGAAGGTGGCCGTCCGCTGGTCGAGCGGGGCCGTGAGCAGGTCGTCGGGGTAGGACCGCAGCTCCTGGCTGATGCTGCGGGCGGGCACGGAGGAGCCGGTCAGGGCCACCCCGTCGCCGGCGGCGGTGATCTCGCGCCAGCCGATCCTGTCCTGCTCGAACCCGTCGGTGAACGTCACGGCCCCCGAGGCGCGGACGTCGCCCACGAGCCGGCAGGACAGGCGGCTGGTCCGCAGGCCGCCCTCGCCGGGGGCGTAGGTGAAGGAGGAGCCCTCCACGCGCCACGGCACCGTCCGCCCGGCCACCTCAAGCCGCTGGGCGGCGGCCAGGGCGGCGCAGCGGCGGGCCGGGTAGGCGGCGTCCACGTCCGGCTCGGCCTGGAGGGTCGGCAGCTCGGCCAGGTCCACGACGGCGAGGTTGCGCACGGCCGTAGCCGAGACCCGCAGGCCGTTGTAGTGGTTGACGGTGAACCGGCCGAGCGGATGAGCCAGCGTCTCCGCATGGGCGGCCGAGACGGGCGTCTGCGCGTGGGCGGAGGCGGGCAGGAGGGTCGCGCCGAGGGACAGCAGCAGGCCCGTCGCGACGGACAGCAGAGCGAGCAGGACCGCTCTCATGAGAACCTCGCCAGTGCGGAAAGCGTCGGGTCGAAGGCCGGATCCACCCGCGCCGAGCGGCCGAGAGCCCGCTCGATCACGGCGCGGTGGTAGGCGAGCAGCGGGTTGTGCCAGCCGGTCGCGGTGGCCCGCTCGGCGTATTCGAGCGCCTCGGCCGGCTCGTCCGCCTTGAACAGGGCCCAGGCCAGGGCGTCGGCGGCGACGAGGTTGGGGTTGCGCGCGTATTCGGCCCTGGCGTGCCGTACGGCCTTGGCCGGGTCGCCGTGGTCGGCCTCGAACTCGGCCCACGTCAGGTCGTCGCGCACGCCCGCCGCCGCGAAGAGCTTGCGCTGGGCTTCGAGCAGCGTCCAGTCGGCCCGCTGACCGGCCTTGATCCGGGTCTCGCCCTGCTCGATGAGGTACTGGGGGAGGGGGAGCCGTTCGACCACGCGCTCGTACAGGCCGAGTGCCTCGGTGAGCCGGCCGCCTAGCGCCGCCGCCCTGGCCTGGCCGGCGAGGGCGGGCGTGTAGGCGGGGTAGGCCGTGAGGGCCTTGCCGTACCAGCCGGCCGCGGTCTTGAGGTCGCCCGAGTGCAGGGCCAGTTCGCCCAGGTAGTAGCGGGCGTAGGCGACGTCGGCGGGCGTCCAGGCGTCGTTGTGCGCGTATTCGAGATATTTGCGGGCTTTGTCGAGGTCGCCGCGCAGCTCGGCCGCGTAGGAGGCGCGGGTGAAGGCGGGGACGCCGGGGTGCAGGTCCATCATCCGGTCCACGGCCCGCTGTGCCCCGCGCAGGTCGCCGAGCTGGGTCTTCGCGTCGGCCAGCACGCCGTACGCCGCCACGCCGTACGGGTTGGCCGCGATGGCGCGTTCGGCCAGCCGTACCGCGTCGGTGAACTCGTGCCGGCCGGCGGCCAGCGCCGCCTGGGCGGTGAGGACGGCGTCGTCGCGGTCGTTCAGCCGGGCGGCCGTGGCGAGCGCGCCCTCCGCCTTGCTGTAGTACGCCGGGTCGCCGGTGACCCGGGCCTGGTCCACGTACTGGGAGGCGAGTTGCGCCCAGCCGCGGAAGTCACCGGGCAGCCGCTTGAGCCGCTCCTGCAACGTCTCGCGGCGCTGCGCGTCCGCCACCGGCAGTGGCTCGGGCGAGGCCGTGAAGGTGAAGATCGTGAACAGCATCGCCCCGACGAGGGCGAGACCGGCGAATATCGCGAAGGCACGCATGTCCAAGGCTCCAGGGTCGGGC
The DNA here is from genome assembly GCF_040649755.1 of Nonomuraea sp. NPDC048882. Taxonomy (NCBI): domain Bacteria; kingdom Bacillati; phylum Actinomycetota; class Actinomycetes; order Streptosporangiales; family Streptosporangiaceae; genus Nonomuraea; species Nonomuraea sp. NPDC048882. Next base: position 17,187 of record NZ_JBEZGB010000017.1, read on the forward strand.
TCCCGGGTCGGGCTCCGGGGTCGGGCTCCGGGGTCGGGCTCCGGGGTCGGAAGGTGGGGCCGACCGGCCGTGACGGGGGGCGCGGCCGGTCGGCCCTTTCTGCTGGCGGCAGGCGATGGGAGACGGGGCCTGCCGCCGGGGCAACCGGCCGGTCTGGAGAGGAACCGGCCGGTCAGGCGGGTCAGCGCTGGTTCACTGCCACGTTGCTCGGCAGCGGGATGTACGGGAACGTCTGCCCGAACGGCTTGTCGTTCCTGTCCACCTTGTCCGTCAGCCCGGGCACGAGCTTGCCGGTCAGCGCGGCGCCGGCCACGGCCTGCAGCTCGATGTCCACGACGTCGTCGGCGAGCCGGCGGCCGTTCGGGAAGCCCGCGAGGTCGCCGCCGAGGACGCCGAGCCGGTTGGGGGACTTGGACGGCGGGACCGCCATGTTCAGCCGCAGCATCTCCGAGGGGCGCAGCTTGCCCGCGTCCTTGTTGAGCACCTGCGAGTTCAGGTCGGCCTTGATGGGGCCGTTCTGCTTGGCGATGCCGGTCAGGAAGATCTCGACCAGGTCGTTGCGCGGGGTCGCCGGAGCCTTGATCCCGTAGATCTTCTGCAGCAGCCTGGCCACCTCGGGGTCGGTGACCCGGTCGACCAGGGGCTGCACGTCGGCGTCCTTCGACGGGTCGAGGGCGTTGAAGGCGTCCTTCAGCCCGGCGGGGGCGACGACCTCGTTCACCAGCGGGTTGCACAGGCGGGAGACCTGCACGAAGGAGTTGCCGTTGAACTTGTCGGTGGTCGAGCAGACGCCGATCACGGGGTTGCGCTTGGGGTCGCCCTTGAGCGCGAGGTCTTTGGCGGGCACCTGGAGGGCCACGGTGTTGACGTTGTAGCCCTTGGTGGTGTCCTGACCGACCTCGGACAGGTCGCCGCCGTAGAGGAGGTCGAAGACGCGCAGGTCGAGGAAGAACGCCTCGTCCGACTGCCCGGCGAACGTCTTGCCGCCGTTCGGCAGGCTCTTGATCGACTGGTTGCGCAGGGTGCCGTAGTCGGGCATGGAGGCGCGTCCGACGTTGCTCGGCGCGACGATGCCGTCGTCGACCAGCGTCCTGGAGCCGCCCGGGGTGATCCGCTTGAGCGTGTAGCGCTGGCGGAAGAGCAGGTTGGGGTCGTTCAGCGAGGTGACGGGGCCGTTGTTGTAGAGGAACGTGTCGTTGCCGCGCTTGTCCTCGTTGCGGAACGTCCACTCGTAGGTGATGTCGGTCTTGGCGTCACCATCGTTGTCGATCTTTATGTTGTGCCGTGACTTGACCGCGAACGGGTAGAAGTTCGGGCCGCCGTTGGGCTCCTCGAACGGGATCCAGTTGGCGATCAAGGTCACGGAGTCCGCTTTGTCGGGACTCACGAAGGCGTACACGTCGGTGTTGTCATGCTGCGGGTCGCCCGAGATCATCGGGGCCTCGCGGTGCGAGGAAGCGATGCCGGAGTCTGTGCGGAGCACGGCCAGGGACGACACAGCGACGGCTGCGGCCAGGCCGATTCCGACAAGAGCGCGCCGGTTGGTCCGGAGCTCCATGTTCGGTCCTTTCGGGAAGGGCTGTTCGTGACTTGCGAGGTTCCGGCCGGGATTCCTCGACGCCCTATTCGTCCGTGGCCCGCCCGCGGATGTCGGTCTCCTCCTTGAGAATGAGTGTCAACCAAAGTTGACATACTTAAGTCGTCAATCTAAGTTGACGTTGTCCTGGCGGTGCGGATCCCGGGGTTCCGTTCGTTGGAGTGAATCGAGAAATGTCGTGAGAGGAGCTGTGGTGCTCAGGGAACTGCTGGCTTATGTGCGCCCGCACCGGAAGATCCTGCTCGTGGGCGGGCTGCTGGGCCTGATCGGCTCGGCGGCGGGCCTGGCGATGCCGTTGCTGGCCAAGTACGTGGTGGACGCCTTCGGACAGACCGGGTCGATGGCGGCGCCGTTACTCGGGCTGACCGCGGCGGTGCTCGTCGGGGCGGTCGTCTCGGCCGGGGGAAGTTACCTGATGGAACGCACGGGCGAGGGCATCGTGCTCGGCGCCCGCCGGAACCTGGTGGACCGGATGTTGCGGCTCAAGGTCGCGGACGTGGACCGACTCAAGCCCGGCGACCTGCTGTCGCGGGTGACCGGTGACACGACGCTGCTGCGGGCCGTGCTGACCAACGGCATCGTCGACTCGGTCAGCTCGGCGTTCATGCTGGTGGGGGCCATCGTCCTGATGGCGACCATGGACGGCGTGCTGCTGCTCGTGACGCTGCTCGTGGTGGTGGTGATCGGCGGCATGGTGGCGCTGATCATGCCGCGGATCCAGCGGGCGCAGACCCAGGCCCAGGAGGCCGTGGGCGAGATGGGCGCGGTGCTGGACCGGGCGCTGCAGGCGTACAGGACCGTCAAGGCCAGCGGCGCGGAGGAGCGGGAGATCGCCGTGGTCGGCGACGCGGCCGTGCGGGCCCGCGACCGGGGGCTGCAGGTCGCCGGATGGACGTCGCTGGCGGGAGTGGCGACGTGGATGGCGGTGCAGATCGCGTTCCTGGCCGTGCTGGGTGTCGGCGGCGCGCGGGTCTCCTCCGGCACGCTGGAGGTGTCGTCGCTGATCGCGTTCCTGCTCTACCTGTTCTACCTGGTGCCGCCGATCGGGCAGCTGGTCCAGGGCGGCGTGCAGCTGCAGCAGGGGCTCGCCGCGATGAAGCGGATCAAGGAGATCGAGGACCTGCCCGCCGAGCCGGTCGGCGTCGCGGAGCCGCAGGCGGCACGCCCGGCCGGCGTGCGGTTCGAGGACGTGGTCTTCCGCTACGGCGACGACCGGCCGCTCGTGCACGACGGCGTGAGCTTCGAGGTGGCGCCCGGCGGGCTGACGGCGCTGGTCGGGCCGTCGGGGGCGGGCAAGTCGACGGTGTTCGCGCTGCTCGAACGCTTCTACGACCACCAGTCAGGCTCGATCGCCGTCGACGGGCGGGACATCCGCGATTGGCCGCTCGGTGAGCTGCGCGGCGCGCTCGGCTACGTCGAGCAGGACGCTCCCGTGCTGGCCGGCACGCTCAGGGAGAACCTGCTCTTCGCCGCCAGTGACGCCACGGAGGAGGAGCTGCACCGGGCCATCGCGCGGACGAGGCTCGACGACCTGGTGGCCCGGCTCCCCGACGGGATCGACACCCCGGTCGGGCACCGCGGTGTGCTGCTGTCGGGCGGCGAGCGCCAGCGGGTGGCCATCGCCAGGGCGCTGCTGCGCAAGCCCAGGCTGCTGCTGCTCGACGAGGCCACCTCGCAGCTCGACGCGGTCAACGAGCTGCGGCTGCGCGAGGTGATCGCCGAGGTCGCGAGGGAGACCACGGTGCTGGTCATCGCGCACCGCCTGTCCACGGTGACCAACGCCGACCGCATCGTGGTGATGGAGGGCGGCGGCGTGCGCGCGGTCGGCACGCACGAGGAGCTGGTGGGCGCGGACGAGCTCTACCGGGAGCTGGCCGCCACCCAGTTCCTGGTCGGCTGAGCGGCGCGGGCCCGCCGCCGGGTTAGTCTCTGCTGTGAATGGGTTCATTCACAGCAGAGACCGCTTCCGGTCGTCACCGGTGTGAGGGATGAGAATGCCGGGTCGGCGGTGTTGGAGGTGACGTGGCGGACGGATATCACGGCGGGCTGAGCGTGCTCCTCGACGGCCGGAGGCTGTCGCCCGTGCAGCGCAGGATCGCCCACTACCTGAGCGAAAACCTGGACGAGGCCATCTTCCTGTCCAGCGTGGAGCTGGCCGACCGGGCCGGGGTCAGCCAGCCCTCGGTGACCAGGTTCGCCATGGTGCTGGGGTTCGCCGGATATCCCGAGCTGCGCCAGGCGCTGCGGCCGCTGGTGCTGGGCGGCGGCGTGGAGGCGCCGCAGGAGAGCCTGCTGCGCGGCGCCATCGACTGCGAGATCCGCAACCTGGCCCTGGTCAGGGAGCGGCTGGCGGCGTTGCCGCTGAAGGAGCTGGGCGAACACCTGGCCGCGACCGAGCCGCTGCCCGTGCTGGGGCTGCGGGTCTCGTGCGGCCTCGCCACCACCTTCGCCTACTACGCCCGCCGCATCCATCCCGACGTGCGGCTGCTCACCCACGGCGGCTCCGAGCTGGCCGAGGGGCTGCACGCGGCCCGGCGGGCCGGAGCCGAGTGGGTGGTGGCCGTGGTGCTGCCGCGCTATCCGGCAGAAGCGCTGCGGGCGCTGGAATACGCGGAGAAGCTGGGCCTGCGCGTGGCCGCCATCACCGACAGGCCCGACTTCCCGGCCGAGATCGTGCTCGACGCGCCCGTGGGCGACCGGCTCGTGTTCGACTCGCACGCCGCGCCGCTGGCCCTGGCCATGGCCCTGGTGGAGGCCATGGCCGACGCCGCGCCGCTGCGTACGCGGGCCAGGCTCGAAGAATATGAGCGGATGGCCGACGAGACCGGCACGTTCCTAACCGGCGATCTTGCCTAGCGACCGCATCGACCACATCGTCGTGAGCACCGCCAGCGCGATGAACAGCCCGAACGCGATCGGGATCGACGCATCACCCAGCCGCCCGTCGAACAGCGCCCGCCCCGCCTCGACGGCGTGGTAGAGCGGGTTGACCGGGGCCAGGAACTTCATCCAGTCGGGCGCGAACGAGATCGGCACGAACAGCCCGGCCAGCAGCATGATCGGCAACATGAACAGGTTGAGCGTCTGCGACATGCCGTTCTCGTCGCGCACGGTCAGCGCCAGCCCCTGCGACAGCCCCGAGGCGAACAGCCCGGTCGCGGCCATGAGCAGCAGCACCAGCACCAGCTCGACGGCTCCGATGCGCACCCCCATGGCGATGGCCACGATCAGCACCAGGACGGCCTGGAGGACCAGCACGACCATGTCCTTGGCCACCCGCCCGAGCACGATCGCCGGCCGCCAGGCGGGGCTGACGGCGTAACGTTCGAGCGAGCCGTTGCGCAGCTCGGCGATCAGCCCGAACCCGGAGAAGAGCGAGCCGAACACGGCGATCATCATCATGGACGCCGGGGTGAACATGCGCAGCGCGTCCACCGTGGTGCCGCCCGGCGTCAGCGACTTCAGCAGCGGCGCGAACATGAGCAGGTAGAGCACCGGCTGCATGAGGCCGAACAGCGGCCAGATCGGGTTGCTGAAGGACTTCTTCAGCTCGTAGCCGGTGAACAAGGCGGTGTGGCGGATCATACGGCGGCTCCCGCGTCACGAAGGGATCGGCCGGTCTTGGCCAGGAAGACGTCATCGAGGGTGGAGCGGTCGAGCGCGATCGAGGTCAGGCCCAGGCCCCGCTCCTCCAGCGCCCGCAGCAGGGCGGGCAGCGTGTGCTCGCCGTCGTCCACGTAGACGCGCAGCAGGTCGTCGTCCACGCGGGTCTCGCGGGCCAGCGGCTTGAGCGTCTCCGCCGCGCGTTCCGGCTCGCTCACCCTGAGCGTGATCACGTCGCCGGAGACCTCCCGCTTGAGCGCGGACGGCGTGCCCTCGGCCACGACCGTGCCGTGGTCCACGATCATCAGCCGGTCGCACAGCGCGTCGGCCTCGTCGAGGTAGTGGGTGCTGAGCAGCACGCTCGTGCCCGCCTCGCGCAACTGCCTGATCCGGTCCCAGAGGTTGGCCCGGTTTTGAGGGTCGAGGCCCGTGGTGGGCTCGTCGAGGAAGAGCAGCGGCGGGTTGTGCACGAGCCCGATCGCGATGGCCACCCGCCGCTTCTGGCCGCCCGACAACGTACGGCCGGGGCGGTCGGCCAGCTCGGTCAGCTCGAAACGGTCGAGCACCTCGGCGGTGGCCCGCGCCGGATCGGCCATGGCGTGGATCCTGGCGGCCATCATGATCTGCGCCCGCGCGCTCGTGGTGTCCTCCACCCCGCCGGCCTGGCTCACATAACCGAGGTTGCGCCGGACCTGCGCGGGCTCCTTGAGCAGGTCGTGGCCCGCGATCGTGGCGGTGCCCGCGTCGGGGGCGATCAGCGTGGACAAGATCCTGATCGTGGTGGTCTTGCCCGCGCCGTTGGGCCCGAGCACGCCGAAGATCTCGCCCTTGGCCACGTCGAGGTCCACGCCGCGCACGGCCTCGACGGTCTGGGCGCCCTTTCTGCTTCTCGTGGTGAACGTCTTGCGCAGGCCCTCTGCCTGAATGATCATCGGGGCGGTCAGCTCCTTCATGGCAACTCGTCGGCCTCGATCCTCGGGATCGCCTTCTCCACCCAGTCGAGCTGGGCCTGGAGCATGGCCCGCTGCAGGCCGAGGTTCTCGTTGACGTGCTCGGGGGCGCCGTGGGCGACTTTCACGCCGCTCATGTGTCCCATGGTGTCGACGTACATCCGAAGCTGGGACATCCTGCCACGCAGCGCCGTCAATATCTCCTGCTTTTCCAGCCGGTCCATGAACGTCATGGCCACCTGGAACGGGTCGACGATGGGCTTGAGCTCGTGCCACGCCTTGAGCAGCATCCGGTGGAACTCCTCGCGGCCGAGGTCGGTGAGGGCGTAGACGACCTTGCCGCCCTTGCCCGCCTCGACGACCTCCAGCAGGCCCTCGTCGGCCATCTTGCTCAGGCCGTGGTAGATCGAGCCGAACGCCACGTTGGTCCAGGATTCGATGCCCATGACCTCCAGGCGGCGGCGGACCCCGTAGCCGTTCATGGGGCCGTCCAGCAATGCGCCGAGGATCAGGATCCGGGTCGATGACATGTATTCAAGTTTGTATGCAAACTTGAATAGGCGTCAAGGTCAATAAGCTGCCTCCATGAGTGAACGACCGACGGCGCTGGTCACAGGCGCCTCCCGGGGTGTCGGCGCCGCCGTCGCCAGGGCGCTGGCCCCGACCCACGACGTCATCCTGGGCGGGCGCGACGAGCGGGCGCTGGCCGCGCTGGCGGCCGGACTGCCGGGAGCGCGCCCCTGGCCGGTGGAGCTGACCCGGGTCACCGCGGCCGACGTGGCCGGCATCGAGCGGCTCGACGTGCTGGTGCACAGCGCCGGGATGAGCCGGCTCGGCCGGATCGCCGACCAGGGCGCCGACGTCTGGCGGCAGACCATGGAGGTGAACGTGATCGCGGTCGCCGAGCTGACCAGGCTGCTGCTGCCCGCGCTGCGGCGGGCCGGCGGCCACGTCGTCTGCGTCAACTCCGGCTCCGGTCAGCGGGCCAACCCTCACTGGGCGTCCTACGCGGCCAGCAAGTTCGCGCTGAAGGCGTTCGCCGACACGTTGCGGCTGGAGGAGCCGGAGCTGCGGGTCACCACCGTCTATCCGGGGCGGACGGCCACCGACATGCAGCGGGAGGTGCGGGCGTACGAGGGCGGCGCGTTCGAGCCGGAGAAGTATCTCGAACCGGAGACCGTGGCGCGGGCGCTGCTCGCGGCCGTCATGGCCGGACCCGACGCCCACCTTACCGAGCTGACCCTGCGGCCCCGAGGGGGTCCCGTCAACTGAGGTGAATGGATCCATTCACTATGGTGGGGTCCATGCTTGAACGACTCGCCCCCATTGGCAGAGATCCCGAGACCGGCGGCTACCTGCGCGACGCCTGGTCGGACGCCGACCTGGAGCTACGCGAGTGGTTCGCGGGCGAGGCCACCAGCAGGGGGCTCGACCTGCGCGAAGACCGCAACGGCAACCTGTGGGCGTGGTGGGGGAGCCCGTCGCGCGAGCGCCCCGGCGTGGTGACGGGCAGCCACCTCGACTCCGTCCGCCAGGGCGGCGCCTATGACGGGCCGCTCGGCGTCGTGTCCGCCTTCGCCGCGCTCGACCTGCTGAAGGAGCGGGCCGTGACGCCCTCGGTGCCCGTGGGCGTGGCCTGCTTCACCGACGAGGAGGGCGCCAGGTTCGGCGTGCCGTGCATGGGCTCGCGGCTGCTCACCGGCGCGCTCTCCCCCGACCGCGCGCTCGGGCTCACCGACGACGACGGCGACACCCTGGCAGATGTGCTGCGCCGGGCCGGGCGCGAACCCCACGAGACCGGCCGCGACGACGAGACGCTGGCCACCGTCGGCACCTTCGTGGAGCTCCACGTCGAGCAGGGCCGCGGGCTCGTGACCGAGGGCCGCCCCGTGGGCGTGGCCGGGGCGATCTGGCCGCACGGCCGCTGGCGGCTCGACTTCCGCGGCCGGGCCGACCACGCCGGCACCACCCGGCTGGCCGACCGCGACGACCCGATGCTGCCCTTCGCCCGCATGACGCTGGCCGCCAGGCAGTCGGCTCAGCGGCTCGGCGTGGTGGCCACCGTCGGCAAGGTACGCGTCTCGCCCGGCAGCGCCAACGCCATCCCGGGCCTGGTCAGCGCCTGGCTCGACGCGCGCGGAGCCGACGCCGCGGCCGTGCGCGAGCTGGTCGGCGAGGTGAGCGGCGAGGCGAGCGAGGTGCGCGAGGAGTCCTGGACGCCCGAGGTGGTCTTCGCCGAGGCGCTGCGCGACCGGCTGGCCCGGGTGGCCGGGGGCGACACGCCCGCGCCCATCCTGCCGACCGGCGCCGGGCACGACGCCGGAATCCTCGCGGCGGCGGGTGTCCCGAGCGCCATGTTGTTCGTCAGGAACCCCACCGGCGTGTCCCACTCACCCGGAGAGCACGCCGAGCGGGCAGACTGCGAGGCGGGAGTGGTGGCACTCGCGGATGTGCTGGAGGATCTGTGTCGCTGACCTACTGGTGCGAGCGGGCCTGGCTGCCCGATGGGGTCGCCGGCGACGTGCTCGTGGAGATCGACGGCGCCAGGATCACCCGCATCGAGCAGGGCCCGCCCGGCGACGCCGAGCGGCTGCCTGGGCTGACCGTCCCCGGCCTGGCCAACGCCCACTCCCACGCCTTCCACCGCGCGCTGCGCGGCGTCACCCAGGAGGGCAAGGGCGACTTCTGGACCTGGCGCGAGCGGATGTACGAGGTGGCCGCCCGGCTCGACCCCGAGTCCTACCTGCGCCTGGCCACCGCGGTCTACGCCGAGATGGCCCTTTCCGGAGTGACGTGCGTGGGCGAGTTCCACTATCTGCACCACGACCGTGACGGGCGGCCGTACGAGGACGACGACAACGCGATGGGCCACGCCCTCGTGCGCGCCGCCCGCGCCGCCGGGCTGCGCATCGCGCTGCTCGACACCTGCTACGTGTCGGGCGGCATCGGCGCCCCGCTGGCCGGCCCGCAACTGCGCTTCAGCGACGGCGACGCCGAGCACTGGGCGGTCAGGGCCGAACGGCTGGAGGCCGCCTACGGCGGGCAGCCCGACGTCGAGATCGGCGCCGCCATCCACTCCGTGCGGGCGGTGCCGCCCGAGCAGATGCAGGTCGTGGCCGAGTTCTCCCACCGCCATGCCGCGCCCCTGCACATGCACGTCTCCGAGCAGCGGGCCGAGAACGCCGCCTGCGTCGAGCGCTACGCCGCCACGCCCGTCCAGGTCCTGCACGAACGGCGGGCGCTGGGGCCGCGCTCGACCGCGGTGCACGCCACCCACCTGACCGACGTGGACATCGAGCTGCTCGCGCAGTCGGGCACCTACATCTGCATGTGCCCCACCACCGAACGCGACCTCGCCGACGGCATCGGCCCGGCCAGGACGGCGGCCGACCGGGGCGCGCGCATCACGCTCGGCTCCGACAGCCACGCCGTGATCGACCTGTTCGAGGAGGCCAGGGCGGTCGAGCTGAACGAGCGGCTGGCCAGCGAGCGACGCGGGCACTGGCGCGCCGCCGACCTGCTGCGCTCCGCCACGGTCGAGGGGCACACCTCGCTCGGCTTCCCCGACGCGGGCCTGCTCGTGCCCGGCGCGTGGGCGGACCTGGTGACGCTGCGGCTCGACTCCGTACGCACGGCCGGCGCTCCCGACCTGGAGGCCGTGGTGTTCGCGGCCACGGCGGCCGACGTGCACTCGGTGGTCTCCGGCGGGCGCCGCGTGGTGACCGACGGCCGCCACGTGCTCGGCGACGTGGGCCGCATGCTGATCCGGGCGATCGGGGCGGTGACAGGACCCGAGACGGGGGCCGCGACAGGGCCTGTGACAGGAACGACGACGGGAACGACGACGGGGACGGCGTCAGGGGCGGAGACAGGCGCGGCGATGGGAGAGCGGCGATGACCACGACGCTGATCGACGGGATCGGGCTGCTCTACACCGGCGACCCCGAGCGCGAGGAGATCCCCGGCGCCGCGCTCGTCGTCGAGGACGGCCTGGTCGCCTGGACCGGCCCCGCCGCCGAGGCTCCCGACGCCGACGTGCGGGTGGACGCCGGTGGGCGGGCCGTCATCCCCGGGTTCGTCGACAGCCACGCGCACCTCGTCTTCGCCGGTGACCGGACGGCCGAGTTCCAGGCGCGCATGTCGGGGGAGGCGTACACGGGGGGCGGCATCAGGACCACGGTCGCGGCCACCCGCCGGGCGAGCGAGGCCGAGCTGGCCACCCGCGCGCGGGCCCTGGTCGGCGAGATGCTCGCCCAGGGCACCACCACCGTGGAGATCAAGAGCGGCTACGGGCTGTCCGTCGAGCACGAGCGGCGCTCGCTGGAGATCGCCACCGGGCTGACCGACGAGACCACCTTCCTCGGGGCCCACGTGGTGCCGGCCGGCATGGACACCGACTCCTACGTGCGGCTCGTGGCCGGGGAGATGCTCGAAGCGTGCGCGCCCTACGCGAAGTGGGTGGACGTGTTCTGCGAGCGCGGGGCCTTCGACGGGGACCAGACGCGCGAGATCCTCACGGCCGGGCGCAAGGCCGGGCTCGGGGTGCGCGTGCACGCCAACCAGCTGACGGAAGGGCCTGGGGTGCGGCTGGCCTGCGAGTTGGGGGCGGCCTCCGCCGACCACTGCACCCACCTGACAACGGCCGACGTGGACGCGCTGGCCTCCTCGGGGACGGTGGCGACGCTGCTGCCGGGGGCCGAGTTCTCCACCCGCTCGCCGTACCCCGACGCGCGGCGGCTCATCGACGCGGGCGCGACCGTGGCGCTGGCGACCGACTGCAACCCTGGCTCGTCGTTCACCTCGTCGATGGCGTTCTGCGTGGCGCTGGCCGTGCGCGAGATGCGGATGACGCCGCTGGAGGCGATCAGGGCGGCGACGTACGGCGGGGCACGCGCGCTGCGCCGTAGGGACGTAGGCTGGTTGCGGCGCGGGGCCCGTGCGGACCTCGTCGTCCTCGACGCTCCCTCCTACGTGCACCTGGCCTACCGGCCCGGCGTTCCCCTCGTTCACCAGGTGTTTCACCGTGGTCTCCTCCTTGAGGAGGACATCCAGAACCATCCCGCAGACGTAGTGCTTTAGGGAATCTTTGCCCCTGCCCGGACGTTGGCCGGGTAAGTATGCAGCTGCGGAACGAGGTGCCTGGGGATGGCAAGGCCTACGGGGAGTCGCACGCAGGAGCAGCACGTCGCTGATCGCGATCTGCTGGGGACATATCTGGCCGAGATCGGCCGGGTCCCGCTGCTCACGGCTGAGGAAGAGGTGGAGCTCGCCAAGCGGATCGAGGCGGGCCTGTTCGCCGAACAGCTGCTCGACAGCGGGGGCACGGAGCCGCGCATCGGGGACGCGGCCGACGAGGAGCTGGAGCGGCTGGCCATCTCGGGCCAGCGGGCGAAAGACGAGTTCATCCAGGCCAACCTGCGCCTGGTCGTGGCGGTGGCCAGGAAATACTCCGGCCGGGGGATGCCGCTGATCGACCTGGTCCAGGAGGGAAACCTGGGGCTGGTCCGGGCGGTGGAGAAGTTCGACTACCGGCGGGGATACAAGTTCTCCACCTACGCCACGTGGTGGATCAGGCAGTCGGTGGGCCGGGCCATTCACGAGCAGGCCCGTCCCGTACGCCTGCCGACCCACGCCGGCGAGCAGATGACCCGGCTGATGCGGGTGCGGCGCGACATCCTGGCGGAGTTCGACGCCGAGCCGACCGACGACGATCTCGCCGAGATCCTCGACCTGCCCATCGAGCGGGTGCGTGAGCTGCGGCGCTGGGCCTCCGACCCGGTCTCGCTGCAACTCGGCGTCGGCGACGAGGACGAGACCGAGCTCGGCGACATGATCGCCGACGAGACCTGGGCCGACCCCGAGCAGCAGGCCATCGACATTCTGGAGCGGGAGCGGCTGGACCAGTGGCTCACCGGGCTCGAAGGGGTCACCAGCGAGATGCTGCGCTGGCGTTACGGGCTGGTCGACGGGCGCGAGCACACGCTGACCGAGGTGGGTGAGCGTTACGGCATCGGCCGTGACCGCGCCCGCCGCATCGAACGCGACGCCCTGGCCCGGCTGCGCAAGATGGCCACCGCGGCCGCCTAGACCGCTCGCGGTTCCGGGGGGAGCCGTGCGGAGGTTCGGGGGGTGGGCCGCCAGGGCCCGGGGGCGTCAGGTTCGGGGCGTCAGGTTCGGGGTGGGTCAGGTTTTGCGGGTGATCCGCGACTTTCCGGGCGGGTCGTAAGCTCTCGGGCATGCATGTCGAGACGTTGCGCCGCTATCCGGTCAAGTCGATGCTGGGGGAAGAGCTCGCCGAGAGCGCGGTGAGCGAGCGGGGGTTCGCGGGAGACCGGGCTCGGGCGGTGCTCGACGTCGCCACGGGGAAGATCGCCAGCGCCAAGAACCCCCGCCTCTGGCGCGGGCTGCTGGCGATCGAGGGCGCGCGGGCGCCGGGTGACGCGGAGCTGTCGGAGCTGCTCGGGCGCGAGGTCAGGCTGATCGACGTGCCCCCGGAGGGCGCTCACCTCGAACGGTCGGTGCCCGAACGGGTGCTCGCCGACGGCATCGAGGCCGAGGTGCCCTACACCACGACCGTGCTCGGCTCGGGCTCGCCCGAGGGCACGTTCTTCGACTTCGCGCCGATCCATCTGATCACCACCTCCACCGTCGAGCGGATCGGCGCGCTCGGCCCGCGCGGGCACGTCGAGGCGCTGCGCTACCGGCCCAACCTGGTGATCGCGACGGAGCCGGACGGCTTCGTGGAGAACGACTGGGCCGGGCGCGAGCTGCACGTCGGCGCGGAGGTGGTGCTGCACGTGATCGTGGCCAGCCCGCGCTGCGCCGTGCCGACGCTGGCGCACGGGTCGCTGGAGCGCGACGCCGACGCCCTGCGCACCGTGGCCAGGCACAACCGGGTCACGGTCTTCGACCTGGAGAACCAGGCCTGCGCGGGCGTCTACGCGCGAGTGCTCCGCCCCGGCCTGATCAGGAAGGGCGATCCGGTACGTCTCGCGTGACCGGCGTCACTTCGCGAGCGGCGCCAGGTACTTGTCCAGGTCGTCCAGGATCTTGCCGGCGGCCGTGACGCCGATCCCGGTCATCCAGATCTCGTCGTCCACGTTGTGCGCGTTGCCCGACTTGACCGCCTCCAGGTTCTTCCACAGCGGCCCCGCGGTGACGGTGGCCTGCGACTTGGCCGCCGCCTCCCCGTACGCGGTGTAGAAGACCGCGTCGGCATCGGCCTTGGCGATGTTCTCCTGGCTCAGCTTGCCGAAGCGCTTGTCGTCCTGGTCGGCCAGCTGCTGCGCCTCGGGCCTCGGGATGCCGGCGTCGCCCACCACGATGCCGCTGAACGACTCGGGGCCGTACATGCGGATCTCGGTCGGCATGAACCGCACGATGCTGACCTTCAGCTTCGAGAACTTGGCGCCCACCTCCTTGGCCCGCGTCTCGTACGCGGACAGCAACTGCTGGGCCTGCTCCTTCTTGCCCAGCGCCTCGGCGTCGAGCAGGAAGTTGTCCTTCCAGGTGATGCCGACCCGCTCGGTGAACACGGTGGGGGCGATCTTGGCGAGCTTGTCGTAGAAGGCGGCCTGGCGGAACTTGCTGCCCAGGATGAGGTCCGGCTTGAGCGCCATGATGGCCTCGATGTTGAGCTGCTGCAGCGTGCCCACGGGCTTGGTGTCCGCCAGCGCCGGGCCGAGGTATTCGGGCCAGGTCTGGTTCTCCTGGGCCTGCGCCGCGCCGACGGGGGAGAGACCGAGCGAGACCATCGTGTCGAGCTTGTCGGTGTCGAGGACGATGACCCGTTTCGGCGTCATGGGCACCTTGGTCTCACCCATGGCGTGCTTGACGGTACGGGTGGGCCCCGCTTCCTGGGACGCGGTGGTGCCGCTCCCGCATGCGGTGAGGACTAACACGGGCAGCATGGCAGCGACGGCCAGGCGAAGGCGCATGGGCATTCCTTGATCGTTAGGTTAGGCAATCCTAAGTATGACATGTCCGATTCAGTGTTACCCAAATGCGCGGAGTGAGATGTCCGAAACCTAGTCGAAACACCCGTGTGGCGAGATTCACAGATGTGAAACACGCCTGGTCGAGCCACGAAACCCCGGCCGAACACGCTGTGGCCACACGTCACATGTAAGGAGGGTCGCGTCGTGAAGATCGATAGCGGCACGACTGCCTGGATGCTCGCGGCCACCGCGTTGGTGCTGTTGATGACTCCGGGCCTCGCGTTCTTCTACGGGGGCATGACCAGGGCCAAGAGTGTCCTGAACATGATGATGATGTCGTTCGGCGCCATCGTCACCGTAACCATCACCTGGATGCTCTTCGGGCACTCCCTGGCCTTCACCGACAACCCCAGCTCAGCACTCAACAACTTCGTCGGCGGCTTCGACGCGCTCGGCCTGCAGAGCCTGGTGGAGACCGCGACGAAGGACGACGGCACCGGCATGCCGAGTCTCGTCTTCTCGGCCTTCCAGATGACGTTCGCCATCATCACGGTCGCCCTGATCAGCGGTGCCATCGCCGACCGGGCGAAGTTCGGCGCGTGGATGCTGTTCAGCGTGATCTGGGCCACGGTCGTCTACTTCCCCGTCGCCCACTGGGTGTGGGGCACCGGCTGGCTCAACACCATGGGCATCGAGGACTTCGCGGGCGGCACGGTCGTCCACATCAACGCCGGCGCCGCGGCGCTCGCCCTGGCCCTGGTGCTGGGCAAGCGGCAGGGCTGGCGCAAGGAGCCGATGCGGCCGCACAACCTGACCCTGGTGCTGCTCGGCGCGGCGCTGCTGTGGTTCGGCTGGTTCGGCTTCAACGCCGGCTCCGAGCTGGCCGTGGACGGCACGGCGGGCCTGGCCTTCCTCAACACCCAGGTCGCCACCGCGGTCGCCGTCGGCGCCTGGCTCGTGGTGGAGAAGCTGCGTGACGGCCACGCCACCAGCCTCGGTGCCGCCTCCGGCGCGGTGGCCGGTCTGGTCGCCATCACCCCCGCCTGTGGTTTCGTCGACCCCTGGGCCGCGATGGTCATCGGCCTGCTGGCCGGCGCGATCTGCGCCTACGCCGTGGGCCTGAAGTACAAGCTCGGCTACGACGACTCCCTCGACGTGGTCGGCGTGCACCTGGTCGGCGGCGTTGTTGGTGCCGTCTCCCTCGGCTTCCTGGCCGCCTACCCCTTCCTCGACCAGCAGAGCGAGGGCCTGTTCTACGGCGGCGGCTTCGGCCAGCTCGGCCTTCAGGTGCTCGGCCCCGTCGCGGTCGGCGGTTACTCGTTCATCCTCACATGGGTGATCGGCAAGATCATCGACAAGACGATGGGCTTCCGCATCTCCACCGAGGACGAGGTCACCGGCATCGACATCACCTCGCACGCCGAGACCGGGTATGACCTCGGCACCGTTCACGCCTCCGGCGTGAGCTCCCCCAACGGCCCCGTCACCGCTCCCGCCACGAAGAAGGTGGACGCATGAGGCTCATCACCGCCATCATCAAGCCCTTCAAGCTCGACGACGTGAAGGCCGCGCTCGAACAGTTCGGCATCAAGGGAATGACCGTCAGCGAGGCCAGCGGCTACGGCCGCCAGCGCGGCCACACCGAGGTCTACCGCGGCGCCGAGTACCAGGTGGACCTGGTGCCGAAGGTGCGCCTCGAGGTCCTCGCGGAAGAGGACGACACCGAGGACGTGATCGACGTCATCGTCAAGGCGGCCCACACCGGCAAGATCGGCGACGGCAAGGTCTGGTCCGTTCCGGTCGACACCGTCATCCGTGTGCGCACGGGAGAACGGGGTCCGGAAGCCCTGTGACGTCGGAGACGCGAAGCCCTGACAACGGCGTCAGGGCGGAGCACGACAGGGGTTCCACGACGGATCCGCGGCGATGCCCGGACAAGGGGGTCCGGGCGGAGCTCGGCAAGGGGGCACAGCAGTGAGGGGAGAGGCCCGTTCGTACGCCGCGGCCCGCAAGGAGCGGGGCGCGGACACCGACCGCTGGCTGAAGGATCTCTTCCGCACGGCGAGCGACGGCGAGCACGTCTCGCTCGTCGCCGTCGGCAGCCTGGGAAGGGGTGAGCTGGCACCCGGCAGCGACCTCGACCTCGTGCTGCTGCACAACGGCCGGGCCGACGTGGCCAGGATCGCCGACCGGATCTGGTATCCGATCTGGGACTCCGCGGTCAACCTCGACCACTCCGTACGCACGGTGGACGAGGCCGTGTCGGTGGCCAGGCAGGACCTCAAGGCCGTGCTCGGCCTCATCCAGGCCAGACACGTGGCCGGCGACCCCGACCTGACCAGGAAGGCCAGGGAGTCGGTGCTGGCCGAATGGCGCGCCGACTCCAGGCGCAGGCTCGGCGAGCTGCGCGAGGCGGCCGACAAGCGGGCCCAGGCCAGCGGCGAGCTCGCCTTCCTGCTGGAGCCCGACATCAAGGACGGACGCGGCGGGTTGCGCGACGTCCAGGCGATGCAGGCCGTGGCCGCCGCCTGGGTCGCCTCGGCGCCGGGCCCGCGGGCGCGGGAGGCGTACGAGTTCATCCTCGACGTGCGGCACGCGCTGCACGTCGTCACCGCCCGCGGCACCGACCGGCTGGTCCTCCAGGAGCAGGACGCGGTGGCCGGGCTGCTCGGGCTGCTGGACGCCGAGGCGCTGATGCGCCGCCTGGCCGAGGCCGGCCGCACTGTCTCCCACGCCTTCGACGCCACCTGGCGCACCGTTGACAGGCTGCTGTCAGGACCGGCGCCCCGTGGCCGCCGCCCGCTGGCCGACGGCGTGGTCGAGCACGGCGGCGAGGTGGTGCTGGCCAGGGGCGCCGACCCGCGCAAGGACCCCGTCCTGGTGCTGCGCGCCGCCGCCGCGGCGGCCGACTCCGGGCTGCCGATGGCGCCCGCGACGGTGTCCGTACTCGCAGCTCAGTCGGCTCCGATGCCGGTGCCGTGGCCCGAGGAGGCCCGCGACGCGCTGGTGTCGATCCTCGGCGCGGGCCGCGCCGCCGTGCCCGTGTGGGAGGAGCTCGACCAGGCGGGCATTCTTGTCAAACTGCTTCCTGACTGGGAGCGCGTACGCCACCGCCCCCAGCGCAACCCGATCCATCGCTTCACGGTCGACCGGCACCTGATCGAGGCCGCCGCGAACGCGGCCGGCCACACCCGTGAGGTCTCCCGCCCCGACCTGCTGCTGATCTCCGCGCTGCTGCACGATATCGGCAAGGGCTGGCCCGGTGACCACTCGGCGACCGGCGAGGTCGTGGTCCGCGACATCGCGACCCGGATCGGCCTGCCCGCCCACGACATCGACACGCTCGCCGTCGTCGTCCGCCACCACCTGCTGCTGCCCGAGACCGCCACCCGCAGGGACCTCGACGATCCCGTGACGATCGAGAAGGTCGCCGCCACGGTCGGCACCCGCGAGGTGCTCGACCTGCTGGCCGCGCTGGCGGTCGCCGACGGCAACGCGACCGGTCCCGCCGCCTGGAACGCCTGGAAGGCGGGGCTCGTCGCCGACCTGGTCCGCCGGGTCAGGTCGGTGCTGTCGGGCTCGCCGCCGCCCCAGCCGCCCACCCTCTCGCCCGAGCAGGCCGGGCTGGCCCGCCACGGCGGCGGCGCCGTCCGGGTCAACGGGGGAGCGGTCACGGTCGTCGCCCCCGACCGGGTCGGGCTGCTGTGGAGCGCCGCCGGGGTGCTGTCGGCCCACCGGCTGGTCGTGCGCTCGGCCTCGTCGGCGTCCGCGGGCTCCACGGCGGTGATCGAGTTCTCCGTCATCCCCGAGTACGGCTCTCCGCCCGACCCCGCGACGCTGGAGGCCGATCTCCGGCTCGTCCTTGCCGGCCGTCTTGACATCGAGCAGCGGCTGGCCCGCCGCACCCGCGCGCTCAGGCCGCCCCGCGTACCTGTGGCCCCACCTCGGGTGACACTGGTCGACGACGCCTCCGCGACCGCTACCGTGGTGGAAGTCAGGGCCCATGACAGGCCGGGACTGCTGTGGCGCATTGGACGTGCGTTCGGTGAGTGTGGTCTTGACGTGAGGGCCGCTCGCGTGGAGACTCTCGGCGCGGAGGCGGTGGACGTCTTCTACGTTGTGGACCGCGCTGGTCGCCCCCTCAGCGACGACGCGCAGAGGGCTCAAGTCCGCGATCAAGTCCTGGCCGCACTGCGATAACCAACAACACATCGACTACGGTCACGTTTGTAACGATTGTGTCCGATATGACTGTTAAGTCAGTTGCTGCGGATACCTTGTGGACGGCTTATGGCCCGTGGCGGACGGGACGATTGAGGGGTAGCGGGAGCGGTGACAACGGGGAGTGCGGGAAGCGACCCAGCCACACGAAGGGACCGCGGGCAGCGGTCTCTGCCACGGCTGGGGCTGCGGAATTGGCGCGTGAGATGGCGGCTGACCGCCCTGATCCTGGTGCCCACCATCGCCGGCGTCGTGCTCGGGGGAGCGCGCGTCGTCGGGTCGGTCCAGAGCATCGGCGTCTACGACCGCACGGCCACCGCGGCCGAGCAGGCCGGACGCATCCGTGACCTGGTGCAGGCCATCGGACTCGAGCGCGACACGGGCGGCTGGATCGGCGCGAGCCGCTCGGTGCGCAAGGCCCTGGCCAACCCGTACGCACAGCGCAAGGCGTCCGTCGACACCTTGATCAAGACCGTCAGAGCCGACCTTAACACGATGGACGACTCTTATGGACCCCGTGTGGTCAAGGCGGTCGAACAGGCGAAGTACGACCTGGGCCGGCTCCCCAAGATCAGGACCGAGGGTCAGGTCAACACCATCCGGTACGACTTCCTCACCGACACCCTGCTCAAGCTGCACGACGAGCTGGCCCTGATGTCCGACGACTCCCAGATCGTCGGCCAGTTCCGTGCCCTGAGCGCGCTCGCCTCGGCCAAGGAGGAGATGTCCAAGCAGCGGGTGAAGCTGCTGCAGGCCTCCTACGAGACCAGGCGGGTCGGCGCCAAGGACGTCGAGGAGTTCATCGCCTCCAACGCCCGCCAGCAGCGCGACATCGCCACCGTCGGCGCCGAAGCAGGCGTCGAGGTCGGCCTTGAGCTGTCCAAGGCGCTCACCTCGAACAACGACTACGTCAACGTCCAGCTCACCAAGTCGCGCGCGGTCACGCTGGTCAGCGGCCGGCAGCCGGGCGCCACGATCACCGACAACCTGATCTCCGCCAACGCCGAGCGCGACCAGTGGTTCAAGCAGAACACCAACGCCATCGAGGTGCTGCACGGCATCGAGAAGCAGATGGCGGACAAGGTGAACCTGCGCAGCCAGGAACTGCGCCAGTCCGAGATCCGCAGCGCGATCGTCGCGGGCGCCCTGATCCTCGGGCTGCTGCTGCTCGTCCTGCTGCTCACCGTCGCCATCGCCCGCTCCATGGTCGGCCCGCTGCGCCGGCTGCGCACCGAGGCGCTGGAGGTGGCCGGCTTCCGGCTGCCCGACGTGGTGCACCAGCTGCGCGTCAGCGGTGACTCGGCCGTACGCGACGTGCAGCCGATCGAGGTCGAGGGCAACGACGAGATCGGTGAGGTGGCCAGGGCCTTCGACCAGGTGCACCGGCAGGCCGTACGCCTGGCGGGCGAGGAGGCCGAGCTGCGCAGCAACATCAGCTCGATGTTCGTCAACCTCTCGCGCCGCACGCAGACGCTGGTCGAGCGGCAGATCTCGCTGATCGACGGCCTGGAGAAGGGCGAGCAGGACGGCGGCCGGCTGGCCGACCTGTTCAAGCTCGACCACCTGGCCACCCGCATGCGCCGCAACTCCGAGAACCTCCTGGTCCTGGCCGGGCACGAGGCCACCCGCAGGCGCAGCCAGCCGGCCAAGCTGGTCGACGTCGTCCGCGCCGCGCTGTCGGAGGTCGAGGGCTACGAGCGCGTCCAGGTCAAGGTGCACCGGGCCACCTCCGTGCTCGGCAGCTGCGCCAACGACCTGGTCCACCTCGTCGCCGAGCTGGTCGAGAACGCCATCCAGTTCTCCCCGAGCAACTCCCAGGTCACGGTCACCAGCAGCCTCATCGAAGGCGGCGGCGCGCTGCTGTCCGTCACCGACTCCGGCATCAGCATGACCGAGGACGAGCTGGCCGAGGCCAACCGCCGCCTGGCCGAGCCGCCCGTGGTGGACGTGTCGGTCTCCCGCCGCATGGGCCTGTTCGTGGTCGGCCGCCTGGCGCTGCGCCACGGCATCAGGGTGCAGCTGCGCAAGGGCGACGGCAGCGGTCTGATCGCCATGGTGCTGCTGCCTCCGACGCTGATCGCCGACGGGACGCAGCAGCAGCCGCTGCCGCAGCGGCCGGCGTTCGGCGGCGGCACCGTGCCCGGCCAGCCCGCCGCTTCCGGCACGGGGGCTTCGGGGCCGAACGGGCTGGGCGCGCAGAACGGGACGTTCCGGTCGTTCGCCAGCTTCGACTCCTTCGAGATCGGGCAGGTGCCGCGGCCTGGCGGCTACGACAACGGGCAGCCCAGGACGGGCGGGCTCGACAACGGGCAGCCCAGGCCGGGCGGCTTCGACGGCGGCCAGCCGCGTCGTGGCGCCTTCGAGGCGGGGCCCGCGCCGCGCCCCGGCTCCGCCGACAACGGGCGGCCCCGGCACGCGGCCCCGCCCTCCGGCCAGGGGCCCGCTTCTTTCGACAGCAGCTCCTTCGGCAGCGGCTCGATCGACAGCGGCCCGTACGACAGCGGCCCCGGCAGGACGGGCCCCGGCACGTTCGACACCGGCCCCGCCCGGCGGCCGGGCCCGCGCCAGGACGACAACGCGCAGGGGACGCCAGGGCCCGCGTTCGGCACGTTCGGCTCCGACCCGGGCCGCCCGGGGGCGGGCGGCTTCACCGCCGACACCGACGGCGGCTCTTACCGCAGGCAGCAGGGCACGTTCGACTCAGGAAGCTACCCTTCGTACCCCGGCGCGGGTTCTCCGCGATCTGGTAGTGGCGCGTTCCAGACGCCGCCGCCGGCGCCGTCGTACTCGACGAACGACGTGCGCGGGCCGGGCCGGACTCCGTCGGTCGACATGTCGCCGATGGAGCAGGAGCAGGAGGAGTACCTGCCGATCTTCGCCTCGGTGGAGTCGGCCTGGTTCCGCCGGCCGCCCGCGGAGACGCCGCCCCAACCGGCGGGCACCGGTGAGGCCACACCGGCGCAAGCCGTACCCTCTGGGGAGGAAGCGTGGCGTACGGCCGCGGACGCCGGATGGCGTGCGGCGGCCGCGGCCAGCGAACCGAGTCTCGGCGGCGTCACCGCCGCCGGGCTCCCCAAACGGACCCCGAAAGCCAACCTGGTGCCGGGCACGGCGAGCCGGCCCGCACAGGCGCAGCAGCCCCAGCGGCAGGCTCCCGCGCCCCCGGTCTCAGCCGACCGGATGCGCTCCAGGATGGCCGGCTACCAGCAGGGTGTGCGACGGGCCCGTCAGGAAGTACACGGACAGGAGGAACAGAGTGAGTAAGCGTCCCGCCGGGGAGGATGCGTGACAACCCTTAGCCATGAGGCGCACAAGTTCGACTGGCTGATCACCGACTTCGTGCGTAACACCCCAGGTGTCGCGCACGCCGTCGTCGTCTCGGCCGACGGGCTCTGCCTGGCCGCCTCGGAGGGCTTCCCGCCCGACCGGGCCGACCAGCTCGCCGCGGTCTCCGCGGGTCTGCTGAGCCTGACCGTGGGTGCGTCCAGGGTGTTCGAGGGCGGCGCGGTGACGCAGACCGTCGTCGAGATGCAGCGTGGCCTGCTGCTGGTGATGGCGATCAGCGACGGCTCGGTTCTGACGGTGCTGGCGGGTCCGGATTGTGACATGGGCCTCGTGGCATACCAGATGACGTTGCTGGTAGACAGAGCGGGACAAGCGCTGACACCGGCCCTTCGTGCGGAGCTTCAGGCCGCCAGGTCCCGGTGATGTGATGGAACTGATGGGAGAGGGCCGTGTACGGCACTGACGGCACCGGGGACGAAGAGCCCCTGTTCCGTCCTTACGCGGTGACCGGCGGCCGTTCCGAGCCGCGTTATCACCTCGCCATGGAGACGTTGATCTCGTCCATGTCGATCCCGGACGACGAGATGGCCATGCTCACCCCCGAGCAGGAGGCCATCATGCAGCTGTGCAGGTCGTTCCGGTCGGTCGCCGAGATCTCGGCCCTGCTCCGCGTCCCGCTGGGCGTGGCCCGGGTGCTCGTGGCGGACATGTCCGACGAAGGGCTTGTCCGCCTGCACCAGCCACGCCTCAGCCAGGGACAGCCAGACCTCAACATGCTCGAAAGGGTGCTCAGTGGACTACGCAGGCTCTAGCCCCGGCCTCACGTCGACGAAGATCGTCGTCGCGGGCGGGTTCGGCGTCGGGAAGACGACGTTCGTGGGGGCGGTGTCGGAGATCCTCCCGCTCACCACGGAAGCCGTGATGACCGACGCGTCCGCGGGCATCGACGACCTGGGCATGACGCCGAACAAGCAGACCACGACCGTGGCGATGGACTTCGGCCGCCTGTCGCTCGACCGTGACCTGATCCTCTACCTGTTCGGCACCCCGGGTCAGCACCGGTTCTGGTTCATGTGGGACGACCTCGTCCGCGGCGCGATCGGCGCGGTGGTGCTGCTCGACACGCGCCGCCTGGCCGACAGTTTTCCCGCCATCGACTACTTCGAAGAGGCCAAACTGCCGTTCGTCATCGGGGTCAACGGCTGGGACGGGCAGTTCCCGCACTCCGACGGCGAGGTCAGGGAGGCACTCGCGCTCTCGCCGCACGTGCCGATCGTGCGCACCGACGCGCGCAGCCGCGAGTCGGTCAAGGCGACGCTGATCTCCCTGGTGGAGCACGTCGTACGCCTGCGCGCGGCCCCCGTACGCTAGCCCGCCGCACCGCGCCGGGGCGTGGACGCCGGCCCGCGGTGTCGGCGTCAGGATGAGGTCGCGCGGCGGTTGATCAGGGCCTCGATGCCGTCGAGCACGCGCTCCAGCCCGAACTCGAAGGCGTGCTCGGGGCTGTAGGCGGCGTTGAACGCCTCGCCCGCCGACTGCCCGACCCTGGAGGCCACGGAATAGCGGCCGGCGTCGGCGATGCGGCTGAGGAAGGGCGCGTGCGCGGCCCACCACTGCTCGTCGGTCAGCCCGGTCACGCTCTCCGCCTGCGCGGCCTCCACCGCGCCCCTGGCCGCCCCGTGCACGAAGCCGGTGATCAGCGTGATCACCGAGTCCATCTCCACGTCCGTCAGGCCGATGCCGTCCACGGCGCGCAACTCGTAGTCGTACTTGGCCGTCACGTTGGGCCCGAGCGGCGGGCGGCTGGCCGCCACCTGGAGCAGCCACGGATGGCGCAGGTAGAGGGCCCAGTTCTCCCTGGCGATCCGGTCGAGCGCGCCCCGCCAGTCGCCGGGCACGTGCTCCGGCCTGGCCGTCTCGCCGTACACCGTGTCGAGCATGACGTCGAACAGCTCCGGCTTGCCCGGCACGTACGTGTAGAGCGACATCGTCCCCACGCCCAGCCGCTCGGCCACGCGGCGCATGGACAGCGCCTGGAGGCCCTCGGCGTCGGCCACCTCGATGGCGGCGCGCACGATGCGATCGACGTTCAGCTCCGGCCTGCCCTTGCGGCTGGCCCGCTCGCTGGTGCGCCAGAGCAGCGCCAGGCTGCGCGCCGGGTCGCCTTTTCCGGAGTACTCGACTGTCATCTTCGTACGGTACACCGTACGGTTGCCGTTCTCCACCGTATGGCGTACGGTACATCGTACGCTATCGACGGGAGGCGGCATTGTCAGCGGTATGGGCGCGCGACCTGCGCAAGACGTACGGCGAGCAGGCGGCGCTGGACGGCATCGACCTCGACGTGGGCCAGGGCACGGTGCACGGCCTGCTCGGTCCCAACGGCGCGGGCAAGACCACGACCGTCCGCGTCCTCACCACGCTCCTGCGCCCCACCGGCGGGCGCGCCGAGGTGGCCGGCTTCGACGTGGTCCGGCAGCCCCGCCAGGTACGCCGCAGCATCGGCCTGGTCGGCCAGCACGCCGCGGTGGACGAGATCCTGACCGGCCGGCAGAACCTGGAGTTGTTCGGCCGCCTCTACCACCTGGGCCCCGCCGAGGCGCGGGCCAGGGCGGAGGAACTGCTGGAACGCTTCGGGCTGGAGCACGAGGGGCCGGCCAAGGAGTATTCAGGCGGCATGCGGCGCCGGCTCGACCTCGCGGCAGGCATGATCCTGGCGCCGCCCGTGCTGTTCCTCGACGAGCCCACCACGGGCCTCGACCCGCGCAGCCGCGCGGAGATCTGGCGGGCCGTGCGCGACCTGGTCGCCGGCGGCACCACGGTGCTGCTGACCACCCAGTACCTGGAGGAGGCCGATCACCTCGCCGACCGGATCTCCGTGATCGACGCGGGCCGGGTGGCGGCCGAGGGCACGCCGGACGAGCTCAAGGCCAGGCTCGGCGGCGACCGGCTCGACGTGGTGATCCGCGACCCGGAACGGCTGGCCCAGGCCGCCGAGATCGTCGGCCGCGCGGCGTCAGGGGCTGTAGCAGGGGCGGTGGAGGCCGATCAGGACACGCGGCACGTGAGCGTGCCGGTGCGCGAGCGCGTCCAGGCGCTCACGGAGGTCCTGGTGGCGCTGTCGGCGGCCGGGATCGAGGCCGAGGACGTGGCGGTGCGCCGCCCGACCCTCGACGAGGTCTTCCTGAGCCTGACCGCCGGAGGTGACGGCAGATGAACACGGTCTCGCTCGGAAGGGGAGCGGCGGATGAGGACGATCTCGACGGCGGGCGGTGGCGCATGAGCGCGAGCTCGCTGCGCTGGGCCCTGGTGGACGGCTGGTCGGTGGCCCGCAGGGACCTGATCCACTGGGCGAACCAGCCCATGACGGTGGTGTTCGGGGTGGTCTTCCCCGTGGTCATCACGCTGGCCTTCGGCTACCTGTTCGGCGGCGCGGTGAAGGTGCCCGAAGGGGCCGACTACTTCGCCTTCCTCATGCCCGGCATGTACGGCATGACGATGCTCTTCGGCCTGAGCGCCACCATGATCGCCGTCGCCACGGACGTCTCGAAGGGCGTCACCGACCGCTTCCGCTCCATGCCCATGGCGCCTTCGGCCGTCCTGATCGGCCGGGCCGTCGCCGACCTGCTCAACTCGGTCCTCGTCCTGGCCGGCCTGCTGGCCTGCGGCCTGGCGGTCGGCTGGCGTCCGGCCACGTTCTCCGGCGCGCTCGGCGCGGTGGGCCTGCTGCTGCTCCTGCGTTTCTCGCTGCTGTGGGCCGGGATGTACCTGGGGCTGCTCACCAGGGATCCAGGCGCGGCGGTGGCGGTGCAGACCCTGGAGTTCCCGATCGGCTTCCTGTCCAACGCCTTCGTCGCCCCGGACACGATGCCGGGCTGGCTGGGGGCGGTCGCGGAGTGGAACCCGCTGTCGTCCACGGTGGCGGCGGCCAGGCAGCTGTTCGGCAACCCGGGCTGGGGCGGCGACTCCTGGGTGGCGCAGCACGCGGTGCCGATGGCCGTGGTGTGGCCGCTCGTCATCACGGCGCTGTTCTTCACCCTGTCCGTCCGCCGGTACCAGCGTCTCGACCGGTGAACTACGCCTGCCCGTGGCGGTAGAAGGCGACCGGCTCCGGCGGCAGGGGCGTGTTGCCGAGGATGAGGTCGGCGGACTTCTCGGCCAGCATCATCACCGGCGCGTAGATGTTGCCGTTGGTCACGTACGGCATGGCCGAGGCGTCCACCACCCGCAGCCCGTCCAGGCCGTGCACCCGCATGCTCTGGGGATCGAGCACCGACATCTCGTCGGTGCCCATCCGGCAGGTGCACGACGGGTGCAGCGCGGTCTCGCCGTCCTTGGCCACCCAGGCCAGGATCTCCTCGTCCGTACGCACGTCGGGCCCGGGTGACAGCTCGCCCCCGTCCAGGTCCGCCCAGGCGGGCTGGGACAGGATGGCCCTGGCGTGCCTGATCGCCTCCACCCACTCGCGCCGGTCCTGCTCGGTGGACAGGTAGTTGAAGCGCAGGGCCGGCTTGCGGCGGGGATCGGCGGAGACGACGCGCACCGAGCCGCGCGCGTCGGAGTACATCGGGCCGATGTGCACCTGGTAGCCGTGTCCGCCGGCCGGGGCCGAGCCGTCGTAGCGGACGGCGATCGGCAGGAAGTGGAACATCAGGTTGGGGTAGGCGACGTCGTCGTTGGAGCGGATGAAGCCGCCGGCCTCGAAGTGGTTGGTGGCCCCTGGGCCGCGTCTGCGGAAGAGCCAGTCGGCACCGATGAACGGGCGGCGCCACATGGCCAGCGAGGGCTGCTGCGAGACCGGCTGCGTACACGCGTGCTGGATGTAGACCTCCAGGTGGTCCTGGAGGTTCTCCCCGACGCCGGGCAGGTCGTGCACCATCTCGATGCCCAGGGGCTCCAGCAGGGCGCGCGGGCCGACCCCGGAGAGCTGGAGGAGCTGCGGGGTGTTGATCGCCCCGCCGCACAGGATGACCTCCCCGGCCTCGATGCGCTCGCCGTCGCACAGGACACCGGTGGCGCGGGTGCCGTCGAAGAGCACCTTCTCCACGAAGGCGCGGGTCCTGACGGTCAGGTTGGGGCGGCGGCGCACCGGGTGGAGGTAGGCGCGGGCGGCGCTGAGCCGGCGGCCGCGGTGGATGTTGCGGTCGAAGGCGGCGAAGCCCTCCTGGCGGTAGCCGTTCACGTCGTCGGTCAGGGGGTGCCCGGCCTGCTGGACCGCCTCGAAGAACGCCTCGAACAGCGGCCCGCGCGCCGGGCCGCGCTCCAGCTTGAGCGGGCCCTCACCGCCGCGGAACTCGGTGCCGGGGTCGGCCAGGCAGTTCTCCATCTTCTTGAAGTACGGCAGGCAGTGGGCGTAGTCCCAGTCCTTCATGCCGGGATCGCCGGCCCAGCGCTCGTAGTCGAGCGGGTTGCCGCGCTGGAAGATCATCCCGTTGATGCTGCTCGAACCGCCCAGCACCTTGCCGCGGGCGTGGTAGACGCGCCGGCCGTTCATGTGGGGCTCGGGCTCGGACTCGTACTTCCAGTCGTAGAAGCGGCTGCCGATGGGGAACATCAGCGCGGCCGGCATGTGGATGAACACGT
Organism: Nonomuraea sp. NPDC048882; assembly: GCF_040649755.1. Lineage (NCBI taxonomy): Bacteria > Bacillati > Actinomycetota > Actinomycetes > Streptosporangiales > Streptosporangiaceae > Nonomuraea > Nonomuraea sp. NPDC048882. Next base: position 44,363 of record NZ_JBEZGB010000017.1, read on the forward strand.
CCCACAGGTGGTCGGCCCGGCCGGCCTCCAGCACCAGCACCGAGGTCGAAGGATCGGCGCTGAGCCGGTTGGCCAGGGCGCAGCCGGCCGAGCCGCCGCCCACGATGACGAAGTCGAACCTCAACGGGGAATCCAGTCCTTCCACACGATCTTGTTCTCGTCGACCCACCGCTCAGCGGCCTCTTCGGCGCTCATCTTCTCGTTGATCATGTCGCTGGCCACGGCGTTCTGGTCGTCGTTGGTCCAGTTGAAGTTGCGGACGAACTCGTACGCCTTCCCGCCGGTCTCGGCGAACCGCCTGCTGACGATCTTGTCCAGCAGGTACGGCGGATAGTCGCAGGCCACCTTCGCCGCCGTGTCGTCGCAGCCCACCGCGTAGGGAGGCAGTGAGACCTTGACGAGCCGGATCTTGGTGAACAGCCATTGCGGTTCGTAGAAATACATGAGCAGCGGCGTCCGGTTCTTCGTCGCCTCCTGCGCGGCCTTGATCAACGCGGCCTCGCTCCCGGAGTAGACGACCTTGTAATTCAGTCCGAGGTTCTTGATGATGGCCTCGTCATTCGTCACGAAGGTCGGATCGCCGTCCAGAACCTGTCCGGCGGTGCCAGTTTTCTCGGTCCGGAAAAGGCTAGAGTATTTATTGAGGTTTCGGTAGTCCGTAATGCCGGGATACCTTTTGGCCATCCACTCGGGGATGTACCAGCCGATGACCCCTTTGTTCCCCGTGAGGCCCGCCGACAGTGCGACCTTCTTCTGCTCGATGTAGGTCTTCTTCAAGTCGTTGTGACCCCAGCTCTCCACGATCACGTCGACCTTGCCGGATTCGAAATCCTTCCAGGACTGGTCCTCTTTCACCGGGCGCTTGTTGACCTTGTAGCCCAGCTCCCGCTCCAGCAGGTGCGCCATGACGGCGGCCTGGGCCTCGTAGCCCGCCCAGGCGTGGATGTCGATGTTGACCGTCCCCTTGGCCTGGGCGGCGGCCTCGGGTTCGGCGCCCGAGCAGGCCGTCAGGAGCAGGATCCCGACGAGGGGCCCAGTGAAGGGCAGGGCGGCGAGCTTCTTGGTTCGCATCATCAGAGGTCTCCGGGAACGCGCGGCCCCAGGGGCGGGGCCGCGCGGTCATGACGGGGTCACTTGGGGATCCAGGCCTGCCACTTCGCGGGGTTGGCCTCGATCCACTTCTTGGCGGCTTCCTCGCCGGTCATGCCGTTGTTGGTCATGTCGTTGGCCACGGCGTTCTGGTCCTCGTTGGTCCAACTGAAGTTCTTGACCAGCTCGTACGCCTTCCCGCCGGTCTGCGCGAACTTCGTGCTGACGATCTTGTCGAGGTCCATCTCCGGGTAGTCGCAGGCGACCTTCTTGGGGTCCGCGTCGCAGCCCTCGGTCCAGGCCGGCAGGTTGACGCGGACCAGGTCGACCTTGTCGAAGATCCAGTGCGGCGTCCAGAAGTAGAACAGCAGCGCCTTCTTCTGCTCCTGCGCCTGCGTGGCCGACTTCAGCAGGGCCGCCTCGCTGCCGCCCGTGACCACCTTGAAGTTCAGCTTGAGGTTCTTGACCAGGGCCTCGTCGTTGGTGACGTAGCTGGGGTCGCCGTCGAGGAGCTGGCCCTTGCCGCCCGACTCCGAGGTCTTGAACAGGTCGGCGTACTTGTTCAGGTTCTTGTAGTCGGTGATGTCCGGGTACTTGTCGGCCATCCACTTGGGCACGTACCAGCCGATGATGCCCTTGTTGCCGGTCGAGCCGGCCTCCTGCGCCGTCTTCTTCTCCTCGATGAACTGCTTCTTCAGGTCGGGGTGACCCCAGTTCTCGATGATGACGTCGACGTCGCCGGTCTCGAAGCCCTCCCAGGCCAGCTGCTCCTTGATCTCGGGCAGCTCGACGTTGTAGTTGAGCTCGTTCTTCAGCAGGTACGCGACGACGTTCGCGCTGGCCTCGTACCCCACCCAGGGGTTGATCGCGATCTTCACGGTGCCCGCGGAGGCGGCGCTGCTGGCGCCGGCCTGCGGGGCGGCGGTGCTGGTCGAACTGCTGTCCACCGTTGCTCCGCCGCAGCCCGCGGCGGCGAACGCAACGGCCATCAGGCCTGCGAACAGGCGAATCTTCATGTGAGCTTCCTCTTTCGGGGGGAAGGGCGTCTGTCGGCGCCCTGCGTGATGCGGTCGAGCATGACTCCGAGCAGGACGGTCGCGACGCCGGCCACGAAGCCCATGCCGAAGTCGCTCCGCTGGGAGAAACCGACGACCACGTCGTAACCGAGCGCCCCCGCCCCGACCAGGCCACCGACGACGACCATGGCGAGCGTCATCACGATGCCCTGGTTGGCCGCGAGCAGGATCGCCCGCCTGGCCATCGGGAGCTGCACCTTCCACAGGAGCTGGGCCGAGGTCGAGCCGGCGGAGGCCGCGGCCTCCACGACGGTCGGGGGCACGGCCTTGATCCCGTCCTCGACCAGGCGCACCACGGGGGGAACGGCGTAGATGATCGAGGCGAAGATGGCGGTGAAGCGGGTGGTCTCGAACAGCGCCAGCGCCGGCAGCAGGTACACGAACGCCGGCATGGTCTGGGCGGCGTCCAGCACGGGCCGCTGAACGGCCGAGTAGCGCGGCGAGCGGGCCGCGGCCACCCCGAGCACGAGGCCGATGAGCAGGGTGACCAGCACCGCGACGGCGACCGTGGTCATCGTCTGCATGGCGTGCTCCCAGACGCCGAGCAGCGCGATGGCGAGCAGGCAGCCCAGCGCCGTCAGCGCGGGGCCGGCGCCGCTCACCCGCCAGGCCACCAGCAGCACCGCGAGCGCGATCAGCCACCAGGGGGCCGAGGTGAGCAGCGACTCCAGCGGGTTGAGCAGGACGGCGGAGGTGACGTCCTTGATCCACGTCGTCACGCCGAACCAGTTCGTCTCGGCCCAGCGGACGATGTCGTTGACCTCGGAGACGACGTTGACGGTCAGGTTCTCCGGCCACGTCGCGGGCAGCACGGGGATGAGCGCGAGCCCGGCGGCGGCCAGCACGCCCGCCCCGGCCAGGCCGGCGCGGCCGATCCTGGCGTGCGGGTCGCGGCGGGCCACCGCCATCAGCATCCGGTCCAGCACCACCGCCATGATCACGACGGCGACGCCGGCCGGGAGCATGATGCCGACCTGCGCGCGCGACAGGCCGCGGATGATGTCGCCGCCCAGCCCGGGGGCCGAGATCAGGTTGGCGATGACGACCATGGACAGCGCCATCATGACCGTCTGGTTGACCGCCAGCGCCATCGTGGACCTGGCCAGCGGCAGGTAGACCTTGAACAGCGTCTGCGCGCGCGTGGCGCCCAGCGAGGTGGACGCCTCGACGGCGGTGGGGGAGACCCCCGAGATGGCCAGGGCGGTGATGCGGATCGCGGGCGGGATCGAGTAGATCATCGTGGCGATGGCCCCGGCCGGCGCGCCGATGTGGAAGAACAGCGCCAGCGGCGCCAGGTACGCGAACGTCGGCATGATCTGCATGACGTCCAGCACCGGCGTGATCGCCCGCCGGACGCGGGCGGAGAGCCCGGCCCAGACGCCGATCGGGACGCCGATCGCCAGCGACAGCAGCACCGCCACCGCGACCAGGGCCAGCGTGTCGACGCTCGACTCCCACAGCCCCAGCACGCCGAACGCGCTCACGCCCGCGACCGCGAGCAGCGCGATCCGCCAGCCGCCCGCCAGCCACGCCAGCGCGCCCATGACCCCGGTGATGCCGGGCCAGCCGAGGGCGTACAGGGTGGTCTGGAACACGCCGTAGAGCAGGCCCACGAAGAGCCGGATGTAGTTGAGGAAGTACAGGAAGAGCGGGTTGTCGTTGCGGTGGTCGTCGATCCACTCGCGCAGCTCGGTGACGGCCAGGAACTGCGGCGCCTCCTTGTCGTGCGGCAGCGTGCCCGTGCCCTGGAAGACCAGGTACGCCACCACGAACAGCAGCGCCACGCCCGCCGGCGCCGCCCACTTCGGCAGGCCGAGCCTGGTGGAGGGCGTGGGGACGGCCGTGGAGCTCATGCCCCCGCCTTCGCGCCCGTGCCGTCGCCGCCGTCGCCCGCACCCGCGCTCGCACCCGCGCTGACACCGGCACCGGCACCGGCGTTCGCGCCTAAGTCCTGGCCGGCCAGGAAGCCGAGCAGGTCCACCTGGTCCACCACGCCGACCAGCTCGTCGCCGTCCACCACCCTGATCGGCTGGGCCGAGGACGACGACACGCCGATCGCGTCCTTGATCACCGTGGTCACCGGCAGCACCGGCCCGTCCAGCGGCTCGCCGCGCTCGGGAGGGCGGCAGATCCAGCGCAGGGTCAGCACGTGACTCCTGGGCACGTCGCGGACGAAGTCGGCCACGTAGTCGTCGGCCGGCGCGCCCACCAGCTCCTCGGCCGTGCCGAGCTGCACGATCGAGCCGGCCCGCATGATCGCGATCCGCTCGCCCAGCTTGAGCGCCTCGGACAGGTCGTGCGTGATGAAGAGCATCGTCTTGCCGACCTCGCGGTGCAGCCGGATCACCTCGGCCTGCATGTCGCGCCTGATCAGCGGGTCGAGCGCGCTGAACGGCTCGTCGAACAGCATCACCTGCGGCTCCACGGCCAGCGCGCGGGCCAGGCCCACCCGCTGCTGCATGCCGCCGGAGAGCTGGTCGGGATAGGCGTCGGCGTAGCCGTCGAGGCCGACCAGCGAGAGGATCTCCCCGGCCCGCGCGTGCCTGGCGGCCTTGGCGGTGCCCTGGATCTCCAGCCCGTAGGCGACGTTGTCGATCACCTTGCGGTGCGGCAGCAGGCCGAAGTGCTGGAAGACCATGCTGACCTGGTGCCGGCGGATCTCGCGGAGCCGGGTGGGCGAGGCGGCGCGGATGTCCTCGCCGCCGATCGTGATCCGGCCCGCGGTCGGCTCGATGAGCCGGGTCAGGCAGCGCACCAGGGTGGACTTGCCGCTGCCCGACAGGCCCATGACCACGAAGACCTCGCCGGGGCGGACCTCGAAGCCCACGTCCCTGACGGCGGCGGTGCAGCCGGTCTTCTCCCTCAGCGCGGCGGGTTCGAGATGCTTGTCCTCGCTGTCCAGGACTTTCTCCGCCCTGGGTCCGAAGATCTTCCAAAGACCCGCAACGGTGATAGCCGCGTTGTCGGGAGAATCTCCCACACTCGCCTCCTCGTTATGACGTCGCTCAACATATGTCGGGAATAGCGAGATTCTCAACGCTGTGACCTTCTGGAGATCTTCGTGCGCCTCGCACGTTACTCGCTGGAACGGACCAATCGCCCAGAAGTGGACATTTATTCTGTTAAAGGTTTATTTCGTGCTGCAGACGCTTCCATCATGGAGTGCCAGGTTCTATCCTCATCAGTCACGCGAGCCAACTTTTGTCGCGTTATGTTGCCTTGGCCACGAGCCTTAGGATGTGTTGCAATAACCGGCAACTTGATTTCTCCCACGGCACACACTCCTCATATACGCCGATTCGGGCGAGGTGCGTTCGGTGACTACAGAGCGGGGCGTCAAGCACGCCGGCGAGGGCGGCTGGCGGCTGGGCAATTGGCGCGTCCGAGCACGTCTCGTGGCCCTCATCATGGTGCCCACCGCCGCGGCCGTGCTGCTCGGCGGCGTCCAGGTGCTCTCCTCGACCGCCGCGGCCGGCGACTACGCGCGCACGAACCAGTTCGCCCGGCTCTCCGCCGAACTCGGCGGCCTCACCCACCTCATCTCCGGCGAGCGGGCGCGGACCTCCTGGTACATCGCGCGTAACCGGCCGGCCGACGGCCTGGCCGAGGTCAAGGCGCAGATGGACCAGGTGGACCTGGAGGCCGGGCAGGTGCGCGGCATCGCCCAGCAGCTCCTGGCCGACTCCACCGGCCGCACCGCCGACCAGCTGGAGAGCCTGCTCAACCGGCTGAACGACCTGACCTCCCTGCGCGCGCAGGCGCTGGAGGCCAACCTGCTGCCCGGCCCGGCCGTCGAGCTCTACACCACGGTCGTCAACGACCTGCTCTCCGTGCACAACGAGCTGGTCAAGGGCAGCGTGGACGACGAGCTCTTCCGCCAGACGCGCATGCTCGACGGGCTCGCCCGCGCGAAGGAGAGCCTGTCCTACCAGCAGGCGCTGGTCACCGTCGTGCTGGCCGAGGGCGCGTTCGACCAGGAGCAGCTCAAGCGCTTCCTGGGCGAGCAGTCCAGGGAGCAGAACGAGCGCAGAGGATTCGCCGCCGAGGCCACCGCCGAGGAGCGCCGCTTCTTCGACGAGAACGTCAACGGCAGGCCCGCCGACCGCATGCTCTTCCTGCGCGAGCTGGTGCTGATCAGAGCCACCAGGGGCCTGCCGCTGCGCGGGCTCGACCAGTCCGCGCCCGACGACGCCAAGGAGTGGTTCGACGCGACCAACGTGGTCGTCGACGCCATGCGCCAGGTCGAGGAGCGCCAGGCGGAGGGCATCGTCCGGCGCAGCGAGGCGCTGAGCGCCGACGAGCGGCAGCAGGCCATCGTGACCGCCGTCGCCGTGCTCGCCCTGCTCGTGATCGTGCTGCTCATCACCACCGGCGTGGCCCGATCCCTGGTACGCCCCCTGCGCCGCCTGCGCGGCGAGGCCCTGGAGATCGCCGGCAAGCGGCTGCCCGACTTCGTCCAGCACCTGCGCGAGTCGCGTGACGGCGTGGTCACCGCCGAGGTGCCGCCCATCGGCATCTTCTCCAAGGACGAGGTCGGCGAGGTCGCGCGCGCCTTCGACGAGGTGCACCGCGAGGCCGTCCGGCTGGCGGGCGACGAGGCCAAGCTGCGCTCCAACGTCAACGCCATGTTCGTCAACCTGTCCAGGCGCAGCCAGACGCTGGTCGAGCGGCAGCTCACGCTGATCGAGAAACTGGAGCGCGGCGAGCGTGACGACACCAGGCTCGGCGACCTGTTCAAGCTCGACCACCTGGCCACCCGCATGCGCCGCAACAGCGAGAACCTGCTCGTCCTGGCCGGCCAGGAGGCCGCGCGGAAGTGGAGCGAGCCGGTCGAGCTGATGGACATCGTGCGGGCGGCGCTGGGCGAGGTCGAGAGCTACGACCGGGTCAGCATCCAGGTCGAGTCGGACGTCGCCATCGCCGGGCAGGCCGTCACCGACGTGGTCCACCTGCTCGCCGAGCTGGTCGAGAACGCGGTCTCGTTCTCCTCGCGCGACACCAAGGTCATCATCTCCAGCAGCCGCATCGACGGCGGCAGCCTGATGTTGTCGGTCACCGACCAGGGCATCGGCATGAGCCAGGAGGAGTTGGCCGAGGTCAACTGGCGCCTGGCCAACCCGCCCGTGGTCGACGTCTCCGTCTCGCGGCGCATGGGCCTGTTCGTGGTCGGCCGGCTGGCGCTGCGGCACCAGATCCGGGTGCAGCTGCGCCGCCAGGACATCGGCGGCCTGACCGCGATGGTGCTGGTCCCGCCCCGGTTGCTCACCGCCGTGCCCGGTCCGGTGCCCGGCGCGGGGCAGCGTCTTCAGGCGCCCAGGCAGGTCAACCGGCCCACGCCGTCGTACGCCCCGCCGTACTCCTCCTCGCCCGCCGGGCCGCCATCGGGCCATTCGTCGGGCCATTCGTCGGGTCGTTCATCGAGTCATTCGTCTGGGCATCCGTCGTTCGACACCGGCGGCGCGCCCGAGCCGTCGTCCTGGTTCACCTCCTCGCGCACGTCCATGAGCGGATCGCTCTCCTTCGACTCGGCGTCCTTCGACGCGGCCTCCTTTGATTCGGCTGCGTTCGATTCGGGGTTCGACTCGACGTTCAGCCCGGGCGGCCCGGGCGCGCCGCGGTCGTCGTTCGCCGGGCCGGCGCCGCCCGCCCCGTCCTACCCCGACCAGGCCACGCCGGCGACGTCGTTCCCGCCGCCCCCTGCGCCGGCCAAGGACGAGTACCTGCCGATCTTCGCCTCCGTCGAGGAGAGCAGCTGGTTCAGCAGGTCGGCGCCGACGGCAGACCGCCGCGAGGAGTCCTGGTCCTCACCCGCCGACCAGGGGTGGCAGGCCGCGGGAGCGGCCGCGGAGCCCGTGCAGAGCGGCACCACGAACTCCGGCTTGCCGAAGCGCACGCCACGAGCGAATCTGGTACCGGGCACCGCCAGCCCGCAGCCGCCGCCCGTACCCGTCGCTCCGGTGTCCCCTGACCGGTTGCGCAGCAGGCTGGCCAGCTACCAGCAGGGCGTGCGCAAAGGACGCGCCGAGCTCCAGGAGGACTCATGAAGGAGTTGAGTCAGGCCGCCAGAGACATCAACTGGCTGGTCAGCCGCTTCGTCGAAGAGGTCCCGGGCGTGGCGCACGCCGTCGTGGTCTCCGCGGACGGCCTGCCGATGGCCTTCTCCCGGGGGTTTCCGAAAGACCGTGCAGACCAGCTCGCCGCCATCGCGGCCGGGCTGGTGAGCCTCACCCAGGGGTCGGCCCGCGTGTTCGAGGGCGGAGGGGTCACCCAGACCCTCGTCGAGATGGAACGCGGCCTGCTGCTGGTGATGTCGATCAGCGACGGTTCCTGTCTGGCGGTGCTGGCCGCACCCGACTGCGACATGGGCTTGGTCGCCTACCAGATGACGATCCTGGTCGAGCGTGCGGGGCAGGTGCTGACGCCTGCCGTGAGGGCGGAGCTCTCCGCAGCGCGTCCGTGGTGATGGGAGTGAACCGTGGCATCGTGGCACAACGGGGAGCCGGAGCCCGAGCGAAGTTCGCTCGTCCGGATGTACGCCGTGACCGGAGGCCGGACCGCTCCGCGCACGGCGCTGGCCATGGAGGCACTGGTATCGTCGGCGACCTCGGCGCAGCTCGGCACGACCTACACGCGCGAATATCGCGCGATCAGTGAGCTGTGCCGGCAGGTGCGGTCCGTGGCGGAGATCTCCGCGCTGCTCAGCGTGCCCCTCGGAGTGGCTCGGGTGCTCGTCGCCGACATGGAGGCGGATGGGCTGGTCAAGGTGTACCAGCCGCAGCTAGAGGCAGGTTTGCCCGACAGGGGCCTGCTCGAAAGGGTATTAAGTGGACTTCGCAGGCTCTAGCCGGCTCACTTCCACGAAGATCGTCGTGGCCGGCGGGTTCGGCGTGGGCAAGACCACGTTCGTGGGCTCCGTGTCCGAGATCATGCCGCTCACGACGGAGGCGGTCATGACGGACGCGTCGGAGGGCATCGACGACCTCGGGCACACTCCGGGCAAGACCACCACAACCGTGGCCATGGACTTCGGGCGGCTCTCGCTCGACCAGGACCTGATCCTCTATCTCTTCGGCACCCCGGGCCAGCACCGGTTCTGGTTCATGTGGGACGACCTCGTCCGCGGGGCCATCGGGGCCGTGGTGCTGGTCGACTCGCGGCGGCTGGCCGACAGCTTCCCCGCGGTCGACTACTTCGAGAACTCCGGGATCCCGTTCGTCATCGGGCTCAACGGCTGGAACGGAGAGTTCCCGCACATCGAGAGCGAGGTGCGGGAGGCGCTCACGCTCTCGGCCCACGTGCCGATCGTGCGCACGGACGCGCGGGTCCGGCCGGCGGTCAAGCAGACGCTGATCACGCTGGTCGAACACGCGCTGACCGTACGCACGGGCTGAGCGGCCCGGTCAGGCACCCACCCGGTGGATCTATTGGGCCGACCACCAGTAGGCGGCCACCAGTTCGGCCACCAGCGTCTCCGTGAGCAGGGCGACGTCCGGGTCGTCGTCGTGGACGTACCTGATCGCCGCCGCGGCGTCCTTCACCTCGCCGCCGACGGCGATCACCGTGGACCCGCGCTCGCGCACCCAGTCCATGGCCTGCCCGTCGTAGCGGGAGCCGGGGAAGAGCAGGGCGCGGTAGTCGAGCGTCTTGGTGAGGTAGACGTCCACGTGCGACCAGTCGCCGCTCTCGCAGGCGTCGGCAGGGCGGCGCGGGCCCTCGCGGAACATCAGCGCCGACTGCTCCGCCGACGACAGCCGCTCGGCCGGGGCGATCGTGTAGACGCCGTGCGGGCCGTCCAGCAGCTCCATGGTCAGGGGCAGCCACTCGTCCCTGCGCTCCAGCAGGTCGGCCGACGCCTGCGCCGCCCGTTCGAGCAGGGCGGGCAGGTCGCGGTCGCGGCCGGTGAGCCTGGACTCCAGCGCCAGCAGCAGGGCCAGCGTGTGCTGGAACGTGCGGCAGGCGACGCCGCCGCGCTCCTCCCCGGCGTGCAGGTCGACCACCAGGTCGGCGGCGGCGGCGAGGGGCGAGCCGGGGGAGTTGGTGAACGCGGCCAGCCGGGCCTGACCGCCCGCGTACGCGGCGACGGCGTCGAGGGTCTCCCTGCTGGCGCCCGTGGCCGAGATGGGCACGACCAGGGTGCCCTCGGCCGGAGGCAGGCTCGCCGCGGCCGAGGCGTACTCGGCGTGGGCGAACACGCCGGCGGCGCGAAGCCGCAGCGCGGCGACGCCGGCGGCGTAGCGTGAGCTGCCCATGCCGAGGAACAGCACCCGGTCGATGCCCGCCGGCAGGCCCGCGAACGGGTCCTCGGCGCGCAGCCGGCCGGCCAGCTCCGTCAGCGCCTCCGGCTTGGACTCCAGGTCGGACAGGTAGAGCTCGGCGTTCACGCGGTGTTCTCCTCGGGGTACCAGGTGCGCAGGACGCCCATCGGGGCGTAGCGCCAGCGGGGAAGGTGCCGGGCGGCGTAGATCAGCTCGCGGCACTCCTGCTCCACCTCGAACGGGCGGATCAGGCTCTCGTCGAGCAAGTCTGCCCTGCCCTCCTCGGCCAGCCGGCGCCGGTAGGCGGTGAGCAGGGTGGCGCGGGCCCGCTCCGCCCAGGCGGCGGCGCGGGCGGGCGGCGTGGACCTTCTCTTGATCGCCACCTGCGCCACGTGGTCGAGGCTCGTGGTCAGCTGGGCCACGTCCCTGGCGGCCGGCTGGTACGTCGCGGCGTCGGCGACGGTCGGGTTGCCGTCGAAGTCGATCACCGCGTACCCGTCGCGCCAGCGCAGGATCTGGCCCACGTGCAGGTCGCCGTGGATCCTGATCAGCGGGGAGCCGGCGGGGACCGGCTCCAGCGCGGCCAGCTCCCGTCTCATGGCGCCGGCCCTGGCGGCCAGCCACGCACCGTCAGCGCCATCGGTCAGGTCGAGCGCCTCGGTCAGCGCGCTCTCAGCCCTGACAGCCAGATCCTCCCCCTTAACCGGTCCGGGGAGGGTGGACGCGGGGAGAGTGCACAGGGCGAGATGCAGGCCGGCCGCGAGCCGGCCGAGCTCGGTGGCGAAGCCGGTCCGGCCGTGCTCCGCCTCGTCCACGCACCACTCCCAGCCGTCCCTGGCCTCGGGCAGATAGCCGGTCACCAACGCCAGCAGGTGCTCGCGTCCGTCTACTACACCTGTCAGAGCCGCGTAAGGGGGAGCTGTGTCGTTGAATCCCGCCTCAACGAGGTGCGCGAGGATCTCCGGCGTCGGGTGGGGCAGCGGCGCGGGAGGGGTCAGCCACTTCACCACGACCCGCTCGTCCACCACCACCGAGTAGTTCGTCTGGTCCACGTGGTCACCGAAATCACGCTCACCTGGGGCCCCAGTGTGGAGATCTTCAGGACCGTACGAGAGGCTGGGGAGCGGGAGGAAGCGCCGCACGGCGAACGGCGGCGGCACCTCTCCCTCCAGCCGCAGAAGGAGCGCGGCGGTGAGCCCGCGATCTCGGGTGGTGAGTGGCCTCTCACCGAGAGAGATCAAGCGATGGCGTATTGAATCCCAATTCAACTGGTAGACCAAACTTCCAGGTAGCAATGTCATCAAAAGTCTTGCCCATGTTGATTTCTGCTGCAACACTCCTGGTCTGGTCGGCTGTGTCCGGTAAGGTCGCGCGACCCCTCTTCCCATACAAATTGCAGAAGGAGTAGCGGCCGTGTCCCGTACCCGGTTCACCCGTCGTCTCCCGGCCGCCGTCGCGGTGGCCGGTCTCGCGCTTGCCGTCGCGGCGTGCGGCGGTGAGTCGTCGTCAAGCTCAGATGGCACGACGGTAGCGGCGGCCGACCAGCTCAAGCCCGACGCGGACCTGTCGAAGCAGTCCCTGCAGATCACCGTATGGGACGGTTACACGCCCAAGGAGCTGCCCCAGCGGGTGAAGGAGAAGCTCAAGGTCCAGGACATGAAGGTCGCGCTGCACGCCACCAACGAAGAGGCGATGAACAAGCTCACCGCCCAGGGCGACAGCGGCATCGACGTGGCCTTCGTGTCCGGCCAGTACGCCCAGGCGCTCAACGCCCAGGGCCTGCTGGAGCCGATCCACCCCGAGCTGATCCCCAACCTGGCCAACCTCTACCCCGAGGCCACCCAGCTCTCCTACGACAAGGGCAACAAGTACTCCGTCCCCTACACCTGGGGCACCACCGGCATCTGCTACCGCACCGACCTGGTGAAGAGCAAGCCGACCAGTTGGAACGATCTCCTCAAGCCCCCGGCCTGGGCCGAGAAGAAGGTCACGATGATGACCACCGAGCGCTGGCTGGCGCTGCCCGCGCTCAAGTCGCTCGGCTACTCGGTCAACACCGACAAGGACGAGGAGATCGCCAAGGCCCGCGAGCTGCTCATGGCCCAGAAGCCCCACCTGCTCACCTACGACGACACCACGTTCGGTGACAAGCTGGTCAGCGGCGAGGCCGTGATGGTCGAGGCGTGGGACGGCTGGTGCCCGACCACCGACCCCAAGGGCAACATCGCGTTCGCGGTGCCGAAGGAGGGCAGCGACCTCTGGGTGGACACCATGGTGATCATGAAGTCCTCCAAGAACAAGGAGGCCGCGCACGCCCTGATCAACTACATCCTCGACCCCGCGATCCACAGCTGGGCGGCCGAGAACATCAACTACAAGGTCCCCAACAAGGCGGCCATGGACAAGGTGAAGATCGCCAAGGGCTCGCTGCTCGACATCCCGCCGTCCCAGCTGCTGGACGGTGAGTCGATCATCGACCTGGGCGCCGCCTCGACCAAGTACACGCGCCTGTCGGCCGACGTTCAGGCGAAGTAGTTGTCGTTGTAGTGAAGTCAGAGGTCAAGGCCCGGCCGGTGTCCCGTTCGAGAGGACGCCGGCTGGGCGCGTTCGTGTTCCTGACGCCGGGGCTGACGTACCTGGTCGTGCTGCTGCTGGTGCCGTTGGCGCTGGTGCTGAGCTACACGGTCTTCCAGCGCGGGCGCTTCGGCGGGGTGGTCTACGAGTTCACGGCCGAGAACTTCGAACGGCTGGTCGACCCGCTCTACCTGGACGTGGTCATCGGCTCGCTGAAGATCGCGGCGGTGACGACCGTGATCGCGCTGCTGTTCGGCTATCCGACGGCGTACCTGATCGCCCAGCTTCCGCGGAAGTGGAAGACGATCGCGCTGGTCGCGATCGTGCTGCCGTTCTGGACGAACTTCATCATCCGCGTCTACGCCTGGATCATCCTGCTGAGCGGGCCCGGGCTGGTCAACAGCGGGCTGAAGGTGTTCGGGATCGAGCCGCTCGAACTGCTCTACAACGAGGGCGCGATCGTGGCGGGGCTGGTGTACTCGTACCTGCCGCTGATGGTGCTGCCGCTGTTCGCCGCGATCGAGAAGCTCGACCCGCAGCTCAGAGAGGCCTCGGCCAACCTGGGGGCCTCCGGCCTGACCACCTTCAGAAAGGTCACGCTGCCGCTCACGGTGCCGGGCGTGCTGACCGGGAGCCTGTTCGTGTTCGTGCCCAGCTTCGGCAACTTCGTCATCCCCGAGCTGCTCGGGGGCAGCAAGTCACTGATGGTGGGCAACCTGATCAGGCAGCAGTTCCTGTCGGCGCGCGACTGGCCGTTCGGCTCGGCGCTGGCGCTGGCGCTCATCGCGGTGCTGCTCGTGCTGCTGGTCGCGCAGGCATGGGTGGCGCGCCGTGCGTAGGTCCAGGCTCCTGTACGTCCCCTTCTGGGCCACGTACGTCTTCCTCTACGCGCCGATCGTCGTGCTCGTCGTCATGTCGTTCAACGCCGGCGAGTCCGCGTACACCTACGAGGGCTTCAGCCTCAAGTGGTACGGCGAGCTGGCCGGCGACGACCGGATCATGAACGGCGTGGTCAACACGCTGATCGTGGCCGTCGGATCGACCGTGATCGCCACGGTGCTCGGCACACTGCTGGCCGTCGGCCTGGCCAGATACACCAGGTCCAAGCTGCTCGACGCGGTCTCGCTGATGCCCGCCGTGCTGCCCGACCTGGTGCTGGCCATCGGGCTGCTGGTCTTCTACGGGATGATCCAGCTCACGCTCGGCCTGTACTCGGTGATCCTGGCCCACGGCGTGTTCGCGATGGCGTTCGTGGCGGCGGTGGTGCGGACCAGGCTGTCCGGCGCGGACACCTCGCTGGAGGAGGCCTCGCGCGACCTGGGCGCAGGGCCGGTGGTGACGTTCATCAAGATCACGCTGCCGCAGCTCGCGCCGGGGATCGTGGCCGGGGCGCTGCTGGCGTTCACGCTGTCGCTGGACGAGTTCGTGATCGCCTTCTTCACGATCGGCAACGCCGAGCCGACGCTGCCGATCGTCATCTACTCAATGATCCGTTTCGGGGTCACCCCGAAGATCAACGCCCTGGCCGCGATCCTGCTGCTCGTGAGCTTCACGGCGGTGATCGCCGGGCAGCGACTGACCAAGATCGGGGAGTCTCGTGCTCAAGATTGACGGTGTCTCCCGCAGGTTCGGGGACGTCACCGCGCTGGACGGTGTGTCACTGGAGATCGGCCAGGGGGAGTTCTTCGCCCTGCTCGGCCCCTCCGGCTGCGGCAAGACCACGCTGCTGCGCATCATCGCCGGCTTCGAGACGCCGGACGCGGGCGCGGTGACACTCGACGGCGACGACCTGCTGTCCCTGCAGCCGAACCGGCGGCCGATCAGCCTCATGTTCCAGTCGTACGCGCTGTTCCCGCACATGACCGTGGCCAAGAACGTGGCCTACGGCTTGGAGCGCGAGCGGCTGCCCCGGCAGGAGGTCAGGCAGCGCGTCGGCGAGGTGCTGGAGACGGTCGGCCTGTCCGCGCACGCCTCCCGCAAGCCCGCCCAGCTCTCCGGCGGTCAGCGGCAGCGCGTCGCGCTGGCGCGTTCCATCGTCAAGCGGCCCCGGCTGCTGCTGCTCGACGAGCCGCTGTCGGCCCTGGACAAGAAGGTCCGCGCGGACATGCAGCTGGAGCTCAAGCGCCTGCAGCACGAGGTGGGCATCACGTTCGTGGTCGTCACGCACGACCAGGAGGAGGCCATGTCGCTGGCCGACCGCATCGCCGTCTTCGACAACGGCAGGGTCTGCCAGGTGGACGAGCCGATCGCCCTGTACGAGCGCCCCCGCTCACCCTTCGTGGCCGACTTCGTCGGGGCCAACAACCTCTTCGCCGGCGTGGCAGGGTCCGGCGGGATCGAGAGCGAGACGTTCGGCACCCTGGCCGGCACGCCGCTGACGGAGCTGGAGCCGGGCGCGGCGGCGCTGCTGGCCGTCCGGCCGGAGAGCATCGAGCTGGCCGACGAGAACGCGGCCAGGGGCCTTCCTGGCAGCGTCCTCGACGTCAGCTTCTACGGCGGCGTCTCACACGTCTCCGTGGACGTCCCAGGCCGGGCCAAGCCGGTCCTCGCCGCCGTGCAGGGCGCCGCCACGGTGAGCGCGGGCGCCAAGGTCAAGGTGCGCTGGGACGCCGAGGACGCGGTCATCATGGCGGCCGGTCAGTGAGCCAGGTCGTTGCCCGTGGCCGCGCGGGCGTAGGACAGGATCAGCTCGTTCGCCTCGTCGGGGCCGATCACCGGATGCCTGGCCGTGATGCGGTAGCCGTAGGCGTCCTCCAGGGCCACGAGGTTGCGCGCGATCGTCAGCGAGTCGGCGCTCAGCCGGAACACGCCGAGCGCCGCCCCCGTGTCCAGGATCGCCTGGTACATCGACACCTGACGGTCGTAGAGGGAGGTGAGCAGCACGCCGTAGACCCGGTTGCGGCCCGCGGCGCCGCCGAGCTCGTTGAGCAGGCGCACGTCGGGGTCGAGCGAGCCGGTCGGCAGCCCCGTCCTGATCGTGACCACCAGCTTCTCGACGGGGTCGGTGAGCGTGGCGAGCTGACGCATGCGCTGCTCGTAGAAGCGCTCCATGCCCGCGTGCTGCGCCTCGACCAGGAGCTCGCTGAGGTCGGGGTAGTGGTAGAGCACGGCGCCCGAGGTCAGGCCCGCCTCCTCGGCGACGTGCGAGAGCTGTACACCGTCTATGCCGTGGCGGATGATGGCCCTGCGCGCGGCCTCGATCAAGTCGATGCGCCGATCGCTGCGGCTCTTACGCTGCGCCACCCTCACCACCCTCACTCTTCGCATGATGTTCAGTTAGCCGTGACCATAGTGCACGTAACTCGACCCTCACGCCAGATCCATTTTTGAATTCACCTTCAAAATGACGAGTTCTCCCGGAGTCTCGATGTCTCTCACGTTCCTGTTCATGCCGGAAAGCGCGTACGGACCGACCAACAACTGCATCGGCATCGGCGACATCCTTCGCCGGCGCGGTCACCGGGTCGTCTTCGCCGCCGAGGCGTCCTGGAAGGGCAAGCTCGAAGCGCTCGGCTTCGAGGAGGACCTGGTCGACCTGGCCCCGCCGGCCGAGGAGGAGCAGGACGCCGGCCAGTTCTGGAAGGACTTCATCCGCGAGACCGCGCCCGAGTACCGCAAGAGCACGCGCGAGCAGCTCGAGACGGTCACCAAGCCGATCTGGGCCGAGCTCGTCGAGGGCGCGAAATACTGCGAGCCGCAGCTCAAGGCGATCATCGAGCGGGTGAACCCCGACGTGATCGTCGAGGACAACGTGATCACGTTCCCGGCGCTGCTCACGGCGGGCCGCAAGTTCGTCCGCATCGTCTCCTGCAACCCGCTGGAGGTGCGCGGCGAGAACGTCGCGCCGGTCTTCTCCGGCCTGCCCGCCGCCGACCGCTCCGAGTGGGACGGCTTCCGCGCCGAGTACGACCGCACCCACCGCGAGCTCTGGACCGCCTTCAACGAGTGGTGCGTCGAGCAGGGCACCGCGCCCCTGCCCGACCTCGACTTCATCCACGAGGGCGACCTGAACCTCTACGTCTACCCGGAGATCGCCGACTACGTCGGTGACCGCCCGCTCGGCCCGTCGTGGCACCGTCTCGACTCCTCCGTCCGCGAGACCGAGGAGGACTTCACGCTGCCGTTCCAGCGCGGCGAGGGCTCCCTGGTCTACTTCTCGCTCGGCTCGCTGGGATCCTCCGACGTGGAGCTGATGCAGCGCGTGATCGACGTGCTGGCCACCACCTCGCACCAGTACATCGTCTCCAAGGGTCCGCTGCACGAGGAGATCAAGCTCGCCGACAACATGTGGGGTGCGGAGTTCGTTCCGCAGACTAAGATCATCCCACTGTGCGACCTGGTCATCACCCACGGCGGCAACAACACGACCACCGAGGCGCTGCACTTCGGCAAGCCGATGATCCTGCTGCCGCTCTTCTGGGACCAGTACGACAACGCCCAGCGGATCGACGAGCTCGGCTATGGTGTCAGGCTCTCGACCTACACCTTCACCGACGAGGAGCTGACGGGGGCGGTCGAGCGCCTGCTCGGCGACAGTGACCTGCGGGCGAGGATCGCCGCCGCGGGCGAGGAGATCCGGCGTCGCGACGGCCTGCGCAAGGCCGCCGACCTGATCGAGCAGCTCGGCAAGTAGCCCGACCCGGAGAGATGAAGTCTTCCTGATGCGCGAATTGATCAACCCCGCCACCGGCCTTCCTTGTGCCGAAATTCCGGATACGCCGGTCGAGGAGGTGGCGGCGGCCGTCCGCGGGGCCCGCGCCGCGTTCGAGGAGTGGTCGCAGGCCACCCCGGGCGAGCGGGCGCGGGTCCTGCTGCGGCTGGCCGACCTGGTGGAGGCCGACGCCGAAGAGCTGACCAGGCTGGAGGTGGAGGAGACGGGCAAGCCGGCCGCGGTGTTCCGCGACGGCGAGCTGCCCTTCGCCGCCGACAACCTGCGCTTCTTCGCCGGGGCCGCCCGCTCGCTTGAGGGCACGGGGGCCGGGGTGTTCAGCTCCGGCTACACCTCGGTCATGCTGCGCCGCCCTGTCGGGGTGGTGGGGTCGATCGCGCCGTGGAACTTCCCGTTCGTGATGGCGGTCTGGAAGCTCGGGCCCGCGGTCGCGGCGGGCAACGCCGTGGTCATCAAGCCGGCGCCCCAGACGCCCCGTACGACGCTGCGGCTGGCCGGGCTGTTCGCCGAGGCGGGCGCCCCGGCCGGGCTCGTACGGGCCGTCACGGGCGACGCGGAGGTGGGCCAGGCGCTGGTCACCGACCCGGGCGTGGACATGGTGAGCGTCACCGGCTCCACCGAGACCGGCAGGGCCGTCATGAGCGGCGCCGCGGCCACGCTCAAGCGGGTCCACCTCGAACTCGGGGGCAAGGCGCCGGCACTGGTGTTCGAGGACGCCGACCTGGCGGAGATGGCCCACGGCGTGGCCATGGGGGCGACGTACAACACGGGGCAGGACTGCACCGCGGCCACCCGCGTCTACGTCGACAGGAGCGTCTACGGCGACGCCGTGGAGGCGATCAGGGAGCGGCTGGCGGGCATCACCGTGGGCGACCCCTGGGACCCCAAGACGGACATCGGCCCGCTGATCTCCGCGGCGCACCGGGACAGGGTGCACGGCTTCGTCTCGCGGGCCGGCGGGCGCGTGGTGCACGGCGGCTCCCCGATCGGGGGCCCCGGCTTTTTCTATCCGCCCACTTTGGTGGCCGACGTCGCGCAGACCAGCGAGATCGTCCAGGGTGAGCTCTTTGGACCGGTCCTGGTGGTTCTGCCGTTCGACGGTGAGGACGAAGCGGTGAGACTGGCCAACGACACTAGATACGGTTTGGCCTCTTCGGTCTGGTCGCGTGACGTGGCCAGGGCGATGCGGGTCTCGCACCGGCTCGACGTGGGCGTGACCTGGGTCAACGACCATCTGCCCATCGCCAGCGAGGCTCCGCACGGCGGGGTGAAGGGCAGCGGGTTCGGCAAGGACATGAGCCAGGAGGCGGTGCAGGAGTATTCGGTGACGCGGCACCTGATGGTGAAGCACGCGGCGCCCGCCGAACGGGATTCGTTCCGGCCAGCCTGAAAACGTGTAGGCGCTATGGTGCCCAAAGTGCCTCTTTGGGCATGTGTGGTGGGATATGTTCGGTTGGCCGATCTGGTACGGGTTGTGTTCCAATTACCCAGCCGGACAGAATCCCATGCGCCCCACGCGTGTCTGATTTTCTTCGAGCACGTACCGGCGAGAGGTTGCGAGACTCAGTGAGGACGAAAGACCCCAGGCACACCAGGTCAGGGGAGTACACAGGCGGACGGTTCCGGCTGGCGAACTGGCGTGTGCGGTCAAGGCTGGTCGCGCTCATCCTCATCCCCACGGTCGTGGGCGTGCTGCTCGCCGGCGTCCAGCTGGCGAACTCCATCGGCACCAGTGCCGAATACCGCCGGCTCAGCCAGGTGGCGGAGCTGGTCCAGCGCATCGGCGCGCTCAACCACGAGCTCGCCAAGGAGCGCACGCTCACCGCGTGGTACGTCGCCGACCGCCGCAAGGGGCAGCGCTTCGTCAAGCTGAAGACGCAGCGGCAGGCCACCGACGAGGCCAAGACGGAAGTGCTGTCCGCCTCCACCGCCATCGACGCCGCGCACTCGGTCCGCGTGCGCGAGGGCGTCCAGAACATGCGCCGCTGGCTCGACGGTCTCAACAGCCTTCGCGCCTCCATGGTCGGCAACGTGCCCGCGCGCGCCTCCATCGGCACGTACAGCACGATGATCGACGTGTTCTCCTCCATCCAGGGAGACCTGGGCGACGGCGTCAGCGACGACGCCCTCCAGGGTGACGTCGCCGCGCTCAACTCGCTGCAGAAGGTCAAGGAGGAGGTCTCGCGGCAGCAGATCATCCTCATCGTCACCCTCGTGCAGCGCAGGATCGACCGCGCCGACTGGTCGGACTTCCTCGGCTCGTGGAACAACCAGCAGGCCGAGCTGGCCGCGTTCGAGCAGGAGGCCGGCCCCGAGGAGCTCAAGGCCTACCAGCAGGGGGTCAGGGGCCAGGACGTCGACCTCGCCGACGCCATGCGCCAGCGCGCGCTGGCCCAGGTGAGCGACAGCAACCGGATCAGGGAACTCGACGTCACCACCCCCACCCTCGTCCGCGACCTCGACAACTGGTACAAGAGCACCGACTTCACCACCGACGCGATGCGCAAGGTCGAGAACGGCCTGGCCACCAAGATCGTGGCCAGCACCCGCGAGCTGAGCGACACCGAGCAGCGCAACGCCATCATCTCCGGCGCGCTGATCCTCGTCCTGCTGCTCCTCGTCCTGGTGATCACCACCCGCGTGGCCGGTTCGCTGGTCCGGCCGCTGCGCCGGCTGCGCGCCGAGGCGCTCCAGGTCGCCACGACCCGGCTGCCCGACACCGTCCGCGTGCTGCGCGAGTCCGGCGAGGGCGCCAACATTCCCGAGGTGCCGTCGGTCGGCGTCAACACCCGCGACGAGATCGGGGAAGTGGCCCGGGCGTTCGACGAGGTCCACCGCGAGGCGATCCGGCTGGCCGGCGACGAGGCCAAGCTGCGCGCCAACGTCAACGCGATGTTCGTCAACCTCTCCCGCCGCAGCCAGACGCTGGTCGAACGGCAGCTGCAGCTCATCGAGGGCCTGGAGCAGGGCGAGGAGGACGAGAACCGGCTCGCGAACCTGTTCCGCCTCGACCACCTGGCCACCCGCATGCGCCGCAACAGCGAGAACCTCCTGGTCCTCGCCGGCCAGGAGGCCGCGCGCAAGTGGAGCGAGCCGGTGCCGCTGGTCGACATCGCCCGCGCCTCGCTGTCGGAGGTCGAGAACTACGAACGGGTGCAGATCCAGATCCCGTCCGGCACCCTCATCGTCGGCCCCGCCGTCACCGACGCCGTCCACCTGCTCGCCGAGCTGATCGAGAACGCCATCTCCTTCTCCCCGCGCGAGAGCAAGGTCACCGTCACCAGCACGCCCGTCGAGGCCGGCGTGATGGTCTCCATCAACGACCTCGGCATCGGCATGAGCCAGGAGGAGCTGGCCGAGGCCAACTGGCGCCTGGCCAACCCGCCCGTGGTCGACGTCTCCGTCTCGCGGCGCATGGGCCTGTTCGTGGTCGGCCGCCTGGCCCTGCGCCACGGCGTCCGCGTCCAGCTGAGCATGCGCGAGACCGGCGGCCTGAGCGCGCTCGTGATGATGCCCGACATGCTCATCAGCAACGGGGCGGGCATGCCGCAGCAGGGCGGCCAGTACGAGGCGTTCACCACGTTCGACCCGAGCCAGTTCGGGCCGCAGTCGCCGAACGGCATGCAGGGCCACCCCTCCTTCGACGACGCTCCCGGCCAGGTCGTCGACACCCAGTGGCCGGGCTCGCTGCCGGTGCCAGGCGGTGATAACTGGCCCTCGTTCGGCGAGCAGCAGCCCGCCGCCTTCGGCGAGCAGCCGCCCTCCTACGAGCAGCCGTCGTACGAGCAGCCGCAGCCGGCCGCCGACGAGCCCCGCTGGCCGCCGTTCGGTTCAGAGGAGCCCCCGGCCGTGCCGCAGCAGCCGCAGCCGTTCGGCGAGCAGCGCTGGCCCTCGTTCGCGGAGGAGGCCCCGCCGGCCGCCGACCCGCAGCCGTTCGCCGAGAACCGGTGGCCGTCGTTCGCCGAGCAGCCGCCGCCCATGCAGGACGACGAGCCGCGCTGGCCGTCCTTCGCGACCGAGCCGCCGCAGCAGCAGCCCCAGGAGGAGCCGCGCTGGACGTCGTTCGCCGACCCGGCGCCGCGCAGGTCGCTGTTCGAGGCGGAGGAACGGCCGAAGCCGGTGTTCGGCGACAACTACCACTCGCCGTTCGTCGACGAGCCCAAGCCCGCCGACCAGTTCGAGCAGAACGGCAACGGGCAGTACAGCCGCTTCGGCCCCGGCGACTACTCCTCGCAGGACATGACGGGCCCGCTGCCCGCGGTCCGCAACTCTCCCATGGAGGAGCAGGGCGAGGAGTTCCTGCCGATCTTCTCGTCGGTCGGCTCGGACTGGTTCCGCCGCCCGGACCCCGAGGTGCTGCGCCAGCCCGAGCCGGACATGCTGCGCTACCCGGAGCCGGAGAGCGAGCCGGAGATCACGGCTGTGCACCCGGCCATCCCGGCCGACCCGCCGCCGCCCGCGGCGCCGCCGGCGCCCCAGCAGCAGAACCAGCCGCAGCACACGCTGAGCAGGTCCGGGCTGCCGCAGCGCACGCCCGGCGCCTCCGGCGCCGGCTCGACCTGGTCGTCGCCCGCGGACTCCGGCTTCCAGGCCGCGCAGGCGGCGGCCCAGCCCCAGCAGGCCGGTACGACGCAGTCGGGCCTGCCCCGTCGTGTTCCCAAGGCCAACCTGGTGCCGGGCACGGCCAGTCTCGCCGAGCCCCAGGCCACGTCACCGGCACCCCAGATCTCCCCGGAGCGGTTGCGCAGCCGGCTCTCCAGCTTCCAGCAGGGTGTCCGGCAAGGCCGGGCGTTCACCCGCGGAGACGAGAATGAGGAGGACAAATGAGAGAAATGAGCCAGGGAGCGCGCGGTATAAGCTGGCTGATCACGGACTTCGTGAACAACGTGCCAGGCGTCGCTCACACGGTCGTGGTGTCGTCCGACGGGTTGCCGCTGGCCTTCTCCGAGGGTTTTCCCAAGGACCGGGCCGACCAGCTCGCCGCGGTCGCCTCCGGTGTGATCAGTCTCACCCAGGGCGCCGCGCGGGTTTTCGAGGGCGGTATGGTGACCCAGACCGTTATCGAGATGCAGCGCGGGCTCTTGATGATCATGTCGATCAGCGATGGCTCCTGCTTGGCGGTCCTGGCTGCTCCCGACTGTGACATGGGGCTGGTCGCGTACCAGATGACCTTGCTGGTCGAGCGGGCCGGCCAGGTGCTGACCCCGGCCGTACGCGCTGAGCTGCAAGCGGCCCGCCCCCGCTAGTTTGGGCGGTGACAGGAGATATGGTGTCAGGTCAGCAGGGTTGGGCTGGTGATAGCACTCCGCCGCATCCGGCGGCTCCCCGTCCGCAGAAGCCGAGTTCTCTGGTGCGGCCCTATGCCGTGACCGGAGGGCGCACCGCGCCGCGGATGAAGTTCGCCATGGAGGCACTCGTGTCCTCCATGACGTCTGAATACCAAGACATTTCCCTACTAAGTCCGGAGTATCAGGCGATCATTCAGCTGACCCGGAACGTCCGGTCGGTTGCCGAGATCTCCGCCCTTTTACGCCAGCCTCTTGGTGTGGTCCGGGTGCTGATCGCCGACATGGCGTCGGAAGGCCTGATCCGCGTGCACCAGCCTGCGCTGGACGCGGGAAAGCCGGACCTCAACTTGCTCGAAAGGGTGCTCAGTGGACTTCGCAGGCTCTAGCCCCGGCCTAACCTCGACGAAGATCGTCGTGGCCGGGGGCTTCGGCGTGGGGAAGACGACGTTCGTGGGGGCGGTCTCGGAGATTCTGCCGCTCACCACGGAAGCGGTCATGACAGATGCTTCCGCTCACGTGGACGACGTCTCCCTCACTCCGAACAAGACCACCACGACCGTCGCCATGGACTTCGGCCGGGTCTCGCTCGACCGTGACCTGATCCTGTACCTGTTCGGCACGCCCGGACAGCACCGGTTCTGGTTCATGTGGGACGACCTCGTACGCGGGGCCATCGGCGCGGTCGTCCTCGTGGACACCCGCCGCCTGGCCGACAGCTTCCCGGCCATCGACTACTTCGAAGAGGCGAAACTGCCCTTCGTCATCGGCATCAACGGCTGGGACGGTCAGTTCGCGCACCAGGAGGACGAGCTCAGGGAGGCGCTGTCGATCGGCGGCCACATCCCGATCGTGCGGCTCGACGCCCGGCAGCGCGAATCGGTGAAATCCACCCTGATCACGCTGGTGGAGCACGCCCTGACCCGCCACATGCACACGCCGGTGTAAACGGCTCGGCGCGGGCGGGCTCATCAGGGCCCGCCCGCCCGAACTCACCCGAACCCACTCACCTGCCCGCCCGCGCTCGTCCGGCGGGGTCAGAGGCGTGACAGCAGCTCGGTCTTCTTGGCCTGGAACTCCTCCTCCGACAGCACCCCGCTGTCGCGCAGCTCGCCCAGTCTGGCGATCAGCTCGGTCACCTCGCTCCAGTGGGGCGCCGCCGTGAGCGCCTCTGGCGGCCTGGGCGCCTCGTCCGCCTCAGGAGTCCCGGACTCATCTGAGGAGGAGAGAGCGGCCAGCACAGCGGCGGCGAAGGGCAACGACTGGTGTGTGGCGCCGTAGCCGAGCGAGAAGACGACGGAGGCCGGATCCTTGTTGGGATCGAGCGGCGTCCGGCGGCCGCGCGCCTTGAGCCGCAGCGACCCGCTGGCCCCCTCGGGGGCGTGCCACTCGACGCCCTCCAGCTCGGTCAGGTGGTAGCGCTGGTCGCCTGTGGCGTACTTGGCCGACGAGGCTCCCGACCAGAACCAGGTGAAGGTGACGATCTCGCCGTCGAAGGCCGCGGCGCCGTCCCACGCCTTGAAGGCCCGGGGCGTCGGAGGCGGGGCGACGAGGAAACGATCGGCAGGACCCCGGTCGGTGACGGCCGAGCGCAGCTCCTGCGCGTAGTAGTCGGCGAGCGTCTCCTTGTCCTCGGGCAGCACCAGCAGGTACGGGTCCTCGCGCTCCTTGAGCTGCCCGGCCGCGGCCGCCAGCACGGGATCGGCGCTCCACCTGGGGATCGCCCGCAGCGCCACGGTGCCGCGCTTGCCCCGCGTCAGCGTGACGTCGGAGATGGCCGCGTACGGCACGACGCGCTCGCCGAGTTCGGCCAGGAGTTTCGGAGCCTTGCCCGGCCCCGGAGTGATGGTCAGCGATTCAGGGCCGAAGGTCCAACTGCATCCCCGGCCGGCTAAGACGTCCTCCACCCTTTTCAGCTTAATGCTCTTGGGCGGACAGGCACGGCGAGAGGGCCCCTCGACGGAGGCCCGGCGCCGGACGCGGAAGGAAGGAGCCGTCTAGACCGTGGCGTGGCCGCGGACGAGCCGCCCCACCTCGGCCCGCAGGTGCACGAAGTCGGGGTGTTCGCGCGTCGTGATCTGGTCGCGCGGCCCGGGCAGGTCGACCTTCAGGTCGCCGACCACGTGCGCGGGCGCCTTGGACAGCACCACCACGCGGTCGCCCACGTAGACGCTTTCGTCGATGTCGTGCGTGATGAGCACGATCGTCATCTGATGGTGGCCGCGGACCTTGAGCACCAGGTCCTCCAGGTCCTCCCTGGTCTGCGCGTCCACCGAGCCGAACGGCTCGTCCATCAGCATCAGCGTCGGCCGGTAGGCCAGCGCCCTGGCGATCGCCACCCGCTGCTGCATGCCGCCCGACAGCTGGAACGGGTATTTGCGACCCGCTGCCTCCAGGCCCACCGACTCCAGAGCCTCCTGGGCGGCCTCGCGGCGCTGGCGCTTGTCCATGTTCTTGCGGCGCAGCGGCAGGGCCACGTTGTCGGCGACCGACATCCACGGGAACAGCGAGCGGCTGTAGTCCTGGAAGACGACGGCCAGGTTGTCGGGCGTCTGGCGCACCAGGTTGCCCTCGACCTTGACCTGGCCGCCCGTCGGCGTGATCAGACCGGCGATGGAGCGCAGCAGCGTCGACTTCCCGCATCCCGAGGGACCGACGATGCAGAGCAGTTCGCCCTCGGCGACGCTCAGGTTGAGTCCGTCGATGGCGTGGTGCTCGTTGGGGGTGCCGCCGCCGTACACATGGGAAAGGTTGTCTATCTCGAGCAATGGATGTCCTAGGGGCGAGACCGCGGACAGCGCGGTGACTCTTGAGGAGTCGCAACGACTCTAGCGGAGGGGGAAAAGCTGGACATGTCAGTCAGGTAAACCTATTCAGGGCGTGATCTTACTCTCGCACGTTCGGCATCGCCATGGGAGTGACAGCCTCATAGGCGCCCCCTATCCGACCAGCCGCTGGGCGGCGTGGTGCCAGGCGAGCACCCGGCGTTCGACGATCAGGAACAGCTCGTTGAGCAGATAGCCGATCACCCCGAGCAGCACGATTCCGGCCCACATGGCGGGCAGGTCGAAACTCTGGTAGGCGAAGGTGAGCTGGAAGCCGATCCCGTTCGTGGTGCCGGGCAGCAGCTCGGAGAAGACCATCACGATGAGCGAGAGCGACAGGGCCAGCCGCAGCCCGGCGAACATCTTGGGCAGCGCCGAGGGCAGGATCACCTGGAACAACCGCTCGGCCCGCGACAGCCGGAACGCCTGGCAGGTCTGCAGGTGCAGCGGCTCCACCGAGCGGGCCCCGTCGGCGGTGTTGAGCAGCACCGGCCAGACGATGCTGAACAGGATGAACGCCAGCTGCATGCGCAGCCCGAACCCGAACAGCACCAGGAAGACGGTCACCAGCGCGGGCGGCGGGATCGCGCGCAGGAACTGCAGCACGCCGTCGAGATAGTCGTAGACCCGCTCCGACAGTCCCACCGCCAGCCCGAGCACGACCCCGATCAGCGCGCCCCCGGCGAACCCGAGCGCCATCCGGCCCAGGCTGGGCAGGACATCCGCGACGGCCCCCTCGGTCAGGAACAACGTAGTGGGCGGCCCGGAGAACCACAGCTCGTACATCCGCGCCACGATCGTGCTGGGCGGGGGGAAGAATGGGTCGCCGGCCGCCCGCGTGCCCGCCTCCCAGACCGCGACGAGCCCGAGGAGGACCGGCAGCCGGAAGACGGCCGTCCGCATGCCCCTGCCCCTCATCCTCATTCCGGCGCTCCCAACTGCGCGTGGTGCCAGCGGAAGGCCCGCCGCTCGGCGGCCACCAGCAGCGCGTTGACCAGGACGCCGAACATTCCCACCCAGAACACCCCGGCCAGGATGTCGGCCATCCGCGCGGGCACGGCGATCCCGGCGAAGAAGATGAACACGCCGATGCCCTCGCCCCGCCCGGCCACGATCTCGGTGCTGACGGTCAGGATGAGCGCCACCCCG
This sequence comes from Nonomuraea sp. NPDC048882, assembly GCF_040649755.1. Lineage (NCBI taxonomy): Bacteria > Bacillati > Actinomycetota > Actinomycetes > Streptosporangiales > Streptosporangiaceae > Nonomuraea > Nonomuraea sp. NPDC048882. The sequence continues at coordinate 71,285 of NZ_JBEZGB010000017.1, forward strand.
GCCGCCAGGCGGACGCCGGTGGCGATGAAGGGGGCCGCGGAGGGCAGCGACACGCGCAGCAGCACGGCCGGTGGGCCGAAGCCGTAGGCGCGCAGCGACTCCTTGGCCAGCGGGTCGACGCCGCGCAGGCCGTACATCGTGTTGTAGAGGATGGGCCAGAGCGAGGCGTAGACGACCAGTGCCACGCGGTGCTGCAGCCCCGTGCCGATGAGCAGGGCCACCAGCGGGATCAGCGCCACGGACGGGATCGGCCGCAGGAACTCCACGACCGAGCGGGTGGCGGCGTCGATGATCGGCACGCTGCCGAGCAGCAGGCCGAGCGGCACCGCGATCACGGCCGCGAGGCCGAGCCCGATGGCCCAGGCCAGCGCGCTGGTCAGGGCGTGCGCGTGGAACCGCGTGTCGAGGAGCAGCGTGGCCGCCCGGCCCAGGATCTCCGTGGCAGGCGGCAGGAACGCGGGATCGGCGATCCCGGTCCTGCTGAGCAGCTCGATGAGCGCGGCGAAGCCGAGAGCCCCGGTCGCCCGGCGCCGCCACCGGGTGGTGGCGGACGCCGGGCCGACGCGGGACAGGGTTTGAGCGCTCACCCCGACGTGGTGGGCGACATGAGGGACTTGACTTCGATCGGCTTGGTCAGCCACTTGGCTTCCAGCATCCAGTCGGCCACCCGCTGGAGGCGGACCGGGTTGTCGTTGCTGGAGAAGTAGGGGAAGGTCACGGTGGCGGCGGTGCCGGCGTCGATCTGGGTGAAGGTGGGCAGCACCTTGGCCACCACCTCACGGTTGTTCTCCATCAGCTTGGCCGCGTTGTGGATGGCCCGCTGGAAGGCGGCCGACACCTTCGGGTTGTCGTCGTACCAGTCCTGGGTGCTGACGTAGCCCGAGATGGGGAACTCGGCGGCTGGCCCCGAGGCGGGGTCGAGGATCTTGCGCGCGCCCATGCTGGACGTGGCCGCGGTGACCATCGGCTCGCCCAGGTAGGCGGCGTCGATCTGGCCGTCCTTCCACGACGGCATGATGTTCTGGAACGTCACCTGGACGTACTTGATGGTGGCCGGGTCGACGTTGTTGGCCTTGAGCACCTGGGTGAGTGCCAGCTCCTGGAAGTTGTGCAGGACGTTGACGTTGATCGTCTTGCCTTCCAGGTCCTTCGGCGTCTTGATGGGCGAGTTGGGCAGCGCCATGATGCTGAGCGAGTCGGGGGCTGCGCGAGAGCCCTCGGCCAGGATGCGCAGCTTCAGTGCGTTCTTGTCGTGGGCGGCGAACATCGACACGTAGTTCCCGAACATCGCGTCGATCTCGCCCTTGACCAGCATGGGGATCGCCTCAGGCGCGGCCTGGACGATCTGCGGGGTGACCTCCAGTCCCTCCTTCTCGAAGAGCCCCTGGTCGATGGCCACGTAGAGGGCGGCACTGTCGATGGCGGGCAGGGTTGCGATCTTGAGCTGGGTCTTCTCCAGGCCGCCGTTGGCGGGTGCCGACGGCGGGGCGCTGGCGGTGGATGCGCCGCCGGTGCTGCACGCCACGGCGCCGAGTGTCAAAGCGAACCCGATGATGGCGGCCCTGGCGGAACGGCCAAGCCTCATGTCAGGGACTCCCTTCAGATGGAGCCAGGGGGGGACCGGGTGGCTTCTGCTCCCGGGGGCTGTGTGCCTGACGCACAACAGGGATCGACGGTAGCACCAAATGTGTGGTCATTATCGTGAAGATAACACTTGTGGTTGCAATGTCTGTTTACCGCTATATCGTGAAAATTTGACGACCCGCAAGAATCCTGATGTTTGTCCGGTTTGGGATTGGAGGTAACCAGCGGGACATCGGGTGCCCGTGAGGCCCGTCATTCGATCTTTTCCACGAGTCAGGCGGCGGCTCGTGGAACGATCTCCCATTGCCTGTTTCACCAGCTAGAACGTGCTGGTATGATTCCGCCGCTTTTTCCGGACATTTAGGGACGAACACCTCATCGGGGCATTAAGGGTGGTTGGCCCCGTTCGAGCCCTGTGCTCAAATGGCGCTTATCTCGATGTGCATATTGCCCCACGCGCAAGACCTGCAATAACCGGGAATTCCCTCACGGGCGAGAGGTAGCGAAGGCAGTGAGAACGCAGAGCGCTGAAGCTTCCGCTGACCGCGAGTCGCACGGCCATCAGAAGCGCAGGCTGTCCAAACCCACTTCCTCTTCAAAGAGGTTCGGATTGGGCAACTGGCACGTGCGGTCGCGCCTGATCGCGCTGATCGTCGTACCTACCGCCGTCGCCGTGGGCCTGGGCGGGCTGAACGTCGTCACCTCCCTCAGCGACGCCAACACGTACGAGACCCTCAGAGAGGTCGCCGAGCTCAGCCAGCAGCTCGGCGCCGTCACGCACGACCTCTCCTTCGAACGCGACGAGACCGCTCTCTACATCGCCCAGGGCCGGCCGGACAACCGCGAGGCCCAGCTCCGCACGACCTACAGCGGGGTGAACGGCCTCATCAATGAGGCCAAGCAGCGGGCGATCGCGCTCAGCGACACTCATGGCGAGGCCGTGCGGCCGGTGCTGCGCCGCCTGGAGGAGATCCCGACCCTGCGGGAGACCGCCGTCAACGGCAAGATCCAGCCGCTGCCGATGATCAGGAAATACTCCGAGATCATCGCGGCCCTGCTGCAGTTCCACGACCAGGTCGGCCAGGTGGCGGTGGACGACCAGGTCGCCGACAGCGCCAGCTCGATGGCCGCCATCGCCAGGGCCAAGGAACAGGCGTCCAAGCAGCGCGGCATCCTGGCCAGCGCGCTGGACAAGAAGGGCTTCGACAGCGGCGAGCTCGACGCGCTCACCGACGCCAAGTCGCGTGAGGAGAGCGAGGAGACGCTGTTCGCCACGCTGTCGAACCTCGACCAGCTTGAGCTCTACCGCAACACCGTCGTCGGCCGCGACGTCGACCAGACCGACCTGTTCAGGCTGCGCGCCATGGCTCAGTCGGCCGAGGGCAAGGAGCTGAGCATCGGCCTGCGGCCCGACCGGGACGTGGCCACCTGGTTCGAGGTCAGCACCGGCAAGATCGACGCGCTGCGCGCCGTGGAGAAGGAGCTGTCCTCCTCCGTCATCCTGCGCGCGCGTGGCCTGGTGGAGGGGGCCAACCGGTCGGCGATGATCTCCGGCGGGCTCATCCTGCTGCTGCTGATCGTGGTGATCGCGATCATCTCGCTCATCGCCCGCTCGCTCATCAGGCCGCTGCGCAGGCTGCGCAGGGAGGCACTCGACATCGCCGGGCAGCGACTGCCGGAGACCGTCCAGGGCCTGCGCGACAGCGGTGACGGCACGGTCGGCCCCGTGCTCCCGATCGGCGTGGACACGCACGACGAGATCGGCGAGGTGGCGCGGGCGTTCGACGAGGTGCACCGTGAGGCGGTGCGGCTGGCGGGCGAGGAGGCCCGGCTGCGCAGCAACGTCAACGCGATGTTCGTCAACCTGTCGCGCCGCAGTCAGACGCTGGTCGAACGCCAGATCACCCTGATCGACGGTCTGGAGCAGGGCGAGCAGGACGAGAACCGGCTGGGCAACCTGTTCAAGCTGGACCACCTGGCCACCCGTATGCGGCGTAACAGCGAGAACCTGCTGGTGCTCGCCGGCCAGGACCCGCCGCGCCGCTGGAGCCAGCCGGTGAAGCTGGTCGACGTGGCCCGCGCGTCGCTGTCGGAGGTGGAGAACTACGAGCGCGTGGTGCTCCAGGTCCCCGACGGCGTGTCGGTCGCCGGGCAGGCGGTCAACGACGTCATCCACCTGCTGGCCGAGCTGGTGGAGAACGCGCTGTCGTTCTCCCCGCGCGAGACCAGGGTGACGGTCTCCGGCAGCCGGATCGACGGCGGCGGCGTGATGTTGTCGATCACCGACTCCGGCATCGGCATGACCCAGGAGGAGCTGGTCCAGGCCAACGAGCGGCTGACGGACGCGCCGAGCGTGGACGTGTCGGTGTCGCGCCGGATGGGCTTGTTCGTGGTCGCCAGGCTGGCGCACCGCCACGGCATCCGGGTGCAGCTGCGCCCGCACGCCTCGGGCGGCCTGACCGCGATGGTGCTGATCCCCGAGAACATGCTCGGCTCCCAGGCGCCCAACTTCGCCGGCATGCCGTCCTTCTCCGGCAACCAGCCGCCCCAGTTCTCCGGCAACCAGCCGACGGCCTTCGCCGGCGCGGGGAGCGGCGGGCCGGCCGGACCCGGAGCACCTGGCGGCGAGCCCTACTCGGGGCCGCATCCCGCGCCACCGGCCACCGACTGGCCGCAACCGACGTTCCAGATGGGGCCGGGACACCCGTCCTTCCCGTCCAACCCGGACGGCGGCGGCAGCGGCGGCAACTGGGGGGCGCCGCCCTGGCAGCCCGACCCCTCGGCCTGGCCCCAGGAACCGCGCGGCAGCGCCCCCGACGGCGGCGACATCTGGACGCCGCCCCGCGGCTCCACCTGGAACGGCGACCGGGGCCTGCCCAAACGACCCGTTCCTGAAGCGCCCCCTGGTGGCTGGAACCAGGACACCAATCCGTCGCAGCGGCCGGGGTTCGACTTCCCCCCGTCCGACTCCGGCGTCACAGGCCCCATGCCGGCGGCACCGCCCGCGTCCGCCGGCGACGACTACCTGCCGATCTTCGCCGCCGTCGAGTCCGCCTGGTTCGGGCGCGACACGAACGGCGCGAGCTGGGGTTCCTCGAAGGCGGACGCGGGCTGGAGCGCGGCGGAGGCGGTAGTGGAGCCGGTACGAGACGGATCGACGGCGGCGGGCCTGCCCAAACGGGTGCCCAAGGCCAACCTGGTCCCGGGATCGGCGGACACGGGGGCCTCACCCAAGGGCGTGACACCGATGCCGTCGGTGTCACCGGATCGGATCCGCAACCGGCTATCCAGCTTCCAGCAAGGCTTCAGGGCGGCACGCGATGACATCACCGACGGCAAAGCGTTCCCCTCTGGCCCGAAGAACAACGAAAGGGAGGAGGGCCTATGAACGACCTCAGCCACGCGGCGCGCGGTGTCGACTGGCTGATCACGGACTTCGTCAGCACGGTGCCGGGGGTCGCGCACGCGGTGGTGGTGTCGTCCGATGGTCTGCCGTTGGCGGCGTCGGCGGGTTTTCCGGCTGATCGTGCCGATCAGCTGGCCGCCATCGCGTCGGGATTGGTGTCTTTGACGCAGGGTGCGGCGCGGGTGTTCGAGGGTGGTGCGGTCAATCAGACGATCGTGGAGATGCAGCGCGGGCTGATGCTGATCATGTCGATCAGTGACGGCTCGTGTCTGGCCGTGCTGGCGGCTCCGGACTGTGACATGGGTCTGGTGGCGTACCAGATGACGCTGATGGTCGATCGTGCGGGTCAGGTGCTGACTCCGGCTGTGCGTGCCGAACTGCGTGCCAGTCAGACCAGGTGATGTAGGTGTCAGACCCCCGATGGAACAGCAGCGGTTGGGCCCCTCCGCCTCAACCCCAGTCCCAGCCGCAGCTGAATCACGACCCCGCATCGCCCGTCCGTCCCTACGCGGTGACAGGTGGACGGACGGCGCCGCGGGTCAAACTGGCGATGGAGGCCCTGGTGTCCTCGGCGACGGCCGAGCACCGGGAGTTCTCGCACATCACGCCGGAGTACCAGGCGATCAGTCAGCTGTGCCGGCAGGTCCGGTCCGTGGCAGAGGTGTCGGCCCTGCTGCGGATCCCGCTCGGGGTGGTGCGGGTGCTGATCGCTGACATGGCCGCCGAGGGTCTGGTGCGCGTGCATCAGCCGCAACTGGACGCCGGCCGGCCGGACGTAAATCTGCTCGAAAGGGTGCTAAGTGGACTTCGCAGGCTCTAGCCCCGGGCTCACCTCGACCAAGATCGTAGTGGCGGGAGGTTTCGGGGTGGGCAAGACGACGTTCGTCGGCGCGGTGTCGGAGATCATGCCGTTGACCACGGAGGCCGTCATGACCGATGCCTCCGCCGGGATCGACGATCTGGGCATGACGCCGCTGAAGTCGACCACGACCGTCGCCATGGACTTCGGCCGGGTCTCCCTGGATCGTGACCTGATCCTCTACCTGTTCGGCACGCCCGGGCAGCACCGGTTCTGGTTCATGTGGGACGACCTGGTGCGGGGCGCCATCGGCGCGGTCGTGCTGGTCGACACGCGCCGGCTCGCCGACAGTTTTCCCGCGATCGACTATTTCGAAGAGGCGCAGCTCCCGTTCGTGGTGGGCGTGAACGGATGGGACGGCCAATACCCCCACAGTGACAGCGAGGTGCGCGACGCCCTGACGCTGGCGCCGCACATTCCCTTGGTCCGGCTCGACGCCCGCTCCAAGGACTCGGTCAAGAGCGCTCTGATCAACCTGGTCGAGCACGCGCTCACGGTCAGGATGGCCGTGCCGGGCTGGGGCGGCTGACCCCACCGAGCCCGGCTCCACCGGGCCTGGCTCGCGCGGCCGTCCTGCCGTGCCGTACTAGGGCCGGGCCTTTCGAGCGCGCCCGCCCCCGAGGCCCATCCGGCTGCCCGTCAGCCGCACCCACGTCTTCCGCAGCCTTCCTTGCGACTTCCCTGGCGTTGCCGCGCCCCGCCTCTTCCGAATCGGCGGGGCGAATGGGGTGCTTGTGGCGATTGTCCGCCTTTCGTGGCAGGCTCAGCTTCGAGCTCATCTGATCATCGGTCCACCCCCCGACGCCCGGCGTCCGCAAGCTGACTGTGGAGGAAATCTGATGAACGCCAAGGAGTACATGGCCGGCCTGTTCGACCGCGCGGCCGGCACGTACGAGCGCGTCGGCGTGTCCTTCTTCGCGCCCGTCGCCGCCGAGCTCGTCCGGCGCGCCGCCCCAGGACCAGGGGACCACGTCCTCGACGCCGGCTGCGGAACCGGCGCCTCGCTCGTGCCGGCCGCGCACGCGGTCGGTCCCACCGGCCGGGTCGTCGGGCTGGACCTCGCGCCCGGGATGGTGGCGGCCGCCACCGCCGAGGTCGAGCGCCAGGGCCTGCGCCAGGCGACCGTGCTGCTCGGTGACGCGGAGCAGGCCGAGGAGCTGCTGCCGGGGGAGCGGTTCGACGTCGTGCTGGCCGGGATGATGCTGTACTTCCTGCCCGACCCGCTCGCCGCCGTGCGGTCCATGGCCGGGCTGCTGAAGCCGGGCGGGCGGCTGGCGGCCAGCCTGCTGGTCCGGTCGAGCCCGGCCGAGGCCGAGCTGCTCGGGCTGGTGGCGCGGGCGCTTGAGCCGTACACGACGGGAGCGGGCAGCGCCCCGTTCACCCACAAGCTGGGCGGGCCCGAGGAGATGATCGAGCTGTTCGAGGCGGGCGGCCTGCGCGACGCCGCCTGCGCGGACGTGGTGTTCGAGGTGCCCATCCAGGCCGGGCAGGTGTGGGACTGGCTCTGGTCGGCCGCTCGCAGGGCCGCGCTGGAGAGCATCCCGGAGTCGTCGCGCGCCGAGGCGAGAGCCGCCTTGGAGGCGTCGCTGCCCCAGGACGGCTTCCTCCTGGAACGCACCGTGCGCTACGCCACGGGACGCCTGTGAGCGAGGCGCCTGTCCTGGGGGGTTCCTCCAGGGCAGGCGCCCGGTAAGAGAGACGTCTGTGAGAAGAGACGTCGGTGAGAAGAGACGGAGAACATGAGCACGACCGCGAACACCGACCCCTTGCTCGACGCGGTGCGCGGCGGTGTGAGGATCTACGACCTGGGCAGGCCGCTCTTCGCCGGCATGCCCCAGTCGCCCAACCACCCCGCCTACACCCACACGCTCCCGCGCCGGCACGGCGACAAGGTGCGTCCCGACGGGGGGTCGGCCGCCAACGACCTGATCTTCATGGGCACTCACGTCGGCACCCACATCGACGCGCTGGCGCACGTGTCCCAGGACGGCAGGTTGCACGGCGGGGCCGACGCGGCGGAAGCGTGCGTCGGGGGCCGCTACCCCGAGCACGGCGTGCACACGATCGCGCCGATCGTCCGCCGCGGCGTGCTGCTGGACGTGCCGGCCGCGCTCGGGCTGGAGTCCTGCGCGCCGGGATACGAGATCACCCCGGCCGATCTCGACGAGACCGTACGCCGCCAGGGCGTCGAACCCGCACCCGGAGACGTCGTCCTGGTCCGCAGCGGATGGGGACGCCACTTCACCGACCCCGACCGTGAGGTCTACATCGGCGCGAAGTCGGGGGTGCCCGGCGTGGGCGAGGCGGGAGCCCGCTGGCTGACCGCCAGGTCCCCGCACGCGGTGGGCGCCGACACCATCGCGTTCGAGCGCCTGGCCCCGGGGGAGGGGCACAGCGTGCTGCCCGCGCACCGGGTGCTGCTGGTGGAGTCCGGCGTCTACATCGTCGAGGCCATGGACCTGGACGGGCTGGCCCGCGACGGCGTGCACGAGTTCACGTTCGTCCTGTCGCCGCTGGCCTTCCTGGGCGCGACCGGCTCGCCGGTGCGCCCGCTGGCGCTGGTGGCGGGCGCACCGGCGAGCCAGGAGGCGTCCCGTGGCTGAGCCGACCCTGGGCCGGCTGCTGGCGGAGTTCGCGGCCGGCACCACCTACGACACGCTGCCGGAGGCGGTCGCCGACAGCGTGCGCAAGCGGGTGCTCGACGTGATCGGGCTCTGCGTGGCCGCGCACCGGCTGCCGACCAGCGCCGCCATCGTCTCCTATGTCCGCGACCAGGGCGGCGCCCCGCAGGCGCACGTCGTGGGCGGCGGCGCGAAGGTGCCCGCCGCGCTGGCCGCGCTCGCCAACGGCGTGCTCGCGCACTCGCTCGACTACGACGACACCCATCTGCCCTCCGTGCTGCACCCCAGCGCCCCCGTCATCCCGGCCGCGCTGGCCGCCGCCGAGCTGGCCGCCGCCTCGGGCCGGGACACGATCCGCGCCATCGCGGTGGGTCTGGAGGTCTGCGTCCGCCTCGGCATGGCCGGATACGACCCCGAAGCCGGCAATTCGACCTTCTTCGAGCACGGCCAGCACGCCACCTCCATCTGCGGCACCATGGGCGGCGCCGTTGCGGCGGCACTGCTGCTCGGCCTGCCGGCCGAAGGCGTGCTCGACTCGCTCGGCCTGGCCGCCTCCACCGCCTCGGGCATCATCGAGGGCAACAGGACCGGCGGCACGGTCAAGCGGCTGCACTGCGGATGGGCCGCGCACGCGGCGGTGACCTCGGCCGACCTGGTCCGGCGCGGCTTCACCGGCCCTCCGACCGTGATCGAGGGACGTTTCGGCTTCTTCGAGGCGTTCCTGCACGGCCACTACGAGGCCGGCGAGATCACCAGAGGTCTCGGCTCGGAGTGGGCCGTCCCCGGCATCTTCTTCAAGCCCTACCCGGCCAACCACTTCACCCATGCCGCCATCGACGCGGCGATGGGCCTGCGCGCGCAGGGGCTCGACCCGCACCGGGTGGAGAGCCTGACGCTGGGCGTCCCCGCACCCGTGATCAGGACCATCGGGCAACCGATCGAGGCCAAGCGCACCCCGGAGACGGGTTACCAGGCGCAGTTCAGCGGCCCGTACGCGGTGGCGGCCGGGCTGCTCGGCGGCGGCGGGCTCGGCCTGGGCCTGGCCGACTTCACCGACGAGCTGGCCAGGGACCCGCTGCGGCGCGAGCTCATGGCCAAGGTGGACGTGGTGCCGGACGAGCGCGCGACGGAGATCTTCCCGCACCAGTTCCCCGCCGTGCTGCGTGCCCGTGACGCCGACGGCCGCGAGTGGCGGCAGGAGGTGCTGGCCAACCGCGGCGGCCCTGATCGGCCGCTGTCGGCGGAGGAGCTGGCGCTGAAGTTCCGCGACAACGCCGCCGGCCGGCTCTCCGCCGCCACCGCCGACGCTGTGGCCGGGCTCGCGGGCCGCCTGGAGCAGGCCGATGACGTGGGTGAGCTGCTCCGGCTGGTGGCCGCGTTCGACCCGGACTCGGACTCGGGCCCGGACCTGGAGCCGTGAGCCCTCAGCCCCGGCCCGACTGGCGGTGCCAGACCAGGACGCGCCGCTCGGCCAGCACGAACAGCGAGTTCACCAGGTAGCCGAGCACGCCGAGCAGCGCGATCGCCGCCCACACCCCCGCCCCGTCGAAGCTGCGCTGGGCCTGCAGCAGCTGGTACCCGATGCCGTTGGAGCCGCCGATGAGCTCGGTGATCACCATGAGGATCAGCGCCAGCGACAGGCTCAGCCGCAGCCCGGCGAAGATCTTCGGCGCGGCGGCGGGCAGGACGACCAGGCGCAGGCGCTGCGCCCTGGTCAGACCGAAGACCGTCGCGGTCTCCGTGTAGCCGCGGTCGACCGACCTGGCGCCGTCCACGGAGTTGAGCAGGACCGGCCAGATCACCCCGAACACGATCGTGGCCAGCTGCGTGGTCAGCTCCACCTTGAACAGCAGCACGAACACCGGCAGCAGCAGCGGCGGCGGGATGGAACGCCCGAACTCCATCAGCGGGTCCACGTAGTCGGTCGCGGTACGGGACCGCCCGAGCGCCGTCCCCAGCAGCACCCCGATCACCGCGGCCAGCACCCAGCCGCCGAACATGCGGCCGAGGCTCGGCAGCAGGTTGCCGACGGCGTCCTCGGTGAGGAACAGCCGTCCGGCCGGGCCGGAGAACCACAGCGCGTGCATGCGGGCGATGATCGTCGTCGGCGGCGGGAAGTCCGTGTCCGCCAGGGCGCGGGCGGCGAGCTCCCACAACACGAGGACGAGCGGGATCACCCAGAGCCTGATGAGGGCCTTCACGACTCCGCCTCTCCCGTCCGCGCCCGATGCCAGTGGAACAGGCGGCGCTCCCCGGCCAGCAGCACCAGGTTCGCCGCCACCCCCAGCACCCCGGCCCAGAACGTGGCCGCCATCATGAGGTCCATCCGGTTGCCGCTCCCGGCCACGTTCACGTAGACGCCGATGCCGGCCACGCCGCCCGCCACCAGCTCGGCGCTGACCGCCAGCACGAGCGCGATCCCGGCCGCGATCCTGACGCCCGTGGCGACGAACGGGGCGGCGCTCGGCAGGCTCACCCGGACGAGTACGGCCAGCGGCCCGAACCCGAAGGCCCGCAGGGTGTCCTTGGCCATCGGGTCCACGTCGCGCATGCCGTACAGGGTGTTGATCAGGATCGGCCAGATGGAGGCGTACACGATGACCGAGACCTTCATCAGCTCGTCCACCGGGATCAGCAGGATCGCCAGCGGGATGATCGCCACGGACGGGATCGGCCGCAGGAACTCCAGCACCGGCCTGATGGCGCGCTCGGCCGGAGGCAGCGCGCCGAGCAGCACGCCCGCGGGCACGGCCACCACGGTGGCGGCGAGCAGGCCGAGCACCCAGTTCGTCAGCGTCGCGAGCGCCCCTTCCAGGAAGACGCCGTCCGCGAGCAGCTCCCATGCCCCGAGCAGGATCGCGGACGGCGCGGGGAAGACCAGCCCCTCGCCCAGCCCGAACCGGATGAACAGTTCCGCGGCCACGAGGAACCCCGCGACGCCGGCGGCGCCGCGGAGCGGGCGCGCGGCGATCATCCGGTGGTCGGCACGATCATCGACTTCACGTCCACGGGACTCTTGAGGTACCCGTATTCGAGCATGAGGTCGGCGACCTTCTGCAGCCGGGCCGCGTCGAGCGAGGTCGGGAAGGTGCCCAGGGCGATGGCCGCCGCCGTCTTGGCGTCGATCTTCGTGTACGTCGGCAGGACCGCCTCGACCTCCTTCCTGTCGGACGACGCGAGCTGCTGCGCCTTGGCGATCGCCCGCTGGAAGGCCGCCAGCGTCCTGGGGTTCTTCGCGGCCCAGTCCTCACTGGCCATCCAGCCCGCGATCGGAAACTCCGCAGTGGGGCCCGTCATCGTGTCGGCGATCGTGCGGAAGCCGAGCGCGTTCTTGTTGGCCGTGATGAACGGCTCGGTGATCCAGGCCGCGTCCCCCTGACCGGAGTTGAGCGCGTTGCCCATCTCGGGGAACGGCTTCTCGATGAACTTGATGTCGTCCGTGCTCAGGCCGGCGGCCTTGATCTGGGACGTCACCGCCAGGGTGGCGATGTTCTGGAGGTTGTTGACCAGCACGACCTTGCCCTTGAGGTCGGCCACCGACTGGATGGGGGAGTCCTTGGGCACCATGATGGTGAAGGTGTTGGGCGCCGCCTGGTACATGTCGGCGACCAGCTTGATCTTCTTGCCCTGGCCCGCGGCCAGGATCGTCGAGACGTAGTTGGTCTGCGAGATGTCCAGGGCGCCGCTCTCGATCTGGGGCAGCGCCACCGCGCCGCCGGTGATCGTCACCGGCTCCACGGTCAGGCCCTCCGCCTTGAAGAAGCCCTTGGCCTGGGCGATGTAGAGGGCGGCCGGGTCAGGGATGGGCAGGGCGCCGACCTTGATGGTGGTCTTCTCTAAACCGGTGCCGCCGGCGGCCGTGGGAGTGGGGGAGTCGCCGCCGCCGCTACACCCGGAAAGGGCCAGGGCCAGTCCGAGGACGACGGCCGGGATTCGTGATCTCATGCGTTCTCCTACCGGGGGGGTTATCGCGTCATGGAGAGCGACTGACGTCACTGGCCCGGAGCGTACCCGAATGATGATCAATTGGGCACCGTGCGAACGGCCCGGCGGAGAATCGTTCCTGTGGAGCAACGTGCGGGGCAGGGCCGCTCCCGTACGGAACCGGCTCTGCGGAGAATCGCTCCTGTGAAAGACGACAAAACGCCGCCGCCGTACGGATGAGACGGTTGCTCGTCCGTACGGCGGCGGCGTCGTGTGCTGCCGGTGATCAGGCGGGCCGGGACACGTACCTGCCCGCCGGAGCGCCCACGATCTTGCCGGAGTCCAGCACCCGGTGGCCGCGCACGAACGTGTCCGTCACCCTGGCGGTCAGCTCGAACCCCTCGAACGGCGTGTACTCCTGCGTCGACTCCGAGTCCTGCGCCCGCACCGTCCACGTCTGCGCGGGGTCGACCAGGCAGATGTCGGCGTCGAAACCGGGTGCGATCGTGCCCTTGGTACGCAGGCCGAACCGCTTGGCCGGGTTCCACGAGGTCAGCGCGGCGATGCGGCCGTACGGCAGCCCCCGGCGGCGGCCCTCGGTGACCAGGCCGGGCAGCAGGTACTCGGCCCCGCCGAACCCGGACTTCGCCAGGAAGACGTTGTCGCGCGGCTCACCGAACTTGACCTCGTCGCGGCAGCAGGCGTGGTCGCTGACAACCCAGTCCACGGTGCCGTCGAGCACGTACTCCCACAGGGCCTCGACGTCCTCGCGCGGCCTGATCGGCGGGTTCACCTTGGAGCCGATGCCGTTGGCGGTGTCCACGTCGGCGAGCAGGTGGCCGATCGTGACCTCGCGGCGGAAGTCGATGTGCGGGAACGTCGCCGCCATGCGTACGGCGGCGTCCATGGCCTTGCGCGACGAAAGGTGCAGCAGGTTGACGTTGCCCAGCCCCGTCTCGTGGGCGAGGTAGGAGGCGATGAAGACCGCCAGCCCCTCGGAGTGCGGAGGACGTGAGGCGCTGTAGGCGGCCAGCCCGCTCAGCTCCCCGGCCTCCTCCACGAGCTTGGTGTAAGCCGTCATGATCTCGGCTGTCTCACAATGCAGTGACAGCGAGATCTCGCTCGCCAGCTCGGGCAGCCGCTCGCGGGCCGCCTGCACGCCGCGCATCACGAACTCGAAGTGCGCGTAGTCGTAACGCTCGCCCTCGGGCAGCATGAGGAACGAGCTCTGGTCGTCCGAGCGCCCGTGCAGCCCGTGACCGCCGTAGAACATGAAGATCTTGAACGACGGCACGCCGAACCGCTCGACCAGGTCGGGCAACTCGCCGATGTGCCCGCTCGACATGGGCGCCAGGTGGAACCCGTAGTCGACGTAGGCCCTGCCCTCGGCCTGCCGCAGCACCTCGGGGTAGAACTCGGCGTAGGGCCCGCCCTTGTTGAGGTAGTACTGACCGGTCCGCATGTAGGTGAGCGCGGTGGTGACGCCGCCCTGGGCGCTGGCCCGGCTCTCCGACTCGGCGTCCTCCGGCAGCGGGTTGTAGATGCCCCAGTGCTGGTGGGCGTCCACGACTCCGGGGAAGGCCAGCCGGCCGCCCCCGTCGATCACCTCGCCCGCCGTGGACAGCCCCGGCTCGACCCGGACGATCCGGCCGCCCTCGATGGCGACGTCCGCGTCGATGGGCTCGTCGCGGTCGTGGGTGACGACCTTCACGTTCTTCAGCAGCAGCTCGCTCACGGGCGTGAACTCTCCTATGCGATGCGGTGGGCGTCGCGGTGCCAGGCGAGCACGCGCCGCTCCACCATGAGAAACAGGGTGTTGAGTACGTAGCCGAGCACGCCGAGCAGCAGGACTCCGGCCCAGATGGCCGGCATGTCGGCGTTGTTGCTGGCCAGGTTGAGGAGGTAGCCGATCCCCTCGGTGCTGCCCTTCAGCTCCGAGATGATCATCAGGATCAGCGCCAGCGACACGCTCAGCCGCAGCCCGGCGAAGATCTTCGGCGCGGCCGACGGCAGGATGATCCGGCTGAACCGCAGGTGAGCCGGCACCCCGAAGACCGTCGCCGTCTCGATCTTCAGATGGTCGACGCTGCGCGCGCCGTCGATGGAGTTGAGCAGAATCGGCCAGACGATGCCGAAGACGATGGTCGCCACCTGCACCTGGGTGCCCATCGTGAACAGCACGAGGAAGACCGGCAGCATCGCGGGCGGCGGCACCGCCCGGCCGAACTCGATCAGCGGCGAGACGTAGTCGGCCAGCCAGGAGCTGCGGCCGATCGCCACTCCCAGTGCCACGCCCACGATCACGGCCAGGCACCAGGACCCGGTCACGCGGACCAGGCTGGGGACGAAGTTGTCGATGGCCTCGTCGGTGAGGATGTACGGCCCGGAGAACCACATCTCGTACATGCGGGACAGGATCTTGACCGGGCCCGGCAGGTACGGGCTCTCGGCCGAGAGCGCGGTCAGCTCCCACGCGATCAGCACGACGGGAACCAGCCAGAGCCGTTTGACCAGGGTACGGATCATGCCGTCCGCCACTTGAACAGGCGCCGCTCGGCGCGCAGGAGCAGGGTGTTGACGACGAGACCGATCACTCCGGCCCAGATGAGCGCCGCGATCACGTCGATCATGGCATCGGCGCCGATGCCCGTGCTCGCCTCGATGAGGAAGCTGCCGATGCCGCTCGACCCGCCCACGATGTACTCGAAGCTGACGGCCAGGATGAGCGTGATGCTCGCGGCCAGCCGCACACCGGTGGCGATGAACGGGGCCGCGCTCGGCAGGGACACCCGCCAGATGACCGCGCCCTTGCCGAAGCCGAACGAGCGCAGCGTCTCCTTGCCCAGCGGGTCCACGTCACGCACGCCGTACAGCGTGTTGATGAGGATCGGCCAGGAGGCGGCGAAGACGATGAGCGCCACCTTGGCGTTGATCTCCGGCTGGAAGAAGAACAGCCCCAGCGGGATCAGCGCCACCGAGGGGATGGGCCGCAGGAACTCCACGAACACCCGGGTCATCTCCTCGACGGCCGGGACCGTTCCCAGCAGCAGCCCGATCGGCACGGCGATCACCACGGCCAGCGGCAGCCCGATGATCGCGGCGACCAGCGTGCCCCGCAGATCGTCGAGGAAGACCGGGTCGACGGCCAGCCCGACGGCTCTGACCAGGGTGTCGATCGCCGGTGGCAGCCACTTCACCATGCCGGACATCCCGAGCAACTGCCAGGCGAGCAGAAAACCCGCCACGCCGACGGCGTGGCGGGTGACCTTGATGAGTTTCGCGCGGGCGAGCGGAGTCCGCTCGCGCCGCACTGCGGTGATCGTGCTCATCATCCCTGAGGGGCGGTGTAAATCATTGACTTGACGTCAATCTGCTTCTTGAGCATGCCCGCGTCGAGCATGAGGTCGGCAACCCGCTGGATGCGGTCGGCGCTCAGCGTGGTCGGGTAGTTGCCCAGGTTGATGGTCGCGGCCGTCTCCGCCGGGATCTTGGTGAAGGTCGGCAGCACCTTGGTCACCGCACTACGGTCAGTGGCGGCGATGTTCTGGGCCTTGGCCATGGCGCGCTGGAAGGCGGCGAGCGTCTTCGGGTTCTCCGACACCCACTTCTCCGTGGCGGCCCAGCCGGTGATCGGCAGACCGTCGGTCGGGCCGGACATGGTGTCCAGCAGCATGGTGGCGCCGAGCGTCTTCTTGGCCTCGCTGACGTACGGGTCGGTCATCCACACCGCGTCGACGTCGCCCTTGTCGAGCGAGCTGAGCCAGTTGGTGGTGGGAACCTCGACGTACTGGATGTCGGTCTTGGGGTCCAGACCGGCGATCTTGAAGTGCGGGTTCATCGTGAGGACGCCCAGACCGGCCAGGGCGTTGACGCCGACCTTCTTGCCCTTGAGGCCGGCGACGTCCTTGATGGTCGAGCCCTTCTTGACCATGATGCCGAACGCACCGGCCGCACCCTGGTAGGAGTCGGCGATGTACTTGAACTTCTCGGTGCCCGCCTCCTGGATCGTCAGGATGGTGGCGTAGCTGCCGAGGACGACGTCCATGGTTCCGTTGGAGAGC
The DNA here is from genome assembly GCF_040649755.1 of Nonomuraea sp. NPDC048882. Classification (NCBI taxonomy): domain Bacteria; kingdom Bacillati; phylum Actinomycetota; class Actinomycetes; order Streptosporangiales; family Streptosporangiaceae; genus Nonomuraea; species Nonomuraea sp. NPDC048882. The sequence goes on from NZ_JBEZGB010000017.1 coordinate 87,740, forward strand.
TTGGGCAGCACCGCCTGCGGAGCCTGGATCGGCTCCTGCTTGACGTTGAGGCCCTCTTCCTTGAAGAAACCGCGCTCCATGGCAATGAAGAGAGGGGCGGAGTCCGCACCGGGGTACTGGCCGATCAGCAGGTCGGTCTTCATTTCCGAGGAGGCGCTGGTGGTGCCGCCTCCTTCGCCCGAGCTGGAACACCCCGTGATGACGAGGGAAGCGACGAGCCCAATCAGAGCAGTGCGCCCTAATGCACCGAACCGCATTGCGGGTCTCCTTTGAACCGAGGGGGGTGAGTGCGAACGGGAGTGTTCAACGACGGTGGCACCCTAGCGCAGCCAGGGCTTCTTACCGCATCCAGTCCACCGGAAATTAACGAGATATATACACATATAGAGTGATATTGCCCGTTTTGTCCGATTATCTGGAGTGCCCGCCTTGGCCTGGGGGGCTGGGCGACAGGTGTTGACTTATGAGAAGATTGTCGGATTGCGTGGCAACTGAGATCTTTGCGGTATTGGCCGATCTCCTGTTGATGTGCTCCAATTAGCTCTCGCCCCAAGGGTGCGTCGGCGTCACACTGCAAACACCGGCATGACGTGATCTTCGTGCACCAAACCATCCGAGGAGAGGTTGCGGAGGCAAGTGAAGAGTGTTGTCCCCTCTGTGGGCGGGGATCAGGGCTTAACTGATGGAGCCCCCCAAATGGCATCCCATAAACCACAGACGCAGGCTCCGGGCAAGGCCGCAGGCGGCAGCCGGAAGGCGGGGGCCCGCTTCTCTCTGCGTAACTGGCGCGTGCGCTCCAAGCTGGTGGTTCTGGTCGTCATCCCGACCATCGCCGCACTGACGCTGGGCGGCCTGAGGGCTGCCACCTCGATCGCCACGGCCAACGAGTACGCACAGGTCAACGAGGTCGCGGTGCTGGCCAGCCAGCTGACGGGCCTCGCCCACGAAGTGGAGAGCGAGCGCGACCTGAGCGCGATGTACGTCGCGCAGGGACGCAGAGGCGGCACCCCCTCGAACGTGAAGACCCAGTACGAACGGGTCGACAAGCTCGTCACCGACGTCCGAGGCGACGTCGATACCTTGAGCACCGAGGACAGCCCCCATGCGGCCGAGGCCCTGATCATCAAGAACCGGCTCGACGAGCTGGCCACGTCGCGAGAGACCGCCATGGACTCCCAGCTCGACGTGAACTCGGTCATCACCCTCTACGACCGGACCATCTCGGACCTGTTGTCGCTGAACGACAAGATCGACCGAGGCGCGGTCGACGAGGAGCTGTCCGCCAGCGTGGCCGGCTTCGGCGCGCTGTCCCGAGCCAAGCAGTACGTCTCCACCCAGCGCGCCCTGCTCGTGGCCGCGCTGGCGACCAGGTCCTTCGGCAAGACGGCGCTCGACGACTTCATCGCCGCGCGTGCCCAGAAGAACAGTGAGCTCAGCACCTTCAGGTCGCAGGTCTCGCTGAAACTTCGCCAGCTGTACGACGACACCGTCAGCGGCAAGGCCGTCGACCGCGCGGAGATCCTCTCGCAGCGCGCCCTGGTGCTCCAGAACGCCGGCCTGTTGCTGACCGACCGTCAGATCGGGCTCACCCGAGACGGCAAGGCCTGGTACGACGCCATCACCGAGACCGTCGACGGGATGCGCGAGGTCGAGCAGCAGGCCGCCGACAGCATCGTGCTGCGCAGCCGCACCCTGGAGGGCGCGGAGCAGCAGAGTGCCATCATCGCGGCGGGCGCGATCGTCCTCCTGCTCATCCTGGTCCTGCTGGTCACCGTGATCATGGCCCGCTCGCTCAGCGGCCCCCTGCGCAGGCTGCGCAGGGAAGCCCTGTTCATCGCCGGCCGCCGGCTGCCCGACACCGTCCGCCAGATGCGCGAGACGGAGACGGCCGTCGACAGCTCGGACGTCGAACCCATCGGAGTCGCCTCCAACGACGAGATCGGTGAAGTCGCGCGGGCGTTCGACGAGGTGCACCGTGAGGCGGTGCGGCTGGCGGGCGAGGAGGCCCGGCTGCGCAGCAACGTCAACGCGATGTTCGTCAACCTCTCCCGCCGCAGTCAGACGCTGGTCGAACGCCAGATCACCCTGATCGACGGTCTGGAGCAGGGCGAGCAGGACGAGAACCGGCTGGGCAACCTGTTCAAGCTGGATCACCTGGCCACCCGTATGCGGCGTAACAGCGAGAACCTGCTGGTCCTCGCCGGCCAGGAGCCCCCTCGCCGCTGGAGCAAGCCCGTCAAGCTGGTCGACGTGGCCCGCGCCTCGCTGTCCGAGGTCGAGAACTACGAACGCGTCGTGCTCCAGGTCCCCGACGGCGTGGCCGTCGCCGGACAGGCCGTCAACGACGTCATCCACCTGCTCGCCGAGCTGGTCGAGAACGCGCTGTCGTTCTCGCCCCGCGAGACCAGGGTCACCGTCTCCGGCAGCCGGATCGACGGCGGCGGCGTGATGCTGTCGATCACCGACTCCGGCATCGGCATGACCGCCGACGAACTGACCCAGGCCAACGAACGCCTCATCGACGCGCCCAGCGTGGACGTCTCGGTGTCGCGCCGCATGGGCCTGTTCGTGGTCGCCCGCCTGGCCCACCGCCACGGCATCCGGGTGCAGCTGCGCCCGCACGGCTCCGGCGGCCTGACCGCGATGGTGCTGATCCCCGAAACCCTCCTGGGCTCGCAGTCCCCCGCCTACCCGGCGGGCGGGAACCAGGGCATGCCTTCGATGCCGTCCATGCCTTCGATGCCGTCGATGGACTCGCGCGACGACAGCTTCGGCTTCGGCTTCGGCGGCCAGCAGCCCACGCCGCCGCCTCCTCCCGTGCCCCAGTGGGGCGGCGGGGGCGACTACCGGCCGGGACCCGGACATCCGTCCTTCCCCTCCCAGCCGAGCGTGGACATGGGCTGGCCGTCCGAGCCGCGCGGCAACGGCGGCGGCGGATACGAGAGCAGGGACGTGTGGGTGCCCTCGCGTACCCCCTCCAGCCCGATGGGCAGCTGGGGGAACGGTGCCTCGCTGCCCCAGCGCCCGGTCGCCGACGAGCGCCAGGACATGGGCTGGGCCGAACCGGCACCGTCCGATCTCGGCCCGCGGCGCTCACGCTTCGACCTGCCCGAGGCCGAGTCTGCGGCCACCGGACCCATACCCGTCGTCAAGCCCGCCTCCTCGGGGGACGAGTACCTGCCGATCTTCGCCTCTGTCGAATCCGCCTGGTTCGAGCAGAGCGCCGAAGGCGAGGCCACCTGGGGTTCGGCCAACGCCGACGCCGGCTGGAGCGCCGCGAAGGCGGTCGTGGAGCCCGTACGTGACGGTGCCACGGCGGCGGGACTGCCCAAGCGGGTGCCCAAGGCCAACCTGGTGCCCGGCTCGGCGGACACCGTGTCGGCGCCCAAGGGTGTGGCGCCCATGCCTTCGGTCTCGCCAGAACGGGTACGTAGTCGTCTGTCGAGCTTCCAGCAAGGCTTCAGGGCAGCACGGGACGACATCAGCGAGGGAAGAACGTATCCCTCCGGTCCGAGAAGCGTTGAGAGCAGGGATGAGCGCGCATGAACGACCTGAGCCAGTCAGCACGTGGCGTCGATTGGTTAATCACGGACTTCGTCAGCACGGTGCCGGGGGTAGCGCACGCGGTGGTGGTGTCGTCCGATGGTCTGCCGTTGGCGGCGTCGGCGGGTTTTCCGGCTGATCGTGCCGATCAGCTGGCCGCCATCGCGTCGGGATTGGTGTCTTTGACGCAGGGTGCGGCGCGGGTGTTCGAGGGTGGTGCGGTCAATCAGACGATCGTGGAGATGCAGCGCGGGCTGATGCTGATCATGTCGATCAGCGACGGCTCCTGCTTGGCCGTCCTGGCCGCTCCCGACTGCGACATGGGTCTGGTCGCGTACCAGATGACGCTGATGGTCGACCGCGCCGGACAGGTGCTTACTCCGGCTGTGCGCGCGGAGTTGCGCGCCAGCCAGACCAGGTGATGTAGGTGTCGAATCCCACGTGGAACAGCGGCGGATGGAACAGCGGCGGCTGGGAGCCGCCGCCTCCACCGCCGTCGAGCTCCGACCCGGCCTCCCCGGTACGGCCTTATGCCGTGACCGGCGGACGGACGGCGCCCCGGGTCAAACTGGCGATGGAGGCCCTGGTGTCCTCGGCGACGGCCGAGCACCGGGAGTTCTCGCACATCACGCCCGAGTACAAAGCGATCAGCCAGCTCTGCCTCCAGGTGAGATCCGTGGCCGAGGTGTCGGCCCTGCTGCGGATCCCCCTCGGGGTGGTGCGGGTGCTGATCGCCGACATGGCGGCCGAGGGTCTGGTTCGGGTGCATCAACCGCAGCTGGAAGCGGGTAGGCCGGACGTCAACCTGCTGGAAAGGGTGCTAAGTGGACTTCGCAGGCTCTAGCCCCGGTTTGACCTCGACCAAGATCGTGGTCGCCGGCGGTTTCGGAGTGGGCAAGACGACGTTCGTCGGCGCGGTGTCGGAGATCATGCCGTTGACCACGGAGGCCGTCATGACCGATGCCTCCGCCGGGATCGACGATCTGGGCATGACGCCGCTGAAGTCGACCACGACCGTCGCCATGGACTTCGGCCGCGTCTCCCTGGATCGTGACCTGATCCTCTACCTGTTCGGCACCCCCGGGCAGCACCGGTTCTGGTTCATGTGGGACGACCTCGTCCGCGGCGCGATCGGCGCGGTCGTGCTCGTCGACACGCGCCGGCTCGCCGACAGCTTCCCGGCCATCGACTATTTCGAAGAGGCGCAGCTCCCGTTCATCGTGGGGGTGAACGGGTGGGACGGCTCCTACCCGCACAGCGACTCCGAGGTGCGCGACGCCCTGACGCTGGCGCCGCACATCCCGATGGTGCGGCTCGACGCCCGCTCCAAGGACTCGGTCAAGAGCGCTCTGATCAACCTGGTCGAGCACGCTCTCACCGTCAGGATGGCCGTGCCAGGCTGGAGCGGCTAGCGGAGCGGATAGGCTGGAGCCTTAGACGTACTTTCGCTTCGAGGACTGGCCAACCACGTGTTCGAGACGCTTTCCGACCGGCTGACATCGGTCTTCTCCTCCCTCCGATCCAAGGGGCGGCTGTCCGACGCCGACATCGACGCCACCACCCGCGAGATCCGCATCGCCCTGCTAGAGGCCGATGTCGCGTTGCCGGTGGTCAAGGCGTTCGTCGCCCAGGTCAAGGAGCGCGCCCGCGGTTCCGAGGTCTCCCAGGCGCTGAATCCGGCGCAGCAGGTCGTCAAGATCGTCAATGACGAGCTGATCGGGATCCTCGGCGGTGAGACCCGCAGGCTCCGCTTCGCCAAGACCCCGCCCACCGTCGTCATGCTGGCGGGCCTCCAGGGCGCGGGCAAGACAACCCTCGCGGGCAAGCTCGCCCGGTGGCTGCGCGAGCAGGGCCACGCGCCCATGCTGGTCGCCGCCGACCTCCAGCGGCCCAACGCCGTCCAGCAACTCCAGGTCGTGGGCGAGCGCGCCCAGGTCGCCGTCTACGCGCCCGAGCCGGGCAGCGGCGTCGGCGACCCGATCGAGGTGGCCCGCCGCTCCATCGACGAGGCCCGCCGCCTGCAGCACGACGTCGTCATCATCGACACCGCCGGCCGCCTGGGCATCGACCAGGAGATGATGAAGCAGGCCGCCGACATCCGCGACGCGGTCTCGCCCGACGAGGTCCTGTTCGTGGTCGACGCCATGATCGGCCAGGACGCCGTCACGACGGCGCAGGCGTTCATGGAGGGCGTCGGCTTCGACGGCGTCGTGCTGACCAAGCTCGACGGCGACGCCCGCGGCGGCGCCGCCCTGTCGGTCCGCCACATCACCGGCCGGCCGATCATGTTCGCCTCCACGGGCGAGAAGCTCGAAGACTTCGACGCCTTCCACCCCGACCGGATGGCCTCGCGCATCCTCGACATGGGTGACATCCTCACCCTGATCGAGCAGGCCCAGAAGACGTTCGACGAGGAGCAGGCCGCCAAGATGGCCGGCAAGCTCACGTCGGGCGAAAACTTCACGCTCGAGGACTTCCTCGAGCAGATGATGATGGTCCAGAAGATGGGGCCGATCAAAAACCTGCTCGGCATGATGCCCGGCATGGGGCAGATGCGCGACCAGATCAACTCCATCGACGACCGTGACCTCGACCGCATCGCGGCCATCATCCGCTCGATGACCCCCGGCGAGCGTCAAGACCCCAAGATGATCAACGGCTCGCGCCGCGCCCGCATCGCCGCCGGCTCCGGCGTCACCGTCAGCGCGGTGAGCAACCTGATCACCCGCTTCTTCGAAGCCCAGAAGATGATGAAGCGGATGGCGGGCGGCATGGGCATCCCCGGCATGCCGGGCGGCCGGGGCAAGGCCGGCAAGGCCCAGAAGAAGGCCAAGAAGGGGCGGCGCGTCAGCGGTGACCCGCGCAAGGCCGCCCTCGGCAAGGCCCCCGCGGAGCGTCCCGCCGAGGAGGAGCCCAAGCCGGGCGGGGTGCTCGGCAACCTCGGTGGGAAGCTGCCGCCGGGGATGGAGCTGCCGCCGGGCTTCGACCCCTCGAAACTCCGCCTCCCCGGCCAGAAGTAACCACCCGCGGCGCCCTGGGCGGCTCTTCTGCCTGGGGCGCTCGGATTGTCGGACTTTTGCGATGCACTGTCACCGACAAGTCGTGGGCAGTGCCGTCGATCTGGCACAATGACATGTTGGAACATCGTGACCAGGCGGGTGCCCTCTCACCTCCCGCAGGTCACGCCTGTCCCTGGAGCGTCATCCCGTCGTGCCCCACTCGGCGAGGTGCCGTTCACCCACGCTCGAATGCAGGAGAGACCACACCCGTGGCAGTCAAGATCAAGCTCAAGCGGCTCGGCATGATCCGCAACGCTCAGTACCGCATCGTCGTCGCCGACAGCCGCACCAAGCGTGACGGCCGTGCGATCGAAGAGATCGGCCTGTACCACCCGAAGAACGACCCTTCGCGCATCGAGATCGACGCCGAGCGTGCCGCTTACTGGCTGAGTGTCGGCGCGCAGCCGACCGAGCCGGTGCTCAAGCTGCTGAAGCTCACCGGTGACTGGCAGAAGTTCAAGGGCGAGCCCGCCCCTGCGCCGCTCAAGGTCGCCGAGCCCGCGCCCGACCGTCACGCCCTCTACGAGGCCGCGGCCAAGGAGGCGCTGTCCGGTGGCGACACCGGCACGGCCGCCACCACGGCGAAGAAGGCCAAGAAGAAGGACGAGGCTGAGGCCCCCGCCGAGACCCCGGCCGAGGGCGAGGCCTGACGTGCTCGAGGAGGCTCTCGAGCACCTCGTGAAGGGCATCGTCGAACATCCTGACGATGTCCGGGTCCGCGCACGCCGCATTCGCAGCGGGCGCGTCCTGGAGGTCCGGGTGCACCCCGAGGACCTGGGCAAGGTCATCGGACGCGGCGGGCGCACCGCCAAGGCGCTGCGCACGGTCGTGAACGCCCTGGCCGACGGGAAGTACGTACGGGTCGATCTGCTCGATCTGCACGAAGCAGTCCGTTAGCGTCAGGTTTTCGCGCCCTCATCGGTCTCGTTCCGATGGGGGCGCTCCGCGTTGATACAGAAAGCAGGTTCAGGTGCAGCTGGTCGTCGGCCGGATAGGCCGCCCGCACGGGGTCCGCGGTGACGTGACCGTGGAGGTGCGCACCGACGAACCGGAGCTGCGCTTCGCCGCCGGTACGGCGATCCGGACCGATCCGCCGGAGCGGGGGCCGCTCGTCGTCGCCGCCCGCCGCTGGCACAAGGGCATGCTGCTGCTGTCCCTGGAAGGGGTCACCGACCGCGACGCCGCCGAGGCGCTGCGCGGCACCATGCTGGTCATCGACTCGGCCGAGGTGACGCCGTCCGACGACCCCGACGAGTTTCACGACCACCAGCTCATCGGGCTTGAGGTGGTGACCGTCGCAGGCGAGCCGGTCGGGCAGGTGGAGGACGTCCTGCACCACGGCCAGGATCTGCTCGTGGTACGCCGCAAGGGCCAGGAGGACGCCCTCATCCCCTTCGTCCTGGCGCTGGTGCCCGAGGTCGACGTGGAGGCGGGCAGGCTGGTCGTGGATCCGCCTGAAGGGCTGCTGTGATGCGGCTCGACATCATCTCGATCTTTCCCGAGTACTTCGCGCCGCTCGACGTCTCGCTGATCGGCAAGGCGCGGGAGCGGGGCACGCTGGACGTACGCGTGCACCAGTTGCGTGACTGGGCTCATGACGTGCACAGGACCGTGGACGACACGCCGTACGGCGGGGGGCCGGGCATGGTCATGAAGCCGGAGGTGTGGGGCGAGGCCATCGACGCGGCCATCGGCGCGAGTGCGGAGGATGAGGGTCGCGCCACGCCGCAGACGGTCGAGTCGGCGACGGCCGCACCGCAAGCAGCGGCCCTGCCGCGGTTGATCGTGCCGACGCCGAGCGGGCGCCCGTTCACCCAGGAACTGGCGCAGGAGCTGGCCCAGGAGCCGTGGTTGCTGTTCGCGTGCGGTCGCTACGAGGGCATCGACTCGCGCGTCATGGAGGAGTACTCCGGGCGGCTGCGCGTGGACGAGGTCAGCATCGGTGACTACGTGCTGGCCGGCGGCGAGGTGGCGGTGCTGGTCATGGTGGAGGCCATCGGCAGGCTGCTGCCCGGCGTGCTCGGCAACGCCCAGTCGGTCGTGGACGACTCCTTCGCGCCCGGCTCCATGGAGAACCTGGTCGAAGGCCCGGTCTACACCAAGCCGCCGGTGTGGCGGGGCCACGCGGTTCCGGCCGTCCTGCTGTCCGGACATCACGGAAATGTCGCCCGCTGGCGACGGGACGAAGCGATCCGGCGTACCGTACGAAACCGGCCCGAACTCGCGGCGGAACTCGACCCCGAGAAGCTGGACAAGCACGACAGGAAGCTCCTCGACGAGCTGTCGTTTCGCGTCCGCCGGAAAGATGTGGCAAACTGAATCGCTGCCGACCATCCTGCGGTCGGTGTTGCGTGCCCGGGAATGAGCGAGCCCGGGCCCCAGGAGACAGCAAGCGTGTCCGCTTCCGTCGCCGTGCCCGACTCGGGTGTGGCCGGGTGGACCTCCGCGTGCCCGCCAAACTTTGAGGAATAGACTCTCATGCACACGAAGATCCAGGAGCTCGAGAAGGCGACCCTGCGCGGCGACGTGCCGGCTTTCCGCCCCGGTGACACCCTCGAGGTTCACGTACGCGTCGTCGAAGGCAACCGGTCCCGCGTCCAGGTGTTCAAGGGCTTCGTGCTGCGCAGGCAGGGCAGCGGCGCCCGCGAGACCTTCACGGTCCGCAAGGTCAGCTACGGCGTCGGTGTCGAGCGCACCTTCCCGGTGCACAGCCCGGTCATCGAGAAGATCGTGCTCGTGACCCGTGGCGACGTCCGCCGCGCCAAGCTCTACTACATGCGTGACCTGCGCGGTAAGGCCGCCCGTATCCGCGAGAAGCGTGAGACGACGGCCGCCAAGTAACCATGGCGTTTACCGATGGCCCGCGCATCGCGCGGGCCATTCGGCTTTACAGGGCCGTTTCCTTTATGTGGAGCGACTCGTGCGTGGGTGTAACGTCGGTCGAGGCTTGTCGAGCCAAGTCATCATCTAGGCTCGTCAGCGATGACTAGCGAGAGCCAGGAGCACGGCGCTGTGCGCCGCCCTGTCGAGGACGAGGTGGACGTGGTCGCCGAAGAGACTCAGCAGCCTGCCAAGGGCGAGAAGAATGAGAAGAAGGGGTCGTTCTGGAAAGAACTTCCTGTTCTCGTGGTAGTCGCCTTGGTGCTGGCCCTGATCATCAAGACGTTTGTGGTCCAGGCCTTCTATATCCCGTCGGAATCGATGGAGAACACCCTGCTGACAAATGACAGGGTCCTGGTCAACAAGCTCGTCTACCACACTCGTGACATCGAGCGCGGCGACGTGGTGGTGTTTTCGGGAGTCGATTCCTGGGACGGTGAGTTCCAGCTGGAGGAGCCGTCCAACCCCGTCGCGGCGTTCTTCCGCTGGGTCGGCACGGCGTTCGGCATCGTGCCCGGCGAGAAGGACTACATCAAGCGGGTCATCGGCGTCGGCGGTGATCATGTCAAGTGTTGCGACTCCAAGGGGCGCATCACGGTCAACGGCACGCCCATCGAGGAAGAGAGCTATCTCTATCCGGGTGACGTGCCGTCCGACAGGTTCTTCGACATCACCGTGCCGCAGAACCGGCTGTGGGTGATGGGTGACCACCGTTCGGTCTCGCTCGACTCCCGCTCGCACACCGGCGACCCCGGCGGGGGCTCCATTCCCGTGGGTCAGGTCATCGGCAGGGCGTTCGTGATCGTCTGGCCGTTCGACCGGTTCTCCTCGATAGACATCCCTGACACCTTCGCCCAGCCCGCTCTCAACGCCCTCGGCACACAGGTGCCGCTGGTCGCGGGGTTCGGGCTGGCCGTACCCTTGGTGCTGGTCCGTCGGCGCCTGCGGAAGAGGCGCTGATGGCCGTCACCAAGAAGGCGGAGGGCGTGGGCAAAGAGAAGAAGAAGGGCAGTTTCCGCGAGACCGTTCTGCTGCTCGTCATGGGCGTGGGCATCGCGCTGCTGCTGCAGGCATTCGTGGTCGGCTCGTTCTACATTCCGTCGGAGTCGATGGAGAACACGCTGCTGATCAACGATCGCGTCTTCGTCAACAAGCTCGCGGGCGCGCCCGAACGCGGTGACATCATCGTCTTCAAGGGATGGAACGGCGAGGACACGATCAAGCGGGTCATCGGAGTCGGCGGCGACAAGGTGGTGTGCTGCGACAAGCAGAAGCGCATCACGGTCAACGGTACGGCCCTCGACGAGTCCTCCTACCTCTATCCCGGCGATTTCGCTTCCGGCGATAAGTTCGACGTCACCGTGCCCGCGGGAAAGCTCTGGCTGATGGGCGACCACCGCAGCGCCTCGGCCGACTCCCGGTCCCACATGGAGGAGCCCGGAGGCGGTTTCATCTCGGTGGACGCGGTGATCGGCACGGCCGTGGTCCGCTACTGGCCGCTGTCGCGAGGCTATCTTTTCTCCCGTCCCGACATCTTCGACAAGGTCAAGTAGGGGCCACTTCCGGTCGCGGATTGCGGCGAATGGGGCGTACGCTGCCTGTGTCATGACAGTTGCGTTCCGCCCTCGACCGAGCGTCGTCCGGCGAGATTCCGGACTCTACGCCTATGAGCGGGCGCTCGCTCGCCGCGGCCTCAGCCCGATCGCGGGCGTGGACGAGGCCGGCCGCGGCGCGTGCGCCGGGCCGCTCGTGGTCGCGGCCGTCATCCTGCGCAAGCAGGTCGACGGCCTGGCAGACTCCAAACTTCTCACCCCCCAGGTGCGCGAACGTCTCTACGAGCAGATCATCCGCGTCTCTCATGTAGGCATAGTGATCATCCCGTCGGGGGAGATCGACGCCAAAGGTCTTCACAAGTGCAACGTTTCAGGAATGCGGCGAGCTGTCGCACAGTTGCCCTGTGACCCGGAGTACATCCTCACGGACGGCTTCCCGGTCCCGGGGCTACCGGCGCCGTCTCTGGCCGTGTGGAAGGGGGACCAGGTGGCCGCATGCGTGGCGGCGGCGTCGATCGTGGCCAAGGTGACCAGGGATCGCCTCATGGTCACGCTCGACGAGCGCTACCCGCTGTACGGCTTCGCCGAACACAAGGGGTATGTCACTCCAGGACACCGGCTGGCGCTGGAAACGCATGGTCCGTGTCCTGACCACCGCTTCTCCTTCGTCACGGTGGCGAGGGGGATGGGTGAAAATGAAATGGGGGCCGGGGTTGCCTGACCAGGCGAACCGGGGGACCGGTACGACAGGAGGACCGCGATGAGCGCAGAGGATCTCGAAAAGTACGAGACCGAGATGGAGCTGCAGCTTTACCGCGAATACCGTGATGTCGTCGGTTTGTTCACGTACGTGGTGGAGACTGAACGGCGCTTCTATCTGACCAACTCGGTGGATCTCGACGTCCGTACCGCGGAGAACGGCGACGTCTTCTTCGACGTGAAGATGCAGGACGCCTGGGTGTGGGACATGTACCGGCCGGCGCGGTTCGTCAAGAACGTGCGGGTCGTGACGTTCAAGGACGTGAACGTGGAGGAACTCGCGAAGGCCGACCTGGAGATGCCCAAGGAGGGGTTCTCGGGGTAGGGGGCGAATGGAGGGCTGAGGGCCTGAGTTGGGGGCCGGGGGCCTGAGCCGGGGAGGGCCGAGGGCCTGAGCCGCCACCGACTCACGGCCGGCCCTGGCACACGCACGGCCACACCTTCCCCGAGGCCGTTCACTCCTACGGCCTCGCCGCGCGTGTGGCTACCACCGTTGATGACGCCGTTCGTTCTCACGGCGCCACCACGCGCGGCTACACCTGTTGACGAGGCCTTCCACCCTCACGGCCCCGCCCGTACGCGCATCTCAGAAGCCTGGGCCTTCTCCGTACCCGCATCTCAGAGGGCTGATCTGCCCTCACGGCTCCAGGCGGTCGGGCCGGACGGCCCACAGGCACGACCACCGCCACCCGCACCCGCGCCGCGCCTGCGCCACACCGCGCCGCGCCTGCGCCGCGCCTGCGCCACACCGCGCCGCACCCAGCGCCACACCGCGCCGCACTGCACCAGCGCCGCGCGGTGCCGCACCAGCGCCGCGCTCATCTTCACGGAGATCGCCTCTTCCCATGGAGCGGGCCTTGCACCTTCCTGGCCGCTCACCCCTTCCAGGGCAAACCCCGCATCCTTCCTGGGGTGCTTCCCCTTGCCACGGAACTGCGCTGGACCTACCCCGGGCCCGCTCGCCCTTCCCTAGGAGCGGACCCTCACGCGATGGCCGTCGCCATTTCACAGCGCCATGCTTGTGACCAGGTCAAACTCGTAGACCACTCCCGTGGACGCAACCCGCCTGTGACCGGGTCAAAACCGTACACAACTCCCATTGACGCAACCCCTTCACCCTCCTGGGGCCTTTCGCTCGTCCTGTGGGGAGAGGTCCTGCCCCCTCCTGGGCGCGCTCGCTCGTCCTGCAGAGGGCCCTGCACCCACCCTCTTGGGCTGCTCGTTCTTCCTGCGGCGCGGACCCGGTGCTTTCTGGGCGGCTTGACCTTTTCGCGGGCGGAACCTGTGCTTCCCTCGGGCCCCTCGCCCCTCCGGCGGGGAGGAGCCTGCGCTTTCCTGACCCGCTTACGCTTCCCACCGGCCGGGCCATGCGCCGACAACGCCCCCCATCCGGCTCGCAGCATGGGACGCGGGACATCCTCAGCGACAACCGCAGCCCTCGCCCCGGCGTCGACCCGACAGGTGCCGTCCGACCTCCGACGTCTGCCCAAGTGGCAGGGGTGTCCGCCCGCGTGGCAAGGGCGCCCGCTCCGTGCCCTCCTGAGGCCGCTCACCCTCATCGCAGCCCTTCATCCTCAACGAGACGCCAGCCCTCGGAGGACCATGCGACGTGACTGGGAGGTGACCCGCCGCCACCTGCGAACTCAATATCCTCCCCTGAGAAGCGGCCTGAGAAGCGGCCTGAGAAGCGGCCTGAGAAGCGGCCTGAGAAGCGGCCTGAGAAGCGGCCACTCGGCCCGACCCACACCCACGTTATCCACAGGCTCTCCTCCTCCCACCGCCCTCATCCACAGAACCCCGTTCGGCCCCACCCTCACCACCCCGCATCCACGAAGGTCAGTGCCCAGACCCACCCCGCACCACCCACCGGACGGAGCTGGCACATGACACCCGAGAGCAAACAAGAGCTGGGCAAACGCGGCGAAGAGGTAGCGGTGACCTACCTGGAGGCCGAGGGCATGAAGGTGATCGAACGCAATTGGCGCTGCCGCCACGGCGAGATCGACATCATCGCGGAAGACGGCTCCAACCTCGTCGTGGTGGAGGTCAAAACCCGATCGAGCAGATCACACGGCACCGCTCTGGAATCGGTCAGCCCCGCCAAACTCGCCAGGCTCCGCGTGCTCGCGGCCAAATGGCTGGCCACCCGCACTGAAACGTACAAAGCAGTCAGGGTAGACGTGATCGCCCTCGAACGTTTCGCGGGTGACTTCGCGCTGCGTCACGTACGGGGGGCGATCTAGGTGGCCGTGGCCCGCACGCGCAGTGTGGCCCTGGTTGGCGTCACGGGCCGTACGGTGGAGGTCGAGGCCGACGTGGGCAACGGCCTGGCCGGCATCCACCTCATCGGCCTCCCCGACACGGCGCTCAGCGAAGCCCGCGACAGGGTCAGGTCGGCGATGGTCAACAGCAATTATCCCTGGCCGGACGCCCGCATCATCGTCAGCCTCTTCCCGGCCAGTCTCCCCAAACGCGGATCACAGTTCGACCTGGCCATCGCGATGGCGATACTGGGCGCGGCCGGGGTGATTCCCGCGGAACGGATCGCGGAGCCGTTCTTCCTCGGAGAGCTGGGGCTCGACGGCCGGATCAGGGCCGTACGCGGCGTGCTGCCCTCGGTCCTGGGCGCGGCCAAGCACGGAGACGTCACGGTCGTGGTCCCGGCGGCGAACTCCGCGGAGGCCGTCCTGGTGCCTGATGTGAAGGTGGTGCCCGTCTCACACCTGCGCCAGCTCGTGGAGTGGCTGCGGAAGGGAGACGACCCGCCCAAACCCGAGACCGATGAGTGCCCGCAGCCGCCCACGCCCTCCACCACGTCCGACAACCTCGATCTGGCGGACGTGGTGGGCCAGCCGGTCGCCCGCCGAGCCCTCGAAGTGTGCGCGGCGGGCGGCCACAACCTCTGGATGCTCGGCCCGCCCGGCACCGGCAAGACCATGCTCGCCGAGCGCCTCCCCACCCTCCTGCCGGACCTGGAGCTCGACCATGCCCTGGAGGTCACGGCCATTCATTCGGTAGCCGGAGCGCTGCCGTCCAGCGCCCCCATGATGAGCCGGCCGCCGTTCGTCAGCCCGCACCACACGGCGACCTCGGCCGCGATCATCGGCGGCGGCAGCACGATCGTCCGCCCAGGAGCCGTCTCCCTGGCCCATCGCGGAGTGTTGTTCATGGACGAGGCGCCCGAGTTCCCGCGCCATGTCCTCGACGCGCTGAGACAGCCCCTCGAATCCGGCCGTGTGACCGTCTCCAGATCCGCCGGGTCGGTCACGTTCCCCGCCAGATTCATGCTCATCCTGGCCGCGAACCCCTGCCCCTGCGCCCAGGCGGAAGACCAGGGAGGCACCTGCAGATGCACGCCCATGACGCGCCGCCGCTACCTCGGCAGGCTCTCCGGCCCGCTGCTCGATCGCATCGACATGAAGGTCACGGTCGCGCGCTCGTCCAGACGCGAGCTGCTGGCAGATCGCCAGTTCGTCGAGACGAGTGAAACGGTGGCCGAACGCGTCCTGGTGGCTCGTGAACGGGCCGCAAAGCGCCTGGCCGGCACCCCGTGGCGCTCGAACGCCGAAATCCCGTCCTCCGTCCTCCACGCCGACTACCGCCCGTCCGCCGAAGCCATGCACCCCATGACGTCCTGCCTCGACTCGGGCACCCTCACCGCCCGCGGCCTCGACCGTGTCGTCCGAGTCGCCTGGACCCTCGCCGACCTGGCCGACAAGGACGTCCCCGGCCAAGACGAAACCAACGCCGCCCTCAGCTTCTGGCTCGGAGTGGAGTCATGACCTCCCACACCAGCAGTGTCGAGGACGGCGCCACCTCGCTCCAGCAACGTCGAGGACGGCGCGCCCTCGCACTAGCAGAGCCGAGGATGCCGCCGCCTCGCACCAGCAGTGTCGAGGATGCCGCCGCCTCGCACCAGCAGTGTCGAGGAGCTCGCCACCTCGCACGAGCAGGACCGAAGGCGTCGCCATCGGACGCGGCCCCCCTCACGCACTGGCAATGACGATCGCACCCGCCCCTACTCCACGGTCTGAGTCAGCTCCACCTCGCAGATCACGTGAAGGACGGAGATAGCACCGCTGCAAGCAGCATCGACAAGAGGGACCAGCTCCAGGCCGGAGCCGGCCCTGACCGACGCGACCAATGCCTGAACCGGGGCGGGGCCACTTCGCGCCGTCCCGGTGGGACCAAACACGACCGCCATAGCCATACGCACACTCCACCGCGCCCGACACCTCCAAACAGGCCGAACCGCCCGCTGCACAGCCACCCGGAACCTGACTGCACCTCGCACAGTGACCGATCGGAGCCTCGACTGCACCTCGCGCACCGAACGGCCGGCCGGAGCCTGACTGCACGTTGTGCGGTGGCTGGCCGGGCGCCGGCTGCACTTTGCGTAGCGCGGGCCGGAGCCCCAACCCATGACCACCGCACGCCTCGTACCATCCCCGAACCGCCACCCGGAGCCTCGCCATGATCACCGCATGCCCAGCGCCATCCCAAGCCGCCACCCCGAACACGCCCCTCTCACCCCTGGCACGCACCAGCCCGACGACGCCCCCCGCGCCCGGTAGGCCCGTTGCATGCGTCATACCGGCTACGTTCGGGACGCCACTCGGCCCCGGTACGCCACTCGGCCCCGGTACGCCACTCGGCCCCGGTACGCCGGCCGGCCCCGGTACGCCGGCCGGCCCCGGTACGCCGGCCGGCCCCGGTACGCCGGCCGGCCCCGGTACGCCGGCCGGCCCCGGTACGCCGGCCGGGCCCGGTAGGCCATTCCTATCCGATACGGCGATTGGACCCGGTCGGGCGGTCGAACCCGATACGCCGATCAGAGCCGATAGGCCGAGCAGAGCCGGTGAGCCCCTTAAGCGCCTCATGCCCGCCATACGCCTCGCTCCTGCGACTCCTCCACCCGCAGGCGCGGCCATCACCGAATCAATCGCACCCACCGAGCGCGACCCCGTCCGGACAGAGGTTCTTTGCCGCACGAGACCCGGAAGGAGACCAGACCCCGTAGGAAAACCAGGACTGACGTGGAGGCCGAGCCTGTGATGGAGATCAGCATCGAGACAGCGGTCAGGAGCCGTGCGCCAGAAAACCACGCGCAAGTCCAGGACCACACCCGGACCGCAGACAGTCGGATCGCAGACAGTCGGACCACCGACAGCTGGGCCGCCGACAGTTGGGCAGCTGACAGCGGGCCCTCGCAGTCACCCGGGGAGATAGAAACCAGGACCGCATCAACGACCTTCACTCCTCCTCCTCCAAGGACCCCTGATTCCTCTCCGGCCCTCAGACCCTCTGAGAGGTTCGAGGTTCCGCACGGACCTGCAACCTCTCCTGCCGTAATCCCGGGCCGCCCAAGCGAGCCCTCCGAGACCGCTGAAGTATCTGGAAGGGTCAAGATCGACGAGTCTCGGGAACCCTGCGAGACCTCGCCAGGAGCCCATGAATCATCCGGAACGTCCGAGATTGCCGGACCCCCTCAAAGCGCCGTCACCGTCACCGCAGCAACTGAAGCCCCAAACGCCACCAAGGCAAACTGCACACCCACCACCGCCTTCGTCGCGGCCTCAACCGCCCAGGCAGAGGCCGAAGCCAGAGCCGCTCTCATGCGAGCCGCCGACGTAGGCGATCCCGTCATGGGCCGTCTCGTGGACCAGTACGGCGCTCAGCAGGCAGTAAGGGCGATCCGTTCTCGGGCCCTGCCACCGGAGTTCACCGCCCGAGAAGCCGAGCAAGAACGCCCGCCCGACCTCGCAGCACGCCTGAACACCTGGTACGCCCGCCTTGCGGCCTCCAACCCCGCAGCGGATGTCGAGGCAGGGAAGAGGTCCGGAGCCAGGCTGATCATCCCAGGCGACTCGGAGTGGCCGACGCAGTTGGACCAGCTCGGAGCGGGCCGCCCCCTGGCGCTCTGGGCTCACGGCACCGCGGACCTCCGCTTCTCCTGCCTCAAATCGGTGGCCGTAGTGGGGGCCAGAGCCGCCACGTCGTACGGTTCCCACGTCGCGGCGGAGTTCGGCGTCGGTCTGAGCGAGTCGGGATGGACCGTCGTGTCAGGCGGAGCGTTCGGCGTGGACGGGGCCGCGCACAAGGGCGCGCTCGCCGCGGGTGCCCCGACGGTCGTGGTCCTGGCCTGCGGCGTGGACATCTGCTACCCGAGCAGCCACGAGGCCCTGTTCGCGGCCATCGGACAGCAGGGGGTCTTGATCAGTGAGTGCCCGCCCGGCGTCCATCCGACCCGAGCCCGCTTCCTCATCAGGAACCGCCTGATCGCCGCATTGTCGCGAGGTACGGTGGTCGTCGAAGCGGCCCTCCGCAGCGGCGCCCTCAACACGGCCTCCCATGCCCTGACTCTCACCAGACACCTCGGGGCGGTGCCGGGCCCGATCACGTCGAGCATGTCCGCCGGCTGCCACAGACTCCTCCGCGAACGCAAAGCGGTATGCGTCACCTCCCCGGAGGACATGATCGAGCTCGTGGGCGTACTGGGCGACGACCTGACCCCACAGATGAGAGCCCCCGCCGTCCCCAGAGACAGACTCAACGAGTCGACGAAAAGAGTCCTGGACGCGGTACCCACCCGAGGCGGCGCAGGACCGGCATCGATCGCGGTAGCCGCCGGTGTCGGCCTGGACACGGCGTTGAGCGCCTTGGGCGGCCTGGCTGCCGCAGGCTACGTCGAACGAAGCACCAAAGGCTGGCGCCTGCGCAAACAACAAACCGCCTACCGCAAAGCCCTCGACTCCGCCACCCTCGAACCCCCATCCACGCCGGAGCCCGACCCAGCGGAAGTCCCGCCGTTCCCGGAGGACTTCCTGTGACCAGTGCAGGGCTGCCCCAACCCACGACCTCGATCACCTACGCACCGCCACCACGTACCGGATGGGGCCAAAGCGGTCTGCCAGCAGGAGGCTGAAGACCTGGACGATGGCATGCAAGCGGTCAGACGGTGCCCCACAGCACCCGGGCTACGGCGCTCCGCGACCGCCGGACGGCACCCCGCCACATCCCGACTACGGCACCGCACAGGATCCGAACGATGCGGACCTGCCAAGGCAAGGCCGATCGACCAGGTGAAGGCGTGAGGTCGGCTCGATACGACCCCGGCCCCATTACAACGGCATCCCGTGGTGGGCTACGTCCACGGGCATGGGAGTGGTGAACGAGTTTGACCTGGTCACAGGCGGGGCCACCGTGAAATGGTGACGGCCACCGTTTGATCCTTGGAGGGCCCTGACGAGACCGGAGAGCAGAACGATGGCCGCAAGAACAGTGTGGCTTCTGACTGCGCACGGGTGAGGCAGAACGCCCATCGGTGGCTCCTACTTTGTCGGCCCTCCATGAGCGCGCACTTTATGCAGATCGGCGGGCTCACGCTCGTGCCCTCCTCCTTTCCCGTCAACCAGCTTGTTGCGGGGGTTCAATCGTGCTCAGGGTCTGTCTGGGCGGAGGCTGATGGTTCGACAGGGAACATGATCGGGCTCAGGAGGTACTGCGTGCGGTCAGGGGCGGACGGGTTCGCCAGATGGGGAACGATGGCGCGGCGCAGCTCACTGATCAGGTCATGGAGTTCGTCGGTGTTGAGCCAGATGGCATGTTGCCGGTATCCGACCAAGTCCTCGACCGGATCCGCGCCCTCCCGGCTGAGATAGGTGTTGAACTCGGCGAGCAAGATCGCCATGGCTGTGGCGAATCCGCGACGGTGATCGTCAACGGACAGCGTTCTGAGGGCGGCCTCGTCGATCACCGCGAGGTCCTGGCGGAGGCGGTAATGGCGCTCCACCGCTCCTCGCACCCGCCGTTCGTCCGCCACCTCGAGAACTCCCGCTGACACCAGCACGTCGATGTGGCGGTAGAGCGTGGCCTTGGAGACATCGGGGATTCGTGTGCACAACTCGGCCGTTGTCAGCGTGCGCCCTCCCCGCATGGCGTGCACGACGCGGAGCCGTACCGGGTGCGCCAGGAGGTCCAGTGAGTCCATCGCCTAATGATTTCATATGTGTTACCTTTCGCAAATATGAGAAAGGTGGTGAGTGGTCATGGGGGATGCGTGTGCGGTAGCCGTACGGGTCGCGCAGCTTGCCCGGGATGGGCGCTTCGCGGAAGTCGTCGAGCTGTTTGAACCGCCGCTGCGTGCTGTCGTATCGGAGCAGGCGTTACAGGTTGCCTGGGAAGCGGAGGTCGGGAAGCGCGGTTCGGTGTCCGCACTCGGGGAGCCGGTCGGCCAACCGGCCGGAGCTGGGCTGATGCAGGTGAGCGTTCCCATCGTCTGCGGGGACGGCGTGCTCGCGCTGGTCATGGCGGTCGACGACGCTGGGCGACTGCATGGGCTTCGTCTCGCCCCAGGCACCACCAGCGTGTGGGCACCGCCGGCTTACGCCGTGCCCCAACGCTTTACCGAGCGCGACGTCATGATCGGTTCCGGACCTCTCGCCGTACCGGGAACGCTCACCCTGCCGCACAGCGCGGCACAGACTCCAGGCGCGGGACAAACGCCGAGCGCAGGACGGGGATCGGGCCCGGCACGGACTCCGGGCGCGGAACAAACACCGGGCGCGGGACGGATACCGGGTACGGGACACACTCCAAGCGCGGAACAAACACCAGGCACAGGACATACGCCAGACGGGGGACGGGCATCGGGCCCGGGGCAGACGTCGGGTACAGGACAAGCACCGGGCGTGGTGTTGCTCAGTGGGGGAGGACCGTTCGATCGCGATGAGACCAGCGGGCCGAACAAACCGCTCAAGGACCTCGCGTGGGGCCTGGCAAGTCGCGGCGTGGCCGCGCTGCGGTTCGACAAGGTGACATACGCACATGTCCAGGCGGCTGACGCGCCGGACTTCACGATGACGGACGAGTACGTGCCGCACGCGGTCGCGGCCGTACGTCTTCTCCAGAGCCAGGACGGAGTGGATCCGGAGCGGATCTTCGTCGTCGGCCACAGCATGGGCGGCAAGGTCGCTCCGCGAGTGGCGGCCGCTGACGCCTCCATCAGGGGCCTGGTGATCCTGGCGGGCGACACGCAGCCGATGCACCACGCCGCGGTGCGTGTCACTCGCCATCTCGCCTCACTGAGCCCGGGCCCGGCCGCGGAGGCAATGGTGGAGGCCATGGTGCGGCTGGCCGCGACGGTCGACAGCCCTGACCTGTCGCCCTCGACGCCTTCCGAGGCATTGCCGTTCGGGCTATCGGCCACGTACTGGCTGGATCTGCGCGACTACGACCCCGTGGTGACTGCGGTGGCGCTGGACAAGCCGATGTTCATCCTTCAGGGAGGGCGCGACTATCAGGTGACCGTCGCGGATGATCTCTCGGGATGGAAGGCAGGCCTCGGGCATCGACCGGACGTCACGATTCGGGTTTACGACGCCGACGACCACCTGTTCTTTCCAGGCGACGGACCGTCCACCCCGGCCGACTACGAATCCCCGCAGCATGTCGATCCATTGGTCATCGGTGACATCGCTGCCTGGGTCTCGGCGGCATAGGAAGTCGCTGGCCTGATTCGACGGCCCGGCTTCGGCGCAGGAGCCGGTCGTCGATCACTCGCTGCGTGCCCCGAAGGTGAGAGGACGTGCCACATATCTGCGGGTGCATGGGCCGAAGGGTGGGGGCGTGGTGGGTATGAGGGGGCGCGGCCGGAGGTGGTTGCGTGCAGTGTATGGGCGGGTGTGTGAAGCGAAGGTGATGAAGCCGTGATGGGTGTGGGTGGGCGCGGCTGGAGGTGGGAGGGCATGGCGGGTTAAGTGGGCGCGCGTCTGGAGGTGGGGGCATGCAGCGTATGGGCGGTTGCAGGCGGCGAAGGTGACGGAGCGTGGCGGGTGTGGGTGGGCTCGGCTGGAGGCAGGGGGCGTGCGGTGTATGGGTGGGTGGGTGCGTGCGGCGAAGGTGAGGAAGCGTGGCGGGTATGGGTGGGCGCGGGTTGGAGGTGGGAGGGCGTGCCGGACGTGAATGGGTTTGGGATGGAGGTGGGAAGCGCAGCGGGTAGTTGCGGGTGGTCGGAGGAGTGCGTGAGGGTCTTGAGTGGCGGTGGGTGTGCCATGTGGTGGACGTTTGAGGGGACGGACGCGGTCGGATCGTGATCGGAGGGCGACGTGGGCGTGGACAATGTGAGCGTGGATAGGGAAGAAGTGGTGACCGAGTTCGGGCGGTATCTACGGCTCGAACGCGATCTTTCGCCGCACACGGTCCGGGCGTACTTGACCGACGTCAACTCCCTTCTCGATCACATGCACGGGGTGCTGGAAGGACTCGATATCGGGGCGCTGAGGGAGTGGCTGGCCGGGCAGCATGCGGCGGGAAAGGCGCGAGCCACGCTGGCGCGCAAGACGGCTTGCGCGCGCACCTTCACCGCGTACTGTCATCGCCGCGGCTGGTTGTCGACGGATCCCGGGTTGCTGCTGGGAAGCGCCAAGGCGCCCAGGCCGCTGCCCGCCGTACTGGATCAGCGGCAGGCGGAGGCCGCTCTCGACGCTGCCTCCAGCGAAGGCCCTAAGGAACTGCGGGATCAGGCGCTTCTTGAGCTGTTGTACGCCACGGGCGTGCGGGTGAGTGAACTGTGCGCGCTCGATGTCGACGATGTCGACCGCGAGCGGAACGTCGTCAGGGTGATGGGCAAGGGGCGCAAGGAGCGTACGGTGCCGTTCGGGCTGCCTGCTCTGCGCGCATTGGATCGGTGGTGCATCCACGGGCGGCCGCTGTGGATGAAGGCTGGAACCGGGCCGGCCCTCTTCCTTGGGGTACGGGGTGGACGTATCGACGCGGGCACCGTACGGCGAGTGGTGCACGCGCGGCTGGCACAGGTGGAGGGCGCGCCCGATCTGGGGCCGCATGGGTTGCGGCACAGTGCGGCGACGCACCTTCTTGAAGGCGGTGCCGATCTTCGCAGCGTGCAGGAGCTGCTTGGGCACGCGTCCTTGAACACCACCCAGATCTACACGCATGTATCGATCGAACGGTTGCGGGCGGCGTATCGGCAGGCGCATCCTCGGGCTTGATCGAGGAAGAGGGCAAGGACGAGGGGGCGGATAGGTTCCCCTACCGCGTAGGTCGACGACCCGCGGTCGATGCGCGAGAACGGCTACTAGGCTCACGTTGGTCGGGTGGTACGACTATCGGATCCACGTTGGTCGGTCTGCTTTGAGCACCTAACGCGAAGGTACGAGGCGCTAGCAGCCGGTGGCTTGGCCGTTCTCATCAGCCCCCTGGCCGTGGGGCGGGGTTGCAGGGGTGGGGAAGGGCCATGGACCGAGCAGGTTGTTGCGATGGATGTCGCAGGGGTTCGCCAGTCAGCTCGGAGGAGGGTGGTGTCGAGGAGCTGGATTTCGGAGGCGACGTCGTTCTTTACGGTGCTGGCCTCGTACAGGGCCGTGCCTGGGTGTTCTGACCCGGCGCTTGCTGCGTCTGCGGCGTGTTGGGCTGCGCAGGGTGGCGGTGAGCAGGAGGAGCACGGCTCCCAGAAGTATGCCGACGCCGATCGTGGAGGCAGAGGTCAGCTGGGTTGAGGTTGCGTGCAGCAGGGGCCGGATCGGGGATGTTGGGCGATGGCTGACGGCTAGCGAGGCTGTACCTGAGGTGGTAGCGCTCTTGTCGCTGTCGCTGTCGCTGTCGCTGTCGCTGTCGCTGCCAGGGCCATGGCCAGTGCCGGAGGTGGCGGGGGTGGCGGTGGGGTTTGCGGCGGTGTCGTTCACGGTTGTCGTTGTGGTGATGATGCTGGCGCTGGCGGTCCTGCTCGCTGCTGCTGTCGTCGTCGTCGTCGTCGTCGTCGTCGTCGCCGTCGTCGTCGTCGTCGTCGTCGCCGTCGCCGTCGTCGCCGTCGCCGTCGGCCTCGCCCTCGTGCTCGTGCTTGTGCTCGTGGTGACCGTGACGTCGGCGGTTGCGACCGCGATGATCTTGTCGGTGTCGGTGTCGGTGTCGGTGTCGGTGTCGGTGTCGGTGTCTGGGTTCTTGTTTCGGCCTGGTTGGGTGGTCGGGTTTGGGGGCGGTTGCGTAGTCGGGCTCGTGTTGGGTGTGGCGTCTTCCTGGGCGGCCTTGTGGCGGAACGACGCGAGCGTCATGGCCAGGAGGCTGAGGCTTGGCGCAACTGGGGATGCGGTCAGGAACAAGGCCGGTGGGAGTGCCGTCGGCGGTTGGGTTGCGGTTTCCGTTGAGTAGGGCGGTGTTTCTACCTGCGGAAATGGGGCTGAGAGGTGTGCCGCTGATGGTGGGAGTGACGCTGTCGAGGGGTTGAGCGGGGTTTGTGGGCGTGTGGGTGGGGCCGGCTCTGCGCGGGGGAGGGTGAGGGCGTTCGAGGGCGTTGCTGTGTGCAAGGAAGGCAAGGTCTGGTCAGGGGGAGGATGCTGGGGGCCGTTTGTCTTGGTCGTTGGTAGAGACCAGAAAGGGAGGAGGCGGATGGGGGCTTGGCCGAGGAGGGCGAGAGGGTTGAGGTAGCGGGTGTTGCGGAGCAGGCCCCAGTGCAGGCATGACTCCGTGCAGTGGGGCTTCGAATCTTCGAGAGTGCCGATCTTGGCGCCCGCTGTGATGGGCTGGCCACGGCGTACGGATGCTGTGACGGGAAGGTAAGTCGTGCGGAGGCCGTCTGGGTGATCTATGGCGATCACGCCTTTTCCGGCGACGGGGCCGGCGAAGCGGATCGTGCCCGAGCCTGAGGCGAGGACGGTGGCGGAGACCGGGGCGGCCAGGTCCACGCCGCGGTGGCCGGCCAGCCAGGGCTCCGGAGGTGGGGTGAAACGGCGCACGATCCTGGGGTGTCCCTCCAGAGGCCAGCGCCAAGGGGGCGGGGAGGCTCTGGCTGGAGGAGTGAGGATGGGCAGGATCAGGGTCGCGGAGATGAACGTGGTCACGATGGCTGCCCTGATCGGTGCCGGGCTTGTCCAGGGGCGAGGCCGTGGTCGCGGGTGGAAGTGCATCGGCGGAGGAGAGGCGGGAGTTGGAGAGGCGGCGGGGGAGGTGGTGTTGACGTTCATGCGGGGGAGTTTGGCGGGGTGGCTTGCGGCGCGAGGTGGTGAACGTCGTTCTGTGGATATCGGGAGCGGCGGAAGGGTGCCTGTGGATAACGCGGTTGCGGAATGATGAAGGTGAGGCATGATGGTCACGCCTGCTGCGGGACGGCGGGCCGACTCGATCAAGTGGTTCGTGGGCTACACATGTGATGGCGCTGAAGTTGCGTGGTCCGGGGATGACGGCTTGGCGCGGTGCGGACGTAGAGGCGACGTCCAGATCCAGATGGTGCTCAGAGCGATGCCAGCGGCGCAGATGAGGATGACAGGGCGCAAGCCGATGAGTTCGGCGACCAGACCGCCGGCGAGGCCGCCCAGGGCCAGTACGCCTTGAACGGCGAAGGTCATGGTGGCGTTGACCCGGCCACGGAGTTCCGGGGACGTTTCCCGGAGGATGATCGCACCCATACAAGTGGCGAAGGCGACGACAATGCCGCCGGTCAGTGTGCCTGTCAGGACGAGTATCGAGATCTTCCACCACAGGGAGCCGTTCAGCAGACCCACTGCGAGGATCTCCATGGGGAAGAAGATCACTGCGATGAGGAGGATGCGGTCCTCGCCGTAGCGCTTGGACAGGCGGGCGGTTGCCCACGCGCCGAGCAGGCCGCCGGCGCCGCCCAGGGCGATGAGGACACCGATGAGGCTCTTGGGGATGTCGAGCGTGTTCAGCATGTAGAGCATGTAGACGGCGGTGTAGGCCATGGCGAAGAAGTTGATGGTGACGCCTGCGCCCAGGAGGGCGCGGAGCACGGGGTGGGTGACGCTGGCCTTCAGGCCTTCCATGACGTCCTGCCACATGCCTCGGGAGGTCGTGGCGGTGTTCTTCTCGGGGGTTCGGATGGAGCGGAGCAGCAGGGCCGAGGTCAGGAACGACAGGGCTTCCGCCAGTACGGCCAAGGGAGCTGTGAGTATTTGCACCAGAAGGCCGGCCAAGCCGGGGCCGCTGACTGATGCGACGGAGTAGGAAGCGTGGAAGCCGGCCATCGCCTCGGTGCGCTGGGTCGTGGGGACCACGGCTGCGATGTGGGGGAAGTTCGCCGCTTTGAAGAGCACGCCGGCCGTACCGATCACCAGTGCCACGACGATCAGCCAGACGACGTTCAGTATGCCGAGGAGCCAGGCGATTGGGATCGTGGCTGCGGCCGCGCATGAGACGAGTTCGCAAGCGATCATCATCGGGCGATGACGGGTGAGCCGGTCGGCGATGGCACCCGACTGGAGGCCGAACGCGAGAGCGGGCACCGAGGCGGCGGCGGTCAACATGCCCATTTGGGACGGGGATGCGGTCAACAGGGTGATCGCGGTCAGTGGGATGGCCAGTTTCGATACTTCTGAGCCGGTGATGGAGATCGTTCGGGCGGTCCAGAGCAGGCGATAGTCGCGTTGCTTTCTCAACGGAGTGGGTTGGGGAGCAATCTCAGCGGCAGCTGGGGGGCTGGGCCGGCGGGCGTCAACCTTGCCGGTCCCGGTGAGTCCGGAGGCTGTAGCCGGGGGTTCGACGAGGTCATGGATGGTGGGGGCCTCATGTGATTCAGGCTGAGGGGAGTGGGGAGGGGTGGAGTCAGCCAAGTTGTGAAGGGAACGCTTCATAACTATGAAGGTATCCTTTCATAGTTATGAAGGCAATGCTTCACGCCTGTGATTGAGTACCGTTGGCACATGACGCGGCACGGCGAAGGGCTCAGTGATCCCAAGGCGATGCGGGCGCTGGCCCATCCGGCGAGGTTGATGATCCTCAACAGGCTCAATGTGGAAGGCAGCGCCACCGCCACCGAAGTGGCGGAGATCGCGGGGATCACTCCCAGCGCTGCCAGTTATCACCTGCGGATGCTGGCCAAGTACGGGTTCGTGGAGGATGCGCCGCCCAGGGGAGATGGCAGGGAGCGACTGTGGAAGGCGGTGGGCAAGCCGGTCAGCGTGGGGGTGCTGCCTGATGATCAGCCCGACGTCCGGGAGGCCAAGGTCACGTTGATCACGGCGTTCCGCCGGGAGGCCAATGAGGAGGCCGAACGGGCGCTGGCGAATGTCGATCGGGAGCCCGAGGAGTGGCGGGATGCGACCCGGTTCGGTCGGTACCGGATCAGGGTCGATGCCGAGGAGCTTGCCCGGTTGAACCGGGAGATCGAGAAGTTGATCGAGCCGTTTGTGCTGCAGCGTCGAGGCGAAGGGGTCGCGCCGGAGGGGGCCAGGGTGGCTGAGGCTCAGATCAATCTGTTCCCGGTGGCGGCGAGGGCGGTTCCGGGGCTGCCTACCGAAGATCATGGTGTGGCTGAGCGTAAGTGAGGTATGCGGCCCTGCGGAGGTGTGTGCTTGGGATTCGGCAGGGATGTGGGGCTCAGGCGGTGCGGGGTGGGGGTGGGGCTGGGTTGGTTGGCGAGTTAGGTCGGGCAGGACGGGGGTTCGGCGGGGCGGAGTTGGGCAGGCCTGGTTCGGTGGAACCGGGGTTGGCTGACGTGGGACAGAAGGGCCGGGCAGGGGCGGGGCGGGGTTGAGTAGGGCATGGTCGGCAGGCGGGGGTTGGTGGGTTAGGTCAGGCAGGGAGGGGTTCGGCAGGGCGGGGGGTTGAATCGGTTAGGTCAGGCGGGGCTGGGGTTCGGCAGCGCTGGGTTGGGCGGGTTGGGTTGGGCGGGGCTGGGTCGGGCGGCGCTGGCGTTGGGCGGGCTGGATCGGGCGGTGCTCGGGTTGGGCGGATTGGGTTGGGCGGCGCTGGGGTTGGGTCGGGCGGGGCCAGCGTCGGGTGGGGGCTGGGTTTGGCGCCGGGGTCGGTGGGGCTGGGGTTGGGTGGGTGCGGGTTTGGCAGGGGGCGGCACATCGGCGAGAACGGCTACGAGCGGGCCACCCATCCGCGGCATCGCCGACACCGCCAGCGTCTCGCCGGGCCGTCGGGTGGAGCAGGAGGGCGGGGCTGAGTGTGGTCAAGGTGGTGTCGGCGACGGCCGGTGTTCACCCGTCGTCGACAGGTGGTTGCGGCGTGAGTGGGGTGGGGGTTATAGCGGGCTGGAAAAGAGGGCGGCTGGGTGGGGCGTAGGTGGTGATGGTTGAGGGGGTGCTTGAACGGCTTTGGTTTGGGTGGGGGGCTGGGCTTGTGAGCAGGGATGACTGTTCGTGCGGAGTACGGGGGCTTTGGGAGGGCGGTGTGGGGTTGGTGCGTGGTGGTGTGGCAGAGGGGTGGAATGTCTGGTTGACCGCAGACGGTCAGCCTGGGGCGGTGTGGGAGGTAGACTTTTCGGTGGCCTGTGACCACAGGCCGACTTCGCATGCCCCATTGCGGACCGCGCCATCGGTCCGGGCCATGTGCCCGGCGGGAGCGGGTTCGGGGCATCAGGGCGGCAGACAACGCGCTGCTGCGGCATAACCGAGAATCGCGCCCATCCGCAGGGCGCCCAGACCTGGAGGACCAGCACATGGCCCCCGTCGTCACCATGCGACAGCTGCTCGAGAGTGGCGTTCACTTCGGTCACCAGACCCGGCGCTGGAACCCGAAGATGAAGCGCTTCATCTTCACCGAGCGCAACGGCATTTACATCATCGACCTGCAGAAGTCTCTGTCGTACATCGACCGGGCCTACGACTTCGTGAAGGAGACCGTCGCCCACGGTGGCACGATCCTCTTCATCGGCACGAAGAAGCAGGCTCAGGAGGCCATCTCCGAGCAGGCCGCGCGGGTCGGCATGCCGTACGTCAACCAGCGCTGGCTGGGTGGCATGCTCACCAACTTCTCCACCGTGCACAAGAGGCTGCAGCGTCTGAAGGAGCTCGAGGAGCTCGACTTCGACAACGTCGCGGGCTCGGGGCTCACCAAGAAGGAGCTCCTCATGCGCCGTCGCGAGAAGGACAAGCTCGAGCGTACGCTCGGCGGCATCCGTGACATGGGTCGCGTGCCCAGCGCGGTGTGGATCGTCGACACCAAGAAGGAGCACATCGCGATCAGCGAGGCCAAGAAGCTTGGCATCCCTGTCGTCGCGATCCTCGACACCAACTGCGACCCCGACGAGGTCGACTACCCGATCCCGGGCAACGACGACGCCATCCGCGCCGTCGGCCTGCTGACCAGGGTCGTCGCCGACGGTGTCGCGGCCGGTCTGATGGCTCGCTCCGGCGCCGCTCGCGGT
Organism: Nonomuraea sp. NPDC048882; assembly: GCF_040649755.1. NCBI lineage: Bacteria > Bacillati > Actinomycetota > Actinomycetes > Streptosporangiales > Streptosporangiaceae > Nonomuraea > Nonomuraea sp. NPDC048882. The sequence goes on from NZ_JBEZGB010000017.1 coordinate 116,656, forward strand.
GACGAGAAGCCGGCCGCCGCCGAGCCGCTGGCCGAGTGGGAGCGTGAGCTCATCGAGCAGGGCACCCCGGAGCGTGCGGCTGACGAGGCCGCGCCGGCTGCTTCCGAGGCTGCCGCCGAGGAGGCTCCCGCTGCTGAAGCTGCCCCTGAGGCTGCTGCCCCTGAGGTCGCAGCTCCTGAGGCTGCTGCCCCTGAGGCTGCTCCGGCCGAGGAGGCTCCGGCTGAGGCCGCTGCCGCCGAGGGCGAGAACGACCAGCAGGCCTGACGCCTTGGTCAGGGCGGGGCACGGGTTCTGACGTCCCCGCCCTCTTCGGGGCACGCATGCGGGTTGGCGAGCTAGAGCTTCCGGACTGACTCGAGCTGGAGCTTCCAGACTGACTCTTAGGCGGTACTTCCGGACTCTTGGAAGGTACCGGTCAAAGGTCGGGTGCGCCGGGCTGAGGCTGGGCGTGCTGGTCTGGGGCTGGATACCGGCTGAGGTCTGAGGGTCGGGTTCGTGTCGGCTTGAGTCGGGCACCGGTCTAACGCCAGGCTCTGGCTCACGGGCTGGCACCGGCCCAAGGTCGGGTCCTGGCTCAGGGCGGGCACTCGCCCAAGGCCAGGTGTCGGACTAGGGCTGGTGCGCTGGCTCAGGATCGGACGCCGGCTCAAGGTCGGGTGTCGGCTTGGGGCCGGGGTGCCGGCTCAGGTCGGGTCCTGGCTCAGGGCGGATACTGGCTCAAGGCTGGGCCTGGCTGAGGGCGGACATCCGCCCGAAGGTCGGGTGTCGGCTCACGGTCGGGGCATCGGCTCAGGGTCAGGGCATCGGCTCAGGGCCGGAGCGCCGGCTTGAGGTCGGGTGCCTGCTCAGGGGCGGGCACTGGCTTTCAGGGTCGGTGCCGGTTCAGAGTTGGTGTCGGCACGAGGTCGGTTGGCTCTAGTTCTGCCGCTGGGTAGAGCCGGGTTGGCTGAGCTTGGCCGCGGCTGTCGAAGCCGAGGTTGGCTGAAGCTGAGGCTGGCCAGGGCTGAGGTTGACCGAAGTTGAGGTTGGCTGAAGCTGAGGTTGGCCAGAGTTGAGGTCGGCACGAGCTGGGCGACTGGCTGTGGTCGGTTCGCGCAGGGTCTGCGGCTTGCCGGAGTCGGTTGGCGCAGGCTGTGCGATCGGCTGAGGTTGGTCCGCGCGCAGGCTGTGCGATCGGCTGAGGTTGGTCCGCGTACGTTCTGCGTGATCGGCCGGGGTTGGTGGGTACACGTTTGTGGCTGATCGGGTCGGGTGGGGCGGAATCTCTGTCCCGCTGGATCGGTTGGCGCAGGCGGTGCCTGGCCGAGGCCGGTTGGCGCAGGTCGTGCGAGTGGCCGGGCTGGTTCGCTCGGATGAGCGTGATCGGCCGGGCTGGTTCGCTCGGATGAGCGTGGTCGGCCAGGTCGGTTCGTTCGGCTTGCCGGCCTTCTGATCGGTTCGTGCGGCGGTGCTGAGCTGAGGTGGTAACCGAGGCGAGGCTGGGCAGTATGCCGAGCGAAGCAGCAGCGAGGCCGGGCCGATCCGGGCCCCGAGTAAGGCAAGGCTCTCGTACGGCACACGCCTGCCGTACGAACAGAGGGTGGGAGGCCGGATCCCGGCGCCTGCCCCATCCACGATGACGACGACGAAATCCCACAAGGAAAAAGAGCATGGCTTCCGTGAACATGGCCGACGTCAAGCGGCTTCGCGAGATCACCGCCGCCGGCATGATGGCCTGCAAGAAGGCGCTGGAGGAGTCCGATGGCGACTTCGACCGCGCTATCGAGCTGCTGCGCCTGAAGGGCGCCAAGGACGTGGGCAAGCGTGAGGCCCGTACCGCGTCCAACGGCCTCGTGGCGCTCAAGCAGGACGGCGACTCCTCCGCAGCGCTTCTCGAGCTCAACTGCGAGACGGACTTCGTGGCCAAGGGCGAGCGCTTCCAGGAGCTGGCCGCCCAGGTCGTCGCGCACGTCCTGGAGAGCAGGCCCGCTGACGTGGCGGCGCTGCTCGAGTCCTCCTTCGACGGCAAGACCGTCAAGGAGCACCTCGACACCGCCAACGCCGCGCTGGGCGAGAAGATCGAGATCCGGCGCTTCGCGGTGCTGGAGGGCGGCTACATCGGCGCGTACATGCACAGGACCGACCCGGCGCTGCCGCCGGCGGTCGGAGTGCTCGTCCAGCTGGACAAGCCGAACGCCGAGGTCGCCAAGGACGTCGCGCAGCACGCCGCCGCGATGGCTCCGCAGTACCTGAAGGCCGACTCCGTGCCCGCCGAGGTCGTCGAGAAGGAGCGCAAGCTCTTCGAGGAGATGACCCGTGAGGAGGGCAAGCCCGAGGCCGCCATCGGCAAGATCGTCGAGGGTCGCGTGAACGGCTGGTACAAGGACTTCACGCTGCTGCAGCAGGCCTTCGTCAAGGACAACAAGAAGAGCGTGGGCAAGTACGCCGAGGAGAATGGCGTCGAGGTGCTGGGCTTTGTCCGATTCAAGGTCGGTCAGGCTTAGGCTTAGGCAAGCTCACAGCTCAACGATCCGCCGAATGAAGGAGGCCGCCGCCGTGCAGGACCACCGGGAGTCAGCCCACGAATCCACACGGACGGCGGCTTCCCCATCTCCGAACCCGCAGGGTCCACTCAGGTGGAAGCGGGTGATGCTGAAGCTGTCAGGAGAGGCGTTCGCCGGCGGCGAGCCGCTCGGCATCGATCCGGTGATCGTCGATCATCTGGCCGACTCGATCGCCGAGGCGGTCAAGGAGGGCGTGCAGGTCGCGGTCGTGGTCGGCGGTGGCAACATGTTCCGCGGCGCCACCCTGTCCCAGGGCGGCATCGACCGGGCCAGGGCCGACTACATGGGCATGCTCGGCACGGTCATCAACTGCCTGGCGCTGCAGGACTTCCTGGAGCGGCGGGGTGTGGAGACGCGCGTGCAGACCGCCATCACCATGCAGCAGGTGGCCGAGCCGTTCCTGCCGCGCCGCGCGATCAGGCACCTTGAGAAGGGGCGCGTGGTCATCTTCGGCGCCGGGCTCGGCTCGCCCTACTTCTCCACCGACACCGCGGCGTCCCAGCGGGCCCTGGAGATCGGCGCGGAGGCGCTGCTCAAGGGCACGCAGGTGGACGGGATCTACGACTCCGATCCCCGCAAGAACCCCGACGCGGTCAGGTTCGACCATCTCGACTACGGCGAGGTGCTGCTGCGCGACCTCGCGGTCATGGACGCCACCGCGATCAGCCTGTGCAAGGACAACGACCTGCCGATCGTGGTCTTCGACCTCATGGGCGAAGGCAACATCCTGCGAGCGGTGCGCGGTGAGAAAATCGGCACGCTGGTTAGTCCCGCAGGCAAATGACGGAGCGAGCCCGAGACCGCCAGCTAGAAGACAGGGAGCCGCTGTGATCGACGAAACCCTCCTCGAGGCCGAGGAGAAGATGGACAAGGCCGTTTCGGTCGCGAAGGAGGACTTCGCGAGCATCCGTACGGGCCGGGTCACCCCCTCGATGTTCAACAAGATCAACGCCGAGTACTACGGCACGCCGACGCCGATCCAGCAGTTGGCGTCGTTCCACGTGCCCGAGGCGCGCATGATCATCATTCAGCCGTACGACAAGGGCTCGATGAGCGCGATCGAGCGAGCCATCCGCGACTCCGACCTCGGGGTCAACCCCACCGACGACGGTCAGGTGATCCGGGTGACGTTCCCCGAGTTGTCCGAGGAGCGCCGCAAGGAGTACATCAAGGTCGCCAGGACCAAGGGCGAGCACGCCAAGGTGTCGCTACGCAACATCCGCCGCTCCGCCAAGGAAATCCTCGACAAGATGATCAAGGACGGCGAGGCGGGCGAGGACGAGGTCCGGCGGGCCGAGAAGGAGCTCGACGACCTCACCCAGAAGCACGTCGCCAAGATCGACGAGCTGCTCAAGCACAAGGAAACCGAGCTGCTCGAAGTCTGAGCGGCGCGTCGCAGGGCGGACCGCGCTCACGACGGGCCGCCACGGGGCGGACCGCGTTCGACGGGCCGCCGCAGCGTAGCGGGTCTGCACTACGGCCCTCGCTTCGACGGCGGGGGCCGTGGGCTCTTGGAGAACTCAGTGGAAGAACGTACGGCTGGCACCAGCTCGAGCGGCGGCAGCCGTACCGGAAGAAACCTGCCCGCGGCCATCGCCGTCGGTGTGGTGCTGGGCGCGTTGGTCATCGGCACCGTCTACACGATCAAGGAGCTGTTTCTCCTGGTGGTGGCGGGCGCTGTCGGTGTGGGCGTGCTGGAGCTGGTCAAGGCCTTCGCCACCCGTGACATCAAGGTTCCTGCCGTGCCGGTGCTGGCGGGCATGGTGGCGATGCACGCGGGGGCGTACTGGGGCGGGCCCGTCTGGTTGCTGGCCGCGTTCGCGGTGTCCGCGCTGGTGCTGCTGATCTGGCGGATGTTCAGCGACGGTACGGATGGTTACGTACGCGACGCGTCGGCCTCGGTGCTCACGCTCTTCTACCCCGCGATGCTGGCCGCTTTCGTCGCGCTGCTGCTGAAGGAGGGCGACGGCGACCACCGCGTGGTGATCTTCATCGCGGTGACCGTGGCCAGCGACATCGGGGGCTACATCGCGGGTGTGCTGTTCGGCAAGCACCAGCTGACGGTGATCAGCCCGAAGAAGACCTGGGAGGGGCTGGCCGGGTCGATCGTCGCGTGTACGGCGGTGGGCGCCTGGCTGGTGACCTGGCTGCTCGGCGGCGACATCTGGCAGGGGGCGCTGATCGGCGCGCTGGCGGCGGTGCTGGCGACCGTGGGCGACCTGATCGAGTCGATGATCAAGCGGGATCTCGGCATCAAGGACCTGGGGACGATCCTGCCAGGGCACGGTGGGTTGATGGATCGGCTGGACTCGCTGGTGACGACGCTGGTGCCGGTCTGGGCGTTGATGGCCATCTTCTTCTGACGGCGCCACATGGCACATGTCGGTGTTGTTCTGACGGCGGCGGATCTCGGCCGTCTTCTGTGATGGGGCCGGATCTCAGGTGTTCGCTGCTGACGGCGGCGTGCCTCAGCCGCCTCCCTGACGGTGGTGTGCCTCAGCCGCCTCCCTGATGGTGGCGGGGCTCAGTCGCCTTCCTGACGGTGGTGGGGCTCAGTGTTGCGGGGCTTCTGTGGGTGTGGTGGTGGGGGAGAGCCAGAGCCACCGTACGGCCTCGCCGCCGAATGCGAATCCTGACATGTCAGGCATGTGGGGTGGGTTGGCCTGCATCAAAACGCCCGAGTACTGCGGCCCGAGGGGGAACGTCGCAGGCTCGTGGTACCACTTGGCCGTGTGCCCGTGGCCCAGCCACGTGACCGAGTGCCACGGATACTGCGACAGCCAGACCAGCAGCAGCGCCGCGTCCCGAGGGTCCTCGCGGGTGGCCACGGCCAGCTCGATCCTGGCGTACGCGCCCGGCTTGTCGATCCACTGCTCCACCGTCGGCATGCGCTGGCAGCTCATCCCGACCGTGGACAGCACGGTGAAGGCGCGGTCGGCCACCGGAGGGCGTTCGGTGATGCCGACGGTCGGCAGCCGGTCACCACTGGCGTCCCAGTAGCGGCCCGCCGGCCCCAGCACCCGGTCCAGATGCCCCATCACGAACTCCTGGAACGACGGCCACGACCCCTCGCTGTGCCGCCAGCGCCAGTAGGACCTGGCGTTGGAGATCCGGGGACGCAGCCCTTCGAGCGCCTCCGACAGCGCCCACGCGAACGGTGACTCGCCCACCGCGTCGCGGGCGTATCCCGGCATGCCCCTGCTCATGTCGGCCCAGCCCGGGATGACCGCGAGCAGGTCGTCGTCCTCGTAGAGGGCCACGCCGTCACCCTCCTCGAACCACAGGGGGCTCAGCTGCCCGAGCGGGCGGCGACCTTCGGGGTGCAGGGTGTTGGGCCTGGGCATCAGCGGCGGCAGGCCGGCGTTGATCCGCGCCAGATCGACGACGGCCGGCGCGGGGCGGTGGTTGGCCAGCCAGACGGCGCCGTGGACCACACCGTCCGGAGAGCACAGGTAAGCTACCGAGGAGTCCTCGTCCCGCTCGACCACGAGCGTCCGGCTCCCGTACGGGTTGCCGGCGGCGAGCACGACCTCGGTGCCACCCTCGCCAGATGCCGACCGAAAAATCGCCATACGAGATGACTGTAGATCGGGCGGTGACCAAGACGCGAGCCATGACGTGACCAGGAATGCCACCTCCGATCCGAACGTTCATTACCCTGGTCGACAACCCCTCAAAGCAAAGGCAGCAACGTGTCCCAGCCTCCAGGCCAGCTCACCTTCGTCGCGCCGCGCCGGGCCAAGCCCGCGCGGCATCTGGCCGACCTGTCGATGGCCGACCGGCGGGCCGCGGTCACCGAGCTGGGCGAGAAGGCCTTCCGCGCCGACCAGCTCTCGCGCCACTACTTCGAGCGGTTGACCACCGACGTGGACGCGATGACCGACCTGCCCGCCGCGGCCAGGGAGCGGTTGTCGGCGCTGCTGCCCGACCTGCTCACGCCGGTCAGGGAGATGACCACCGACGGGGGCACCACGCGTAAGACGCTGTGGCGGCTGTTCGACGGGGCGCTGGTCGAGTCGGTGCTCATGCGCTATCCCGACCGGGTCACGATGTGCGTGTCGTCGCAGGCCGGATGCGGCATGAACTGTCCGTTCTGCGCCACGGGGCAGGCCGGGCTGACCCGGAACATGTCGACCGCCGAGATCGTCGAGCAGGTCGTCTCCGGGGCGCGGGCGCTGGCCGCCGGCGAGGTGCCCGGCGGGCCCGGGCGGGTCAGCAACGTCGTGTTCATGGGCATGGGCGAGCCGCTGGCCAACTACAAGCAGGTGATCGGCGCGGTCCGCCGCCTGGTGGAGCCGTCCCCGCACGGGCTCGGCATCTCGGCGCGCGGGGTGACCGTGTCCACGGTCGGGCTGGTGCCGGCGATCGGCAAGCTCGCCGACGAGGGGCTGCCGGTCACGCTGGCGCTGTCGCTGCACGCGCCCGACGACGAGCTGCGCGACACGCTGGTGCCGATCAACACGCGGTGGAAGGTGGCCGAGGTCCTCGACGCCGCCTGGGCGTACGCGGTCAGGACCAAGCGGCGGGTCTCGATCGAGTACGCGCTCATCAAGGACATCAACGACCAGGAATGGCGGGCCGACCTGCTCGGCAAGCTGGTCAAGAACAAACTGGTGCACGTCAACCTGATCCCGCTCAACCCGACCCCCGGGTCGAAGTGGACGGCCTCGCGGCCGGAGGACGAGCGGGCGTTCGTGCGGCGGCTGGAGTTCCACGGGGTTCCGGTGACGGTCAGGGACACGCGGGGGCGCGAGATCGACGGCGCCTGCGGACAGCTCGCCGCCGCCGAGTAACCACCGTGTGACGGGCAAGTTAGAGGCGCGCCGGTTTCAGACGCGCCGGTTTCGGGCGGGCTGGTTTCGGGCGGGCCGATCTGGGGTGGGCCGGTCTAAGGCGACCGGCCGAAGGGCATCGCCGGTGCGGGTGGGTCAGGTTCTGCGGCGCAGCCACGCGTACGTGCCGAGCCCGATCACACACCAGACCACCGAGATCGAGCCGAGCACAGGCAGCCGGCCGACGAGCTCGCCGGTGTTCGCGGCCTTCATCCACGAGATGAGCGGCACCGTGAGCCAATAGAGCGAAGTCGCGCTGAGCAGCAGCATCGCCAGGAAGCCGAGCACCAGGGTCATGATCGAGAAGGCCGGCGACGGCAGGATCGCCCGGCTGGTGAGGGCGCCGAGCGCGGTGCCGGTGACGGCCGACAGCGCGTACAGCAGCAGAGACGCGGTCAGCAGGCCGGGCGACGGCGGGCCGGTGATGCCGAGCAGCAGCGCCCAGACCATGGCCAGCGCCGAGAAGAAGGCGGTCGCGGCGAACGCGGCGAGCAGCCCGGCGGTCACTTCCTTGCCCCGCCCGCCGGCCTGCACCGCCGACATCTCGCGCTGCCGGTCGGGCTCGGTATCGAGCAGGCTCCTGGCCGCCCAGGCCAGGATGGGGATGACGAGTACGGCGCCGTCCGTGAGAACGGACGCCTCCTCGCCTCTCGGCGCCCGGTTGCCGTGCACGATCGCCAGCATGGCCAGCATGAGGAGCAGCGCCTGGTACACCCGGTGCGAGCGCACATAGGCCGACAGCCGGAAGACGGCCAGGGGGATCATCGGATCTCCTCGATCTCACGGGCCGGATAGCCCTGCTCGCGCAGACCGGCCAGGAACCGCGGCAGCTCGTCGAGGGGCACGGTGACGGCCACCGTCGTCTGGACGCGTTCCACGGGCTCCGAGGGAGCCTCCACGCTCTCCTTGACCTGGCCGTCCAGCACGGACCAGTGACGCAGCCCGTGCAGGCCGCGCAGCCCGCCCTGGTGATCGCTGGCGATGACGATGCCGCCGCGGGCCGCCACCTCGGTCGCGATCGAGGGCAGGGCCGAGCGCGTGCCGGCGTCCAGGCCGGCGAACGGCTCGTCCAGGATCAGCAGGCTCGGCTCGGCCATCAGCGCCTGGACCAGGCCCACCTTGTGCGCGCTGCCCTTCGACAGGTCGGGGAGCCGGGTGTCGAGCAGCATGCCCATGTTCAGGCGCTCGGCCCAGGGCTCCCAGCGGGCGCGGCCGCGTACGCGGGACATGTGCCGCAGATACTGGGTGACCGTGAACGGCTGGTCGGTGGGGAACCGGTCGGGGGCGAAGCCGACGACCGCAGGGCGGCCGGAAACGGTGCCTTTCGTGGGCCTGGCCAGGCCCGCCAGCAGGCGGAGCAGGGTGGACTTGCCCGCTCCGTTCACGCCGGTCAGCTCGATCAGGTCGCCGGGGGCGAGGTCGGCGTCGACGTCTTCGATGACGAAAGGTTCACGCCTTCGGTAACGGAAAGAGACCCGGGATAGACGCATGATCCTGTAACGGTATAGGTCGGGTCGCAGGGCCGGGATAAAGGTCCGACAATAGAGGCGGCACCCCAGCATCACGTCTCAAGAGGAGAGAGGCTTGAACCGCTTTCCACGCGTCATCGGCATGCGTTCAGGCTATGACCCCGTCGAGGTGGACGCCCTGATCGGGCGGATCGAGTCGACCTTGGGCAGAGGCTCGCACGCTTTGGAGCCCGTCACCGCCGACGAGGTGCGCGGCGCGACGTTCCGCGCCAAGCGAGGCGGCTACCAGGAGACCGCGGTCGACTTCGCCCTTGAGGCGTTCGTGGTGGCCCTGGAGACCCAGGCCAAGCGGCCCGTACGGCTGGCCATGGCCGAGCCCACCGGCGAGATGCTCCGCGAGGAGTGGTTCGAGACGCAGGCCGCGCGGGTCGAGCGCGTGGCCTTCCGGGCCGGTCGCATGGGCACCGGCTACAACGAGGACGAGATCGACGCCTTCCTCGACCGGATCGTGGCCACGCTGCGCGGCACGACCGACTTCCCGGTGACGGCCAAGGAGGTGCGGGCGGCGAAGTTCTCGACCGTGCTGTTCAGGTCGGGCTACCTCATCGCGGACGTCGACTCCTTCCTCGCGGGCATCGCCGACGTCCTGGAACAGCGCCGCACCTGAGCCGTCCCGGCGGCGTGAGCACGCGCTTTCGACCAGCTCCGGGGCGTGGCGGGTTCGCGCGCTTTCGACCGGTTCAGGCGCGGCGGGTTCAGGTGCTTTCCAGCGCTTCGACCGCTTCGAGGAGGCCGCGCAGGTCGGGCTGGGCGCGCTGGATGATCGTCTCGTCGTCCGGCCGCTGCCCCTGCCGGTTGATCCAGACGCGCGGCAGCCCCAGCCGATGCGCGGGCACCATGTCGTGGAAGTAGCTCTGCGCCACGTGCACCCAGACCTCCGGCTCGTACGCGCTCCCGAACGCCTCGAAGTGCGCCGTGGCCGGCTTGTAGGCCCCCACGTCCTCGGCCGTCACCGCCGCCTCGACCGGCACCGGCAGCCGCCGCCGCGTCTCGGCGATCAGGTCGCGGTCGCAGTTGGTGAGCAGCCCCAGCCGCCACCCGGCCGCGCGCAGCGCCGACAGCTCGGCCCCGGTCTCGGGGAACACCGGCCAGTACGGCAGCGTCGCGGCCAGCACGGAGGCGTCGTCCGCGGCCAGTTCGACCTTCTCCTCCGCGCACGCCCGGCGCAGCGCCTCGGCCGTCAGCAGGCGGTAACGCATCGCGGGCGACTCGCTCTGGACGTCGCGTTCGTGCCTGATGTACGCCTCCAGCACCTCCGCCCCCTTACCGGGAGCGACCAGCTCGACGCTGGTATGGATGCCGTGCCGCCAGTCGACCAGTGTTCCGAAGACGTCGAACGTTACCCATCGCATGAATCCCATCATGACGGTCACGACGGCCCCTGTGGCGAGCCACGCGGACGTACGAGGACGGAAGGAGCCGGTACGGCCCGGGTGCGGTGGACGAGGGCGACGGCGACGGAGGTCACTGGAGCGGCCAGGAACGCGCCCGTGATGCCGGCGACCACGCTGCCCACCGCGATCGCCACCAGGATGACCGCGCCCGGCAGGTCGAGCGCCTTGCCGTAGATCTGCGGCGCCAGCACGTGCCCCTCGATCTGCTGCACCGCCACGGTCACGGCCACCACGATCAGCGCCACCAGCACGCCCTTGGCCACGAGCGCCACCACGGCGGCCAGCAGCCCGGCCAGGAACGCCCCCACCACCGGCAGGAACGCGCCCACGAACGTCAGCACCGCCAGCGGCAGCGCGAGCGGCACCCCGAGGATCCACAGCGCGATCCCGATGAAGAATCCGTCCACGGCCCCCACGACGGCGATGCCGCGGATGTAGCGGCCGATCACCGAGTAGATCAGGTGGCCGGTCTCGGCCAGGCGCGGCCTGGCGGCGGCGGGGGCGAGCTGGAGCAGCCAGTGGAAGAGCCGGTCGCCGCCGTGCACGAAGTAGATGGACAGGATCACCGCCAGCACGGCCCCGATGACGATCTCGCCCGCCGTCTTCACCCCGGCCAGGGCGCCGCTGGTGACCTGGCGGCCCTGCGCGGCCAGGTAGTCGCGCGCCTGGCCGAGCAGTTGCCGGTCGTCGAGCCCGAGCCTGACGGACAGGCGGTGCAGGTCGTCGAGCACCCTGCCGAGGCTGTCACCCAGCTCCGACAGGCTGTCGATCGTGGGCGGCCCCAGCAGCGCGCCCAGGCCGCCCGCCAGCAGCAGGCCGCCGGCGAAGACGATCGTGGTGGCGAGGGCTCCGCCCAGGCCGCGGGAGCGGAGCCAGCGGGCGGGCGGGCGGAGCAGGGCGGTGAGGAAGACGCCGATGACGATCGAGATGGCCACCGTGCGCACGTGGTAGAGGCAGAAGAGGACCACCGCGATGACCGCGAACCAACCGAGCAGCCGCCACGGCCCCATCCCCTGCCCCCCATCGTGCCTGGTCAGAGGAGTTCCCCCAGGTCAACGGGGGCAATCCTGCTCAGCCGGGCGGGGCCAGGTGCGAGCGCTGGGACTGCTTGCTGGCCTCGTACGTCTCCCGCGCCGCGTAGGTGGCGCTGGTCGTGCCCACCTGTGCCACGGGTACGTCCCACCACGCTTCGGAGGAGGGCACGTCGTCGGCCATCCGGTCGGTGCGGACGTAGACGACCGTAGTCTCCGTGGCCGAACGTGCGTCGTCGAGCGCCTTGCGCAGGTCGGCGACCGACTCGGGACGCAGCACGGTGGCGCCGAGGCTGGCCGCGTTGGCCGCCAGGTCCACCGGCAGCGGGGCGCCGTCGTGCCGCTGGTAGGCGGTGCCGAGCCGCTCGGCGCCCACGCTCTCCGACAGACGCCCGATGGAGGCGAAGCCGGAGTTGTCGACCAGGACCACGACGAGCTTGACGCCCTCGGAGACGGCGGTGACGAGCTCCTGGGCCATCATCAGGTAGGAGCCGTCGCCCACCAGCACGAACACCTCGCGCTCCGGCCTGGCCATCTTCACGCCGAGGCCGCCGGCGATCTCGTAGCCCATGCAGGAGTACCCGTATTCGACGTGGTAGGCGCCCGGGCCGCTGGGCCGCCAGAGTTTGTGCAGGTCGCCCGGCATCGAGCCGGCCGCGCACACCACCACGCCGTCGTCGCCCGCCGCCGCGTTGACCGCACCGATCACGGCGGACTGCGGGATGGGGGTGCCCTCCAGCGCGTACGCCCGGTCCACGGCGGAGTCCCAGACCCGGGTCAGCTCGGTGGCCCGCCCCCGGTAGGCCGCCGGCGTGCTCCAGCCCGCGCACGCCTCGGCCAGGTCGGCCAGCCCCTCGCGGGCGTCGGCGACCAGTTGCAGGCCTGACAGCTTGGCGGCGTCGAAACCGGTGATGTTGAGGTTCACGAACCGGGCGGAAGGGGCGAAGATCGTCCGGGAGGCGGTGGTGAAGTCGCTGTAGCGGGTGCCGACGCCGATGATCACGTCGGCCTCGCGGGCCAGCGCGTTGGCGGCCGTGGTGCCCGTCGCGCCGACGGCGCCCAGCGCGAGCGGATGACCGTGGGGCAGCGCGCCCTTGCCGGCCTGCGTCTCGGCCACGGGGACGCCGTACGCCTCGGCGAAGGCGCGCAGCTCGTCGGTGGCCTCGCTGTAGATGACCCCGCCCCCGGCCACGATGACCGGCCGCTCGGCCGTCTTGATCAGCTCGGCGGCCCGTGCCAGCGCCGCGCGCTCGGGGCGCGGCCTGGGGATGTGCCAGACGCGGTCGGCGAACAGCTCGTCGGGCCAGTCCCACGCCTCGGCCTGCACGTCCTGCGGCAGCGCCAGCGTCACCGCGCCGGTCTCGGCCGGGTCGGTGAGCACCCGCATGGCGGCCAGCAGCGCGGACGGCAGCTGCTCGGGGCGGTTGATCCGATCCCAGAAGCGGGAGACCGGCTTGAAGCAGTCGTTGACCGAGATGTCGTAGGAGCGCTGGTCCTCCAGCTCCTGCAGCACCGGACTGGCGACGCGGGTGGAGAAGATGTCGCCGGGCAGCAGCAGCACGGGCAGGCGGTTGATGGTCGCCCCGGCCGCGCCGGTGATCATGTTGGTGGCGCCGGGGCCGATGGAGGTGGTGCAGGCCAGGGTGGCCAGCCGGTTGCTCGCGCGGGCGTAGGCGGCGGCGGTGTGGACCATCGCCTGCTCGTTGCGGCTGAGGTGGTAGGGCAGGTCCTCGGTGGAGGTGGCCAGCGCCTGGCCGAGGCCGGCCACGTTGCCGTGGCCGAAGATGCCGACGCAGCCGCCGAAGAACCGGTGCTCCACGCCGTCGCGCTCGCTCCACTGGTGGGCCAGGAAGCGCACGACGGCCTGCGCGACGGTCAGCCGGATCACGATGTCCTCCCGAAGGGCAGCCTGGGATCGATGGGCTGAGCCTCCCAGGACGAGCGGATCCAGGCGTGGCGGGGATCGTCGCAGAACGCCATCGAACGCTGCTCCCCTGGGCCCGCCAGGACGTTGAGGTAGTAGAGGTCGTAGCCGGGCGCGGCCATGGAGGGGCCGTGGTAGCCGTACGGGACGAGCACCACGTCACCGGAGGAGACCTCGGCGAGGGTGTCGATCTGGCCGCGCTCGGAGGCGTAGACGCGCTGGTAGCCGATGCCCTGGTCGCCGACCTCGAAGTAGTAGATCTCCTCCAGCACGGCCTCGCCGGGGTTGGGGGTGTCGTGCTTGTGCGGCGGATAGGAGGACCAGTTGCCGTCGGGGGTGAGCACCTCGACGGCCATGAGCTTGTCGCAGTCGAAGGCGTCGGGGCTGCAGAAGTTGTTGACCTGGCGGCTGGCCCGGCCCGCGCCCCTGAACTCGACGGAGACCTCGGCGGCGGCCACGTAGCGAGGGGGCAGCGCCCGGGTGGCGCGGGCGGAGGGGAACGCGATGCGTCCCGCCCCCTGCACGGTCACTTCCGTAGAAATCGGGATATAGGCGAAATCGGAGGGGCCGTCGAAGACCGAGGCGCGGCCCGTCAGCACGAACGTGTCGTCCGGCAGGGTGACCGTGCACGAGCCGGACAGCGGCAGGACGAGCATCTCCTCCTCGCCGGTGTCGAACGTGACCGGGGCCTCGCTCAGATCCGCGACCCGCAGCCCCGAGTAGGTCCAGCCCGCCAGCGACGGGGTGATCTCCACCGACCAGGGACCGTCGGCGGTCTTGCCGTAGGGAAGATAGGTCATGCGCCAGCCTCTCGCACCAGGGTCGCGGCGCCGTCCACCGCGGTCGCCACGTCGTCGTCCGGAGGGTAGAGCAGGGCCCGCCCCACGACGAGGCCGCGCACGCCGGGCAGGCTCAGCGCCCGGTGCCAGTCGGCGTAGGCGGCGTCGATGTCGGGCGGGTCGCCGCCGAGGAGCAGCGCGGGCAGCGTGGTCGCGGCCATCACCCGCTCCATCTCGGCCACGGCGGGGATCTTCAGCCAGGTGTAGGCGGAGGTCACGCCGAGGGCCTGGGCGATGCTGATGGCCCGGATCACGGCCTCGGGAGACAGGTCGTTGCGTACGACGCCGGACTCCGTGCGCAGCGACCAGAACGGCTCCACCATGGCCACCAGCCGCCTGCGGGCCAGGCCGGTGACCGCCTTGGCGCACGACTCCAGGGTGGCCACGGTCGCGTGGTCGGAGGGGTCGATGCGGCACAACATCTTGCCGCCGTCGAGCCGCATGGTGTCGATCGAGTCGGCGTCGAAGCCGGTGAACCGGTCGTCCATCTCGAACACCGAGCCCTGCAGGCCGCCCCGGTTCATGGAGCCGAAGGCCAGCTTGCCCTCCAGCGCGCCGAGCAGCAGCAGGTCTTCGAGGACGTCGGGGGAGGCCAGGATGCCGTCGACCCCCGGCCTGGACAGCGCCAGCCGCAGGCGGTCGAGCAGGTCGGTGCGGCTGGCCATGGCCAGCGGCCGGTCGCGCACGCCGAGCGCGCCGCGGGCCGGATGGTCGGCGGCGATGATCAGCAGCCGCTCGCCCTCGGCCGGCAGGCCGCGCCGCTCGCGGCGGGCCGCGGCCGCGGCGATCTCACCCGGCCGGGTGGCGCGGATATGGGTCAGCCGCTCGTAATCTGTCGGCCCCGCGGCGGTCACGGACAACGTCATGTCGCTCAAGATCCGGCCCCGTTCAGCAGATCCTCCACCTCGGCGGTCGTCGGCATGGCGTCGGCGCAGGCCAGGCGGGCCGCGACGAAGGCGCCGGCCGCGTTGGCGAAGCGCAGGGTGCGCTCCAGCGGCCAGCCGCGCAGCAGCCCGAGGCAGATGGCTCCGCCGAACGCGTCTCCCGCGCCGATCCCGTTGACCACCTTCACCTCCATGGGCTCCACCAGTGCGCTCTCCTCAGAGGTACGCGCGAAAACCCCTTCGGGGCCCATTTTCACGATCGCGACGCGTACGCCGGCGTCCAGCAGCGCCTGCGCGGCCGCCTCAGGATCGCGGACGCCGACCGCGACCTCGACCTCTTCCAGATTGCCCACCGCCACGTTGACCTGCGGCAGCACCCGGCGCGCCGCCTCGTGGGCGGCCTCACGCGACTCCCACAGCGTGGCCCGGTAGTCGAGGTCGAACACCGTCCATCCGGACGTGCGCGCCGACAGCGCGGCGGCGTGGGCGGCGGCGCTCGGCTCCTGGCTCAGCCCGGTCAGCGAGAACCAGAACAGCTCGGTCGCGCGGATCGCGTCGAGGTCGAGCATGTCAGGGGAGATCTGCAGGTCGGGCGGATGCTCGCCGCGATAGAAGTAGATGGGGAAGTGGTCGGGCGGGAAGATCTCGCAGAACGTCACGGGCGTCGGACGGCCTTCGACGGTGTGCACGAAGGCGTCGTCCACGCCGAAGCCGCGGATGGCCCGGCGCACGTAGTCTCCGAACGGATCCGCTCCGACTCCGGTGATCACCGCCGGTCTGAGCCCGTGGCGGGCCGCGGCGACGGCCACGTTGGTGGGGCTGCCGCCGAGGAACTTCCCGAAGGTCTCGACGTCGGCGAGGCCGACGCCGGTCTGGAGCGGATAGACGTCGACGCCGCTGCGCCCGAACGTGATCAAGTCGTACAACGCACCTCCAGAGGGGCCGAGCTGTGAGGGGCCACTATGGCATATTGTCATGACATTCGGATGTCCGCTATGTTGCCTGGTGTCCCCAGCCTGGGGGCTTAATGGGTAGGTCTTTACGTCATATGTATGTCATGACATATTTGACCTTCTGGCTTCCTCCCCAAAAGCACACGTCGGAGGGTTTGCATGGCTCTGCGGAAACGGTCGGTAGGTGTGGTCGCGGTCATCGCCGCAGCCGGTCTGGGGCTCGCCGCCTGCGGCCAGTCGTCGTCGTCCGGGGGAGGCGGTGACACGATCGAGCTGTCGATCGCCCAGAACGCCATCCAGGGCGGCAAGAACGAGGCGGCGGCGAAGTTCATCGCCGACTGGGTCATCCCCAAGTTCCAAGAGGCCCAGAAGGCCAAGGGCAAGGACGTCACGGTCAAGTTCGTTCCCAGCGGCGTCGACGACGAGCAGTACAAGACCAAGCTCTCCCTGGACCTCAAGTCCGGCAAGGGCGCGGACGTGATCGACATCGACAGCATCTGGGCCGGCGAGTTCGCCGAGGCCGGCTACATCAAGCCGCTGTCGGACGTGGCAGGGGCCGAGGCCGACAGCTGGGACGGCTGGTCGCAGATCCCCGAGGCGGTACAGGGGATGGCCCAGTTCAACGGCAAGCGGTACGCCCTGCCCGTCGGCACCGACGGCCGCGTCCTCTACTTCAACAAGACCCTGTTCGCCAAGGCAGGATTGCCCGCCGACTGGCAGCCGAAGAGCTGGCAGGAGGTCCTCGACGCCGGCACGAAGCTCAAGTCGTCCGGCGTGCCCGTGCCGATCCAGATCAACGCCGGCACCGCCATGGGCGAGGCCACCTCCATGCAGGGCGTGCTGCCGCTGCTCGCCGGCGCGGGCGGACAGGTGCAGCAGGACGGTAAGTGGAGCGGCGCCTCCCAGCCGCTCAAGGACGCGCTCGGCCTCTACCAGAAGATCTACGGCGGCGGCCTCGGCGACCCCAAGCTCCAGCAGGAGGCCAAGGGCCGCGACAAGTCGTTCCAGCAGTTCGCCGACGGCAAGATCGGCATCCTGATGGAGGGCGACTACTTCTGGCGCGGCGTGGTCAACCCCAAGACGGGCGTGGCCAAGATGGCCGACCGCGACCAGGTCGTCGGATACGCCATGATCCCGGCCATGGAGCCCGGCAAGGGCATCCGCGGCCAGGACTTCGTCAGCATGTCCGGTGGCGCGCTGCGTACGGTCAACCCCAACACCAAGCACCCGAAGGAGGCCTTCGAGCTGCTGACCTTCATGCTCTCGCCGGAGGCGCTGAAGGAGGAGACCAAGGACGGCAACGTGCGCATCACGCCGCGCACCGACGTCAACAAGGAGATCCTCGCCGGTGAGCCGCTGCTGACGTTCATCTCGGAGAAGGTGCTGCCGCTGACGGCCTACCGGCCGCCGGTCGCCGCCTACCCGCAGGTGTCGGTGGCGCTGCAGGAGGCGACCGCCGCGGTCGTCGGCGGAACCGCCCCCGACCAGGCGGCGGCCGACTACCAGAAGAAGCTCGAAGGAATCGTCGGTGGCGCAGGCAACATCGCCTCCTGAGACGCGGCCGGAGGACGAGGCCCAGGCCCCCCGCTACAGCTCTGACGCGGCGGGCCTGGGCAAGGCGCGGGCCGGCATCTTCGCGGCGCCGGCCCTGCTGCTCATCGCGGTCTTCCTCGTCTTCCCCGCTCTCTGGGTGCTCTATCTCGGACTGACCAACTACCGCCTGACCGGCACCGCGGCCGCCGAGCCGCAGTTCGTCGGCCTGGACAATCTGCTCGACGCGGTCTCCAACCCCACGTTCTGGAGCTCTACCTGGCTGACCGTGCAGTTCGTGCTCGGCTCGGCCGTCATCGGGCAGGTCGGACTCGGCTTCGCCATCGCCTGGCTGCTGCGCGACCGGCGTGGCCCGCTCAAGCGCGTGGTGGAGGGCCTGGTCATCCTGGCCTGGATCCTGCCCAGCGCGATCGTGTCGTTCCTGTGGGTGGCGCTGCTCGACCGCGACGGCGGCACGCTCAACGCGCTGCTCGGGCTGCCCGGCTTCGCCTGGCTGCTCGACCATCCGATGCTGTCGATCATCGTGTTCAACACGTGGCGCGGCACGGCCTTCTCGATGATGTTGTACGGCGCCGCCCTCGGCAACGTGCCCCCCTCCCACCTGGAGAGCGCCCGCCTGGCCGGCGCCTCCGGCTGGCAGCAGCTCAGGGACGTGGTCTTCCCGCACATCAGGGGCCACATCCTGACCAACCTGCTGCTGATCAGCCTGTGGACGTTCAACGACTTCACCCCGTTCCTGCTCACCGCGGGCGGCCCCGACGGCAAGTCCGAGGTGCTGGCCGTGCACGTGTACAAGGTGGCGCTGCAGAGCGGCGAACTCGGCTACGGCGCCGCCGTCTCCACGATCATCCTGCTGATCAACCTGGTCGTGGCGGTGTTCTACCTGCGGCTGCTGCGGAGCAAGAAATGACGCGTTTCGTCCTGGGCCGGATCGGGTTCTACACGCTGATCGCGGTGCTGCTGGCCTTCTTCACCGTGCCGCTGCTGTGGCTGGTGACGGCGCCGTTCACCTCGGACCCCACGTACGAGGTGCGGGTGCCGGACTTCACCTGGGACAACTTCACCGCGGTGCTGGAGCACCCGTACGCGCTGCCGTCGCTGTGGAACTCGGTCGTCCTGTCGGCCGGCACCGCCGTGCTCGTCGTGATCTTCGCGGCGCTGGCCGCGTACGCGCTCAGCCGGGTGCGGCTGCCGGGCCGCGACGCGCTGCTGTACGCGTTGCTGCTGCTGTCGTCGATCATCACCGGGACGGCGGCGATGGTGCCGCTGTTCCAGCTCGCGGTGGAGCTGAACCTGATCGACTCCCAGTTCGGGCTGATCCTCATCCTCACCGGCGGGCTGCTGCCGGCGGCGATCTTCATGCTCAAGGACTTCATGGACTCCACGCCGAAGTCGTACGAGGAGTCGGCCCGGGTGTTCGGGGCCTCGCCGCTGCAGATCGTGCGGGACGTGGTGGTGCCGCTGGTGCGGCCCGGCCTCGCGACCATCGCCGTCTGGGCCGTGGCCAACGTGTGGGGCAACTTCCTGATGCCGTACCTGCTGCTGAGCGACGTGGAGAAGCAGCCGGCCGCGGTGATCACGTACACGCTCTACACCGAGGGCGGGCAGGCCAACCTCAGCATGCTGTCCACCTTCGGGCTGCTCTACTCGATCCCGGTGGTGCTCATGTACCTGTTCGTCAGCAAGAAGTACGGCTTCCGCTTCCACGGAGGGATCAAGCGTTAATGGCCGCCATCGAACTACGCGGGCTGACCAAGGTCTACCCCGGCGGGGTCAGAGCGCTCGACGCGCTCGACCTGGCCATCCCCGACGGCGAGTTCTTCGCCCTGCTCGGCCCCTCCGGCTGCGGCAAGACCACGCTGCTGCGCACGATCGCGGGCCTGGAGACCGCCACCGGCGGCGCCGTGGTCATCGGCGACCGGGACGTGACGGGGGTGCAGCCGGGCGCCAGGGACGTGGCCATGGTGTTCCAGGACTACGCGCTCTTCCCGCACATGGACGTCACGGACAACATCGCCTACCCGCTGCGGATCAAGAAGGTCTCCAAGAACGACCGCCGCGACAAGGCCGCCGAGGTGGGAGCGCGACTCGGGCTCGAACACCTCATGGACCGGCGCCCCGGGCAACTGTCCGGCGGCCAGCAGCAGCGGGTCGCGCTGGCCCGGGTGATGGCCACGCAGGCGCAGGCGTTCCTGTTCGACGAGCCGCTGTCCAACCTGGACGCGCGGCTGCGGCTGGAGGCACGCACGTTTCTCAAGAAACTGCAGCGGGAGCTGGGCGTCACCACCGTCTTCGTCACCCACGACCAGGCCGAGGCCCTGGCCATGGCCGACCGGATGGCGGTCATGGAATCGGGGCACATCCGGCAGATCGGCACGCCGGCCGAGGTGTTCCAGCGGCCGGCCAACACCTTCGTGGCGAGCTTCATCGGCTCCACGCCGATGAACCTCCTGGACGGCGTCGTACGAGGTGACACGCTGGAGGTGGCGGGCTGCAAGGTCGCGGTCCCGGCCGCGGCGGAGGGACGGCTGTCCGACGGAGGGAAGATCGTGTACGGCGTGCGTCCCGAGTACATGACGTACTCGGCCGAGCCCGCTGACGGGGCGTTCGGCGGGAAGGTGGCCATCGTGGAGAACCTGGGCGCCTCCCACCTGGTGACCCTCGACGTCAACGACGTGAACGTGCAGGCCGTCGTCCCTGAGGGCAGCGAGCCCGCCGTGGGCGACGACGGCTACGCGGTGCCCAGGCGCGACCGCGCCCTCGTCTACCTGGACGGAGAACTGGTGTGAGAGGCCACTGGACACTGGACGACCGGCTGGAGCGCATCCTGCGCGAGGTGCCGTTCGAGGTGCCGGCCGGGACCGCCTCCGTGCACGTGAAGCTGTCGTACGACAGGTCGCAAGGCGTGCTCGACCTCGGCTGCGACGCGCCGGACGGCTATCGCGGCTGGTCGGGCGGCGCCCGCGACGAGTACACGATCACCCGCGACTGGGCCACCCCCGGCTACCTGCCGGGCGAGCCCGAGGCGGGCACGTGGCACGTCTGGCTGCGCCTGCACCGGATCCCGCCGCAGGGGCTGGACTACACGCTGGAGATCACGACCGAGCGCGTCGCCCCGCCCGAGCCCGTGGCCGAGGAGCCGCCGCACGGCGAGCGCCCGCCCCGCAGGGACATCCCCGCCGTGGACGGCCTGCGCTGGTACGCCGGCGACTTCCACGCCCACACCCTGCACAGCGACGGCAGCCTGACCATCCCCGAGCTGGCCGAACTGGCCCACGGGCGCGGCCTCGACTTCCTGGCCGTCACCGACCACAACACGGTCAGCCACCACCCCTGGCTGGCCAAGACCGGCCGCGACATCACGCTCATCCCCGGCCAGGAGGTCACCACCGACCGCGGCCACGCCAACGTGTTCGGCGACGTCGGCTGGGTCGACTTCAGAAAGGCCCCCGACTCCTGGCTCGACCACGCCGAGCGCGCGGGCGGCCTCATGTCGATCAACCATCCGCTCGGCGGCGACTGCGCCTGGCTGCAGCCGCTAGAGCGCCGCCCCCCGATCGCCGAGGTGTGGCACTCCGGCTGGTGGGACCGCCGCTGGGGCGCCCCGCTGGCCTGGGCCGACGCCTGGCGCGACGACCTGATCGTGATCGGCGGCAGCGACTTCCACAAGCACGGCAACGACGGGCTGCCCGGCGCGCCCACGACCTGGGTGCTGGCCGAGGACACCGGCGCCGTGCTCGACGGCGTACGGGCCGGGCGCACCGCCGTCTCCGCCGGCCCCGACGCGCCGCTGCTGCTCAGGCTGGGCGACGAACTGCTCGCGCTCGACGCCGACGGCCTGGTGCTGGTGCGCCCCGACGGCACCCGCCAGGTGGTGCGCGGCGACCGCGCGCTGCTGCCGGCGACCGGCGGACGGCACCGGCTGGAAACCTACGAGAACGAGGTGATCGCCCTATGCGCGTGAGGAAAATCGCCAACGCCCCCGTGAGCTTCGGCGTCTTCGAGCTGAGCGACGCCCCGCCGCCGCTCACCCCCGACGAGATGGTCCGCGCGCTGGCCGACGCCGGCTACGAGGGCATCGACTCGGGCCCCATCGGCTACCTGGGCACCGGCTCCGAGCTGACCGACCGGCTGGCCGGTGCCGGGCTGCTGCTGGCCGGCGGCTGGGTGGACCTGCGTTACGAGGACGAGGACGCGTACGCGAGCGGGCTGCCCGCGCTGGAGGCGGCGCTCGACGTGTTCGCCGCCGCCCCGGCAGGAGACCTGCCGCCGCGGCCCACGCTGGCCTGCTCCAGCTCCGCCGAGCGCTTCGCCCGCCCCGGCGGGAGCGTTCCAGGACTGCCCGCCTCCGACTGGCCCGGCTACGCCGCCCGCATCCAGGAGGCCACCGACCGGTGCAGGGAGCGCGGCTTCGAGCCCGCCTTCCATCACCACCTCGGCACGTACGTCGAGACGCCGCAGGACGTCGAACGCCTGCTGGAGCTGACCGACGTGCACCTGTGCCTCGACACCGGCCACCTGCTGCTGGCCGGGGGCGACCCGGTCGAGTGCCTGCGCGCCTGGGCGGGCCGGGTCGATCATGTGCACATCAAGGACGGCGACACGAAGATCCTGGCCCAGGCCCTGGCCGACGGCGTGGACCTGCGCGAGCTCATGGGCCGCGGCGGGTTCGCCCGGCTCGGCGAGGGCGAGCTGGACCTGCCCGCCGTGGTGCGGACGCTGGACGAGATCGACTACGAGGGCTGGATCATCATCGAGCAGGACACCCTGCCCGGCCGCCGCTCGGTCGCCCAGAACATCGCCGACCAGGCGGCCAACCGTCAGATGCTGAAGGACTTGGGACTTTGAGAATCGCGCTTGTGGGGTGCGGGGCCGTCACCCAGGCGGTCTACGTACCGTTGCTGTCGCGGCGGCGTGACCTGTTCGAGGTGACCGCCGTCTGCGACCTGTCACGCACGCTCGCCGACGCCGTGGGCGACCGGCTGGGCGCCGCCGGACGATACACGTCGGTGGACGACCTGCTCGCCGCCGGCGGCTTCGAGGCCGTCGTCGTGCTGGCCTCCGGCTCGCACGGCGAGACCGTCAGGAAGGCGCTGGCCGCCGGCTACGCCGTGCTCTGCGAGAAGCCGCTCGCGCTGACCAGGGCCGAGGTGGCCGCGCTGCCCGAAGGGCGGTTGATGGTCGGCTACATGAAGCAGTACGACCCCGCCGTACGCCGGGCCGAGGAGGCGCTGGCCGCGCTCGGCGGCCCCGAGGCGATCCGCGCGGTCGAGGTCACCGTGCTGCACCCGAGCGGGGAGTCGCAGCTCGCCTTCGCGAACCTGGCCCAGGCCCGCGACGTCGACCCCGGACTGCTCGCCTCCCTGCGGGCGGCCGAGCACGATCTGGTGTCGAAGGCGCTCGGCGAGGCGGCCCCCGAATCGGTCAGGAACCTGTACGGGGTGGCGCTCGGCTCCATCTGCCACGATCTGTCGCTCCTGCGCCGGTTCACCGGCTCGCCCCAGGAGATCTCGTACGTCGAGACGTGGGGCGCCGCCCCCGGCTCCATCGAGATCTCGGGGCCGCTGCCGGTCCGGGGCAGGTTCTCCCTGCGCTGGCACTACCTGGAGGACTATCCCGCCTACCGCGAGACCGTGGCGATCCATCACGATCGCGGCTCGCTCGAACTGGTCTTCCCCTCGCCGTACCTGATGAACGCGCCGACCACGCTGACCGTGGTGTCCGACGCGGAGAGCCGGGCACATTGGCGCGAAGTGACTGAGGCGTTCGAAGTACAGCTCGCGGCCTTTCATGCTTACGTGAACGATGGCAAGCCGCCCCTCACCGACGCGGGCGGCGGGCTCGAGGACATCGTCACGGCGCAGCGGATCGCGGCCCGCTACGCCCTGCAGCATGATCTGCCCATTGGAGGGGAGGCAGCGTGAGCAAGGAGATCGTCGTCGTACCGCACACGCACTGGGACCGGGAGTGGTACGAACCCTTCCAGCGCTTCCGGCTGCGCCTGGTCGCGCTGCTGGACGAGGTGCTCGACACGATGGAACGCGAGCCCGCCTACCACTTCACCCTCGACGGGCAGCTCGCCTGCGTGGACGACTACCTGGAGGTGCGCCCGGAGAACCGCGACCGCCTGGCCGCCCTGGTCGAGTCGGGGCGGCTGGCCGTGGGGCCGTGGCAGATCCTGCTCGACGAGTTCCTGTGCTCGGGCGAGAACATCATCCGCAACCTGGAGCTGGGCATGGCCAGGGCGGACAAGCTCGGCGGCGCCATGCCGGTCGGCTACCTGCCGGACATGTTCGGCCACACCGCCCAGATGCCGCAGATCCTGCGCAAGGCCGGGCTGCTGCACGCCTGCGTCTACCGCGGCGTCCCGTCCTCCGTCACCACCGACGCCTTCGCCTGGGTCGCCCCCGACGGCACCGCGCTGCGCACCCAGTACCTTCCCGCGGGCGGCTACGGCAACGGCGCCCACCTGTTCTCCGACACCGAGGGGCTGAAGGAGCGGGCGGCGTCCTTCGTCACGACCATGCGCGAATGGCACGGTCCCGAGGGCTCGCTGCTCGCCATGTACGGCACCGACCACTCCGCCCCCGTACGCGGGCTGCCGGACATGGTCACCGCCATCGACGCCCGCATGGACACCCTGTCCGGCTACATCGGCGCGTACAGCGGTGACGTCGAGGGCCTGCCCGAGGTGCACGGCGAGCTGCGCTCCCACGCCAGGGCCAACATCCTGCCCGGCGTCATCTCCATCCGCGCCCACGTCAAGCAGGCCATGGGCCGGGCCGAGCGGATGGTCGAGCGCTACGCCGAGCCGCTGGCCGCCCTCTGGGGCGAGGAGTGGCCAGGCCGCTTCCTCGACATGGCGTGGTGGCGGCTGGTGGACGCCAGCGGCCACGACTCCGTGACCGGCTGCGGCGTCGACGAGACCGCCCAGCAGGTCGCCGCCCGCATCGCCGAGGCCGAGCACCTCGGCCAGGCCGTGCGCGACATGGTGACCGCCCGGCTCGCGCGCTCCGTCCCGTCCGACGCGGCGCTCGTCGTCAACCCGACGCCGGCCGCCCGGCAGGGCGTCGTCGTCGTGGACGTGGCGGGCACCGACCCGCTGATCGACCCGGCCGGCCGGCCCGTGCCCACGCAGCCGCTGGAGTACGCCGCCACGCTGCTGCTCGACGAGACCATGGACCCCGCCACGGCGCTGACCTTCGTCCACGGCACCGAGCTGTACGGGCAGCAGATCACCCGCTGGTCGGTCAAGGACGGGACGCTCACGTTCACGGTGGCGCGGGAGACGTCCGAGCTCGTCGACATGGACGAACTGCGCCGCTCCATCGACGGCGTGACCCGCGTCCGCATCGAGGCCGAGCCCCGGCGCACGGTCGCGGCCCTGGTCGGGGTCCCCCCGCTCGGCCACACGAGCGTCCGCCCCGCTCCCCGCGACCAGGTCTACGGCCCGCCCAGCGACCCCGAGGGCCGCAGCCTGCGCGAGCACCACCCGGCCTGCTGGCTCAGCTCCGACTCCGCGCCCCTGCCGGTGCGCGGCGACGAGGAGGTGCTGGACAACGGCCTGCTCCGGGTCATGATCGCCCGCGACGGCACGCTGACCCTGGTCGGCGAGGACGGCACCACCGTCACCGGCGCCGGACGCATCGTCAACCGCGGCGACGTGGGCGACACCTACAACTACGCGCCACCGCTGGCCGACCAGGAGGTGACGGAGGCGGAGCTGGTCGAGATCGAGTCGATCATCGCCGGGCCGCTGATCGCCGCGGTCAACGTCAAGCGCGTCTACAACTGGCCCGCCTCGGCGGAGAAGTCGCAGGAAAGCCCGGAGATCCCCGCCATCACGCGCAGCTCCAGGCTTGAGGAGATCGTCGTCAACACCCGCGTCGAACTGCGCGCCGGCGAGCCGTTCGTGCGCCTGCGGGTCGAGTTCGACAACCGCTGCGACGACCACCGCGTACGCCTGCACATCCCCCTGCCGGAGAAGGCGGCCGAGTCGCACGCCGAAGGGCAGTTCGCGGTCGTCACCCGTGGCCTCACCTCCGAGGGCGGCTGCGGCGAGGAGCCGCTGCCCACCTTCCCCGCCTCCTCCTGGGTGGCCGCGGGCGGCGTGGCCGCGCTGCTGGAGCACGTGACCGAGTACGAGGTGATCGACGGGGGCACGGAGCTGGCCCTGACGCTGCTCCGCTCGGTCGGCTACCTGTCCCGCAACCGCAACGTCCTGCGCCCCGAGCCGGCCGGGCCCCAGCTGCCGACCCCCGCCGCCCAGTCCCGCGGGCTGCGCACGGTGGAGCTGGCGCTGATGCCGTACGGACGCTCGTGGGAGGAGGTCGTGCCCGCGGCCGAGTCCTTCCGGCACGACCTGCTGGTGGTGCCCGGCCAGGGCGAGCCGTTCCTGCCGCTGCCCGAGATGGGGACCGGGGTCTCGGTGACGGGCCACGGTGTGGCGATGACCTCGCTGCGCGAGCGCGACGGCTGGCACGAGCTCCGCGTCGTCGCCCTCACCCCGAACCCCACCGAGGCCGTCATCTGCGGCGACCTGGTGGCCGCCCGGCACGCGGACCTGCGCGGCCGCCCCGGCGACCCGATCGAGATCACGGAAGGCGCGGTGCGCCTGCCTCTGGACGCCTGGGAGATCGTGACGATCCAGTTCCGCAAACTCTGAGTAATGAATCGAACGCACGTAGTAATGTAACCGTCGGGCGCGGCACGCCTCGCCTCGCCCGACCTCTCGGAGGCAGACCCCGGCGTCTGCCGCGCCGACGGCGCCATCCTGTACGGGGAGGAGAAGGAAGACAAGCTCGGCGTCATCGTCGAGACGCAGCGCGCGGAGGACGAGACCAAGCGCTATGCGTGGCTGGAATACATCGCGAACCTGCGGGCGCGCGAGAGATGCCCGGCCTGCCTGGTCGTCATCTGCCCCAAGGGCAAGATCGCGAAGTGGGCGGGCGGCGACATCCCCACCGGCCATCCAGGGCTCGTCCTGAAGCCCCTGGTCATCCATGAAGGCAACACGCCGGTGATCACGGATGCCCGCCAGGCGGCGGAGAACATCGGGCTGGCGGTCGTCTCGGTCGTCACGCAGAGCGAGCATCCGCGATTCGGTGAAATCACCGCTGCGGTACAAGCGGCGCTGGACACCATCGATCGAGAGACCGCCTATCGGTATGCTCGATACATCACCCTGTCACTGGAAGGTGACGCTCAGGAAGAATGGGGCCGAGGTATGAACACGAAGACCTATCCCTACCAGGGCGTATACGCCGAAAGCCTCAAGGCCGAGGGCAAGGTCGAAGGCAAGGCCGCGGGTAAGGCGGAGTTGGTGCTCAAGCTCCTCGACTCGCAGGGACAGGCGGTACCCGAGGATGTGCGCGAGCGCGTCATGGACTGTCGGGACGAGGCGACTCTGGACAACTGGTTCGAGCGGGCCCTCAAGGGCTCCTCGGTCGAGGAGCTCTTCCTTTGAGCGATACAAAGGTAGATCCCGAATTCAGTGCGATGGCCTATGCGTACCAAGGCGAATGGGCCGAATGCCTCCTCGCGCAGGGCAGGGCCGAGGGAATGCTCAAGGTCATAGCCGCGGATATGGCGTCGTCGGTGCTCAGGGTCCTGGGCGTGCGAGGGATCGCCGTGCCCGAAGAGGTGTACAAGCGCGTCCAGACGTGTCGCGATGTGGTGATCCTGAAGGGCTGGTTCAGGCGAGCCATGGATGCTAAATCGATGGAAGACGTTTTCGGTTAGCCGAGTCGGCTGACAGCACACCCGGATGGAGGGCGGAGAAGGGGCCGTCCTCCAGTCGAACTCGCTTCTAGCGGGTGCCCCACGAATACGTCTGCTTGCGTAGTTTCAGGTACACGAACGACTCGGTGGCGCGTACCGCCGGGATGGCGCGGATCTTGCTGAGGATCTCCAGCAGGTGGCCGTCGCCCTCGCACACCACCTCGACGATCACGTCGAAGGACCCGGCGGTGAGCACCACGTAGTCGATCTCGTCGATGGCCGACAGCTCGTCCGCCACCGACTCCAGGTCGCCCTCGCAGTTGACGCCGATCATGGCCTGGCGGGGGAAGCCCAGGGTGAGCGGGTCGGTGACGGCCACGATCTGCATCACGCCGGCGTCCTGCAGTCGCTGGACGCGCTGGCGGACGGCGGCCTCCGACAGGCCCACCGCCTTTCCGATCGCCGCGTACGGCATCCGCCCGTCGTTCTGCAGCTGCTCGATGATCTGCTTGGACAGGTCGTCGAGCACGACGGTGCCGGTGCTGGCGCTGTTTCTGCGTACGCGCGGCGGCGTCGTCATCGAGAGGATTCCTCCTACTGGTCCGGCGTTACGCGGGCGTTCCCGCTGGGTTGCCGTCCTGGTGCGACATGTTGTCAGTTCTCGGTGGTCTGTCAAGCGAATTCGTAGCAATTTGATATCTTCGCCACGAAATCCCTTGTCCGGATGCTGTCGCTCTGTCAGAGTCGCGGCATCTCAGCCACCTCATCAGGAGGGCGCATGACACCCCGTCTGCAGAACTTCATCAACGGTGAGTTCGTGGACGCCAAGAGCGGCCGGTTCTCCGACATCATCGATCCGTGCACGGGGGAGGCCTACGTCCAGGCTCCTGTCTCCGGGCCCGAGGACATCGACAGCGCCTACGCCGCCGCGGCGGCCGCGTTCGTGGCGTGGGGCGGGACCACCCCGGGTGAGCGGGCCAACCTGCTGCTCAAGGTGGCCGACGCGATCGACGCGCGAGCCGATGAGATCAACGAGGCCGAGTGCCGTAACACCGGCAAGCCACGCGCTCGCATGGCCGAGGACGAGACTCCGATCGCCGCCGACCACTTCCGCTTCTTCGCGGGCGCGGCGCGTACGCTGGAGGGCCCCACGGCGGGCGAGTTCCTGGCCGAGCACACCAGCGTGATCAGGCACGAGCCGATCGGCGTCATCGGCCAGGTCACGCCGTGGAACTACCCGATGATGATGGCGGTCTGGAAGATCGCCCCCGCGCTGGCGGCGGGCAACACGATCGTGCTCAAGCCGTCCGACACCACGCCCGTCTCCACGCTGAAGCTGGCCGAGATCATCGGCGAGGTGCTGCCGGCGGGCGTGTTCAACGTCGTCACCGGCGACCGCGAGACCGGCGCCCTGGTCGTGAGCCACCCGACGGCCGCGATGGTGGCCATCACGGGCTCGGTCGGCGCGGGCATGTCGGTCGCCAAGAGCGCCGCCGACGACCTCAAGCGGGTGCACCTGGAGCTCGGCGGCAAGGCGCCGGTCGTGGTGTTCGAGGACGTCAAGGACCTGGGCCGGGCCGCCGCCGACATCGCCACCGCCGGCCTCTACAACGCCGGCCAGGACTGCACGGCCGCCTGCCGGGTGCTCGTGCAGGAGAGCGTGCACGACGAGTTCGTGGCCGCGCTCACCGAGGCCGCGGCCGGTACGGTCACCGGCGGCCTGGACGACGAGGACGCGCTCTACGGCCCGCTCAACAACGAGAGCCAGCTCGCCAAGGTGCAGGGCTTCATCGAGCGGGTCCCCGCGCACGCCAAGGTCCTCACCGGCGGTCACCGCGTGGGCGACAAGGGCTACTTCTTCGCCCCGACCATCGTCGACGGCCTGCGCCAGGACGACGAGATGGTGCAGAACGAGGTCTTCGGCCCCGTGATCACCGTCCAGACGTTCACCGACGAGGCCGACGCGCTGGCCAAGGCCAACGACGTGAAGTACGGCCTGAGCGGCTCGGTGTGGACCTCCGACCACGGCCGCGCGATGCGCATGTCGAACCGGCTCGAATTCGGCGTGGTGTGGGTCAACACCCACATCCCGTTCGTCTCGGAGATGCCGCACGGCGGCTTCAAGCACTCCGGGTACGGCAAGGACCTGTCGGTGTTCGGCCTGCACGACTACATCCGGGTGAAGCACGTCATGCACTACATCGGCGAGTAAAAGGAAAAATCCTGGGATGACCGAGCTGAGTGCGATCGAGCTTGAAGACGTCGTCAAGGAGTACCACTCGCATGGCGAGGTCGTCCAGGCGGTCAAGGGCGTGAGCCTGGACATCCCCGAGGGGGAGTTCTTCTCCCTCCTCGGGCCGTCCGGTTGCGGCAAGACCACGACCATGCGGATGATCGCCGGTTTCGAGGCGCCGTCGAAGGGCCTGATCCGCCTGCTCGGCCAGGACGTCACGAACGTCCCGCCGAACAAGCGCGACGTCAACATGGTCTTCCAGTCCTACGCGCTCTTCCCGCACATGAGCGTCTGGGACAACGTCGCCTTCGGGCTCAAGCAGCGTAAGACGTCACAGGAGGAGGTCAAGCGGAGGGTCGGCGAGATGCTGGAGATCGTCGACCTGGCCGGCCGGGAGAAGCGCATGCCGCGTCAGATGTCCGGCGGCCAGCAGCAGCGCGTGGCCCTGGCCAGGGCGCTGGTCAACCGGCCGCGGGCGCTGCTGCTCGACGAGCCGCTCGGGGCGCTCGACCTCAAGCTGCGCCAGGCCATGCAGATCGAGCTCAAGCGCATCCAGCGCGAGGTCGGCATCACCTTCGTCTACGTCACGCACGACCAGAGCGAGGCGCTGACCATGAGCGACCGGATCGCCGTCATGAACGACGGCCTGGTCGAGCAGCTGGGCGGGCCGCACGAGATCTACGAGCGGCCCGCGACCGCCTTCGTGGCCGGCTTCATCGGCACCTCCAACCTGCTCACCGGCGCCGCGACCGCCGGTGAGCTGAAGATCGCGGGCGGCCGGGTGCTGGTGCCCGGTCACGACGGCGACGTGACGGTGACCGTACGGCCGGAGAAGATCACCATCGGCACCGAGGAGCCCGCGCGCGGATCGAGCGCCGTGCGCGGAACGGTGGCCGAAGTCGTCTATCTGGGCACCTACAACAGCTACGCCGTGCGTCTCGCCGACGGGGCCGAGATGACGGTTTTCCAGCAGAACGCGCATGACGCGACGGCGACGGCGGAGCGGGGCGACTCCGTGTGGCTGTCGTGGCAGGCGCAGCACTCGTACGTGATTGGAAGTTGACACCCCCTCATGAACCCCTTCATGCGTGGAATGACGCAGCCCCGCACCCGTCGTGACGTCTTCAGGCTGGCCGGCTTCTCCGCCGCCGGTCTCGCCCTGGCCGCCTGTGGCGTGCAGGGGCAGAAGGTGGCGCCGCCCAAGGCCGACGCCGTGGCGGACTACTGGTCCAAGCAGACCAAGAACGGCAAGGTCGTCTTCGCCAACTGGCCCGAGTACATGCCGGAGGACAAGGGACCGCTGGAGCGGTTCAAGAAGGACACCGGCATCTCCTACGAGTACAAAGAGGTCATCCAGGAGAACGCCGAGTTCTTCGGCAAGGCCGATCCCGTGCTGCGGGCCGGGCAGTCGCTGGGCTACGACATCGTGGTCATGACCAACGGCATCCAGCTCCAGCACATGATCGAGCTGGGCTACGTGGTGGCGCTCGATCAGTCGAAGCTGCCGAACTTCCAGGCCAACGCCGGGCAGAAGTACAAGGAGCGGGCCTACGACCCCGGGAACAAGTACACGGTTCCGTACACGTCGGGGGTGACCGGGATCGCGTACAACACCGAGTACGTCAAAGAGGACATCACCAGCATCGAGTCGCTGTTCGACGCCAAGTACAAGGGGCGGGTCGGGATGATGTCCGACGCGCAGGAGATCGGCAACTTCGGCATGATCGCGCTGGGCATCGATCCGGAGAAGTCGACCGAGGCCGACTGGAAGAAGGCCGGCGAGAAGCTCAAGGCGCAACGCGACGCCGGAATTGTCCGGAAATATTATGATCAGTCGTATATCGATGCGGTGTCCAAGGGCGACATCTGGCTGAGCATGGCCTGGTCGGGCGACGTCTTCCAGCGCCAGCTCGCCGGCGAACCGGTCAAGTTCATCGTCCCGGAAGAGGGCGGCACGATCTGGACCGACAACATGCTGATCCCCAAGGGCGCGGCCAACCCGGTGGACGCCCTCATGCTGATGGACTACCTCTACCAGCCGGCCGTGGCCGCCGAGCTCGACGAGTTCATCCAGTTCGTCACGCCCGTCCCGGCCGTGCAGGACCTGCTGCGGGAGAAGGCGAAGACGGCCAAGGGCGCGGACAAGAAGGCCCTGGAGGACATGGTGGACAGCCCGCTCATGTTCCCCACCGAGGCCGACTACGCCAAGCTGCGCTCCTACACCCAGCTCACCACCCAGCAGGAGCAGGTGTTCAACCCGATCTTCCAGTCCATCACCCAGGCCTAGCGCGATGCGGCGGCTCACCCCCTACCTGCTCGCGCTGCCGAGCTGGATGTGGCTGGCGATCTTCCTGGTCGTGCCCATGGCCGCGATGGCGTCGGTGTCGCTGCAGACCGGCAACGCCATCGACGGCTTCGCCATGACCTTCAGCTTCTCCAACTACGCCGACGCGATCGGCACCTACAGCCCCCAGCTGCTGCGCTCGCTGCTCTACGGCGGGCTGGCCACGGTGGCCATGCTGGTCATCGGGTATCCGGTGGCGTACTGGATCGCGTTCAAGGCGGGTCACCGCAAGTCCGTCTACCTCTTCCTGCTCCTGCTGCCGTTCTTCGTCTCGTTCGTACTGCGCACGATCTCGTGGAACTTCCTGCTGTCGGACAACGGCATCCTGTTCGGCACGCTGAAGGACTGGGGGCTGCTGCCGGCCGACTTCCACGTGCTGGCCACCACGTTCGCCGTGGTCGGCGGGCTGACGTACAACTTCCTGCCGTTCATGATCCTGCCGATCTACGTGGCGCTCGAACGGGTGGACCCGCGGGTCGTGGAGGCGGCGCAGGACCTGTACGCGACCCGGGCGGCGGCCTTCCGCCGGGTGGTGCTGCCGCTGTCGCTGCCGGGCGTGTTCGCCGGGGTACTGATGACGTTCGTGCCCGCGACGGCCGACCCGATCAACGCGGCCATCCTCGGCGGCACCTCCAACACGATGATCGGCAACATCATCCAGACCGAGTACCTGACCAACCTCGACTACCCGACCGCCTCGGCGCTGTCGTTCACGCTCATGGCGGTGCTGCTGGTCGGCATCTTCGTCTATGCGCGGGCGCTCGGCACCGAGAACGTCCTTGAGGCGGCGGCCCGATGAGGGGCGCGAGGTTCGGCGACCGCCTGCTGCACCTCTACACGTGGATGGTCATCCTCTGGCTGTCGTCGCCGATCGCCGTGATGATCCTGTTCGGGTTCAACGACAAGCGGAGCAAGTCCAACACCACCTGGCAGGGCTTCACCCTGCGCTGGTACGGCGAGCTGTTCGACATCCCCGACCTGACCGTGGCGCTGCGCAACACCCTGGTCATCGCCCTGGTCAGCACGGTCATCACGGTCGTGATCGGCACCATGCTGGGCCTGGCGCTCGGCCGGCACCGCTTCCGCGGCAAGGGCGTGACGAACTTCCTCGTCTTCGCCGCCATCTCCACGCCCGAGCTGGTCATGGGCGCCTCCCTGCTGTCGCTGTTCGTCTCCGGCAACGTGCCGCGCGACGGCAACACGATCATCGTCTCCCACGTGCTGTTCTCGCTGTCGTTCGTGGTCGTCACCGTACGGGCCAGGGTCGTCACGCTGGACCCGTCGCTGGAGGAGGCGGCCAGGGACCTGGGGGCGACGGCTTGGGGCACGTTCCGGCAGGTGACGCTGCCGGCGATCATGCCTGGCGTGCTGGCGGGCGCGATGTTGTCGTTCGCGCTGTCCGTGGACGACTACGTGGTGACCAGCTTCGTCAACGGCTCGACCGTGACGTTCCCGCTGTGGATCGTCGGCGCGGTCAAGACCGGCATCCCGGCGCAGGTCAACGTCATGGGTACGCTGATCTTCGGCATCGGTGTGCTGATCGCGATCGCCAACGCGGTCGCCGCCCGCCGCCGCACCTGACAACGAGGGAAGTGGGATTTCGTGGATCCGCTGAAGGCGCTGGCTGACGCGGAGCGCAAGCCGTACTGGCTGGACAGCCCGGCCAGACCCGAGCCCAGGCCGCGGCTCATCGGCGGCACCACCGCCGACCTGGTCGTGGTCGGCGGCGGCTTCTCCGGGCTGTGGACCGCCCTGATGGCCAAGGAACGCGACCCCTCGCTCGACGTCGTCCTGCTCGAAGGCCGCAGGATCGGCTGGGCCGCCACCGGCCGCAACGGCGGGTTCTGCATGGCGACGCTCACCCACGGCCTGGCCAACGGGCTGGAGCGGTGGCCGGAGGAGATCGACCGGCTCGAACGCATGGGCGTGGAGAACCTCGACGAGATCGAGCGCACGCTTGAGCGCTACGGCGTGGACTGCTCGTTCGAGCGCACCGGCGAGTTGCACGTGGCCACCGAGCCGTGGCAGGTCGAGAGCCTGAACGAGCACCTCGACCTGATCTCCGAGCTGGGGCTCGACTACGTGCCCATGGACCGCGAGCAGGTGCGGGCCGAGGTGAACTCGCCCACCTATCTGGCCGGGCTCTGGGAGCGCAGCGGCTGCGCCATGCTCGACCCGGCCCGGCTGGCCTGGGGCCTGCGCGCGGCGTGCCTGCGCCTCGGCGTACGCGTCCACGAGCGCACCCCCGTCCGCTCGATGCGCGACGACGGCGCCACGATCAGCCTGCGCACGCCGTACGGGGTGGTGACCGCCCGCCAGGTGGCGCTGGGCACCGGCGTGTTCCCGCCGCTGCTGCGCCGGCTGCGCCACTTCGTCGTGCCGGTGTACGACTACGCGCTGATGACCGAGCCGCTGACCGCCGCCCAGCTCGCCTCGGTGGGCTGGCACAACCGGCAGGGCGTCGGCGACTCGGGCAACCGGTTCCACTACTACCGGCTGAGCGACGACAACCGCATCCTGTGGGGCGGCTACGACGCCGTCTACTACAACGGCGGCCTGGTCAAGGCCGAGTACGAGCAGCGCGACGAGACGTTCGTCAAGCTCGCCGGCCACTTCTACGACACCTTCCCGCAGCTCGCCGACGTGCGCTTCACCCACAGGTGGGGCGGCGTGATCGACACCTGCAGCCGGTTCAGCGCCTTCTACGGGCAGGCGCACGGCGGCCGGCTCGTCTACGCCGCCGGCTACACGGGCATGGGCGTGGGGGCCACCCGGTTCGGCGCGAACGTCATGCTCGACCTGCTGTCGGGCGAGCCCACGGAGCGGACGGAGTTGCGGATGGTGCGGGAGAAGCCGATCCCGTTCCCGCCCGAGCCGGTGCGCTCGGGGGTCATCCAGTTCACCCGCTGGTCGATCGCCCAGGCCGACCAGCACGAGGGCAGGCGCAACCTGTGGCTGCGCGCGCTCGACCGCATGGGCCTCGGGTTCGACTCGTAGCACACTTGTGCGCATGAGAGTTGAGTTCAACGCCGACGGCCTCACACTGGCCGGGGACCTGCGGGTGCCCGGCGGGCAGGGGCCGTGGCCGGGGCTGGTGTTCACGGGGCCGTTCACCGGGGTGCGCGACCAGGTGACCGGGCTTTACGCTGCCAGGCTCGCCGAGCGCGGCTACGCCACGCTGTCCTTCGACCACCGCAACTGGGGCGAGTCGGACGGGCTGCCGCGCCGGCACGAGGACCCCCAGGGCAAGCTGCACGACCTGCGGGCGGCGGTGTCGTTCCTGCGCTCGCGGCCCGAGGTGGACGCCGGGCGGATCGGGGTGGTCGGCATCTGTCTGGGCGGCGGCTACGCGCTCAAGTTCGCCGCCTTCGATCCTCGCGTACGGGTCTTCGCCGGGATCGCCGGGGCGTACAACAACCCGTACGCGATGCGGTCCGGCATGGACTACCAGGCGGCGCTGGTGTCCCTGACCGAAGTGCTTGAGGGGCAGGATCGCGGCGGGCCGGTCGAGTACGTGCCCGCCGTGGCCGAGCAGGGGGAGGCCGCGATGCCGGGCGACGAGCCGTACGCGTACTACGGCAGCGAGCGCGGCGCCTCGCCGCTCTGGGCGAACGAGGTGACCAGGGCCAGCGTGCTGGAGTTGCTCACGATGGACAACATGATGGGCGGTGACTTCCTGTCGCCGAAGCCGGCGCTGATCGTGCACGGGGTGGTGGACCGGTTCTGTTCGCCGGAGGGGGCCGAGGAGGTGTTCAAGCGGCTCGACCAGCCGAAGCGGATCGTCTGGGTGGACGCCCAGCGGCACATCGACCTTTATGACCGTGAGCCGTACGTCGGGCAGGCTGTCGACGCGACCGCGAGCTTCCTGGACGAGCACCTCTGAGCCTGCGGTCGGCAAGGCCGGGCTGAACATCTGACCAGGAAAGCGCCTGGTCGGATAGGGCCGGCCGCCTGGCCGGGCATCATCCGGGTGACCCCCGTCGAGATCACGGGGGTTCGCGCGTGCGTAGGAAGTGGCTGTGGCTCGGGCCAGGCCCGGTGATTGGGCTGTTGGTGGCTTCCGCGCTGGTGACGGCGGGGTGTGGGCAGGAGCGGGCGCCGGTGGTGCCCGTCGCGGTGCGGGCACCGGTCAAGGTCGCCCGATGCTTGCTGAAGTTTCGTGATGAACGGGCCGGGGTGGTGGCGCGCGCCCGGCTCGAACGCGACATCGCCCGATACATGAGCAGCCGCCCGGGGCGGATCGTCTACGGCGCCCTCGACCTGGTGAGCGGGGTCAGAGTGGGCCAGGGCGAGCACGAGCACGACCTGATCACCGCCAGCGGCGCCAAGGTCGACATTCTCGCGGCCCTGCTGTCGCGCAAGGCCGGCCGGCTCGGTGAGGGGGAGCGCGACCTGGCCACCCGCATGATCACGGAGAGCGACAACAGCGCCGCCGACGCGCTCTGGTCGCGGGTGGGCGCGGGCGGCGGGATGAGCGAGTTCTACCGCAGGATCGGGCTCAGGGAGACCACGCCGGGGCCGAGCAAGTTCTGGGGCGGCACCACCACCAGCCCCGCCGACCGCATCCGCCTGCTGAAGGTGCTGATCAAGGGAGGCAGGGGGCTGACGGCCGCCGACAGTCGGACGGTGCTCGGGCTGATGGAACGGGTGCAGCGGGACCAGGCGTGGGGGGTCAGCGCCGCCGCCAGGGCGGGGGACCGGGTGGCGCTGAAGAACGGGTGGACGCCGCGGCCGTTCATCCACAACACGTGGGCCGTGACGAGTTACGGGCGGGTGGCGGGGCCGGGGCGGGACCTGCTGCTGTCGGTGCAGACGGATCGGCAGCCGGGGGAGGGGACGGGGATCCAGACCATCGAGGGCATCGCCCGCCGCATCGGCGCCCGCCTCGACGACCTCTCCCCGACGATCACCCGCCCCTGCCCGACCAACCCCACCGCCTGACCTCACCGTCCGCCGCGGCCCCTGCCCGCCGCCTGGGCCTGCCGGTTGATCCCGACTTGGTGGGGCTCATCGGTGCCCGCCGGCCAGCACCTCCTCGGGGATCACCTTCGGCACGCCGCGCAGCCCGGCCAGCGCCAGCACCGCCACCACGGCCAGCAGCGCCGCCGTCACGTACGACGTCAGGTGCATGCCCTCGATGAAGGCCGCCTGAGCCGCCCGGACGAGCTGTTCGCCCTGCTCGGCCGGCAGTGCGGCGGCGGCACCCACCGCGCCGGCGATGGACTCGGCGGCGGCCTCGCCGCCCGGCGCCCCGGCCGGCAGGTCGAGGCCGGCCCGGTAGGCGCTGGTCAGCACCGTGCCCAGGATCGCGATGCCGAGGGCCCCGCCCAGCTCGAACGCCGTCTCCGACACCGCGGCCGCCGCTCCCGCGCGCTGCCTCGGCGCGGTGGCCAGGACGTTGTCGTTGTTGACGGTGAAGGCGAACCCGACCCCCATGCCCCCGATGATCCAGATCGGCAGCAGCGTGAGGTAGTTCAGCTCGGTGCCCAGCGTCGTGTAGTAGAGGAACGAGCCCGCGTTCATGGCCAGCCCCAGCGCCACCACGCCGTTCCTGCCGAGCGGCTGGATGAGCTTGGCGGCCAGGATGCCGCCCGCCGCGCCGCTCAGGCCGCCGGGCAGCTGCGCCAGCCCCGCCAGCAGCGGCGACCAGCCGAGCACGAGCTGCAGGTACCAGGCGAACATCAGCATCATGGCCGACATGGCGAAGATCGCCAGCAGGTTCGTCAGGATCGAGACGCTGAACGCCCTGCGCGCGAACAGCCGTACGTCGATCAGCGGCTCGGCCAGCCGCGTCTGCCGCCAGACGAACAGCGCCAGCAGCCCGATCCCGGCCGCGCCCGCGCCGAGCACGTCGGCGTGCTCCAGCCCCTTGTGCGCGGCCTCCTTGATCGCGTAGACGGTGCTCACCACGCCGGTGAACGACAGGGCCACGCTGGCCAGGTCGATCCGGCCCGCGTCCGGGTTGCGCGACTCGGGCAGCACCACGATGCCGCCGACCAGGACCAGCGCCATGATGGGCACGTTGATCAGGAAGACCGAGCCCCACCAGAAGTGGTCGAGCAGCAGTCCGCCCACGACCGGTCCGACGGCGAAGCCGGCGGCGCTCATCCCGCTCCAGATGCCGACCGCCGCCGTCCGCTCGCCGGGATCGGTGAACACGTTGCGCACGATCGACAGGGTCGAGGGCATGATCGTGGCTCCGGCCACACCCAGCAGTGCCCTGGCGGCGATCAGCAGCTCGGGGGTGGGCGCGTACGCGGTGACGGCGGAGGCGGCCCCGAACGCGGCCGTGCCGATGAGCAGCAGGCGCTTGCGGCCGATGCGGTCGCCGAGATTGCCCATGGTGACGAGCAGGCCGGCCAGCGCGAAGCCGTACATGTCGCCGATCCACAGCAGTTGCGTGGAGCTCGCGCCGAGATCCGTCACCAGGCGGGGCAGCGCCAGGTGCAGGACCGTGAGGTCGAGCGAGAGCAGCAGCGTGGCCAGGCAGGCGATCGCCAGGCTGGCCCCTTTGTTCTTCATGCCGCCCACTGTCGGGGCGGCGGCTGACGGCGGGCCTACCGTTCGCTGACCGCCCGGCTGATCGCCGCCAGCCCGGCGGCGATGCGCTCGCGGGTGTCCTCGGTGCTGAACCAGCCGTCCGGGCACACCTCGCGCGCCTGGAGCAGCAGCGTACGGGCCCGATCGAGGTCGCCGCGCGCCAGCGCCACCTCGCCCTGGCCCAGCCAGGCCCAGGCCAGGGTCTCCATGGAGCCGTTCCTGCGCGACAGCTCGGCCGCCCGTACGTAGTCGTCCCACGCCCTGCCGGGGTCGTCCAGGTGGACCAGCGCGTCGGCCCGGCGGCACAGGCTCTCGGCGATCTCCGTGTTCGCGTCCAGTTCGAGCGCCGTGCTGAGCGCCTCGTCGGCCAGCGCGTACGCGGCGCGGTAGTCGCCCTGCGCCTGGCGCAGCGCACCGAGCCCGGACACCACCAGCACCGTGCCCCAACGCTCCCCGAGCGCCTTGAACGCGGCCAGGCTCCGCTCGAACCTGGCCAGCGACTCGTCCGT
The DNA here is from genome assembly GCF_040649755.1 of Nonomuraea sp. NPDC048882. Lineage (NCBI taxonomy): Bacteria > Bacillati > Actinomycetota > Actinomycetes > Streptosporangiales > Streptosporangiaceae > Nonomuraea > Nonomuraea sp. NPDC048882. The sequence continues at coordinate 155,482 of NZ_JBEZGB010000017.1, forward strand.
ACGGCCGAGCACCTGAAGAACGAACGCCTGGCCGCTGAAGGACAGTGCCTCCTGCCAGGGCGGCAGCGGCTCGGTCCTGCCCTCCTCCAGCAGACGGTAGATCGTCTCGAAATCCTCGGGCGGGCCGGTGAACATCGACAGCAGCATCATCAGGAACTCCACCCGCATCGGCAGGTGGGTGATCGGCAGCAGGCGGCGCGCCTCGTCCAAGCGCGCCCGCAGCGTCTCGTTCCTGGCTCCCGACCAGGCGGTGATGAGCACGCACATGACGTACTCCTCCTCGCGGCCGGGAAAGCGTGTCTCGCCCAGCGCGGCCAGCAGCCCCAAGGCCAGGTCCGCGCTGGTGCGGCGGTGGCCGCGCATCCACCAGTAGCAGGCGCCGTGCGCCATGAGCCGCAGTGCCAGCTCCAGCCGCCCGGTCTCGGTGCTCCAGCGCACGGCCGCGTCGAGGTCGGCGCTCTCCTCGTCGAGGCGGGCCAGCCACTCCATCTGCTCCGACGTGCGCAGCCGGGGGTCGGCCTCCATCATCAGGTCCAGGTAGTAGCCGGCGTGCGCGTCGCGGATCGCCTCCTGCTCGCCCGACTCCGCCAGCCGTTCGGCGCAGAACGCCCTGATCGTCTCCAGCATCCGGAACCGGCCGTCCGCGAACTCCACCAGCGACTTCTCCGCCAGCGAGAACAGCACCTCCTCCGGCAGCCCGCACACCCGCTCCGCCGCCTCCGGCCGCGCGCCGCCCACGAACACGCTCAGCCGCCTGGCCATCCGCTGCTCGTCCTCGTCCAGCAGGTCCCAGCTCCACGCGACGACCGCGCGCAGGGTCTGGTGGCGGGGCAGCGCCGTACGGCTGCCGCGGGTCAGCAGCCGGAACCGGTCGTCGAGCCGGGCCGCGACGTCGGAGACCGACAGCGTACGGAGGCGGGCCGCGGCCAGCTCGATGGCCAGCGGCAGCCCGTCGAGCGCCCGGCAGATGTGCGCCACCTGCGCGGCGTTGCCCGCGTCCACGGCGAAGCCCGGCCGCACGGCCGCCGCCCGGTCGGCGAACAACCGCACGGCCGCGTAGTCCAGCGGGTTGCCCGTCTCCGGCGGCGGCAGGCCGAGCGGCGAGACGGGCAGGATCGATTCGCCCGTGATGCCCAGAGCCTCCCGCCCGGTCGCCAGCACGCGCAGGCCGGGGCAGGCGGCCAGCAGCTGATCGGCCAGCTCGGCCGTGGCCGCCACGAGGTGTTCGCAGTTGTCGAGGACGATCAGCAGCTCGCGATCGGCCAGCGCGGCGAGCAGCCTGGACAGGGGGTCCACGGCGGGCCGGTCGGGGTGGTGCAGCAGCGCGTCGCGGATGTCGAGGGCGGCCAGCACGGCGCTCGCCACGCCGTCGGCCCCAGAGGCGGGCGCAGAGGCGGGCGCAGAGGCGGGCGCAGAGGCGGGCGCAGAGGCGGGCGCAGAGACGGGCGCGAGCGGCACGAAGCACACGTCGCCGCTCTCCTGGGCGGCGGCCTCGATCGCCAGCCGCGTCTTGCCCGCACCGCCGGGGCCGATCAGCGTGACCAGGCGTCCCGCTCGCAGCCTGGCGCTCACCTGGCCGAGCTCCTCGGACCGGCCGACGAAGCTGGTGAGCTGTGCCCGCAGCCCCTGCCTGCCCCGCGCCCGCCCCGCCGACGGCTCCACCCGCGACGCCGTCGTCTTGCTCAGCGCCGGGTCGGCGCGCAGGACGGCCAGGTGGGCGGCGGCGAGTTCGGCGCCCGGCTCGACGCCCAGCTCCTCGTCCAGCAGCTTCCTGGCGTCCGTGTAGACGGCCAGCGCCTCCGCCTGGCGGCCGCTGCCGTACAGGGCGCGCATGAGCTGGGCGCGCAGCCGCTCGCGCAGCGGGTGGGCGGCGGCCAGCTGGCTCAGCTCGGCCACCAGCTCGCGGTGCCGGCCCAGGTCGAGGTCCGCCTGCACCCGGTCCTCGGTGGCGGTCAGGCGCAGCTCCTCCAGGGCCGCGGCGGCGGCACCTGCGTGCGGGGCGTCGGCGAGCGGCGCGCCCCGCCACAGCTCCAGGGCCTCGCGCAGCAGCGCCGCCGCCCGCTCCGCGTCCCCGCCGGCCAGCGCCTGCCTGCCGGCGGACGCCAGCAGCTCGAACCTGCGCGCGTCCACCTCCTGCGGATCGGTCACCAGCCGGTAACCGGCGGGGTGGAACTCCACCAGGTCCTTGCCCAGCGACCGGCGCAGCCGGGACACCTGCGACTGCAGCGCGTTCGCCACGCCCTCAGGGGGCCTGGGGCCGTACAGGCCCGCCACGAGCTGCTCCGCGCCGACGATGCGGCCGGCGTGCAGGGCCAGCAGCGCCAGCAGGGCGCGGACGCGGGGACCGCCGAGCGCGACCGGCTCGCCGTCCTCGTCCAGCACGGTTGTGGGCCCGAGGATCTGGAAGCGCATCTCTCGATTATCGCGGCAACAGCTCCGCGATCTCCGCATATGTCGGCATGTGCGGGGCCGGCTCGCCGCGTACGTCCAGCACAGCCACGAGCCCCGCCCGCAGCGCGGCGCGATAGAGCAGCGACCCGGTGCTCACCCTGGCCACGCCGGCCTCCGCGAGCCGGGCCAGGCCGGGACCGTCCGGCTGGTAGAGCACGTTCAACGGCAGCGGCGTGCTCGCCGCGATCTCGGCGATCTCCTTGAGGTCGCTCAGCCCCGGCACGAAGATCCCGTCGGCGTGCCCATAGGCGCGGACGCGCTCCAGCGTGTCACCGGTACGCAGCCAGCACGTGTCCGTACGGGCGTTGACGAACACGCCGTGCCCCTTGGCCGCCTCGATGATGCTCTGGTGCAGCTCGACGGGCCGCAGCGTGCCGTCGGGACGGCCGTCCTCCAGGTTGACGCCCGCGACCCCGAGCGCCGCCAGGGACGCGACCAGGCCGGCGACCTCCGCCGGATCGTCGCTGAACCCACCCTCGATGTCCACGGTGACCAGGACCCCCAGGCCGCTGATCGCCTCGGCCAGCTCGATCGTCTCGGCCTTGGTACGTCCGGCCGCATCCGGTTTGCCGTGCACGGCGGCCACGCCGAGACTGGTCGTGCCGATCGCCAGGAACCCCTGCGCGGCCAGGTAGGCGGCGGAGCCGTAGTCCCAGGCGTTGGGCAGCAGCAGCGGGTCGCCGGGGCGGTGCAGGTCGTGGAAGTTCATGAGAGCACTCCTTCCAGGACGCCCGCCGCCAGGGCGAGCGCGTGCGCGGGCGCGGGGCAGGGGCGCACGCCGTGGCCGAAGGTCAGGTGGTCGTCCGGAGCCTCGCGGTTGGCGGCCACCAGGTCGATCGTCACCTCGTCGCCGGTGAGCGTGTCCAGCCTGCGAGTGACCGTGAGCGGTGGGTGCCAGGCCAGCGTCTCCCGTAGCAGCGCGTCGACGTCGTCGCCGGGCCGGGCCCGCTCCAGGGCGTTCGCGGTGAGGCCCTCCGTAGCGGCGTACCCCTGCAGCAGCAGCGTGATCGCGGGGAGGCCGGCCTGCTTCAGCAGTTCGGCGACGGCGGCGTCGGCCTGGGGGCTCTCCTCGCCCGACAGGTATCCGGCCGCGGCGGCCGGCACGGCGCTGGTGTCGGCGACCCCGAGCGCGCTTCCGAGCACCTGCGTGGGCACGCCGCGCCAGTCTCCGCGCCGCTGCTCGGTCATGGATCTGGCCCGCTCGCGCAGTTCGGCCGGGTCCAGCCCGTCCAGCAGGTCGGTCAGGGCGCGGCGGCGTTCGGCGTGCGGCTCGCCGGTGCTGAACCGCGACACGTGGGCGCGCAGCCAGGCCAGCGTCCCCTCCTCGCTGTTCTGGCGTACGGGAGGCGGCACGTACCTGATGTCGGCGAGCACCGCCTCGGCTTCGGCATGACGGGTGATGAGCGTGGCCTCGATGTGCATGGCCTCACGCTATGACCTGGTCCTTTCGACGGCGGTCGAAGTATGCCGAGCGGTGACGTCCGCGGGACGCGGGCCGTCCCGTCATCGGCGGCGTGCCGCTCGCAGGAGGGGTGAGTTTGCCGGCGGCGTGCGCTGTCAGGCGGCGAGCCGTTCCTGGCCCTCCGGCCGCTCCGGGTTCTCCGGCCGGTCCTGCTCGGCCGCCGTGGTCGCCGTGGGCGCGACCGCGTTCCGCGCGGCGCCCCTGCCGCCGCCGATCGCCAGCGCCATGGCCATGAGCAGCGCCATCTCGGCCAGCACCATGCCGCGCTCCAGCAGCCCGTAGTAGGCGCCGCCGTTGATCAGCGCCGAGGTGATCGTGGCGGGGTGGGCCGCCAGGTAGATCGCCAGCGTCACCCCGGAGGCCACGCTCATGGCCCGCACCGCGTTCCACCTCGGGGCGGCCGACCGGCCACGGGCCAGGACCCAGCCGGCGACCGGCAGCGAGGTGAACACGATCGCCGACGACCAGCGGTGGATCTCGCCGGACAGCGAGCCCACCTGCGAGGTGCCGGGGTCGGTGGGGAATATGCCGCTCATCATCAGGCCGAAGGCCCCGGCCAGCAGCAGCACGCGGGTGGCCGCGGTGCGTGCGGGGTCCACGATCGCCAGCCCGTACGCCAGGCTCAGGCACGCTCCCGCGAGTGCCAGCATCCCGATCAGTACGGGCGCCAGCCCGCCGGAGAGCAGCGCGTAGTCACTGAGCAGCGTCTGGTCGGGCAGCGCCACGTGCGCGTACGCCAGCGCGCCCGCCGACGCCGTCGTGCCGATCAGCGTCCCCCAGACGCTGCGTGCGATCGTCATCGCGTCACCTCATCGTAGATCCGCTCGAACCGGGCGAGCGAGGACTGGTCGTCGTGGGCCAGGGCCAGTTCCCTGCTGGCCTTGCCGAGCCGGGCGCGCAGGCCGTCGTCGGCGAGGACGGCGGTCAGGTGCCTGGCCAGCCCGACCACGTCGCCGGGCTGGAACAGATAGCCGTTCTCCTCCACCAGGTGCGGCAGCGCCATCGCGTCGGCGGCGACCACGGGCAGCCCCGAGGCCATGGCCTCCAGCGTGGCGATGCTCTGCAACTCGGCGACGCCCGGCATGGCGAACACGTCGGCGGCGGAGAACGCCTGCGGCATGTTCTCGTCGGGGACGAAGCCGAGGAAGAAGACCCGGTCGCTCACTCCGATGCGCCGGGCCAGCCGCTCCAGCACGTCGCGCTGGTTGCCCTTGCCGACCAGCGCCACCTGCGCGTCGGTCTCGTTGAGCACCAGCGGCAGCGCGCGGACCAGCTCGTCCAGCCGCTTCTCCTCGTCAAGCCGGCCGACGAACAGCACCGTGGGCCGGTCGGGCAGGTTGAACATCCGGCGCGCCCACGACTTCGGCTCGGCGCGCGGGTGGAACCTGGTCAGGTCGATCCCGCAGGACACCGGCTCGACCTCGCGCCCGAAGCCCTGGTCGGACAGGAGTTTCGCGGCCAGCGGGGTGGGCGTGGTGATGTGGTCGGCCCGGCTGAAGATTCGGCTGAAGTCGCGCCACGCCAGCCGGCCCGCCTTGATCCTGAGCCGTTCGGGGATGTGGGCGAACTGGAAGAGGTTGTCGGGCATGAAGTGGTTCGTCGCCACGATCGGCACGCCGGCCCGGCGGGCGGCGGCGATGGCGGCCCGGCCGACCACGAAGTGGCCCTGGGTGTGCAGCACGTCCGGCTTGATGTCGGCGACCAGCCGGTCGAGCCGGGTCGGCACGGTGACGCGCATGGTCGGGTGGACCAGTAGCGGCGCCGAGCGCAGCCGGTGCACCACGACGCCGTCCACGACGTCGGCGCTGGCCGGGCCGGCCTCCGACTGGCAGACCACGTGCACGTCGTTGCCGCGCGCGGCCAGGCCCGTGGCCAGGCGATGGGTGAAGTAGGCGGCGCCGTTCACGTCCGGGGGATAGGTGTCGGTGGAGATCAGGATCCGGCGGGGGCGCTCGGGAGCAGGGGAGAGCGCGGCGACGTCGGAAACGGTGTGAAGGGGCATGGCCATGGTCGTTTACTCCGGTCTTGCGGTCGTGGCTTGGGGACAGCCGAGGGGGATGTTGATCAGGGGGTCGGGACGAGTGGTTCGCGGTCTCGGTGGGTCTCCAGCGGGCTGGTCCTGGCCAGGGCCACGGTGCCCGCGGCGGTCAGGAGGGCGGCCACGACCGGCAGGATCCCGGTCGGCAGCGGCTCGCCCAGCAGCAGCGCGCCGAACGCCACCGCGGTCAGGGGGTCGGTGATCTGCAGTGAGGCGAAGGAGACGCCGAAGTGCCCGACGGCGTAGGCCCGCTGGAGCATGACCAGCGCCAGCAGGGCGGGCACCGGCAGCGCCAGCAGGTACCACCAGTTCCAGCCGCCGTCCACCAGCACGCGCACGAGGGTGGCGGTGGCGCCGTACAGGACGCCGGAGCTGGTGGCCAGCAGCGCCGCCCGGCCCGCCGGCGAGGCGGCCTTCGAGCCGGCCCACAGCAGCACCGCCGCGATGCCGGCCACGGCGAGCAGCGTGAGCACGCCGTCCGGGCTGAGTCGGGTGGGGCCTTCCGACTCCGGCACCAGCAGCACCAGGCCGATCAGCCCGATCGCCACCACACCGGCCGCGGCCAGTTCGTTGCGGGCCGGCCTGCGGCCGTGCAGCGCGGCGGCCAGGGGCAGGGCGAACAGCAGGCTGGCCACGCCCATGGGCTGGACGACGGTCAGCGGGCCCAGCCCGAGCGCGACGATGTGCAGGCCGCCACCCGCCAGGATGGACGCGCCGCCCAGCAGCCAGCGTGGCCTCCTGAGCAGGGCGAGCAGTCCGGGCTCGGCGGTGCCGGCCGCCTCGAACTGCTGCAGCGCGGCCCCGAGCGCGAAGAACAGCGAACCGACCAGGGCTATTACCGCGGCCAGCACAGTCATGCGCACTCCTTTCAGACGGATGGTTGCCAGGCAGGGTCAAACGGACGTGTCCGCAGGAAGGCGTTCCGGGGAAACCTGGATGGCGGCACGTCGTTTCCGCGTCCAGCGCACGATCTCCACCACGGCGGTGATGGACAGCGCGATCCCGAGGCCGAGCAGCAGCCCCTTGATCGGGTCGTTCTCGAACGCCATCCCGCCGAAGAAGCCGATCAGCCCGGAGTACACCGCCCACGAGCTCGCCGCGATCGCGTCGAAGAAGGTGAACGAGCGCAGCGGATGCCGTACCGCGCCCATGGTGAGCGTGGTCGCGGTACGTCCGCCGGGGATGTATCTGGCCACGACCAGGACGAGCCCGCCCCGCTCCGCCAGTGCGCCGCGCGCCCAGATGAACGCCTTCTTGTCCCGCAGCCGGCCGGCCGACCTGTTGCCGATCAGGTACGAGACATGGTCACCGGCGAACGCGCCGAGCCCCGCGACCACGATGACCAGGGCCAGGTTGGTCTCGCCCGTGGCGGCGAACACCCCGGCCGTGATCACCGAGGTCTCGGCGGGCACGATGGGGAAGAACCCGTCGAGCAGCGCCAGGGCGAACAGCGCGACGTACAACCACGGTGACGACATCACCTGCTCGACCAGGTCGAGGATGGCGTGCGACATGAGCGTGTACTCCGATCGTTTAGGGCACCCACACAGCGTCTCGGTGCGGGCGGTTCGGGAACATCGGGGATGCCCCCGGTCGAACGCGGCCCTTTCCCTTACTGAGGTCAGGGCCGGTACCCCATGAAGGTAGAAACTCCGCAGGTCACGGCACATCGGACGATCGGCACGCGCCACCCCCTACTTTCGTCAGGGGCGGGCCCGCGACCTCCGGATGACACCACCGATCAAACCCGTTTCCGCAGGCGGAAACAGGAGTGGAGGTAGGCGGTTTCCGGGTGGGGTTATCCCTACCTCGGCGGTGGTCCGCACCCCACCCTGACTTTCGTCAGGGGTGGCACCCGACTTCCGGCGGCTCCGCCTGGCCGGGCGCGCGGATAACGTCGGTCGCGTGAAGCGTCCGTACGTCCTCCGCCGCGAGAGCCGCCGGCAGGTGATCTATGACCTGCTGCTCTTCGTCCTGCTGAGCGTCCTCGTGATCGCGATGGGGCCCGATCCCGTCTACCGCGACGCGGCGGCGTTCCTCAGGGTGACCGTGCCCCGGCTGGGGCTGGCGGCGCTGGCCGTCTACGTCGGCCGGCGCTATCCGCTGGCCGCGCTGGTGCTGCTGCTGCCGATGGGACCGTGGCGGTTCACCGAGGGGTTCGCGACGGTCGATCTGAGCTGGCTGCTGCCCCGGCGCGACGTGAAGATCTTCCCGGTGCTGCCGTCGTCCATGGTCGTCGTCTGGTACGCGTACCTGACCGGGCGGCGCCTGGCCCGGGTGCGGTCCGCCCTGGTGGCGTTCTGCGTCATCTCCCTGGTCGGGGTGGCCGTCGTGCTGAGCCAGGGCGGCGACCTGGCGCTGTGGGTGTCCATGGTCACCGGGCTGGCCGGCACCTACCTCGTCCCCTACCTGCTGGGCCTGCTCCGCCGCAGGCTGCTGGACCAGCGGCGGCAGGCCACACTGGCCGGCGAGGCGCAGGCCAGGCTGCGCGAGCGGGCCAGGATCGCGCGCGACATGCACGACTCGCTCGGCCACGACCTGGCCCTGATCGCGGTCAGGGCCGCCGGTCTCGAACTCGCTCCCGGCCTCGCGCCCGCCCAGGTCAAGGCCGCGGGGGAGCTGCGCGTCGCGGCGGCGGACGCGACGGAGCGGCTGCGCCAGATCATCGGGCTGCTGCGCGACGACGCGGACGCCGCGCCGCTCTCGCCCGTGGGGGAGGACGTCTCGGAGCTGGTACGCCGTGCGGCGGACTCCGGCATGTCGATCACCTTGCGCCTGTCCGAGGACGAGCCCGAGGGCCCGCCCACCGGCCCGTCCGCGAGCCCGTCCATGGGCCCGTCCATTGGCCCGCCCGCGGTTCCGTCCGCCGGCCCTGCGTCTGCCCTGGCCCGCGCCGTCGTCCAGGAGGGGCTGACCAACGCGGCCAAGCACGCCCCGGGGGCCGCCGTCGAGGTCACGGTCTCGCCGCACCGGGTCCGCGTACGCAACGGGCCGCCGCGCTCCAGACCTGTGGCACGCTCCGGCGGGCTGGGGCTGGCGGGGTTGCGCGAGCGCGTACGGCTGTCCGGCGGCACGCTCACCGCCGGCCCGTCCGGCGACGGCTTCGAACTGACCGTCACCCTCCCGCACGAGCCCGGGACCCTCCCCCATGAGAGGGAGGAGGATCCCCACCGGTCGTGAGGGAACCGGCCGCCGCGAACGCGAGGCTCGGACCATGAACAACAGGGCCACGAACAACAGGGCCACGAACAACAGGGCCATGAACAACGGGGTCATGAACAACGGGGCCATGCACAACAGGACGATGAACAACGCCCATGGACCGGGCATCGGCCGCCTCACCGCCGCCGTCGTGGCGGTCGCCGCCATGCTGCCCTACCTCACGCTCAAGATCCTCTGGCTCACCGGCAGCGACCTCGGCCTGAGCGAGCCGGGCCTGATGAACGACCCGGCCATGATCGGGATGAACGCGATGACCTTCGGCATGGACGTCGTGGCCCTGCTGCTGGCGCTGTCGTTCACCATGCGCTGGGGCCTGCGGTTGCCCGCCTGGCTGGTGCTGCTGCCGCTGTGGGTGGGCATCGGCCTGCTGTCGGTGGTGGCCGTGGCCGCGCCCGTCATCGCGGTGATCTCCGGCTCTGAGGTCCTCGGTGACGGGCCCATCACGCCGTGGATCTACCTGATGGTGTACGGCGGGTTCGTGGGTCAGGCCGTCGGCCTCATGATCGCCTTCGTCCTCTACGCGCGCGACCGCTGGCCCGGCGTCTTCACCACTGCCGTGAACCACCCCTTCCCCAGCCCAACCCGGCCGCTGCAGGCGGTCATCGCCTGGGGCGCGCTGCCGGTGGCCGTGGCGATCGGCGGGACGAAGCTCGTGGGGGCGTTCGGCGCGGACGCCGCGGTGCTCGTACAGGAAGGGCTGAAGGGGGTGCTCGCCATCGCCGGAGCCGTCGCGCTCGTGGCGGTCGTACGGCGGCGCGGCGGCGGCCCGTTCTGGCGGCCGCTCGTGCTCGTCTGGCTGGGCTCGGGCACGCTGTTCGGCTGGAGCCTCTATCTGATGATCGTCCGGTCCGTCGGCGGGCCGCTCTCGGCGGGCGGCGCCGGGGGCCTGGTGGACCTGTTCGGCCTGCTGACCGGGCTGATCATGGGGATGTGCGGGGCGTTCCTGCTGGTGGAACGGTCAGGCGTGCGAGACGTGCAGCCGGTGCAGCAGCCGCTTGAAGGCCAGTACGGAGAACGTGATCGCCGCACCGCTGATCACGGCCACCGCTGACGTACGCATGATCATGAAGCCGGCCAGCGAGCCGCCCAGCGACTCGTACACCGCGAGAAAGATGCTCAGCGTCGAGTTCATCAGCAGCACGAACGCCCACAGCAGCGTGATCCGAGCGAAGAACCTGCGCACGCGCTCGTGCTTGAGCACCGCGGACGGCAGATGGATGTAGTCGAGCGTCAGCTTCTGCACCAGCGGCCGGTTCAGCCGCACGGAGGCGAGGAAGGCCATGCTGATGCAGATCGTGCCCATCTCCGGCTGGATGAAGAACCACATCCAGGTGCCGGTCCAGAACGCCACGATCGCCCTGATGGTGATCGCGAACGCGGCCAGGTACATCGTGGCGGGCACCTTGACCCGCCTGACCAGCCGCCAGGCCACTCCGAGGTAGACCCAGGCGACGGTGAGGGCGAGCGCCCACTTGAAGCCGAGGACGACCATGGCGAGGTAGAACACGGCGAGGGGGGCCACCACGCCTTCCAGCAGCCGGGGAGCGGCCTGCCGGGCGAGCGCGGTGAGGCGTGGAAGAGTGACCTGTGGATGGTTCAAGGTTGCTCCGCAGATAGGCCGACGATCGACGTCTACCCGGGCTTCGGGGGACCAGGCTTTCCAGATGGATGGCTGGATGTCACCGAGGCGTCATCGCCGTTGTCCCGGGAAGCACGCCGGTGGCCTACCGTACCCGAGGCAAGAAGGTGGGACTGCCTCTTTTGACTCGTTCCATCTGTATCCACGAGAACAGAGGCGCCTTGAATGCGTCTTTCATCCGAGTGAAGTCGTGGCGAGTTTCGCGCCGAATCCCAGGAAGACGACGCCCACTCCGGACGTGAGGCCGGCGCTGAGCCGGCTGTGGCGGCGGAACTGCCGGGCCAGGTAGGTGCCGCCGAAGATGAGCGCCGTCAGGTAGAGGAAGCTGAAGATCTGGATGACCGCGCCCAGGATGAGGAACGACAGCGCCGGGCTGCTGTAGGCCGGGTCCACGAACTGGACGAAGAACGAGATGAAGAAGAGGATCGCCTTGGGGTTCAGCAGGCTGATCGTCAGCGCCTTACGGAACGGCCGCGCCCTGAGCTCCGCCTCCGTCGCCGCGGCCTGTACCTGATCCGCTGCCGCTGTCGAGGCCTGCACCGGATCCGCACCCGCTGTCGTAGCTTGTGCCTGGTCCTGCGCGGGGTTCGTCGTCGGCCGCTGTGCCCGCCAGGCACTCCAGGCGCCGCGGATCATCTGGAACCCGATCCAGGCCAGGTAGGCGGCGCCCGCGTACTTGACGATCGCGAACAACGGCGGGTTGGTGCGCAGAAGGGACGCGGCCCCCGCAGCGGACAGGACCATCAGCACGGTGTCGCCGACGAAGACGCCCGCCGCGGCCCGGTATCCCTGACGGACCCCGTGCCGGGCGGCCAGGGACAGGACATACAGGGAGTTGGGGCCGGGCAGCAGGATGATCAGGAAAGCGCCGACCACGTAGGTCCAGAAGTCCATGATGCCGAAGAACATGCCGCTTGCTCCAGGAGAAGAACTGGTGACGAATCACGTTAGCGCGTGAGCAGCGATGACTTTTCTGCCGCCCTCCGGTCTACAAGCACACACAGCAAAGGAGCACCCCATGGATCTCGGAATGGGTCTCCCCGTCACCGGGAGAGACGCCGACCCTGAGCACATCGCCCGCGTGGCGCAGACGGCCGAGCAGGCGGGCCTCGGCGCGGTATGGACCTTCGAACGGCTGCTGCGCCCTGCCCAGGCACGGATGATCGGCATGGACCAGCCCGTGCCGCTGCCCGACGCCTACGGCAGCGTCCTCGACCCGCTGGAGACGCTGGCGTACGTGGCGGCCAGGACCAGCACCATCCGCCTCGGCACCAGCGTCGTCGACGCGCTCTTCCACAACCCCGTCGTCCTGGCCAAGCGACTGGCCACCCTCGACCGGCTCAGCGGTGGCCGAGCCATGATCGGGCTGGGGCAGGGCTGGATGGAGCAGGAGTTCGAGGCCGCTGGTGTGCCCGTCAAGCGGCGCGGAGCCGGTTTCGCGGAGCACGTCCAGGCCATGCAGGCGTGCTGGGGGCCCGACCCGGTGAGCTTCTCCGGCCGCTTCTACTCGATCCCGGAGGCGGACATCGGCCCGAAGCCGTCACCGTCCGGCCTCAAGCTGCTGGCCGGCGCCACGACCCCGGCGGCGATCGAACGGGCGGCGGCGCTCGGGATGGGGATCCTGGTGGTGGTGTTCGACTGGGACCAGGCCAGGCAGGCCGTGGAGGCGTACGGCAAGGGCCCCGGCCCGCTGGTCCTCCAGGTGAACGGCCCCGTCACGGCCCGCCCCCTGACCGATCGCATGCCGCTGACCGGCTCACCGGAGCAGGTGGCGGGTGACCTGGCCCGGGCCCAGGAACTGGGCGCCGACCACGTGCTCTGGCAACCAATGGAGACTGGCGCGGACGAACTGGTCGAACGCCTCGCGGAGGTCCTTGCTTCGTGACCTAGGGGGAGGAAATGCCGGCTGGCGCCTCCTCTTCGAAGACCTCTTCGAGGGTGATGGCGTGGACAGTACGCGTGAGCCAAACTTCGAGTAGGGCGAGGTCGGTGGTCCCCATGATCTTGTCGCGGACGGGCTTAGCGGTCGGGATACGCCGCTTCTCAAGAGCTTGCAGCACGAATTCCGCATAACCCGCCGCATAGCCCTCTGCGTAGGCCCTTGCATAGCCCTCCGGAAAAACCTTGTATAGCCCCTCGCATAGCCTCTAGCAGCGGCGCTTGCGAAGACATCGGCGAGGTACACCTGTCCGGACTCAGATCTGAACAGGCGGGCACCTGGGTGCACGACGTTCCTCCAGGTCTGTCTTGTGTGTTGGTGTTTGATGAGGCCTGGATCAATGGGAGGGGCGTGGTGGGGCCCTGGTGGCAGGCGCGGTTGGGGCGTTGATCCAGGCCGGTGGTGCTACTCGAAGATTTCTTCGGCGGTGGTGACGTGGACGGAACGCCTCAGCCAGTGTCTGAGTAGGGCGACGTCAGTGGTTGTCATGACCTTGTTGCGGAAGGCCGGGTCCGTCGGGATGCCCCGTTCGTCGAGGACGTCCAGTATGGAGTTCGCCGCGGTATCGGCTTTGACTTCGGCGATGTACTCTTGTCCGGACTCTGACCTGAATCGGTAGGCGCTTGCTTGCATGAAGGTCCTCCAGATCTGTTTGGCTTTGGTCTCTCCAAGGCCTATTTCTGTCTGTGTGGCGAGCTCTTCGGCTGTCTCCCGGTCGATCTTGTGCAGGGCGTGGTTCAGGGCTTCCAGTATGTCATTCACCTCCGGCGACTCTACGTGGCAGAAGGCGGAGAACATGGTCAGCAGCACATTTTCGGTCGCCTCCTCCGGGTCGGTGATCGCCTTGACGTTGTCGGGGCCGAACACGATCGGACTGACGACCAGGGACGGGTGACCTTTGAGTCCGATGGGGTGTGCCTTACGAGCCCAGGTCGCCGTTTTGGTGTCCGCGCAGGTCACCATGAGTGTCACCGGACACCCGTACTTGCTGTGCGCGTAGCTGATGTAGTGGGCCCAGGAGGATACCTTTTTCTCGCTTTCGCGTAGTTGTGCCTCGGTGATGATGATGTGTTTCTTCTCCTGTTTGAGCAGGAACATCACCACCGTGTCGGCTTTCCGCTCGATGGGGAGAATTTCCGTCATGTCCGTATCTATGACGGCAATCTCCTGCGGAACAGGCAGTTTGATATCGATCATCTCGAAGGCACGGGTGTATAGCTCCGGATTGTCGCGGAATATGCGATGGAGCCCTTCGTGCTGTGCTGTGGGCATGCGGGGACGTTATCGCGATTCGGCGCGGGCGTTTGACGAATTCTTGTCGTTCTCATTTTCGCCAGCAGGGTTAAGTAGAAGGATTTTTCAACCGAGTGTAAGAAAAGGTTGCGTGCCAGGTGGTGTGAATCGCACGGCAGAATGTGACATGTGCGGATATCCATCTTGGGCCCGCTGGAGGTCGAAGGCGACGAGGGGCCGATCGCCGTCAAAGGCTTGCGGTTGCGGGCGGCGTTGCGGCCGTACGACGTGGTGGAGAGCAGGCCGGGCGGATACGCGCTGAGCGTGCGGGCCGAGGACGTGGACGCGCTGCTGTTCCGGCGTACGGCCGGGACCGGGGAGGGGCTGGAGCTGTGGCGGGGGCCCGCGCTGGCCGATCTGCTCGCGGTGCCCCGGCTGGCGAACGCGGCCGCCCGGCTGGAGGAGGAGCGGCTGGCCGCCGTCGAGACGCGGGCCGTGGCGCGGCTGGCCGCCGGGCTGCCAGTCGATCTGCCGGTCGATCCGCCGCTCGATCTGAGCGTGGAGGTGGCGGCTCATCCGCTGCGTGAGCGGCTGTGCGCGCTGGCCATGCGGGCGCTAGCCGCGTCCGGACGGCAGGCCGAAGCGCTGGAGCTGTTCGAGCGGGCCCGGCGGAGGTTGGCCGATGAGCTCGGGGTCGATCCGGGTGATGAGTTGCGTGCCGCTCATCTCGCCGCCGTGTCCGGAGCTGTTGTCGGGTCGTTCGGCGTTAGCGGGTTGAGGGCCGTTCCGGCAAGGGCCGGCTGGGCGCGCTGGCGGACAAGTCGCTGGTCCAGGTCTCGCCCGAGGGCCGCTACGCGATGCTGGAGACGATCAGGGCGTACGCCGTCGAACGGCTGGAGGAGTCGGACGAGGCGGGCGCCTACCGGCGGCGGCACGCCGCGTACCTCCGTGATCTGGTCGAGCGCGCCACCCCTGAGCTGCAGACATCCGCGCAGATCGGCTGGATCGAGCGGCTGGCCGCCGAGCGCGACGACTTCGCCGCGGCGCTGCGCTGGGTGCTCGACGAGCGGGACGCCGAGCTGGCGCTGCGGCTGTGCACGAAGCTGAACTGGTACTGGTGGATGCGCGGCTATCGCAGGGAGAGCGCGTCGTGGGCCGCCCAGGTGCTGGAGCTGGCGGGTGACCTGCCGCCGCCCGGTCTGGCCGGCGCGTACGCGGCCGGCGACGATCTCTGGCTGGCCAGCTCCGCGCTCATGATCGGCGGCCCGGGCCGTTCGGAGGAGAAGCTGGAGCGGGCGGTGGCCGGGTTCAGGAAGCTCGGCGACCGGTGGGGCCTGAACGAGGCGCTGCTGAACCTGGCCTCGCTGCGGGCGGCCCGGGGCGCTCCGACCGACGACCTGATCGCCGGTACGTGGTCGCTGACCGGCGCGTGCCCTGCACGCCTGCCGCCGCGGCGATCTGGACCAGGCGCTCGAACGCTACCGGAGCCTGTTCGCGGTGCTGCCCGAGGTGGTGCCGGTCGTGCCGTTCACCGTCATGCTGCACACCTCGTACGGCCGGGCGCTGGCGCTGAGCGGCGACGTGGACGCGGCCATGGAGCAGCACCGCGTCGCCCTGGACGGGCTCGGCCGGCGGAACCAGGACCGGCCGCTGCTGTCGATGGTGCTGGCGGGGTTCGGGCTGGCCGAGCAGGCACGGGGCGACCAGGAGCGGGCGGCGGTGCTGTTCGGAGCCTCGGCGGCGGTCGAGCCGCCCGACGACCTGCCCGAGACCGTGGAGGTGCGGGGTTCCGGTTCGGCGGCCGGGGCCTGGGGTTTTGCGGTCGGGATGCGGGGTTTTCCGGTCAGGACGGGGGATCTCCGGTCGAGGTTCGGGACTCTCCGGTCAGGGTGAGGAAGACGTCGTCCAGGGACGGCAGGCGCAGGGCGTGCTCGGCGAGCACCACCCCCGCGTCGTCTAGATGATTGCTTCCAAGAGTTCAGTGGTCATAGGCGGTCAGGGCACGCTTGACGGGCTGGGCGGTGTGATCGTTGTGCCAGATTGCGGCGGTCAGTGCCAGGACGCGCTGTAGGACGCGGGCAATCACGCCGCTGGGCGTGCGCCCGCGGTGGCGTTCCAGGTCGAGCTGGCCCTTGAAGGTCTCGTTGATCGATTCGACGACCTGCCGCAGTGGCTTGAACAGCTGGGTGCCCGGCCGTTCGTTCTCGCCCTTGCGGGCCGGTCGCAGCAGGCGCAGACCCAGCTCATCCAGGTGCCGCTCGAAGTCGCGGCCGGAGTAGTTCTTGTCGCAGATCAGCGTCTGCCCCGCCCGTCCGGAGAGCAAGCCGGGTTCGACCTCGAACATCGCCAGGGTCTCGCGCTCGTCGGCCTTGGCGCCGGTCAGCGCGAAGGCGACCGGCGGCCCGTGCAGGGTACAGACCAAGTGCAGCCGCAGCCCCCAGAAGAATCGGGAGTGGCTAGCGCAGTAGCCGTACTCGGCCCATGCCGCAGGTGGGTGCTGGCGTGGCGGATGAACCGCCGCTCGGAGGTGAACCCGAGCAGGGCCTGTATCACCGCCAGCGTGATCAGTTCCGCGTCCGTCAGTTTCGGCGCGATGCCCACCGCCGGACGCCACGGCGCCAGCTCTGCCGATTCCAGCAGCAGATCGTCGGATCTCACGTACAGTGCGGTGGCCAAGCAGTCGAGATCAGGCTGCACCAGTGCTTCCGCCTCCAATGAACAACCCCCGAATACTCTGGCGGAATCGGATACATCTGGCGCGAAGCGGTGCACTGCGCCGCCAGGTTGTGCGCAGGGCGGCGCAGGGGCAAATGTCAAGAGTTGCGGATGAGCTGAGGCTGTTCCTGCCGTTCAGTCAACGGCTGTCGCGGAGCTCCACGTTGACTGGGCGCCCAGGCTGCGGGTTGACAGCGCCACGGGTGGCGGTCACGGCAGCTGCGCAGAGTGCGATCGCGCTGGCGACGACGAACGCGGTGGTGTATCCCGATTCCGCCGGCGGTTGTCCCGGGCCGGTCGCCGCTGACACGATGACGGCGGCGAGCACAGAGCCGACAGCGCCGCCGATGGTGCGCAGGATGGTGTTGATCCCCGTGGCCGCGCCGGTCGCCGCCTGGCCGATGGCCCCGACGACCAGGCCGCCGAGCGAGGCGAAGGCAAGGCCGTAGGCCAGCCCCAGAAGAGCGCACCAGACGAGCAGCTCCGCGATGTGCTCGTGCAACAGGGCGAGGCCCCCCAGCGCGATGGCCGCGAGGACCGCGCCCGCCTGGAAAGCGGCCTTCGCGCCCAGGGAGCGGGTGATCCGCGCTGCCAGCGGCGCTGCGACGAGCATGCAGACGGCCATCGGGACCATCAGGAGCCCGGTCCGGGCCGGGGAGTAGCCGAAGCCGTACCCGAGGGCGGTGGGCGTCTGGACGAACAGCGGAAGGAGAGTGACCGCTGCGAACATCCCCACGGCCACGACCAGGGTGGCGATGTTCGTGGTGAGCAGCCGCGGCCCGATCAGGAGCCGCAGGTCGACCAGCGGTGCCGCAACGCGCCGCTCGACGAGCCCGAATGCGGCGGCGAGCGCGATCGCGGCGACGAACAGCATGACGATGCCCGGCGATGACCAACCCCATGCGCGGCCCTGGCTGATGGCGAGCAGGAGGGCGACCAGCGTGCCCGCGAGCAGGGCTGCTCCCGTCAGGTCGACCTGGCCGGCGGGAGAAGCGGACGTGGACGGTGAGGGCACGCGGACCATCCCGGCCAGGGCAAGCAGGGCCAGCACGGCAACGAACCAGAAGAGCACCGCGGGACCGGCGACATCGACGAGCGGACCGGCGGCGACCATGCCGAGCGCCCCACCGAAGCCGAACATCGCGCTGAGCGCCGCGACGACGCCTCCCAGCCGCTCGGCGGGAACCGTCTGGCGGGCCAGCCCGAAGGCGCAGGGGAAGACACCGCCGGAGAGCCCCTGCAGCACCCGGCCTGTCACGACTCCGGGGTACGAGCCGAGCGGGGTGCTCACCGCGGCCACCACCGAGCCGGCCAGCAGCAGTGCGAGACCGGTGACGAGGAGACGACGATGGCCGAACTGGTCACCGAGCCGCCCCGCCACCGGCGTCGCCACCGCGGAGGCGAGCATGAAGGCGGTCAAAAGCCAGGTAGCACCCGTCGCGGAGACGTCGAGTTCGCGGGCGAACACCGTCAGCGCGGCGAGCACGATCGTCTGCGCGATCGCCACGCCGCAAGCCGCGAGCAGCAACACCGGCGTCCCGCCTCCGGCGGGCCGACGCGCGCCGCCTCGCCGGAGCTTGCGTACGACGAACACGACCGCGGCGGTCAAGCCGGCCACCACCCACATCAGCGTTCCTCCTCGGTACGAGGCGCCGGCGCGGCCAGCTGCTGACGGGCCCACGCGAGCGCGGCGGCCGGGTCGTGTGTGGCGGTCGTCGGGCAACCCCACAGCTTCGCACCGGCTCTGATCACCTTGGCGTGGGCCTGTTGTGCCTCGGCCGAGACGACGAAGGCGAGACCGGCGCACCGGTCGCGCAGGCCCGGCCGCAGGGTCCTGATCAGCCGCACCCGCTCGCCAGCGCCAGCGAGCTTGCGCGGCCTGCCCTCGGGCATCGTGAGCACGGCCGCGAAGGGTTCGCGACGCTCCAGGGCGGCCGTCAGGACGTCGCCTATGCGGCGGGCGCCGACTGCGGGATCGAGGGCTGATACCTCAACGACTACCAACGGCCATTGTGTGAGCGCGGTGTCGGTGGTTCGACTCACTTCTACTCCCTCGAAGATAGATAAGGGCAGCCTAACTTATTTATGACCATTGGTCACTAAGTTGGCCCGGGCGGATTCGTAGACTGGGTTCGTGAAGGCGAAGACACCCAGGCTCGGCCGCCCCGCGCGACTGAGCCGTGAGCAGATCGTGGAGGCCGCGCTCGGCTGCGACCTGCGGACCGTGACCATGCGCGACATCGCAGAGCGACTCGGCGTCTCCCACTCGGCCCTTTACCGCTGGGTGGGCAATCGTGACGAGCTCCTCGACCTCGTCAGCGAGGTCGTCGTCGAACGCATCCTCCCGACGGCCGAGCCCACCGCCGACACCTGGCGGGAGTGGCTGTCTGACCTCGCCTGGAGGATGCACGATCAGTTCCTCGCCGTACCCGGCTACGCAGCCCACGTGGCGATGCCGCATCGCCACAACCCGCACGCCTTCGGCCGACTCCGCGACCGCGTCGTCTCGGCGTTCAAACTCGCCGGCGTCTCCGACGACATGGCCAAGCAGAGTTGGCACATCTTCGGGTTGGGCGTCGTGCAGTGGCTCGGAGCCCAGCAGATAGGGCACGACATCGGCCCGGACGCACCCCGCTTCGACCTCTTCCTTGACGTACTGCTGCGCGGGCTGCCGGCACAGGAGCCCAGTTCGTAGCCGTCCGACCAAGACCACGCACGTCCTGCCCCATAGCTAATCCCTTGGAAGCAATCATCTAGCCGCCGCAGCAAGGCGGGCGGTGCGGCCAGGTCGTGCACGGGGACGCTCAACAGGCCCCCGGCGGCCCGCACGCCGAGGATCCGCTCAGCTTTCTCCAGGTCGGCGGCGCGCAACGGCCTGACGTCCAGCCGGTGCCCGCCCGCCAGCGCCTTGAGCTCGGCGGGAGTCCCCGACGCGGCCACCCGGCCCCGGTCGATGACGAGCAGGTCGTCGGCGAGCTGGTCGGCCTCCGCCAGGTACTGGGTGGTCAGCAGCACCGTCACCCCGTCCGCGGTCAGCTCCTTGACCACGTCCCACAGCTCGCCGCGGGCGTGCGGGTCCAGGCCGGTGGTGGGTTCGTCGAGGAACAGCACGCGCGGGTCGCCGATGAGGCTCGCGGCCAGGGCGACGCGGCGGCGCATGCCGCCCGAGTAGCCGCCGACCGGCCGGCCGGCGGCCTCCTCCAGGCTGAAGCGGGCCAGCAGTTCGGCGGTCCTGGTCCTGGCCGCCGTTCTGGACAGGCCGAGCAGGCGGCCGATGAGCAGCAGGTTCTGGGTGCCGGTGAGCTGCTCGTCCACGGAGGCGTACTGGCCGGTCAGCCCGATCAGCTCGCGCACCCTGGCCGGGCGGCGGACGACGTCGTGGCCGCCGACCACCGCCCGGCCCGCGTCGGGGGTGACGAGGGTGGCCAGGACGCGTACGGCGGTGGTCTTGCCCGCGCCGTTGGGCCCGAGGACGCCGAGCACCGTGCCGGTCCTGACCGCCAGGTCGATGCCGTCCAGGGCGGCTTTGTCGCCGTACCTCTTGACCAAGCTTTCGGCTTCGATCGCGTACTTCATGCCGTTCACCGTGCCGGGCCGCCCTGGCATCCGCCTGTTACGCACCTGTCAGCCGCTGTCGGGCCGTCACTGTCACGCCGCCCGGAAACCCCCCGCCCCGCAGATCAACACATGTCCGCAAATTTGGGCCTTTCCTACGGCAACCAACGTCATCACTCTTCGTTCAGGCGCCGGTTGACACCCGAGCCCGAGCGCCTGGGGAGGACGAGGTGAAACGCCGTTTAGTCATCCTGTTGGCAGCCCTCAGCCTGGTCGGCCTGACCGGCATGACAGGTGCGGGCGCCTCAGCCGAGCCGCCGCCCAACAAGCAGTACCGGGTGGCGGGCCCGGCGAACGCGCAGCAGCGCAGCTCCGTGGCGGCGACCGGTGCCGCCATCGAAGAGGTGACCAAGGACTCGGTCCTGGTCACGGCCACGGAAGCCGAGGTCTCCGCGATCAGGCGGCTGGGCTACCGGGTGTCGGAGGAGCCGCGCCCGACCCCCCCGTCCGTCGACGGGTTTGACTTCCCGCCGTCGGACTCCGGCTATCACAACTACGCCGAGATGAACGCGGAGATCAACGCCATCGTCGCGGCCCATCCGAGCATCGTCAGCCAGAGCAACTACGGCACCTCGTACGAGGGCAGGCAGTTGCGCCTGGTGAAGATCAGCGACAACGTGGGCACCGACGAGAACGAGCCCGAGGTGCTGTTCACCGCGCACCAGCACGCCCGCGAGCACCTCACGGTCGAGATGGCGCTCTACATCATGCGCCTGCTGTCCGACGGCTACGGCACCGACGCGCGGATCACCGACCTGGTGAACACCAGGGAGATCTGGATCATGCCGGACCTCAACCCGGACGGCGGCGAGTACGACATCGCGAGCGGCAGCTACCGCTCCTGGCGCAAGAACCGCCAGCCCAACCCCGGCTCCTCGGCGGTCGGCACCGACATGAACCGCAACTGGGCCTACAACTGGGGCTGCTGCGGCGGTTCGTCCGGCTCGACCTCCAGCGAGACCTACCGCGGCGCGAACGCCGAGTCGACGCCGGAGGTCAAGGCGGCGGCCGACTGGGTGCGCAGCCGGGTGATCGGCGGTGTCCAGCAGATCAAGTCGCACATCGACTGGCACACCTACAGCGAACTCGTCCTGTGGCCCTACGGTTACACCTTCAACGACACCGCGCCCGGCCTGACCGCGGACGACCGCAACGCGCACGCCACCCTGGGCCAGAACATGGCCTCGACCAACAACTACACACCCCAGCAGGCCAGCGACCTCTACATCACCGACGGCACCATCGACGACTGGCTGTGGGGCGTCTACAAGATCTTCAGCTTCACCTTCGAGATGTACCCGACCGGCTCCAGCCCCGGCTTCTACCCGCCGGACGAGCAGATCGTCCCCCAGACGACCCGTAACAGGGAGGCGGTCCTGCGCTTCCTCGAATACTCGGACTGCGTCTACCGCATCATCGGCAAGGAGGCCCAGTACTGCGGCACCGGCACCCCGCCGGTGACCGTCTACTCCGACACGTTCGAGACGGCGACGGGCTGGACGGTGAACCCGACCGGCACCGACACGGCGACCACGGGCGTGTGGGAGCGCGGCGATCCGGCGGCGACCACCTCCAGCGGCGCCAAGCAGCTCGGCACCACGGTCAGCGGCACGAACGACCTGGTCACCGGCAGCCTGGCGGGCTCGTCGGCGGGCGACTTCGACATCGACGGCGGCGTCACCTCGATCCAGTCACCGCCGATCACGCTCCCCTCGACGGGCGCGCTGAACCTGTCGTTGTCGTGGTATCTGGCGCACGGCTCCAACTCCGCCAGCGCCGACTACTTCCGGGTCCGCGTCGTGGGCAGCACCACGGCCACCGTGCTCAACCAAGCCGGCGCGGCCTCCAACCGCAACGGCGCCTGGACCACCGCCACGGCGAGCCTGAACGCGTTCGCCGGCCAGACGGTCCGCATCGTCATCGACGCGGCCGACGCCTCGGGAGCCTCCCTGGTGGAAGCCGGCGTCGACGACGTCAGGATCACCCAGCAACCGTAGGGAACAACCCACCACCACTCCGCCGCACGGGATTTCGGTCCCGTGCGGCGGAGTCGTGTTTGGGTCTTGTAAGGACGGACTGTCAAAGCTACGATCACGACAACTCTTAGGAAACTTTCCTAAAAGTAATCTTCAACCGGACAAAACCTGACATCCGCAGCAAGGTTACTCGCGCAGACACCCCCCAAAGGCCCGTGTTCACCTCCACGGGCCGTGCCGTACGGCTTGCGCTCTCACCCCCCGGTGCAAGCCGTACGGCACGCATACCCCGAAGGAAGAACCCCGTGAGATTACGCGCGATTCTCCTGTCGATCGCCACCGCCGCACTCTGTCTCCAAGCACTCCCGGCCCAGGCCGCCTCCGCCACGGCCACCTTCACCAAGGTCTCCGACTGGGGCTCGGGCTTCGAGGGCAGAATCACCGTCACCAACGGCACCACCACCTCCATGAGCGGCTGGAACGTCCAGTTCGACGTCCCCCAGGGCTACTCGATCCCCTCCGCCTGGGACGCCGTCATGACCCGGAGCGGACAGCACTACACCTTCACCAACCCGAGCTGGGCCTCCCCGCTGGCGCCCGGCGCCAGCGTGAGCTTCGGCTTCAACGGCGCCCCCGGCAACTTCCCTGGCATCACCGGCTGCACGCTCAACGGCGCCGCCTGCGGGGGCGGCGGCTCCACACCGGGCGCACCCGGCGCGCCGGGCACCCCGTCGGCCACCGCGACGGCCGGCTCGATCGCGCTCAGCTGGGGCGCCGCCAGCGGCACGGTGACCGGCTACCGCGTCTACGAGGGCGCCACAGTCAAGGCCACAGTCACGGGCACCAGCGCCACGATCGGCGGCCTCGGCACCTGTGAGACCCACACCTACACGGTCAAGGCGTACAACGCCCAGGGCGAGTCGCCGGGACGGGACGTCACCGCCACCACCACCGGCTGCCCCCCAGGCGGCGGCGGGAGCCTGCCCAAGCACTTCCTCACCGGCTACTGGCACAACTTCGTCAACCCGGCCGTCGAGCTGAAGCTCTCGGCCGTGCCCGCCGAGTACGACCTCATCGCGGTCGCGTTCGGCGAGGCCACCGCGACGGCGGGAGAGGTCGTCTTCTCCGTCGACCCGGGCCTCGCCTCGGCGGTCGGCGGCTACACCGACGCCCAGTTCAAGGCCGACGTGCAGGCCCTGCACCAGCGCGGCAAGAAGGTCATCCTCTCGGTCGGCGGCGAGGCCGGGCGCGTGCAGGTGGCCGACGCGGCGGCGGCGACCAGGTTCGCCGACTCCGTGTACGCGATCATGCGCTCGTACGGCTTCGACGGCGTGGACATCGACCTGGAGAACGGCCTCAACGCCACCTACATGGCCCAGGCCCTGCGGTCGCTGCGCGCCAAGGCCGGCGCCGAGCTGATCATCACGATGGCGCCCCAGACCATCGACATGCAGACGACCGGGATGGAGTACTTCAAGCTCGCCCTGTCCATCAAGGACATCCTCACGGTCGTCCACACGCAGTTCTACAACTCCGGCTCCATGCTCGGCTGCGACCAGGCCCAGGCGTACGGGCAGGGCTCGGTCAACTTCATGACCGCGCTGGCCTGCATCCAGCTGGAGAACGGCCTGCGCCCCGACCAGGTCGCGCTCGGCCTGCCCGCCGGGCCTGGAGCCGCGGGCGGCGGGATCGTCTCTCCCTCGCTCGTCAACCAGGCCCTCGACTGCCTGGCCAAGCGCACCAACTGCGGGACCTTCGTGCCACCGCGCGCCTACCCCGACATCAGGGGTGCGATGACCTGGTCCATCAACTGGGACGCCAGCAACAACTGGAACTTCTCCCGAACCGTCAAGCCCCACCTCCAGGGAATGCCATGAGACTTCGCAGCAGACTGACCGCCCTGGCGACCGGCCTGGCCCTCGCGCTGACCGGCGCCGGGCTCGCCTCCGGCGCTCCCGCGGCGTACGGCGAGAGCGCGCAGGTCCAGCAGCTGGCCGCCGCCTGGGCCCCGTGGACCTCCTACGCCGTCGGCGCGGTCGTCACCCACAACGGCGTCGACTACGTGTGCCTCCAGGCGCACACCTCCCAGCCCGGCTGGGAGCCGCCGAACGTGCCCGCCCTGTGGAAGCAGGGCTCGGGCGGCGGTGGCGGCGGTGACACCTCGGCGCCGTCCGTGCCCGGCAACCTGCGCTCGACCGGCGTCACCTCCAGCAGCGTCTCGCTGGCCTGGAACGCCTCCAGCGACAACGTCGGCGTCACCGGCTACAACGTCTACCGCGGCGGCACCCTGGTCACGACCGTGACCGGCACGTCGTACACCGACATCGGCCGGGCCGCGAGCACCAGCTACACCTACACGGTCCGCGCCCGCGACGCGGCGGGCAACCTGTCCGGCAACAGCAACTCCGTCACCGCGACCACTTCGGCGGGCGGCGGTGGCGGGGGCGACAATCCCACCAAGATGGCCGGGGCTCCCTACCTCTACATGGGCTGGGGCAACCCGCCCAACCCGGGCACGGTCATGGACGCGACCGGCGTGAAGTCGTTCACGATGGCGTTCATCCTGTCGAGCGGCGGCTGCAACCCGGCCTGGGACGGCAACCGCCCGCTGACCGGCGGCGCCGACCAGCAGGCGATCAACACGATCAAGTCGAAGGGCGGCAACGTCCAGATCTCCTTCGGCGGCTGGCAGGGCAACAAGCTCGGCCCCAACTGCTCCACCCCGCAGGCGTTCGCGGGCGCGGTGCAGCAGGTCATCAACGCCGTCGGCCCCGCCGTCGTGGACTTCGACATCGAGAACACCGACGAGTTCGAGAACTACACCGTCCAGGACCGCATCCTGAACGGGCTCAAGATCGTCAAGCAGAACAACCCGAACGTCAAGATCGTCGTCACCTTCGGCACCTCCACGACGGGCCCCAACAGCCACGGCATCCGGCTGATCAATCAGTCGCGGGCGCTCGGCGTGCCGATCGACAACTACACGATCATGCCGTTCGACTTCGGCGGCTCGAACATCTACCAGGACACCGTCAACGCCTCCGAGGGCCTGAAGAACGCGCTGAAGAACGCGTTCGGCTGGAACGACGCGCAGGCGTACGCGCACATGGGCATCTCCGGCATGAACGGCCTGTCCGACCAGCAGGAGCTGACCACGCCCGGCACCTGGACCCAGATCCGCGACTGGGCCAAGGCGAGGGGCCTCACCAGGCTCGCGTACTGGGCCGTCAACCGCGACCGGCCCTGCCCCGGCGGCGGAGTCGTCTCCAACTGCAGCGGCGTCGCCCAGTCCGACTGGGAGTTCACCCGCATCACCGCCGGTTTCTGACCCGCTGAGCGGCCCGTCCTCCACGTGGGGGCGGGCCGCAGTGAGGAACAACACGCCCCATGAAATTCCGAGCGGTCCTGCTCGCCACTGCTCTGACCGTTTTGCCGGCCACAGTCCTGACCGTCCTGCCCGCTGCCCCGGCCGCGGCCGCGAACATCCTGGCCAACCCCGGCTTCGAGTCCGGGCTGAGCGGCTGGAGCTGCCCGTCGGACGCGCAGGCCGTGTCCTCGCCCGTGCACGGCGGCACGCGGGCGCTCCGCGCGACCCCGCAGGGCAGCGACTTCGCCCGATGCCAGCAGGTCGTCACGGTCAAACCGGGTACGACGTACGAGCTGTCCGCGTGGGTCCAGGGCGACTACGTCTTCCTCGGCGCCACAGGAACGGGCGTCAGCGCCAGCACGTGGGGCGCGCCCGGCGGCCAGTGGGGCCAGCTCAGAACCTCCTTCACCACCGGGGCCGGCACCACGTCGGTCACGATCCACGTCAACGGCTGGTACGGCCAGGGCGCCTACGTGGCCGACGACGTGGTGCTCGACGGCCCCGGCGGCACCCCCGACACGCAGGCGCCGACGACGCCGGGCAACCTGACGGTCGGCGGCGCCACCTCCTCCTCACTCTCCCTGTCCTGGAACGCCTCGACCGACGACGTCGGCGTGGCCCGCTACGAGGTCTCCCGCGACAACGCCGCCCCCGTGGCCGTCACGGGCACCTCTTACCAGGCGACCGGCCTGGCCGCCTCCACCACGTACCGCTTCAAGGTCCGCGCCTGCGACGCCGCGGGCAACTGCTCGCCGTACGGCTCCGAGGCGAGCGGCACCACGATCGCCGGGGGCGGCGGCGGGGGAGGCGGGCTGCCGAAGCGGGTGCTCGTGGGCTACCTGCACGCGTCGTTCGCCAACGGCTCCGGCTACGTACGGATGAGTGACGTACCCGACGAATGGGACGTCATCAACCTCGCCTTCGGCGAACCCACCTCCGTCACCTCGGGCGACATCAGGTTCCGCCAGTGCCCGGCCGCCGAGTGCCCGAACGTCGAGTCCGAGGCCGACTTCATCGCCGCCATCAGGGCCAAGCAGGCCAGGGGCAAGAAGGTGCTGATCTCGATCGGCGGCCAGAACGGCCAGGTCCAGCTCACGACCGCGGCCGCGCGCGACAAGTTCGTCGAGTCCGTCGGCGCGATCATCGACAGGTACGGCCTCGACGGCCTCGACATCGACTTCGAGGGCCACTCCCTCTATCTCAACCCCGGCGACACCAACCTCGCCAATCCCACCACGCCGGTCGTCGTCAACCTGATCTCCGCGCTCAAGTCGCTCAAGAGCCGCTACGGCGCCAGGTTCACGCTGACCATGGCCCCCGAGACGTTCTTCGTCCAGCTCGGCTACCAGTTCTACGGCCCCGGCCCGAACGGTGCGGCCGACAACCGCTCCGCCTCCTACCTGCCCGTCATCCACGCCATGCGCGACGACCTGACCCTGCTCCACGTGCAGGACTACAACTCGGGACCGATCAAGGGCCTCGACGACCAGTACCACACGATGGGCGGGCACGACTTCCACGTGGCGATGACGGACATGCTGCTGGCCGGCTTCCCGATCATGGGCAACGCGGCCAACAGGTTCCCGCCGCTGCGCCAGGACCAGGTCGCCATCGGCCTGCCCGCCTCGGTGAACGCGGGCAACGGGTTCACCGCCGTCGCGGAGGTGCACAAGGCACTCGACTGCCTGACCAAGGGGAGCAACTGCGGCACGTACCGGCCGCGCGGCCTCTACCCGGACCTGCGCGGCCTGATGGCCTGGTCGATCAACTGGGACAGGTTCAACGGCAACGAGTTCTCCCGCAGCCACCGCGCCTACCTGAACGCTCTTGGTTGACGCTTACCGGAACCGGACCAGCTGGGTCGGCTTGAGCGGCAGGCCCAGCCCCGGCGGCCGGTAGGTGGGCAGCGCCTCGCCGTACTCGTGCATCCAGGCGTGGTCCACCAGCAGCCGCATCCGCCGCTCCTCCCGCGCCCCGCCCGCCTCGGCCGGGGCACGGGACCCGGCCAGCCGGGCCACCGCCTCGGCCAGCAGGCCCGGCTCGGGCGGCGACAGGTCGCAGTGCTCGTCCGGACCGATGAGCAGGTCCACCTCCGGCGGCAGCGGATAGATCGGCCGCGGCAACGCCAGCACGCGCGGCGGCGGCGCCATCGGCCAGCCGTCCGCCACGGCCTCAAGCAGCACCGAGCGCGCCGTCCTGCGCGCGAACAGCCCCTCCGCCAGCGCCCAGCTCAGCGCCCCCACGTCGGAACGGTCCTCGCCGCAGGCGTGCAGGCACAGGTACGGCACCAGCGGGATCCCCGCCCCGCCCGCCTGCGCCCACCCGCCGCCGCACCCGGTGAGCACCAGCAGGGCCAGCATCGCCCGGTACGCGGTGTCGGCGTGCGGCGTCTCCAGCCGCCCCGGCACGATCACGCACCGCCCGCCGGTCTTCTCCGCCGTCACCCCCAGCTCCCGCGCCGTCTTCAGCGCCCGCGACGCGGCCACCCCCGTGTACGCCTCCTGCCAGGCCGGCGTGTACGGCTCCGCCCGGTCCTCGTACCCGGAAGGCCACACCCCGGGCAACCCGGGACGAGCCACCCCGTAGACCGCGAGCAGCAGGTCGAACACCGTCGTCACCAGGTCGTCCCCGTCACGCAGCACCGGCACGCCACGCCGCAGCACCCCGGGCCCGTCGTCGAAGCGCGGCAGCAGCACCTCCGCCGCCTCGCCGCCGTACACGCTGAGCCGCCCGCACGCCCCGCCCGTCAGCTCGCCCGGCACGTACGCGTCCTCGCGCCCGCGCAGTCGCACCAGGCACGGCAGGTCAGTGCGCTCCATGGCGTGCCCGTCGAACGGCGTGCGGTCCAGGAAGAACTCCTTGAGCAGCACGTGCCCCATCGCCATGGCCAGCGCCCCGTCCGTGCCCGGCCGGACCACCAGCGTCTCGTCCGACAGCCGCGTCGGATGCGTGCCGATCGCGACCACCTTCTGCCCCTTGTACCGCCCGGCGATCACCCACGGCGTCCCCGGCGTGCGGACGAGCCGGTTGTTCTCCCCCCAGAGCAGCACGTACGCCGCCCGCGCCCAGTCGTCGGCCCCCGGCCCCGTGAAGGACGGCCCCAGCACCTGCTCGGGCGCGCACGGATGCTCGGTCAGCACCGCGCCGCCGAGCCCGCTCACCACCTCCGCCAGCGGCGACGTCGCCAGCGCCGCCACCCGCTCGGGGCCGTGCCGCGTGGCGGTGCAGACGATCGCCGCCGCCGCGAGCTCGGCCGCCGTGCCGTCGTCCAGCGGCACCCGTCTCTCGCCCCGGGCACGCCGGTATTGCTGTGAGTTGCCTGTGAGTTTCGCCCAGGCCGCGACCGGGTCGCGCAGCCCATCTCTCACCTCGAAGTAGAGCCTGACCAGTGCCTGGTTGACCTGCGATCCCCCCATGGAAAAAGTTCAACACAGACGGTGATCTCGTATCGGGATACGTGTCGGCATGTCGGGGATAAGAATTGGAAGCCCTGGTGGCGGCAGTGTCCGGGGTACGGCAGGCTAGATGCCGCCATGGATTACGCAGCTCTCACGGGGATCGTCCTCGTAGCCGGTGTCGTGCTCGCCCTCGTCGCCCAACGGCGCGACTGGCGGCCTCCTCTGATCGTCGCCATCCTCGTGGGCGTCGCCGTACGCGTGCTCATCATGTACACCTCGGCGATCGACTCCTGGCAGCCCGTCGACTTCATGGAGAGCTTCAAGCCCGCCGGCGAGGCAGTGCTGCGCGGTGAGGACCCCGTGCTGGCCAGCGAGGGCGGCTGGCACTTCCTGCCGACCATCCCCTACGTCTACGGCATCCTGCTGTGGCTGGGCATCCCGTGGGAATACGCCGGGCGCCTGGTCACCGTGGTCGCCGACATCGTGCTCATCCCGCTGGTCGCCAAGCTCGCCGGCGGCCCCAAGGCGTCGCTGCGCGCCCTGCAGTACGCGCTCAACCCGCTCGCCGTGCTCATCGCCTCCGTCCACGGCCAGGTGGAGCCCGTGGCGCTCGTGTTCGGCGTGGCCGCGTTCGTCGTCGCCCGCGGCCCCGGCGACCCCGACCGGCCCGGCATGGTCACCGACGTGGTGGCCAAGGTCCGCGCCGGCGTGGCCGCGTACGGCATCAAGCGCTCCGTCCCGCGCGTGATCGGCCGCCGCGGCATGCTGCACCGCGCCCTGCTGCCCGGCGACGACGACCGCGCCCACCTGCGGCGCGGCGCGCTGGCCGGCGTGCTGATGGGCCTGGCGCTGTGCGCCAAGAGCTGGCCGATCTGGCTGATCCCCGGCATGCTGCTGCTCCTGCCCAACCTGCGCGCCCGCGTGGCCGCCCTGTTCACCACCGGCCTGCTGCCGATCTTCTTCCTGGTGACGCTGCCGGTCTTCGCCGGCACCTCGCTCAACCAGATCCCCCAGGTCATCGACACCATCCGCGACATCCGGCCCATCGTCGGCGAATGGGGCTGGACCCCGTGGTTCACCGGCGGCAGCTGGGACCTGCGGCCCGAGCTGGCCTCGTTCGGCACCAACCTCATCTACGCCGCCGTCGTCCTCGTCATCGTCTACTGGCGGCGGGCCGACCCGATCGACATGACCACGGCCATCCTGCTGGTCTTCATGGTCCTGACGCCCCGGCTGGGCGCCCAATACCTGCTGTGGTTCATGCCGTTCCTGGTCGCCAGGCCCGCCAAGTGGGCCTGGGCGGCCATTCTGGGCAGCTCGATCTGGGCCGGTTACGGCTATCTCGTCATGACGCAGTTCGACACCAACGGCTGGTGGTTGCAGCACACGTACTGGTCGCGGGCCTCCATCGTGCTGCTGCCGGTGCTCGCGCTGGCCATGCCCTGGGGCCGCCGCGTCGCGACGGTCCCAGGACTGACCGGCGCCTTGAAGCGGCCGGCCACGGCCAAGATCAGCTCACCGGCATAGGCGCCCCCACAGCGTGACCCACTGGTCGGGGTGGACGTGGCCCACTACGGCGTCGCGGGCCACCCCGGCCGCCTCCAGTGCGGCGTCCACGCCGTCGTACCGGAGCTGCAGCGAGGCCCGCACCGAGCCGCCCAGCCCGCCGAAGCCCAGCTCGACCAGCTCCCGGTAGGAGCGGCCGCCGGACACCAGCGGCTGCGGCCTGCGCTCCACGCGCAGGATCGCCGAGTCCACCGACGGCACCGGCCGGAAGCTCTCCCTGCCGACCGTGTCGCCGAGCCGCCAGGAGAACCACGGCCACGACTCCACCGTGACCAGGCTCCACCGGCCGTAGTCGCCGGAGCGCTTGCGGGCGTACTCCCGCTGCGTGAGCAGCGTCGCCGAGGTCAGGGCCGGCGCCCGCAGGCACCAGTCCACGATCCGCGACGTGATCGCGTAGGGGATGTTCCCCACCACCGCGAACGGCTCACGCGGCGCCCGCGCGGCGGTGAAGTCGCCCCGTACCACGTCGATCCGGGAATCGCCGCGAGTGCGGGACGCCAGCCGGCCGGCCAGCCGCGGATCGATCTCGTAGCCGATCACCCGCGCGCCCGCCTCGGCCAGCGCCAGGGTGAGCACGCCAGGGCCAGAACCGGGCTCCAGCACCAGCCCCCTGGGCGCGGCGGCCTTGATCATCAGCTCGACGGCATGTCCGTCGGTCAGGAAGTTCTGCGACAGCGTGCGCCGCGCCCGATCCACGGGCGAACGGCCGCTGCTCCTGGCCTGTTTCTTCTGGGTGTGTGAATAGTTTCCGTGCGCGAAGTTCTGCGCCACAGCACTGCCCTTCCGGGTCCTCGAGATTCATCGGGTCTCGAAGGGCCCTGGGCGCGCCTGCGGACGCTCCGTTCAGGTCGTGGCGTCCGCTAGCGGGCCAGAGCCCGGCTGTGGCGGATGCGCGTGAAGACCTGGCAGCAGTACATGCATGACATGCCGGTCACTGTAGGCAGGGGCTTTCCCGGCGGGCAACGCAATAAAAGCGCGTCCGGTTTCTACAATCGCCCGCCGCGACCCCTCGGATAGCTTCGCGACATACCCACCTCGAAGGACTCCTCAGAGGATTCCTCAGAAGGACTCCTCAGAAGGGCGATGCCGACATGGACGTACTCGATCGCGCCGAGCAGTACCTGCTCAGGCACGGAAGACTCATCGACCGGCTGCGCTTCGCGGCGATGTTCCGGGGCGGGCCGCGCGAACGCGTGCTCGACGCGCTGCGCGGCTACCAGAACCCCGACGGCGGCTTCGGCAACGCGCTGGAGCCCGACCTGCGCGGCGCGGGCAGCCAGCCGGAACCCGTCGAGGTGGCGTTCTGGATCCTGGACGAGATCGACGCGTTCGACTCGCCCATGGTGACCGCCGCCTGCGACTACCTCGCCTCCATCACCACCCCGGACGGCGGCGTGCCGTGGGTGCTCCCGTCCGTCATGGACACGCCCCGCGCCCCCTGGTGGCAGACGGACGACGACCCGCCGGGCGACCTCGTCCCCACCGCCGCCATCGCCGCGCTCCTGCACGAGCACGGGGTCGACCATCCCTGGCTGGGCCCCGCCACCGAGTTCTGCTGGTCGCGGATCGCCGAGCTCAAGGAGCCCGGCGCCTACCAGGCCCAAGCCGTGGTGACGTTCCTCGACCGGGTTCCCGACCGGGAGCGGGCCGCCGCCGAGCTCGCGCGGGTGCGCGACGTGCTCCTCTCCATGGTCTCCTTCGACCTGGCCGCGTCCGGGCACGTGCACTTCCCGCTGGACTTCGCGCCCGCGCCGCTGCGGCTGCCGCTGTTCGCGCAGGACGTCCTCGACACCCACCTCGACGCGCTCGCCGCCGCCCAGACCGAGGAAGGGGGCTGGACGGCGAACTGGGCGATGTGGACACCCCTGCTGGAGCACGAATGGGGCGGACACATCACGATGGAGCGGCTCAAGACGCTGCGCGCGTACGGGAGACTCCCCGGCTGACCCGGTTCCTGTCGGAGGCGTGACGTACGTTGGTGGCATGTACGCCGAACGGCACCCCGGCCCCGGCCTGGCCGACCGCATCGCCTGCGGCTGGCACCGGATCAGCGAGGCATCGTTCACCCAGCTCGTGGTCCCCGACGCCTGCGTTGACCTCATCTGGGGCGCGTCCGGCCTCTTCGTGGCCGGCCCCGACACCGGCCCCATGCCCGCGTCCGTCGCGTCCGGCGAGACCATGGTCGGCATCCGCTTCCGGCCCGGCGCGGTCGGCGACTTCTTCGGCGTCCCCCTCCACGAGCTGCGCGACCGGCGTGTCCCGCTCACCGACCTGCCCGGTCACGAGTCCCTCCTCGCCGACCTGCTCGACCCGCCGCCCGCGCCGCTGCCGCAGTGGCGCCCGCAGAGCCCCGGCTTCGGCCTCCCCGACCGCGCCGACGAGACCCTTCGGCGCCCGCCCCCTGTCACCGGCCCCCCGCAGAGGGGCGTCGCTCCGTCGACGCGCGTCGCGGAGGCGGAGGCGCGGCTCGGGGTCATGCGGGCGGCGGTCGGCAGACGTCTGGCGTCGGCTCCCGCCGACCCAGCCGCGCGCGCCATGGCCACTGCCCTGGGCAGCGGGCGCTCGGTGGCCCAGGTGGCCTGGGACCTCGGCTACAGCGAACGCCAGCTGCAACGCCGCAGTGTGACCTCGTTCGGCTACGCGCCCAAGACCCTCCAGCGCGTCGTCCGCTTCCAGCGCGCGCTGAGACTGGCCCGGGAAGGCGTCCCGCCGGCGGAGGTGGCGGTCAGAGCCGGCTTCACCGACCAGGCCCACCTCGCCAACGACGTCAAGCGCCTGAGCGGCGTACAGCTGAGCCGCCTCATCTGACAGGCGGCCCTGAGCTCACCTCATGTCGCGCCGGCCCCGCAGAATCTCGACCCCGTCACCGTCCAGTTCGTCGCAGTACCCCGAACGCCCGGTCGTGGCCATCACCAGCGCCAGGGTCCCGCCGGAGACGAGCGGCCCTGAGCCGGTGGCGAACGGGCCGTCGTCGGCGACGAGCCGCAGCCCCGCGATCCGCCGCTTGGCCGCGACGACCAGATCGGATCTTCGGTAATACTCGGCCACCCGGGTGAGGGTGCCGATCGGGTAGGCATGGCGCAGGCCCAGCGGCCGCCGGATGTCCTCGGCGTGCACGATCGTCTCGCCCAGCAGCGCCAAGACCGGAAGCGGCGGCTTGGTCGTGCTCGTGACGACGCGGCGGAACCTCTCGTGCGTCTCGGCCCCGGTCGCGCCCAGTTGCTCGGCCAGCCGTACGGCGACGTGCTTGTCGAAGTCGAACCGGCAGCGGATCACACCCGTCAGCCAGCGCACGCCGTTCAGGCTCGCCGACGAGGTGAGATGCGCCAGCACCTCACGCACGCTCAACCCCGCGCACAGCGACGGCGTCGCCTACGCCGCATCGGTCAGCTCTGCCAGATCGGCCGCCAGGGCCGCCCGCTCGGCATGCACCAGCGGCCAGATGTCTCCAG
Organism: Nonomuraea sp. NPDC048882; assembly: GCF_040649755.1. Taxonomy (NCBI): domain Bacteria; kingdom Bacillati; phylum Actinomycetota; class Actinomycetes; order Streptosporangiales; family Streptosporangiaceae; genus Nonomuraea; species Nonomuraea sp. NPDC048882. The sequence goes on from NZ_JBEZGB010000017.1 coordinate 189,555, forward strand.
GGCCGGACGGCTTCTCGTTGTGGGTCACAGGGCTCCTCGGGCGGGCTCGGGGGAACGGTCGATGGTACGGACCTCGGCCACGGCACGAAATCATCGCTCATCGGCGAAGCCGCCTCAGCGGCCCGTCCCCGCGGTGGGGAGTTTGCCCGACACCAGACCCTGCACCCATTTCGCGTTCGGATCGCTGTCGATCAGCAGGGCGCGCGTCAGCAGACTCAGCGGAATGGCGAGAATCGCGCCGAGTGGTCCCAGGGCGAAAGTCCAGACGATCAGCGAGATGAACGTCATCGTCGTCGACAGCCCCACGGCGTCCCCCAGGAATTTCGGCAGAATGAACGACTGCGTGACGACGTTGATGACGGTGTAGGCCACGATGACGAGCACCATCGTCCGCGCACCGCCGTCCAGCAGGGCGAGCATCGTCGGCGGCAGCAGCGCGATGACGAACCCGATGTTGGGGATGTAATTGGCGATGAGCGCCAGCACACCCCACAACAACGGCAGCGGCACGTCCAGCAGGGAAAGCGCGACCATGTCGAGAATCGCATTGATCAGCCCGAAAACCGTGGAGACGATCAGATAACGCCGTGTCTTGTGGGCGAACGTGGCCAATGCCGTCACCAACTGCGGCCGGTTTCCTTCTCCTGTCGCGAGAATTCTCGCGGTCATCGGCGCGTCGAGCGACATCGCCAGCAACAGCACCACGATGAGAAAGAGCGCGGACAACACCCCGATCAGGCTGCCGAGCAGACTCTGCGCCAGCCCCAGGACCCGCCCCGGATCGAATACCTCCAGCCCCTTGGCGAGCATCTCGTTGCTGAGCCCGTGGGTGACGGCCCAGTGCTGGGCGTCGGCGAGGAGGCGTTCGAACTGGTGGGTGTAGGACGGCAGCAGCGAGACGAGCTCGGTGGCCGAGATGGTGAGGATTCCGACCATGGCCAGCAGCACGAGCACCACGATGAGGAACGGCACCGCGACCTGCACCCAGGTGGGGGCGTTCCAGGCGCTGAGCCGGGCCCGTACCGGGGAGACCGCGATGACCAGCACGAGAGCCAGCACGACGGGGCCGGCGATGGAGGCCACCTCACGGACCCCGAAGAGCACGACCACCGCGGCGGCGGCCCCCACGAGGATGGTGAGCGCCCGGGGCACGGATCGATCTGGCACGCCCCGTTCCTACCCCTGGCGTGTGGGCGAACCATCGATTTGACGGTTCCCGGAGGCGTACATAGAGTTCACCAGTCCCACGAGGACGGCGTGATCGCCGGACTCACTCGGGGGCCACCTCCAGACTCCACCTCGACGGTGCGGCGTGCGCGTCCACTCGAAACGGCTGGTAAGTTTGAGGGGTTGTCTCCGAAAGGGGCGGCGCTTAATTCCCGCAGGTCGAGCGAGTCCGGTCAATTTGACAGGGACTTGAACGGCTGAAAGAATTAAGA
>NZ_JBEZGB010000018.1:0-183163 GCF_040649755.1 Nonomuraea sp. NPDC048882
GGCGCGACAGCCGGGCCAGCGCGCTGACCACCGCCTGTATTCGACCCTCAGCCGAACCGTTCAGCTGGCCACACCTTGATCACGAAAGATCGAGGGTAGTGCTCGACATACTCGTTCAGAACCGATCGAAGGTGGCGTTCGTCGTAGATCAGCATGCGGTCGGTGCATTCGGCTCGGACGGTGCGGATCCAGCGTTCGGCGTAGCAATTGGCTCGAGGCGTTCGTGGCGGTGTCTTCATCACCGTGACGCCCTGGCTGGTAAAGATCTCGTCGAAGACGGCGGTGAATTTGGCGTCCCGGTCACGGATGAGGAACCGAAATGACCTTACCTGGCGGCCGAGATCCATAAACAGATTTCTCGCCTGCTGAGCCGTCCAGGCGCCTGTGGGGTGAGCGCTAACGCCCAGGATGTGCACACGTCGCGTTTCCACCTCCATCACGAACCACACGTACAAGCGCTTCAGGAAGACCGTGTCGACGTGGAAGAAGTCACAGGCGAGCAGCCCCTTCGCTTGCAGCCGTAGAAACGTCCGCCAAGAAGTGTCGAAGGTTCGTGGCGCCGGACTGTGCCGGCGTGAACGCAGGATCCGCCGCACGGTCGCCGCGCTGACCTGCAAACCGAGCCGAACCAGTTCACCGTGGACCCGCCGGTACCCCCATCTTGGGTTCTCACGAGCCAGGCGCAGGACCAGATCCCGGACCTCTTTGCTGGTTCCGGGACGGCCGGTGCGGTGGGGGTAGGTCCAGGAGCGTTTGATCAAACGACCATGCCAGGTCAAGAGGGTTCCTGGGGTGACCAGCCGAGGAGCGCGCAGCACCGACGGCAGGACATGGGCCAAGGCCGCCAGGAACACTCTATCGGCCCAGTCCGGCTTCGGCCGCACAACCTGACGACTCAACACCGCAACCTCGTGGCGGAGCACCATGATCTCGACATCCTTGGACGCCTGGCTACGCCCCAGCAACACCAGCCAGCCGAACACCCGGATCAAGGTCAGAGACAGCAGACGAACCGACACGAACTGCGATCTTGCCCGTAGGGCCTGTGGAGGTCAAAGCCGCAGATCAAGCACCACGCGATGAGTTATGAAGCGGTACAGGCGGGCCATCTTGGCGGCTGAGACGAGGAGGATGGCTCGTTGTCATCCTCGTCCGCTCCGGCGCGTCCGGGACGCGCGGCAGGCTTGTGCCGCCCTCGCCCAGATGCGTCAGCGCCGCGTTGGGGCTCGGCGGCCTTGCTGTCCCCGCTGTTGCTGCTTGACCGCCGAGGGCACCGTCGGAGGGTCTTGCCGCACTCCGGCCGACAACGCCGCGAAGCGTTGAGGCGCTCGAGGACGAAGCGAAACGCCGCCGTGGCGGCTCCCACGCCAGCCCGGTGCCGTTCAAACGCAGACGGCCGATTGTCCAGGTACGCAACAATATGGCGTGTGATTGTGGACCAGGCGATCTACTGCAACGGCACGCGCGAGACGATCATCGGCGACATCAGCGACGCTTTCGGCGCCGCTCGGGCCCGGGGGGACTGTTTCCTGTGGATCGGCCTGCACGATCCCACGCAGGAGGAGTTCGATCTGATCACCAGCGAGGTGATGCTGCATCCGCTGGCGGTCGAGGACGCCATCCACGCTCATCAGCGGGCCAAGCTGGAGCGCTACGACGACACCCTGTTCGTGGTGCTCAAGCCGCTGCTGTACGACAAGGCGTGCTCCGACATCGAGGTCGGCGAGATCAACCTGTTCCTGAGCAAGGACTTCGTCATCAGCGTCCGGCACGGACAGGCCGCCCCGCTGGCCGAGGTGCGCCGCCGCCTGGAGGCCGACCCCGAACTGCTCGCCACAGGGCCCGCCGGCGTGCTGTACGCGATCTGCGATGAGGTCGTCGACGCCTATGGCCGCATCAGCCACGAGGTGGAGAGCGACCTGATCGCGCTGGAGCACCGGGTGTTCAGCGGCGAGCACGCCGACGTCACCGAGGACATCTACCAGCTCAAGCGGGAAGTACTGGAGTTCCGCACCGCGCAGGATCCGCTGGTCCCGGTACTGGAGGAGATCGTCAAAGGCCGGGTGGAGCTGTGCTCGGTCAACCGGGAGCGCTTCCGCGACGTGCTGGACCACCTGCTGCGGGTCGATGCGGCGGTGGACGAGCGCAACGAACTGCTGACCAGCGTGCTGAGCGCACACCTGGCCTTGGTGGGCCGGGAGCAGAGCCAGGCGGCGATGCAGCAGAACGCCGACATGCGCAAGATCTCCTCCTGGGCGGCCCTCATCGCCGTGCCCACGATGATCGCCGGCATCTACGGCATGAACTTCGACTACATGCCCGAGCTGCACTGGCTGCTGGGCTACCCGCTCAGCCTGACCGCCATGGTCATCGCCGTGATCATCGTGCACCGGCTGCTGCGCAGGAGCGGATGGCTGTGAACCCCTTCAAGAAGCTGCGCCGCCGGTACTCCACCGCCAGGCTCCTGGTGGCCGCCGTCGTCGCCTGGATCGTCCTGCTGAGCGTGCTCATCCTGCTCGACCCGCGTGCTGCCGGCCCCCTGCCCTGAGATCGCGGCTCCGCACGGCCCCGGCCGCCGATCGTCGAGGTGACCTCTGCTGCGCGGCGCTCACCGGCCAGACGCGGCGCGGCCAGGCCAGCCGGATCGGTGTCAGGAGTGCCAGGGCGGCCAGCGCGAACGCCGGCAACGGGGCCCCGGCGCAGCACCTCGGCGCTGATGTCCTGGGTCTTGGGCATGGTGCCGAGCAAGCTGCCGAGGCCCTCATACACCGCATCCAGCGATGTGGCGCTCTGGGCGTCGTAGGCGCGTCCGCCGGTGCCGTCGGCCGGTGTCTGCAGCGTCTGGGCGTTGGGCGGGACCGGCATCGGGCGGCCCCTGGCGGCGCGGGACCGCGCTCGCTCTCCGTCGTGCATGTGCACGTCTCGCGCACGCCTGCACGCGTAGGGAGGGAGTCGTGCAGGAGAGCGATCACCGACTGGAGCACCTCCATTGTGGCCTCGGGCGTGATGGTGTCGTCGTCGCTGAGATCCAGCCTGATGACGATTTTCGTGAGGGCTTGGACAAGGGTGCGTTCGAGCGTGGTCATGGTGGGGCTCCTGGCTGGCCGTTGAGGGCCGTTTACCCTCGTCGGCCTGCCCCCGGCTCGGTGAGCCGGGCTTCCAAGGTCTGCGATCGTCTGTGCCAGCCGGCTGGCGTCGCTTCGGCGTCATGCCTGCGGGCTATCGGGAGCGTTTCACGACAGGGGTGAGCATGACCCCACCTGTGATGGGATCGGGCAAAGGCACACGATATTTCCGTCCAACCACTCCGAATGATCACATGGTGGCCGCCTTCATGCCACCTCCAGGCCCAAGATCGCGAAGTGTCACTGGAGTACGAGGAGCCGTCCGTTCGAGCAGGGCGCATCATCGTGCCGTACCGAGGGAACGGGTCGCCGACGGCGCGGCCAGGCGGCGGCGCACGCTGCCCATCCTCGGGACGACGGCGCATGCTTCACCTCTGTCGAAGGGTGGTCGGCTTGGGCCTCGGCTCCTCGCCAACTTATCCTCTGTGTGGGCTGGGACCAGACCCGCCAGCCCCACCATCCGCGCGGCGTGAACGACCAGAAGGCGTGGACCGCCGGTGGGGTGGAAGGCGATGGCCAACTGACCCGTCAGGGCACCAAGGCGGTAATGTGGCATTACACCGCCACCAACGGCCTGACGGGGTGAACCGCGCGATCACCGACCTGTGGTGGGCCACTGGGTCGGACAACTTGCTGGACTGGAGCATCGCGCGGGCCCCCTTCCAGATCGCCCGGCCGCACCGGCCGGGGCGAGAAGGCCGCTGCCCAGCAGCACACCGTGGGGCATGAGGGCCTTTCTGGCTGGCGACGAAGGAGCTTTCACATGTCCACGTGGTTCATCACCGGCGCTTCCCGGGGGCTCGGCCTGCACCTCGCCCGCACCGCCCTGGCACACGGCGACACCGTGGTGGCGGCGGTCCGCGACCCCGCCCGCCTGCCCGGCGACCTCCAGCGGTCCGGCCGGGTGCTCGGCGTCCGGCTCGACGTCACCCGCGATCAGAAGATCGCCCCGGCCACCGTCGAGACCGCCGTCCAGCGTTTCGGCAACGTCGACGTCCAGGTCAACAACGCCGGCCGGGGCCTGCTCGGCGCACTGGAGATCACCGACGCCGAGGCGCGCTCCCTGTTCGGCCTCGTCGCCATGGGCTCTTCCAGCGGTATCGGCGCTACCACCGCCCACCGCCTCGTCCCCAACTGGAGGTGATGGGCATGAAAGCAGCTGGCATCCTTCGTGGAGGGACGATCCCAGCGATCGCCGTCGTCGACCGCACGGGCACAGTGGTCGGCTGGACCCAGGCCGCCGAAGAGCTCACCGGCTACCCCGCCACCGACATTCTCGGCCGCCCCATCGGCACACTGCTCCCGTCCGACGGCCAGGGCGGCGAACCGCCCGGCACGCATCTGCCCAGTACGGGATTCATGGAGGTGCGGCGGCGGGACGGCGAGGTGGTCATCGTCCGCACCGAAGCCGCCCCGCTCACTCTGGACGACGATGCCGGGACCCGACAGGGGTTCTGGCTGGTGTCAGCGATCGCGGCCGCCACCGACCTGTCCACCAGCGCCCTGCTGGAATCGCTCATCAGCAGCTTCCCCATCGCCATGGCCATCTGGGACAAGAATCTGCGCTGCGTCTGGCGGAACGAGGCGTCTGAGCAGCTCGGCGACGGCTACCCCTACTACCGTAACGGCCGCTCCCTGACCGAGCCCATCGAGGGGATCGACACCGAGGCGGTGCAGGACGCGATGCGCAAGGTGCTCGCCGACGGCCAGCCCGTGATCGACCGGGAGGCCCACTGGTCCTATGAGGGTCAGGAGCGTGCGCTGTCCATCTCGCTGTCGCCTCTGGTGGGCGCCGACGGCCGGCCGCTGGGCGTGTGCTCGGTGGCTCTGGATTTCAGCAACAGCAAGGCGCGAGATCGCCTCAAGCTGCTGCGCGAGGCCAGCGTCCGGCTCGCCAGCACGCTGGATGTCAGGAAAACCGCCCAAGAGCTGGCCGAGCTGGCCATTCCGGTCCTGGCCGACTACATGACCGTCGATTTGTGCGAGGAGATGCTGCCCGGCGCCGAGCCGTTGCAGCGGCTGGCCGCGTCAGAGGCCGGCATTCCCGTCTTCCGGCGGGCTGGCATGGCCTCGGTGCACGACGGGGTGCCCGAGTCTCTCTGGGGACGCAACGAGGCGGTGTTCGTGCCGCAGGGATCACCGTTCATGGAGGTCCTGCACACGCGCCGGCCGCACTTCGAGCCCGTGCTGGACACCTCGCCCGGCACCTGGCTGGACCTGAACCCCGACCGGTCGCGCACCATGCGCGCCCGCGGCGTGCACTCGCTGATCGTCATTCCGCTGCAGGCGCGCGGCGACGTGCTCGGCGTTGCGGCGTTCGCGCGCACCTCCAACCCGGCGCCGTTCACCCGAGACGACCTGCTCCTGGCCGAGGAGCTGTTCGCGCGGGCCGCACTGAGCCTGGACAACGCGCGCCAGTACACCCGCGAGCGGCAGACCGCGCTCGCACTCCAGCGCGACCTCCTGCCGGACGGCCTCAGCGGCACCGACACCGTCGAGGTGGCCTCGCGCTACCTGCCCTCCGACCGGCACAAGGGGGTGGGCGGCGACTGGTACGACGCCATCCACCTGCCCGGCTCCCGCCTCGCCCTGGTCGTCGGCGACGTGACCGGGCACGGCATCAACGCCGCGGCCACCATGGGCCGACTGCGCACCGCCGTGCGCACCCTGGCCTACCTGGACCTGCCTCCGGACCAGTTGCTCACCCACCTCGACCACCTGATGGCCAAGGACGCCCGCGGCTTCGACGTCACAAGCGCCACCTGTCTGTACACGGTCTACGATCCGCGCACCGGCCGCTGCACCATGGCCGCAGCCGGACACCCACCGCCCGCAATCGTGACCCCGTCCGGCGACGTGACGTTCCCTTCGCTACCCGCCGGCACGCCGATCGGCGTCGGGCTGGGCACCTTCCAGTCGCACGACCTGCATCTGCCGGCCGGGACCCTGCTGGCCCTCTACACCGACGGCTTGATTGAGACGCGGCATGCCGACCTCGACACGGGCATGGCCAGGCTCGGCGACACCCTCGCCCGCGCGGCATCGCGGTCGGCGACGCTCGAATGCGTGTGCACGACCGTCATCGGCTCCATCGTGGACGACACACCCGAGGACGACATCGCCCTGCTCATGGCCCGCATCCAGGCCTGACCCCGCCGTTGGAGGCTGGGGAAGGCTTTCAGGACAGTGCGCCGGCGCAGGTCGAAGCTGGCGTACAGGCAACTCGTGTAACTAATAACCCTTGAGTTCCTTCGGGTCTCTTCGGTCGCTCTAGTAGTAGGCGTCACCATGAACCCGCCATGGCCACCCGCGTCCAACGCACCACCAACGCCCGGCCGCTGGTCAATACGGTCCACTCGTCCTTCATCACCCTCGGGGTCATCATCGGCTCTTCGATCGGAGGCCTGACCATCGATGCCTACGGCCTGCGGGCCCCTCTCTGGCTCGGCGCGGCACTGGCGGCGCTGGGCCTGCTGAGCCTCCTGCCGGAGGCCCGCATGCGCAGCAAGCCGCAGGACCTGGGGCCGTCCAGGGCATCCGCCGAGCAATCAGCGCCCGGCCGCCGAGATCGTCAGCTCGACGGATCACGGCCACAGACCGGCTCTTCGAGCGGAGCCAGCACGTGAAACTGATGGAGCACGCCTGGCGTATGGGCGGGTATCACCCCCAGCGCCACCCCGACCGCCACCATCGCCGAAGGGGCACGACCGCGGCCCCCATCACCACCGGCGCGAACCTCGACCACCATCTCGTCCCCCAGGTGATTCTGTGACCACGAACCCACAGCCGAACGAGAAGGCCATCGGCGATCTGATCGAAGAGGTCGGCCGATCCAGCGCGCGGCTCATCAAAGCCGCAACCACATTGACCGACGACCAGGTGCGCGCTCCGTCGGCACTCCCCGCCTGGACGCGCGGCCAGGTGCTCGTGCACCTCGCTCGCAGCGCCGACGCCTACACCTGGTTGCTGCGTTCAGCCCGCGGGTGCCACCACCCCGGCAGCAGGCCGACCACGGCTCCCCCGCCCAGTACGACGGAACGCGCGGCCGCACTCGCCGCCGACGTGCGCCTCAGCCTGGAACGCTTCGCAGAGGAGGCCAGAGCGATGCCGGCTGACGCCTGGAGCCGGTTGGTCACGGCGCTGGCGGGCTGGCGGCACCCGGCCTGGTTCACCCTGTGGCGATGCCTACGCGAACTCGAAACCCACCATGTCGACCTGTACTGCGGTTACCACCCGTCCGACTGGCCGGTCTCGTACGTCATATGGGCCCTCGACGACACACTCGCCACCCTGAAAGAACAGCACCTCCCCATCGGTTCGGCCGAGGCAGTCGATCTGGGGCGCAGCTGGGAGCTCACCCCCGGCGGGCCCACGGTCGCCGCCGCCGGGCACGTGCTGCTCGGCTGGCTCGCCGGCCGTACCCCCGGACCGGACGAGAACCTGCCGCTCCCGCCCCCCTGGCCGCAGCCACCCACCCCCGGCTGGGGCCGGGCACGCCAACCCTGACGACCTGACCAGCGACCGGCGTGAACAAGGGCCGGTGGTGGTACTGGTCGTGCTCGCCCACGATCACGGCCAGCCGGCAGGCGCCGCCTTCGAGCTTCATGGCACGCTCCTTCGCCTGGAAGCCTCACCGCCCGCCCTCGGCAGGGGCTGGGGCGGCTGTGCCTTCCTTATGAGCCCTTGCCCGCCTGGCCCGAAATGACGCCGGGCAGGTCGGCCGAGGTGGCCTTGCGGCAGCCCGGTCGGCTGCCGGATGCCTGCCGGAATGGGGTCCCTCAGGTCAGTGTGCGGGCGTGCGGGGAAGCGGTGCGCCTACCCTCGTAGATGGCGATGGATCCCGCCGAAGCCCCCGCGAGCAGCGCGTCGCGCGAGGGTCGAACCGCCGGATGCGGCTGATGGCTTCCTGGCCGCGCCTCAGCGCGTCCGGGAAGGGGAAACGGGTCCATGGGGAGTTCGCTGTTCGTCGCCGCCGTGCTCGCGGTGACCGTCCTGGCCCGGCAGCATCATCTCGGTCGAGGTCGGGTTGTCGGTGTCCATCATCGAGATCGTCTCCGGGGTGGCGCTGGGCAACACGCTGCACCTGGCCACCCACGACTGGCTCATCTTCCTGGCCTCTTTCGGCAGCGTGGTGCTGACCTTCCTGGCCGGGGCCGAGGTCGATCCGGCCGACTTCCGCACCACCTGGCGGGACAGCACCCCGATCGGGCTCCTGTCGTTCCTGGCGCCGGTTGCCCGATACGTCACGCCCTGGCAGGCGTGTCGTTCGCCTGCCCGGACGACATCGCCTACGCCACCCGCATCGCCACCACCCAACTCAACCAACAGGCCAAACCCTCGATATGGGGACGGCCACCACCGCCTGCCCGACGCTTATGCCGCCGGTTCGTCGGAAGCGAGGTCGAGTACGGCCTTGCCGGGAACGCGGCGCGCCAGCAGTGCCTCTATCGCCTCGTCGACCTGGGTCCAGGGGCCGCGCCAGCCGACTTGTGGATCGAGTTCGGCGTTCTCCAGCAGGTGGATCAGGTAGGCGATATCCGGGCCGAAGGGGCCGGACACCATGAAGGGTTCCAACCGCTTGGGGATGCCTGTCAGTCGTTCTTCCTCGAAGTCGATGACGGTCGGCTCGCGAGATGCCCATCCGATGGACAAGGCGAGGCCGCCGTCCTGGAGTTGCCCGAACGCCTCGCTCAGCAGTCGGCCACCCACGTTGTCGAGCACGCCGAACACAGGATCGGTGGCTTTCGCCGTACCGACAAGGATCTCCGCGGCGCCCAGTTCGCGCAGTCCGACGGCGCGTTCCGGCCGCCCCACCGATGCGATGACGTGCGCGCCTGCGCGCGCGGCCAGTTGTACGGCGAGCCGTCCCACACCTCCTGACGCTCCGGTCACCAGCACGCGGCGTCCGAGTACGGAACCCAGCCGGCGGACCGCTTGCAGAGCTGTCGCGCCGGCCGCGGGCAGGGCGCCGGCCGCACCGAGGTCGACGCCCTTGGGCACAACGGCCAGGTCTGCGGTATCGACGGCGCGCAGCTCGGCCCACCCGCCTGTCCCTGCGAACGAGGAGACGCGTGCGCCCTCAGGCGGTCCGGAGCCATCGGCGGCGGCCTTCACCACAACACCGGCGGCATCCTTGCCGAAGACCTGGCCGGGGCGCAGTTGCCGGGCAGCGAAGGCAAGCTCGCCGAAGTTGAGCGAAGCCGTCACAACCTTGATCAACACCTGCGACGCCTGCGGTCGGGGTTCGTCGATCTCGTCGAACCGTACGCCCTGTGCGGCGTCGGGATCGTAGATCAGGGCACGCATCCATATCCTCTTTCAGACTTACTAACCAGTTAGATTGGTAGGAATACCCTACCAGACTGAACTTACCGGTTAGAATTTTGGTATGCCTCGTCCCGCTGCACGTGATCGACTGCTGGAAGCCGCACGCGAGCTGTTCTACGCCCACGGCTACAGCGTCTCGATCGATGCCGTCACGGAGCGGGCCAACGTCGCCAAGCCCACCGTGTACGCGCACTTCAAGTCCAAGGACGCCCTCATCGGCACCGTGCTCACCGCGGCAAGCGACGAATGGTTCACCGAGTTGGACGCCGAACTGGAACGACGCGGTGGTGACCCGCTGGCTCAACTGGTGGCACCGTTCGACCTGCTGGCCGCCAACCTGCCCGACCCGAGCTACCATGGCTGCCTTCTGGTGAACAGCGCAGCCGTTTTCCTGACACCCGAGCATCCCGCTCATCACGCGCTGGCCACCCACGACGAGCGAATGCTCGCGTTGTTCGAGCGCCTGGCCACTGCGGCAGGAAGCACGCAACCAACCGTCGTGGCCCGGCAACTGCTGGTGCTCTATGACGGCGTCAAGACCCGGGGCCTGGTCGATCACACCGGCACTGCAGCCAGTGATGCCCGCGCGGCAGCGATGGCACTGGTCACAGTCGGATGAGCCGATCGGGCCATTCTGCAAGGACAACGGCCAGGTCATCGGCTGGTGGTACGACGCGCAGGGACAGAGCACGGCGCCGGAGGTGCCCGTACCGGGCGTGACCGCCATCTCGTTCCACCCGCCGTACCGCCTGTGGGTGCCAAGAACTCGGCCGCCTCATGCGACCTGCGCGTATTCGTGGATCAGCCCGCCGAGGCGGTCATGTCGGATGACCTTGATATCGTCCTCGACCGGGTCGGGAAGGGCTCGCAGCGGGGCGGCCTGGCCCAGGGAGCGATGCGGGCGATGCTCATTGAAGTGGGTTTCGTACGCAGCCAACACGCACCGTAAGTGGCGGGCGTTGACGATGAGGATCCGATCGAGCAGTTCTCGGCGCAGACCACCGATCCAGCGTTCGACGAACGCGTTGGCCCGCGGAGCGCAAGGCGGACTCTTGAGAATGCGGATGCCCTCGGCCGTGAAGACTTCGTCGACCATCGTGGTGAACTTGGTATCCCGATCGCGGATGAGGAACCTGAACCCCTGCGCCCTGTCCCCCAACTCGATCATCAGGTTCCTAGCCTGCTGCGCCACCCACGGCCCGGTCGGGTGCTCGGTAACGCCGAGGACGTGCACCCTGCGGGTGCTGATCTCCATGACGACCAGGCAATACAGGCGCTTGAACAGCACGGTGTCGCAGTGGAAGAAGTCGCATGCCAAGATCCCCTCAGCTTGAGCACGCAGGAACTCACTCCAGGTCGGTCCCGCGCGTCGCGGCGCTGGATCGATGCCGGCCTTCTTCAAGAGGAGCCATACGATGCAAGCGCCCACCCGGTAACCCAGAGCGGCGAGTTCCCCAGCGATCCGCCGGTAACCGCGTCACGAACAACCGCCGACGACCAGATGGAGACAGCAGCCGCGCCAGCGCGCTGATCACCGCCCGATCCGCCCACGACAGCCGAGGCCTTGCCACCTGCCGACGCAACACCGCGACCTGATGACGCAAGACGAGGATCTCCGCTTCCTTCGACCGATACGAGCGACCCAGCAACACCAACCAACCCGCAAGCCGGACAAAGATCAGGTAAAGCAACCGCAGCGCCATGAACAGCGATCATGCCCGCCAGAACGGGAACACCAAACACCAGGTCAGCCCCAACGGCCGAGTTTCGGGCACCCACAGGCTCGTGCTCAGCGGCCTTGATCTTCACGGTCGCGGCCGCTGACACGAGCGGCGGGGGCGTGTGCTCAGGGGCGGGTCTGCCGGTGCCGGTGGGCCAGGACGAGCCAGGCCGCGAGGGCGGCGAGCGCCGCGAGGACGATGACGCCGATCCGCAGCACGCTCCCCATCGCGCCGTCCCCGTCCGTCTTACCCGCCGCGCCCGCCGCGGCCTCGTGCAGGTGGGCGGGTGCGGACGCCTGGCCAGGAGCGGGGGCGGCCGTCGTACCCGGTGCGGGAGCGGTCGTCGAGCCCGGCGCGGGCGCGGCGGTCGGGCCCGGTGCCGCAGTCGCCGCCACCGGCGCGGCGACCACGCCGGCCTTCACCTTCACCGTCTTCTTCGCCTTGGCCGGCTCGGTCGCCCTCACCGTCACCCGCCACTCGCCGCTGGGCAGCGGCTCGGCGGAGCGGTAGAGGTTCTGGCCCTCGCCGGCCGACCGGAGCGGGACCGGGCCGAAGGCACGGCCGTCGGACGAGGTAGCGGTCAGCGTCGCCGCGACGATCTCGGTCACGGGATGGCCGTCCTTCTTGTACGTCACGAGCACGTTGACGTTGTCGGCCCCGTCACCCATCACCTCCAGCTTGATCGGCCCGCCGTGCGCGTGGGCGGCCGGTGCGCCGAGCACCAGCCCGGCCCAGGACAGCAGGACGGTCAGGACGTAGGCCGATGCCTTCTTCACGGAACATGGCTCCCTTGCGATTCGATGCCGGCGCCCGGGCCGGTTGACGGCCGCCACCTCTGAGGGCGGGTGACGGGACTCACGTCTCCTGCGGCCTGCCCTCACGGGCGAGCCTGATCAGTTCTTCGATGCGCCTGCGGCGCCGCGCGGCGTTCAGCCGGAGGGCGAAGAAGGTGAGGACGAGCAGGACGACGAGGCCGAGCTGCGGCCACGGCAGCGCCCAGACCGTGGTGGCGATCGTCGCCTGCCGCACGGCGACGTCCGGCGCCGCCGCACCGGCGAAGGAGGGGACCGCCACGACCGTCGTACGGACCGGCCCCAGCGGCCAGGCCCCCGCCACCCGCGCGACGTACGTACGGCTGCCGCCCGGCATGAGCTCCCTGGCCCTGGCCGCGGACGGGTCGCTCCAGGAGTTCTCGGTGAACAGCGTGGACGACAGCACCCGGTTGTCACTGACGAGCCGGATGTTTCCGGCGTTGGCCACCGTGTACGTCACCTCGACCGTCCCAGGGACGAAGGGATTCCACGAGCCCGTGTACTCCGCCCGCACCCCGCTGACGGCCACCTTGGCGACGTAGTCGCCGGTGACCCGGATGTTCAGGCGGACGCCCACCCGGTTCTGGACCCGTACCTGCCCGGAGACCGTCTCCAGGGACGCGGTCACTCCGGCAGGATGGTCGCCCGGCGTCGCGTTGCCGGGGATCGACACCGTCACCGGCACGACGGAGGTGGCACCGGCGGCGACGGTCACCTTCTCGGGCACCGTGATCCACGAGCCGCCGTCCACCGGCGCGACGTCCGACGGCCGCATGTCGAAGTATCCCTTGGAGGTCAGGTAGCCGTCGTTGGCGTCGATCCCGAACTCGACCGGCTCGGTGGAGCGGTTGATGACCGCGACGTGCTCGACCACCTGCCCGCCGCCGGGGAGTTCGAGGTCGATGGCGCTGCGGCCGTCGGGCCCGCCCGCGTTGGCCGGCACGACCGACCAGGTGGTGTCGGCGTGCGACGGGGCCGCCGGCCCCACCAGGACGGCGGCCGGCAGGGCGGCGAGGACGGCGAGGCGGGCGAGGACGCCTCGCGCACGGTTGATGCTCAACAGAGGATGTCTCCAGTCTCGTCGTCGTGGCCGCCCGGAACCCCGCAGGGGTCCCGGGCGGCGATGGCGTCCCGCGCCCCGGCAAATGGCTCAGGACTGGTTGAACAGGGAGAGCGTCAGGGTCGAGTGGTATTCGCCGGCGGCGACGTCGGTGGGCGTGCGCAGCGCCAGGTCGGCGTTCACCTCCCAGGTGCCGATCTCGTCGGCGGAGTTCGCCGTGGACACCAGCAGTTCCTGGCCCTGCAGGCCGACGGTGGGCGCTCCCGAGCCGTCGGAGATGACGCTGGAGACGGGCTCGCCGGCCGCGACCGCGCCGGTCGAGGAGTCGCTCAGCAGCCGCGGCCGCCAGCCCAGGTACTGCGGGCCGATGGGCGGCGCGGAGCCGTCCGTCGCGGTGAACTCGCCGGCCTGGCCCACGACCGCCCAGAAGTCACCGTCGGGGATCTCCCCGGGATCGCGGGTGTCGGTCACCGTGACCGTCGGCAGGGTGCCGACGAACTGGCGGGCGGCGGCGTCGGAGCCGCTCTCCTGCAGGGCCACCCCGCCGTTGTCGGCGACGGTCATGGACACCTGGCCGGTAGTGGTGCCCGGCTCGATGGTCACCGACACGTCGATGCCGTCCTCGGGATCGTCCTCGGCCACGGCAGGACCGGCCAGGCCGGCGCCGGCGAGCGCGACACCGACCACCGCGGCGGCGAGCAGCCGCGCGGCCTTGTTGATTCTCATGTGATCGCTCCATCTATGAGTGGGCCGGGCCGGCCGGCCCAGCGGCCGGCCCGGGGGTTCTGTCTCAGCTGCAGTCGAGCGCCGGGTACGCGGCGTCGTACGACGAGGTGACCTCCTGGCCGCCGATCGTCGCCGTCCCCTTCACGGTCACCGTGCCGGCGTCGATCTGCCCGGCCCGGCTGTTGAAGGACTGGTACGCCTGCTTGCCCGGGGCCACGCCGGCCACGGTCTTCGTGCCGTACGGCGTGGTCAGCGTCACCGTCGCCGCCGTCTCGGAGGTGTTGACGGCGGTGACCGCCACGTACGCCGAGGTGCCGATGCAGCGGGACGCGGCGGAGACCGCCAGCTCGACCTGCGCCGCCCCGGTCAGGCGGAAGAAGTCGAACGTGACCGTCTTCGAGGCCGTCTGGTTGGTGCCGATGGTGTAGACGCCGACCTTCGCGTCTTCGGCCACGGCGCTGTTCTCCACCGGAGCGGACAGGTCCGTCCAGGTCTGGCCGTCGGAGGAGTAGGAGCCGGTGAAGGTGTCGCCCTCCTTCTTCAGCCGCAGGTGCCACTCGCCGCCGGTGAGGTTGTTCGCCTGCGGTTGCGGGCTCTGCACGGTGCCGCCGACCTCACTGCGCAGCTCGATGGCCCGCGCCACCGTGGCTCCCGGCGAGTTGGTGGTGAGGAAGTCGAGCTTCACGTAGTCGTCGTCGCCGGTGTAGACCATCAGGCCGCCCTGCTGGTACTGCTCGTTGAGCGCCGAGGCGTCCAGCTTGGTCTCCAGCGTCCAGTCGCCGTCCGGGGCCAGTTGCAGGATGAGGTTCTTCGGGCCGGTGTTGGTGGTCCCGTAGATGTCACCCATCGTGGTGTCCAGCTCCAGCTTGCCGCCGCTCACCCGCGCGGCGGTGGCGTCGGGGCGCACGACCGCGCTCCAGCGGCACGTGTCGAGCGCGGTGCCGTCGAACTCGTCGTCCGGGGCGGGCGCGGTCGCCGTGTCGTCCGGCGTGATGTGGAACCAGTCGAAGGCCGCGTCCACCACCGGGTGGTTGGCCCCGGCGAGCGAGATCAGGCCGATCTTCGGGCTGGTGATCCCGGCGAGCGACTTGGTCTGCGGCATCGCGGTGAACGTGCTGCCGTCGGAGGAGTAGTGGGCGCTGATGGTGCTGCCGTCGCTGACGAACCGCACGTACACGGTGTCGGGGTAGGCGTCGCCGAGGGAGGCCGTGTTGCTCTGCGACACCTCGTTGGGGGCGGCGTTCTCCTCCCTGATGAACTGGAAGATGCGGCTGGCGTGGTCGGAACCCGAGGTCGAGCGCGCCTGCAGCACCATCTTGGCGTAGTTGTCGTCGTCGCCGTAGATGACCAGGCCCGCCTGCTGGTACGCGTCCCGCGCGTCCAGCGTGAGCTTGGCCGTGGCCGTCCAGGCGCCCGAGGGAGCCGGCTGCAGCACGATGTTCGGCGTGTTGCCGCCCGTGCTGTAGATGTCGGTGGTCGAGGTCGGGATCACCAGCTTGCCGTCCTCGACCTTGAGGTCCTGATTCTCGCGGACGACGGACCAGCGGTCACGGTCGAGCTGGTCGCCGAGGAAGTCGTCGGACCGGCCGGTGAAGCACACCGTGGCTTGGGCGTCCACCTTGACCTGGACCTGCGCGGTGGCCGACGCGCCCTTGTCGTCGGTGACGGTCACCACGGCGGTGTAGGTGCCCGGCGCGGTGTAGGTGTGGCTCGCCTCGGCGGTGGTGGGCTCGGGTGCGCCGGCCACGCCGAAGTTCCACTTGTAGGTGAGCGGGTCGCCCTCGGGGTCGGTGGCCGTCGCCGTGAAGGCCACCTGCAGCGGGGCGACGCCCGTCGCCGGGGTGGCCGTCGCGGTCACCACCGGGTGCTGGTTGTCGGTCGCGCCCTTGCCGACGAAGTCGACCCAGTTGACGTTGATCAGGTAGGCGTCGTCGGCCGCGTCCGTGGGCTTGCGTACGACGAAGTACAGCGGCCCGCTCGCCGACGGCGGTTCCGTCAGGTCGAGAGTGACGTCGGTGAACGTCTGCCAGCCGCCGGTGGGCGGCACCTCGACCGAGCCGACCAGCGTGCCGGTCTCGGGGTCGCCCGCCCGGATCTGCACGGTCCCGCCGGGGCCACCGGAGGAGGCGCGCAGCCGGATCGCGGTCAGGTTCGACAGGTTCGCCGGGTCGAAGGACCACCAGTCGCCGTCCTGGATGAACGCGATGTGCTCGTTGCCGCCCTGGGTGTCGCTGGTCGTCTCCGCCGCGACGCCCGCGGCGTCGGTGCCGGTGCCGCCGCTCACCCGGCCGGTCTGCGAGAAGTGCTCGGCCTGCTTGCGCTTGGGCTCCAGCAGGACCTCGCCCCGCCCGGTCAGCGACTTGGCGCCGTTGGCGCCGTCGTCGGCGTAGCTGGCCTCGATGACGTAGAAGAGGTTGTCGTACTCGCCGTGGCCGGCCTGCTGGGTCTGCAGCACGCCTTCACAGCCCTTGTGCTGGTCTAGCGGGTGGCCGTGGCTGTCGTGGCCGAGGATCGCCTGGATCTGCACCCGATCGCAGTCGATCGTGCCGTCCTCGGGGTCGGTGACGGTGACCTCGAACTTCACCTGGTCGCCGAACTCGAAGAAGGAGCCGTTCGGCGGCAGGTCCACCGAGACGGTGGGACGGGTGTTGCCCGCGCTGATCGCCACGCTCGCGGTGGCGGTCCTGCCGTCGGGGTTGGTGATGGTCAGGACGGCGTTGTAGTCGCCGCCCTCCTCGTAGGTGAAGGACGGGTTCGGGTCGGTGGAGTCGGTCTCACCGTCGCCGTCGAGGTCCCAGGCGTAGGTGATCGGCTTGTCGTCCGGGTCCCTGCTGCCCTCGCTGGAGAACGTGACGGCCAGCGGCAGCGGCCCGTCCGTCTTGTCCGCGGTGGCGCGGGCGATCAGCGGGCGGGTGCCCTTGGTGTACTCGATGCGGTAGATGCCGGAGTCGGCGTTGTCGCCGCCGAAGCCGGAGCCCCATTCGATCACGTAGAGCGCGCCGTCGGGGCCGAACTTCATGTCCATCGGCTTCTTGAACGGCAACGTGCCGAGGATCGGGTTCATCTCAACAAGTTCGGTGCTGTCCTCGTCGAGCTGGAACGACCAGATCTTGTCGTTGTTCCACTCGCCGAACAGCGCCTTGCCGTCCCAGTACGCCGGCCACTTGACGTCCGACTGCAGGTCGGGGTCGTCACGGTAGACCGGGCCGCCCATGGGGGCGCCGCCCCTCAGCTCCGGGAAGTGCTGCGGGTCGGCCGCGTAGTGGTACCAGACCGTCGCGGGGATGACCGGCGGCAGGCTGGTCAGGCCGTCGTTGTTCGGCGAGTCGTTGACCGGCGCCGCGCAGTTGAACGCCGACCCCGACTGCCTCGTGGCGAAGTTGAAGTCGACGTACGGGGTGTTGTCGCCGACGCAGTACGGCCAGCCGTAGTTGCCCGGCTCGGACACGATGTTCCACTCGACGGTGTTCTGCGGGCCGCGGGTGGCGCTGGCGGAGTTGGCGTCGGGGCCGTACTCGCCGAGCATGATGTGACCCGTCTTGGGGTCCAGGCCCATGCGGAACGGGTTGCGGAAGCCCATGCCGTAGATCTCCGGCTTGGTCTTCGCCGTGCCCGGTGCGAACAGGTTGCCCGATGGGATCGTGTAGGTGCCGTCGTCCTCGGGGTGGATGCGCAGCAGCTTGCCGCTCAGGCTGTTGGTGTTGCCCGCGCTGCGCTGGGCGTCCCAGCTCGACCGGCCCGACTGCTCGTCGATCGGCGTGTAGCCGTCGGAGGCGAACGGGTTGGTGTTGTCGCCGGTGCCCAGCCAGAGGTCGCCGGTCTTCGGGTCGATCACCATGCCGCCGCCGTGGTGGCAGCACTCGGCCCGCTGGACCGGGACGTCGAGGATCTTCTTCTCGCTCGCCAGGTCCAGGGTGTCGCCGGTGACGGTGAAGCGGCTCAGCCGGTCGACGTTCGTCCCGGTGGGCGAGTAGTACAGATACACCCAGTGGTTGGTGTCGAAGCCGGGGTCGAGCGCGAGGCCGAGCAGACCGCTCTCGTTGGCGGTGAAGACGTCCAGATCGGCCGCCGTCACGGTGCCGCCGGCCGGTTTGATGATCTTGACCTCGCCGAGGCGGTCGATGTAGAAGACCCGGCCGTCCTTCGCGACGTCCACCATCATCGGGTTGGAGGTGTCGTCGTCGAGGGTGACCTTCTCGAAGCTGGAGCTCTGCGAGGCCGAGCAGTCGGCCTTGACGACGCCCGCGGCGGTCTGGATGCCGCCGAGCAGCAGCTTCAGGAAGTTCGGCTCGCTGTAGTTCTCCTTCATGTGGCCGAGCCCGGTGTACCACGAACGGCCGCCGTCGAAGTCCTGGCACCACGTGTTCGGGTGGTCGGCGCCCATCGTGGCGCCGGTGTAGGAGGTCTCGTCCATCGACGTCAGCACGTGGACCGTCTGGCGCGGGTTCGCCTGGTAGTCGTACCACTCGTCGCTACGGGTCCAGGTCGTCGGCAGGTCCTTGGTGGACGGGTGCGCCGGGTCCTCGACCTTGACCGTGGCCTGCTGGATCGCCGGGTGGCTCTTGAAGTACGCGCCGACCAGCTTGCCGTACCACTCCCAGGTGTAGCCGCTGTCGGCGGCCGCGTGGACGCCGACGAAGCCGTTGCCGTTCTGGATGTAGCGCTGGAAGGCGTCCTTCTGGTCCTGCGTGCTCAGCGGGTCACCGGTCGTGGACATGAAGATCACGGCCTTGTACTGGGCCAGGTTCTGGTCCGTGAACAGGGCGCTGTCCTCGGTCGTGTCGACCGCGAAGTCGTTGTCCTGGCCGAGTCGCTGCACGGCCGCGATGCCTTCGGGGATGGAGTCGTGCCGGAAACCGGTCGTCTTGGAGAAGACGAGGACCTTGTAGGCGGGCTCGGCCGCCGAGGTGGCCTCGGCGCTCACGGGCGCCGCGAGGATCGGGACGAGAGGGACGGCGAGGGGGGCGACGAGGGCGGATAAGGCCATCGTCGTCACGGCTCGGCGCCTGAGGCGCCGTCCGCGTAACGGCAGGGCCGCACGGAGCAGCCTGGCCCACGTGCGATGACGTGGTGACATGGAAACCCTTCCTGACCGGGGGGACGTCAGGCAAGGCGCGCGCCGCCGCGCTGTTGCCACTTCGTGGAGCGGATCTTGCGGGGTGCTGGAGGGTGCCGTCTCCAGGTCTGCGGGGCCGTCAGACGGGTGCCGGCCGGGGTGACGTACCGATGATCGCCGTCGGGTCGTCGATGACGTCGCTGACCACCATGCTGGCGGCGCCCCGGGAGGCGGCGCCGAAGCCGAGCGTGGAGGCGACAAAGCGGCACTGGGCGGCGGGGGCCGCCACCACGAGCCGGTCCAGCTGGTCCTGCGCGTGCGGCAGCAGCCACCGGGCCAGCGAGGCGAAGTAGCCGCCGATGACGATCACGCGCGGGTTGAACAGGTTGGCCAGGATCGAGCCGCCGAGCCCGAGCCACTCGCCGACCTGCGCCACCGCCGCCGTCATCCGCGGGTCGCCCGCGGCCAGGCCGCCGGCGATGTCGCTCACCCGTTCGCCGGGGTCGGGCACCGGCCTGCCGGGCAGCCCGTACGCCTGCTCGGGCATCGCCGCGCGGACGAGCGCGGCCAGGCCGACCTTGGTCTCCCAGCATCCGGCGCGGCCGCACCCGCACTGGGCGCCGTGGGGGTCCACCTGGAGGTGCCCGACCTCGCCGGAGAAGCCGTCCGCGCCGCGCAGCAGCCGGCCGTCCAGGATGATGCCGCCGCCGACCCCGACCTCGCCGGTGAGGTACACCAGGTAGGGCGTGCCGGCGGCGACGCCGGAGGTGTACTCGGCCAGGGCGGCGAGGTTCGCGTCGTTGTCCACCCGTACCGGCAGGCGCAACGGGCCGAGCACGGAGGTCAGCCGCTCGGCCAGGGGCAGCTCGTGCCAGGACAGGTTGGGGGCGAGCGTCACGACGCCGCGGGTGACGTCCACGAGCCCGGGGACGGCGACCGCGATGCCGGCGGGGGTCGCTCCGGCCCGCCGCATGGCCTCGACGGCCTGCCCTGCCACGGCCGCGAGCCGCCGCACGGAGCCGTCCGGGCCGCTGCCCACCGCGTCGTGCACGATCCGGCGCTCGACCAGGACCCGGCCGCTGAGGTCGGTGCCATGGACCGCGATGTAGTCGACGTTGATCTCCATGCCGAGCGCGCCGACGTGCGCGCCGTGCAAGGCCACCGCGCGCCTGGGGCGGCCGACTGCGCCGACGTGCCTGACACCGACCTCGCGTACGAGACGCCGTTCCAGCAGCTCGGCCATCAGGTTGGAGACGGTGGCGCGGTGCAGCCCGGTCGTCTCGGCGATGTCGGCGCGGGACAGGACCCTGTGGTCGCGCAGCTCGCGCAGCACGAGCGAGAGGTTCGCCCGGCGCAGCGCGGCAGGACTCGCCGGTGGAGCGCCGCCCGGGGCGCGATTGGGTGGCTTGTACGACATGCGCACCACCTGCCCCTTTGTTTATCTCTGAGATCAATTAATCGGGTTGTAACACGCCAATGTCCGACCGTGAACCCCTCCGTCGCGTAACGAGTTGGCATCGCTGATGTCTGCGCATTTCAGCGACCGTTTCGGCGTTAGTTACCGGAACGTTACCTAAATTGCAAACGATTTCACCCTTGTGTCGGCGAAAGTCCCCTCTTTTAATGCGGCTAGCCACCCAACTTGATCGAGGAGGAGCGTGGACCACATCCGGACCGACGGTCACGCCGCCGACTCGGCGAGTGATGGCGGGTCCACCTGAGCCCTCAGGACCCGTCCCCGAGACCCGCACCCCGCCCCTGAGCCCCCGCCCGCCTGATCGTCCGGTTTTCTTACGTCGCCGCGGCCATGACGCCTGCCCTCGATCGGCCGGAAAAGCGCCGTCCTTACCCTCCCGCGCCCCTTTTTCACCCATGACTCCCGCCCGCCTGAACGGCCGTACAAAGCCGCACCGGCACCGTTGACGCCGACCTCGGTGCCGCCGCGGTGGTGCCAACCGGCACGCCAGGCGGGCGGGCACGCTGAAGGCCGCCATTAAGGCCGACGAGTGCCTGCGCGCGGTGGCGGCGCAGGCCAGGCTCCGCGAGTTCATCGGCAGGCTTCCGGACGGCTCGGACACGGTGATGACCGACGCGTCGGGCGGCGAGTGGCAGCGCATCGCCATCGCCCGCGCCATGTTCGGCCTGCGGCACGGCGCCCGGCTGCTGATCATGGACGAGCCGGCCGCTGGCCTCTGCGACATTTCCACGAGCTGACGGCCGGCGCCACGACGGTCGTGGTGGCCGTGGCGATCCTCGAACAGGTGACCGGGGTCGGCCTCGCGATGCTGCTCGGCCTGTTCAGCGAGGCGGCGAGCGACCACGCGACGAGCACGGTGCCGGTGCTGTCGCTCTGCCTGGCCGCGTTCGTGATGCTCACCCAGAGCACGTTCATCGCCGGCTACTTCACCCGGCTGCGCCTGTCGGAGGAGCTCCAGAACGAGGTGGAGCACCGGTTCATCGACGTGGCCGGAACGACGCCGACGCTGGAGATCCACGAACGTCCCGGCCGGGCCGGCCGGGCGGCGGCGTTCCGCGCCGGCCCGCAACGGCCTCCGCGAGGGCTTCGACCGGGTTCTGCGGCTCACCGGGGGGCGCTGGTCTGGGTGTCGTCGGCGCTGCTGATGGCCTCGGTCGTCCCGATCCTGGTGGTCCTTCCGCTGTTCGCCGTCCCGGCTGGAGCGGGGCGTCACGCTGGAGGGGCTCGGCCTCCGGTACTGGGACCGGGACCGGCCGTCGCTGAGCGGTGTCGACGTCGAGCCGCCGGCCGGCTCCGTGGTCGCCCTGGTCGGGGAGAACGGCGCGGGCAAGTCCATCCTGGTGAAGCTGCTGTGCGGTCTGTACCGGCCGGGGAAGGGCCGCATCCTGGAGGCGTTCTGGACGAGCCGACCGCCAGCCTGGACGCGCGGGCCGAGGAGTGGCTGTTCGAACAGTACGCCGGCATGGGCCGGCTGCGGGGCGGCGTGACCGTCCTGGTGACGCACCGGCTCACCACAGCTCAGGCGGCCGACCTCATCGTCGTGCTGGAGCGGGGCAGGGTGGCCGAGGTCGGCACCCACGACGCGCTGAGCCGCTCCGGCGGGCTCTACGCCGAGCTGTTCCGCCTCCAGGCACGCTACTTCGTGTAGTGGCGTGACGTGCGCGGCCGCGTGGGCCGGACGGCGCACGCGGGGGGTGTCTCAGGGTTTGACGGCGAGGCCGCCGTAGGCCCAGGCGTGGCCGCCGGGGATCTGTTCCTGGTATTCGACCGGGTCCGGCCGCCACGTGACGACCTCGACGAGGCCCGGGTCCAGGAGGTCCCAGCCCTCGAAGAAGCGCAGCGTCTCGTCGTGGCTGCGCGGCACCATGGGGGCGGAGCTGTTGTCGTACGGCTTGGTGAACTCCTCGCGGCTCAGGTTGTCGGCGAAGTCCATGGTGATGTGCGACAGCAGCAGGTGGCTGCCGCTGGGCACCGCCGCCTTGAGCTGCTCGACCACCCCGTACGGGTCCTCGTCATCGGTGACGAAGTGCAGGATCCCGGCCAGGATGACGGCCACGGGACGAGTGAAGTCGAGCACCTCCCGGACCGCGGGGTCGGACAGGATCTTCTGTGGCTGCCGCAGGTCCGCCTCGATCATCTCCGTCGCGCCCGCCGGGTCACCGGTCAGCAGGGCACGCCCGTGCACGAGGACGATGGGGTCGTTGTCGACGTAGGCCACCCGGGTCTCGGGCACGGCCCGCTGGGCGATGACGTGGGTGGGGTCCTGGGTGGGGAGCCCGGTGCCGATGTCGAGGAACTGGGTGATGCCGGCTTCGGCCGCCAGATACCGTACGGCCCGGCTCACGAAGGCACGGTGGGCGCGCACGCCCTCACGGGTGCCCGGCGACAGCTCGATGAGCCCCTTGGCGGCCTCACGGTCGGAGGCGAAGTTGTCCTTGCCGCCCAGTAAGAAGTCATAGATCCGGGCGGGGTGAGGAATGTGCGGATTGATCCTTGCAGCCGGGGCGTCGGCGTACTCCGGATCCCGCGGGTCCGTCTTTTTGCCACTGTGCGTCAAGATCTCTCCCTGATGGATCGGCGACGATCGCCGGGCCTGACGGGGGCGCGGGCGGCCCTCGCCGAGGAATGTGCTTTCAGATGTTTCCTCGCTGCCGGGCCCGGCGTTACGGACAATTCACGCTACGCCGTGACGGCCGCTCCTGAAGCGGGCGCGGCGACAGGCCACCGGCGTCGTGCACGGCTGCGCCGGCACCGGCAAGACGTTCGCGGTGCAGGCGGTGCTGGAGGACCTGCGCGCCGGGACCGCACCGTGCGGCCAGACGCCGCGCTGACGCTGACCTTCACCAGCAAGCCCACCATGCGCCTGGTGGCCGAGGAACTCCTCAAGGCGCTGACCGGCAGCGCGCACTCCGCTCGTCCCTGCGATCCGAGCCCGCGCCGCCACCCCAGGCGGCCGCAACAGCGGCCGGAGGCGGCCGCCCCGCGTCTGCCCGCCACAGCGGAGGAGTGGCGCACGCAGCTCGCCGAGCTCACCCGCGCACTGGAGCCAGCGGACAGCTCGCCGACCAGCACTGGGAATTCGGCCGGCTGTACGGGGCGCTGCTAGACGTCGTCGTCGCGCTCGGCAACGCCTATCCCGGAGGCATCGACCGGTTGAAGCCGCGCCACTGAGCTCCCGGTCTCGACCCAGGTGCGCACCGGAGCTCTGGTGGCCCGCCGCTCGGGCCTGTACATGCTGATACCACAGCAGGCACGGCAGCCGGACGTGACCGTTCCCAGGTGCGTCGCTGGATCACCCAACGCCCTGCGACCCTCACCCCTCAGCTCCTCCACCGGATCACCGCGTCCGGGACCGCGACATGGCCGTAAGCCCCTGACTCCTGGGGACCCCAGGAGCATTCCTGGGTCCCCAGGAGGATTACGAGAACCGCGGGCTCTGCTCCCCGAGCTAGAGGACATCCTCGGCCCCGACCACCCCAGCACCCTCTACGCCCGGGGCAGCCTCGCCCGCTGGACGGGGAAAGCCGGCGATGCGGTCGCCGCGCGCGACCAACTCACCGCCCTGCTCAGTCCTCGTCCTGCCACCTGCGCAGATCCGTCTGGTCATGATAGGCCATGCGGTCCGGCGTGGTGATAAATTCCATCGTCGTGCCCCAGGGCATGCGGCAGTAGCAGACCTTGTTTCCAGGACCTTTCTCCGTTGCATAGGGAATAGCGCGAGGCGCCGTGAGTGGGGTGCCTCCGGCCTTTTTGAAGCGCTCAACCGATGCGTCGATGTCGTCGGTGTAGAGAGCGAAGTGCGTGATGCCGAAGTCGCTCGCTCGGATCGGCTGGGCTTGTTCGGGGCCGTGCATTTCGAAGAGCTCGATATCGGGCCCGGTTCCGATCTTGACCATCGCCTGCGCGCGCACGACCGTTCCAGGGAAAGCGCCAACGGCCCGCTCGAATTCGGGTCCCTGCCGCGGCGGATCCTGCGGTCCGAAGGACTGATAGATCACCTGGCCGCCGAAAGCTTCCACCAGGAACGATTTTGCGGCTTCGATGTCGGGCACCGTGATGCCGATATGATTGACGCCGCGAATGACAGGTGCGGACATGACAGTTTTCCTTTCTTATTTGATCGATCGATCGGGATAGGTGCGGGCGCAACTTGCCCGCAGTGTCGCGATCCGCCCGGCCCACGACGGCGCGGTCGCAGATTTTCACTTGGCCTTGAGGAAATCGATCAGAGCGGCCGCGACTTCATCCGGCCGTTCGTCCGCGACATAGTGGCTACACTGCGCAATCGAGCCGCCCGTCACATTGCTGGCGAACTCTTTGAGCATCGGCACCATCTGCGCACCGAAGCGCTGATCCCCGCCGAGACCTAGCACCGGTATCTCGAGCGGTTGCTTCTTGTACTCGAGCGCGGCCGCATGGTCGGCGGTGAGGGTCCGATACCATTCCATGCCGCCGCGGGTGCGGCCAGGAAGCGCCATCGCTCTCGCGTAGATCTCGATGTCCGCCGGATTGAAGGTGCTGTGATCGTAGAACCGCTCAGACATGAAGGTCGAAATATAGTCATATTCACGGCCATGGATCAGGTGCTCGGGTAGATCCCGGTTCATATGGAAGCTGAAGTGCCAAAGCCTTGCGGTCGTCGCCTCCCATCCGGTCCAGCCGGGAAGCGGAACGTCGAGGACGGCCAGATGGGTAACAGCCTCCCGATAGATGGCGGCCTGCGGCAAGGCGACCATTCCGCCGATGTCATGTCCGCACACGGCGTAGCGTTCATGCCCAAGGGCAACCATGACTTCGTGCGCGTCGCGCGCCATCGTCGCCTTGTCATAGCCGTCGAGCGGGCAGTCGGAAAAGCCCGCGCCGCGCAGATCGATGGCCACTACGCTGAAATACTCGGCCAGCGGCGGCATCACATCGTGCCATTCCCACCATGTTTCCGGCCACCCGTGAAGCAGAAGGATCGGCGGGCCTGAGCCTCCCGTGACAGCGTTGATCTTGATGCCATTCACCGGCATCAGTTGTTGGGTAAACCCCTTCAAAGTTGCGATCATGATCGCTTTCCAGTCAGATGTTGACGTTCAAACAGAGCTCGCGGCCAGCGCTCAGGGCTGATCGAAATCGGTGGCGATCGTGATGTCGCGCCAGGCGTCGATATCGCTGCGGAAGGCAGCCAGCTTTCGCTCAGCAATCGAGTGCGCGATCAGGCCGAGTGGCAGATGAAGCGGGGCGTCATCGGCGTCGACTGCCTGCAGGATCACCGCGATCGCCTTGTCGAGATCGCCCGCCTGATTGCCGTTTTTGGTTTCGCGATAATGCTTGCGCGAGCTCGCGGCGTATTCCGGCATCTCGTTGGCCGCCATCGTGATCGAACGGCCAAGGAAATCGGTGCGAAACGGCCCAGGCTCGACGATCAGCACGCGGATGCCAAACGGCTTCAGCTCGCCGGCGAGCGCTTCGGAAATCCCTTCCACGGCGAATTTGGCGGCGTTGTAATAGCCTCCGCCGCCCGCGATTCCGGCGCCAGACGACATGTTGACGATCGTTCGGCCCGAACGTCGCAAGACAGGCAGGGCGGCTCTGGTGGTTTCGATCAGACCGAAGACGTTCACCTCGAACATCGGCCGATATTCCTCGGGCGCGCCTTCGCGCGCGTCCTGGCTGGAGGGCAGCCCGGAGATGGGCTCGTCATGGCGCTCGAAGGCGTCGCCGTCGTTGAGGCTCGGCGTCGCGCGCAGCACCTCCTTGACGGCCGCCAGCGCCAGCGGCGCATTCCTGGCGACGCGGTCCGCAAGGTCATGCTCGGCGCACGACGTCCTTTCGTCCATCATCGAGAATTCCGCCCACCGTGGGCCCCACCCCTTCACCCAGACATGTCACTCAGTCTTGCTGCACGTACGGCAATCGCGAGAAATGCGATGGGCACAGCGTGGTAGATCAATGACCTGAATCCAACCTGAGCCACGGGTCACGGACTGGCCGCAGGCGGCGGGTGCTGCTGGACCGGGTCGTCGCCCTGTTCGTCCTGCTCTATGCGCAGCCCGTCACCCGTCTTCTCGGCGTCCTGCTCCCGAAGCTGACCCCAGCCCCAAAGTAACGTTCGGTAGCTGAATGGCTCACCGGCGTGGCAGTGGGTGTCTACGGTCGCTGTTCCGCTTGGGCGGCGGTCAGGGCCTTGTGGACGACGCCGATGGAGACCTTGACGCCGGCGGCGATGGTGCGGATGGATTCGCCGCGCTGGCGTCGGGCGAGGATGGCGGCGCGTTTGTTGTCGTCGACCACGGGGCGGCGGCCGCCGGCGCGGCCTCGGCGGCCAGCGGCTTCGAAGCCGTCTTTGGTCTTGCGGACGATGTCGCGGCGGCGGTCTTCGGCCAGGTCGAGGGCCAGGTCGATTATGAGGGAGCGTTCGGTGTGCTTGCCGGCCGCGATGCCCTCCAGCACCTTGACGTCGATGCCGCGCTCGAACAGGTCGCTCACTGAAGCGGAAGCATCACGAGCGAACCCGCAGGGATGGTATGGCCGGCGATCTCCACCTCCGTCGTGGTCGTGCGCGGCGGTAGCGACTGCACGATGGACAGCCAGCGCAGCAGCTCCTCTATGGCGGGCTCGATCTGCGCCGGATCTTTGCGGATCGTGGCGAGCTGGTCTGGGTGTCGCAGCAGGGCCAGGGTGCCCAGGGCGAGCATGTTCGAGGTGGTCTCGTGCCCGGCCAGTAGCAGCAGTCCCGCGATGCCGATCAGCTCGTCGGTGCTGAGGTCGTCGCCGTGCTCGCGTACCAGCATGCCGAGCATGTCCTGGCCCGGGTCGGCCTGGGCGCGGGAGACCAGGCCGGCCATGTAGGCGCGGTCCTCCCGCTGCGCCGCGACGCGCTGCTCCATCGGCAACGAGGTGTCGAGCATGCGCACGGAACGCTTCTGGAAGGCGGCGCGGTCGGCGTACGGCACGCCCAGCAGTTCGCAGATCACCAGCGAGGGCACCGGCAGCGCGAAGTGCGCCACCAGGTCGGCCGGTGTGCCGGCCCGCTCGAGGTCGTCCAGAGCCGCCTGGACGATCTCGGTGATGCGCGGCTCGAGCCTGCGCAGCCGGATCCGACAGCACCTGGCGAACATCATCGTGGCGGCAGACCAGGTAGGCGGGCAGGCCGAACGGCGTCTCCATCCGCACGACGCCCCCGCCATCTCGTGCCTTGGCCAGTTCTTCGACCAGGTCGAACCCGTTCCGCCGCATCTGCAGCGGCAACTCCTGTGCGTACGTCATCTTCTGTCCATCCATCCTGTGATCGTGTGAAATATCCATGCGTTGGCAGGTGAAGGAAGGCGACTGAGATCGAGTGTCTTGTGTGGTTTCACCGGTCTGCGGCGATGCCCGTCCATCGCGGGCTGGGGGCGCTCGCGGAACCCTTTGACCTCGAGTAAGGCGCACGCGAAACCCAGCGTGTCCCGGACTCGCTAAGATCATCTTCTATCGTTCGGCACCACTTGCTGTTCCTGACTCTCCTACTGCGGCGGCCCCATCGTCCACGGCCTGAGCTTGTCGGGGTTGCGTACCGCCCAGATGCGCCTGATCCGGCCGCCTGCGATGTCGAACGCGTACACCGATACGGTGATGCCGTCTTGCTGGGCAACCAGGCCGGGCTGGCCGTTGACCGTACGCTCCAGGATCGTCAGCTTGTGTAGCCTGCCCTCGAGATTGACCAGGGAGCGCGCGATCTGCTCGGCGCCTTCGATCGGGTGGAGCAAGGCGCCGACGATGCCGCCGCCGTCGGCGATCGCCGTGGCGTCGGGGTCGAGGAGGCCGATGAGGGCATTGATGTCCTTGACCTCCCAGGCTTGCTTGAAGTCTTTGACGATGCGGGCCTGCCCGGCCGCCACAGGCGCGGGAGTCTGCGGCGCGCGGATGCGACGGCGGGCCGAGGAAGCGAGCTGGCGGCAGGCCGCCGGGGTACGGCCGACGATGTCGGCCACTTCGGCGAAGGAGTAGCGGAAGACGTCGTGCAGGATGAACGCGACGCGCTCGGCCGGGGTCATCGATTCGAGCACGACGAGGAAGGCCATGTTGACCGACTCATCCAGGGTGACCCGGTCGGCAGGGTCGACGGTGATGCCGTCCGCCCGCCCGGTGATCCACTCGGTAGGTTCGGGTAGCGGCTCGGGGATCCATTCGCCCACGTAGGTCTCTCGCCGGGCGCGTGCCGAGGAGAGCAGGTTGAGGCAGATGCGGCTGGCCACCGTCGTCAGCCAGGCGCCGGGGGATGCGATGGCGTCCTGCTGCCGCCGGGACAGGGCGTACCAGCGGGTGTAGGTCTCCTGGACGACGTCTTCGGTGTCGTCCAGGGAGCCCAGGAGCCGGTAGGCGAGATTGATCAGGTGGCGCCGTTCACTCATGATCGCGCTCAGGCCGGGATCGAGCTGGTCGCCTTCCGGCTCGGATGGGGTGGTCATGAGTGTCGTCGGCTCCCTTGGTCGCATCTGCCTTTACCAGTTCGACAAGACAGCGCAGTGAACTGTGAGGTTGGCGTATCGCCTCACATTTCGAGGTGTTGGGTTGTCGAACTGGTGAGACACCATCCAGCACGCAGGAAAAGCCGACCTCGTCGGCATGCGTGATCGTCCCCTGGGGCCGGCCACTTCGTGATGAAGGACCAATCCCATCGGGTCACAAGCCGCACTTCCTCGTTGAGATCGAGAAGGGAAGACCTCGCCATGCCCACGTCTGAACACCACACACCCCACAAGGTCGTCGTCATCGGCGGCGGCTACGCCGGAACACTGGCGGCCAACCATTTGCGGATGCGCGCCGACATCGACATCACTCTGGTCAATCCCCGCCCGGAGTTCGTCGAACGAGTCCGGCTGCACCAGTTCGTGGCCGGCACCGGCGAGGCCACGGTGGACTACGGCACGCTACTGGGCGAGGGGATCGAGTTGGTCGTCGACAGCGCCACGCGCATCGACACCGCCGCCCGCACAGTGCAGCTGGCATCGGGCCGCGCGCTGAACTACGACTACGTCATCTACGCGGTCGGCAGCACCGGGGCGACACCGTCATCGGTGCCCGGCGCGGCCGCATTCGCGTTCGACATCGCTGAATTCGAGACCGCGCAACGGTTGCGCGCCAGGCTGGAGGAGTTGCCCCTCGATGCTCCGGTCACCGTGGTCGGCGGTGGGTTGACCGGTATCGACACGGCCGCTGAACTGGCCGAACAAGGACGCACGGTCACGCTGGTGTGTGGCCGGACCCTGGCGCCGTCCTTCAGCGCACCGGGTCGCCGAGCCGTGGCCAAGTGGCTGTCCCGGCACGGCGCCGCGGTGCTCGAGGACGTCGCGGTGACCGAGGTCCGGCCGGCCGCGGTCGTCTTCGCCGACGGTGCGGTGCGCGCGAGCGCATTGACCATCTGGGCGGCCGGTTTCGGCGTGCCGCAGCTGGCGGCCGCGAGCGGGCTGCAGACCGACGAGCTCGGCCGGTTGCTCACCGACGAGACGTTGACCAGCGTCGACGACGACCGCGTCGTCGCGGCCGGCGACTCCGCCGCACCGTCGGGCCAGCCGCTGCGGATGAGCTGCTACGCCGCCGGGCCGCTCGGGGCGCAGGCCGCGAACACCGTGCTGAGCCGTATCGCGGGGACCGAACCGGCGACGATCAGACTGGCCTTCTCGGGAGCGTGTGCCAGCCTCGGCCGGCGCGTGGCCATCCGACAGCTCGCCGGTAAGGACGATACCGCGGTGAACGTCTACGTCGGCGGCCGCGTGGGCGCGGCGATCAAGGAAGTGACCACCAATTTCGCGGTGTCGAGAATCCGTCGCGAAGCCCGCAAGCCGGGGTCCCTCGTCTGGCTCAGGGCGGCCCGCGTCCGACCCTCCCCTGACTCGTGCGAGCAGTGAACCCCCGTTGTAAGCAACAGATTGAGAAGGAAGACCTCACCATGTCCACGCCCACGACGGCGACAACAATCGAGACTCAGAAAGCTCCGCCGCGGCTGCGTGGACGGGCGGTGCTGGGCGTGATGCGTTGGATCGTCACGGCGCACACCGTCGCGATCTTCGCCCAGCCGGTGTTCGCCGGCCGCTACATGATCGGCGACTACGACATGCTGGCGCTGCACACGCTCGGCGCCGACCTGGTCACCTATTTCGGGCTGGCGCAGGTCGTGCTGTCGGCGGTGCTCTGGCGGCGAGCCGGGACGCGCTGGCCGTTCTGGGCGAGCCTGCTGCTGTTCCTGGGCGAGTCCGGACAGTACTTCGCGGGAGTGGCCGGTGAGCTGGACCTGCATTTCCCGCTGGGCGTCGCGCTCGCCATGTACGCGTCGATCATGCTGGTCGGGATCTGGCGGACAGCCGGAGAGCAGCCCAGGGGGCAGCGATGAGCGGGCTGTCCCGGCGCCGGTTCTTCAGCCTGACCGGCGGGGCGGGCGCGCTGTTCGCCGCCGGGCTCGCCGGGCCACGGCTGTTCGGATCCGCTGCGACTTCCGGGGAACTGCTCACCAGCAAAGTGCCGCTACCCGCGCCGTTCCAGGTCCCGCTGCCCATTCCGGCTGTGCTGGCCCCGATCGCGCGGGACGCGGACGCCGACCGGTACGAGATCGTCCAGCGGCAGACCACGGTGGAGATCCTGCCCGGACTGCGCACGCCGATCTGGGGCTACCAAGGCACGTTCCCCGGGCCGACCATCGAATCCCGCAGCGGCCGGACGGCGATCGTCCGGCACCGCAACGAACTCCCGGTACCGACCGTCGTCCACCTGCACGGCGGCCGCACCCCGTCGGAGTCCGACGGCTACACCACCGACCTGGTGCTGCCCGCCGGCGGCACGCACACGACGCACTCGCACGGCGGGCACACGGGCATGCAGGATCCGCACGCGAGGGTCACTCAGGGCATGCGCGATTACGTGTATCCGTTGCAGCAGCATGCATCGACGCTCTGGTACCACGATCACCGGATGGACTTCACCGGGCCCGCCGTCTACCGCGGCCTGGCCGGATTCCACCTCATACGGGACACCGAAGAGGACGCGTTGCCGCTGCCGCACAGCGAGCGCGAACTGCCGCTGATGATCACCGACCGAGCGTTCGCCGAGGACGGCTCGATGCACTACCCGTCCGTCGACCGGTCACTGACCACCGTGCACGGCGTCGAGGACTCCTACATCGAGGGGGTGCTCGGTGACGTGATCCTGGTGAACGGCGCACCCTGGCCGGTGGCCGAAGTGTCGGCGACCAGACACCGACTGCGGGTGCTCAACGCGTCCAACGCCCGCCGCTACGACCTCGCGCTCGACCCACCGCCACCCGGTGGCCAGGCCTTCACGCAGATCGGCTCGGACCAGGGCCTGCTCGACACGTCGCGCGTGCACGACCACCTCCCGATAGCCCCGGCCGAGCGTTATGACCTGGTCGTCGACTTCGGCCGCTACCCGGTCGGCTCCGAGGTCACCCTGGTCAACCGGCTCGGCACCGGATCGACTGCCCAAGTGATGCGGTTCCGCGTCGCCCGGCGCGACAAAGAGGACAGCCACATCCCGGACCGGCTCAGCGAAATCGAACCACTCGACCGCGCGCAAGCGACCGTGACCCGGGACTTCTCCTTCCGCGGCGGGCGCCTCGGTGACCGGCACGGCTGGACGATCGGCGGCCGGCCGTACGCGCCGTCCCGAATCGACGCCCGGCCCCGGCTCGGCGACGTGGAGATCTGGCGCTTCGTGGTGGACCTGCACCATCCGATCCACCTGCACCTGGTGAACTTCCGCGTGCTCTCCCGCGGTGGCCGCGCGCCCGGCCCATACGACGCCGGCCGCAAGGACACCGTCGATCTGCGCCCCGGCGAGGCGGTGGAGGTGATCACCCGGTTCGACGGCTACCGCGGACGCTACATGTTCCACTGCCACAACCTCGAGCACGAGGACATGGGCATGATGGCCAACTTCGAGACGATCTGACCGGCCATGAAAGCACCGAATCCAGCGCCGGCGAACTGGCCCACGCCCGCGGCATCAGCGTGTCGGCGCGGTGCTTCCACGAGCCGCCCAGGCGCCATGCTCGCGCCGTGCCGGTGAGGCGAATCCGTTGGAAACTTCCCCGGGAACCACAGCGAGGCCGCGACTTCGAACCGAAGTTGTGCACAACTCCTGTAAGGAGACTCATTAACATGCCAAAAATATTCCAGCGCACCAATGACAAGGCGGCCACCGTCGCACGAAGCGGCTGGAACTTGAGCCGAATCCGCCCCATCGCCTTTTGGGCCACCACGTTTATCATCGTCTTCGAGTTGGCTGCTGGATCGGTGTGGAATCTTGTACCGATCGAATGGATGGAAGTCCAGATGCGCCACCTGGGATACCCGCGCTACTTCGTCTACATTCTCGGCGTGTGGCAGGTCGGGGCGGCCGTCGCGATCATCGCGCCCGAGCTCCGGCTGATCAAGGAATGGGCCTACGTGGGCGCCTTTTTCCTGTGGTCGAGTGCCGTGGCGTCGCATCTGATACTCGGCGACGGTCTTCAGGCGTGGGGGGTGCCACTGATGTTCGGGGTGTGCGCCATCGCGTCGTGGGTACTGAGGCCTGCCGACCGTCGGCTCCCGGCGACGCGGCTACGTCGGGACCGCCCTGCCGACGCTGGACAAGATGGGGCCGGTCCGCCGGAAACCCGTCCTCGCGCGTGGGCCGTTCCGATCGGGCTCCTCGTTGTTCTGTATGCCGTTTCGTTCCTCACGCTGCCCGCGGCCGAAGCCATGACGCACGAGTGGGCAGTTGAGAACGGCTGGATCGACGAGTAGCGGCCTTGAAGGTCTCGACGTCTCGCCGACACATGGTTCCGCGACAACCGATCCGGCTGCAGGCCCAGGGCAAGACCGTCATGCTCCTGTCCGCCGACAAACCCCAAGTCGCGGCCGACATCGCCGCCGCCGTCAGCATCGACGACTACCGCGCCGCGACCATGCTGCCCGAGCACCAGCCCTCCGCCGTCACCGAACTGCGCACCCGCCACGGATCGATCGCCCTGGTCGGCGACGGCATCAGCGACGCGCCCGCGGCGGGTGGCGCTCGATGAACGGAGCTCGCCGCTTGGCATGACTACCGCGAGGCCACATTTGAGAGGGCATTTGATTTGAGTAGGTTGCGGCTTATGTTCTAGTAAGTGCCGCGCCAGGTTGGGGTGCTTTCGTCTTTTATGCGCTTTGTCAGGTAGTTGATCGACACGATGTGGATCATGGCTTGAGAGCTGGCGGGCAGGGTTTCATAATCGCGGGTTACCCGGCGATACAGCATGAGCCAGCCCAAGCTACGTTCGACGACCCAGCGGCGTTCGACGACGTGGAATCCGCGGGTTTCGGCTTTTCTGGAGACGACTTCGACGTCGATGCCTAACGTGGCGCCGTGTTCGATTGAGGCGTTCTTGAAGCCGGTGTCGACCCAGGTTTTGGATATCGTCGGGTAGGCGCTTTTGGTTTGGTCGAGGAGCCCTTTGCCGATCACGTTGTCGGACAGGCCTGCGGCGGCGACGGCCACGGCGAAGATGATGCCGAGCGTGTCGGTGACGATGCCGCGCTTGCCACCGACGATCTTCTTTGCGACGAGTGTTGCTCGTCCTCGGTGGCGACGGCCACGGTTGTAATAGCGCAGGATCTAACAGAGGCATTCTAAGTGAGCACCAGCCGCTGAGGTAACGTGGGCTGATCTTCCGAAACTTAGGTACACAGGTTGAATTCGCAGAGCCGGTCATGGGTGGTCAGTGCTCTCACCACCGTACTGGCGGGCTGCTCCCAGCGTTGTAGCTCGGTCAGTCGTTGATCCCGGTGTGGTAGTGGCAGAAGACTCCACCTGTGGGATGACCCGCACCAGCGGCTGGACGACCATTGCGGGTTATGAGGACCCCATTGAGGTTCGTCCAGGCAACGCGCCAGGCCGCCATCGAGACGCTGCCGTGACTTCAGGCCAGATACCGAAGGGTGTCGCAGCGGTGCCCAAGCGAAGAGTCATCAAGATCTTCAGAGTGGTGCTCGCTGTCCTGGTCGGGATCCCGGCCGCGGTAGTCGCCGGGCTGCTTCTTTGGGACGGCAGCATCGACACCGGCCCGCGCCGGGAGCTCTTCCCCGGTGTCCAGATCGACCTGCGGACGGCCCAGACGCGGCGTGGCCCGATCGAGTACGACCTGTACGGTACGGAAGGTCCGGTGCTGCTGTCTGTTCACGCCGGGCTCGGCGGAGCCGACCAGGGACGACTGTTCGCCGGCTGGCTGCAGCAGGGCGGGTTCCGCATCCTGAGTCCTTCGCGGCCCGGTTACCTCGGCACGCCCTTGGAGAGCGGCCGGACCAACGAGGAGCAGGCCGACCTGCTCGCCGCGCTGCTGGATGAGCTCGGCATCGACCGGGTCGGAGTCCTCGCGGTCTCGGCCGGGAGCCCGGTGGGCTACACCTTCGCCGCACGCCATCCGGATCGGATCTGGGGGATGGTCTCCATCGGCGGAGTGAGCAAACAGCAGCCCCCCGGTAAGCCGAGCTCGTCACTGCGGAGAACGTTCCTGAACACCGTCGGGCAGAAGCTCACCCGGCTGACGGCGATGCTCTCGTTCGAGACCGTGGTCTCGGCGACGTTGGACGAGACCAGCACCTTCAACGAGGAACAGCGGGCCGGGCGGCTCTCGTACATCATGAACACGCCACGCGTGCGGACGCTCTTCGAGGCGATGTTCGAAACGACATTTCCCTACGAGGAGCGCTGGCCGGGCACCGACAACGACGCGGCGCAAGCCCGGCGCGGCGGTTCTCCTCTGGAGCGGATCACGGCTCCGACATTGGTGATCCACGGAAGGCAGGACGGCGATGTGTCCTTCGACCATGGAGAATACGCGGCCGAGCGGATACCCGGCGCGCAACATTACTGGATGGAGAATGAGGATCACCTGGGCTTCTGGCTCAGCCCCAGGGCGGACCAGTCACAAGCCGTGGTGCGGACGTTCCTGCGGCAACACGCGCCGCGCGAATGAGCCGTCGGCTGCTACCGATAGTCCGTTAGATCAAGATTCTGGCTGGGCGGGGATGGTGTCGCGGGGGCTCCCGAGAAGGGAGCCAGGCGATGACCAAGCCCAAACCTGCTCCGCCCGCGCCAGGGGCGCTGGAGGGGTAGGCGGCCAGGTTTGATGATCTGTTCACTCATCTGGGGCAGCGGCGCGGGGTCCGGGAGTATGTGGCGGGGTTGCCGCCGCCGCGGGAGCGGAACAAGACGGCTGCGGCACTGGCCGGGGCTGAACCGGTGGCCGGGTCCAAGAGCGCGGCGGCGCAGCGGGGGCAGTATTTCCTGTCGGAGTCGTGCTGGGATCCCGAGCGGGTTCAATGCCCGGCGGGTGGAGTTATTGCCGGCCGAGGCGGCGACCGCGTCCCATCCGGATGGGGTGTTGGTGATCGATGACAGCGGAGACCGCAACGATGGGAAGGCCACCGCGCATGTGGGCCGCCAGTGGCTGGGCCGCCTGGGCAAGACCGACAACGGCATCGTCACGGTGAGCACGCTGTGGGCTGATGAGCGGATCTACTATCCGCTGCATGCCCGGCCCATCATTTCGCCCTGGACCAAGCCGCCCCGCTGCGTCCTGCCCCGGACCCGATCACGGACCCGGGGCGAATCAGTGACCTGCACATACGCCGACGAGACCGGCTCGGCGGCGTCCTTCACGAGTACGCACATGCCGCTTGACCTGCACGGATGTAATTTCGGCAGGCGCATCCATCACGCCCTGATGAGGCTGCTCGGGCACCGCGACTGGTGGCTGCCCCGCCCGCTGGCCCGCCCGCTGGCCCTCCCGCGCCCGGCCCCGCCGACGCCCGATCCCCAGCCGGAACCCGAGCGCGTGGCGCGCTCATGGCGTTCACCGGTCGAGCGGGCGCACGGACGCCGCCGGAAAGGCTTGCCCGATTGTCCCCTGGCACCTGGCGGCGCGCTCAGCTCAGGTACCGCACCAGCATCAGTCGCAGCTCGGCCACCAGTTCCGCCGCCCGTTCCTGCGTGGCCGTGGTGATCATCGGCATCACCGCCTTCACCATGGCCAGCGCCATCGTCCCGGTGAGCAGCGCCCGCTCCTCCGGCAGCCCGGGAGTGCGACGGCGCAACATGGCCGCGATGTGCCCCGCGATGGCCTCGTGCAACTGCTGCGAGGCCGCCGCCAGCCTATCGCCGGTGGCAGTGCCGTACAGCAGCGACCAGTACGCGGGCGAGGCCGTCTTGAACGCCACACTCTCATCCACCAGCCGCTCCACCAGCGTCTCCAGCGGCACATCCGGACTGACGGCGGCGAGTTGGGCGGCCCAGAACTCCTGCCGGTCATCGGTGTAGCGCGTCACCAGCCCGTCGAGGATCTCCTCCTTGTTGCGGAAGAACTGATACAGCGACCCGGGCGAGATCCCGGCCCGCGCGGCCACCTGGTTCGTCGTCAGCTCCAGGTAACCCACTTCGGCGACCACCAGTTCGGCGGCGTCGAGGATCTCGGCCATGCGCTTCAGGCCGCGCGCCTGCCGACGGACTGAGCGTTCAGGCATGGCCGACCTCCTCGTTGACAAATGCGAGCATTTACTTGTATTTCTAGGCTCGGCAGAGAAACACGAGCAGTTTACCGAGTTTCCCCGGGAGACCCCATGAGAACCGTGCTCGTCACGGACTGCGGCAGCTTCGGCACCGACATCCACTCCCGCTGGTGGTGGCGCGAGCACGATCAGGAGAGCTTCGAGCGCCTCCTCGACGTCCTGGGACTGCGCCCGTGACGGCCGTCGGCGCCCCGGCCAGGCACTCCGGGGAAATGACGGTGGGGCCGCCGCTGCGCAGGCTCGGGTTCCTGCTCGTCCGCCGTCGCCGGCTGGTGCTGGCACTGGCGCTGGCCGGGCTGATCGCCGCGGGCGTGCTGGCGGCCGGCGCGGCGTCGGGGTTGTCGCTGGCCAGGTTCGAGGCGCCCGGTTCGGAGTCCGACCGGGCGCAGGCCGAGCTGGCCGGGCGATTCGGCACCGGCAGCCCGGACATGATCTTTTTGGTCACCGCGAGGCAGGGCACCGTGGACGACCCGGCCGTGGCGGCGGCGGGTCGCGAACTGACCGCCAGGGTCGGCCGCGAGGACGGCGTCGCCGAGGCCGCCTCGTACTGGACCCGCGGCAAGCCCGCGACCATGCGCAGTACGGACGGCCGGCACGCGCTGATCGTGGTGCGCGTCCCCGGCGACGCCGATCACGTGCGCTCCCGGGTGCTGCCCGTCCTGGTGCCGCGGATCACCGCCGGTGACGACCTGCTCCAGGTCCGTGCCGGGGGCGGCGAGGAGGTCTTCCGCGAGACCGTGCCGCTGGCCAGGCAGGACTTCGTCCGGGCGGAGCTGGTGATCTTCCCGGTGGCGTTCGTGCTGCTCTGGCTCTACCAGCGGCGCGCGATGGCGGCTCTGGTGCCGATCCTGGCTGGGGTGTTCGCCATGGTGACCGGGCTGGCGCTGCTGGGTGGCGTCCTGCTCTGGACGGAGATCTCCACCTTCGCCCTGAATCTGACCCTGGCCATGGGCCTGGGGCTCGGCATCGACTACTGCCTGTTCGTCATCCAGCGCTTCCGCGAGGAGATCCGCGACGGGCGGGACCGGGCGAGCGCGATCGCGGGGGCGGTCGAGCACGCGGGCCGTACCGTGCTGTTCAGCGGCCTCACCGTGGCCATGTCGCTGGCCGTTCTGTTCGCGCTGCCCTTCGACTTCCTGCGCTCGTTCGCCTACGCGGGCATCGCCGTGGTGATCGGCGGCCTGGTGGCGGCGGTGCTCGTGCTGCCCGCCGTGCTCGCCACGATCGGCGGCACGCTGCTGCCCAAGTCCACGCGATCCGAGCCCGGAGAGTCGGGGTTCTGGCACGGGCTGGCCGTGCGCGTGATGCGCCGCCCGCTGGTCTTCGGGGGCCTGGCGACGGCGGTGCTGCTCCTGCTCGCCTCACCCTTCCTCGGGCTGCGCTTCGGCGTCGCCGACGACCGCATCCTGCCGCCGGAGGCCGCCTCCCGGCAGACGCAGGAGGTCATCCGCCAGTCGTTCCCGGCCGAGGAGACCGACGCCATCCAGATCATCTCGAAGGGTCCGGCGGCGGGCGACATATCCGCGTACGCGGAGTCGTTGTCCCGGCTGCCGGGCATCGCCCAGGTCGACTCTGCCGCCGGCTCCTTCGCCGGGGGACGCCGCGTGGGCGACGGCGACCCGGTCCGCTTCCGCGGCACCACCGCGACCGAACAGGGAACCTGGTTGTCGGCAGTGCCCTCGGCCGCCGCCCTGGCCGACGACCCGGTACGCCTGGTGGCGGCCGTCCGCTCCATCGAGCCGCCCTTCGAGGTGCTGGTCGGGGGTTACCCGGCCGAGCTGTCGGACTACCGGGCCTCGGTCGTGGACCGGCTCCCGCTGGTGCTGGCGCTCATGCTCGGCGTGACGTTCGCCGTCCTGTTCCTCATGACACGCAGCCTCATCATCCCGCTCAAGGCGACGCTGCTGAACGTCCTCAGTCTCGGCGTCATGTTCGGCGCGATCGTCTGGGTCTTCCAAGACGGTAACCTGTCTGGCCTGCTCGGCTTCACCCCGACTGGGACCCTCGACCCAAGCATCCCGATTCTCATGCTCTGCGTGGCCTACGGGCTGTCGATGGACTACGAGGTGTTCCTGCTGTCACGCATCAAGGAGGAGTACGACAGGACCGGCGACACCGAGCGGGCCGTGGCCGCCGGCCTGCAGCGGGGCGCGCCGCTGATCACAGCGGCGGGCGGGATCCTGGCGCTCACGTTCGCCGCCTACGCCCCGGCGCGGGTGACGTTCGTGCAGATGCTGGGCGTGGGCATGGCCGTGGCCGTGCTGGTGGACGCCACCGTCATCAGGGCCGTGCTGGTGCCGAGCCTCATGCGCCTGGCCGGCCCGCTCAACTGGTGGCCCGCAGGCGCGCCGCGGACGCTTCTCCACCAGCCTGACCGTGCTACCGGCCCGGCAGGCCCGGGTTGATCCCGGCGAGCGGCTGACATTCGGCCGCCACCGGCGGTGCCGTACAACCATCCCGGAAGCACGAGCCACATTCCCCTGACGGTTGACGCGGCGTAGGTTCCTCGCCGCCACCGGTGCCGGTACGGTGGCCGGTGGACTGCTGACGACCAGCTCGACGGTCAGAGCCATGGGCAACTCGACGAGCAGGACCGGCGTGGCCGCGCGGGACCTCACCCAGGTGGTGCTCGCGGCCTTCGAGCACCATCGGCTCATGGCGATCGGCGAGTCGCACGGCCAGCAGGAACCTGGTGACGATCAGCAGCTGCTGCTGGCGGATCCGCGTGCTCTCCCGTGGTGATCAGCATCAGCTTGGCGCCCCAGTAGAAGGCGTGGTGGGACTGGTCCATGCCGTAACCGGCGATCTCGCCCAGGCTCGACCGGTTGACCGTCACCCGCGAGGCGCCGCACCGGACCGGAGTGCCGTCCATCAGCCGCAGCGGTTCGTGCCAGGTGGGGACCTGGCGGGCGATCCACAAGGCCGCCGCCGACATCTGCGGGCCCAGCTCGCGCAACTGCCGGTTGCAGACGGCCTGGGAGGGCAACCGCGGGAACAGATGACCGATCCGGGCCGCCGCGATCCGCAGCCAGTAGCGCTCCTGATCACAACGCAGCAGTACCTGGGCCACCGCCACGACCACCGCCTCGGCCGAGGTCAGCACCGGGGGCCGGCCCCGCCCGCGAGGCCCTCCCCGCGAAGGCATCACGTGATCGTCCAGATAGACATAGAGTGCGGTCAGAAGGGCGTCCAAGTCTGTCTTCACACACCGGCCATGAACGCCCTTCGTCACGCCCGCAGCCGATCACCGAAATGTGACTTGGATCGCTGGATGACGTGATTTTGGGATCGCTATTTGTCGCGGCCCGATGGCGCGTCGGGACTACTACCGCGACCTGTCGGAGACGGAGCTGCGCGGGCGTGAGGACTTCGTCATCGAGGGCGGCTACCTGAGGCGTGGCCGACCGGCCAGCAGCAGGTCTTCGTCGGCGAAGCCCAGGAATCGCCGGAAGACCATTAGCTCAGCGTAGCCGGGCTGATGGTCACCCCTTGAGGACCTCGGCGGTCCGCCGGTCACCGCGCGTGCGAGCTTATGAGCCGTACGTCAGTCGGCGCAGCGCGGTCTCGGCCGGTCCCCGCCGTCCGCGGAAGGCCGCGGCCAGCACCACGGTGGTCAACCAGGCGGCCACGGCGATCCCCGAGGCGGCGGCGTCCCCCGCCTTGGCGCCGAGACCGCCCGCGTACGGCGCGAACACCGCCACGAAGATCACCGACTGCAGCAGGTAGCAGGTCAGCGACCACTGCCCGCACGCGGCCAGGGCGGCGACCACCGGGCCTGGCGCC
The DNA here is from genome assembly GCF_040649755.1 of Nonomuraea sp. NPDC048882. Classification (NCBI taxonomy): domain Bacteria; kingdom Bacillati; phylum Actinomycetota; class Actinomycetes; order Streptosporangiales; family Streptosporangiaceae; genus Nonomuraea; species Nonomuraea sp. NPDC048882. The sequence goes on from NZ_JBEZGB010000018.1 coordinate 40,656, forward strand.
CCGTGCCGCATCCGGCTCACGGCGAGCCCGACGATCGCCGCGTACCCGAGGCCGCCGACGATGCCGGTCAGGCTGTGCAGCACGTACGCGGCCACGGAGACCGCCATCGAGGGCGCCCAGACCCGCGTGTCCACGAGCATCAACGGCAGCCCGCCGACGACCGCCACGCCTACACCCACGATCGCGACCCGGGAGAGCAGCGGCCGATGGGCGGCCGGCTCCTCGAGCAGCCGCCGGCGGGCCGCCCAGATGCCGAGCAGGAACGCCGACACGACGCTCACCGCGAAGTAGGTGGGCGTCATCCCCGACCAGCCGATCAGCCTCATCACCAGCGCCTCGATCGGGTCGGCCATGGCCGCGGGCGTGTCGCCCTTGGGAGCGGAGACGGTGAGCAGACCGAACGCGGCGAGTATGACGATGTGCAGGGCCAGCCCGACGCCGGCGGCCCACAGCAGGGCCCGCTCCTGGCGCCGGACGAACCCGATGAGGACGAGCCCCACCAGCCCGTACGCGCCCAGGATGTCGCCGAAGAACAGCAGCAGCGCGTGGCAGAACCCGAACGCCAGCAGCCACAGGCTCCGGCGCCGCAGCACCCGCCGCGTCTCCGGCCAGCTCTTGCCCGCGGCGAGCTGTCGGTTGGCCAGTTGGGCGAGGCCGTAGCCGAACAGGGCGGCGAACATGGGGAGGGCCCGCCCGTCCACCAGCAGGATCTGGAGCCCTGCGACCAGCCGGTCGACGAGGCCGCCGTCGAGGGCGTAGCCGCGGAAGCCGGTCTGGTGGCCGGACAGGTACATGTGCGCGTGGGCGACGGCGATGAGCAGCAGCATGAGGCCGCGCGCGAGGTCGGGGGCGAGCGCGCGATGAGTGAGCGGCACGGCGCCCCCGGAGTGGACAGGGGCAGGTGGGGCTAAGGACATGACTCTCCTGAGGAAATTAGATACACGAACTGTAGCTAATAAGCCCCACGGTAAGCTACAGCCGTGTACTTAAGCAAGCGGGAGTGAGGATGGGCGATCACAACGCGCGGACCCGGCGGCGTGGCGAGGAGCTCATCAGCGCCATCCACAAGGCGGTCCTGGAAGAGGTGGCGGAGGTCGGGGTGGCGCGGCTGACCATGGACGGCATCGGCAAGCGGGCGGCGACCCCGCGTACCACGCTCTACCGCCGCTGGTCCGACCCCGTCGAGGTGCTGCTCGACGCGCTCCACCACCTGCATCCGGTCGAGGAGCCCACGCCGGGCGCCGACGACCTGCGCGGCGACCTGATCCGCGCCCTGCGGCTCATGGTGGACTGGATGCTCAGCCCGGCCGGCCGCGCCGTCGCGGCCATCCTCACCGACCCGCAGCGCACACCGCAGATCTCACAGGCCCTGTTCGAGCGGGTCTTCGCCGAGCGCGGCGGCACGTTCACCAGCACCGTCCTTCGGCACTACGCCGAACGCGGCCACTTCCCCGTCGAACTGCTCACCCCGGTCGTGGCCGACATCGGCGAGGCCCTGGTGACCAAGCGTATGATCGACGCCGCTGTCCCACCCAGCGACGACGACCTGGCGGCCATCGTCGAGCAGGCCATCCTGCCCGCGATCGGCCTCGGGAGGACCAGCTCATAGGGAACAGGCGGCAAGGAGACGCCTGCCATGGGCCCGATACGGCACCCCGGCTGGTGCCAGCGGATCGCCGAGATCGGCGGTAGCCGGGGCTGGACGATCACCGAAGATCTGAACTGAGCCGGTTCTCGTGGTTGGTGGAGGCACTTCTCCACCATTCGAGACCCCGCTCCACGAAGACCTGCAACAACTCCAGAGGCTCGCGCTCGGCGCGGTGCACCCGGGCCAGGCAGGCATTCGGCGTCTTCAGGATCCCCTGAGGGCTTCAGGGACGGCTGGGCCTCAGGATGGAGCGCAGGTGGCGGGGCAGAACTTGGCCTCGGGGTAGCGCGAGGACGGTTTGTCCAGCAGGGACTGCCGCTGGAACTTCAGGTGCTGGTCGAGGAAGGCCGCCACGTAGGTGCGGGTGAGCTCGGCGGCGCGCGCCGCCGGCAGGACGCCAGCGGTAGGTGTGATGCCGAGGGCGTCCGCCAGCAGCGGGGTGTCAGTGAAGGACTGATGTTCGGTGCCCGACAGTACGATCCAGCGTTTCCAGCCGGTGAGCAGTTTCCAGTCGCGGTCCCACGTGGGGGCGGAGCCTCCGGAGATGTGCCGCGCCGAGCCCAGGAACATGAACGGCCGGGAGAAGCCGCTCTTGGGGATCCGGGCGTAGGTGGTGCCGTCGATGTCGATTCCGGCCCGCACGCGGGGGTCTTCGAGCATGGTCGCCATGGCGCTGGACCCGCCGATCGACTGGCCGGCCATGGCGATGCGGGAACGGTCGATCCGGCTGGAACCGTCCCACTTCGAGGGCAGCTGGTCGAGCACGAACGAGACGTCGGCGGCCCGGCCCTGAACTAGTCCGGCGCCGAAGCCAGGATCGGAGTTGCTGTCGCAGGCGAGGCATTCGGCGATGCGCCCGTCGGGAAAGGTGGTGGCGTAGCTTTCGTAGGTGTGGTCGATGCCGGCCACGACGTAGCCGCGGCCGGCCAGATCCTCGGCCAGCGAGGTGAGAGTGCTCATCGGCTTGGTGAAGCCGGGAGAGAGCACCACCAGCGGTAGTGTCTTGCCTGCGGGCTCGGCGTCTTTGATGGCGTTCGTCCGGGTCTTGCTCAGCGTGTCGTACGGCGCACTCGCGATTCCGGTGCCTCTCAAGAGGAGCTCGGATTCCTTGGGCGTCATATACGGAGCGCGCTGCCCGTCGCCCTGCTTGGCCGGGTACCACAGGGTGACCTTGAGCTCTCTGGCTTTGGCGTCGAGGTTCCAGGGGTCGGGGCGGGAGGTGTCCTTGAGGTAGAGGACGGTGGTGCCGACCAGGTGGGGGCCGGTGGGGGCGAGCAGGGTGGCAGGGCCGGCCGGCGTGGGTGACACGGCAGCGGCCCTGGGCGGGGTGGGCGCGGAGCAGGCGGACGCGGCGAGGAGGGCCAGCCCCGCGGCGACTGCCAAGAGGTGTCTCATCGGAAGATCCCTTCACTTGTGCAGCAGGGTCAGGGCCTTGGCCAGGGCGGGGTCGCGCCCGGCGGCCGCGTCTGCGGAGGTCAGGGGCACGTGGTGGTCGGGCGGCACGCCGATCCGGTCGATGACCTCACGGTTCGGGCCCAGGTGGTGTTTGTCAGGAAGGCTCAGGATGGTGTTGTTGGCGAGCAGGTACGGCTGCGCCGGCCCGGAGATCATGCCAGCAGTTCGTGTGCCGACCAGCAGGCCGGCCCTCAGGTCCTTGACCGCGGAGGCGAAGTGCTCGCACGCCGAGGCGCAGCCGCGGTCGGTGAGCACCACCAGCGGCAAGCCGAGCAGTACGACGGTGTCGTCGGTGCGCAGGCTCTGGCAGGTGTCGTCGGCGGTGCAGTGATAGGCGGTGACCTTGCCGCGGGCGAACGCGCTCAGCAGCCGGGTCGCTTCCGTGGAGCCGCCGCCGCTACTGCTGCCGCCGCGCAGGTCGAGCACGACGCCGGACAGTGTCCGGCCCTTGCGCAGCCGGGAGATCGCTCGCAGGATCCGGTCCGCGGAGTCGGGCACGAAGCCGGTCACCCGTACGTAGGCGATGCCGTCGTCCATCAGCTTCGACCGCACCACCTGCAGGGCGGCCAGATCCCGCTGGTAGAGGCCGGGCTTGAGCGTCACGCTCCAGCGGCGGCCGCTGCCCTGCCGCAGGAGACGCAGCCGGACCGGGCGCGCCTGGGGGTACTGCGGGTAGAGGGCGGCGATCGCGGGGGTGGCCTTGTGGTCGATGAAGGGCGCCGAACCGTTGATCGATTCGATGACGTCGCCGGGGCGCAGCCCGGCGGCCTGCGCCGCGCCGCCCTGGACGGAGGTGACGAACAGCGGCGGTACGGCGGCGTCGAGGTTGCCGTCCGCCTGCGAAGCGTTGACGTTCGCCTCGAGACCCAGGCCGTAGCCGTCGCCGTCATAGTAGTCCGGCGGCTGCTTGACATCGTGCGCCCAGGAGGCGTGGTGATCGAGGGCGGCCACGATCGCTTCGAGGGTGGCGACGGCGAGCTTGTCGCGCAGGTCGGGCACCTGATCAGTGATCTTCCGGTAGACGGTTTCGAAGGCGGCCCAGTCGGCTTTGCGGTCGCCGTTCAGCGCCGGCACAGCCGCCTCGGGCAGGTCGCGTCCGTTGCGGTTGAGCTCCTGGGTCAGGGCGGCGAACCCGGCGGCCAGCAGGGAGCGGGCGTCCAGTGTGGCGCCGCTGTGGTAGTTGCCGAGGATGCAGGAGTACGCCTGCTCGATGACGTCGATCGTGGTGGCGCTCTCCTTGCCGGGGGCGCCCTGGGGCGGCGCGCAGACCGTACCGGCCGCCGTGCTCGTCTCGCCGCGCGGCGGCGCCGGCGCGGTGCAGGCCGTCATCAGCAGGGACGTCAGGAGGAGGGCGAGGGCGGCGGTCGCGGTCCTGACGCCTGCCGTGAAGGCGGTCATGACAGGCCTGTCCGTATCCGCCGGAAGCAGAGCCAGGTGAGGGCGAGCGTGAGCAGGGCGTAGGTTCCGGTCTCGATCCCTTGGAAGGGCCAGAACCGCTCCAGAGGCTGGTAGGTCGCCTGCTGCCGGTAGCCGAGCCGGTTGATCTCGGCTGTACACGCGTCGGTGCCCAGTCCTGCCCTGGGCGCGCAGGGTCCCGACGTCGTGGAGACCGGGACGGACCGCGCGATCGTCGAGGACGGCCCCGAGGCTCGATCGCCGCCGACGACGCGTCCGGACGGATCGACCAGGTCGCTGGACAGGACCCAGGCTCCCGCGTGACCAGGCACCGCCGACGTACTCAGGAAGACTTGCGTGGCTCCGCCCTGCCGGCCTTGCGGCACGATGCCTTCCACGTTCGTCCGGCCGAGCTCGAATGTCGACGTGACCGGCGGCATCAGGTGGGGCCGGACCAGCAGCGGCATGGCGAGCTGAATCGCGGCGAAGGCGACCAGGGTGACAGCCATGGCGGGCAGGGTGCGGCGCACCAGCACGCCCAGGGTCACGCCCAGGACGAAGGCGAAGACCGCGTACCCCATCGGCGTGATGCCACGCGCGCCGAACACCACAGGAGCCATGCGCGCCATTTCCGGAACGGCTGACTTGTCCAGGGGGTCGGACCACCAGGTCACCGCAAGAGCGCACACCCCGGCGGAGGCCATGGCGGCCAGGCCGATGAGCCCGAGCTTGACCGCCAGCCAGCGGGCCCGAGTGATGCTCTGATTCCACACCAGCAGGTGCGTGCCCGCCTCCAGCTCACGGGTGACCAGCGGAGCACCCCAGAACAGCCCGGCCAGCGCCGGCAGGATCAGCACGACGAGGGTGAGGGCCAGGAAGGGGATCTGGTACTCGCCGAAGAACCGGTCGAAGAAGTCGGTGCAGGTGTCGTTCGGGGTGCAGTCGGCGATCCCGGCGGCGTAACGGGAGGCCAGACCCGGGCCGGTCACGGCCAGCGTGATACCGAGGACGAGGAGTACGGCGGCCGTCATCGCGGCCGAGCCGCGGAACTGGCGCCAGGTCAGCCAGATCATCCCTGCACCTCTTGAGTGACCCGCCGGTGCTCAGCGGTGCGCCGGTCCATGTAGGCCAGCACGAGATCTTCCAGACTGATCCGGCTGACCGTCCAGGCGGGGTCGTGCATCGGGTCACCGGCACGGACCACGAACGCGCTCTGCCGGTCGGTGTGCCGGGCCGAGACCACGTACTGGCCGGCGGGCAGCCTGCCGGGATCGCAGCGCGGGCCGGTGAGCCGGTAATGGGTGGCCAGCAGATGGTCGGTCCTGCCGGCGATCTGGACGCGGGAGTCGACCAGCACGACCAGGTAGTCGCAGGCCCGTTCCAGGTCGGAGACCAGGTGGGAGGAGAGCACCACGCTCAGCTTGCGCTCGGCGGCGGCCTCCATCAGGTGCTGCAGGAACTCGTGACGGGCCAGCGGGTCGAGGGCGGCCACGGGCTCGTCGAGGATCAGCAGGTCGGGGCGTTTGGCCAGGCCCAGGGTGAGGGTGAGCTGGGCGCGCTGGCCGCCCGACAGCTTACCCGCCCGATGCGCGGGGACGAGACCGAGCCGCGCGATGCGTTCACGCGCCATGGCCCCGTCCCAGCGGGGGTTGAGCCGGGCTCCCAGCCGCAGATGTTCGGCAACGGTCAGGCTCGCGTAGACCGGGGTGTCCTGGGCGACGAACCCGACCTTGGCCAGCTGCGCGGGCGTGCTGCCCGGCCGGCCGCCGAGCACGGAGATCCCGCCCGCGGTCGGTTCGAGCTGGCCGCCGGCCAGCTTCAGCAGGGTGGACTTGCCGGCTCCGTTGGGACCCACCAGCCCCACGATGTGGCCGGCAGGGATGTCGATGGTGCACTCGCGCAGCGCCCAGCGGCTGCCGTACTTCTTGCCCAGCGCCTGGGCCTGCAGGACGGAAGTCACGCTATGTCCTCCTGAGCAGCGGTTCGAAAGGATGGTCATGAACAGCGCCTCGATCGTCGAGGCCGCCATCCGGGGCCGCGGCTGCACCGCGGCCTGATGCCGGGAACGAAGCTAGGCGCCGCTCCTGCCGGTGCGCTTCGGCCGTGCTGCCGAGATCACCTAGTGCTTGAGAACGAGGGGCCGGCAGGTCATCCTCGCGACCTAGTCCTGAAGAGCCTGCAGCTCCGTCACGACGGCCGATGTGGGACGGACGGGGCAGGCGTGACAATGTGCCGGTGGAGACCAGTGAACGACGGCCGTGGTGGCGGTGTGTGCTCGACCTGTACAGCCGGCTGAACGAGGACGACTCGGCCCGGGACACGCCCGAGCGGAGCAGCGACGGAGCTCCGCGACTGTCCCGCCGGGCGCTCGCCGCCGACGTGGTGGTCGCGATCGCCCTGACGGTCCTCGCGGTGACCGCTGCGGCGCAGTATCCAGCGATCGGCACCGCCGCACAGCAGCCCGGAGTGATCGAGAGCCTGCGGCTCCGGGCTGACCCCCCACCACCTCCCCGTGTCCTGCCCCAGAGCCCGTCAGAGCTCTTCGGTCATCCGCTTGTCCAGCTTCCATCCCACGAGGCGCCCGCATTCCTCGTGGCGCTGACGGCGTTGCCGCTGGCAGTGAGGCGCCGGTACCCGCTCATCGCCTTCTGGGTGGTGCTGGTGGCGGCGCGCGCCACACACGCGGACGCGACTTGGATCACAGTCCTGACGTGCACGATCGCCGCGTACGGTGCCATCGTCCACAGCCGCAACCGGGTCCTGGCGATGGGTGGCCTGCTGCTCGCGGGCGGGCTTCTCGGCGCCGGTTTCGGGGACATCGCGCCCGCGCCGCCCGGCTGGATGGGCCCGTTCTTCGCCCTGCTGAGCGCCGGCGTGCTCGGAAACTTCGTCCGCTTCTGGCGGCGCCGGCTCACCGAGATACGACAGGAGCAGGCGGACGCCATGCGCCGGGCCGTCGCGGAGGAACGCTCCCGGATCGCCGCCGAGCTCCACGATGTGGTGACCCACAATGTCAATGTGATGGTGATCCAGGCCGGCGCCGCCCGCAGCGTGATGGACGCGGAGCCGGAACAGTCGAAACAGGCGCTGCTCGCCATCGAGTCCGGCGGCCGGGCCGCCATGGCCGAGCTGCGTCATGTCATGGGCCTGCTGGCCGGCCCGGGCGGCGAACGCCTCGACGGGCCTGTCGACGGGTTCGAACCCCAACCCGGGCTCGACCAGCTCGACGCCCTGGTGGAACGGGTCCGCGCCGCCGGAGTGCCGGTGGACGTCGCGGTGTCGCCGCCCGGGCCGCTGCCCCCCGGGATCGACCTCGCCGCCTACCGCGTCGTACAGGAAGCCCTCACCAACACGATCAAGCACGCGCCCGGGGCTGCCGCGTCCGTGAAGATCGGCCATGGCGGCGACTGGCTGGAGATCGAGGTGGCCGACACCGGCGGTACACGCAGAGCCGAGACCCGGACCGGTGGCGGGAGGGGGCTGCTCGGGTTGCGTGAGCGGCTCGCCGTCTACGGCGGAACCCTCGACGCCGGACGGACGGCCGAGGGCGGATTCCGGATCAAGGCCCGCCTCCCGTGGAGGACCGCATGACCGAGCCCTTGCGCGCCGTCATCGCCGACGATCAGGCACTGGTCCGTACGGGATTCCGTATGATCCTCACCGCCAACGGCATCGACGTGGCGGCCGAGGCCGCCAACGGGGACGAAGCCGTCGCCGCGGTCCGCCGGACCAGGCCCGACGTCGTGCTCATGGACATCCGGATGCCGCAGATGGACGGCCTCGAAGCCACCCGACGGATCCTCACGGGCGGCAATGAGGACACCCGCGTGCTGATCCTGACCACCTATGACCTCGACCATTACGTCTACGCTGCGCTCACCGCGGGCGCGAGCGGGTTCCTGCTCAAGGACGTCTCACCCGAGCACCTGGTGGCCGCGGTACGTCTGGTGCGCTCCGGCGACGCTCTGCTCGCACCCACCATCACCCGCCGCCTGGTCGAGCGTTTCGCCCGCCGCGACAACGTGAAGCCCACCCTCCACCGCGACTTGTCGGACCTGACGCCTCGGGAGCTGGACGTGCTGCGTCTGCTCGCCACCGGCCTGAGCAACGCCGAACTCGCCGGCCAGTTGTCGCTCAGCGTGGCCACGGTGAAGACACACGTCGCCAGCATCCTGTCCAAGCTCGGCCTGCGCGATCGTGTCCAAGCCGTGGTGGTCGCCTACGAGACCGGCCTGGTCTCTCCCGGCGGCACCGGATGACGAGAGACGGACTGTGGCTGCAGGGTGTCTCATGAATGATCGATTTCGCACAAGATCAGCGCTGGCCGGAGAAGCGCCGCCACCGGCGCGAGGGTCGTCATCGGCTCCCGCCGCCCAGCATCGGTCGAACGCGCCCTCGCCGAACTCCCCGACAACGCCGCCGGCCTCACTGTCGACGTCTCCTCCCCCGAGGACCTCGCGCGGTTCTTCGACCAGATCGAGCCGTTCGACCACTTCGCCTACACCGCCGCGGAGAACCTCACCTCCGTCCCTCTGGCGGAGTACACCGCCGAACCACCGGTAGGTCAGCCACTTCGGCATCTGAACCACCCGCTCAGGGTTGCTGACGTGCGGCCCGGTTCCCTCCCACACGCAGGAGGCCGCCGGGCGTCCGGATGAAGTGGATCGCCAGCAGCATCAGCCAGAGCCAGCCGATGCCGACCGTCAGGCGCTGGATCAGGCCGCCGACTTCGACCAGACCGTTCACCTGGAGAGAGGCCGCGACGAACAGGACGAACCCGATGGAGAACAGGATTCCGCTGAGTGCCGAATACAGTGCCCATCGGCCTTCGCCCCAGCCCGCGAAGCGCCGAGTGAACACGAAGCAGGCGACGGCCAGCGCCAGGAACCCGACAAGGGAGATCTTGCCGTGCAGGTCGCCGTGGAGGGTGGGGGGCACGGTGAGTGCCGGGGTCCCCGGCGGATAGCCGCTGACCGGATCGTCCAGGAAGACGCCCGCCCCGATGAGCCCCGCTCCCCACAGGGCGACGAGCAGCGATCCCCAGGCCGACTGCCGTCCGCGCTCTCGCAGCGCGCCGGGCAGGGCCAGCGCGAAGACGATCACGAGCACTCCGGCCAGAAGGAAATTGGCCTGCTGTATCCATCCGAGCCTGCTGCCCAGTTCCAGAGAACTGCCCGCGTGACGGATCGGGTCATAGCCGTCGCGGACGGCTCCCTGGATGAGGAGAACGAGCATGAACAGCGGTCCGGCGACCACACCGCACAGCAAACCGATCTGTTTGAGCATGACGTGCCTCCAGGAAACCGACGATGACGCGGTGTCTGTCAGTTTCACTTGACAGAAAGGTCGTGTCAAGACAAACTGACAGACATGGGATCGAAATCCTGACGCAGCGCATCGAAGCACACGACCCGGCCCTCGGCCTGCGAGCCGTGGGAGTGCTGCACCCACTGGCCGAACAGGTGAAGACCGCAGCCGGCACCCACGCCCGGAGACAGGGACGATCATGGGAGCAGTTCGGTGACGCGCTGGGCATGTCGCGGCAGTCCGCGCATGCCCAGCATGGGAAGTGAGGACACCGTGTTCGAACAGTTCACCGGCAGCCCCTTCGTGGTCGTCGTCACCGCCGCCCGGGAGGAGGCGCGTCGAGGGGGCGCCAAACGCATGGGGACCGAGCACCTGCTGCTCGGCCTGCTCCACGAGACCGGCTCGGACTCTGTACGAGCCCTTCAGGTCGATCTGGACGCCGCCTACGCAGCCTTGGAGGCACTGGACCGTGAGGCCCTGCGGGCCATCGGCATCGACCTCGGAGACCTCGTCACCGATCTAGGAGTGCCCTCCCGCAAGTACCCGCCGATGACCTCCACCGCCCAGGCCGTACTGACGAAGGCCGTCAAGGCCGCGAAGGCCAGGACCCGCGACATCGACACCAGGCATCTGCTGCGCGCGCTGCTGGAGTTGAAACGTCCCGACCCGGCGGCGGAGCTGCTGGCGCGGCTGGGCGTGGATCACGCGGCCGTATCGCGACGCCTCGCGCGGGGCGGCTCCTGACCGCACGCCATCCCAGGCAGAAGGATCAGGCTGTAAGGTACCCGCGGGCGGGCTGTCGGCTCTGGCCGCCTTCGTTGTCCCAGTCGACCAGGCTCGGCTCCATGCCGAGCGCCTTGTCGGCGGCGGGGGGTGTGGTGTCGGGTGGGATGACGAGCAGGTTGATGTGTTCGATCCCCGGGATGATGAGGTTGATCATGTGGGGGTCGATGGCGCGGAACCAGCCCACTTTGACCTGGCGGCCTCGGGCGGTGATGCGGTGCGGGGATGTTTCCCAGGTGTCCATATGCAGGCCCACGCGCAGGACCCGCCGCTCCAGCCGCTGGTCGATGGCGGCGATCAGGGCGGGCAGCTCCGCGCCGGCGTCGTAGCTGGCGGGCCACCACGCCCTGTCCACCGCGCCCCGGCGTGTGAGGGCAGGGTCCGGGCTGAGACGCACCTTGTCAGGGCTGGTCATGGGAAGGGCTCGCGGCGTCGTGCGGCCAGGCGCGCCGGCGTCGGCCAGCGTACCTCGTGGACCCAGCCGAACCGTTCCAGCAGCCGGATCAGCCGGGCGGAGATGTCGATCTGGCCGGGCAGCACGCCGTGCCGGGCGCAAGTGGGGTCGGCGTGGTGGCCGTTGTGCCAGCTCTCGCCGAACGACAGGATCGCCAGCGGCCAGAAGTTCGCGGCCCGGTCCCCGGCTCGGGTCTTCAGCGGCCGCTCGCCGAAGACGTGGCAGACGGAGTTGATCGACCAGGTGACGTGATGCAGCAGCGCGATCCGCACCAGAGCGCCCCAGAAGAACGCGGTCACCGCGCCCTGCCAGATGCCGGTCACCGCCAGGCCGATGGCGGGTGGCAGCAGCAGCGAGGCCGCGACCAGCGGCCCGAACAGCCGGTCAACCCGGCCGATGCCACCGTCGTCGAGCAGATCCTTGGCAAAGCGATCCCGGTTGGTGAGGTCACGCCCGAACATCCAGCCGACATGCGCGAACAGCAGCCCCTTGGCCAGACCGCGCACACTGCGGCCGTAGCGCCAGGGTGAGTGCGGGTCGCCGTCACGGTCGGCGAAGGCGTGATGGCGACGGTGGTCGGCCACCCACTGGATGACCGAGCCCTGCACGGCCAGAGACCCGGCCACGGCCAGACCGATCCGCAGCCACCGCCGGGTTTTGAACGCGCCGTGGGTGAGATAGCGGTGGAAGCCCACCGTGACGCCGAGCCCGGTCAGGACGTAAGCCGTGGCGGCGATCGCCACGTCGGTCCAGCTGAGCCCCCACCCCCAGGCCACCGGCACGGCGGCGGCCAGCGCCGCGAACGGCACCAGCACGAACATCCAGAACGCGACCACCGCCGCGACCGGTTTGCGCCCGTCGATGAGCGGAGCCGCGCCGCCTCGGTCCTGATCGGCGGCGCCAGTACCTGTCGAAGCCATGCCAGCTCTGCCTCCCCGTCGAACAGCGGTGCGCCTTTGCGCTCCGGGGATACAGTTCGCCTGCCCATGCAGGAGGCCGCGACGCCGCCCTCAGCACTGGCTTGAGACTGCCAGGGCCACTCTGTGGCCAAATCTTTGGCGCCGGAGAAGGCCGCTGTCAGCGGTTTTGGCGGCGGCGTGGACGGGCAAGGCGGCGGAGTTGGGTGATGCGGGCGGTGCCGAGCACCAAGGTGAACAGGATCCCGCTGATCATGGCGATCAGCATCGCGACCGCCAGCGGCAGCGTTCCGTGCAGGCCGAGGAAGGACACCTGCGTAGCAATGGTGTTCTGCAGCATGAACACGATGAAGGCGATGGACACGAGCGCGGCGGCCCAAACGCCCGCCCAGGCCACGCTGGTGCGGGTGACGGGCACCGGCCTGGAAAGCTCGGCGCTTGGGTCCGGCTCCGCGGACGCTACCGGCGAGTTCTCGCCTTGGGGCACATCGGCTTCAGCCGTCTCAGCAGATGTCCCGGATCTGGAACGGAAGCGGTGCAGGATGTCCATGACAGCCCTTTCAATGAACCGGCCTTGGCAGGCACCTCAAAGCGGCGGGATGTCGTCGTTTCCGGATACCTCGACTGTACGTCGCACTCACCCGGCATGCGAGGTGGGCGCTCGCCAGAGCGGCCGACCAGGCGGTAAGTGCCAGGTCCTTATCGGGCCTGCCGTCAGCCCGGATCCACCGCAGCAGCTGCACACGCCCCGAGGCTCAGGAGGCCCGCCGCGCCCAGTCGCTTGACCCGCTCGATATTCCGGCCAACGGATCGCCCCCGCGACCTCGACCGGCGTCTGCCATGCGAAGGGCCTCTGCGCTCGGCGTCGGTGTGAATTCCCAGCCACCGGGGACACTGCAATGCCTACGGATCCCCTACATGAAGGCTGACATAAAAAATCGCCCGCGCCATGGCGCGAGAATCTTCTCACACACCACAGCGCAGGTTGAGCTTTTCGCGACGTTCAGATGGTGATCAGCTCTTATCGCGAATCACATCGTAGTTGGAGAACTCGATCGGGCCCTCGCACAGTCTGCCCATGTGCTCGTTGAACCGGTCGGTTTCCGGCAGCTTGCTGTTACGCTGGGCCTCCTCGTAGGAGGAGAACTCCACGACGGCCACGTAGTGATCGGGGCGATCGCGGTGCTTCGCCACGACCTCGCGTCTTACGTAGCGGGTGCCCTCGGTCTGCGTCCGCCACTCGTTCATGAGCGACTCGACTTCCGTGGCGCGTTTGGTATCGAATTCCAGAATCTGTACGAAGCTCATAAGAGCCTCCCTTTTTTCTTGGCTTGCGTTTCTTATTCAATACCCATTCGAAATAAATAGCAAGGAGGTTTCGCACAAATGAGCGAATTCCGCTCTCGGCATAAGGTGGTGGGAGGTTCGCGCAGGTGAAAATCTCCGGCCGATTTTGCGACCGGCGGGACCTAAAAGCCGCGATCCGGCCGGTCAAGACGATGCACTGGCTTCTCTCGATAGATCTCACCCGGCCTCGTCTGCACCGCTGGGGGCGGAGGTCGCCGACACGTATGCATCAGGCGAGGGCTTCGCGCGGTGTTGGGCCCCAATTCAAACCCCGGGAGTGAACCGCCCCGGGTTTCGTGGAGGCCCTGAAGTCAGCGAAATCTTGCTGACGGAAGGGAGAATCACACGACGATGCCAGCCCCGAGGAAGTACCCCGAGGGCCAGGAGGCCCGCCGGATCGGGGCGTGTCCAGTCAGAGCCGAAGACCGTACAGTCCCAGGAAGGCCGTACTTCTTTGGCCGGCAGCGAGCGCACGTCTCGTACCGCCGGCCGGTCCCGCTGGCCCATCGGTACTGCGCGCAGGGCCATTCGTGCGGCTTGTACGACCATGGTTGTGCGGCGCTTGTCCGGCAGGTCGTCCACCACGCTTGCGGCCGCTCGCATGCCCTCGTCCACGTTGCCGGCGACCACGGTGCATTGCACGGTCAGCAGCTTGGCGATGGCCGGAAACCGATAGTCCGGGTTGGAGGCGATCACTTGGTTCCGCGCCTGGCCCGCTCGCTCGATGTCGCCTGCTTCTAGGCACCTCACGCCCAACATCCGGTCGCCCTCGACGCCTGAGCGGAGACAGTAAGGCGCGGTTGTGAGCTATCACAATGAACGTCCCCTCAGTGTTGGTGTGCGGGCCTAAGACACGCGTTGACCACTCTGGCAGCCTCGATCTCAGCGGTGAGCGGCCTTCGGGCCGCGTCGGCAGCCGCTCATCCGGAGGGAGTTGGTCGTGGGCGAGCAGCGTGCATGTGGGGATGGCCGGCCCCGCCCCGTGGTTCCCCGGCTCGAAGCTCGGGTCAGCTACGCCCTGCACCCTGTTCTTGCCGCCAACTCCCTGTATCGGAGGCTCGGCGCCTGGCTCGAACGCAGGCGGCTGGCCTACCGGTGGTTCGCCAGGGTGGAGCGGGTGGCGAAAGAGCGGTTGTACGGCTGCCGTATGTGCGGTCAGTGCGCGTTGCCCGACACCGGCTACACCTGCCCGATGACCTGCCCGAAGCAACTGCGCAACGGCCCATGCGGCGGTGTGGCCGCCGATGGCCGCTGCGAGGTCCATCCTGAGCTGGCCTGCGTCTGGGTGATCGCGTTCGAGCGGGCACAGGGCGCCGGGCACGGCTCCGATCTGGATCTGTTGCAGCGCCCGGTGGATCATCGCGAATGGGATCGCAGCTCGTGGGTGAACTACTGGCAGGGGCGCGACGACGGGCTGGGGACCGCACCCAGCAAGGACGAACCTCGTCCGTTGCTGCGACGCGAGTTGGGGTTGAGGCCGCGATGAGCGGGCTGCGTGCCGCATTCGAAGCGGGCAGGTTCGCCGTCACCGCCGAGATCGGCCCGCCGAGAGGGGCCGACGCGGAGGCGGTCACGCGTAAGGCGGATCTGCTGCGGGGCTGGGTCGACGCCGCGAACATCACGGACAACCAGGGGGCGAACGTCAGGATGTCGAGCCTGGCCGGGAGCGTGCTCGCCCAGCGCGCCGGTGTCGAGCCGGTGATGCAGCTGACCTGCCGCGATCGTAATCGGATGGCGCTGCAGTCGGACCTGCTCGCGGCGGGCGCCCTCGGCATCCCGAACCTGCTGCTGCTGACCGGCGACCATCCCCGGTTCGGCGACCATCCCGAGGCCAAGCCGGTCTTCGATCTGGACGGGCTGCAACTCGTCTGGGCCGCGCGCACCCTGCGGGACGACGGCGTGCTCATGTCCGGCAAGACCGTCTCCCAGCGCCCGGTCTGGCTGATCGGCACGGTCGAGAACCCGTTCGCGCCTCCGCTGGAATTCAGGGCCCGCCGGCTGGCGAAGAAAGTGGCCGCGGGCGCGGAGTTCGTCCAGACGCAGTACGTGTTCGACTTCGAGGTGTTCGAGCGCTGGATGGCGGACCTGCGGGATCTCGGTGTCACCGAACGCTGCAAGATCATGGCCGGGGTCGGCCCGATCCGCTCACTGCGTGCCCTGGAACACCTGAGCACTGCCGTCCCCGGCGTGCGTATTCCCGACGAGGTCGGCCGGAGGTTGCGCGGGGTGCCCGCCGACCGGGTCGAGGAGGAGGGGATGCGGGTGTGCGTGGAGACCGTGCAGCGGCTCGCCGCGATCCCCGGCGTCGCGGGCGTGCATCTCATGGCGCTCGGCTTCGAACACGGCGTGCCCGACATCTTGCGGCGGGCCGGTATCCCCGGTCGCCGACCGTAGCTTTCCGATCAGAACCGCCACCACCCGATGGAGGGCACAGGTCATGCTCGTCGACTTCCGGCCTCACTCTCAAACCAGCGGTACGAGTCCCCTGGACCTCATGACCTCGCTCGCACCCGTCATCGAGGCGTTGCAGGAGGTCTCCATGGACCTCGGCAAGGTCCGGCTCGTGTGCGACTGGGTCCAGTACAAGTCGAACTTCCGCAACGCGGTCGACGTCCGGGCGATCCTGCCGCGCCCGGAGCTGAGCGCTGGGCCCGGCCCCGCCATCGTGCCGCTGGGCGTCCGGGACGACGACATAGAGATCGCGGTCGACGTACGACGCAGTCCCGGCATGTCCGTCGCGCAGGTCACCGCGGCACTGCGGCGAGAGAGCAGTCGCATCTGGCTGGAGGACTGGGGGCTGGGGAGCCGCAGTTGCGTGTGGGACTTCAACGCCCGCTACTGGAAGGACCTGGACCTGTGGGAGAAGTCCACCGGTCGGGGGTACGAGCAGGCCCTGCCGGGCGGTGTCAGCGACGCGCACAACCACGACGCCGCGCGCGCGGTGATCCGTGACCTCTTCGAGGTGTGGGACGCGCTGGCCGACGGTGACGCGTTGCCCGAGGAGCTCTACGTCGTCGAACTCGGGGTGGGCAACGGCACCCAGGCGAAGGTTTTCCTGGACGAGTTCCGCGTCCTCGACGCCGGGCACGGACGCGACTACTACCGGCGCCTGCACTACATGATGTGCGACTACTCCCCGCATGTGCTCGACCTGGCCCGCGAGGCGGTGGGCGAGCATCGGGCGCGGATCAGCTCGTTCGCGCTCGACGCCACGGCGCCGTCTACCACGCTCGGTTTCCTCAAGTACAAGGTCTTCCTCGTCTACATCTCCAATGTCTACGACAACCTGCCGACCGATGAGGTCGCCCAGCTGGGTGGCCGGACCTACTGCGTCCAGACGCGCGCCTACCTCAACGACACCGACGTGGCCGGGCTCGCCGAGTCGGCGGGGGTCGCAGCGGATGAGCTGCCGGCTCTGGTGCACAAGCTACTGCGGCTGGGGCCGGGGCTGCTGACCGAAGCCGATCCGGCCCGGTTCGCCGACGTGGAAGCCGCCGTCGCCTTCTGGCGGGCGGTGTGGGACGTGGTCCGGCTGGAGGAGCGCTACGTGCCGCTGCCTGGTCTCGACTTGTACTCCCTGGCCCCGGCCATGAGCGGGGAACTGCTGCGGCCGCTACTCGAATCCGGCGCTGACATCCGCATGCATGTCAGCAACGGGGCGGTGGCGAGCTTCGCCGACAGCCTGAGACTTCTGCATCCGTTCGGCAGGCTTGTCTGCCATGACCTGTTCGTCACCGATGTGCACGCGTACCGGGCGAACTTCCGAGGGCCGGGAAAGTACGAGGGGTCCGTCGTCAACTGGGTCAACGGACCACTGCTGGCGCATGTGGGCCGGCGCAACGGCTTCGACGTGCACTACGCGCCCTTCGCCCATCGGGTGGGCGGGAACATCGTCACGATGACGGCGCAGGTGAGGGACTGATGCCGGAGCTGATGAGCGGACTACCACTGCTCCCCACCAGCGTCGTGGGGTCCTACCCGGTGCCGGAGTGGATGGAGCGGTTGAAGACCGACTACTACCGCGGCCGGATGAGTCACGCGCAACTCCAAGATCTGCACGACATGGCGATCAAGGCAGCGCTCCGCGACCAGGAACTGGCCGGTATCGACATCGTTTCCGACGGCGAACTGCGCCGCGACAATGACATCGACTACTTCCTGGCCAGGATGCCGGGCATCGATATCCCGCGGACCTCGAAGGACTTCTACTTCGACTACTACGAGGCCAAGGTCAGCGAGCGGCTGCCCGTCCCGGTCACGGCGCCGATGATGCTGGCCGACGACTTCGCCTTCACCGCCGAGCAGACTTCGGGCCCGGTCAAGTTCTCCTTCACCGGGCCGTTCTCGCTGTCGCGGCGAATACGGAACGAAGCGTACGACGACCCCCGCGAGCTGGTGCTGGCGATTGCGCGCGTGCTCAACGGCGAGGCACGTGCGCTGGCCGCACGCGGTGCGCGGCTCCTGCAGATCGACGAGCCTTTCCTGGCCGGATACCCCGGTGAGGTGGAGACCGCGATCAGAGCCGTCAACATCGTGACCGAGGGCGTCGACGTCACTTGGGCGCTGCACATCTGTTACGGCAACCGCTCCGCGCGCCCTTCATGGGGGGGCCATTACGACTTCTTGTTCCCCGCGGTGCTCGACGCCAAGGTCGACCAGTTCGTCCTGGAGTTCGCCCGCAAAGGGTACGCGGATCTGCCAGTGATCGAGAAGTTCGGCTCGGGCCGCACGATCGGGCTCGGCGTCATCGACGTCAAGTCCGCCGAAGTGGAGGCCCCGGAGGCGGTCGCGGCCGGAATTCGGAGTGCGCTCAGTTTCGTCCCGGCCGACCAGTTGGTCATCAACCCCGACTGTGGACTGCGCAACATCTCCGCGCCCCTCGCCAGGGCCAAACTCGCGGCCATGGTCGCCGGAGCCGCCACGGTGCGGTCTGAGCTGACCGGCGCCGTCCACCCCCTGAACCCGCTCAAACCATCGCCACAGGAGCCTGCGCCATGAGTCAGCCGGGAATCGACGACGACTATGTGTTCACCTCCGAGTCCGTGACCGAGGGCCACCCCGACAAGATCGCCGACGCGGTGTCGGACGGCGTGCTGGACGCGGCACTGACCCTCGACCCCAACTCCCGGGTCGCCTGCGAGACCCTGATCACCACTGGCATGGTCGTCCTGGCCGGGGAGATCACCACGCCGCAGGTGCTCGACTACACGCGGATCGTCCGGGACACCATTAACCGGATCGGCTACGACAACGGCGACTACGGCTTCGACGGTCACTCGTGCGCCGTCCTGGTGGCGCTCGACAAGCAGTCACCCGACATCGCGCAGGGCGTCGACCTGGCGCACGAGCACCGCAGCGACCGCTCCGGCGACGAGCTCGACCGCGCGGGCGCCGGCGACCAGGGCATGGTGTTCGGCTACGCCACCGACGAGACGCCGGAACTCATGCCGATGCCGATCGCGCTGGCGCACCGCCTGTCCCGCAGGCTTGCCGCGGTGCGCAAGGACGGGACGCTCGGCTACCTGCGCCCAGACGGCAAGACGCAGGTGTCGGTGCGCTACCAGGGCGATGTCCCCGTCGGCGTTGAGCAGGTCCTGATCTCGACCCAGCATGCCGAGGAGACGCCCCTGGAGCAGATCCGCGAAGATCTCTGGCGTCATGTCGTCTCCGAGGAACTGCCGGCCGAGCTGTACGACGCCGACGTCCTGCACCGTCGCCTGCTGGTCAACCCCACCGGCAGGTTCGTCATCGGCGGCCCCGCGGGTGACGCGGGCCTCACCGGACGCAAGATCATCGTTGACACGTACGGGGGATTCGCCCGGCATGGCGGCGGCGCCTTCTCCGGCAAGGACCCCTCGAAGGTCGACCGGTCCGCCGCCTACGCGGCACGCCACGTCGCCAAGAATGTCGTCGCCGCGGGCTTGGCCCGCCGGGCGGAGGTGCAGGTCGCGTACGCCATCGGGGTGGCCAGGCCGGTGTCGGTGCTCATCGAGACGTTCGGCACCGAGCGGGTGAGCCGTTCGGTGATCAGGAAGCTGGTGGCCGAGCACTTCGACCTGCGTCCCGCCGCGTTCCGCAAGTACCTCGGGTTGCACAGCCCCATTTACCGCCAGACCGCCGCTTACGGACATTTCGGTCGTACGGACCTCGACCTGCCGTGGGAGCGGACCGATCGGGCCGATCTGCTCCGCCGGGCGGCCGCGCTGTCCGCCGACTCCGTCCCGGCCACGCTGTGACCCCCACGGAGACCCCCACGGGGACCCCCACGGGGACCCCCACGGATCCAGATGTCGGCCGGCTGGTCGTGTCCTGCACCGACCGGCCGGGTATCGTCGCCTGCGTCTCGTCGTTCCTCTACCGACGTGGCGCCAACATCGTGCAGTCCGACCAAGATTCCACCGGGGCCGCAGGCGGCCGCTTCTTCCTGCGCGTCGTATTCCGCCTGGCGGGGCTGGACAAGGAACTGCCCCGGCTGGAACGGGAATTCCAGGAGGACGTCGCGGCGCGGCTCGGCGCGGACTTCCGTCTCCGCGCCGCCTCCGCGCCGACCCGGGTGGCGCTCTTCGTCTCGCGATACGACCACTGCCTGCTGGATCTGCTCTGGCGGGCCCGCCGGGGAGAGGTCCCCATCGAGGTGTGCCAGGTCATCTCCAACCATCCAGACCTCGCCGACGAGGTGGCCTCGTTCGGCGTGGCGTTCGAGCACATCCCGGTGACCAGGGCCACCAAACCGGCGGCCGAGCAGCGCCAGCTCGACCTCTTGCGGGGCCGGGTCGATCTGATCGTGCTGGCCCGCTACATGCAGGTGCTTTCGGCCGACTTCCTGGACCGGGCCGGAGTACCGGTGATCAACATCCACCACTCCTTTCTGCCCGCCTTCGCCGGTGCCGGGCCGTACGAGCAGGCCAAGGAGCGCGGCGTGAAGCTCATCGGGGCGAGCGCGCACTACGCCACCGAGGAACTCGACGAGGGACCGATCATCGAGCAGGACGTCGTCCGGGTGTCGCATCGCGCAAGTGTGCAGGAGCTGACGCGGCGCGGCGCCGACATCGAGCGGACTGTGCTGGCCAGAGCCGTGGCCTGGCACTGCGAGGACCGCGTCCTGGTGAACGGCCGCACCACAATCGTCTTCTGACCGTATCGCTGAGGAGTAGCCGTGTCCGTAGGGAGGACCGCCGTGGTCGGATCGATCGCCACCGACCACCTGATGCACTTTCCCGGCCGCTTCGCGGAACATCTGGTGGCCGACCGGCTCGATCGGGTGTCCCTGAGCTTCCTGGTCGACGATCTTGTCGTCCACCGTGGCGGGGTCGGCGCGAACATAGCCTTCGGCATGGGGGTTCTGGGGCAACGACCGGTGCTCGTGGGAGCGGTTGGCGCCGACTTCGCCGGCTACCGGGCGATCCTGGAACAGCACGGCGTCGACTGCGGCGGCGTCCTCACCGTCGAGACGGCCCACACCCCGCGCTTCACCTGCACGACCGATGACGAGCAGTGCCAGCTCGCGTCGTTCTACCCGGGGGCGATGACGGAGACGAAGAACATCTCCCTCGCCCCGATCGTGGAGCGGTACGGCATCGAGCTGGTGCTGGTCGGCGCGAGCGATCCAGGCGCGATGGTCGCGCAGACCAACGAGGCCAGGGCACTGGGCGTGCCGTTCGCCGCCGACCCCTCGCAGCAACTTCCTCGCCTCGACGGCGACCAGTGCCGCGCGCTGGTCGACGGCGCACGCTACCTCTTCACCAACGAGTACGAGCTGGAACTGCTGATTCGCAAAACCGGCTGGAAGGCCGACGAGCTCACTGACCGGGTCGGCCTGCGAGTGACCACCCTGTCCGACCGAGGCGCCGACATCGTGAGCCGCGACGGCGGCTCACTGCACGTCGGTGTGGTGACGGCCCGGACGATCGCCGACCCGACCGGCGTCGGCGACGGATTTCGGGCCGGCTTCCTGGCCGGCGGGAACAGCGGGCTGGGGCTGGAGCGGGCCGCTCAGCTCGGGGCGCTGGTCGCCACGCTGGTGCTGGAGACGAACGGTGCCCAGGAGTGGGTCATCGACGCCGACACCGGCGTGGCCCGGCTGCGTGAAGCCTACGGCGAGCAGGCGGCGGCGGACATCGAGCCGGTGCTACGTGCAGCCCCGACCTGAGCGGCGGCGCCGGCATTCCGGCCACGCATTCTTGCCGTGGCCGCCGGCATTCCGGCCACGTATTCTTGTCGTGGCGCACCCTGTGCGCCACGAAGTGCAAGGAGATGCGGCATGCGAAGCCTCGGGTACGTCGGCGTGCAGTCCGCGTCGGCGCGGGACTGGCTGGACTTCGGGCCGCGTGTCTTCGGCTTCGAGACCTACCAGCTTCCGGACGGCACGGTCCGGGTGCGCTGGTGCGACCGGTCGCACCGCCTCGCGATCCACCCGGGTGACTCCGATCGGCTGCTCTATCTTGGCTGGGAGATCGGCGCCGAGGAGTCACTGGAGGACGTCGCGGCCCACCTGAGCGCCGCCGGGTTCGAGGTGACGGCGGGTTCGGCGCGTCTGGCGGCGGCCCGCTCGGTCGAGCGGCTCATCGCCTTCATCGACCCCTTCGGCCTTCGGCACGAGTTCTTCGTCGGCCCGCAGGAGACGGCGGGCTCCTACCAGGGGCAGCGGCCGACGTCGCGGACCGTCACCGGAGCGCTCGGCCTCGGCTTCGTCGTGCTGTGGGTGCCCGACCTCCAACGGGGGCTCGACTTCTACACCAATGTGATGGGCATGAAGGTGTCCGACGCGATCAACCTCGGCGCGCACCTCGGCGAGATGTGGTTCCTGCGCTGCAACCCGCGCCACCACAGCATCGCCCTGCTGGAGGGAACCGGCACTCTCCGGCTTGAGCACCTGATGATCGAGGCGACCACGCTGGAGGAGGTGGAGATCGCGTGGGAGCTTGCCCGACGCGAGATGGACGCCTTCGTCAGCCCCGGCCGCCGGCTGTCGGACAACATGTTCCTGTTTCGCGTGCACACCTCGACCGGCTTCAATGTCGGCTACGGGTGGGGTGCGACCCAGGTGGATGACGAGGAGAGCTGGATCCCGCGGTACATCGACTCGTCGACCGGTGCGGGCGTCGTCTATTCCGCCGCCGCCGTCGTGACGGCGAGTGACCCTTCCGCCGAGGTCAAGCACTGACCTCAAGGACATCGATGATCTCCAAGGCGACCTGCACGGCGAGGCGGTCGCGATAGGTGTTCAGGTCCAGCCCGGTGATCTCCTCGATCCGGTGAATTCGATAGGTGACCGTGTTGGGATGCACGTGCAGGAGCTTGGACGCCCGTTGCGGGCTGTTGTTCTCCTGGAAATAGCAGATCAGCGTGGCGATGTACTCCGAATGGTGCTTCTTCTCGTGGCGCAGCACCTCGCCGAGGATGTCAGTGGCGAACTCACGCAGCGTCTCGATGTCGGGCACCTGGAGCAGCAGGCGGCTGATGCCGAGCTTGTCGAAGGCGACCACGGCGCCGCGCCGGCCGAGCCGCCGGATCACCTCGATGGTCCGCCGTGCCTCCTCGTACGAGCGAGCGATGTGCGCCGGTTCGCGGAACGCGCCACCGACGCCGATGGACACGCCGACATCGGGGAACAGCGCCCCGAGTCGCTGCATGCACAGAGCGCCGAGCTGCTCAGCCCTGGTGGTCGAACCCGGCGAGGTGTTCTCGGTCAGCACCACGATTACCTCGTCGGTGCGTACGGAGGTGATCGCATCCGGCGACTGGGCGAGGAACAGGCGGGCAGCCGCACCGGCGGCGCGTTCGGCGACGAGGGCGCTGCGCTGGGTGTCGCTCGCTGGGGACTCGAGAATGATCGACAAGACGCGGTGCTCACGCTCGGTGTCGTAGCCGAGATGTTGCGCCCAGCGCGTGACCTCGTCGTTGTCCCGGCCCGATCCGGACAGCAGCCCTTCGACGAGATCGTCACGGACCTGGCTGGCCGCCGAGAAGAAGACCCGCTCGCGGGCCAGGATGACCCCACAGATCGTCGCGGCATGCTCGGCGATCAGCAGGTCGATGTCCTCGCCCTGGTCGGGGGCCGCCGCGACGAGTGAGACGAGATAGGCGGGCACGGTGTCGCCGACGAGGATCGGGGCCACTATGCGGGCGCGGCCGCGCGCCGGGTCGGGCAGGCGGAGCGGGTGGCGGGACCTGCCGGCGCTGGCGAGCATGTGCGCCAGCCGGGGATGGATCAGATGGTCATGGACGTACTGGATGGCGCTGCCGTTGCTCTGTCCGGGTGAGGCGGCGGCGAGGATGCCCATCTTGTGGCTGATGACAGCCACCGTCACGTCGGTCCGCTGAGCGATGAGGTGGGCGACCGTGGCGATGTCGGCGTCCTGAAGAGCTAGTCCGGACAGGTGACGGTAGATCTCCACCAGGTCGCGAAGAGTCCGGTTCTCCTGGGTGATTTCGGTAGAACCGCTGGTGACACTGGTTCGGCCGGTGAACGGTGACTCTGCGGCCATGAGCGATTCCTAAGGTCGAACGCCAGGGTGCCATGTGCTTGTTTCGGGTGGGCACCGCCTTGCGATGGGGCACCCGGTAACGATCGCGAAACCGCCCATTTGCGCAACGACCCACCTCTTGACGCTTACGTAGCCGCAGTGCAGCATTGCATTCACAACTATTATACATTTTGTCCCATTATCGGACAACGGCGCAGTGGATCGATCCGGCCTTCCAGAGGTACGACAGTCCAGTCGTCGTGATCGGGTGGCCGCTGTGCGCGGGACCGGTGCGGCCGATGGCCGTTGTAGTGATCGGCATACTCGGTCAGCGCTCTCCGGCGGCCGGGCCGGTTCGGATACGTCCATCGGCGTCGGAGAAGGCGTCGGCGCCAGACGATCAGCCGCTACGTCACGGCTTCGCCTCCGTCCTGCTGGGCGCACGAAAGATCGAGGTCAGGAGTAACCGGGTCCCACCCGCGGCTCGTGGAACCGCCGCCCGCCGAGCGTCTCGGGGTCATACGTCGCCGGGCGCAACGTCATGGGCAGGGCGAACATGGGGAACAGGCCGAGGCCATGGAAAGCGGTGGCCAGCATGGCGCCCTGGCTTTACGGAACACATCGTCGTAAACTTTCGCGACAGGATGTTCCATAAAACGCAGGCAAGCCTGCAGTGAACCGACAGGATTCTCATGACCTCACCCGTCGATCGCGCCGAGCTCATCGAACTGCTCAGCCACTATGCCGACATAGCGGATCTGAAGGAGTTCACCGAACTGCCCCGCCGTGTCTTCACCGACCCGCTCACCATCGACTTCGAGTCGGTCACCGGCATGCCGCCCATGACCGTTCCGCTCAGCGAATACCTCGACAACGTCCGCGCCGCCTTCGCGCCCTTCACCGCGACCCACCATGCCATCACCGGCCACGTCGTCGAAGTGCACGGCGACAGCGCCACCGTTCACGCCCACGTTCGCGCCGACCACTGGCTTCCGGGCGAGCTCCCCGGCGACAGAGCACGTCACTGGCTGGTGGCCGGCTTCTATGACAACGAGGCGGTACGCACGCCGGACGGCTGGCGCCTCACAAGCGTCAAGCTCACCGCGACGCACCAGGAGAACACTCCCACCCCGGCCCCCGAGCAGGCCCGCTAGCGGCAGCGCGCCGAGGGAGGGCGGGCGAGATGCCGAGGATCCGGGGAGCCAGCATCGAGGAGCACCACGAGCTGGTATGGGCCGACCTCGCCGAGGCGATGCGGCACCTGCTGCTGGAGCGCGACTACGAGACGATCACCATGGGCCATATCGCGGCCCAGGCCGGGCTCGCACGCAACACGCTGTACAACTACGCCGGCGACAAGAGCACGCTGGTCCTGGCGCTGACCCGGCGGGCGGCCCGGCCCGTGGTCGAGCGGGTGGCCGCGATCGCGGCGCGCGGCGCCGACCCGGCCACGGAACGGATGCGGGAGATCATAGCGGTGGTCCTGGAGGCGTTCACGGACCAGATCCTGCAGCTGATGTTCCGGCCGGGCTCCGGTCCGCCGGGCGCCGAGGCGTCGAAGGAACCGGACGGCCCGTTCCACGCGATCGTGGTCGAGGTGGAGAACGTCGTCCGGGCCGGCATCGCACGAGTAGAGTTCCGCGACGTCGGCGACGTGCAGCTCACGGTGGAGTTGCTGTCGGGCGTCATGCGCGCGGGCGCCGAACGCATCGGCCGTACCCCGGCCGCCTTCGAGGTCACGGTCCGGGCAGCGCGAGAGATCATCCTTGCGTCACTGACCCGTCGCCCGAACTAGACCATGCCGAAAATCCACAGCCCGCGAGCAACCGACGTGTGCTTGGTCCGGGCGCCCAGGCCATGAACGGGGAGGCGTTCCGCGTCGAGCCGCACCGGGACGCGCCGCCGAGATCATCGACACCCCAAGCGAGAACGGGTTCCAAGGCGCCCTCATGTACGCCGGCCCGCGCACCACCGTCGACCTGAGCCTGGCGGCCGGCTCCTGCCGGGTCCACATCGTCGTGCACGACAGCGGCCCGCCCGACGCCGAACCCGCGTCGGCGGCCAACCGGCCTGAGCGCCGTTCTAACAGTCGTCTCAGGTTCGCTCGGTATGAAGTAGGCATCGCCGGGCGACGCGGGTCTCGGCCTCGCAGGCATGGCCGGACGCGCCGCGCTCTACGCCGGCACGGTCAGCGCCGGCCTCGCATCGGACGACGGCTGGACCGTCTACGCGACCCTGAAAGGCAGCCATTCATGATCTCTGTGCTCGTGGTGGACGCCCAGCCGCTGCAGCGCTTCGGGTTTCGCATGCTGCTGGAGAGCGCCCCCGACACCGAGATCGTCGGCGAGGCCGAGAACGGCGCCGAGGCCGTTCGGCGGGCCACCGAGCTGCATCCCGACGTGGTGCTGATTGACATCCGCATGCCGGGCGTCGATGGGATCGAGGCCACCCGGCGCATCGTCGCCGCCGGTGGGCGTTCGCGGATCCTGGTGCTGACGACGTTCGACGTGGACCGGTACGCGCTCGCCGCGCTGCGGGCCGGGGCGAGCGGTTTCCTGCTGAAGGACATCCACCCGGAGGAACTGCTCGCCGGCATCCGGGCCGTCGCCGCCGGGAACTCGGTGATCGCGCCGGCGCTGACCCGGCGGCTGCTCGACGCGTGCGCCGACCGGCTCGGCGATGACCTCTGCGGGCCCGTGCGGGCGGATCCCCGGCTGGGCTCCCTGACCGGCCGCGAGCGCGAGATCCTCGTCGCCATCGGCCACGGCCTCACCAACAGCGAGATCGCGCAACGGTTCACGCTGTCGGAGTCGACGGTGAAGACCCACGTCGGGCGGGTCCTCGCCAAGATCGGCGCACGGGACCGGATCCAGGCCGTCATCCTCGCCTACGACCTGAGACTCACCCGGCCGGCCGATTCAGCGCTTCATCTCGCGCGTCCGTCGGGGGCGCGACCGTAGTTCCCAGCCGCACCGCTCCGGGCCGATCCACTCCGCGTGATCGAACCGCTCCGCTGCCGGTCCGCCTGCAGCCGCCCACGTCACCGCCCGTCCGACCTCCACGACACCGCACGGGTGTGAGTTCAGTGCGGACGTGTGTGAGCTCAGAGCTGTTTTCGGCTTGTTGACCTCAGTGAGCTCACACACGTTCGACGCTTCGTCAGGACTTGCGGGGGGAGACCGACATGATGCCCGTGCACATCTCGTCGCTGGTGCCGTCGCCCCACACCACGTAGCGCGGTGGCAGCTTGCTCAGCCGCGGCAGCAGTTTGCGCAGCCCCGCGTCGTGCGTACACGTCACCCGCAGCGTGTCCCCCGGGCCGACCTCCACCGGCGACGGCAGCTTCATCAGCCGCTGGTTGTCGAAGTCGAACTGGGGCACGTCCAGCACGACCTTGGCCTTCGGCGTGCCCGGGTTGAGTTCGACCTTGATGGCCCGCCCGAGCAGGTGCATGTGGCCGAAACCGGCGAACAGCGTCGTCGGCGCCTCCACCTTGTGATCGCAGGTCTGGGTGTCACCGGGCTTCGGCGCGCCACCCCGGTTGCACTCCTCCACCTGACGGTCCGCCATCTCGCCGACATCCGGCCCGAACCGCTTCGTCACATCCGCGATCGAGGCCGCCCGGTCACAGAGCGGACCCGACTCGTCGGCGGCGCAGGGCAGGTCGATCGGCGCGTCGAGCGACCACGTCTCGAGTTCCCGGGTCTGCGGCGTGCCGTCCGTCAGCCGCAGCCGCACCGCCGAGCGGTCCGCCCCGGCCGGCTTGCCGTCGGTCACGAGCAGGTTGTAGTGCATCTGGAGGACGATCAGGCTGCCCGGCTCCAGCTTGAAGCCGGCGTCGTGGTCGAGCAGCGTCTCCGTGGCGCCCGGCGCCCAGGTGTCCACCCACGCCGCGTCCCCCTCTTCCACCTCGGCGCCGGCCACGCCGGTCCCGCCGAAACACCGCCAGCCGAGGCCGGGGGTCTTCGCGTCATGCTCGCGCACCGCGGCAGCGCCGCCCGGCGGCACCGCGTACACGATGGCGTGGTGCGCGATGGGGACGTTCTCCGGCATGACCTGGGTTCCGGTCAGGAACGCCGCCTTGCTCAGGCCCGGATCGATCACCTGGCACCGGTACTCGTCCGTGCCGCCCTCCGGCGGCACGGGCGTGTAGGCCTGGGCCATCTTCAGGTTGACGAACCGCTCGCCGGCCCGCAGCGGCTGCGGTGGAGCCGATGGCCTGCCCGCGTGCGCGCCGTGCGAGCCGGCTGCGGCGGGCGCCGCTCTCTTGTCGGCGTCCGACCCGCAGGCGGCGACAGCGAACGCCGTCGCCAGCGCCATGGTGGCCGCCCCTAACCTCCGAAGTGGACTCTCAGGTTTCGTCATAGCCCTGAACGCTAGGCCCGATTCCGTCCCGTTTCGTCGTACTGCGGTCGTCATCTTCGGGAGGGAGGTAGTACCACGGTACTTCTCTCCGGAGCGCCGTTCGACGGCCAGGGCCTCAATATCACCTCGGCAGGCCTGGTCCTGGCGGCGCGTTCGCGGGTCCTCGCCACGCTTCCGCTGGTGATGCCGATCGAGGTCGGGCTCCTGGTCGCCTTCGGCGTCCTGCTCGACGCCCTGCTGGAGCTGCCGGACCGTCAACGGCCGCTCGTGGACGATGAGGAGCCCACGCTGCAACGGTGAGTGCGGCGGCACGGACGAGATCCGGGACGGGGACCCAGGCCGTCCCGGATCCTTTCATGGACCCGACGGTCGCCGCCCTTTGCTCCTGCGCCGCGCCGCCGGGGCGGTTCAGCGCACCGCGGTGTCCTCCCCGGCGGTGAGCCGCGCGATCGGGGCGGCCGGAAGGTCGACCCGAAGCAGCGCGCCACCGCGTGGGGAGCGGGCGACGGTGGCCCGGCCGCCGTGGGCGTCGACGACCCGCTGCACGATCGACAGCCCCAGACCGGATCCCGGCAACGCCCGGGCGCTGTCGGCACGGTAGAACCGGTCGAACACCCGCGGTACGTCGGCGGCATCGATGCCCGGCCCGGCGTCGTCGACCTCGAGCACCGCCGACGCGCCCTGGGCACGGAGCCGGACCTGGACCGGTTGGTCCACGGGGGACCATTTGCCGGCGTTGTCGATGAGGTTGAGCACCGCCCGTTGAAGCGCGGCGGGACGCCCGCTCACCCACACGGAGGTCACGTCGAGCGCGACCTCGATGTCGGGCACGCGGGAACGCGCCTGGGTCGCGGCGGCCACCACTACGTCGGCGAGGTCGAGCAGTTCGGTGCTCTCGTCGCTGACGTCACCGCGCGCCAGGTCGGTCAGCTCGGCGACAAGGGTGCTCAACTCGGCCACCTGAGCGCCGAGATCGTTGAGCAGCCGGGTCCGGCTCTCCGCCGGCAGTGCGCTGTCCAGGGTGCCGCGCCGATCGAGCCGGATCAGCAGCTCGATGTTGAGGCGCAGGCTGGTGAGCGGGGTCTTGAGCTCGTGGGCGGCGTCCTCGGCGAGCAGCCGCTGGGCCCGCCGGGAGTCCCGGAGCGCGGCGAGCATGTCGTTGATCGACTGGATCAGCCGCCGGATCTCCCCACCGCCCTCGTCCGGGATGTCGGCGTCGAGATCCCGGGTGCGCGCGACACGGACCGCGGCGGCGGTCAGCCGGTCGATCGGTGCCAGCCCGGTCCGCGCCACGGCCCGCCCGACAAGGGCGCCGCTGACCACGCAGAGCAGCCCGATCAGCAGCATGCCCAACCCGAACCGGTTGATCGGGCTGTCGTCGGCGACGCGGGCCACCTGGACCGCGCCGTCGCCCGCCCGCAGCGTGTAGATGAGGTAGCCGTCGTCGTCGCTGTCGCCCGACTCCATCAGGTCGGCCGACGCGCCCCGCGCCACGCGCCCGGCGTGCTCGCTGACCGGGGGCAGCGCGGGCTGGCCGGCCGGCGTCCGGATCGAGCCGTCGGGCAGGATGACCCGCACCAGCCGACCGGATCCGGGATACGGCAGTAGCTGGACCTGCGCCAGACCGGCGCGCTCCGCGTTCGTCGCCAGGACGCGGGAGTCGGCGCGTAACTGATCCTCCGCGGTGTCCTGCAGCTCCCCGTCCAGTAGCTCGCTGGCCACCTGGAAGGCCACGAACACGCTGACCGCGATGGCTATCGCCGCGATCACCGTCAGCCTGGTCCGCAGGGACCGCCGGCGCCACCAACGGGTCAGCCGGCGCGAACCCCGGCCGGCGGGCCTGCTCACGGAGGAGTCTCCCGCAACGTGTACCCAAAGCCGCGCAGCGTGTAGATCAATCGCGGCTCACCCTCGGCCTCCATCTTGCGGCGCAGGTAGCTCACGTACACCTGGAGGTTGTTGGAGGTGACGCTCATGTCGAAGCCCCAGATCGCCTCGAACAGCGCATCTCGGGTCAATACCCGGGTCGCGTTGCGCACGAGGATCTCCAACAGGGAGAACTCGGTCCGGGTCAGGCGGAGCGGCCGCCCGCCCCGCCACGCCTCGAACCTGTCGGGATCGACCCGGACGTCGGCGAACGTCAGGATCTGCGACTCATCGTCGCCCGGCGCGCGGCGGCGCAGCAGGGCCCGGACCCGAGCCAGCAACTCCTCCGTGGCGAACGGCTTGGGCAGATAGTCGTCGGCGCCCGCGTCCAGCCCCGCGACCCGGTCGGAGACCTGATCCCGGGCGGTCAGCATCAGCACCGGCAGGTCCCGACCCGCCGCCCGCAACCGCCGGCAGGTCTCCAACCCCCCGAGGCGGGGCATCATCACGTCGAGGATCAGCAGATCCGGCGCGTCGCCACCGACCCCGTCGAGCACAGCGAGACCGTTGGCGACAGTGCTGGTGTCGTAACCCTCGACCTGGAGCACCCGCTCCAGCGACTCACGGATGGCCGCCTCGTCATCCGCGATCATGATCCGCACGCCGGCCCGCCCCCCTCTGGTCGATGCTTTAGCCGCTCATTGTCCCCGATCAACCTGAGGCCAGGATTAGAGCGTCGCCGCTGTGGTACCCGCGGGCCGTGCTCTTACGGATGCCTAAGTGGTCCGGCCCGGAAGTCTCTCGGGGGTTGACGGGCTGGGGGGCCGGTGAACCAGGGTGCGGCTTCGTAGCGGTCGTTGCTGGGGGTGTGGATGGCCAGCCCCCAGTAGGTGGCCGAGCCGCCGGAGTTTCGCCGGCAGACGGTGGGGCTGGTGCGCGCGGGACGGACACCGGAGGAGCTGGCCAAGGAGTTCCAGCCCTCCGCGCAGTCGATCCGTACCTGGGTGCGCCATGCCGATCTGGATGACGGCCGCCGCCAGGACGGGCTGACCAGCGCTGAGAAGGACGAGCGCCGACGCCATTCCGCCAACGGCCAGCTCAGCGCACCCGAATACGAACGTCGACACATGCTCAAGAACGCCCAAGACCTCGACTATGCTGCCGCGTAGTCGCAAGCCCTGATGTGTCTACCGAACCGGGGCAACTCCACCCGGGCCACCAGGGCCGTGTAGACGGCTTGTCCTTTCCGGTCATCGCCTTTGCCGACCGCCGTGACTACAGAGGGTAGGCATCCTGAAATGACTGAGATGGCCGATGCAGGACCGTTCTTCCGTTCGGGGACGAAGGTGCCGCGGAGTGGCAGGCGGTGCACGCCGATTGGCCCGCGCGCCGAATGCGGAGGGCGCCGAGCAGGCGGAAGGAGAGCGAGCGACTGATGGTTGCCGGGAACCTTGTTCTCATCGCCGGCGCAGGTGGGACAGGCCGCACGGTGCTCGACCAGTTGCGGGCGCAGGGCGTGCCAGTGCGGGCGATGGTCCGCCGTGACGACGAGCGTGCGGCCGAGTTGCGTGCCCTCGGGGCGGACGTCGTCGTCGGGGACCTGACTCGGCCCGAGGACGTCGCGGCCGCGCTGGAGGGCGTCGGGCGGATGTACTTCTCGATGCCCGTGTCACCGGACCATTTGCTGGCGGCGACCGTGGTGGCCACCGTGGCGCGGGAAGGTGGAGAGCTGGACGTTCTGGTGGGTATGTCACAGATGGTGGTGTCGGAGATGACCGCCACCAGCGCCGGCGGGGCGGAGTCGCATCAGCAGCGGCTGCACTGGCTGGCTGAGCAGGTATTCGATTGGTCTGGCCTGCCAGTGGTGCACATCCGGCCGACGGTGTTCATGGAAAATCCGCTGTTCACCGCGTTGGCCGCCCGGTCGATCCGGGAGACCGGCACGATCGCGCTGCCATTCGGCGCCGGACGCACGGCACCGGTCGCCGTGGACGATGTCGCCCGGGTGATCACCACTGTGCTCCGCGACCCGGCTCCGCACGTCGGGCACGCGTACGAGCTTGCCGCGCCACGCATGGTCGACATGACCGAGATGGCGGAGGAGTTTTCACGGGCGTTGGAGCGTCCGGTGTCCTATGTGGATGTGCCGCTGGACCGGTGGCGGGCGGAGGTGCTCGCCGAAGCGGGGCTGCCGCCCCATGTTGAACAGCACCTCGCCACCATCTTGATCCGGCTGCACGAGGATAACCGCTATGACGGCCCGTCCGACGACGTCGAACGCGTGACGGGCGTACCCGCCCAGACGATCGAGGCGTTCGTGGCTGCTCGCAGGGACTTCTACCTGGGTTGAGCCGCGGCGGTCGCCGACACGCAGCACCCGCACGGCGGGTTCGGGACGGCGGCTCGGAGAAACGGACCGGTGGCAACACCGACACCGCGCTCCGAGCCGACCGCACAAGGCCACGTCGAGGTCCAGGGGGACCGCGCCCGGACGGTCAGCCGGCGGCTACGGCGGTCAGTTCGTCCAGGACCAAAGTGCCGGTGTAGCGGGTGCCAGGGTTGATCTCGTTGAAGAAGATGCGGCGCAGGCTCACCGGGTACGCCATCCCGTCCGGCACGTCGTACGTGATCTGCTGCCAGCCGGGCTCGGTGATGAAGGCGGGTTCGATCGTGTGCAGGGTGCCGTCGCGGTCGACGACCTCCAGGCGGGTCCGCTGGTCGTGGCCTTCGGAGTTCACCCACAGCTTGAACGCCGTCGGCTGCCCGGCCACCGGGAGAAGGTTGGCGGACGGCCAGATGCCGACGCCGCGCGTCTCCGTGCTCTGGGTGAAGTCGTAGTCCAGCTTCAGTCCGTTCCCGGCGTGGCCGTCAGGGGTGGAGGAGGCGGTGCCGGTGGCGCGCAGGCTCCAGAAGTTCCAGTTCGAGGTGTCGTCGAAGGTGTCCACGACGTCCTGGGACGTCCCGATGCCGACCACCAGCTCAGTCCGCACGCCGCCGGCGGACACCGTGACGACGTGCTCGCCCTCGGCAGCGCGGGCGGTGACGGTGAACGCGCCGGTGCCGGTCGCGGCCACGGCCAGCGCTGTCTTGTCGTAGGTGAGGTGGACGTCGGCGGGGTCGATGGGGGCCGCGTAACCGGCGGAGTCGGCGCCGTTGACCTCGAAGGTTGCCTGGGCGCCCTTGGTCAGCAGGTTGATGCGGCGGGTGCCGGTCTCCAGGCGGGCCAGCCGGCCCAGCACGGTGAGGTCGATGTCTCCGGTGGCCTTGCCGTGCTTGGCCGTCACGGTCGTCTCACCGGGCGACAGCGCGTGGAAGACGCCGGAGTGGTCGACGCGGCCGATGCGGCTGTTCTTGATCCGCCACTGCGGCTTGATCGTGCGGGGCAGCTGGGCGGGACCGTACGTCTCGTCGTACGCGGCCGCCGTCAGCCGGCGGGTGAGGCCGGGGAAGACCCGCTCCGTCCGCCACGACGCGGCGGCCGAAGGCCCGGGGAATCGGTCGCGTTCGGTCGCCGTGTCCACCCAGAAGCCCTTGGCCTTGCCACTGCCGGCAGGCAGGAACAGGGCCAGCCCGGTCGGCACGGGACGGGTGCCCGCCGCGTCGGACGGCCGGTTGACGAGGTCTGCCTGCTTCTGGCCGGGTTCGCGTACAACGAGCGTCGTCGAGCCGCCGCCGTCGAGGTTGAGCGCGCTGTGGGCGCCCAGGCCGGCCATCATCTCGGCCAGCTCGTTCAGCCCGATACCGCGGGAGAACTCGGGCTGCCGGCCGTCCACCGCGACCAGCCACATCTTGGTCCCGTCTGCGGAGAAGCCGACGGCGGTCCTGGGCTCCGGCGTGTTGTTCTCGGGCGGGAGTTCGAGCGGCTTGCCGTCCGCGACGATGAGCTGTCGTCCGCTCACGGCCGCCTTGACCTTCATGTCGCCGGGAGCCCGTACGGCATAATCCACGGAGACCGGGTCGCCGACCCGCAGCGCGGACAGCGCGTCGGCACCGGCCTCGCGTCCTACCAGCACGAACGTGCCTTCGGCGAGCGCGCCCTCGCGGGGGACGTCCACCATCTCGGCCACGACGCCGTCGCGCACGACCACCTCGATGGTCCGGGCGACGCCCCTGACCGGATGGCAGCGGCAGTAGGTGCCCCAGACCGGGGTGAACATCCCGATCTGGTCCTTGAGCAGCTCGGCCTTGTTGAGCGCGTCCAGCGGGACGGTCCTGCCGGGCAGCTTGACGGTGCCCTCGAAGACGATCTCGCCGATGGCGCCGACCTGGTCCTCGGAGAACATCACCGCGGTCTGGTCCGTCTGCGTCGCCTTGGTGTTGGGCAGCGGCGACTGCAGCAGCTCGCCGTCCTGAACGGCCACGCCCCAGGGCGCGCCGGAGGCGGCGATGTCGAAGTAGTCGGCGTTCGTCGCCGCGATGGCGCCCGCTTCGCGTGCCATGTCGAGCAGCGGCCGCCGCGCGGCGACCTGGCCGGGGAACAGCCGCCCGATCCGCGCGCCGGCCTTCAGGTCGACGGACATCTGGTACGTCTGCAGCCAGCCGGGCTCCCCGGTGGCGCCGTCGGGCCCGTACAGCTCGACCGTGCTCAGCTCGACGCCAGGAGCGACCGGCTGAGTCTCCCGGTAGGTCTCGGTGCGGCCATCGAGCACGACCGCGGCGGCGGGAGCCGGTGTTCCCGCGTACGCCGGGCCGGTCAGGACGAGGGCGAGCGCCGTGGACAACAAACTCCATCGCATCAGAATCCTCCTCAAACAGCGATACCGGCCGCGCGCCGGAGCATGTACGCGGTCACCGGCGCGAACTCGGCGGGCGTGAAGTTGTCCTCGATCGGCAGGACGTGCTCGTGCCGTCCCCTGGCGCGCGCCAGGAACAGGGCGATGTCGTTGGCGTCGGCGATCGACAGCGTGCGCAGGCCTGCCGCGATCGCCGCGCCCGCCATGCCGTGGTCGGCGAGCACGAGATCGATCTGCGGACCACCGGCGATCATGGCCTCCATGTAGTCGGGCCGGTGGGTGTGCAGGATCGCCTCGTCGTGGAAGGCGCACGCGACCCCGCCGAAGAACCGGATCCCCGTCTCGCCGGCGACGTGGGCCCCGACGGCGCGGTCGAGCCGGTGGTCGTCGAGGACGCGGACGATCCTGTTGCCCGTGTTCCGCAGCGCGCGCGCCAGGTCGGCGTAGTGGTCGAGCAGCCCGGTCGGGTGCCCGGTCGCCAGCAGCACCGTGCCGCCGCCGCCCCGCAGGAAGGGGGCGAGGGCGTCGGCGTGGGCCAGGATGCCGGCCAGCGTGTGCTCGGGCGCGATGTACCCGAGCTCGGGGTCGCCGTCCGTGATGCGGTCGCCGATGCCGGCCTCGACGGCGGTCACGACCTCGTCGAGGGACGCGGTACACCAGTCCTCCAGGCCGAAGGTGTTGTCGGGGTCTCCTTTGAGCAGCTTGTGCGCGTACGCCAGTGACTGCCGGCGGACGGTCCTGATGCCGCCGGACAGGCTCCGCTCGACGAGCAGGTCGCGCAGGTCCGCCTCTTCGGATGCGATGCCCATGCGGTCAGCTCGCCGCCGCCGCGACGGCGAGCCGGGCGGCGGCTTCCGGTGGGCGCCACGCGCCCTCGACCCTGGGGAACGCCCGCGCCGCGCCCTTGCCGATGCTCAGCCGGACGTTCGCGCCGGGCGACCAGTCGCTCTGGGCCGAGTGCACGATCACCACCGAGCCGCCGACCTCGACATAGATGCGGACGACCGGGCCCAGGAACTGCACGTCGCGGATCACGCCGCGCAGCGCGCCCGCGCCGGGGGCCTCCTCCTCGCTGAGCGAGCTGAGCGTCACGTCCTCGGGGCGTACCGACACATCGACCGGCGAGCCGGGCGAGCCGGGCGACATGGGGGACATGGGGGACGATGTGCTCGCGGGCGTCGCGGGGAGCACGGCTCCCGCGACGTTCACCTCCCACGAGTCGTCCGACCCCCCGGCGTACTCCCCCGCCAGCCAGTTCGTGATCCCGACGAAGTCGGCGACGTACCCGTTGGACGGGGCCAGGTAGATCTCGTGCCCGCTGCCGAGCTGTTCGAGCGAGCCGTCCTTCATGACGGCGATCCGGTCGCCCAGGGCCAGCGCCTCCTCCTGGTCGTGGGTGACGTAGACGATCGTCGTCCCGGTGTCGCGCTGGATCTCGCGCAGCTGGGTGCGCAGCTGGATGCGGGTCTTCGCGTCGAGGTTGGACAGCGGCTCGTCCATGAGCAGCACCGACGGCCGGATCGCCAGCGACCGGGCGACGGCGACGCGCTGCTGCTGCCCGCCGGACAGCTCGTTCGGCCGCCGGCCGCCGAGGCCCGTGAGGCCGACCAGCTCCAGCGCCTCCCCGGTACGGCGGGCCCGCTCGTCCTTGGGCAGCTTCTGCGCCTTCAGCCCGAACTCGATGTTCTCCGCGACGGTGAGGTGCGGGAAGATCGCGTAGTCCTGGAACACCATGGACGTCGGCCGCGCGTCGGGCCCGTAGCCTGACACGTCCACGCCGTCGATGAGCACGCTCCCGCTGTCCGGCCGGACGAACCCGGCGATCATCCGCAACGTGGTGCTCTTGCCGCATCCGCTGGAGCCGAGGAGGCAGAGGAACTCGCCGCGGCCGACGACGAGGTCGAGGTCGCGAACGGCCGGCACCCCGTCGAACGACTTGCACAACGACTTCAGTTCGATCATGAAATCTCCAGGTGTCACAGGTCGTAGAGCCGCAGCCGGGAGCCGAGGGCGAGCTTCGCGACGGCGAGCCCGGCGAAGCTGACCACCATCAGGCCGGCCGCGACGCCGGTCGCGGCGCCCCACTGGCCGAACTCGGCGAGGTTGACGATGGTGGGCGCGCCCAGGCCGATACCCGGCGAGGTCAGGAAGATCACGGCACTCAGCGTGTTGATCGCGTGGAGGAACCCGAACACGAGCGACGTGGTGAACGCGCCGCCCAGCAGGGGGAACATGATCTGGACGATGACCCGGGCGCGCGAGGCGCCGAGGTCGGTGGCGGCCTCGTCGATCGACGGGCTGATCTGGTTGATGGTGGTGACGGCGGTGCGGTAGCCGACCGGGATCGCCCGTACGACCATGACCAGCACCAGGATCAGCGCGGTGCCGGTCAGAGCGATGGGAGGCTGGTTGAAGGTGAGCAGCCACGAGATGCCGATCATCGTCCCGGGGATGGCCGACGGCAGCACCGCGAGCCCGTCCATCACGCCGCGGCCGAAGACCCGTGTGCGGTGCACGACGTACGCGGCGACCAGCGTGCTGATCGTCGTGATGATCGCCGCCGTGGCGGAGAACAGCGCGGAGTTGCGGATGTCGTCACCGCGCAGGAGCGCCGTCTGCCAGTGGTCCAGCGTGAGGCTCCAGTCCGCGCCCCACGCCCGGGTGAACGAGCCGGCCAGGATGCTCCCGTAGATGAGGATCATCAGGACGCTGACCAGGCCGAGGACGGTGAGGAGCCCGCGCCGCACGGCCGCGGGCAGCGGCGCGGGCGGCAGGCTGCCCGTCTTCCCCGACACGGTGACGGCGGAGCGCCGCGCGAGGACGCGGCGCTGGATCAGGAAGAGGATCAGCGTCGGTACGAACAGCAGCACGCACAGCACCGCCGCCATCCCGAAGTCCTGCCGGCCCACCGCCTGCACGTACGCCTCGACCGAGAGCACCTGGTACCCGGCGCCGATGAGGACGGGGTTGCCGAAGTCGGTGATGACGAACATGCCGACGAGCAGCAACGCGTTCAGGATCGTGGGGAACGCCAGTGGCAGCGTGACCCGGCGGAAGGTCTGGAACCAGGTCCAGCCGAGGTCCCTGCTGGCCCACTCCAGGGTGGAGCCGATGTTCTTCAGCGTCGGCAGCAGGGTCAGCGTGGCCATGGGGAAGAAGGCGAGCGTCTGGACGAGCCAGAGCCCGCCGAGGCCGAGCAGGCTGATGTCCAGACCGAGCAGCTCGTGGGTGATCAGGCCGCGCCGCCCGAACAGCAGCAGCACCGCCAGGCCGACGACGAACGGCGGCGAGATCAGCGGGAGCAGGGCCATCACCCGCAGCACGGCCCGGCCCTTGATGTCGGGCCGGCTGAGGGCGTAGGCGAACAGGAAGCCGACCACGGTGGCGCTCAGCGTCGAGGCCACGCCGATGACGGCGGTGTTCTTCGCGGCCGTCGCCACGCGCGGCTCGGCCAGCCTGCTCCATGCCTCGCCGTCGGGCTCGAACAGCATGGCCACCGTCGGCACGAGGACGAGCAGGAGGAGCAGGCCGGCGACGTAGGCGACGAGCGTGCCCACCGTGATCCGGTCGGCCAGCCGGCGTCTGCGGCTGCGCCTCTGCCAGTCCGGCCGGGCCGCCTGCCCCGAGCGCGTATCACCCGTGAGGGTCGTCGAGGGCACGGGCATCAGACCCCGTACCGCTTGGCGAACTCCTTGGACACCGCGTCGCGCATCTCGCCCGCCCGCACCGGGTCGTAGTCGACCAGGTCGAGCTCGGCGAGGCCCTGCGCGCCGTCGGGCAGGTCCACGTCGCTCCGCACGGGGTAGGAGTGGACGAGGTCGACGATCATCTGGGACGCCTTCTTGCCCTGGAGCCACTGGACGAGCTTCTCGCCGCCCTGGGGGTTCGGCGACTTCTCGACGAGCGCGTTGCCGGAGATGACGACGCCGGTGGGCTTGGGGTAGACGAGCTCGATGGGGAATCCGGCCCCGCGCACGTTGAGCAGGTCGTGGGCGAAGGAGACGCCGGCGGCGTACTCGCCGGTGGCGACGAGCTGCGACGGCGCTCCTCCGCTGTCGGTGTACTGGCCGATCAGCTTGTGGAACTCGTCGAGGAACTTCCACGCGCCCGCCTCGTCGCCGTGGCGGAAGATCTGCGTCGCCACGAACGTGTACCCGGTGCCGGACAGCGTCGGATTCGGCATGACGAGCTGGCCCTTGAGGTCGGGGCGCAGCAGTTCGTCCCACGTCGTCGGGAGCGGGACGCCGCCGGTCTCCTCCTTCCACCGGTCGGCGTTGACGCCGACGGTCATCAGGATGAGCTCGTTGGCGTGCCAGTAACCCTGGGGGTCGACGAACCGCTTGTCGATGCCGTCGGCCGCGGGCTTGAACGACCGGATCAGCTTCTCCTTGGCGAGCGGTCCCGCGTCCCCGCTGGCCAGGCCGATCACGTCGGCCGCCGGCCGGCCGGCCTCGGCCTTCAGCCGCGCCAGCAGCTCGCCGGCGCTCTGCCGCAGCACCTCGACCTCGATGCCCGACTCGGCCTGGAACGCCTCGGCCAGCCGCCGGGCGGGCTCCTCCGGCATCGGCGTGTACCAGGTCACCGTGCCACCGGACGCGGCGTCGTCGCCGCCGCCGGATCCGCAGGCCGACCCGGACATGAGGAGTGCGAGAGAGAGCGCGCCTGCGGCGACTCGTAACAGGGACTTGTGCATGAGTGACCGCCTTCGGATCGATGCGCCCCCAGGAAGGGACGCAAGGTCACAATGCACGAAATGGTGTTATCTGTGACGCGAGGTGTCAATACCTCTTGTAGACCAATCAGCCCAGGGAGTGTGTCACTCCACGGGGGTGTCCGAGGTCCTCCTCAGGGGTCGCCGTCAGGTCCAGCTCCGATGTGATCATGTAGCGGTCGCCGCGGAACAACGTCTGGGTGAACTCGATCGCGACGCCGTCCGACGTGCGGGTCGCGGTCCTGAACAGGAACGCGGGAGAGTACGGCGGCGCGTCCAGCACGGCCGACTCCTCCTGGCTGAGCACCGTCGGCTCGATGGTCTGCGTGCCCGCCGTCACCTTCAGGCCGTACCGCTCGGAGAGCAACCGGTAGAGGGACTTCTCCTCCAGCTCCTCGGCGGGCAGGCCGGGCACCAGCGCGTCGGGGAGCGTCGTGGTGGCGAGCGCGATCGGGTCGCCGTCGGCCAGCCGCAGCCGGCGGATGGTGACGATCATGTCGGATGGCGCGATCTGCAGCCGCCAGCTCATGCGCACGCCCGCGTCGGAGCGCTCCACGCCGACGACGCGGGTCGAGGGCGTGATGCCGCGCCGGCGCAGCCCCATCGAGAACGACGACGCCGTCGGCGACTGGGTGATCGTGGGCCGCGCGACGTAGGTGCCGCTGCCCTGCTTGCGGATGAGATGACCGTCCCTGACCAGGTCGTCGACGGCGCGCCGCACCGTGAGCCGGGAGACGCCGCAGTCCTCTTCGAGCACTCGCTCCGGCGGGATCGGATCTCCCACGTTGAGGTCTTCGAGCAGGCTCATGATCCGCTCGCGGACCATGTTGTGCTTGCGCCCGCGAGGAGCGTCCGCGTCGCTCACGTCCACCCCCTTCTACCCCTTATGGCCCTTCATGGCGACAGCCGCACTTCTCCCGCATTTTACGCCACGGCCACGGATTGGTATTGACGACTTGTATACCAACTCTTACAGTCACCGAAGAATCATGACCTTCCGGTGAACCAGGGCGGGGCGCGACGACGCCACCGCCACTCCTCCGTCCCACGGCTGGCCGCGACCGTCAGGCCGGGTCCGATCATCGTCGCATCAGGGCCGACGCTTGACCACCCTGCCCCGACCGCGCCTTCCCCCGACTGGCCCCGACCGGCCCCCGACCGGCCTCAGCCCTGAACAGCATCGTTCCGACAAGGGAGCACCGATGGGCAACCACCTGGTCAATCGACGTCATCTCTTCGGGCTCGCGGGCGCCGGCGGCGCCGCCCTCGCGGTCCCCAGCCTGTTATCGACGCCGGCGCACGCCGCCGCCCCGCACCGGCCCGCCGAGTGGCCCACTGAGTTCGCCGAGGTGACGCCCAGCATCGAGGCCGACATCGCCTGGTACGACGTCTCGCGCTGGGGCGTCGAGGGCAAGGGCTGGTCCGGCACGGCGGCCTACTACGACCGGCTCCCGGCCAAGGCCGAAGGCGTCGTGACCCCCGAAGTCTGGGTGCGCGGCCGCAACTCCTCGGGGCTCCTGACCCGGTTCGTCACCGACTCGACCATCTTCCGGGCCCGCTACCGGCTCAGCCTGGCCACCATCGCGATGTACCACATGCCCGCCATCGGCCACAGCGGCGTGGACCTGTACGCGCGCACCCCGGAAGGACACGACGCCTGGCTCGCCAACACCCACCCGACGGCGCAGAACGTCGACCAGCAGATGGGCATCGCGGTCGACCCGGGAGAGCGCCTCTACACCGCCTACCTGCCGCTGTACAACAGCCCGCAGCGGCTGGAGATCGGCGTCCAGGCCGGCGCCAGGTTCCTCGGGGCCGCGCCGCGCACCACCCCACCCGTCGTCTTCTACGGCAGCTCGATCATGCAGGGCGGCGTGGCGTCCAGGCCCGGCATGTCCATCACCGCGCTCCTGGGCCGCCGGCTCGACGTCCCCACCGTCAACCTGGGCTTCTCCGGCAACGCGCGGATGGAGCCCGAGATCGCCCACCTGCTCACCGAGCTCGACGCGTCCGTCTACGTGGTCGACAGCTCCCCCAACATGAACCCGCAGCAGATCTCCGAACGCGCGGAACCCTTCGTCCGCATCCTGCGCGCGGCCCGCCCCGACACGCCCATCCTGATGGTCGAGGACCGCCGGTACGGGGACGGCCAGTTCGTCGAGTTCCGCCGCACCCGCAACGCCCAGAACGCGACCGCCCTGCGCACGGCCTTCAAGAACCTGCACCGCTCCGGCGTCGGAGGTCTCTCCTACCTCTCGGCCGACGAGCTCCCCGGGCCTGAGGAGCTGGTGGACGGCTCGCACCCGAGCGACCTCGGAATGATGACGTACGCCAACGCGTACGAGAAGGCCCTGCGCCCGCTCCTGAACCGACGCGCCCACTGAGGATCACGACCCCACCCATGTCAGCCGGATACCGTCGTCGTACCGCCTAAAGCGCATTGACTGGTAGCAGACACATGTCTACTCTGTGGTTGAACAGTAGATCCCTGCGTTTCGACCACAGAAAGCTACCTTCGTCATGCCAAACGATGGTGAACCGGCTGAGGAGACCGCGTGCAAGAACGCTTCGGAAGCAAGTCGGCGATCGTCGCACTGACCGCCCTGACCCTGGCCGTGTTCATCTACGTGACCACCGAGTCGCTACCCATCGGCCTGCTCCCCCAGATCGCCCAGGATCTCGGCACCAGCCCGTCCGCGGTCGGGCTCCTGGTCACCGGATACGGCCTGATCATCGTGCTGGTGTCCCTGCCGCTCGCGCGGCTGACTCGCCGGCTGCCCCGGCGGCGGCTGCTGTGCGTCCTGTTGGGCATCTTCGTCGTGGCGACCTGCCTGTCGGCCATGGCGGGAAACTACTGGCTGCTCATGGGCGCCCGGATGGTGACCGCGCTGAGCCAGGCGCTGTTCTGGGCCATCGTGACGCCGGCCGCCGCCGGCCTCTTCCGGGCCGAGGTGCGCGGCCGGGCCCTGTCCATCCTGTACGCCGGCGCCTCCAGCGCCGCGCTGACCGGCATCCCGGCCGGCACGTGGCTCGGCCAGCAGACCAACTGGCGGGTCGCGTTCCTCGCGCTCAGCGGCCTGGCCCTGCTCGTCCTCGCCACGATCGCGGCCGTCCTGCCCGACGCGCCCGCCGGGCAGGGCGCGGCCGACCGCGGCAGCGCGCCCGACCGCGGCCGGTACCTGTCGATCGTCGCCACGACGGCGGTCGCGGTCACCGGCGCGTTCGCGGCGTTCACCTACATCAGCCCGTACCTGATCGACGTCAGCGGCTTCACCGAGTCATCGATCGGCCCGCTGCTGCTGGCACGCGGAATCGCGGGCCTGGCCGGGGTGTTCGTGGTGGGCTATCTCGTCGACCGCCACGGCTGGATCACCATGACGGGGCTCATCGGCCTGCAGACGCTGGCGCTCGCCGGGCAGTACGCGTTCGGCGCCTCCCCGGTCGGGGCCGTCATCGCGATCTCCTTGTCCGGTTTCACGCTCGCGGGCCTGACCGCCGTACTGGGGTCGCGGGTGCTCGTGTACGCGCCGGGCGAGTCCGTCATGGCGAGCGCCGCTACCTCCACGGCGTTCAATGTGGGAATCACCGCGGGCGCGTTCCTCGGCAGCGTGCTCCTGCCAGGTCCTGGCGTGCGCAGCACGGCACTGGCCGGGGCGCTGCTCAGCCTGGTGGCGTTCGCCATTGTGCTGGCCGAACCGGTCGTGTCCAGCCGACGGAGGATCACGTCGGCCACGACAGGCGACCCCCTGCCCGAGAGCGCCCGGGTCATGTGATCCGATGCCCAACGCGCCGAACCGTGCAACCCCCTTGGCCGACTTGAGTGGTAGCCTCAACGGCATGTCACTCGACGTGGGACACCTCCCCCTGGTCGGCGGGCACCCCGCGCTCGATCTGGTCAACACGCTCGAACGAGGGACACCGCTCGACGGCGGGCCGCCCCACGACTCCCTGTCCGACACCTCCGCGTTGCTGCGCTGGACGGCCAGGGCAGGCCTGATCAGCGACGCGGAGCGCGATCGGGCCGACCGGGCGTGGCGCGACGATCCCGCTTCGGCGCAGGCGGGACTGGCCGCGGTACGGGACATCCGGGAAGGGCTGCACGTCGTGGTGCTCGCCATGATCCGGCCCTCCGACGGCGGGCCGGCGGGCGACGCGAGCGGCCCGGCCGAGGGGGACCCGATCGCGGCCGGGGCCGCGCTGGTCGCACTGCACGAGCGCTGGGCCGGGGCAGCCGCCAGAGCCGCACTGGTGCTCGACCGAGGCGACCCGCCGCAGGTGCGGCTCACCTACGGCACGATACCCGCCATGCTGATACCCGACCGGGTCGCCGAGGCCGCACTCGACGTTCTGCGGACGGCCGACCTGACCCGGGTACGCCGCTGCCCCACACACGAGGGCGGCTGCGGGTGGCTGTTCCTCGACCAGAGCCGCAACGGCTCCCGCCGCTGGTGCCGCATGGCCGACTGCGGCAACACGGCCAAGGCCCGGCGGCTCACCGAGCGCCGCCGCGCCGCCCGGGACGACAGCCTGTAGGCCCCATTCGTCCTTCGCCGGGCGGCCGCCGCTGAGAAGACCGGCGTGGCACTCAGCCCGCGAGCAGGGCGTTGGCCTCGGTGATGAGTTTCTGCGCCGCCTCGTCGGGGCTCATCCGGCCGAAGACGACCTCTTCGCCGTAGCGCCTGATGACGTCCTCCATCGCACTGGAGCCCCTCGGCGGGGCGGCGGGCGGATCGGTCAGCTCGTCACGGATCTCGTTCACGAACGCCATCGTCTTCTGGTCCGCGGGCGGCAGCTTGGCACTGATCGCCGCCAGCACCTTGGAGTTGGCCGGCAGGCCGCGGTCGCTGAGGACGATCTCACCGGCCTCGCTGGAGTTGACCATGAAGTCGATGAACTTCGCCGCCTCGGCCGGGTGCTCCGATTTGGAGGAGGCGGTGTAGAGCATGGCCGGCTGCAGGAACATGCCGCCGGTCGTGGC
Source organism: Nonomuraea sp. NPDC048882 (assembly GCF_040649755.1). Classification (NCBI taxonomy): domain Bacteria; kingdom Bacillati; phylum Actinomycetota; class Actinomycetes; order Streptosporangiales; family Streptosporangiaceae; genus Nonomuraea; species Nonomuraea sp. NPDC048882. The sequence goes on from NZ_JBEZGB010000018.1 coordinate 85,081, forward strand.
GCCCTCGGCCTTCGGCATCCGCAGCAGTTCGAGATTCTGGCCCGAGGCCTTGGCGGCCGCGCCGAGCACGTTGCTCCACATCATCATCGACGCGCCGGTGTTGGTGCCGATCAGCGTCTGTTCGATGCCGATGTCGTACAGTTCGGAGCTCTTGGCGGCGCCGGGTGAGCCCTTCGTCTTGATCAGGTCCTGCGCGATGGCCATCCAGTCCTTGATCGTCTGCTGGGACACGCCGAGCTTGTTGCCGTCGTAGAACTTCTCACCCTTCTGCGCGGCGTAGATCTGCAGGTACGCGGGGTTCCAGTTCAGCTGCGTGCCCGTGACCTTGCCGCCGCTGCCGGCGGTGACCTTGGAGCTCAGCTCGACGAAGTCCTTCCAGGTCCACGAGGCGTCGTCGGGCAGTGCGGCCTTGGCGCCCTCGACCAGGGCCGGATTGAGCACCATGGAGTAGGCGTTGACGCCGGAGGGGATGGCGTACTGCTTGCCGTCGACGACGCCGGTGGCCAGCACCTTGGCGTCGATCTCGGAGGTGTCGACCTTGGAGGCCAGCTCGGCCAGCGTGCCGCGTTCGGCGTACTCACGCAGGCCACGGATCTCCAGGGTCATGACGTCGGGCGCGTCCCTGCCCGCCACCTGCGTGGACAGCCTTTCGTAGTAGCTGGGGAAGTCGGAGACCTCGGCCTCGACATCGATGCCCGGGTTCTTCGCCTCGAACTTCGCGATCGCCGCGTCGGTCATCTTCTGGCGCGCGTCGCCACCCCAGTAGGAGAAGCGCAGCTTGATCCCGCCTCCGCCGCTCTCGCCGCCGCCGCAGGCCGCGGTGACCGTCAGCATGGCTGCGGCGAGTAAGGCCGATGACCAGATCTTCTTGCCAGAGCTCACGGCTCTACCTCCTGCGGGTCTTCTGTTGGGGGGGTGGAAGGCGTCTTCGGCACTGCGGCGCCCAGCAACACGGGATCAACGGCCCGGTGTCGGCCCGGTGGCGGATCGCACACATCCGGGCGCTCCTGATGGGGGTCGAGGGGTGGCTCTGCGCATCGGTGCGACAACTGTACTGACGATGTCAGAGAAAGTCAGCAAAGATCACCCTCGAACCGCGCCGCTCTCGCACGCCGACGCCCGCGGCGCGCCGACCACTATCCCTTGCCTATCCCTTGCCGCTGAGCCAGGCGGTCTCCCCCTGGTGGAACGCGTCGAGCTCGGCCCGCCGGTCGTCGCCGAGCAGGTCCTGGCTCACCTTCACGCCGCGGGTCGACTGGATCCAGGTGAGGAACCGGTAGGACGGCCGAAGCTCGGCGAGCTGGGCCACGTCCACCGGGAGCGCCTCACCCGCGTACACGGGGCGCAGCTCGTCACGCTCCAGCAGGACCTCGAAGCTCATCAGCTTCCACCGCCCGTCCTCCCGGACTGCACGGGAGAAGAACCGGCAGTAGGCGTGGAAGTCGACCTCCACTCCCTCCACCGTGGTCCGGTTGAAGATCTTCGCCGGGCTCTCGACGGTCGCCCGGTCGCCCTCGACCCGCGCGTAGGCGGGGAAGACCCAGTGCTTGCTGTTGCCGGTCCGCGCCATCCACTTCTTCGTCGCCTCGACGTAGGCCTCGCCGCCGCGTCCGTCGTACCACGTGGTCCTGACGTAGGCGTCGTCGTGGAAGCAGTCACGCATCACGTCGAAGAGCCGCTGGTCGCGGGCGAAGCGTTCCCGCCGCACCAGGTCGAAGAGCTCCTCGCGGTCCAGGAGGGCCGCCAGCCGCTCGCTGTGGTCAGACATGCTGTCCTCCCGGATAGCCGAGCACGGCCTTGACCTCGAGGTACTCCTCGAAGCCGAACCGCCCGAACTCTCGTCCGTTCCCTGACTGCTTGTAGCCGCCGAACGGCAGGCTGCGGTCGAACGGAGCGCCGTTGAGGTAGACGCGGCCCGCACGGATGCGGTTGGCGACCCTGCGGGCGCGGTCGGGGTCCTTCGACTGCACGAAGCCCGCCAGCCCGTACGGCGTGTCGTTCGCGATCTCGACGGCCTCGTCCTCGCTCTCGTAGAGCAGGATCGACAGCACGGGGCCGAAGATCTCCTCGCGCGCGATCCGCATCCGCGGCGTGACGTCGCCGAACACGGTCGGGCGGACGTAGAACCCCTTGTCGAGCCCGTCGGGGCGCTCAGGGCCGCCGGCCACGAGCGTCGCGCCCTCGTCGATCCCCGACTGCACGAGCGCGGTGACCTTCTCCAGCTGAGCCTGGCTCACCACGGGCCCCATCGTGGTCGACGGATCGAACGGATCCCCGAGACGGACCTCCTCGACCGCCTGTCGCGCGGCGGCGTACGCCTCGTCGCGCTGCGAGCGGTGCACGAGCATCCGCGTGGGCGACTGACAGTTCTGGCCGCCGTTGGTGTAGCACGCGTGCACCCCGGCGACGACCGCGGACGCGAGGTCGGCGTCGGGCAGGATGATGTTGGCCGACTTGCCGCCGAGCTCCAGCGCGACGCGCTTCACCGTGTCGGCGGCGAGCTTGGAGACCCTGATGCCGGCGCCGGTCGAGCCGGTGAGTGAGACCAGGTCGATGCCGGGGTGCGCGGCGATGGCCTCGCCGACCGTGGGACCGTCACCGTTGACGAGGTTGAACACGCCGGGCGGCAGCCCGGCGTCGTGGATGACCTCGGCCAGCACCATGGCGCTGAGCGGCGCGATCTCGCTCGGCTTGAGCACCACGGTGCATCCCGTGGCGAGGGCAGGGGCCACCTTCGACGCGACCTGGTTCAGCGGCCAGTTCCACGGCGTGATGAGACCGCAGACGCCGATCGGCTCGCGCCGCACGATCCCGGCGCCCATCTCCTCCTCGAAGCGGTAGTCCGCGAGCACGCGGGCCGCCTCCTCGAAGTGGAACAGCGCCACCGTGGCCTGGCGTTGCGTCGAGAACGTGATCGGCGCCCCCATCTCGCGCGTCATCGTCTCGGCGATCTCGGGCAGCCGGGCCCGGAAGCCGGCGATGATCCGCTCAAGGTACTCCAGCCGCTGCTCCACGCTGACCTGCGCGTACGTGACGAAGGCCGCGCGCGCCGCCGCCACCGCGCGGTCGACGTCCTCGGCCGTCCCGAGGCTGATCTCCGCGAACGTCTCCTCGGTCGCGGGGTCGAGGACGCCCAGGGTCCGCGGCGTGGCCGGATCGACCCACGCACCCCCGATGTAGAACTGGTGCCTGGTGGACATGTCGCTCTCCAACCTCCTCATGGTGTCGCCGCGGCGAGCGGGACGTCGAGGCGCGAGCGGAGCTCGTCGAACGAGATCCCCCACGTCTCCCGGACGAGGACCTGGTCCTCTCCGGTGATCTCGAATATGGCGACGTCGGTATAGATCCGGTTCACGCAGCGCAGCGCGGTGAGCGGATACGTGCACTCCCTGACGAGCTTCGGCTCGCCCTTCCTGGTGAACAGCGACATCAGCACGAAGACCTGCTTGGCGCCCACGGCGAGGTCCATCGCCCCGCCGACCGCCGGGATCGCGCCGGGCTCGCCGGTGTGCCAGTTGGCCAGATCCCCCGCCGCCGAGACCTGGTAGGCGCCGAGGACGCACAGATCGAGGTGGCCGCCGCGCATCATGGCGAACGAGTCGGCGTGGTGGAAGTACGCGGCGCCGGGCAGCTCGGTCACCGGGAACTTGCCGGCGTTGATCAGGTCGGGATCGATCTCGTCGCCCGTCGCCGCCGGCCCCATGCCGAGCATGCCGTTCTCGGTGTGCAGGATGACCCCCTCCTCCGGGGGGAGGTGGTCGCCGACGGTGGTGGGCTGGCCGATACCGAGGTTGACGTACGCGCCGGAGGGAATGTCGCGCGCGAGCACCTGCGCCATCTCGTCCCGTCCGAGCGGGCCGCGGCCGGTGTGCTCGGCGATGCTCGAAGACACCATGCTCATGACGCCACCCGCACGATCCGGTCGACGTAGATGCCCGGGGTGACCACGGCCTCGGGATCCAGCGCTCCCAGCTCGACGACGTGCTTCACCTGCACGACGGTGGTCGTCGCGGCCGTCGCCATGACGGGATTGAAGTTGCGTGCCGTCTTGCGGTAGACGAGGTTCCCGAGGGTGTCCGCGGTGTGGGCCTTGATGAGCGCGACGTCGGCGGCGATGGGCAGTTCGAGGACGTACGTCCGGCCGTCGATCTCGCGGGTCTCCTTTCCCTCCGCGAGGAGGGTCCCGGCTCCGGTGCGGGTGTAGAACCCGCCGATCCCGGCTCCGGCGGCGCGCATGCGCTCGGCCAGGTTCCCCTGCGGCACGACCTCGAGCTCGATCTTCCCGCCGCGGTACAGCTCCTCGAAGACCCAGGAGTCCGTCTGCCGGGGGAACGAGCACACGACCTTCCGCACCCGCCCGGCCGCGAGCAGCGCCGCGAGCCCGGTGTCCCCGTTGCCCGCGTTGTTCGACACGACGGTGAGGTCGCGCGCTCCCTGCCGGATCAACGCGTAGATCAGGTCGAACGGCATGCCGGTCGTGCCGAAGCCGCCGACCAGCACCGTCGAGCCGTCGGCGATGCCGCTGACCGCCTCGTCGACGGAGGTGCAGAGCAGCGTCATGCCACGTTCTCCAGCACGACCGCCAATCCTTGACCCACACCGATGCAGATGGCCGCCAGGCCCCATCGTTCACCGGACTCCACCAGCCGCGCCGCGAGGGTCCCGAGGACGCGCCCGCCCGAGGCGCCCAGCGGGTGCCCGATGGCGATCGCCCCACCCTTGGCGTTGACGAGCTCGGCGTCCCGCAGCCCGAGCTTGAGCCAGGCGTCGACGCAGGCGATCGACTGGACGGCGAACGCCTCGTTCAGCTCGACGGCGCCGACGTCCGCCCAGGTGATGCCCGCCCGCGCGAGCGCGCCGTTGGCGGCCTCGACCGGGGCGTAGCCGAACTGCTGCGGCTCCAGCGCCGACCAGCCGCGACCGGCGATCCGCGCGACCGGGTCACGGCCGATGCTCTCGGCAGCGCTCGCCGAGCCCAGCAGGACCGCGCTCGCGCCGTCGTTCAGCGGTGAGCAGTTGCCGGCGGTGATCGTCCCGTCGGGCCGGAACGCCGGCTTCAGCTTCGCCAGCGCCTCGAGCGAGGTGCCGGCCCGGATGCTCTCGTCCTGGACCAGGTCGGCGCCGGGGACGGGCACGACGAGGTCGTCGTAGAAGCCCTTCGCCCACGCCTCCGCCGCGAGGCGGTGCGAGCGGGCGCCGAACTCGTCCTGCCGCTCGCGCGAGATCGAGAACTTCTCCTGCAGCTGCTCGTTGCACTCGCCCAGCGAGACCGTCCACTCGGCGGGCATCCGCTCGTTCACCAGGCGCCAGCCCAGCGTCGTGGAGACGGCGGTGACGTCGCCCGCCGGGAACCGGCGCGACGGCTTCGGCAGGACCCAAGGCGCCCGCGTCATCGACTCCACGCCTCCGGCGATCGCGATCTCCGCGTCGCCGACCTCGATCATGCGGGAGGCCATCATGGCGGCGTCCAGCGACGAGCCGCAGAGCCGGTTCACCGTGGTGGCGGTCACCGAGACGGGCATGCCCGCCAGCAGCACGGCCATCCGGCCGACGTTGCGATTGTCCTCGCCGGCACCGTTGGCGTTGCCCCAGAACACGTCATCGACCAGGCAGGGATCCAGGCTCGGCGAGCGGTCGAGAAGTCCCTTCAGCGCGGTCGCGGCCAGATCGTCGGTCCTCGTGTCGGCCAGGGCTCCGTTGAACCGGCCGAACGGGGTCCGGACCGACGCGTACACGAATGAGCTGCTCATCGGAGCGTCTCCACTTCCTGCCCCATCTCTAGGAGGCGTCCTTCGCTTGCTTGCGGATGTCGTCGTAGGAGAAGTCGTTGATGGCCTTGAGAAAGTCGCTCGTGTAGATCTCCGTGGCCGGGAACGCCTTGTCCACGAGCCCGGCGGAGGCCATGAACTCGACCATCCCGGTCGCCGCCTTCGGATCGATCCGGCCCCAGTTCTTGTCCTCGACCCCCTGGTCGGCCAGCCGGACCTGGAGGATCTTGACCTGGGACGCCATCGCGTCCTTCTCCGGTCCGCTGCCCCTGGTCTCCGGGTGGAGCTTCCACAGGTCTCGGATCGCGGCCTCGGGGTTGGCCTGGGCGAACGCGAAGCCCTTCGCGATGGCGCGGCCGAACCGCTCCAGGACGTCCTTCTTCTCGTCGATCGTCTTCCGCGTCGCGGCGAACCCGCCGCCCCAGATGCCGGCGGTCTGGGGCACCGGCAGCGGGGTGAGCGCGATCCCCGCGTCCTCGACGATCGCGTACTGGGTGTCCCAGAGGGCCAGCGCGTCGACCTGGCCGCTCTTGATGGCGTTGATCTGCTGGGCGCCGGCCCCGATCGGCACCAGGGCGGCCGCGTTCTCGCCCATCCCGTTGAGCTTGATGGCGGTCCTGGCGAACGTCCCGCCCGAGCTGGCCACCGCGGTCACCCCGATCTTCTTGCCCTTCAGGTCCGCGACGCTCTTCACGGCCGAGCCCTGGGGCAGCGCCAGGCTGTAGATCCAGTGCGGGTAGTACGACGCGAAGTAGACCAGGCCCAGGTTCTTGGCGTGACCGATCGCGACCGGCTCGCCGGTCATCAGTCCGATGTCGGCGCCGCCGGCGGCCAGTTGCTGCGCCGACTGCGTGCCGGAGGGGAACAGGTTGACCTTGACGTCGAGCCCTTCCTCCTTGAAGTAGCCCTCGGCCTCGGGGACCACCAGGGTGGTGTAGCCGGCGTTCCAGCTGGGCGCGCTCAGGGCGAACGTGACGGTGTCGAGGCCGCCGCCGCCCGCCGAGTCGCTCCCCTCAGAACCGCACGCGCTCAGCGTGGTCACCAGGAGGATGCCTGCGAACAGGCCGGTCAAGCTCTTGAGCCGTCTCGTCATCGTCGATCATTCCCCATCCGAGCTTGTGATCGCGTCGGAAGTCGTCGTGTCGTGCCAGTGCGGAAGGACGTGCCGCCCGACGAGGTCGAGCGTGTGGCGGGCGACCTCCGGCGGCGTGCCGAACGGGGCGACCCGCAGCTGGACGGACGTGACCCCCGCCCGGACGTACCGGGCGAGCGTCGCGTCGATCTCGTCGGGGGTGCCCACCATGGGGAGCTCGAGCTCGGCAGGGCCGTCCGCACCCATCCATGAGCCCCGCTCGGTGTAGTAGTCGGTCGCGGCCTTCAGGTGGCGCGCGGCGAGCTCGCGGGCGGTGGCGGCGTCCTCGTGGACGACGCAGAACCGGGTGGTGGCGACCACTCCCCCGCTCCCGCCCGGCCGTCCGCCGCGATGGGACCAGTAAGCGGCCGCCTGCTTGATCAGCAGGTCGTCGCAGTAGTTCGTCGCGCCGTAGAAGCCGTCGGCGAGCGTCGCGGCCCGGCGGGCCGAGGCGGCCACCTTGCCGCCCACCAGGATCCGCGGCCCGCCGCGCCGCACCGGCGGCGGGATCGCCACCGGCGCATCGGTACTCGCGCCGGCGGACCAGGCGTCGCGCAGCAGCTTCAGCGTGGCGTCGAAGGCCGCGCCCGCCGGACCCGACGCGGGCAGCCCGGCCCGCCGGGCGACCTCCGGGCTGCCGAGCCCGAGGCCGAGGGTGAGCTTCCCGCCGCAGAGCTGGTCGAGCAGCGCGGCCTCGTAGGCCAGCTTCTCCGGACTGTACGCCCGCAGGAGCAGCACCGCCGATCCCAGCGCCAGGGACGTCCGTCCGGCCAGATGTCCCAGGACCATCAGGACGGACGGGAGGTGGAACGGCTGAGCGGCCGCGTGATAGCTCTCGCCCACCCACGCGGAGCCGAAACCGTGCCGCTCCGCGCGGGCGAGCATCGTGACCGCGCGATCCACCTGCGGGCGGACCGGCTCCTGGGAGCTCAGGTCGAGCGCGACCCCCAACCGCATTCAGCCGGCGCTTTCTGCTTGCTTGATGACGTCGTCGTAGGAGAAGTCGTTGAACGCCTTGAACATCGCGTCGGTGTAGACCTCCTTCGCCGGGAACTTCTTGATCAGTCCGGCCGAGGCCATGAAGTCGAGCGAACGGGTGAACGCGGCCTCGTCGATCCGGCCCAGGCTCTTGTCGTCGAAGCCCTGTCCTTCCAGGCGGACCTGGAGGACCTTGACCCCGTCAGCCAGCGCCTTCTCCTCCGGTTCCGACCCGCGGGTCTCCGGGTGGAGCTTCCACAGGTCGCGGATCGCGGCCTCGGGGTTGGCTTTGGCGAAGACGAACGCCTTCGCCACCGCACGACCGAACCGTTCGAGGACGTCCTTCTTGGCCTCGAGGTTCTTCCTGGTCGCCGCGAAGCCGCCGCCCCACGCGTCCGCCGTCTCCTTGACCGGAAGCGGCGTCAGGGTGACGCCGGCGTTCTTGACGATCTGGTACTGGATGTCCCAGAGCGCCAGCACATCGACCTGGCCGCTCTTGATGGCGTTGATCTGCTGGGCGCCGGCGCCGATCGGCACCAGGGTGGCATCGTTCTCGCCCATCCCGTTGAGCTTGATCGCGGTCCTGGCGAACGTCGCGCCGGAGCTCGCGACCGCGGAGACGCCGATCTTCTTGCCCTTCAGGTCGGCGATGCTCTTCACGGCCGAACCGTCCGGCACCTGGAGGCTGTAGATCCACTTCGCCCAGTACGAGCTGAAGTAGGCCAGGTCCAGGTCCTTGTCGTGCCCGATGGCCACGGGCTCGACCGTCATGAGGCCGAGGTCGGCTCCGCCGCCGGCGACCTGCTGCGCTGCCTGCGTGGCCGAGGGGAACAGGTTGGTCGTGACCTTCAGACCCTCCTGTTCGTAGAAGCCCTCGGCCTCCACGACGGCCATGACCGCGTAGCCGGCGTTCCAGCTCGGGGACGCCATCGCGAACGACACCGGCGTCAGCCCGCCGGACTTGGCCGAGGCTGCCTCGGGTTCGCTGTCGGAACCGCACGCGCTCAGCAGCGCGGTCGCGCACAGGATGGCGAGCGTACCACTCGCGACTTTCATGGCTCGTCTGGTCTTCACGACGGAACCGCCCTCTTACTGGTTGGGGAGTGGGTAGGTGTCTTCGTTGAGCACCCGGCCCGGCGTCAGGGAGAAGTCCAGACGCGGCGGGCAGAAGATGTCGATCAGCTGGTTGGTCCCCGAACCAACAGCTTCACTGGTGTGGATCATGGGCGGAGGGATCACGGCCACCGAAGGACTGCCGCACCGCAGGTGCCGGTCGTCGCGCCACTCGGTGCGACGCTTGGACCACGGGGTGCGCAGGTGGTGGACGTACTCCCCCTCCACGGCGAGCGAGCACTGCTCGAAGTCGTCGTGGTCGTGCGGAGAAAGGGTGTTCGGGTCACGCGGGCCGATCCTGGGCGCCAGGAAGTTGATCATGAAGGTGCTGCACCGCACGATCTGGCCCGGGCGGATGGCGTCCTGCGTCACCTCCAGGTCGGCCAGCCGGTAGGCCCGGATGCGATATCCCTCCTTCGGGTCGGGCCACGGCTCGAACGGCTTGGTGTTCGGGTGCGGCTGCGCGTACGAATCGCGGTTGCGCGCCTTGTCCATCAGGTCGGTGGACCGGGAGCTGAACAGCCGCACGACGGTGCAGTCGGCGACGCCGACGATCGCGCTGCCGCCCGGCGGGACCATCACCACCGCCTTGCCCGAGACCCGCTCGGCCTCCCGCGACGCGCGGACCTCGACGCTGCACTCCTCGTAGGGGAGGATCAGGACGTACTCGTCCGGCTGATCACTCCGCTCCAGCACGTCGCCGGCGACCAGCGTCGTGTAGGCGAGCACGAAGTTGTGCCCGCGGAAGTACCACGTCGACGAACCGCCAGGGGTCGTCTCGTCGGGATCGCCCGTACCGAGGTAGGAGAACTCCGCGTCGGGCGGGGTGGCCAGGGTGGTCATCGTCTGTCCTCATCAGTCGTAGGGGGTGTGGTTGTCTTTCTGGCCGGGGGCAGGACGCCGGGCTCAGTCGTCCAGGCCGAGCAGGAAGGCCGGGTTGTCGCAGAAGATCTGCCGCAGCGACCTCTCGTCCAGGCCGAGGTCCAGCAGCGCGGTCGCGACGCGGATGTAGGAGTCCACCGGCAGCGGCCGATCCTTCTGACCGAGGTCGGAGGCGACCACGGTGTGCTCAGGGCCGATCCTCTCGATCCAGTCCAGGAGGACCTTCGGGTCCCACTTCTTGGTCCCCTCGGGGTCGTAGAAGCCGGTCTCGTGCTCGATGAACGCTCCGTAGCCGACGAGCTCACGACACTTCGCCTCGTCAGCGCCGATGACGTAGTCGGGATGGTTGAGCAGCATCCGGGTGACACCCTTGTCCTTGGCCGCGGCGAAGAGCTGGGTGATCGACTCGGTCTCCATGTGACCGCCGGTCACCATCGCGCCGCTCTCCTTCACCAGGTCGAGCACCTCGTAGACCTCAGGGATGAGCTCACCGTCCTCCTGGTGGATGTCGACCCGGGACGACGGCACCTCGACGGTCGCCGTGGGGAAGCCGACGCCCTCCGGATGGCACTCGATGTGCCGACCGGCCGAGAACGTCGGAAACCACACGGCCTTGCCCCCCATGCGCAGTGACATGGCCACCGCCTGCGGGTTGATGCCGCCGACCATGCTGTTCAGGGTGATGCCGCCGAAGACCGGGGTGCTGATCTTCGCCAGCCGGTCGCTCATCGAGAGCAGGTCCATGACGGTGTTGTGGTGGTGGGACTTCACCAGCACGCCCCGCATGCCGAGCCGCTCGCCGTCCTTGCCGGCCTCGGCGTGGTCGATGCGTCGAGGGAACGGGTTGGGGCCGGAATGGCAGTGCAGGTCAACGCAGCCATTCAGCAGCTTGACGATGGCGGGGGTCTGAGTCATGAAGTCTCCAGGCGCCGACGGTGCTCTCATCACTGTTCGCATTACAGACTGAGAGTTCGCTATCCGGTCTGTCAATAGCAGGCATTCAGCAAAACGCTTCCACGAATCCCCAGGAAAACCTTGCAGTGAGACGCAGGCCACGCTTACCCTCTGTCCGTACTGCGAACCAACGTGCTCTATTTATGGACAGTGAGGGCCGATGACGGACAGTGAGGGCCGATGACGGAGCGCCAGGACGACAAGCCGGAGACTGCTCGCGAGCAGGACATCCAGGCGGTGAGCCGGACCGCGCAGATCCTCGGGCTGTTCGGTCCGGAGACTCCGGAGCTCTCCGTCGCGGAGACCACCCGCCGGCTCGGTCTGAACCGGACCACGGTGCACCGCTACTTCAGCTCGATGATCAGCTCCGGCCTGCTCGAGCGCGTGGAGGACTCCGCCTTCGTCCGTCCAGGACGGTCGATCCTGCAGCTCGGCAGCTTCATGCTGGGACAGCAGCGCATCATGCAGAAGGCGCCGGCCCACATGCGCGAGCTCGCGCTCGAGATCAAGGTCAGCACCGTGCTGTCGCTGTGGGGCACCTCCGGCCCGGTGGTCTCGCTGGTGGAGGAGGCCGAGCATCCCACCCTGGTGACGGTGCGCGTGGGCTCGCAGCTCGCCCTGGACTCCTCGCAGGCCAAGGTCTTCCTGGCCTTCCTGCCCGACCAGTTCCACGCCGACCGGCTCACCGGCAGCCTCCCCGAGCCCCAGCGCACCGAGACTCGCCGTCGTATCGAGGCGATCCGGCAGGCCGGCATGAGCAGCTACGTCAACCACCGCGGCATCTGCGTGGTCGCGGCGCCGGTGTTCGCGGCGACCGGGATCTGCGCCACGATCGCGGCCGTCGGCACCGAGCGGATGTTGCCGGAGGCGCTGGACTCCCGGGAGGCCACGGCGTTGAAGGCCGTCTGCAAGCGACTGACCAAGGAGATGGGCGGCACGTGGCCCGAGGGGACCGACTGATCGCTGCCCGCACGACAACCGAGGCGCGGGCAGCCTGCGCTCGAACCAGGTGAGGAATGACAGACATGCCGACCAGTACCGACACCGACTACGTGATCCGCCTGGACTCGGTGTCCATGCTCTACCAGACGAAGTCCGGCGGGACCGTCCAGGCTCTCGACGACGTCTCCCTCAGCGTCCGAGCCGGTGAGTTCATCTCCATCGTCGGCCCCAGCGGCTGCGGCAAGAGCACGCTGCTGCGGATCATCATGGGCCTGTCCCGCCAGACCTCCGGCCAGGTCGCCTTCGGGGCTTCTGAGGACACCCACCGCAACCAGCTCGGGATGGTCTTCCAGCAGCCGCTGCTGTTGCCATGGCGTACCGTGCGCAAGAACCTGCTGACGTCGCCGGACCTGCACCGCGCCCGGGACGCCGCGACCCAGGAGAAGGCCGACGAGCTGCTGGTGATGCTCGGCCTGGAGGAGTTCGGCGACCGCTACCCCAACGAGCTGTCCGGCGGGATGCAGCAGCGGGTCGGGATCGGCCGCGCCTTAATGCACGACCCGCGCATCCTGCTCATGGACGAGCCGTTCGGCGCCCTCGACGCGATGACCCGCGACCAGATGGGACTGGACCTGCTGAAGATCTGGGACCAGGACCGCAAGACCGTGCTGTTCGTGACGCACAGCATCCCCGAGGCGGTGCTCCTCGCCGACCGCGTCGTGGTCATGACGCCGCGACCCGGCCGGTTGGCGGACGTCGTCGAGGTCGCGCTCCCTCGGCCGCGACGGCTCGAGAACATCAACACGCCCGAGTTCGGAGAGATCGTGCTGAAGATCCGCAAGCTGCTCGACTCCGAGCACAGCGCCCACTAGGAGACCTGATGTCCACCCACACCAAGCGCCACGCGGCCGACCAAGGGGCACCGGCCGTCCCGGACGGCGAGACCGTGGCGGTGGAGGCGCCCGCGAGCTCGGACACCCCGGTCCGATCCCGGCGCCGCCGAGTACCGGAGATCACTTACAGCGTGCTGGTGTTCATCGGGCTGCTGGTGGTCTGGCAGGTCGTCGTGGACCTGTTCGACGTCTCCAACATCCTCGTCCCCGCGCCCACGGCGGTCGCCGAGTCCCTGGTCGCCGGCTTCCAGGACGGCAGCCTGGTGACCCACTCACTGGTCACCCTGAAGGAGATCCTGATCGGGTTCGGCATCGCGGTCGGCTCGGCGCTGGTCTCCGCGGTGCTCATCACCCAGTTCCGGACGGTGGAGCGCGTGCTCTTCCCGCTGCTCATCCTGACCCAGACCATCCCGAAGGTCGCCATGGCGCCGCTGCTGATCGTCTGGTTCGGCATCGGGATCAGCTCGAAGGTGCTGACCGTCGCCCTGATCGCGTTCTTCCCCCTCCTCATCAACGCCGTCCTGGGATTCCGGTCCGCCGCCTACGAGCAGGTCGAGATGCTCCGGTCCTTCGGCGCGTCCCGCATGCAGGTCATGCGGCACCTGCAGATCCCGTCGGCGCTTCCGCACATCTTCGCGGGGCTGGAGGTCGCCGTCATCCTGTCCGTGACCGGCGCCGTGGTCGCGGAGTTCGTGGGCAGCTCGGAAGGTCTGGGCTACCTGATCCAGGCGACCAACTTCACCCTGGACGTGGCCAGGACCTTCGCGGTGATCGTCGTGCTGTCGGCCGTCGGCATCGCCCTGCACGCGGTCGTCGTGCAGCTCGGCAAATGGCTGGTCTTCTGGACCTCCACCCCCGACACCACCAGTGAGGTCTGAGCCGTGCCACCTGTACGCAACGGAATCAACGGCGGCACGCTCGGGACCTGGATCAAGCTGTCCAGCCCCGAGAGTGTCGAGATCATGGCCTACGCGGGCTTCGACTTCGTGGTCATCGACCTGGAGCACACGACACTGGACCTGGGCGCCGCCTCGGCCCACATCGCGATGGCCCGCGCCCTCGGGGTGGACCCGCTCGTCAGGGTGCCCGACCATGGCCTCAGCGTGATCCAGCGGGTCCTGGACGCCGGCGCGGCCGGTGTGCTCGTGCCGCACGTCGACACGGTCGAGCAGGCCCGGGCGGTCGTGCGGGCCACCTGCTTCCCGCCGCGCGGCGACCGCGGCTCCGGCGGCACCAGCCGAGCGGGGCGCTGGGGGCTGCTGCCACGGGCGGAGTACCTCGCGTACGGCAACGAGCAGGCCCTGTGCGTCGTCCAGCTCGAAAGCGAGGCGGCGATGAAGAACGCGGGCGAGATCCTGGCCCTCGACGGCATCGGCGCCGCGTTCGTCGGGCCGGCCGACCTGTCGATGTCGATGGGCGTCGCGGCGGGAAGCGACGAGGTGGACCGGCTCATCACGTCCGCGCTGTCGGCCGCCGCCTCGGCAGGCGTTCCCATCGGCACCGCGTCCGCCACGAGTGACCAGGCCCGGGCCGCAATGGCCCGGGGCTACGACTACGTGGTGGTCAGCAACGACACCTCGATCCTCGCCGGCGGAAGCCGGGCTCTCGTGAACGCGGTGAAGGCGCCCGTCGCCGAGGGAGCCGCCCGATGAGCGCGCCACGTGTCGCCATCGTGACGGGTTCGAGCTCCGGGATCGGAGAAGGGATCGCCCGCGGGCTCGCGGGCGACGGCTTCACCGTCGTGGTGAACTCGGCCACCTCGGTCGAGGCCGGTGAGAAGCTCGCGGCCGAGCTGCCGGGGGCGAGCTACGTCCAGGCCGACATCGCCGACCCCTCCGACGCCGTGCGCCTGGTGGAGACGGCCGTGCAGCGGCACGGCCGGCTCGACCTGCTGGTGAACAACGCCGGGGTGTCGCGTGCCGTCCCTCACGCCGACCTGGACGCGGTCACGGCCGACGACTGGCACCGGATCCTCGGCGTCAACGTCGTCGGGACGTGGCAGGTCTCCGTCGCCGCCGTGAAGGCCATGGAGCCCGGCGGCCAGATCATCAACATCAGCTCGGTGGGCGGCTCGCGCCCCCTCGGCAGCTCGATCCCCTACTCCGTCAGCAAGGCCGCGCTCGACCAGCTGACGAGGCTGCTGGCCAAGGCCGTGGGTCCGGACGTCCGGGTGAACGCGATCGCCCCTGGGCCGCTCCAGACCCGGCTGACCGCGGGCAGCCTCGCCGCGCGGGCGGCGCGCACCGCGGCGATCACACCGCTGGGCCGGCTCGGGCAGCCGTCCGACGTCGCGGCGGTGGTCCTGGCGCTCACCAAGACCCCCTTCGTCACCGGTGAGGTGATCAACGTCGACGGCGGCATCAACCTCGTCACCCACATGGACGCGCCGCGCACCGACGACGCGTGACCCGTCCCGGCCCTTGAGGCCGACCGCTGCGGGGACGGCACGCGCGACACCTTCCAGCCGCTGTCATGGGGCGGCTGGTGGGGTCGTCCTCATCGACAGGACACGTTCACGAACGGCTGTCCGCCAGGGGGAGCCGGAGGACGAACCGGGCACCGCGCGGTGAATCTTCGATCGTGAGGGTTCCGTTGTGGGCGTGGGCGATGTCGCGTGAGATGGCCAAGCCGAGCCCGGTTCCTCCCGGTTCCCTGCGCCGGCCCTCGTCCAGCCGGGCGAAGCGCTCGAAGACGCGCTCTCGGTCCCGCGGCGCGATTCCGGCACCGTCGTCGCACACGGTGATGACAGCGGAATCCTCCTTGCGTCCCACGGTGACCTCGACCTTCTCGTCCGCGTGCCGCCGGGCGTTGACCAAGAGGTTGTCGATGACGCGAATCAGCTGGATCCGGCTGCCCAGAACGTTCACGTCCCGGTCCGCGTCAACGTGGACCGGCACGCCATCCGCCATGGCCGCCGCCTCTCTCACCACCAGTGTGTGGACGTCGATCAGCTCGTACGCGTCCGGCTCTCCGGCACTGAGCCGGGCCGACACCAGCAGGTCGTTGACGATCGACTCCAGGCGATCGGTGACCGCCCTCGCCTCCCTGATGGTCTCGAGCGGGTCGACCTCGGCGGGGTAGAGCATCGCTTCGTCGAGCCGGGTGCGAAGAGCGGTGAGTGGCGTTCTGAGCTCGTGAGACGCGGAGGAGGCGAATCGGCGTTGTTCCTCGAACAGGTCCGCGTTGTCGACGGCGAGCCCGGCCCGGCTGGCGATGTCGCTGATGAGGGAGAGATCGGCCGAGTCGTACGCCACGGAGGTCTCGTACCTGCCCAGGGTGAGCGCACCCAGCACCCGGCGTGGGGCGCGCAGCGGCGCGATGATGATCGACTGGGCGCCCAGCTCCAGGTACGGCCACCACCGCTGGACCTCGCACGCTCCGGAGTCCTTCCATCCGGCCAGATCGTCCTGGCCGAACAGCAGTGCGGGGCCGCCGCGCAGCACCTCCGCCATCGGCGCCTTGGAACCGTCCGGAAACGCCGGAAGCGGCCCTTCCCATTGCTCGCGCTCGACACCGCTCCCGTTCTGCGTGACGACGACCACCACCCGGTTCACCCCGCCGCCGGGGCCGAGCAGGTCGATCGTCGCCCAGTCGGCCAGCTGGGGCACCACCAGACGGGACAGCCGTCGCAGCGCCTCGTCCACGTTCAAGGTGGACGCCAGAACGATGCTGGTCTCGGCGGTCAGCGACAACCTGTCGGTCAGCTTCTCCAGCGCCGCCAGGGCGATCGCCTGATCGTGTTCCACGGCCTTGTGCCGCGACAGGTCGTAGAACAGGACCACCGAACCCATGCCCTTGTCACCCAGCGAAAGCGGGGCCGCCATCACACCCAGCGGAATCAACCCCCCTGACCCTCGGATGAACCACGCCTCCTCGCTGCGGATGTACACCCCCTCGGCGAACGCGGCCAGGATCTGGCAGTCCTCCCGGGGGATCCGGCTCCCGTCGGCGTTCCTGTGCAACAGGTCGTGGGGTTCCGCCCCGATCAGCTGCCGTGCGGGAAAGCCGAGCAGCTCCTCGGCGTACGGATTGACCAGGAGGATCTTCCCCGTGTGACTGACCACGTACAGGCCTACGCGCAGACCGTGGAACAGGGCTTTGACGAGTTCCGCGCTGAACCCGTACCTCGCCCAGTCTTCTTCCATGTCGTCGCTGCCTACCACCGGCGCCCCTCCTGCCCCACCTCCGCCAACCCGCCCAAAAAGGGCATATTTCCCTCAGCCTATGTATCCCGACATCGACCACTGCTTACGGACGGGAGATCCTCGATAGATTGTTCTCGACCCGCGCGGAGAGTGAGAGGCCGGGCGGCTTCGCATTCGTTGAGCCGGCGGTCTATCCGGCCAGGTCGGCCAGGAGCGCGGTGGTCCTGGCCTGTTCCTCTTCCGAACCGAGAGACAACGCCACGAGCTCGGTCGCGCCGGCGTCGAACAACCGGCGGATCTGGCGCTCGACCGCGGTCTCATCGCCGACGACCACCGCGTCCTGGGGGCCCGCCGCGTGACCGCGGTCGAGCATGGCGCGGTAGATGGGCGCTTGCCCGACCATCCCGAAGTTCTCGGCCACCCACGCCCGGCACGAGCGCGGACGCGGTGGCCCAGGTCGTGATGGTGCCGTCGGCCAGCTCACCGGCCACCCGCAGCATCGCCGGGCCGAGCGCACCGACGAGCACCGACGGCGCGGCGGCCGCCACATCGACCGCGCCCACGGCCTTGAGCGCCTCGCCCCCGGCTGGTGACCGCGACGCCATCCCAGGGATCAACCGCCACCCCGACACCATATGCTGTAGCAAAAGCAGATGCGCGGTCTGATCGAGCAACCCTCTGTCAGGGCGCGATGCCCACGCCGTCGATCCGGCTCCAGGCGCGCTCCTGCGCGGCGGTCATCGCGGGCCAGCGCAGGCCGCCGGGCCGGGGCCGCACCTTGGTGGCGAACGCCGCGGGGCGGAACGTCACGTCGTAGAAGCATCCGCTGTCGTACGTACGTTCGAAGCCGTCGCAGGAACGGGCGATCACGTCCGGGGCCGGCTTCCGGCCGGTACGCGCCCCCCCGTCGAGCGCGGCGATGGAGGCGGCGTACTCGGAGTCGCTCAGTTCGCCGTGCTCGGACTCCGTCGTGAACGTCTGGACGAGCCGCCCGTCGCGACCGGCGGCCCTGAGCGTGGCGCGGTAGGCCGCTGCTCGACGAAGACCTGCGGGTCGTTGATCGCGTGCAGGGACAGGACCGGGATGCTCACCCGGCCGGTGAGGTCGCTGTCGTAGGACAGGTCGCGGCGCGCGGCAGGGTCGGGCGAGAATCGGGCCACGCCCGCGTTGAGCGCCTTGTCGTCGTGGGAGCCGGTGTAGCGCACGCCTCGGTTGCCGAACGGGTTACGGCCGTCGAGCCGCTTGAACACGATGTCCTGGAACAGGTAGGTCGCGTACAGCAGATCCGTTTTCAGGGACTTTTCCTGGATGCGGGTGACGGCGAGAATGTCGTCGAGGTTGCGCTGCTGCCGCGCGGTCCGGTCGTCGGAGTCGATGCCGGTGCATTCCTGCAGGCGGGCGTGGATCGCGTCGGGGGCCAGGGTGGAGCCGGCGGGAAGCCCCTGCCACAGCGGGTACTGCCGCTCCGTCGGGCGGGGGAGGTTGCGGCAGTAGTACTGGTAGACCACCCGCAGGTCCACGCGGTGGTCGTAGCCGCGCGAGCCACCGCTCAGGTTGCCGCTGGTCAGCAGCATCCCGTGGTACGCGCCGCGCTTGGTGCCGTAGGTCTCGGCGACCTTGGCCGCGACGTTGCCGCCCCAGGACTGGCCGTGCAGGTACGTGCGGGAGGGCCGGCCGAAGCGCGCCACGAACAGGCGGCGCACGTTCTCGGTGTCGGCGGCGGCCATCCTGACCCCGTAGCCGCCGCGCCGGTAGGAGGAGGCGGCCCAGGCGTATCCCTGGTCGACCATCACCGCCCAGCGCGCGAGGTCCTCTGTCGGGGTGGAGGCGTCGTAGGAGGTGTCGGGGCCGCCGTGGGCGTGCACGACGAGGGAGCCGTTCCAGCGCTTCGGGACGGCCATCGTGTAGTAGGCGCCGTGGGCGTCCCGGCCGGTGTAGCACTTCGCCTTGGCCGCCAGGCCGGACGGGCAGGCCGCGGGCTTGGGTTTCGTGGCCGCTGTGGGCTTCGGTTTCATGACGGTCGCGTCGGCGTGGGCGGCGGGCGTGGCCCCGAGCGGGCCGGCGAGCACAGCGGTGAGGACGGTGGGGAGCACCGTCGTGAGAATCACCGGGCGGCGGCTGCGCCCGGGGTGCGTCGGTGCGGGCGCGTCAGAAGTTGTCAACGAGTCGCTCCTTCGTGTGCATGCTGCGGATCGGGTGGAAGACAGGGGAAGCCGTCCCCTGCCAGGACCGTCCTAGGAGCGTAGCGTTCTATGTGCTATAGCAAGCAGCCCACAGCAACGGTCCCGAGTGACCCTGCCGAGCCTCCGTCAGTCGAGGAAACGGCCGGCGATCCGGGAGACGTTCGAGTCGTGACTGTGCGACCTCATCAGCTCCTCGGCCCGATCCCCGTCACCGGCGGCGATGGCCGCGAAGATGGCCCGGTGCTGCCCGTAGCGCTCATCGAGACTCCCCCGATGCTCGCCACGCGCCTGGGACAGCGCGCTGTCGCGTCGCTCCACCGAGCCGAAGGCGTCGACGGTGCGCAACATCTGGACCAGCGTCGCGTTGCCACTGGCCTCGTCCACGAGCAGGTGGAAACGCCGCATGAGCTCCTGGATCTCGCCCACCAGCTCCAGCTCCCGCTCGCCGCCCGGGGCGACCTGGCGCATCTCGGCACGCAGCGCGTCCGCCTCGTCGAGGCAGCCGGCCATCGCGCGCCGCTGGGCCGCCGTCGACTTCTCCGCGGCCAGCCGGGCGGCGAGCGCCCGGAGCACGTCCTCGATCATGGTGAACTCGCGCAGCTCGTCCTTGCCGAACTCGGCGATGCGGACCGACCGGGGACCCGTCCGCTCCACCAGGCGGTCCTGCTCCAGCCGGCGCAGCGCCTCGCGGACGGGGGTCGCGCTGATGTTGAGCGACTCGGCCAGCCCGCGCTCGGTGACCTTCTCCCCCCGCCTCAGCGAGCCGGTGACGATGGCCTCACGGATCGCGGCGTACGCCTGGTCGCCGAGGGTCACCGGTGCGGGGAGCTGGGGAAGCGCGGCCATGGAGGGGATGGTATGTGCTACAGCATCCTTGTCAATCCGCCGCGCGCCCGGGTGAGACCCCGACCGGAGGTGCTCATGAACATCAGGAGGCCACGAGAGCCTGGATGCTGACGGTGGCCGCCCCGCGCGCCCACTCCTCGAACGGCAGGGGGCGGATAGAGAGCGGGCAGTCGGCGGCGGTGCCGAACGCCTGGCGCTGGAAGCCGGCCCGGATGTGCGGCTCGAACAGGTCGTAGGCCGCCAGACCCTCACCGGAGACCACGATCCGGGCCGGGCCGACCAGGTTCGCGACCGCGGCGATGCCGGAGCCGATCGCGTCGCCGGCCCGGGCGAAGACGGCGCCGACCGGGGCGTCGCCGTCGCGGGCCAGCGCCACCGCGTCCTCGAAGGTCAGCTCGGGCCGGCCGGCGGCCGCCCTGGCCTGCCGGACGATGGCGTCGGCGCCGGCGATGGCCTCGACACACCCGCGGCTCCCGCAGTGGCAGGCCGGGCCGTTCACGTCGATGCCGATGTGGCCGATCTCGCCGGCCACGCCGTGCGAGCCGGAGACGAGGCGGCCGCCGACGACCAGGCCGCAGCCTATGCCCGCGCCGACGGTCACGAGGGCGAACGACTCGGCGCCGATGCCCTCGCCGAACCAGTGCTCGGCGGTGGTCAGCGCCTTCACGTCGTTCTCCACGGTGACGGTGAGGCCGGTGAGCTTCTCCGCCCGTTCGCGCAGGGGCAGGTCGTGCCAGCGCAGGAACGGCGAGTACCGCACCAGACCGGTGGAGCGGTCGACGTCGCCGGAGACGGCCAGCCCGAGCCTGCGGGTGCGGGCCCGGTAGCCGCCGGGAGTGTCGAGCGAGCCGGGACGGTCGAGCAGTTCGTCGACGAGTTCGCCCAGCTCGGTGAGGACGTAGTCGACGTCGGGCGCCGACAGCCGCCGGTGGGCCGCGGTGCGGACCTCGGCGCGAAGGTCGCAGACCACGCCGATCAGCTCGTCACCGGTGATCTTCACGCCCACGAAGAACTCACGGTCGGCCCGGATCGCCAGCGGGCTGGCCGGACGCCCGGCGCCCGGCCCGGTCCGTTCGGTCGCGGCCAGCTCCTCCAGGTAGCCCATCTCGATGAGCGGACGCGCCGCCTTGGTGACGGCCGCGGAGGACAGGCCGAGCCGGCGGGCGAGGGCGACACGGCTCAGCGGGCCCTCGGTCAGCACGGTGGTGAACACCGCCGTGACTGCGGGCGCGACGGCGTCAGCCTCAGGAAACATGACCGAAATCTAGGCTCAATAATTTCCTTCGTCAAGTATTGATTTGGCCGCGAGCGCGGACCTACGCTCGCTGCACTCCCCGCCCATGCTCCCATGATCACCACCGAGGAACCAGATGCCCCCTCTGCTGTACGAGCCCCGCCGTCGCCTGTGGCTGCTGCGTACCCCGTCCACGTCGTACGCCGTCCGGATCGACGAGGACGACGCCGTGCGGCACGTGCACTGGGGTGCGGACCTGACCATGGCGCAGGTTCTGGAGCTGGCCGAGCGCACCCCGGCGGCGGGCAGCAGCTTCGACGCTGTGGGCGGAGCGGAGGAGCTGGCCGTGGAGGGCGGCGCCCGCTTCGGGCCGCCCGGCCTCCAGGTGCGCTTCGCCGACGGCACGCGCGGCGTCGAGTGGCGCTACGCCGGCCACGACGCCGATGACGGTTGTCTGAGCATCCACCTGGACGACCGGCACTACCCGCTGCGACTCACCCTGCACTACCGGGTGCACGAGGACAGCGACGTGATCGAGCGGTGGACCACCGTCGAGAACCGCGACGACCACCTCCCGATCACGGTGCAGCGCTGCGACAGCGCGGCGTGGACCCTGCCGTGCCGGAGCGGCTACCGGGTGAGCCACCTGGTCGGCGGCTGGAACAGCGAGTTCCGGCTGCGCCGGTCCGAGGTCGCCACCGCCGAGACGGTCTTCACCAGCCGGCGCGGCATGACCAGCCACCACGCCAACCCCTGGCTGGCCTTCGACGACGGCACGGCCGGCGAGGCGCACGGCGAGGTGTGGAGCACCGCGCTGGCCTGGAGCGGCAGCTGGCGGATCACCCTGCACCGCGACCCGGCCGGCCGCACGACGTGGACCGGCGGTCACGGTCACGAGGGGCTCACCTGGTCGCTCGCGCCCGGCGAGACCCTCAGCACGCCGGTCTTCTCCGGCCTGTTCACCACCGGCGGGTTCGGAGCGGCCAGCCGGGCCTGGCACGCATACGTCGCCCGGCACGTGCTCCGGCACCCCGGGGAGCTGCGGCCGGTGCTCTACAACTCGTGGGAGGCGACGGGTTTCGACGTCGACGAGGCGGGCCAGATGGCGCTGGCCGCGCGGGCGGCGCGGCTCGGCGTCGAGCTGTTCGTGGTGGACGACGGCTGGTTCGGCGGCCGGGTCGGCGAGCACGCCGGCCTCGGCGACTGGACGCCCAACCCGGACCGCTTCCCCCATGGCCTGCGGCCGCTCTCCGCCGAGGTGCACAAGCTCGGCATGCGATTCGGGCTGTGGGTCGAGCCGGAGATGGTCAACCCCGACAGCGACCTCTACCGGGCGCATCCGGACTGGGTTCTTCACATGCCCAACCGCGGACGTACCGAGCTGCGGAACCAGCTCGTGCTCAACCTCGCCCGGCAGGACACCGCCGCCTGGGCCCACGCCTGGCTCGACCGGCTGGTGACGGAGCACGACATCGACTTTCTCAAATGGGACGCCAACCGGCCGTTCACCGAGGCCGGCTGGCCCGGCCACGCCGACCCCGACCGGTTGTGGATCGAGCACACGCGGTCGGTCTACGAGATCATGGATCGGCTGCACACCGATCACCCCGGTCTGCGCATCGAGGCGTGCTCCGGCGGCGGCGGGCGCGCCGATCTGGGCATCCTCGCCCGCACCGACCAGATCTGGACCTCGGACAACACCGACCCCGTCGACCGGATCGCCATCCAGCACGGCTTCAGCCAGCTCTTCCCGGCCCAGGTCATGGGCGCGTGGGTGACCGACAGCCCGAACGTGGCCACCGCCAGGGAGACCCCGCTGCGCTTCCGGTTCCACGTCGCCATGGCCGGGGCGCTGGGTGTCGGCGGCGACCTCACCACGTGGACCGAGGACGAGCTCAAGGAGGCCGCCGAGCTGATCGCCACCTACAAGCGCATCCGGCCGGCGGTCCAGCACGGCACGGCGTACCGGCTCACCGGGGATGGCGCCCTGACGGCGGTGGGATACGCCTACGAGGACCGGTTCGTGCTGCTCGCCTGGTGCCCGTCGCGCCCGTACGGCCATCAGCCCGCCCCGCTGAGGCTGACCGCGCTCGACCCCTGCGCCACCTACCGGGATCCGGACACCGGCGCCACCTACTCCGGAGCCGTCCTGCTGCGGTCCGGCCTTCCCCTCTCCCTGCCCGAGGGCGACCACGCCAGCGCCCTCGTCCAGCTCATCCGCATCGAGGACTGACCCATGGCCATGTTCGACCTTCCCCTCGACCAGCTGCGCGACTATCGCCCGGCCCTCGACCAGCCGGACGACTTCGACGCCTTCTGGTCCCGCACGCTCACCGCCGCCCGCGAGCACGACCTGGCGGCCGAGGTGACGCCGTACGACGCGCTGCTGCCCGGGGTGCGCGCCTTCGACGTACGGTTCAGCGGCCACGACGGCCGGCGGGTGGCCGCCTGGCTCATCGAGCCCGCCATCGGCGACCGGCCGCTGCCCTGCGTCGTTCAGTTCATCGGGTACGGCGGCGGGCGCGGGCGTCCGCACGAATGGCTGTTGTGGCCGGCCGCCGGCTACGCCGTCCTCGTGGTGGACTCCCGCGGCCAGGGCGACGGGGACACCTCCGACCTGCCCGGCGACAGCACCCCACACCATTCCGGCCTGATGACCCGCGGCGTGCTCGACCCCGAGCAGTACTACTACCGCCGGCTGTTCACCGACGCGGTGCGGGCGGTGGACCTGGCGGCCACCCTGCCCGCCGTGGACCCAGGACGCATCGTGGTGGCCGGCGCGAGCCAGGGCGGCGGCATCGCGCAGGCGGTGGCCGGCCTGCACCCCCAGGTCCGGGCCGCGCTGATCGACGTGCCGTTCCTGACCCATTTCCGGCGGGCCACCGAGATCACCGACTCGTACCCGTACCAGGAGCTGTCGGTCTTCTGCGCGGCCAACCGGGACCGCATCGAGCAGGTCTTCCACACTTTGAGCTACTTCGACGGCGTGAACTTCGCCGCCAGGGCCACCGCGCCGGCGTTGTACTCGGTCGGCCTCATGGACGACGTGTGCCCGCCTTCCACGGTCTTCGCCGCCTACAACCACTACGCGGGGCCGAAGCGGATGCAGGTCTGGCCGTACAACCGGCACGAGGGCGGCGGGACGTTCCAGGCGCCGGTCCAGTTGCCGTGGCTTCGCGATCAGCTGGCATGAGGAGTCCGATGTCTTCCACCGTTCTGTGCTACGACCGTCCCGCCGAGCGCTGGTTCGACGCGTTGCCGATCGGCAACGGCCGGCTCGGCGGCATGGTCTACGGGGGCGTGGACGCCGAGAGCGTCCGGCTGTCGGAGTCGACCGCGTGGTCGGGGGCGCCCTCGGCCACCGACGTGAGCCCCACCGCGCTCGGCGCGTTGCCGGCCGTGCGGCGGCTGCTGTTCGAAGGCCGGCCGGCCGAAGCCCAGCGGCTGGCCGAGGAGCACCTGCTCGGCCGGCCGACGACGTTCGGCACCAACCTGCCGCTCCCCCGGCTGCGGCTGGACTTCGGCGGCGGCGCGTTCCGCGGCTACCGCCGCCGGCTGGACCTCGACGACGGTCTCGTCCTGGTCGAGTACGAACAGGACGGCGTCCATCACGCACGGGAGGTCCTCGCCTCCCATCCCCACGGGGTCATCACGCTGCGCCTCACGGCCGACCGTCCCGGCGCGGTCGGCTTCACGGCCGGCCTGGAAGACAGCGTGTTCCCCGGCGAGGTCACAACCACCGCGTCCGGCGTCGCTTTTATAGGCCGCGCGGTCGAGTCGCTGCACAGCGACGGAAACCAGGGCGCCGCCGTCGAGATCCGGGTCCGGATCGAGGCCGAGGGCGGAACGCTGCGCCGCGACGCCCACACCGTCACCGTCACCGGCGCGGACGCGGCCGTCGTGTGGGTCGCGGTCGGCACGGACTGGGCCGGCGACGACCCGGCCGGCCGGGCGGAGCGGCTGATCGCCGCGGCCGCCGAGGCCGGCTACGACGTGGTGCGCGGCGCGCACGTCGAGGACCACCGCCGCCTGATGGGCCGGGTGTCGATCGACCTCGGCGAGCCGGTCGACCTGCCCACCGACGTACGCAGGGAACGCCTCGCCCGCGGCGAGCGCGACGACGATCTGATCGCCCTGTACTTCCAGTACGGCCGCTATCTCACCATCGCCGGCTCCCGGGAGGGCTCGCCCCTGCCGCTCGCGTTGCAGGGCGTGTGGAACGACGGGCTCGCCAGCACCTCGGGCTGGAGCGACGACTTCCACCTCGACATCAACACCCAGCAGAACTACTGGGCCGCGGAACCGGCCAACCTGGCCGAATGCCACACCCCGCTGGTCCGCTTCCTCCAGCGGCTCGCCGAGCACGGCCGGGACACCGCCAAGGGGATGTACGGCGCGGACGGCTGGGTCGCGCACACGGTGACCAACGCCTGGGGCTACACCGCGCCCGGCGCCGGCATGGGCTGGGGCCTGAACGTCACCGGCGGCGCCTGGCTCGCCCTGCAACTGTGGGAGCACTACGAGTACCAGCCGGACGAAGCGTTCCTCCGCGAGGAGGCCTACCCCGTTCTCCGCGACGCCGCGCTGTTCCTGCTCTCCTACCTGACGCACCATCCGGTCCACGGCTGGCTCGTGGCCGGCCCCTCCGACTCACCGGAGAACTGGTACCTGGCGCCGGACGGCACGCAGTGCTCGATCGCGATGGGCAACACCGCCGACCGCGTCTTCGCCGAGGCGATCCTGCGGATCTGCGGCCAGGCCGCCACCATCCTGGGCCTCGACCCTGACCTGCGCGAGCGCGTCGCCGCCGCCAGGGAGAGGCTGTCGCCGTTCCTGATCGGCCGGCACGGTCAGCTGCAGGAGTGGCTGGACGACGCCGAGGAGGCTGTTCCCGCCCACCGGCACACCTCACACCTGTGCGCGCTGTTCCCCGAGCGGCAGATCACGCCGCGCCGCACGCCCGAACTCGCCCGTGCCGCCGAGGTCGTCCTGGAACGCCGGCAGCGGGCGCCGGGCTGGGAGCAGACCGAGTGGGTGGAGGCCAACTTCGCCGCCTTCTACGCCCGTCTGCTCGACGGCGACAAGGCGCTGACCCACCTCACCAAGCTGATCGGCGACGCCAGCGAGGCGAACCTGCTCAGCTACTCCGTCGGCGGCATCGCCGGCGCCGAGCAGAACATCTACTCCTTCGACGGCAACGCCGGCGGCACCGCCGCGATCGCCGAGATGCTGCTGCAGTCCGACGGCGAGGAGGTCGAGCTGCTGCCGGCGCTGCCGTCCGCCTGGCGCGACGGCTCGGTCCGGGGGCTGCGCGCCCGCGGCGGCTTCACGGTCGCCGTGGCCTGGCGCGACGGGCGGCTGCACCAGGCACGGATCGACTGTGACAAGGCGGCGCGCACCCGCGTCCGCTATGGCGACGCCGTCATCGACGTCGCCTGCCATCCGGAGGAAGGACTCATGCTTGAGGAGCACCACTTCAAGGGCTGAACGCGGCACGGTGGACGTGACCGCGTTCGGAGCCGACCCGACCGGCCGGGCCGACTCGGCCCCGGCGGTCGCCGCGGCACTGCGGCACGCCAGAACCCTCCGCCGTCCCGTCGAGATCGTGTTCGCCGCCGGCACGTACCAGCTCTACCCCGAGCATGCCGAGCTCCGTGAGCTGTACGTGTCCAACACCGTCGGCGCCGATCAGCGTTACCGGGACAAGCGGATCGGGCTGCTCGTCGAGGACATGAGCGACGTGACGATCGACGGCCGCGGCGCCAGGCTGGTCTATCACGGGCTACAGACGGCGTTCGCGGCGATCCGCTCCGCGAACGTGACTTTTACCGATTTCTCCATCGAGTACGCCACCCCGAAGGTGATCGACGCGACGGTCGCCGCGGCCGGCGTCACCGGCGGGCGGGCCTGGCGCCACCTGTCCCTCCCGCCCGGCACCCTCTACCGCGTGGACGGCACCCACATCACCTGGCTCGGCGAGACGAGCCCGGCGAGCGGGCAGCCCTACTGGTCGGGCGTGGACGGCCTGGCCTACACGCAGATCCACGACCCCGCCGCGCGAAAGACCTGGCGGGGGGACAACCCGCTGTTCACCGACGTCGCCGCGGTCACCGACCTGGGTGCGGGCCGGATCCGCATCGACTACGCCGGCGCGACGCCACCCGCCGACGCGGGCCTCGTCTACCAGATGCGGCTCATCGAGCGCGAGCACCCGGGCGCGTTCATCTGGGAGTCGCGGAACGTCACGATGCGCTCGATGAACGTCTGCTACCTCCAGGAGTTCGGCGTCGTGGGACAGTTCAGCGAGAACATCACGATCGACCGGGTGAACTTCGCACCTGACCCCGCGTCCGGCCGGACGTCGTCATCGTTCGCCGACCATGTCAACCTGTCCGGTGTCAAGGGCAGCGTCACGATCACCGGCTGCACCTTCGACGGGCCGCATGACGATCCGATCAACGTGCACGGGACCTACCTGGAGGTGACCGGTCGGCCGGCGCCGGCCACCCTCACCCTCGCCTACAGGCACCCTGAGACGGCCGGATTCCCGCAGTTCTACCCCGGTGACCAGGTGCGCTTCATCGACAAGCGCACGATGACCCCGCTCCCCGGCCCGCCCGCGGCCGTCATCGCGGTGGACGGGCCGAGCGGCACGGACCACACCCGGCCGCTGACCACGATGACGGTGACGTTCGACCGCCCGGTGCCCGATGGCGTGGCGGCCGGCGGCACGGTGACGGAGAACGTCACGTACACGCCGGAGGTCCTCGTCTCCGGCAACGTCTTCCGCAACGTGCCGACCCGCGGCGTGCTGGTGACCACGCCGAAGCCCGTGCTGATCACCGGCAACCGGTTCGACGGCATGTCGATGGCCTGCGTCTTCATCTCCGCCGACGCCTCCTCGTGGTACGAGTCCGGCGCGGTCGCCGACGTGGCCATCCGTGGGAACACCTTCGCCAGGCCCGCCGGTCCCGTCATCTTCGTGGAGCCGACCAACGAGGTCGCCGCCCTGGTGCACCACGGCATCTCGGTCGAGGACAACACGTTCGAGGTCGGCGACGTGACCGTGGCCGACGTCAAGAGCGCCGGCGGGTTCCGCTTCACCGGCAACACCGTGCGCCGCCTGGATGGGCCGGACCGGCCGCCGTACGCCTCGCCGCTGTTCGTCTTCCACGGCAGCTCCGGCATCGTGATCGCGGGCAACCACTACGACCCGGGCCTGAACCCGTCGGTGATCGACGAATGAGGGGAGTCCCGGCCGGGCCGGGACTCCCCTCTCACGTCAGCTGGTGGGCTTGTTCTTGTCGTACGCCTGCTGGTAGAGCTCCAGGTAGCGCTTCATGCCGAGCCCGTCCAGGCCCTTGACCCAGGCGTCCCACTCGGTGTCGATGTTCTTCGACCCGGTGATGAACGCGAGCTGGCCCTGGCTGACGTAGCTGTCGAGGTTGGTCTTCAGGGTGGCCAGCTCGGAGACCACGCTCGGGTCGGTCCAGACCTGCGCCTCGGGGAAGACCTTGGCCTTGTCCACGTGCGGCTCGTAGATCTTCGTCGCCTCGAACAGCCGCCGTTCCAGGCCGGCCTCGGAGTAGGTGTCCATCGGCACCGTCTGAGCGTTGCGCAGCGCGAGCGTGACGTAGTACTGGCCCATGGACGACCAGGCGACGTTCTTCGGGACGTCGGCGGAGGGCAGCGTCTTCCAGGTGGGCTTCACCTTCGTGTCGAGGGCCACGTCGTCGGGGCCGGGCTTGACCCAGCCGACCCCTTCGGGCCCGTTGTTGGCGATGATCTGCCCCTCATCTGTGTAGATGTAGTCGAGCATCTTGATCGCCGCGACGCGCGCCTCCATGCTCGACTTGTTGGTCAGCATGAAGGTGTAGCCGATCGAGGTCGGGTTGTTGTACGCGGTGTAGCTCTTGCCCGTGGGACCGGTCAGCGGCGGCGCGGGGTCGTACTGCTTGTCCCGGCCGTCCTTGGAGGCGAGCTGGACGAAGATGCCGGGCCACAGCACGGGCGAGGAGCCGATCCTGACCGCGTCCGGGTCGTTGCCGACGGCCTGCAGCGCCTCGGCGTTTTGGGTGAAGGACGCCTGGTCGATCAGGCCTTCCTCGTAGAGCGACTTGATGTACTTCACGCCCTCGCGCCACTCGGGCTTGTCGACGGGCGTGGTGACCTTGCCGCCTTCAAGCTGGAGCAGTGACGGGACGCCGTTGCTGGCGCCGTACGGGGCGTAGGCGAACGCGCCCATCAGGTAGCCGATCAGCGTGCTGTCCTGCTTGTCGGTGGTCATCGGGATCTCGTCGGCCTTGCCATTGCCGTTCGGATCCTTCGTCTTGAACGCCCGCAGAACCTCGCGCAGTTCCTCGGTCGTCTTCGGCATCTCCAGGTTGAGCTTCTTCAGCCACGCGGAGTTGATCCACAACTTGTTGGGGTAGGTGCAGTGGTAGCAGTCGGACCACTGCGGCAGCGCGTAGATGTGCCCGTCCGGCGCGGTCGACATCGCCTTGAGCACGCTGTTGGAGTCGAGCGCCTTCTGGATGTTCGGCGCGTGCTGCTTGATCAGGTCCTCCAGCGGCATCGCGACACCCTGCTTGCCGAGCTTCTGCAGCTCGGGCTTGGTGAACGCGTCGACGTAGGGGATCAGCAGGAACAGGTCCGGGTAGTCGCCGCTGGAGATCGCGATCTGGCGCTTCTCCTTGGCCGCCCCGCCGTCCATCGTGGTGCTCTGGAACTGGAACTTGATCTTGAACTTGTCGCTGAGCAGGGTCGTGACCTGGTTGGTGTCGAGGTTCATGTCGGGGTCGGCCGCCGCCATCGCCGAGATGACGACCTTGTCGCCCTCCATCTTCGCCTTGGGGGCGCTTTCCGTGCTGCTTTTGTTCCCGCCGGAGGAGCAGCCCGCCGCGAGCAACGCCGCGGCGGCCACGACTGCGGCGATCCTGTTTCCTGGTGAATGCGGCTTCATGGCACTGTTCCTTTTCTTGAGTTTCTTCACCCCTTGACCGCCCCCACCATCGCGCCCTTGGTGAAGTGCCGCGCGATGAACGGGTACATCATCAGCACGGGCAGGCTGGAGACGACGATCAGCGCATATCGCAGGACGTTGGCCAGCTGGATCTGATGCATTTGCTGGGCCAGGTCCACGGCGCCCGTCCTGGGCGTGTTGAGAATGAGGATGTTGCGCAACACGATCTGCAGGGGGAACAGATCGGGGTCCTTGAGATAGACCAGGGCGTCGAAATAGGTGTTCCACTGGTAGACGGTGTACATCAGCGCGAGCACGGCCAGCAGCGGCTTCGACAGCGGCAATACCACCGACCGCAGCGTCCGCAGTCCGCTCGCCCCGTCCAGCATCGACGCCTCGTACAGCTCGTCGGGGATCGAGTTCGCGAAGAACGTGCGGGCGATGATCACCTGCCAGACGCCGATCGCGTTGGGAATGAGCAGGGCCCAGCGCGTGTCGAGCAGCCCGACGTCCTGGACCACCATGTACGTCGGAATGAGACCGCCGGAGAACAACATCGTGAAGATGAGCAGCGTCATCAGCACATTGCGCCCGTAAAAGGATTTGCGCGACAGCGGATACGCGATGGCCACCGTCAGCGTGACGCTGATCACCGTGCCGGCGGCGGCGTAAATAAGCGAGTTGTAATATCCCTGCAGGATCTCCGCGTTGTTCAGGATGGTCTGGTAGGCCTCCACCGAGAATTCGACCGGCCAGAACCGCACCCGGCCCGCGTTGACCGCGGCCGGGCTGCTGAGCGAGCTGGCCACGATGTAGATGAGCGGCAGCAGCACTATCGCCAGCACGACCAGCAGCATGAGCCTGACGACGATCAGCATCAGCCGGTCGCCGAGCGGTTCGCGGACCTTCGACGCGGCCGGGCTGGTGCGCCGCAGCTTGGAGGTGAGCAGGGTCGTCATCGCCACAGTCCTCTTCCGGTGATGCGCTTGGCCGCGAAGTTGACCACCAGCAGCAGGCAGAGATTGACCACCGAGTTGAACAGGCCCACGGCGGCGGCCATGCTGAAGTCCGCGTTGATCAGGCCGGTCTTGTAGACGTAGGTCGGGATGATCTCCGACTGCGCGAGGTTCAGGTTGTTCTGCAGCAGGTACGCCTTCTCGAACCCGATCGCCATCATGTTGCCCACGCCGAGGATCAGCATGATCACCGCGGTCGGCATGATTCCCGGCAGATCCACGTACCGGATCCGCTGCAGCCGGGTGGCCCCGTCGATCTTGGCCGCCTCGTGCAGCGCCGGGTCGATGCCGGCCAGGGCGGCCAGGTAGATGACGGCCGCGTAGCCGGCGGTCTGCCAGACGTCGCTCCACACGTAGATGTGCCGGAAGGCATCCGGCTCGCCGAGGAAGTCGATCGGGGCCATGCCGAACACGGCGAGCAACTGGTTCACGATGCCGATCCGGGGCGAGAGCACCAGGATGATCATCGAGACCACGACCACGGTGGAGATGAAGTACGGCGCGTAGGTGACCATCTGCACGGTGCGCTTGAACCAGCCGTTGCCGATCTCGTTCAGCGCCAGCGCCAGCAGGATCGGGATCGGGAAGCTCGCCAGCACCACGTAGAAGGACAGCAGGAAGGTGTTCTTCAGCAGGTCGACGAAGACCGGGTTGCTGAACAGCCGCTCGAAGTTCTGCAGCCCCACCCACTCGCTGTCCCACGGACCCAGCACGGGGCTGTAGTCCTTGAACGCGATGACGTTGAACGCCATCGGTACGTACTTGAAGATGATGAAATAGGCGACCGGCACGCTCACCAGCAGGTACAGCTGCCAGTGCAAGCGCCAGGACTTGCGCGCCTCGGACCAGCGGCCGCGCCGATGCGCCGCGGCGGCCGGGCGGGCCGGATCCTCGTTCGCGCTCGGCGAGCGAAGCGGATGCGAAGTGGTGGCCGACATCAGACCGCCCGCTTCCGGGCGGATGGGCCGGTTCGCGCCGGAACCGGCGCCGCAACCGCACCCAGGCCCGAGATCGCCGCCCGAGCCGCCTGCAGGACAACGAGCAGGCCGAACTGACGAGGGTTACCTGGCGGTCTCCTCACAGTCATACCTCCTACATGCGGGACGGGGTGGCACCCGGCCGAGCGCCGATTTTTAGAAACATGGCCGAAACGTAAGCCCAATAATTTCCTTCGTCAAGTATTGATTTGCCAACCGCATCGGCCCTACGCTCGGCGGCACTCTGTGCTCGTCACCCACCCGGCACCGAGTTCTCGCGCCCATCTCGAACTCGCCCATCCGCACCGGCTTCGAGCGCCGGGCCTCGGGTGCCGCACCCCAGCGGTCGCCGTCCATCCGACGCCTGCCCGTTCGAGGATCGGTACTTCCACCCAGGAGGTGTGACCGTGAGGTCACCGCTACGCATCGCCGCCTCTTTAGGCGGCCGGCGAACCCGCGCCGCCGCCCTCGTCCTGTCCGCCGCGCTGCTCCTGTCGCCGAGTGCCCAGCCGGCGTCCGCCAGCAGCCCAGAGCCGACCACTGGGCCGACCACTGGGCCGACCACTGGGCCGAGCGCGCGGCCGACCGCGGGGCCGATCGGCCCCAAGCGGGCCCCGGCACTCGGCGCGCGGGCCGTTGCGCCCGCACCCGGCTCGTCCACCGCAGGGGCCAACGGGCCGTCCGCCTCGGCCGCCGACCCCTGGGCCGTGCGCCCGTACATGGGGTGGAGCAGCTACAGCATGCAGGTCTACTCCGGCAACGGCAGGTGGATCACCGCCGACCAGATCATCAAGCAGTCCGACGCGATGCGCGCCAAGCTGCAGAAGTACGGCTACGAGTACATCAACGTCGACGCCGGATGGAACGACGGATTCGACGCCAACGGCCGGCCGAAGCCCAGCACCACGCTCTACCCGCAGGGCCTGCAGAAGGTCATCGACCACGTCCACGCGAACGGCCAGAAGTTCGGGCTCTACCTGATCCCCGGCATCGGCCCTGACGTCTACAACGCGAACCTGCCGATCGCCGGCGCCCCCGGCTGCACCACGCGCGGCATCGCCGCCCAGCCCCTGCGGCCCTCCGACTACTGGGGCATCGGCTACCGGATCGACTTCTCGAATCCGTGCGCGCAGAAGTACGTCGACTCGATCGCCGACCTGCTCGCCGAGTGGAAGGTCGACTTCGTCAAGTTCGACAGCGTCACGCCCGGATCCGGCGTGAGCGACCTGTCGCTCGACGCCCGCGACGACGTCGCCGCCTGGTCGACGGCGCTCAAGGCGCGCAAGATCTGGTTCGAGCTGTCCTGGGCGCTCGACCCGAAGTACGCCGACTACTGGCGCTCCAAGGCGAACGGCTGGCGGATCGACTGGGACGTCGAGTGCTACTGCGCCGGCGAGGCGCTCACCGGGTGGCAGAGCATCTCCCGGCTCTTCCCGCTGGTGTCGACCTGGTGGCGCCACGGCGGGAACGGCGGGTGGAACGACCTCGACTCGCTCGACATCGGCAACGGCACCATGGACGGCCTGACCCGTGACGAACGGCAGACCGCGATGACGCTGTGGGCGATCTCCGCCGCGCCGATCTACACCGGCAACGACATGACCAAGCTCGACGCGTACGGGCTGAGCCTGCTCACCAACCCTGAGGTGATCGCGGTCGACCAGGCCGGCACCCCGGCGCGCCCGGTCTCCACGACGGCGCAGCAGCAGGTCTGGTACGCGCTCAACGCCGACGGCAGTTACACGGTCGCGCTGTTCAACCTCGGCCGTACCGACAAGGACATCACCGTCAACTGGTCGGACATCGGGCTGAACGGCGCCGCCACCGTCCGCGACCTGTGGGACCGCAAGGACCTCGGCCGCTTCGCCGGCAAGTTCACCGCCACCACGGTCCCGATCCACGGCGTGCGCCTGCTCAAGGTGACGCCCCAGCGCGGCGCCGCGGTCGCCGTCAACGACGACGCCCTGCGCGTCCGGTACGAGGGCGAGTGGACCCGCAACGGCGGCAAGGAAGTCGCCGCCACCTCCCAGCCGCTCACCGTGAACGTCACCGAAACCGGCACCCCCGCCCCGCCGTCGACCGGCCCCGTCCGCACGGTCGTCCACGACGACACCGACCCGGAGATCGCCTACCTCGGGAACTGGTCGCAGAGCACCGGCCGAGGCCTCGGCGACTACAACGACAACGTGCACTACACCGAGCGCGACGGCGACGCGTTCGAGTACACGTTCCAGGGCACCGGCGTCTCGTACGTCACCGAGATGGACACCTCCCAGGGCGATGTCGACATCTACCTCGACGGCCGTTTCGTGAAGACCGTGCACACGGGACGTGAGCAGGGCCAGCCCCGCCTCGCCCAGCAGACCGTCTTCACGGTGAACGACCTGCCCAACGGCAGCCACACGCTCCGGGCGGTCAAGAAGTCCGGCTCCTTCATGCTGCTCGACCGCATCGACGTGCTCCAACCGAGCCTGATCGACCCGTTCGCGGCGTCGTTCGACCGCAAGGCGCCGGCGGACGTGCAGGTGAAGCTCCTGCGCGACGGCAGCGAGTTCGTCGGCGTCTCGCGCAGCGGCACCGCGCTCGAACGGGACCGGGACTACACCCTGTCCGGCTCGACCGTGACCCTGCGCTCGGCCTATCTCGCCGGCCTTCCGCTCGGCGCGGCGCAACTGGACTTCGCCTTCCGCGGCGACCACCTGGACGACGTCCACGCCACGACCCGCGACGGCGACTCCGTCTCCTACACCTTCACGGGAACCGGCCTCGACTGGATCACCGCCACCGCACCCGACCAGGGGCTCGTCGACGTCTACATCGACGGCAAGCTCGTCCGCCAGGTCGACACCCACGGTTCCGTGCGGGCGACGCAGCAGACCGCGTTCAGCGTCTCAGGGCTGAGGAACGGAGAGCACACCTTCAAGGCGGTCAAGGCTTCGGGCGACGTGATGCGCACCGACGTCATCCGCTACACGATCCGCTGATCACCCCGGGTGGGCGGGGCGCGTCCGGGCGCCCCGCCCACCCGGCGGTTCGGCTCCGCGGCGCCGCGCGGCCGTGACGTGGTGGGTGTAGGCCAGATGCTCGGCCCGCTCCTCGTTGCCCTCGGCGATCGCGTCGAGCGCACTCGCCCAGCCTACCGTCCCGCTGGGCGCCGATGAGCCCGGCGACCAGCATGTCCGCCTCGGTCAGGCTCTCGTACAGGTCGCTGACCAGCGCCTGCGACCGTTTCCGCGCGGCGAACCTGGCGACCAGGCCGCGCAGCCGCGCCTCCGTCTCGGCGATCTCGTCCAGCGTCTCGGGGTCGTACCGCGCGATCTGCAGCGAACGCGGCCCGGTGCGTACGACGACCCGCTCGTGGATGAGCTGCCGCAGCGCCTCGCGCACCGGCGTCTGGCTCACGCCGAGCCGGGCCGCCAGGTCCCCGCTCGGTGACCCTCAGCCCGCGCGCCAGCCTGCCGTCCTGCACGGCGGCGCGCAGCCACGCGTACACCTGATCGGCCAGGCTGGGGGCCTGGACGCCGTCCCAGAACCAACTGCCACCCCGACACCATATGCTGTAGCAAAGCCTGCCTGTCAGGGTGCGATGCCCACGCCGTCGATCCGGCTCCAGGCGCGCTCCTGTGCGGCCGTCATCGCGGGCCAGCTCCGGCCGGTGTGCGCCCACCTGTCCAGCTCCGTGATGGAGGCGGCGTACTCGGAGTCGCTCAGCTTTCCGTGCTCGGACTCCGTCGTGAAGGTCTGCACGAGCCGCCCGCCGCGGCCGGCGGCCCGCAGCGTGGCGCGGTAGGCCGCCTCGTGCTCGACGAAGACCTGCGGGTCGTGGATCGCGTGCAGGGTCAGGACCGGCAGGTTCACCCGGCCGGTGAGGTCGCTGTCGTACGACAGGTCGCGGCGCGCCGCGGGATCGGGCGAGAACCGGGCCACGCCCGCGTTGAGCGCCTGGTCGTCGTGGGAGCCGGTGTACCGCACGCCCCGGTTGCCGAACGGGTTACGGCCGCCGAGCCGCTTGACCACGATGTCGTGGAACAGGTACGTCGCGTACAGCAGATCCGTCTTCAGGGACTTCTCCTGGACGTTCGAGTCGTGACTGTGGGACCTCATCAGCGCCTCGGCCCGGTCCCCGTCGCCGACCGCGATGGCCGCGAAGATGGCCCGGTGCTGCCCGTACCGCTCGTTCCAGCCAGCGCAGCGCCTCGCGGACGGGGGTCGCGCTGATGGCGAGCGACTCGGCCAGCCCGCGCTCAGCCCAGTCGCCAGGTCGCTTTATCCCGCAAGCGGCTTACCTTTCGGGCATGCCTTCTATGGCTACGTATGACCGGTGGACGCGCCCCAAGATCCAGGAGTAAACATGGTGTGTGACCACCGATCGCCTCTCCGTAGCGACCAAGAACGGCCACCACGGCCACATAGGCGGAGCGGACAACGCCCTGGGCAAGGAAATACGCCGAAGGCGCGAAGCCGAGGGCATGTCACTGGCCGATCTCGCACAGAGAATCCATTACTCCAAGGGATATCTGAGCAAGGTGGAAACAGGTCGAGCACATTGCAGCCCAGCACTCGCTCAAGCCTGTGACAAGGCGTTCGGCGCGGATGGCAAGCTGGCGGCCCTTGTCGCGGAAGGCAGCGCCGGTGACCGTCCGGAACGCCCCAGCACCGTGTACGGCCTGGAGTTCCTCGCCGCCCTCGACGCGGCCCACAAAGCCCTTCGCGAGGTGGCCGGGACCGAGCCGCACGATCCGGATGACCACGCGGCGCGCGCCAACAGGGCAGTACACGAGGCCGGACTTTACCTGGCCAGAGAGCGCCTGCTCGTGTCCGGGACCGTTCTAATGGTCACCAGCGGCGAGGAGGCGTTCCTGCGGCTCGTCGCGATCCGTGACACGATCCGGGCAGGAGCCAAGCTTGAGTCGCCCCAATATCACGAGGCGTACCACCGATACGCAGAAGCGCTCTGGTCATTTCGCATGGAAATGCGTGCCGAATTCGGTCAGCCGCCCTTGCTGCCCGAACTGCTCAACCTTACCGATTGGTCTGATCGGGAACGCTGCCGGCGTTGCGCCGGCACATCCTGATCGTTTGTTCCGCGCCCACTCCGAGACAGTCAGGTACCGTCTGGACCACCATGCGTGATGCCCCTTCCGAAGAGGGACCGCGAGCAACTCGCGTCCTCGCACTGGACACCGATTGGTTATCGATTCATGGCGGCATGACGACTTTCAATCGTCAGCTGTGCACCGCCTTGGCCGCGGCAGGGGCACGTGTCTTCTGCGTAGTGCTTTCCGCGTCCCCTGACCAGATCCTGCACGCCGCCAGAGCCGGTGTCACGCTGATCCTGGCCCCGATGACTCCCGGCGGATCTGGACGGGACGCGCTGATGCGGCCCGTCGAGCTGCCCGATGGCATCGCACCCGACATCGTGATCGGCCATGGGCGCATCACGGGGCCCGCCGCACGAGCGCTGGTCGAGGACCAGTACACCAGTGCGGCCAGGCTGCACGTGGTGCACACCTCACCCGACGAGACGGAATGGGCGAAGACGGACGAGGACCACCCCATCGGCGAACGGGCCGAGGACCGCGTGCGGGTGGAGAAAGAGATCGCGCAGGGTGCCACCGGCATCGCCGCGGTCGGGCCCAGGCTTCACGAGCAACTGATCCGCGACCTGTCGGCGACGGCTGATCCGCCAGTGGCCCTGCGCCTCGACCCCGGGTTCGACGTGAAGGACCGCGGTGACCGGAGTCCCCCTCCGGGCGGCCCGAAACAGATCCTGATCCTCGGGCGGCTGGAGGACCAGAGACTCAAGGGCCTCGACATCGCGGCCAAGGCCGTTGCACACGCGATCGGACACCGGGCCGACAGCGAAACCGAGGTCGAGATCCTGCTACGGGGAACACCTCAAGGTAAGCAAGCGGAACTGCACAAAGCCTTCGTCACCTGGACCGGGAAGGCTTCCTTACGCATTGCCATGCGGTCGTATTCGGAGGTCGAGACAGACCTCCAGGAAGACATTCGGCGCGCGACGCTGGTGCTGATGCCCTCGCGAGCGGAGGGATTCGGCCTGGCGGGCGCGGAGGCCATAGTCGCCGGCACGCCTGTGCTGGTGAGCCGCAGAAGCGGCCTCGGCGCATTGTTGCGCCAGGTCCTGCCGGCGGACGATGCGGCGCGCATCGTCATTCCTGTGCATGACGACGATACCGACGTTCGTAACTGGGGAGATGCGATCGCGTCGGTACTCGACAACGCCGACGCGGCCTTCGCCCGCGCGAGCCGCGTCCGCCGGGTCCTCGCCGAGCGGTGCACATGGTCCAGTGCGGCGGCCAAGGTCCTCAGCTTGCGAGCCCCCGGTGCGGGTGTCGCTCCCCTGACGCACGCGCGCAAACACTGGCTCGCGAGCGTTCGGGTGTTCTTGCCGGGCGGCAGAGCCGAGTGCCTGTTCACCGGCCGGAGGCGCGCGATCGAGCACATCGTGCGATGGATCTCCGCACGACACGACCGGCCGGTCTGCGTGGTGACCGGCGACCCCGGGTCGGGCAAATCAGCGATCCTCGCGTGGTTCGCCCTGGGCGGCGATGATACGGAGGTGGGCGAATCGTTGTACGACGAGTCAGCCTATCCCCGCCATCCCGGGCCGCTGATCAAGGCGGTGGTGCACGCGAAGGCATTACGCCTGCAGGCGGTCGTGGAGGCGATCGCCGAGCAGCTGGGGCTCGTGTGCGCCGATGCCGACCAACTGCATGCCGAACTCGCCGAGCTCTCCACCCCGACCTGCATCGTCCTCGATGCCGTGGACGAATCACCCGACGCGCCGGAACTGATCAAGCAGATCGTTCAGCCGATCATCCGGCGACGCGCCACCACTTCCGTTCGCCTGCTCGTCGGTGCGCGCCGGCATCTCGCCCAGCGACTGTCCAAAGGCGTTGAGTCCGTGGACCTGGACCGGACCGACGAGGACGGCTTCGCCGATCCGGACGCCCTGGCGGAGTACGCCTTCCGCATCCTGGTCTCCGCCGCGCCTGTCGACGGTTCGGGACTGTTCACGTCCCAGGAGAGGACCCGCAGGGTGGCCAACGCCCTAGGTAGACGCGCGGGCTGTTCCTTCCTGATCGCCCGGCTCAGTTCCCTGACCGTCGCGGAGCGTGGCGAGATCCTGCCCGACCGCTCCTTCCCCGATTCGGTGGAAGCGGCGATGGACGGCTACCTCGACGCGCTGCCCATTGACCGCGCGCAGGCCGAAGATCTGTTGCGACCGCTCGCTCATGCTCATGGGCTCGGGCTTCCGTCCGCTCTGTGGCTGCGGCTGGCGGGCGAACTCGCCGGTGCGCCGGGCAGGTACACGGTCAGCGACCTGGTCGATCTGTTCGCCGGGCCCCTGGGCTCGCTGATCACCGCCACGCGTCAGGCGGGTATGGACGGACAGCCCTTGGGCCGTCCTCTCTACCGGCTCTTCCACGAGGCGTTGGACGACACCCTGTCCTCTGTTCCCGCCGCCTTCCCCGACGCGCCGCGGCCGGGACCGGAAGTGCGGGAGACGATCTCCACGGCCTTGGTGGCCTCCGTCCGTTCCGAGGCGGGCACACCGGTATGGGCCGAGGCCGACCCGTACGTCCTCGCGTACGTCCTCAGCCACGCGGCGGGAACCTCGGTTCTGCCCCGGCTGACACGGGACGCGATGTTTCTGGTGAGAGCGGGACGGACGACCGTCGTCCGAGCCTTGCCGAACATCACCGCCGCCGACATGCCTGCGGCCTCCGCCTACGAGTCCGTCGCGCGGCATCAGGACACGGAGACCCCGGTCCCGGAACGGGCCGCCTACCTGGCGCTGGGGGCACTCAGGTCGGGAGATGCTGGCCTCATCCAGGCCTGGCAGCCGCAGGCGCGTCTGCCCGGAGCCCCGTGGTGGCCGCTTAAGGCGCGCTGGCGCCCCATCGTGGGGCATCAAATCGCGCGGAAGCACCGTCTGTCGATCAACCAGGTAGGCGTCGCGACCGTATTCGAGGAAGTGGTCGTGCTCAGCGGTAGCGACGACAGGACGCTGGCCATCACCAATCTGCCCGAGGCATGGTCAGAGGACAGGGGATCCACGACCAGAATCGCGGACACCGATCAAGCCATATCGTTCGAGCACGCCGTGCGGGCGCTGGCCGTGGCCGAGGTCGACGGGTTGCCGCTGGTCGTCGTGGGAACAGCGGGCGGGCAGCTCCACGTGCTCGAGCTCCCGGGCGGAGCGGCACTCACGCGGCCCAGCCAGGCGGCCGGCGCCGCGGTGTCCGCGCTGGCGACCGTACAGCACGCATCCGAATGGATCGCCGTGGCGGGCTATGCGGACGGGCACCTGCGTCCCTGGCACGTCCTGCCCCTGCAGCCGCTCGCTCCGGCGACGTCGATCGAC
The DNA here is from genome assembly GCF_040649755.1 of Nonomuraea sp. NPDC048882. Classification (NCBI taxonomy): domain Bacteria; kingdom Bacillati; phylum Actinomycetota; class Actinomycetes; order Streptosporangiales; family Streptosporangiaceae; genus Nonomuraea; species Nonomuraea sp. NPDC048882. The sequence goes on from NZ_JBEZGB010000018.1 coordinate 125,498, forward strand.
GGGACCGGAGTCGACCGGATCGTGCCCGGTCTGCGGGGAGACGTCCTTCTCGTGACAGGCAGCGGATTCCTCTGGCACTGGGAGATCGGCACCGGCCGCCTGCTTCGGCGCTCGGCAGCGGATGAACCGCGGGTGACCGCACTCGCCGCGATCCCGGGCGACGATCCCGCTCTCTGGGCGGTCACCGGGCACGACGACGGCAGCGTGCGTCTATGGCCGGCCGGCCCCGTGCCCGCGGTGACGACCGTCCAGGTGCCCGGTTCCCCGCTCATCAGCACGATCTCAGCCGCACGCGTAGGGGCCAAGCTGCTGGTTCTGCTGGCCGGTGAAACGGACGACGTACAGATCATCGACGTCGCGAGCCGCGCGTTGTGGCCGATCGCGTTGAGCGGTCACGGCGAGCCGCTGTGGGATCTCACCACCGCCGACATCGCCGGGCGCCCCATGGCGGTGGGCGGGGGCGAGGACGACGGTGTCCACCTGTGGCCCCTTAGCGGTATCGACGCCATACAGCCGCAGGACCGCTTCGTCGCCGAACGCTGGTCGACCTCCCGTCTCGCGGCGGCCGGACCCCGAATCCTGGCCACCGTATCGAATGACCAGGGTCGGTTCGCCGTCTTCGACGCGCTGGCGGGCGATCGCGTGGCCGGCCCGTTCGGCCCTCCCGAGCCGGAACTTCTGAGCACAACCGCACTGGCCCTCATCGAAGGACAGGTCTGGTACGCCGCGGGAACGGAGAACGGGACCCTCGGGATCGGAATCGCGCCCGGCCCTCCGACGTGGTCGAGCGGCGCGGAACCTGACTGGATCGTCTACTCGGGCTTCCTGGTCCTCGACGGCCGGCCGATCCTGGTGAGCGTGACGAGCGGCGGCATCGTCTCCATCAGGGACGAAGTCGCGACGCGTCCGCATGCCCGCCGAGATCAGCTCCTCACGGGGCTGGAGCAGGCGGTGACCGCCGTATCTATCGCTCCTGATCCCGATGGCGGGGCGGTGCTACTGGCCGGGGACCGGTCAGGCCGGGCAGGGGCGTGGCGGCTGTCTGATCTGAGCCCCGTCGCGCCCGTGCGGAGCATCGCCTCCGAAGCCGTGCGCAGTCTCATGTCGTCCCCAGCGATCGGCGGTGTCGTCGCCGGTACCCACTCCGGGCTACTGCTGCTGGAGACCCGGCACGGTCTGCTGACGCATTCAGCGCACCGCCGGTCTGTGACCTGCACGTTGGAGACCGAGGATCTGCTCATTTCCGGCGGCGAGGACGGGTTGATCAACGTCTGGCGCAGCGCGCGCATGGGGAACCCGCCCGTCACCATCGACGTCGGCGCGCCGATCAGCGATCTTCTTTCACTTCCTGACGGCACGCTCGCGGCCGGTACCAGCCATGGAACCGTGGTCATCGATCCGCACACGCGGGACAGCGATGGTTTCCCATCGTTTCCTCAGTAGTGCCGACGGGAAACGTCTGGAAATCACGCCGTGGACCGACGAAGCTGTTGACATTTCTTTCCGCGCTGCTCCGTGCGGATCCCTCAAGGCGAAGAGGCGGCTCGGCCCATGCGCGTGCGCAGCAGTTTCAGCATTTTGGTGGTGGCGTCGAGCGCCGCCCTCAATCTTCTGTCCCCCGGCGTCTCGCGGGCGGCCGGACTGCCGGCCTGCGCCTATCCGTATGTCTGTTTCTACCGGATGCTGGATGACTCCTCGGTCGTGAAGACCGGCCAGCTCCGGGATTTCACTCGCGGATGGCAACGACTGGGCGTCAGCAGAGGGGCGATCTACGGCTGGAACACCAGACGTGACGATGTGCTCCGAGTTCTGTACTCCAGCGGCTTCGTGTCGTGTTATCCGCCGAACCGGATCTTCGGGTTCACCGGAATTGCGACGGCCGTACGGATCGACCCATCACCGACCTGCGAGAACATGTAAATGGATGAAATAAGAATCAGCGGAGCCGGCCACAACCCCGAGGAAGCCATAGAATCACTCTGGGAATGGCTCCACGACGAACCCGAACTCCGCGGCCGAGTGACGCAGGGCCATCCGCCCGTCTCGGACGAGGACCTGGGCATGGCGGTCGAGATCGTCATCACCGCCGCATCCTCGGTCACCGTGATGACGGCACTGGCGCAATCCCTGCGGACGTGGCTGACTCAGCAGCGCGCCGACGTGAAGATCGAAATCACCCATGCCGACGGCCGGAAGACCTCGCTGTCGGCGCAGCGGGTGAGAACCTCGGACGTCCAAGCCCTCCTGCGCGAGGCGCAGGCGCCGGCACCGCCGGATGAGGCTTGACCATGCGACTTCCGGATCCGCATCGATCCAGAGCCATCTTGATCGGGACGTTCACCTACGCCTCGTCGAATCTGCGTTCGCTGCCCGCCGTGAAGAACAACCTCAGGGATTTGCACCAGGTCCTCACCGACCCCGCGCTGGGAGGTTTGACACCGGAACGATGCATCGTCGTGCCGAATCCGAAGAACCCGCGAGAGGTCTTCGGCCCGCTCGCGGCCGCCGCGAAAGACGCGCAAGACACGCTGCTGGTTTATTACGCCGGTCACGGCCTGGTGGGGCCGCAGCACAACGAGCTCTACCTCACGCTCGAGGACACCGAAACCGACGCCTTGCCCGTCACCGGACTCAAGTTCGACGTCGTGGGGGATCTGGTACGGAACAGCGGCGCCGACAATCGCATCCTCATCATGGACTGCTGTTTCAGCGGGCGTGCCGCCAAAACGTTCTTGCCGCTGGGCGACGAGAACAGCATTCTCGGCCAGATGGACATTAAAGGCGTTTACACGCTTACCTCCTCCGCACCCAACCGGGCCTCCACAGTGCTGCCAGGTGCCACATATACGGCGTTCACCGGCGCGCTGCTCACCTTGGCCCGTAAGGGGATACCCGACGGACCAGAATTTCTGACCATGAGGAAGATCTACCAAGAAGTGCACAACTCCCTGCAGTCCGAGGGGTTCCCAGAGCCGAACCAGCTCAATACCGACACCGTCGACTCATTGGCATTGACGCGTAACTGCGCACTGCCGGGAGCAGCCAAGCCCGTGGCCGAGTACACGCCGCGCCGCAGATGGGCACAGCTTCGTTACCGGTTCGCCAGACTGCGGAGGAGAAAAGGATGGCGCATCGCATTCGCGATCGTCGCCACGATCGCGATAGGGACCCCCGTCGTCCTCAATTTCGATGAATTCGCCTCAGGCGAAAATCCGCCAGCCTCCGCAACGCTGACGTTCCAACGACAGCTGAAGTGCACGCGAGGTTCAGTGTGCCTGTGGCCGGAACCGAACTACGAGGGGCGCATGTGGAAGTGGACGCCGAAGCCCGACTCAAAGGTGGCCCTGCCCTCCTATCTGAAGAACCACGTGGGCTCGTTCGACGTGCAGGTGGAGGCAGGAGTCTGCTTCAGTGACACGGACGCCGAATCGGAGCAGCGCGTTCCAGCCGCCATGGAGGATTGGGGCTGGAACTACAACCTCCGCTTCGGCAGCAAGATGGACCAGGTTGAGTCCTGGTGCTCCGAACTCAACCAGCGAGTGAAACCCAGCACGTCGAGTACGGGATGACGAATTCTGGCGCCGCGTTGGCGGGCTCGCTTGATCAGGCCGGCCTGCCGGGCGTACCGCTAAGTCGCCTTCTGGCCCAACGCTCGGCATAGCAGTTCACCTCGGGCCTCTGCGGCCGTGTCTTCATGCCCACAACGTCGAACACCATGTCGAAGACGAACCATCCCTGCGGACGCCAACGTTCAGACTGCGTGTCTTGCTCCGGCAGGGCGGACGCGCGACTCCTCGGCGTTGACTTACTGACCTAAGGTCAATATTAATGACCTCAAGTCAACAATCTTCGAGGAGTTGCCATGTCCCAGGCGGCCGATGGTCTCCAGCTGGTGAGCCGGTTGCTCGACCCCGCGTCGAGGCCCCGGATCACATGGCGGATCACGCGGCGAATCGCGCCGGAGCGACCACGTGTGCGCCGGCCGCGGCGGCACGGACGCGTCCACTAATCTGGGGCGATGGTCAGCTCCAGGAGCCGCCGCCGGCTCTCCCCCGAGGCCAGGCGCGGCGAACTCATCGACGCCGCCGTCCGGCTGCTGGAGTCCGGCCAGGAGGTGAGCAACTGGGTCCAGGCCGTCACCGCCGAGGCCGACGCCGCCAAAGGCACGTTCTACGTCTACTTCTCCTCCTGGGAGGACATGCTCGCCGCCGTACGCGACCGCGTGCTGCGCGACTACGTGGAGCGCTTCGACCGAATCGCTGAGACCACCGAGCCGATCGACTGGTGGGCCACCCTCGACGCCGAGTGTGCGGCGGCCATCGAGGCGATCGCCCAGCCGGGCGGCCTGCATGCCGCCGTCTTCCACCCCGGCCCCGTGCGGGTGTCCGCGGACGAAGGATAGAGGGCCACACTCGACGCCATCGCCAGGGCACTGCGCCGCGGCATGGACGAAGGGGCGTTCCGCCAGGTCGACCCGCACACCACGGCCACGATCCTGTTCACGGTCCTGCACAGCGCGGGTGACGCGATCGGCGCGGGCGAGCAGCCGGAGCGGTGGCTGGAGGCCGTCCGTGACCTGACCCGCCACTGGCTCGCCCCGTCCCCGCGGTAGCCGCCGGCGTCATCCCAGCTCACGCAGTGAATGGCGGCTGTCGTACTGGATCGGCCGACAACCTCAGCCCGGTCCGCCTGATCGCCTCCCAGATGGACGCTCGACAGGCTGAGCGGCGGCCAGAGGCCGAGGCCGTTCTGGACGACGATGATCACATGTGCGAACATGTGTTCGACAATCGTCCTCCCTGAATGGAGTGCCTGTGCGCCTCTCAAGCTCTGGCAGTGTTCCTCTCACCCACCGATTAGTCGCCCTGGCCGGGACCCTGTTCCTGGCAGCGGGCCTGCTCGTCGCTCAGGCACCCGCCGCCTCGGCCGCCAGCACCGTCATCGACCTCGGTGTCGCCGCCGGCAGGGGCGGCGACGTGGTGGGGCAGAGCGGCAAGATCTTCATCGCCGCCGACGATCGGATCGTGGTCACCGACAGCGGCGGCACGCTCATCGACACGATCGGCGGCCTGTCCGGTGCCATGGCCCTGTCCGTGGCGGACAACGGCAGGAAGGTGTACGCGGCGCTGCGCGATTCGCATGAAGTGATCGAGATCGACATCGCGACGCTCGCCATCATCCAGCGGATCGACCTCACCGCCTACCCGTGCCCGTCCACGCTGGCCCAGTCGTACGAGCGGGTGTGGGTCGGATACGGCTGCGGCCAAGCAGGTCAAGGAGGCGTCGTCGCCCTTGAGCTGTGGCGGCCGGTGCCCGTCCTCGTCCCGGTCGAGTCGGGCACGACGCAGCCTCCGCTGGTCGCCGTCGCCGGAAGCACCCTGGTGGCGGGAGAGCCGGGAGCCGGCCCCGCCTCGATCAAGGTGTACGACGTCAGCACCGCCCCGGCCACCCCGCGCGGCGAGATCCGTGTCGACACGTCCCCGCGGGACCTCGCTGTCGGCGACTACGGATCGACGGCGCTGTCGGCGCTGAGCGACACCCACCGGTTCGACGCCTGGGACACGACGACCAACGCCAGGACACGCTCCTACTACAGCGGCAAGCTGAGCAAGCACGGCCTCCCCACCGCCGTCGCGGGCGGCCCGGACGGCGCCTACGTCGTGGGCGGCTGGAACTCCGCCGCGGGCGACGCGGCGGAGTTCGTGGAGTACGACCCGGCCACGGCGGAGGTGATCTACTCGGCCGCCCACCGGGGGAAGACGCTGGTGGCGGGCAGCATCGCCCTCTATGGCATATTCACCTTTGCGGTGCTGAAGGAGCCCGGCACCGGGCGCATGCACCTCTGGCGGCTGCCGCGTTCGCCGTTCCACGCCTCCACCCTGACCATGGCGGCGCCCTCCGAGGCAACCACGCTGAAGCAGCTGACCTTCACCGGGCAGCTCACGCTGAGCTCCGGCGCGCCGCCCGGGGTGCAGACGCTTGAGCTGCATCGCCGGCTCCCCGACGGCACCGACGGGCCCTTCCAGGAGGTCACCACGGAGGCGGACGGCACGTACCGGTTCACCGACACCGCACCGGCAGTCGGGTCGTACGAATATCGGTTGTCCTGGCCGGGCAACTCCTGGTTCGAGAGCAGCCGCGCCTCGGCTGTCGTCGAGGTGGGCCGGTACCAGCCGGTGCTCACGGTGACCGGCCCGAAGAGCGGCGCCGTCGGCGAGCCACTCGAATTCGACGGAACGTTCGCCGCCGACGGCATCACCTTCCCGCGCACCTTTGTCACCGTCGTACGCAACGTCTCCAACTCCGACGGCACCACCTCGGAAGGCGTGGCCAAGATGACCGCCGCCGACGACGGGTCGTTCAGCTTCACCGACACGCCGGCGAAGGCCGGCAAGCACACGTACGTCATCCAGGTGCTGGGGAACTCGACGATCGAGCCGGCGAGGACCACCCACGTGGTCCTCGTCCCCCGGCCTCCCGCGTAACCTCCCGGCAGGGGTGGCGGCGATCCGCATCGCCGCCACCCTGCCGGACGGGAGCGTTGGATCAGGCGTAGCAGGGAAGACCACGCCGATCTCCGCCTCGCCGCCGGCGACCGCTACCGGTCACGCGTGCCGAGGCTGGCCTGGTCGGCGGCGGTGCGGCCGGCCGCCCAGCCCTCCCGGTCCCAGGACGTGCGCGTCCGGTGCGAGACCAGGTTCGGGAACATGCGCTCGACCGCCTGCTCCACCTCCTGTTCCCGGGCCGCCAGCACCGGCTCCAGGTCGGTGCCCCGCCCGGCGCTCTCCTGCGCGACCGCGGCCGCCGTGGCCTCGGCCAGCCGCTCGCCGATCCTGGAGGCGAAGGCCGACAGGAACGACTGGCGGAACGCCTTGTTCCTGGACCGGCCGGAGCCGTGCTTCTTGGTGCCCGAGTTCTCCAGCGTGGTCTGCGCCTGCACCAGCAGCGAGGTGAACAACATCTCCACCCAGGACAGGTCCGCCGGGAACCCCAGCACGGTGGCGAACCCCAGCTCCCGCGACCAGATCACCCGGCACCTGTTGGCCTCGGCGACGAGGTTGAGCAGGACGGCCTTGGGCTGCTCGTACGGCGCGTCGACGCCGACCCGGACGCCCTCCGGCGCCGCGCCCCCACCCTGCCGAGCCCCCAGCGCCTCCAGCGCCGCCGCGTCGAGCATCGCCGCGTCGATGCTGTACTTCGCCATCAGGCTCTGCGCCGCCGAGGTGAACGTCTGCGCCTCCGCCTCGTACGGCGTCGACTCCGCCTTGGCCAGCAGCCCCCGCACCCGCGTGAGCGTCTTCTCGCTGACCGCGTGCGGGCGTGCCCGGACCGTACGGCGGGCATGGCCGGGCGGCGGGCCCAGCATTTCCAGCCGGGGCAGCCCGGTCAGCAGCCGCAGCAGTTCAAGTACGCCGGAGACGGTCACCAGCCGGCCGGCCCCGTCGCGGGCCTGCCGCGCCGCCAGGTAGCCGCCCTTCCACCACACCGTGGCCGCCAAGCCGGCGAGCTGGTCGCGCCAGCGCTCGTCCACCGTGTCCTGCGCGTAGGACCGAAGCTCCCAGGCGATGAGATCGGCCGCCACCCGCTCGTGCCGGTCGCTCAGCCGCCTGGCCGCGATCCTGACCACGTCGGCGGGCTGCCAGCCGTTCCGCCACACCCCCGAGATCGCCCGCGTGGCGGCCTCCACCAGCACACGATCGGCGTCGTCCCGGTCGGCCAGGAAGGCGGCGGCGGAGTCGAAGGCCGCCTGATCCTCGCGGGCCAGCGCGTCCATCGCCGCGCTGATCAGCTCATCGGCCTTGTTCACACGTTCCGTCCACGTCAGGGAAAGTCCGCCTGAACCTTACCGGGCGCGGCCCCCGTCCCTGCTCACCGGCGCGGGGTCCGCTTACCGATCGTACTCGGCGAGGGTGACGGTGGTCTCGTGCTCCACGAGCGGACGGATGATCGCCCGTTCGTGGGGAGTGGTGTTCGGCCGATGCAGGGTGAGCGCCAGGCTCTGGTCGCGCAGCCGTACGATCATGCCGCCGTCCCTGGACCACAGCGCCTGCTCCTCCTGCGTCCACGGCCCGGTGACCTGCCCGGACGACGAGTGGGCGATGCCCATGGCGTACCCTTGGTCGCCGAAGCTGGACCACAGCATGATCAGGTGCCCGCCGGCGAGGCGGAACAGGAACGGGCCGTCGGTGACATAGACGGGCAGCTCGGCGGCGCGGGCCTTGGGGTGGTCGAGTGGCCTGGCCCACGGAGCGTCGGAGGCGTTGAAGAGGAAGACGGGTACGCCGTCCGCTTCGCGCAGGTCCGGGGTGAGGCGCTGGGCCCAGACGGCGCCGTCGTGGATCTGGGTCCGCTCCTGGCAGTAGACGAGCCAGGGGGCGTCGTCGACGAAGAGGGTGCCGTCGAGGCACTGCCACTTGCGGGGCGTGATCGCACCCTCGCTCCACGGCGTGAACGGGCCCTGCGGGGCGTCCGCCACGAGCACCTGCGTTCCCCGGTAGCCGTCCGGGGCGGTGAAGGTGGCGAACATGAAGAACCGGCCCTGATGCTCGTGCACCTCGGGAGGAACCGTCGTCGAGGAGGAACGGGTCGCGGATCTGGATGTCGTCGAGCGTGCGCCCGCCGCCGGCCGAGCGCTCCTCGATGAGCCCTGAGTCGTCGGACATCGGCGATCCCCTCTTCGTGCGCGTGCCACGTGACCAGGTATCGTAACGCTGCCCTGGGGCCGTCAGGAGGCGGGCGCCTCCGGTGACACCGCGCCCGCCGTCACGTCTTCCCCGCGCTTCTCGTCGGCGTACACCATCAGGGTCGAGCCGCCCAGGGCGAGCACGATGCCGACGGCCCCGTAGACCGACGGCAGCGTCTGGTAGACCGCCAGCGACAGCACGATCGTCAGGACGGGAGCGAGCGCGTTGGTGATGGGCGCCACCACCGCGGCCTTGCCCCGGCTGAGCGCCATCACCAGGAACAGCGCCCCGGCCGCGTTGAGCACCTGGGTCACCGCGGTCAGCGCGGGCGCCTGCCAGGGAGCCCCGCTGGGCAGCCCGCCCATCATCAGCACCGCCACCGGGATCAGCAGCAGCCCGCTGATCGTCATCCAGCCGAAGGTGGTGGCGTCGTTGACGCCGAGCAGGGCGGCCTTGCGCATGAAGAACGCCTGCGCACCCCAGGCCACGCAGATCAGGACGGCCAGCAGCAGCCAGGGCCCGGTCGTGTTCGAGTCGTCGCTGCTGCCGGGGATGCTGAACAGGACGATCGCGGCCAGCGCGGCGACCGCGCCGACGACGGCGAGCCGCTGGATCCGCTCGCGGAGCAGGGCGATGGCCATGAGCACGGTGATCACCGGCGACAGGGACACGATCGGGAAGATCAGGTACGCGGGGCCGTTGGACAGTGCCTGGAACAGCAGGAGCTGCCCGCCCGCGCCCGTGAGTCCCGCGATGAGCCCGTAGAGGGCGGCGACGGGCCGCCGGTCGAACCGGTTGCCGCGCATCGCGAAGTAGGCGGGGATCAGCATGGTGAACGCCCAGATGACGTACACCATCTCGTCGGGATAGCCGTACAGGCTGGTCGGGAGGCTGGAGAAGGCGCCCCACACGCCCCAGAAGACGACGAGCAGGGTCGCGTAGAGGATCCAGCTCCGCTTGAGATCGATCATTCGCCTTCTCCTTGTCCGGCGGTCAGCAGGTGGTCGAGCGCGACCCGGTCCAGGGGGGTGCCGGCGAGTTTCGCCGCGTAGAGCGCGGCTCCGACGACCGGTTCGTACAGCGGGCGGCGCAGCTCGTAACCGGCGTGCAGGGCTTTCAGCTCCCGGGTGAAGGCATCGAGCACCGCCTCGGCGCTGAACGTGCCGCCGGAGTAGGAGACCGGTACGGGCTCGCCGGGCTCGAAGCCGAGCCGTTCACGGGTGGTGTCCACCAGCAGCGCCAGCTCGCGCCCGGCCTCGGCCAGGATGGCGGCGGCGCACGCGTCGCCCAGCCCGGCCGCCTCGGCGACCCGCGGGCTGAGTGCCGCGATCTCCCCGCGGTCGCCGCGCCACCGGTTGAACACGACGTCGATCACGGTGAGGTCTGAGGTGAGGGAGAGGTGGCGGCGCAGGACCCCGGCGAGCGGACCTTCGGGCAGGCGTCCGTCGCTCATCCGGGTGAACGCGTTGAGGCCGCGGACCGCGATCCAGTACGCGGAGCCCTCGTCGCCGAACAGCTCTCCCCAGCCGCCGACCCGGACACCGCGGCCTGACCGCTCGCCGTAGGTCATGGACCCGGTGCCGCTGAGAACGTTGATGCCGTCCGCCGCCCCGAGGGAGCCGGCCCACCCGCACACCGTGTCGTTGTCGCAGGTGTAACGGTCGTGGCCGAGCACGGCGCGCGGGGCCGCGTCCAGGACGGGCAGGTCGCCGGGGGCCTCGCCGTAGCCCGGCAGGCCGAAGAAGGCGTACGCGATGCCGGCGGGTTCGATGCCCGCCTCCGCGCAGACCGCCTCGACGCCCTGCCTGAGGGCCCGCTCGACGATGCCGATGCCTTCGGAGGCCTGGGAGAAGTAGTAACTGCCGGCGGTCCGTGCCTGCCCCGCTATCCTCCCGTCCTGGTCGACCAGGCAGAAGGCGGTCTTGGTTCCGCCGCCGTCGACGCCGAGAAACATGCTGTCACCTCTGTCAGTGCTGCAACCGGTGCAGGGTGACGCCGTGCACCACGCGGTTGACCTCGCCGGAAGGGAACGGGTTGTCGGGCCGGATGCCACGGAGCACGGCGGCCTTGAGGCCGATGAGCTGGGCGCACAGGACGGCGGGCAGGGCCAGCGCCGCGTCCTCGACGTCCTCGGCGCCGAGGAGCGGCCAGCTTTCGCGGAGCGGCCGGCTTCCGTCCTCTGGCGCGCCGCCGACCGCGATCACACTGCCGGGCGGCATGGTGGCGCGGAGTTCGGTGAGGATGTCCTGGTCGTACCTGCGGGTGTACGGATCGTTCGACACGTACACGATCACGACCGTGCGCTCGTTCAGCACGGCCTTGGGGCCGTGACGGAATCCGAGGGCGGAGTCGGAGAGCGCGACGATCTGCCCGCCGGTGAGTTCGAGCGTCTTCAGCGCCGACTCCGCGGCCAGGCCGCGCAGGGGGCCGCTGCCCAGGTAGACGATCCGTTCGGGGTCGCGGGCCAGGAGCGCGTCGATGCCCTGGTCGAGGATGCCGTCCTCGATGATCCGCTCGGCCGTGCGGGCCAGCCGCACGGTGAGCCGGGCGTAGGCGGGGCCGCCGAGGGCGAGCAGGGCGGCGAGCGTCATGCCGGTGAAGCTCGAGGTCATCGCGAAGCCGCGGTCGTTGGAGTCGGGCGGCATCAGCAGCACGTACGAGCCGGTCCTGCCCGAGTGCTCCTGGGCCAGCCGCCCCTTCGCGTTGCAGGTGATCACCAGGTGGCGCACGTCCGACAGGCACTGCTCGGCGAGTTCGGTGGCCGCGATGCTCTCCGGGCTGTCCCCGGAGCGGGCGAAGGAGACCAGCAGGGTGGGGAGGTCCTCGGCGAAGCAGCCGCGCGGGTCGGCCACGATGTCCGTGGTGTGCACGGCGTCGACCCGCCGCCCGAGCCGCCGCGTGAGCGTGGTGGCGAGCACCTGCCCGGCGAAGCCCGACGTGCCGGCGCCGGTGAGCACCACGCGGGCCGCGGCCGGCCGCAGGAAGGCGTCGAGCTCGGGCCGGGAGGCGGCGACGATGCCGTCGACCTCCCGCCAGACGCGGGGCTGCTGGGCGATCTCACGGACGGTGTCGTCGGCGCCGGTCGCGTGAGCCAGGCTGCCGAGAAGGCCGGTCACAGGAACTCCCTTGAGGTGGGGCGGTCGATCAGTGGCCGCGTTTCCCAGCTGACCACTAGCTGGAAGAGTACTGGCCAGGATTATGGCCGTCAATGGTCGTAAACTGGTATGCTTCTGGTATGCCTCCCTCTTTTCCGCAAGGTCTGCTGAGTGACGACGCCTTGCCGCGCTACGTCCAGATCGCCTCCCAGCTCTGGAGCGACATCACGGCCCGTGGCGCCAAGCCGGGAGACCGGCTGCCCTCCGAGCGGAGTCTGGCCACGCGCTACGCGGTGTCGCGGGACACGCTGCGCGCCGCGCTGAACGAGCTGGCGAGCCGGGGCCTGCTGGAGTCCGCCGCCGCCCGCGGGTGGTTCGTCACCGGGGCCGAGCAGGCCCCCACCCCTGCAGGCGGCCACACCGTGGAAGGCTTCGCCGACTACGCGCTGAAGCACGGCCTGGCGACCCGCAGCCGAGTGCTGGAGTCGGGCGCCAGGCCGGCGACCGTGAACGAGGCCGAGACCCTGCGGATCGGCCCCGGCGCCGCGCTGTTCGAGATGCGCCGCCTGCGCTTCCTGGACGGCCTCGTCGTCGTGCTGGAGCACAACCGGGTGCCGCTGGCGCTCTGTCCCGCGCTGGCCGGCACCGACTTCACCGCCGCCTCCCTGTACGCGACCCTGCGCGGCGCCGACCCGGCGCAGTTCCCCCGGGTCGCGGACTACTCGGTGGAGGCACGGCAGCCCCGGGCCCACGAGCGCGACCTGCTGGAGATCGACGACGGCACCCCCGTGCTGGTCGCCGAGCAGCTCACCTTCAACCAGGACGGCCGGCCGCTCGAACTGACGATCCAGGTCTACCGGGGGGACCGCTACCGCTTCCGCGCCTCCATCACCGACTGAGCGGCCGCGTACGACTCCCGGCCGACCCCGTTCGCCGGCCGTCGCGTCAAAGGTCGAGCGATCGGCCGAGCTCGGCCAGGTAGCGGGCCAGCGCCACCCGGTTGGCGAAGTACGCGCGCAGCTCGTCGTCCGGCTCGTCGGTGAGTCTGTCGACGGGGATCGCCGTCCACAGACTGCGCAGGACCAGCGCGGCGGCGAACCCGTCGTGCTTCATCACGCTGCCGTAGCCGTCGATGACGGCCTCCTGCACGGCGGGCAGGTCCGCGGCCGGCAGCAGGCCGTCGTGGACCCGCCCGATGAGCAGCTGGCCGAGGTCGAATCCGATGGCGCTCGGCGAGTTCCAGCTCCAGTCCACGGCGACGAACTCCGCCGAGCCGTCGGCGGGCACGAGCAGGTTCTGCGGGCTCGCGTCGCCGTGGACGCCGGTGTGCGGGAGCCGTTCCAGGGCCTCCAGGATCGTGGGGATCCGGCCTGCCAGGAAGGCGATGTCCTCTCTGAGCCTTTCGTCCGCGTACGGGGTGATGAGGGGGTGCCGCCAGACCTTCTCGTCCAACAGCGCCGGGATCATCAGCCGCGGGGGGACGTTCATGACGAACATCCGCAACGACGTGTCGGGGCCCTGCGCGGGACGCATGGCGGCCAGTTCGCCCAGCAGGCGGGCCGCGCGGTGGTAGCGGTCCAGGTCCCATGCGACCGGCGACTGCTCGACGTCCTCCAGCCACATGACCAGCCGGTCGTCGTCCAGCACGTCCAGCCTGCACAGGCGGGGCATGCGCAACCCGTCGGGCAGCGGCTCGGCGGCCAGGTACGCGTCGGCGTCCGCGCGCCAGGGAAACAACTCGCCCATCAGCGGACGCATGGCCTCCGGAAACTCGGCGAGCCCCTCCCACACGCGCAACGACCGTACGGACTTCACGAAGAACGACCAGCTCGCCCCGGACGTCGTGGTGCCGATGACGCGGTGCAGGCCGGCGGTGGACAGCGCGTACGAGGGACAGTCGACCGGCTCGACGCGTTGTTCGGCGATCTCGGCGGAGGGGTCATCCAGAGCCTGTCTGACCAGGTCGGTGAGGTCGTTGTGCATGGCACCAGCATGGCGACGCCGAATCTCCCTCGCTTGAGCCACCCTTACTCAAATATCCTCGCGGCATGTCGAGCACCTGGCCCTTCTCGGGACGCGGTGAGCAACTCGCGCGGCTCAGGTCCTCGCCGGCGGGTGCGGTGGTGCTCGGGCCCGCGGGAGCGGGCAAGACCAGGCTGGTGGCCGAGGCCGTACGCGACGGGCGGAACGTCGCCTGGGTCAGGGCCACGACGGCGGCGGCCGAGCTGCCGCTCGGCGCGTTCGCGCACCTGCTCCCCGCCTCGCCGCCCTCGGCCAACCTGCTCAGATGGGCGTCGGAGTCGATCACCGCCGACGTGCTCGTGGTGGACGACGCGCACGCGCTCGACCCGGCCTCCGCCGCGCTGGTGCACTTCCTCGCCGCGCAGCGGGCGGTGCGGCTCTTCGTCACGGTACGCAGCGGCGAACAGCCGCCCGACGCCGTCGTGGCCCTGTGGAAGGACGACCTGCTGCCGCGCCTGACCCTGGAGGCGCTGACCCGCGAGGAGACGGCGGAGGTCCTGGCCGGAGCCCTGGACGGCAGGGTGGAGTCCGGCTCGCTCACCCGGCTGTGGCGGCTCACCCGGGGGAACCCGCTCTACCTTCGCGAGCTCGTGCTGTCCGGGGTGTTGCGGGACGTGGGCGGGCTGTGGCTCTGGCACGGTCCGCTCCTGATGAGCACGACCATGCGGGAGACCATCGCCGCCAGGATCGGCGACCTCGACCCGGAGGAACGTTCCGCGCTGGAACACCTGGCCCTCGGCGAGCCGCTCGGGGCCGACCTGCTGGCCTCGCTGACCTCGCCCGCCGCCGTCCAGGGGCTGGAGGAGCGTCAGCTCGTGACCGTCCAGGCCGACGAGCGCAGGCTCGCGGTACGGCTCGCGCACCCCCTCTACGGCGAGGTCATCCGGGCGTCGTGCGGAACCCTGCGTACCAGGACGATCCTGCACACCCTGGCCGACGCCGTGTCCTCCGCCGGGCTGCGCAGGCGTGACGACATGCTCCGCGTGGCGGTGTGGCGGCTCGACGCGGGCGACCGCGCGGACCCGTCCCTGCTGCTGCGCGCCTGCGGCCACGCCCGTGCGGTGCGCGACCTGCCGCTGGCCGAGCGGCTGGCCAGGGCCGCCGGCGACTCGGGTGAGGCGTGGCTGGCGCTGGCCAGCATCCTTTACCTGCTCGACCGCTACACCGAGGCCGCGGAGTGCTACGCCCGCGCCTGGTCGGCGCCGCTGAGCCCGACGCACCGGATGGAATGCGCGGCGATGAGCACGCTCAACCTCGTGTGGGGGCTCGGACGCCACGACACCTCACTGCTCGGCGAGGCCATGGCGCGCACGTCCGACCCCGGCGAACGCCAGATCCTGCGCTGCTTCACCGCTTCCATCGGGATCTATACCGGCGACCTCCGCACAGCTCTGGCAGAAGTGGCCTCGGCCCACCGGTCGCCCGAGCCGCTCGGCAACGCCGCCAGGGGGTCGGTGCTCATCACGGAGGCCCCGCTGCGGACGGCCACCGGAGAGACCGCCAGGGCGCTGGAATGCGTCGCCGAGCTCATGACCCTCCTGGAAGAGGAGCCGCAGGCCAAGCCCAGCATCACCGGCATCGTCATCGACAACGGCGCGATGGCCGCGGCGATGTCAGGGGATCTCGACCACGCCGACAGGCTCGCCGCGATGCTGGCCAGCGGGGAGGAGTACGTCGGGTCGTGGAACCGGGTGAGCCTGCAGGCGTGCGTGCGCAGGGCTCAGCTGCTGCGGCTGCGCGGACGGCTGTCCGACGCCTTGGTCACGGGGGCCGAGGCGCTGGTCCGGCTGCCCGGCGTACCGACGATCTACGCGGGACCGTGCCTGGGCGAGATCGCGTACGCCCACGCCCTGCGCGGCGACGCCGATGCCGCCGAATCCGTGCTCGCGCGCGCCACCGGCCTGGCGCTGTCCCTGGGACCGCTGACCGATCTGCCGCTGGAGTCCGCCAGGATCTGGACTCTGGCGGCGCGGGGCGACGTTCAGGGGGCGATCGAGCGGGCGCTGGCGGTCGCGGAGTCGCCGTACCTGATGTTCACGCTCTTCGCGCTCCACGACGTCGTCCGGCTCGGCCGTCCCGGTCTGGTCGCGGACCGGCTGGCCGCGCTGCCCGTGGACGGCGTGCTCGCGCCGCTGTTCGCCCGGCACGCGGCCGCCCGCACGGCGGGCGAGCTCCTGGCCGTCTCGGAGTCGTTCGCCCGGCTCGGCTTCCTCCTCTACGCCGCCGAGTCGGCCGCCCAGGCCGCCGCCCGTTTCGTGGAGTCGGGCGAGCCACGCAGGGCCACCGGTGCCGAGACCCGGGCCTGGACGCTCACGCGGCGCTGCCAGGGCGCCCGCACCCCCGCCCTGGTCGGCCTCTCCCTGCCAGGCCTCACGCCGCGTCAACGGGAGATCGCCACCCTCGCCGCCCAGGGCCTGACCAACCGCGAGATAGCCTCGCGCCTCGTGCTGTCCGTACGCACGGTCGCCAACACCCTCTACGCCGTCTATGAGAAGACCGGCACTCCTGACAGGAAGGCCCTCGCCGAGGTGCTGGAGTACCTGTAACCGTTTGAGTACCCCATGCGCATGCCTACCGGAGGCCGCCGACGGACAGTCCCCCGCGCCAGTGCCGCTGCAGGGTGAAGAAGGCGATGACGAGGGGGATGACCGACACGAGCGCGCCCAGGATGATGAGGCTCCACAGGGACGTGCTGCCCGCGTTGTTCGCCGACGCGATGCCCTGCCAGAGGCCGAGTCCGACGGTGACGGGGAAGAGGCGGTTGTCGGAGAGCATGGCGAGGGGCAGGAAATAGTTGTTCCAGGATGCCACGGCGGACAGCAGCAGCACCGTGACGATCGCGGGCCGCATTAGGGGAAAGGCGACCTGGAGAAACGTCCGTATTTCACCCGCGCCGTCGGCCCGCGCCGCGTCCAGGATTTCGTCGGGGACCGCGTCGCGCGCGTAGACGTGCATGAGATAGACGCCGAACGGGTTGAGCAGTGAGGGGAGGATCACCGCCCACACCGTGTTGGTCAGGCCGAACGCGGAGAACATCATGAAGGTGGGGATCACCAGGGCCGTCGCGGGCACCATGAGCGCGCCGAGCACGAGTGCGAAGCTGAAGCGTCTGGCGGCGAATCGGTATTTGGCGAATCCGTAGCCGGCCATGACGGAAAGGATCGTGGCGCCGACCCCGCCCGCGACCGCGTACAGCGTGGAGTTGAGAATCCATCGGCCGTAGATGCCGTTGTCGTAGCTGAACAACTGTCCAAGGTTGCCGAGATAGTCGATCCGGTCGGCGAACCACAGGGTGTTGCCGCCGCCGAACAGACCGGGGGCGTCTTTGGAGCTGTTCACGATGACCCACCAGAACGGCGCCAGGAAATAGACGACGAGAAAGCCGAGCAGTACCTGCAGCGGAAGGTGGCGTTGCGGGCGGCGGCGGGCCGTGGCGCGGGAGCGGGCGCTCGTCACAGGAAGCTCCTCCGTTTGCGGGTGATGAACAGGAAGGCGTAGACGCCGACGAAGACGATCCCGCCGAGGGCGAAGGAGATCGCGGAGCCGTAGTTGAAGTTCGCGAGGGCGAAGGCCTGCTGGTAGGCGTACATGTTCGGGGTGAAGTCCGGGCCGATGGTGCCGGCCGCGAGGGAGCGCAGGATCTGCGGTTCGTTGAAGAACTGCAGGGTCCCGATGAGTGCGAAGACCAGGATCAGGAGCAGCGCGGGGAGGATCAGCGGGATTTTGATCCGGAGCGCGATCTGCCATTTGCCGGCGCCGTCCATGCGGGCGGCTTCGTAGAGCGCCGGGTCGATGCCCTGGAGCGCCGCGTACAGGATGATCATGTAGTAGCCGGCCCATTGCCAGGTGACGACGTTGACCAGGCCGTAGAAGATCAGATTGCCGCTGAGAAAGTCGGGTGGGGTGGCGCCGAACATCCCGAAGATGCCGGAGAGCGGCCCGAAGCTCTTGCTGTAGAGAAAGCCCCACATGACGGCCCCGATGACCGTGGGAATCGCGTAAGGAAGGAAGATCATGAGTCGGGAGAAGCGGGTGAACAGCGAGGTCACGCCGTCCAGGATCAGGGCCATCGCGAGCGCGACGATGATCTGCAGGGGAATGGAGACCAGGGAGAAACGAATGACGAACCACGAACCGGACAGGAAACTCGGGTCGGTGAACGCCTTCACGTAGTTGTCGAGGAAGACGAAGCTGGTGCCGCCGATCAGCTTCTTCTGGAAAAGACTGAGATACAGCGCGTACGCGAGCGGCGCGATGAGCAGCGCCAGAAAGACGATCCCGAACGGCCCGACGAAGAGCCATCCCATCAGATGCTCACGAAGGCGCACCTTGCCGCGGACTTTGGGGGTCTTCTCCTGGGCGCGTGGCGCGCTGTTCTCTGTCAGGGTGGTCAACTTGGGCTCCGAGAGGTCGATGCTGGGGGACCGCGGGTGGGCCGGCCGGTCGAAGACGGCGCGGCCCCGCCCTTTCACGTCACTGAGCGGTGAAACCTTGCTCCTTGGCGTAGTTCGCCACGTCCTCCTGAAGCCGGTCGGCGGCCTGCGCGCCGGTGACGGAACCCTCGTTGAGCGCACTGACCTGCTTGGTCATGGCGTCGAAGTAGTACTGGCCGAACGGGCTGTAGGTGACGCCCTTGTAGGCGTTGGCCGCCGGGACGTAGACCTCCTTGTTGGCCTGCTGGCCGTCGAAGAAGGCCACCTTCAGGTTGACGAAGGCGGGGTCGTTGAGCGCCTTGAGGTTCAGCGGGAAGATGATCTGGTTGGTCCAGCCGTCCGTGAGCGACTCCTTGTCGGCGTAGAGGCCGTAGGCCGCCTTCGCCGCGAGTTCGGGGTTCTTGGCCTGGCTCGTCACGGAGAAGGCGGATCCGCCCCAGTTCACCTGCACCGGGTTGGCGGCATCCCACTGCGGGAGCGGCGCCACCGCGAACTTGCCGGTGTCCTCGCCCTTGCCGACACCGGCTCCGGTGAGGTAGCCGGGCGCCCAGGCCGCCGAGATGTACGTCGCGTACTTGCCGTTGATCACCCCGGAGATGTACTCGGGGGTGAACTGGTCCTGCGTCCCGACCAGGCCCTTCTTGGCGAGGCCCGCCCAGTAGTCGAGCACGTCCTTGGAGCCCTGGTCGTTCAGCTTGATGCCGATGGTGCTCGGCCGCGCCGGGTCGTAGGCGAACGGAGCGGCGCCCTTCTGGATCTGCAGCGCCATCGTGAGAGCCGACACGTTCGCGGCGAAGTCGCCGAACTGCGGGCCGCCCGCGTCCTTCATCTTCTGCGCCGCCTGCTCGTACTCGGCCCACGTCTTGGGCGGCGTGATGTCGTACTTCTCGAAGAGGTCCTTGCGGTAGATCATCGCCATCGGCCCGCCGTCGACGGGCACGCCGTAGACCGCGTCGCCGACCGAGACGTCCTTCCACGCGCCGTCGCCGTAGTCGGCCTTGACCCGGTCGAAGCCGTACTGCTTGATGTCGACGAGCGACTTCTGGATCTGGAAGGTCGGGATCCGGTCCATCTCGATCATGATGACGTCGGGCGCGCCGGTGCCCGCCGAGATGGCCGTCTGGAACTTGTCGTACTCGTCGCTGCCCTGGCCGACGTTGGTCCAGCAGACCTGCACCTCGCTGTTCTGCTTGTTGAAGTTGTCGACGACGAGCTGCATGTTGGGGTACCAGCCCCACATCGTCACGGCCGGCAGGTCCTTCTTGGGGATCGTGTTCGTGCAGTTGCTCGCGCCGCTTCCGCTCGCGGCGGTGCTCGCACCGCCTTGCTCGCCGGGTGAGCAGGCGACGAGCGCGGTCGCGGTGACGATCAGGGCCGCCGTGGCGGGAAGTCTCTTCTTCATGGACGTGCTTCCTCTTCGGGATGGCGGCGCACGAAGGTTCGGTGGCGCCGCCGATGAGACGGGGCGACCGGCCGCGAGGGGGCGACCGGTCGCGACGGGGGCGGAGGACGGGGGTGGAGGACGGGGGTGGTGGTACGCGGCCCGCGTGCCTAGCGCCTGAACAGGCGCGGCGCCAGGTCGATGAGGTTCTTCTGCCACACGTCCCAGCCGTGCGGCCCGGGGGTCACTCCGTCGAACTCGTAGTGGATGCCCAGGCTGTCCAAAGTGCGCAGGGACGTCATGAAGGACGGGTACACGAAGTCGGTCTGGTCTCCGACGTACAGGCGCAGCAGCTTGGTCCCGGCGTTGATCGCCGCCGCGTCGACGCCGTCGCCGCTGCCGAACCCGGCCGAGAAGGCCGCGACGTAGGCGAACCGGCCCGGGTGCGCCTTGAGTACCCCGAACGTCTGCCCGCCACCCATCGACAGGCCGGCCAGGGCCTGCCGCGACGGATCACTCGAGACGTGGTAGCGGGCGCGGGCCGCCGGGACGATGTTCTCCAGCAACTCCCTGGTGAAGTCGGAGGTGTTGCCGTTGCCCATCACGACCACCATCGGCACCAGGTCGCCCTCCAGGAACTGGTGGTCCAGGATCTGCTTGGCCCGTCCCATCTCCACCCAGTCCGTGTAGCTCTGGCCGGCACCGTGCTGGAGGTAGAGGACGGGGTACGGCTCCGCGCGATCCGGGTCGTAGCCCGGTGGGGTCCACACCAGCGCGGTCCGTTCCGCGCCCGCCACGGTGCTCTGATAGGTCAGGCTCTCGACCTTTCCGCCCTGGCCTGCGGGGACGTCCGAGAGCAGGCGGGACCTCTCTCCAGAGACGAGGAAGGTGCTCCAGGTCGGCTCGGAGGTCACCTTCGTCGGGTTCGACACATCCTTGACCGAGGTCAGGTCGGCGATCAGCCGGTAGTAGTAGAACCACGGATCGAGCGGGCCCACCGTCACCCGCCACCGGTCGCCCGCACGGGACATCGGCACGCGCAGCCAGCTTCCGTTGGGAGCCCAGTTCGCCCATACCTTGACGCGCTGGGCGTCCGCGAAATCGGTCGTGGTCTCGAAGGTGACGAAACCGTCGCGCGTCACGAACGGCGTGGGAGTGGTGCCGGCCGGCGGCGGGGTGAACTCACCCTTCAGCCTCCCGTGACCGGCGCTCGGACCATGGTCGGAAACCCGGCGGAACAGCCGCGGCAGGAAGTCGATCAGGTTCTTCTGCCAGGCGTTCCAGTTCCCGCCGGCATCGGGGTTGACGCCGTCGAATTCGTACCTGACCCGGGCACGGTCCAGCGCCTTGGTCAGCCGGACGGTCGCGTTGTACGCGGGGTCCGTGACGTTCCCCGTGTACAGGCGCAGCAGCTTGGCGTGGCGGTCGATCTTGTTCGCCTCCGCCGGGCCGGCGGAGGACGGCGGGAGGCCCGAGAACGAGCCGGCGTAGGCGAACCGGCCCGGGCGGGTCAGCGCACGCAGCGCCCGCGCTCCGCCTTCGGCCACACCCGCGATCGCCTGGTGCCCGGGATCGCGCAGGACGCGGTAACGGTTCCCGACCGCCTTGCGGAGGTCCTCCTCCGGCCCGTCACCGTCGCTCATCACGACCACCATCGGCTCGATGGCCTCCTGAGCCGACAGGTTGTCGAGGATCTGCTTGGCACGGCCGAGGTCGAGCCAGTCGGTGGCTTTCGCACCGTCGCCTGACCGCAGGTACAGCACCGGGTACGCCTTCGGGCCCTGAGGCGCGTACCCCGGCGGCGTCCACACCAGGGCCGACCGCTGCCCATAGGTGAGGGTCTCGACCCTGCCGCCCTGGCCCTCAGGCACGTCCGCCAGCAGGCGTGCCGAGTCGCCCGCCACGAAGAACGTGCTCCAGGCGGGCTTGGACGCCACGCTGGTGCTGTTCGTCGGATCCTTGAGCACCTTGGTGTCGTCGCCCGTGACCTGGTAGGAGTACAGCCCCGGCTTGAGCGGGCCGAGGACGCCCGACCAGGCGTCGCCCCTGCGGGTGAGACCGAACTCCGCCCAGGCGAAGGAGGGGCCGAAATTCCCCGCGATGACGACCTGCGACACCTGGCCGACGGCGGCCTGGACGGAGGCGTTCGGGACGGTGAACGAGGCGTAGCCGTCCGCCGAGACACTCAGCCACGGCGTGTCCGCCACTGCGGGCAGCGGCGCGAACAACGGCGCGGACAACGGCGCGAACAACATCGCCGCGATCGCCATGGCTCCGGCGGCGAGCACCGCCGGCAGCCGGCGCACGCCCAGGGGTCGTGAGCTGCCATGATAAGGTAAAGAGGGCATGCGGAAACTCCCTTTGACGGCTGGCCTCGATTGATCCTCGACCGGCCAGCCTGATCCAGCGGTGGAAAGTTCGTGGGTGTGGTTTCCGCACCTCCGTCCGTCAAGGGGTCAGCGTGCTCACCTGACGTTCGTTGCAGCGAGCGTCAGGTGCGAGAGGACGTCACTTCTGTACGTGACGCCACGCTCACAGAGTCTTCGGTGCCGCGATGGACCCGCGCGTCATCAGGCGGGCCGGCAGCACGAACGGCCGGGCCGGCCGCGCCGCAGGCTCGTCGCCACCGGACTCGCCACGCCGGCCTCACCAGCCGTAATCGTTGTCGGTTACGTTTGCAGCGCCAACGTAAGCGATCACGATTACAGAAACAAGAGCTTTCCGGTCGGCCGTATCTCGAATAAGACACGTGTCAGATCAGGCGAGGCAGGCTGGGCAGTGCTCGGCCGGACGCCGCGGCGTCACCTGAACCTTCGAAACTTTTTCGGAACCCAATCCTCACACCCTTCTCGCTGGGCTGTCGGCGAGGCCGGCGCCCAAGTCAAGCCGTTGACAGGCAACATATGCGGCGCCTAGGGTCCTCGCAACGCCGAACAAGTTGCGAAAGCTTTCGGACCAGCTCAGGGCGAGGTGAGCGACCCGTGCTGCCCATGCGACCCCCGCCGGACGGTCAGGATGCGGGTGCGGGCGCGGGGCCGGTGGAGTCGCGCACGGTGAGGGTGGTGGCGAGCTGGAGGTGCTGGGAGGCGGGCTGGGTGCCGTCGGCCATGGCGAGGAGGGTTTCGACGGCCATGCGCCCCATCCCGGCGAGGGGCTGGCGGACGGACGTGAGGCGCGGGGTCGTCCATTCGGTTTGCGGGGTGTCGTCGAATCCGGTCACCGAGAGCTGATCCGGCACCGAGATGCGCAGGTCCTGGGCGGCGGCGAGGACGCCGACGGCGATCTCGTCGTTGCCCGCGATGATGGCGGTCGGCCAGGGGGTGCGGGTGAGCAGGTCGCGGGCGTGGCGGTGCCCGGCCTCGACGGAGAAGGCCTCGTGGCGGACGAGGGCCGGATCGGTGGGGATGCCGGCGGAGTGGAGAGCGGCTTGGTAGCCGTGGAAGCGTTCGAGCGAGGGCGCCGAGCCGAGCGGGCCGCCGATCCAGGCGATGGTGCGGTGGCCGTGTTTGATGACGTGTTCGGTGGCCGAGCGGCCACCCGCCCAGTTGGTGGAGCCGATGCTGACCAGGCGTGATTCGGTGGTGTCGATCGGGTCGATGGTGACGATGGGCATGGGCAGGTCTTCCGCGGCTTCCAGGATGGAGTCGGGGACGGCGACGGCCAGGGCGATGATGCCGGCCACGCCGGCGGCCTGCTGGTCGGTCAGCCAGGCGCGGGCGGCGGTGCGGCTGGTGCTGATCGGCTCGCCGGCGGGGAACTGGAGCAGGAGCTCGGCGCGGGCGGCGGTGGCGGCCAGCAGGATGCCCTGCAGAACCGTTCCCGCGTAGCGGGATTCCACGATGTCCAGCACGGTGAGCAGGGCCCGGTCCCTGGTCTGGGTGTGGCGTACCGCCGTGGCCTGGTAGCCGATCTCGGCCATCACGCCCAGCACGAGCTCCCGCGTCTTGGCCCCGACGTCGCTGCGCCCGTTCAGCACCTTGGACGCGGTCGTCGGCGACACCCCGGCCAGGCGCGCCACGTCCGCCAGTGTGGCTCGCTCTGAACGACCCCGTCGTCCCATCCCTGGACTCCCCTCTCCGAAACTATTTCGGAACCTACCACGAACCGCCTCGTGCCGTTGCTGCCAGGCATTCTTCCCGGACTCTCCGTTGACAGGGGACAGATCCGGCACTTAATGTCCTCGCAACACCGAATATGTTGCGAAATAATTTCGTAACCAGCGATGGACGAGAGGAGCAGCCCATGCGGCTCTCCCAGAAGCTCAGGCTCCTTTTCGCGGTACTCATGCCGGTCGTCGCCTTGGCCGCGTGCTCAGGCGGCGCCGGCACCACCGGCGGCACCACAGGCGGCGGTGCCGAACAGGTGAAGCTCACGGTCTGGAGCTGGGACGGCACGGTCGAGAAGGCCGTCGCCGGCTTCCAGGCCGCGAACCCGAACATCAAGGTCGAGGTCGTCAACGCGGGCTCCTCGTCGGACGAGTACAAGGCGCTCGACAACGCCATTCAGGCCGGTTCCGGGGTCCCTGACCTGGCCATGTTCGAGTACTTCGTCGTCCCCTACTTCGCCATTCCCGGCAAGCTCACCGACCTCGCCGAATTCGGCGTCGGGAACTTCAAGCAGGACTACGTACAGGCCGCCTGGAACGACGTGACCGTCAACGGCAAGGTCTACGCGCTGCCGTCCGACTACGGGCCGTCGGCCATGTTCTACAACACCGCCACGCTCAAGAAGGCCGGCATCGACAAGGCCCCGGCCACCTGGGACGAGTACTACGAGGCGGCCAAGAAGATCCGCGCGCTCGGGGGCGATCATTACATCGCCCAGGACACGGGAGACCTCTTCTTCCTGCTCTCGCTCATCTGGCAGGCCGGCGGTCACCCGTTCACGGTGGACGGCAACAAGGTGCGCATCGACTTCACCGACGAGGGCACGAGCAAGGCCGTCGCCTTCTGGCAGAAGATGCTCGACGAGGACCTGCTGAACACCAAGATCACCGGCTGGTCCGACGACTGGAACCGCGCGCTCAACGACGGCACCCTCGCCACCCAGACCATGGGCGGCTGGCTGACCTCGACGCTGCCCGAGCGGGCGCCGAAGGCCGCCGGCGACTTCAGGGTCGCCCCGATGCCGCAGTGGACGCGGGGAGCCAAGGTCGGAGCGGAGAACGGCGGCAGCTCCTTCGGCATCCCGGCCGCGGCCGAGCACAAGGAGGCGGCTTTCACGTTCCTCGAATACTTCACCCACGGCGGCGGTCTGTCGTCCCGGGTCGACGCGGGCGCCTTCGTGCCGAACACGTCGGTGCTGCAGAGCGAGGCGTTCAAGGGCAAGCCCAACGAGTACTTCGGCGGCCAGAAGGTCGGCACCGTGCTGGCCGAGGCGTCGGAGACCGTCGCGACCGGCTGGCAGTACCCGCCGTTCTTCGAATGGGCGCGCTCGATCTACGGCGACATCGCCTCGCCGTACTACACCACCGGGAAAGGCTCGCTCGCCCAGGTCCTCGAAGAGTGGAAACGGCGCTGTGTGCAGTACGGCAATGAGCAGGGCTTCGAGGTGTCCTGACGGGAACCGGGCAACGCGATGATCGGAAGGAACACGGATATGGAGCCGGCCCGTCGGTTCGACGCCACCGCTGCGGCCACGGCGTCACCGGGTGCGACAGAGCGTCCGGCGGGTGCTCGTAAGCGCCGTAAATCACAGATCGGATTACTGTTCATCGCTCCCTTCGGAGCGCTGTTCGCGATGGTGTTCATCGTGCCCATCGGATACGCCGCCTACCTCAGCTTCTTCCGGGAGCGGCTCATCGGGGGCAGCACGTTCGTCGGGCTGGACAACTACGCCAAGCTGCTGCAGGATCCCCAGTTCTGGGACGGGGTCGGACGCGTCTCCCGATTCACGCTCGTCCAGGTCCCGATCATGCTGGTTCTCGCCGTGGCGCTGGCTCTGGCGCTGGACTCCCTGCGGCTGCACGGCATCAAGTTCCTGCGGGTGACGATCTTCCTCCCCTACGCGGTGCCGGCGATCGTGTCGACTCTCATGTGGGGATTCCTGCTGGGCGTCAAATACGGCCTGTTCGGCAGCCTCAACAGCGCTCTGGGGACGGACGTCAATCCCTTCGCCCCCGACACGACGCTCATCTCCATCGGGTTGATGGTGACGTGGGCGTTCACCGGCTTCAACATGCTCATCTTCTACTCCGCGCTCAAAGCCGTTCCACGCGAGTTGTACGAGGCGGCCGCGATCGACGGGGCGAACGAATGGCGGATCGTCAGCGCGATCAAACTGCCGGCCCTGCGCGGATCCCTGGTCGTTACCGTCATCTTCTCCATCATCGGCACGTCCCAGATGTTCAACGAACCGCAGATCCTGCCCTCGATGGTAGCCAACAGCGGCGTCACCACCTTCTACACGCCCAACCTGTACGCGTACAACCTGGCTTTCACCGGATCCCAGCAGGGTTATGCGGCAGCACTCGCGCTCGTCATGGCGGCGATCACGATCGCCGTCGCCTACGCCGTCCAGATCAGGGGGTTGCGGAATGCCTCCCAGCGATAGCCGGCGCGGCCGCTCGCCGCACACGGTGGACAATCCCAGGAAGAGCACGACCCTCACCGTGATGACCGGTCTGTTCGCCCTTTACTGCCTGCTGCCGCTCGTCTGGCTGGTCATCAACGCGACGAAGACGCAGGCCGACTTCGTCTCCTCGTTCGGGCTCGCTCCCGGGCGTGAATTCGCCCTGTGGGACAACATCGTGCAGGTGTTCGCCTACCAGGACGGGATCTTCTTCCGGTGGCTGCTCAACACGATTCTCTATGTCGTCGTGGGTGCGACCGTGTCGACCTTTCTGGCCGCGCTCGGTGGCTACGCACTGGCGAAACTCGACTTCACCGGTAAGCGGGTGTTCCTGCTCGTCGTTCTCGGATCGATCTCGGTCCCCGGCATCGCCCTGGCGATCCCGCAGTTTCTGCTGTTCGCGCACGTCGGCATGACCAACACTCCGTGGGCGATTCTCATCCCGTCCTTCATCAACCCGTTCGGGCTGTATTTGATGTGGGTGTTCGCGGCCGAGGCCGTGCCGACCGGTCTGCTGGAAGCCGCGAAGATCGACGGGGCCGGGGAGTTCAGAACCTTCGTCCGAATCGCGCTTCCGCTGCTCGCGCCCGCGAGCGTGACGGTGCTGCTCTTCTCGTTCGTCTCGATCTGGAACAACTACTTCCTGCCGTTGATCATGCTCAAGGATTCCGCCTGGTATCCGCTGACCGTCGGCATCAACCAGTGGAACAAGCTGGGCTCCTCGGCCGGGAACGGCGCCCTCATCCAGAACCTCGTCATCACCTCCGCGCTGCTGACGATCGTTCCTTTGATCATCGCGTTTCTCGGCCTGCAACGGTTCTGGCAGTCGGGCCTGACCCTGGGCGCCGTCAAGGGATGAGCGACGCCGGCACCTCCATGAAATCCTCGGTGAAGAGAAATGAGACCATGACGACCGACGGCGCCCGCGCACCCCGGATCCTGATCGACGGTGAGCCCCGCGACGAAAGCCCGCTCCCGCACATCTGGAGCCGCTGCATCGGCGCGGGACGCGCGAACGAGGCACTGCGCGCGGATTGGCAACGGCAGTTCGCCGAGGCCGTCAAAACCCTGGGCATCGAGTACATCCGCTTTCACGGCGTCTTCCACGACGACATGTTCGTGTACCGGGAGAGCTACGGCGGCGGTTTCGGACCGGACGCGCCCCTTCCCTCGCCCGTGTACACCTTCGGTTACGTGGACAAGGTGTTCGACTTCCTGCTGGACCACGGTGTCCGGCCGTTCGTCGAGCTGGGCTTCATGCCGCGCGAGCTGGCGACGGAGACGGAGACCGTGTTCTGGTGGGGCGCGCACTGCAGCCCGCCCAAGGACATGGCGCGCTGGGTCGAGCTGGTCACGCGGACGGTCGAGCACTGGATCGACCGGTACGGCCTGGCCGAGGTGCGGGAGTGGCGGTTCGAGGTGTGGAACGAGCCGAACCTGGTCCCCCACTTCTGGACCGGGACGAAGACCGAGTATTTCCAGCTTTATGAGCAGACGGTGCGGGCGATCAAGGGGATCGATCCCGCGCTGCGCGTGGGCGGGCCCGCGACGAGCGTCTTCGTGCCCGACGACCGCTACCGGGGCGAGAGCGAGGACCGATCGGCGATGCGTGAGACGGCCGCCGCGACCGACGTCGACGCGCTCGACTGGCGCCCGGTGTGGATCGAGGAGTTCATCGACTGGTGCGCGGAGCGCGAACTTCCGATCGACTTCGTCTCGACCCACCTGTACCCCACCGACTTCGCCTTCGGCGCCGACGGCAAGGCGGTGCCGATCACCCGGTACGCCGACGCGACGTTCGACGACCTGACCCTCCTGCGCAAGCTCGTCAAGAACAGTCCGTATCCCGACGCGGAGATCCACGTCTCGGAGTGGTCGACGTCGCCGTCGTCCCGCGACTTCATCCATGACACGGTGTTCGCGGCCACCTACATCACGAGGGCGTACCTGAAGTGCGCCACGCTCGCCGATTCGATCTCCTACTGGACCTTCACCGACGTGTTCGAGGAGGGAGGCGCCGGGATCGGGCCGTTCCACGGCGGATTCGGCCTCGTGAACGAGGAGGGGATCCACAAGCCCACGTTCCACGCGTTCGCGATGCTGGGCCGGCTCGGCGACCGGCTGCTGCTGGCGGCGTCAGACGGGGTCGTGACCCGCGACAGCCGGACGTCGGCCGTGTCGGCGGTGTTCTACAACTATCCCGGCGACCTGGCCCTGCGCGGTCTCCCCGCGCAGAGCTCCTACCCCGCGACCCGCGCGCTGGCCGAAAGGGGACCGAGCCGGAGGATCCGCCACTCGATCGGCGGGCTGGAGCCGGGCGCCACGTTCCTCGTCGAGATCGTGGACTGGGAGCACGGCAACGCCGCCGAGGCCTGGCACCGGCTCGGGGCTCCGCTCAACCCGTCGCGGGCCGAGAGCGCGTACCTGCGCCAGGTCGCCGGCTCGCTGCTCAGGTTCGCGCTGACCGTGCCCGGCGACGGCGTGCTGCGCCTCGACGTCGAGCTCGCGCCCTGGGCGGTGATGTCGTTGCGGCAGTCGGCGTGACGCGCCCCGGGCGCGGCGTCAGCGTTGCAGCCGCACGGGAGCGCTGGACGTGCTGCGCCGGACCAGCCAGGCCTCGGTGATGTGCCGGAACATGGCGTCGGCGGCACCGTCGGGGTCCTGCGCGGCGATGCGCTCGTAGATGCGGCGATGGCCCTGGTTGGACGCCACGCACTGGGCCCGCTCCGTCTTGCCCGTGTAGCGGGCGGTGTTGCCGACCTGGCTCTCCAGCGCGCGTACGACGCCCCGGGCGATGCGGTTGCCGGACGCCTGCATGATCGTGTCGTGGAAGGCGCGGTCGAGGTCGGCGTAGGCGACGTGGTCGTCCAGGATCCCCAGGCTCTCGTCCATGTCGATGGTCGCCGCCAGCACGAGTTCGTCGAGCATGTCCCACATCATGGGCGGGGTCACCATGGTGCCCGCGCCCTGGCGGACCTGGACGAGCCCCTTCTCCTGGAGGATCTTCACGGCCTCGCGGACGACGGTCCTGCTCACCGAGAAGGTCTCGCACAGAACGGGCTCGGGAGGAAGGGGCGTGCCGGACGGGTGCACGCCGCGGACGATGCGCTCCACGAGCTCCGCCGTCACCGCCTTGGCCAGGGTGGCCGGCCGCCGAACCCAGGCGGGCTCCCCCGCCGGCCGGACGGCGCCACGGCGGGCGGCACTCCCGACGTCCGGCCGGAGCACGCCGGACGACGGCTGCTGGGGGTGGCCGGCGCCTGATCCACGGGGCTCGCCGTACGGGAGAGCCCCTAGGTTCAACCCGGGGCGACGGACGTGGACAGGCCGTCCAGGGCGAGCTTGAGCATCGGCGCGGCGGTCCCGCCGAAACCGGCCCGCGCCTGCTCCGCTGCCGCGTGCCGCAGCTCCCCGCCGTCCGGTGATCGGTAGTTGGCGAAGCCGGTGACGTGCAGATCGGGCAGTACGAGCCAGGCGTAGGCCTGATCCGGTTGGCCGGAAGGGTTCTGGATCACGAGCCCGGAGCCGTTGAGCGGCCGGTACGGCCCGGTCAGCGCGGGTGCGGCGAAGCCGTAGAGCCCGGTGGGTGCACGATCGGCCGGGTGGAAGCTGTGCCGCTGGGTGCTGAAGAAGAGGTAGTACCACGACCCGTGCACGACGACGTGCGGCCGTTCCAGCTCGTGGTTGACGCCCTGCGCCACGAGAAGAGGCGGGAGCAGCGACCAGGCGCCGGTCCGGGCGGCGGCCAGGGCGACGGCACCGGTGAAGCGGTCGTCCCAGGCGGTGGACGCGGCGACGAGCAGGTAGTCGCGCCCGTCGGCGGGGTCGCGGAACCAGCCGGGATCGCGAAATGCCCGGATGTTCCCCGCCGACCCCGTCTCCTCGTCGGCGGGCAGGTACATCAGACCGTCGGAGCGGAGGATCTCCCGGTGTTCCTCGTACGGCGCGGGCGCGTCACCGTCGGCGAACCGGCGCAGGCGCGTCTCGACGACGCTCTGCCGGAAGGTGGGGCGTGCTTCGCCGCGTCGCCCGGCGGCCGTGTAGAACACCGACACCGTTCCGTCCGGCCGGCGGACCGCCGATCCCGACCACTCGCGGCTGCCGGGCGAGGCGTCGTCGGCGAAGGCGTTCCCGAGGTCCTTCCATCCGCCGTCGTTCCTGGCGAGCAGGCGGATCCGGGCCTGGTCGTGACGCTCCTCAGGGTGACCGAGGGCCGGAGCCGACAGTGCCATCCACACCTCGTCGCCGCCGATCAGAGCGGTCGAGCCGTCCTCCTCCTGGACCGGCCACAGGTCCCAGAGATCGTGGCCCGGCAGGATCCGCGGCAGGGCCTTGGGGTCGAAGGCGGGCGCCGTGGTCGCGTCGCTCTCCACGAGCAGATCGAGATGCCGGCTGGTCCAGAGCGCCGGTCGGCCACCGCTCACGCTCCGCCCCGCCCGTTCCGTAGGGTCATGCACGACCTCAGCTTTCGCTCGTCGGATGTGATGTGCCTGATGTGCTGTCAGCCCTTCAGCGAGCCCTGAAGCAGGGCCTTGACGAAGTGCCGCTGGAAGATGAGGAAGATCGCGAGCGTGGGGGCCAGGATCAGCAGCGATCCGGCGCACAACAACGGGATGTCGGTCCCCCACTGACCCTGGAAGGCGCCCAGGGCGCCGGACATCGTGCGCTTGGCCGGGTCGTCCACCAGGACGATGGCCAGCAGGAACTGGTTCCAGGTCCACAGGAACAGCAGGATGCCCAGGGACGAGATCGCCGGCATGGCCAGGGGGACGTGGATGCGCCGGAACAGCTGCCACACGTTGGCGCCGTCCATGCGTGCGCTTTCCGACAGCTCCGCGGGCATGTTGACGAAGTGGGCGCGCATCCAGAAGACGCTGAACGGCATGAACAGGCCGATGAGCGGCAGGATGATCGCCCACCGGGTGTTGAGCAGGCCCATGTCGCGGATCTGGTAGTACAGCGGCGTGATGATGCCCTCGAAGGGCAGGGTCAGGCCGAGCACGAACAGCGGGAAGACCACCCGGCCGCCGATCACGCGCAGGTGGCCGATGGCGAAGCCGGCCATCGTGCCCAGCAGGATCGAGATCGGCACGACGCCCAGCACGATGAGGACGCTCGACCACAGCAGCGCGCCCATGTTCGCGGCCTCGAAGGCCCGCAGGAAGTTGCCCCACCGCGGGTCGTCGGGCCAGGCCAGCCCGGCCGGGTAGGTGCCTGAGGGGTGCAGGGCGGTGACGAAGAGGCTGAGGAACGGCAGGAGCGTGACCGCCATCATGACGACGAGCAGCAGCCGGCCGGTCCAGGACTCCCGCCGGGAGGTGATCATCGGTTGCCGTCCTTCGCGAACCACTGGATGGGCAGGGCGCAGGCGATCACGAGCACCATGAGGACCATGGCCAGGGCCGAGGCCGTGCCCACCTCGCGTTCGGAGAAGGCCAGGTAGAAGATCTGCAGGCCGGGCACCATGGTGGTGTTGCCCGGTCCGCCCTGGGTGGCGATGTAGATGATGTCGAAGCTGGCCAGGGCCGCGATGACGGTCACGGTGACGCAGACGGCGATCTCCTGTCGCAGGCTGGGGACCGTGATGGAGACGAACTCCCGCCACGGCCCGGCGCCGTCCAGCCGGGCCGCCTCGTACAGGGCGGGGTCGATCTTGCTCATGCCGGCCAGGAGCAGCAGCGTGCAGAGGCCGAGCAGCACCCACGCGCCGATCATGCCGACCGCCGGCAGGGCGGTGTCGAAGTCGCCCAGCCAGGCCCGGGTCACGCCGCCGAGGCCGACGAGCGTGAGGAGCTGGTTGATCACTCCGGTGGAGGCCAGCAGCCAGCTCCACGCGATGCCGGCGGCCACCAGCGGGATGACCTGTGGCAGGAAGAGCACGGTCCGCGCCACGAGGGCGAGCCGGCTCTGGGCGATCCGCCGGATCGTGGCGGCGATGGCCAGGCCGAGCAGGACCGGGATCGCGCTGAAGAAGACGATCAGTTCGCCGGCGTTGATCAGGGAGTCGAACAGGTCGGGGTCGGTGAACACCTTGCCGTAGTTGGCCGTCCCTACCCAGGTGGAGGGGCCGATGCCGTCCCATTCGTACAGCGAGTACTGGAACGTCAAGGCGACGGGGCGCAGGACGAAGACCGCGTAGAAGGCGAGCGCAGGAACGATGAACAGCCAGCCGGCCAGACCGCGCAGTCTGGTGCCGGCCGGTCGCCGGTGCGCGGACCGGGGCGTCACCTGGCTCAGTTCCCTTCGAGCTGGCGGGCGTAGTCAGCCTGGACCGTCTTCAGCAGCCCCTGCGGCGTCTGCTCGCCGGCCACCAGTTTCTGCAGGTTGGGGGTCCAGCTCTTGGCGTAGATGGCGCCGGTGGCGTTCGCGATGAAGTCCATCGCGCCGTTGTCCTTGGCGATGTCCGCTCCGGCCGCCAGGGTCGCGGCGGTGACCTTGTCCGCGGCCACCTCGGGCATGTACGCGTCGGCCGGTCCCATCGGACGTGATCCGCCGACCTCGACGCCGATGTCACGGGCCCGCCGGTCGGTGGCCACCCAGTTGAGGAAGAAGGCGGCGCAGCCGGCGTTCTTGGCGTTCGCGGCGATGCCGAAGGTGAGCGGCGCCGACATGGCGGCGCGCTTGCCTCCCTGCTGCGCCGGCGGCATCAGGAAGAAGCCGGCGTCGCCCGGCAGCTGCTTGTCGAGGTTGCCCGACTCCCAGTCGCCGTTGAACATGAACAGGCCCTGGCCGTCGATGAAGCGGCTCATCATGGTCGCGTAGTCGACCGCGTTGACATCCTTCGGGAAATAGCCCGCTTTGATCCATTTCTCCAGGTGCTGGGCGGCCTGCAGATTCGACGGCGTGTCGATGGTGGCGCCGGGCTTCTGGAAGATCCAGTCGTTGACGGGCCCCGCCGGGCCGTAGGCGGCCATGAGATTCTGCAGCGGGAACGCCAGCCCGCCGGTGGCGCCGCCGTTGAACTGCATGATGGGCGTGAGGCCCGCCCGCTTGGCCTTGTCGAGGGCCTGGTCAAGCTCGGCCAGAGTGGCGGGCGGTGCCGACATGCCGATCTGGGCGGCGAGCTTCTTGTTGTAGAACAGGCCGGTCATGCTCATGTTGAGGCCCAGAGCGTAGAGGGAGCCCTCGCCGCGCGGGCGACCGCCGGGGCCCAGGCGGAGTTGTTCGAGCTGCGAGGCCGGCCATTTGTCCCAGCCGAAGGACTGCGCGTAGCCGTCGAGGTTCTTCAGCAGGTTGTCCTTGACGAGTTCGGAGACCTGGGGAAGGCGCATCAGGTCGGGCGGGTTGTCCGCCAGCACGCGGGGGGCGTTCTGGGTGATCACCGCGAACTGGTCCTCGCGGATGTCCCAGGTCACGTTCGGGTGCTGCTTGGAGAACTCGGTGGTCAGCGCCTTGGGCAGCGGGAAGCCGGTCTCGAAGTAGCCGCTCATCGTCACCGGCGCCGTACCGCAGGTGGGAGCGGCCGACTGCGCGGAGGTGCCGGTGGCGGTGGGTTGCGCGACGTCGCCGCCGGGAGCGGCGCAAGCGGCGGCCAGCGTCCCCATGGCGATCACCAGTGCGGCTCCGGCCTTGCCGGGGCGAACGCGACGAGCCATGTGCATCTCCTCTGCTGCAGGGGACGCTCGCACCCGGCTGATGTGCTGCGTCCGTTGCTAAATCGTGTTAGCGCCCGATAGTCTCACGGCGCACGTCGTACGATGTCAACCCCCTGCAACTCACCGTTCGACGATCGGAGGTCCCGGGTGAGCCCTCGCCGGGTCACGCTGGCCGATGTGGCCAAAGCCGCGGGCGTCTCCCGCCCGACCGCCTCGCTCGTGCTGTCGGGCCGCGGTCGCGAGCTGCGGATCTCTCAGGACGTCGAGCAGCGGGTGCTGAGAACCGCCGAGGAGCTGCAGTACCGGCCGAACATCGTCTCCAGGGGCCTGCGTACGGGCACCACCCGGACCATCGGCTTCGTCTCCGACACGGTCGCGACCTCGCGGCTGGCCGGCGACATGATCAAGGGGGCGCTGGAGGCCGCCCGTGAGCGGGGCTTCATGCTCTTCATCGGTGAGACGGAAGGAGACGCCGAGCTCGAACGGCTCCTGCTGCAGGCCATGCACGACCGCCAGGTGGACGGGCTCATCCTGGCCTCGATGTTCACCAGGACCATCAAGGTGCCCCCGTCCATCACGGCCTCCCCCGCCGTCCTGCTCAACGCCCTGCCCTCGCAGCCCACTCGCCTGCCCTCCGTCCTGCCCGACGAGGTGGAGGCCGGCCGCCGCGCGGCCCGGGTCCTGCTCGACGCCGGCCACCGCGATGACATCTACCTGATCGGCGCGGGCCCCGCCCTGCGCGATGTGCCTCCGGAGAGCGTCGCGGCGGTGGAACGGCTCATCGGCATCAGGGAGGCGTTCGCCGAGGCGGGCGTCGAGGTGGCGGGCGCTCGCCCGTGCCCCGACTGGCAGCAGGACCTCGGCCTGGCCGCGACGCGGGACCTCCTTGAGTCGGCGCGCCCGCGGGCGCTGATCTGCTTCAACGACCGGATCGCCATGGGCGCCTACCAGGCACTCGACGACGCCGGGCTCGACGTTCCCGGCGACGTGTCCGTGGTCTCCTTCGACGACCATCCCATCGCCTCGTGGATCCGGCCCAAGCTGACGACGGTGGCTCTGCCGCACTACGAGCTCGGCCGCAAGGCCGTCGACGTGCTCTTCACCGAGATCGGCCGCGACCATGCGACCGCTGACCGACGGGGTGAGGTGCACCGGGTGCCGATGCCGGTGCGCGACCGCGAGTCCATCGCGCCGCCGTCCGCGTGATTCACCTGGCCTACCACTGGAAGGCCCAGTCCTGGTTCGCGAGATTACCGGCCTCGGTGTCGGGAACGCAGTCCCACACTTGCAGGAGGGCGCCGGGCCCGGGCACCCGGCCACTGGTGAAGGCCGGATTATCGGCATCGAGGCACTTGCCGCTGTGGATCCCCATCAGAATTTTGGCGTTGGGGTCGCCATCCTCAAATATCTGCGGCATCCAGCGCTGATTGGTGTTTCCGGTGCACTGCCAGAGAATCACCTTGGCGCCATTATTCGTGCCGAAACCGGCGACGTCCAGGCAGTAATCTCCGAACCACCTGATCTCGTACCCTTGCCCGCCCACGAGGTGAAAGGAGAAAATGGCGCGTTGACCGGGTCGTCCGAGGACGATCGGTGTGCCGTTGGGGCAGGTGGCATCGTCGGGGATGTAGCAGCTCGGGCGTATGGAGAAGTCCGCCATCAGGCCTGAATACCTGTTGGTGATGTAAGTGGAAGGGCCGTGGCGAAGCGTGTTCGCGAGAGCCGGCGACACGTCGGCGAACAGCAGAAGTGTCGCGCTGAGCAGCTTGAGGACGAGTGCACATTTTCTTCTCGACATCGCTTCCCCCTTGACGGGTTCTCACGAGGCAGAACATATGTACGCGCTGGACACCTACGGTTGCAGCCTATCGACAACCCTCCTAACGCAGGTCAACAACCCGACCAAATTCCATCAAGTTGATTAGCCTGTTTCCGGGCGGGGTGAGAAGACCGGCGCACGACACTTGACGCTCGCCGCGGCCAGTTGATCTCTATGCTCCTTGCATGGACACGGCAGAAACCGCCCCCGGCACCTGGCGACCCGGGCGAGCGGCGGCGATCGTGCCGACCGTCGTCGCGGCCCTGGCGACCCTCTGGGCGACGAGTGTTCCAGGTTGGGACCTGCTGTGGCTGGGTTTGATCGCCAATGTCTGGTTCTGCATCGGTCTCGTCTGGCTGGTCACGCTGGTCCGCATGCTGCTCAGGCGTCAATCTTCAGCGTGGTTTCGTGGCGAATGGCCGGTATGGTCAGTGCCGCCCCTGATCGTGGTACTGGTTTGCGGCCTGATCTACGTGAATGCACCCCTGGAGGCACGCTTCGCCCTGTCCCGCCCTGCCCTCGACGATCGCGCCCGAGCCGTCTCACACGGTACGCCGCTGCCCGTGGACACCTGGGTCGGGCTGTTCCCGGTCGAATGGGCTGAGAGGATCCCCGGCGGAGCACGTTTCGCCATCGACGGCGCCGGATTTCTCAGTACCACCGGCTTCGCCTGGAGCCCCGAAGGCGAGCCGCCTGAGTCCGAGGGCGAGAACCTCTACCAGCACTGGCACGGCCCCTGGTACCTCTGGAGTCGAGGCGCTTGAGAAGGACCTGGTCAATGGTGATGTTGATGCCTGGTATGCCGCTCGTGGCGGCGGCTTGCCACGCTTCGTCAGCTCGCACACTGGCGTAAGGCCAGTTCCGGCCGTGGCGCGGTGCTGGTGCCGGAGATCTCGCCGGTGCGTCCGGTGCTGTATTCCTTTCGGGATCTGGTGGCGTTGCGCACGTGCGTGAAGCTGCGCAACGACGCGTCCTTGCAGAAGATTCGCCGGGCGTTGGACCCGCTGCGCGACGACCTGCGGGAGCGCGAGCACCTGTCGGCCTACCAGTTGGTGACCGACGGTTCGACGATCTACCTGGTCGAACAAGGTCAGGCCACCGATCCGGTGCATCGTAAGAACCATCTCGTCATCCATGACATGGTCGAGGTGTTGCGGCCGTTCTACCGCGATGGACGGCACATTCCGGACCTGCTGCATCCCCGCGAGCACGTCACAGTCGACCCGGCTGTCCGCGGTGGGATGCCTGTGATCGAAGGGACCCGCGTGCCGTACGACGAGATCGCGGCGCTGCTGCGGGATGGCGTTCCGGCTGAGCGGATCTCCGACTACTACCCAAGCGTGTCGGCCACTGCGGCGTTGGACGCTGCCGACTTCGCGGACTATGTCGACAGTTACGAGCCTCAAAGGGAGCAGCGTGAGGCTGCTGGATGAGAACGTCCCCCGCCCGCTGCACCAAGTCCTGACGACCTTCGTCCTGAACCACGACATCGTCCATCTGCTGGATCTTCCCGGCTGGTCGGGTACGCGCGATGAGACCCTGATGACCCGCGCGGATGTCATGCGCGCGGGTCACGTACGCTACGGCCGCCTGTGTGGATGGATTGCCGGTAGGCGGGCGGGATGGGCGTCGGGCTGGACTGGTGGGAGTTAGGGTGCCGGTACGGTGACGCGCATGGCGAGCATGCGGGCCTCGCGGGCCGCTGCGCGGGCCTGTTCGTGGAAGTCGGGGGCCGCGCAGGCGAACAGGGTCGTGCCCTCCTCGCCGCCGAGGGCGCAGGCGTACACCGGGGAGCCCGGGCTGAGCTCGTCGGTGATCGTGCCGCCCTCGACCACCCGGACGAGCCGGCTGCCGATGGCGTCCGCGATCCACAGGGCGTCCTCCGAGTCGAGGCAGGCCCCGTCGCCGGCGACCTGCAGCTGCCCCAGTGCCTCGGCCACGCCGCGGTCGGCGGGTAGCGGGCCGAACTCCGCCCACGTCCGGCGGTTGACGAGCTCGCCGTCGCCGGTGAGGTCGAACGCGGTGACGCGGTTGCCGAACGTCTCCACGACCACGAGCACACCCCCGGGCGTGATGGCGCTGCCGTTGGGGAACCAGAGGTCGTCGGCCACCTCCGTGACGTGGCCGTCGGGGTCCACCCGGTGCAGCGAGGTCGGCTCCAGCGGGGCGCCGCCCATCAGGTCGAAGCCGAAGTTGCCCACGTAGGCGCGGCCCTGGTCGTCCACGACCATGTCGTTGAGGTGGCCGGCGGCGTGCTTGCCGAGGTCGGCGTGGACCGAGAGGGTCCCGTCCGGTTCGCGGCGGAGGATCTTGCGGTCGCGCATGGAGACGATCAGCAGGCGTCCGTCGGGAAGCCAGCCCAGGCCGGACGGCTGCTCGGGGACGTGGGCCTCCTCGCGCACGTCCGACCCGTCCTCGCGCATGGAGCGCACCCGATGGGTGTAGAAGTCGGAGAACCAGAGCCGCCCGTCGCGCCAGCGCGGCGCCTCCAGGAAGCTGAAGCCCTCGGCCACGGTGGTGGTCTGCGTCATGGTCGTCCTCCTTGCGAACGTGGTTCTGACGTTGTACGGCGGGCGCGCAGGCGTTCGACGGCCTGCCGCAGGCCGGGGCTCTCGACGGCGACGATCACGGCGAGCAGCGCCGCGTACAGGAGCTGGGTGGAGAAGTCGGGCAGGGCGGTGACCGCGACGATCTGCGCGAGCAGCGCCACCGACAGGGTCCCGGCCAGCAGTCCCAGCGGGGCGCCGCGGCCGCCGGCCAGCGAGACGCCGCCGAGCAGCGCGGCCACGACGGCGAGGATCAGCGGCTGCAGCCCGGGGTCCGGGTTGGCCGAGGCGTAGCTGTAGCCGAGCAGGGCGCCGCCGAGCGCCGCCAGCGTTCCCGACAGCGTGAAGATGCCGACGATCCGCCGGTCCACGCCGACGCCGGCGACGCGACTGGCCCGGCGGTCGCCGCCGATGGCGCGCAGCTCGCGTCCCAGCCTGGTCAGGCCCAGCACGGCCGCGGCGGCGAGAAACGCCGCCAGCGTCAGCAGGCTCCGCGGCGACAGGACGCCGGCGATCGGCTGGTCCACCCACAGGGTCGCGTCGGCGTTGGCGTAGGTCTTGCTCAGGCCGCCGGACATCGTGTACGTCAGCCCCAGCAGCGCGATGTACGTCGCGAGCGTGACGGGCAGCGACGGGATGCGTAACCGGGCGATCAGCCCGCCCTGCAGCGCGCCGACGGCGGCACCGGCGGCCACCGCGGTCAGCACGCCCATGACCGGGGAGTGCGCGCCGGTCTGGACGGCCAGCATGCCGCCGAGCGCGTACGTCCCGGCGACCGACAGGTCGAACTCGCCGGCGATCATCGTGATGCCGATCGCCAGGGCCAGCAGGCCGAGCTGGGCGAAGCCCTGCAGCGCGTTGTAGACGTCGAACGGTTCGAGTGGCCGGCCGCTCAGCAGTGGGGAGCAGGCGAACGCGGCCAGTACGAGGAGGAGGGAGAGGGTGGGCATGGCGTGTTCCGGTCGCCGCCGGGCCCACCCCTTTTGGCCATCCAGGCGGCCCGTCCGGCTGCTCTGCCGCCGGCCCTCCGTGTGGCCCGTTCGGCGGGTCATCGCCGGCCCCTGCCGGAGCGTACGTGCACGACGAGGACGACCGTGAGCACGAGGAGTCCCTTCACCAGGATCTGCACGCCTGTCGAATAGCCCCGCAGCAGCAGTATGTCGGAGATGACGGAGATGAGCACCGCTCCGCCCAGCGTCCGCACGGCCGAGCCGTGGCCGCCGGAGATCGCGGTGCCGCCCACCAGGACCGCCGCGATGGCGTCGAGGGTGAGGGTGCCGCCGAGCGTCACGGTGGCGGAGGTGGTGAACGAGGCGAGGAAGATCCCGGTCAGGGCGACGCACGCGCCGGCGACGGCCCACGCGATCACGGTCACCCGGCCGACGGGCAGGCCGGCCGCGCGGGCCGCGGCCCGGTTCTCGCCGACCAGGTACATCTGCCGGCCGGCCGTCGTACGGCGCAGCGTCCATTCGACGATCACCGTGACCGCGAGCAGGACGTACACGGCCAGCGGCAGCCCCAGCGGCGTGGAGTTGAGCACCTCGAACCCCCGCGCCGCGGGGTAGACCGTGGTGCCGCCGCTGAACCAGGTGGCCGCGCCGCCGATCGCGAACCCACCGGCGATGGTGAGCACGATCGGGTCGGCCTTCCAGTAACCGATGACCGCGCCCTGGACGGCGTTGAGCGCGACGCCGGCCGCGAGCGCGATCAGCAGGGCGGCTCCCAGGCCGAGGTGCTGCGTGCCGAGGAAGAACATGGCCACGACGGTCGCGATCTGGGAGGTGGCCAGCGACACGCCGGACCCGGCGATCATCACCATGGTCGCGCCGACCGAGGTGATGCCCACGAAGGCGGCCGAGGCGAGGATCGCGCGCGCGTTGTCGAGGGTGAGGAACCGGGGCGTCGTCAGGGCCGGGACGAGCAACAGCGCCAGGAGGATCAGGAGGAGTACGGCCAGGCCGGACGGGACGACGCGCGGCGACGGCCACCTGCGCGGCGAGCCGCCCTCCGTGGCGGCCCCGGCCTCCGGCGGCGAGGGATCCGGCGGCGAGGGATCCGGCGTGATGCGCACCGCGCCGCTCCCGGGGTCGTCTGCCGTCATGCCCCCTCCGCCCCATGCGTCATGTCCCGCATCAGCACCGCCCCGTCCACGTCCCCCTCGTACCGCCCCACCACCCGCCCGTCCCGCATCGTGACGATCACATCGCCCAGTTCGAGCAGCTCCTCCAGCTCAGTGGAGGCGAAAAACACGACAAGTCCGGAATCGGCGGCCTGGCGCAGCAGCCGGTGGATCGCCGCGCGCCCCCCGACGTCCACCCCCCGAGTCGGCTCGTCCAGCAGCAGAGCGAGGACGTCCGCGTTCTCCAGGCACCGGCCGACGAACGCCTTCTGCTGGTTCCCGCCGCTCAGCGTCACCACCGGATCGTCGAGCCGCTCCTGCGGCAGCCCCGACCGTTCGGCGAGCGACCGGGCGGCGCGCCGCTCGTGACCAGGCCGCAGGACGCCGGCGCGTCCCAGCGCCGGCAGGCGGGTCGCGACGAGGTTCCACGCGGTCGGCTTGCCGAGGAACAGCCCCTCGGACTTGCGGTCGTTGGAGACGAACGCGACCCCGCCGCGCGCGGCCCGCACCGGGTCGCGGATCGCGACCGGCCGTCCGCGCAACGAGACGGTTCCCGTGGCCGAGGGGTGCAGGCCGGCCAAGGCGCGCAGGACGTCGGACGCGCCGCTGCCGAGCTGCCCGGCCAGCGCGTGGACGCGGCCGGCCCGGGCGGTGAGGGTGAAGCCGTCGAGCCGTCCCGGCACGCGCAGG
The DNA here is from genome assembly GCF_040649755.1 of Nonomuraea sp. NPDC048882. NCBI lineage: Bacteria > Bacillati > Actinomycetota > Actinomycetes > Streptosporangiales > Streptosporangiaceae > Nonomuraea > Nonomuraea sp. NPDC048882. The sequence continues at coordinate 166,452 of NZ_JBEZGB010000018.1, forward strand.
TTCTCGATCCGCAGCGCGTGCGCCGGGTCGGGGGCCTGCTCGCGCGCGGCGGACGGCCGGTGGCGCGTCTCGCCGAGCATCCGGGTGATCAGCTCGTCCACGGTCAGCCCGGCGGCGGGGCTGGTGGCGACGTCGTGACCGTCACGCAGTACGGTCACGACGTCGCACAGATCGAGGACCTCGGCCAGCCGGTGGGAGACGAAGACGACCGAGCAGCCCGTGGCCGCGACCCGCCGGATCGCGGCGAACACGTGCCGGCTCTCGGCGTCGCTGAGGGTCGCGGTGGGCTCGTCGAGGATCACCAGCCGGGCGTTCTGGCCGAGCGCCTTGGCGATCTCGACCAGTTGCCGTTCGCCGATGCCGAGCGCCGACAGCGGCTGGTCCGGGGCGATGCGCTCCAGTCCCATGTCGTCCAGGATCCGCCGGCACCGGGCCGCAGCCGCGCGCCGCCGGTTGACGAACGGCGCGCCGAGGTCGCCGAGCAGCATGTTGTCGAGCACGGTCAGGGCCGGTACGACGCTCAGCTCCTGGTCCACGAGCGCCACGCCCGCGCGCTGGGCGGCCCGGCGGCCGCGCAGCTCCACCGTCTCGCCGCCGATCACGATGCGCCCGCGGTCGGGCGCGAGCTGCCCGGACAACATCTTCACCACCGTGCTCTTGCCCGCGCCGTTGTGTCCGCACAGGCCGTGGATCTCGCCGACGCCCACGGTGAAGGAGACGTCCCGCACCGCGGGGACGCCGTTGAACGCGTACGCCAGCCCCTCCACGCGGAGCAACGGACCGCTCCCCTCCTGCCGGCTCCCCTCCTGCCGGCTCCCCTCCTGCCGGCTCCCCTCCGGCCGGCTCCCCTCCGGCCGGCTCATGCGTGGCTGCACTGCTCGGCGAACTCGCCGACATTCGCGGCGGTGACCCGTTCCTCCTGGACGGTCTCGCTGCGCGGCGGGTTCTTGCCGGTCAGATATCGTACGACGTAGTCGGCGGTCTGCTCGGCGATGGTGCCCGGGTCCTCGGTGGCCGTGCCGTACAGCTCGCCCGCCTTGATCGAGTCGATGCCGGCCTTGAAGCAGTTGCTGCTGGTGACGATCAGGCCGTCCTTGCCGCCGATCGGGAAGCCCGCCTGCTTGGCCGCCTGGATGATCGGCAGGGCCATGTAGTCGGCCATGCCGTACGCGGCCTGCACCCCGTCCTTGCCGTGTTTGGCCAGGAGCTGCTGGGCGATGGTGCCGGACAGCTGCGGGTCCCAGTTGGCGTCCTGCTCGTCGACGACCTTGTACTGCGGCGCGGTCGCCAGGACCTTTCTGAAGCCCTTCATCCGGTGCTGGGTGACGAGCATGGACTTCGTGCCGGTCAGGACGATGATGTTGCCGGAGTCGCGGCCCTGGGCCTTGAGCCCTTCAATGATGTTCTGGGCGGCGTACTCGCCGAGCTTCTCGTTGTCCGAGAGCACCGACATCACCGCGTCGGCCACCGTCGGGTCGGGCGGGCCGTCGAAGACGAGCACCGGGACGCCGGCGGCCCCGGCCTTCTTGATCGGCACCGCCATCGCCGTGGTGTCGAGGATCGAGACCACGATGAGGTCCGGCTTCTGCGCCACGGCCTGGTTGAACTTCTGGACCTGGGTGCCCGGGTCCATGGTGGTCAGGTCACCGATCTTCACTCCGGTGGGCGCCAGCCGTTCGGTGAAGACCTTGTTGAAGTAGGCGCCCCACGGGTTGCCGTTCCCGTAGCCGACCAGGGCGACCGTCCTGCCGGACAGCGACGTCGCGAAGGTGCCGCCGGACGACGACGGCGGCGCGGCGGCCTGGCCGCCGCAGGCCGAGATCAGCAGGGTGAGTCCGAGCGTGACGGCGGCGAGGGATCCGGTGCGGAACATGGCTCTCCTTCGACCCTTCGACGTGTTGGGGGGTGCCGGCTCGACGCGGGGGTCACAGGAGCCGGGCGAAGTCGGCCATCTCCTGATCGGGGTCCAGCACGGGCTGCAGGAGCAGCTCGTCGATGCCGGCGGCTTCCAGGGTGGCGACGCGTTTGACCAGGTCGTCCGGGGTGCCGACGAGGCCGAGCTTGTCGACCAGGGAGGGGACGATCAGGTCGCGGTCCTGGGGGTAGATGCGGCCGAGGTAGTTCTCGTACAGCACGAAGTGGCGGTCGTCGGCGGTGGCGGTGGTGCCGCGCCGGTCGAGCAGCCGCCGCACCGCATCCGCCTCGTCGGGTTCGAGCCCGTCCAGGAAGGAGGGGTTGTCGGCGGCGAAGGTGAGCAGCGCCATGGCGACGTGGCCCATGGAGTCGCGGGCGAGGTCGCCGTGCGGGTTCTCGCCGTCGGCGAGGATGTGCATCGAGGTCATCACGTACGAGGTCGTCGGCGTGCGTACGCCGGCCTCGGCGGCCCCTTCCTCGTGCGCCTCGCTGAACGCCCGCCAGGCCGCCGGGTCGAGCAGGCCGAAGGAGATCGTGCCCGCGCCCCGGCGGCCGGCGATGCGCGCGGCCTTGAGCCCGAAGGCGGCCACGACGAACTCGATCGGGTCCTGGGTGTTGACGTAGTCGCCGACGTGCAGGAAGCGCACGTCGCGGGTGCGTTCGCCCTCGCTGTACTCGGTGGGGCGGCCCGCGGTGAGGTCCTGGAGCTGGCGGGTGAAGCGTTCCAGGGTGGCCATGGTGGTGGGCTTCATGCCCAGGGTGCGCCGGGCGGTGTTGCCGGTGCCGACGCCGCAGATGACGCGTCCTGGCGCGAGGGCGTTGAGGCTGGCCAGGGCCGCCGCGCAGGCGGGGGCCGAGCGCAGGGCGGGCGAGGTGACGCCGATCCCGAGCCGGATGCGGCTGGTGGCCTTGGCGCAGAGGGCCAGACCGACGAAGGGATCCCCGTTGACCATGGGCGTGTCGTAGACCCAGAAGCTGTCGTACCCAAGTTCCTCGGCCTTGGCCGCCAGGTCTTCCACCCCTGGCTTGGCCGTGACCACGATGCCCTTGCGCATGCCGCATCTCCTCGATTGCGAGCCAGGACTTACTTACTGAGCGCATAGTTACTGCGAGCGCGAGGGGTGTCAAGATGTGTACGCACGACGGGACGGTAATGTCAGCGCGTCGAGATCGGCACAGGGGAGGATCGGGGATGGTCGCGAAGCGTCGCGGTCCGCGGCGGGGTGGCAATCCCCCGCTCGTCTGGCTGGACGAACCGTCCAGTGATCTCTGGGACGAAGACCTCTCCGACGTGACCAAGGCCCTGCTGGGCTCCGCGGTCCTCTGCTTCGCCGAGAAGGGGTTCCAGGCGACGACGACCCGCGACATCACGAGCAAGGTCGGGCTGACCCCCGGCGCCCTTTACGTGCACTTCTCCACCAAGGAGGAGGTGCTGTTCGAGATCGTGCGCAGCGGTCACCGCCGGGCTCTGGAGGCGCTGCGGGCGACGCTGCCCGGCGACGACGACCCGGAGACCCACCTGCGGCAGGTGGTCGCGGTGTTCGTGGAGTGGCACGCCAAGCACCACACGACGGCGCGGGTCTGCCAGTACGAGCTGACGCCCCTGTCGGCCGAGCACTATGCGGAGATCCTCGACCTGCGGGCGCAGTTCAACACCATCTTCAGGGACGCGGTCGGCCGCATCATCGACGGCGCGACGGCCGACCCTGACGACGTCAGCCGCCTGGCCCGCTCGATCCTGTCGCTCGGGGTCGACCTGGTCCGCTGGTACCGGCTGGGCGGCTCGGACACCCCGGCCTCGCTTGGCGCGTTCTACGCCGACCTGGCCGTTCACATGACCGCCGCCGTCCGCGGCCGTCGCCCCACGAGCGCGTAGCGCCCGCTTCGTGCTTGACAAGCGCCGCTCTCGTTACTAACTATGCGCTCAGTAAGCGATGAGGTCCCGCCCGGCTCCAGAAAGGCTGCCGAACGAGATGCACGGCTTGATGCAGGAGCACGCCCTGGCCCTCCCCCTGATCTTCCGCCGGGTGGAGCGCTACTTCGGGGACAAGCGGGTGGTGACGGGCCGCGTGGACGGCGAGACCACCGCGACGTGGGCCGAGATCTGCGCGCGCACCCGGCGGCTGGCGGCGGCACTGGACCGGCTCGGCGTCCCCATCGGCGCCCGGGTCGGCACGTTCGGCTGGAACAGCCGGCAGCACGTCGAGCTGTATCTCGCGGTGCCGTGCGCCGGGCGGGTCCTGCACACGATCAACCACCGGCTCTTCCACGAGCAGATCCGCTACATCGTCGACGACGCCGCCGACGACGTGCTCTTCGTCGACCGTTCGCTGCTGCCCGTGGTGTGGCCGTCGGTCGGGAAGCTGGCCGGCCCCCGTCACATCGTGGTCATGGACGACGGCGCCGACGCCCCGCTGCCCGACGACCCGAGGATCCTCGACTACGACACGCTGCTGGCCGAGGTCACGCCGCACGCCGGCGACTTCACCATCGCCGACGAGAACACCGCGGCGGCGCTCTGCTACACCTCCGGCACCACCGGCGACCCGAAGGGGGTCCTCTACAGCCACCGGTCCATGGTCCTGCACGCCCTGCTGCTGCTCATGGTCGACACCTTCGGGATCAACGAGCGCGACGTGGTGATGCCGGTGGTGCCGATGTTCCACGTCAACGCCTGGGGGCTCCCGTACGCCGCGATGTTGTGCGGCGCGGACCTCGTCCTGCCCGGTCCGGCGATGCGGCCCGAGGAGCTGATCGCGCAGATGGAACGGCACCGCGTCACCTTCACCGGCGCGGTGCCCACGGTGTGGCGCAGCCTGGAGCCGCTGCTGAAGGAGCACGACCTGTCCAGCCTGCGGACGATCATCTGCGGCGGCGGCGCGGTGGACGGCGCGCTGTCGCGCTCGTACGAGGAGGCCATCGGGATCCCCCTCACCAACGCCTGGGGGATGACGGAGACCAGCCCGGTGGTGACGGTGGCGCGGCTGTCCACCGTGCACGACGACCTGGACCCGGACGCGCGGCGCGCGGTCATCGGCACGCCCGGCCCGGCGATCCCGCTCACCGAGCTGCGGCTGGCCGCCGACGACGGCACGGAGATCGCGTGGGACGGTGTCACACCGGGCGAGCTGCAGGTGTCCGGCCCCACCATCGCCGCCCGGTACGTGGGCGAGGAGCGGCCGGGCCCGGCGTTCACCGACGACGGCTGGCTCAGGACCGGCGACGTGGCCACCATCGACGAACACGGCTACGTGCGCATCGTCGACCGGACGAAGGACCTGGTGAAGTCGGGGGGCGAGTGGATCTCCTCGGTCGAGCTGGAGGGCGCCATCATGGCCGACCCCCGGGTCGCCGAGGCCGCCGTGATCGGCGTGCCGCATCCTCGCTGGGGGGAGCGTCCTGTCGCGTACGTGGTCCGCCGGCCCGGCGCCGTCCTCAGCGCCGACGCCGTACGCGAGCATCTGACCGCGTACGTCGCCCGCTGGTGGATCCCCGAGGAGGTGCTCTTCGTCCCCGAGATCCCGAAGACGGCGACGGGAAAGTTCTCCAAACGCCAGCTCCGCATGCAGCACCCGCACTCCGACGACCCCTCACAGCCGTCGCAGCCGTCACAGCCCCCGCGATCCCCGCAGCCCCCGCACCCCCCGCAGGAGTGAGCCGCCATGCCCATCCAGCCTCGTCTCATCGTCACCGGCCGGGAGCCCGACGGAACCTCGGTGTTCGTCACCGACCGGCCCGCCGACCCGATCTCCGTCGGCGCCATCCCCGGCTCGGAGTTCTACCTGATGTGGGGCACCGAGGACGCCACCGCCACCGTCGGCACCAAGCCAGGGCAGCCGACGACCTTCCCGTTCTTCCCCGGCGCCGGCGGCACCCGCATCCTGTTCCTGCGCTGGGCGCCGGAATCGTCCGCCCCCGAGCAGCTCGCCGACCCCGCCGGGCTGGCCGCCGAGGCCGCCGAGAAGCTGCCGGGCCTGATGGACGTGTTCGAGCCCGACAATCCCGGCATGCACACCACCGACACCGTCGACTACGGCATCTGCCTGGAGGGCGAGCTGCACCTGGAGCTGGACGACGGCAAGGAGGTCAAGCTGACCCCCGGCTCCGTCGTGGTCCAGCAGGGCACCCGCCACGCCTGGCACAACCGCAGCGACCGGCCGGCGCTGATGTGTTACGTACTGATCGGCGCCGAACGCGACTCATGACTCGGGGCGAGGCCTGCCGCTGCCTCCGCCCTCGTGTCCCACCCGAAAGAAGGCCTCCTGCCTGTGGACCGACTGCTGTTCGACGAGGACCATGACCTGTTCAGAGCCTCGGTGGCCGCGTTCACCGCGCGCGAACTGCTCCCCCACCAGGAACGTTTCGCCGCCGAGCGGCGCATCGACCGGGCCGCCTGGCGCGCGGCCGGCGAGCAGGGCTTCCTCGGCCTGGAGGTGCCCGCGAAGCACGGCGGCGGCGCGGCGGGCGACTACCGGTTCAACGCGGTCGTCTGCGAGGAACTGGCCAAGGTGAGCATGGCCGTCGCGTCCTGCTTCAGCATCCACTTCGACGTGATCGCCCCGTACCTGGTGGACCTGGCCACCGACGAGCGGCAGGCCGAGTGGCTGCCCCGCTTCTGCTCCGGCGACTTGGTCACCGCCATCGCGATGACCGAGCCCGGCGCCGGCTCCGACCTGGCCGCGATCAGGACGGCCGCGCGCCGCGACGGCTCCGACTGGATCATCAACGGCACGAAGACCTTCATCACCAACGGCCACGGCGCCGACCTCGTCCTGGTGGCCGCCAGCACCGACGCGCGGCTCGGCGCCAAGGGCATCACGCTGTTCGCCGTCGAGGCCGGCACTCCCGTTTCGAGCGCGGCCGCACCGCGTTCGGGCAGCCGATCGGCCCCTTTCAGCACAACAAGTTCCTGCTCGCCGAGCTGGTCACCCGCATCGAGGTGGCGCAGGCGTACGTCGACCACTGCGTCCGCCTGCACACCAGGCAGACCCTCGGCCCGGCCGACGCCGCCAAGGCCAAATGGTGGTCCGCCCAGGCGCAGAACGACGTGCTCGACGCCTGCGTGCAACTGCACGGCGGGTACGGCTACATGAGCGAGTACCGCGTGGCCCGCGCCTGGACCGACGCCCGCGTCACCAAGATCTGGGCTGGCTCCAACGAGATCATGAAGGAACTCATCGGCCGCGACCTCGGCCTCTGACCCGATGGGCGCATGGAATCCCTGACGTTTCACGAGCAGGAATCATCAGACGGGCGGCATCAGGTCGCTCTCGCTGACGGTGTACGTGAGCGTGGGGTAGGTGAAGTCCGTCTCCTGGTTCTCGCGGCGCCGTAGTTGGTAGAACTCACGCCTTTGTTCCTCGTCGGCCGAGGTGAGGCGGGGGCCGTCCGGGAGATGAGTCTGACCGTCGCGATAACGCACCAAGGTTTTCGAGGTTCGGAAGGTCACGCCCAGCCATCGGTTCTCGGCGGGCTGGGCGGGCTTGTCCAAGATGATTTTGTGCTTGTGTCGCCGGTTCGTGGCTACGGAGAACACGACGGCGCTGTTGTGGGTCAATGGGATCTCGAAAGCGTCGCCGCTGGAATCCTTCGGTTCGACGATCAGCTTTCTTGGTGGGTTCGCCTCGGGGTGCTCGTAGCAGGAGAAGACGGCGATGAACGACTCGTCCGCCAGGTCGAGGGCCTGGTCGGAATGGCTGCCCATGGTCGTGTAGGCGTTGGTGTAGAGCTCGATGAGAGCGTTGTTGAAACCGGCGGCCGAGCCCGCGCATTCTTGGATCTGCTGGGCCAGGCGCTCGTGCACCGGGCGGAAATGTTGTGCTGGAGCGGCGTATCGGGTGGTGGTGCGGACGAGAGGTACGTCTCCCGTCTCGGCTACCTTGACCAGGACGGCTCCCGACCGTCCTTTTCCCACGTCTTCGAAGCGCGTCGATGCGCTCAACTCCTGGAAAAGGTCTCGTTCGGCGGGCAGGGTGTACGAGCGGATCTCGGCCAGGATCCTATGGTCGGGGAGCAAGGTAGTCTCCCGTGTTCATGCTGAAGAGAAAGCCGTCGCCGTAATCGATGAAAGCCTGGGTTCTGTTCTCCTCGGCGTACAGCTTGCGCAGCTCGTTCAGGCCCTCGGGGGTGGGTGGTTCCAGCTTCGTCAGGTCGCCGTCTGTTTTGAGGTACGTGTGGCCGTTCCTGTGCACGGCTTCGGTGCTCGAACAGCGGACCACGTAACCCAGGCGGAGCGGGAGCGACTCGGCGTTCAGTGCCGACGGCCGGACTTCGTGGGTGTAGAGCCGGTTGGTGGACAGCGGCATGAAGAAGGCGGAGCCGGGATAGAGCGTGAGGGTGAACTGCTGGGGAAGGGCGTGGTCTTCGGCCGGCTCTTTGAGGCGGAAGTGGAGTTTGGTCAGCCCGCTGACGCCGTTCAGGCCGTGGTCGAAGGCGTCCAGCGGGCGTAGTTTGTCGAGCCCGTCGTAGAAGGTGCAGAAGGCCATGATGCCGTTGGCGGGCATGTCCTTGGTCTTGTCGGCGTGGGCCGAGATCTTGGCCTTGGACTGTTTGCGTTCGGCGGCGGCGGGGGTGTTGTGGTAGATCTGCGCGAGGACGTGGTTCAGCGGAGCGTGGTCCTGGAATACCGTGGCGGCCTCGGCGTTCAGGGCTTCGACTATTCGGGTGTCCGTCGCGGAGAAGGTCTCGGTGGGCCCCGAGAGGTTCGTGGAGCAGCGCAGCAGGCGGAAGTGCAGGTCGTCGCCGTCTCGGGTGACGGGGGTCAGGTAGATTCCGGTGCGATGGGCCGTGCCCGGCTTGGTGGACTCCGTGAGGGACTGGAAGGTGTGCTCCGAACGGATGCGGGTGAAGTGGTCGGAGGCGGGATCGAAGAAGCGGCGGTAATACACGCCGACGCCGTGCACGCGGGTGGGAACCTGACCGAGGTTCACCAGTCGCCACTTCTCGTCATGACCGTACGAGAGGTCGCGGACGACGAGCACTCGTGCGGCCGCGTCGAATTCGGGGGCGTTGATCCTGGATATGTCGCCGCACAGGTATACGGTTTTCTGCCTCAAGTCGGGCGCGTTAGAGAGAAAGTCGTCCAGGCTGAGCACGAGCCCATGGAAATTCTGGATCGTGTCGTCGTCTCGCGGTAAGGACGACGACACGATCAGGTAATTGTTCGCATTCTCGATACGGGCGACTTTCCGGCCTGCCGTGTGCATGGAACCGTACACGGTCCCACTGTAGCGAACGGCGTCCTCACGGCATGAGGCCGGCGATCGCGGCGTGGACCAGGGCCTTCTCCTCGCCGGTCAGATCCATGGACGGGGCGGCCGGCCCGCGTTCAGTCAGGTCAGAGGTCGACCTCGGCGAGGTGGTCGGCGGTCCCGCCGCGCCATTCGACCAGGAAGAGGCTCGCGTCATCACTCGTCGTCCCCTGCCTTTGGCGCATCAGTGTGTGCGAGAGGCTTCGTACCATCTGCTGCACAGTTCTCGTCACAGGGCCGACGTGCTCGATGGACTTGATCAGACGTTCTTCGCCGAACTGCTCACCGCCGGTCTCGTGCTCTTCGACGAGACCATCGGTGTAGAAGAGCACTCGATCATGACGCGCGAGCCGGCGCGTGTTGATCTGCGGGCTGACACCGCCGAAGCCGACCGGTAGGGTGCCCGCACCCTCCAACGCCTCGATGACCCGGTTGCCGCGGATCAGCAACGGCGCCGGGTGCCCTGCGTTGACCCATTCCAAGACACCCGACCCGATGTCAAGACGCGCCATCTGTGCCGTGACGAACTGGTCGGGGCCGAACTGTTCGTTGATGGCCGCGTCCATGAATTCGTACAGTTCGGCAAGTGCGACATCAGCGCGTCTCGCGTGCCGATAGGCGCCGATGGCCACGGTCGCCAGCACGGCCGCGTTCATGCCATGGCCCATCGCGTCGATGACGGCCATGTTCAGGACTTCGTCGTTGAGGGCGTAGTCCAAGCTGTCCCCGGCGACGTCATAGGCGGGCTCCATGATGCCGGCGACCGCGACCTGTGGGGTCACCATGGACAACGGGGGCAACAGCGACCATTGGATCTCCGCGGACACGCTCATCGGCTCGCGACGCCGTGCCATGAAGAACTGATCTGTATAACTGTTCTTGGTGACGAGCATGTCGGCGACCAGACCGGCCAGCCGTCGCAGCAATCGGCGGTCGTCGTCGTCGACGGTGCCGAGCGTCAGCGCCATCACCCCGACCTCGTCACTGCCGTCGAGCAGCGGCAGGAACATCCGGATGCCGTCGGCCACCGGATGCTCCACCCTCGTCTCGCCGACAAAGGCCTCACCTGCCCACGACCCGTCAATGGGCAGGGGATCGCCGCCCGTGAGCCCCCTGCCCGGCAGCGGCACCAACATCACCTGGTCATAGTCCTGCAGCAGGATGGACACATCCCAGCCACCGATCTTGCGTACCTCCTCCGCAACCAGCGGAGCGATGAGCTGTGGCGGCATGGTGTGAGCCCGGTCCAGCAGTTGCCCCAGCAACCGCTCGCCGAAACCCTCCGACCGGTCCACCGCAACCCGGGCCCCTTTGGGGCTTCCCGGCGCACGTCCCGTCATAACTGATTCAGTCCCCCCGTGCAGATTTCTTTCTGCCGGTATCCGACCTTGAACCAGCACCGGCCTCTTTTGACGTGGATTTGGCCGAGGACACTGTCCTGCCGGACAACGTCAGGCAATGTTCAGGGCTTCTTGGCCCGCTACAGGTACTGGCCCGCCTCAGCGCTGTCCGTCTTCGACACACGCACCGACACCACGTTGGCGAGGTTGACGACCACGCCGTGCGGCTCGGCCTCACTGTCGTATCTCGCCCGCATCAACACCAGGCTGCGCCGCTCGTCCATGGCACGAGCGATCGCCGCCACCGCCTCCGGCTCCCCGTCGAAGTCTCCGCTCGTCACGGAGACGTCTTCACCGCCCACCAGGTGGAATCGAATGATCAGCACGACATTCTCGGACACGGCCGGCTCCCTTCGCCAGAATCCGCAAGAGACACCTGCCCGTCGTTGCACGCAGTACGCATCGGGCGTTTCCTGGCACTCGCCTCGACGTCGATCCGCAAGCTGGTCGCGCGCCTACGGCGCCTCCTTGCGCCGTCTGTCCCGGATCTGCCGGTGTGCCGGGGATCCGGACGGGGCCGGAGGTGGTGGGTCGTAGTCTTTCGGACTGATGTCAGTCGGTGGGCCCGAGCCCGGCGATGCGTTCCTCGCGTACGTCCTGCAAGGCCCGCAGATAACCGATCTCCATGGCACGACAGATCAGGTTGTTCATCTCGGCAGAACCATCGAGTCGTCCCCAACTGGAGAACTCGTTGGACACCGTCTCATCGGCCAGCCGCTCGTCGCCGGCATCTCCAGGACGTGGCCCGTCATACCGAATCCGGCTGATGAACTCACTCCATTCCTCCAGCTCGGCACGTGCGTCGTCAGCGTTGCTCATGCCGGCCATCGTGACCCATGATCACCCTTATTGCGAGCCATCCGGCGCGCTCGGCGATGAGCCGCTGGAAACGCTCCGGCGCATCGTCGCCAGCCGTGCGCATGGCTGGCGGGTCGCGTAGCGTATTCAAGGTGACGCATCAAGACGCGCCGAACGACCCGCCACCCGACGCGGTGGCTCCGGTTGCCGCGCTGGTCGACGCCTGCCGGCACTTCGCCACCCACGTGCGGCTGCTGGCCGACCAGCTCGGTGCCGTGGAACTGAGCGACGACGACGTCGAGCTGGTTCACCATGCCGTCCATCAGGTTTTCACCGCGGCGGGGCTGGCGGGCGCGCTCGCCACCGGGCTGCAGCGGCACACCGGCGAGCAGGACTGCCCGCACTACAACGTGCTCACCGACGGTGAGTGGGCGCCGCTGGCGGAGAACGGCCGGCACGAGCGCAAGGCCGTCTACGGGTGCGAGCTGCAGCCCGGCCACGCGGGCGCCCACGCGGCGCACGTCCAGCTGCTGCCCGAACCCGACAGGTTCATCTGGATCCGCTGGGACCTCCGCGCCCGCGAACTCGTCACGCTGCCGCCGTGCCCGGCCGAACGCGCCGACCCCGATCCTGATCCCCGCTCCCCCTACGGGGACGAGCCGGCGCCGTGCCTGCTGTTCGAAGGGCACGTCGGACCTCACCGCTACTGACTCCCGCACTTCCCGGTCTCGGCGGGCGCGGTGTTCTCCTGCGTCGATCACTCACCGTGCCGTCTCGGCCGGGACGCGGATCAGCAGAGCCTTGGGGGCGACCGCGATGCGGGTCGTGGTGCCGGGCTTGATCAGGTCGCCGTCGTACTGCCTGGGCATGGGCCGTGCGGTGTCCACCCGGATCGTCCGGGCGGTGAACCGCTCGATGCGCCGGTCCTCGCGCCGCGATCGGGTGAAGAGGCGGACGGCGACGCCCAGCCAGTCCCGCAGACCGTACGGGGAGAGCACCAGGACGTCGAGGCGGCCGTCGTCCGGTTGGGCAGTGGGGAACAGGTGCAGCCCGCCCTGGACCCGGCCGACGTTTCCGACCAGCATCATCCTGACCCGTCGCCGGAAGGGCGGGCCGTCGTCCAGACGCAGAGTGACCCGGAACGGCCGATCGCGCAGCCGCGACAGCGCGCCGAAGACGTAGGCGAGGGCACCGAAGCGGCCCTTGGACGTCTCCGTGGTGCTCTCCAGCATCGCCGCGTCCAGTCCGACGCCCGCCATCACCGCGAACGTCTCACCGTCGATCTCGCCCAGGTCGACGGCGCGAGTGCGGCCGGTGACGCCGGTGGCGATGCCTTCGGCCAGCGTCGTGCCCAAGGCGAGGTTCTGGGCCAGCAGATTGCCCGTTCCGGCAGAGAGCACCGCCACCGGCACCCCGCTGCCCACCAGCCCGTCAATGACCGCCCGCACGGTGCCATCGCCCCCGCAGGTGAAGACCAGGTCCACCTGTTCGTCCACGGCCCGCCGGGCCAGGCCCTGCCCGTTGTCCTCGATCGTGGTCTCGAACCAGAGCGGTTCGGCCCAGTCGTGCTTGGCCAGCTCAGCGGTCACCTCAGCCCGGCGCAGGTCCAGATCAGGCACCTTGGTGGGATTCACGATCACAGCCGCGTGGGGCATGTCCCTACTTCCCTGTCGCGTGGTCGTCGGCGAGCGGCATCAGCCGGTGCAGGACGTTGCGGTAGGCGCGCAGGGCCATCCTCAGCCGCTCGGTCTCCGTGTCATCCTGATCGGTGTTCTTCCAGGGCTCCCGGAGCTCACCCAGGCGACGTTCCAGCGTCTCGTGGACGGCGGTCATCACTTCGTCCATGAGCTCGTCGGCCCGCTGGACGGCTTCGCGCGGGTCGTCCACGAAGAACGCTTGGAGATCGTGCCAACGCCGCAGGACACCGCTGGAGTCGCTGCCGAGCAACGAGCCGTGTTGTGGCGGCGCGGGCTCGGCCGCCGGGTCGAAAACGAGCTGGTCAGAGGTGACGGACGGCGGCCTGTCGGGCTCTCGGGCCGACGTGGGCCGAGGTGGCGGTACGGCGGTTGCGTCGTCGAGACGCTCTTCGTCGTCGCCCATTTTCATGCGATCAGCTCTCTTGAGTCGCCGTGCGGGTGGGGTTGCGGTCACGGGCACCGGCGGCTGCTGGCGGGCGGTCCTCGTTGCGAGACGATGGGAGGCGATGGCCATGATCACCAGGTACCAGGTCATGCAGGTCAGGTCTGCCTCCCGGAGACGAGATGCAACAGCGGGCCGGCCGCCCGCCGACTGGCCGGGGCCGCCTGTCGGAGTCGTACTTCTTGAGCCAACCTCCCCGCGTGCGGCACGGACACAGCCGATTCCGGAACAGTTCATCGCCACAGCCGATCACCGGAACCGCGGTGATCAGCCACGGTGATGAGCTTTGCTCGGAGCGCCGGTGGCTGTCCGCCTGTCAGCGGTATTGGCTGGGGCTGTCTGGCTGCCCGTCTTGGGGCGATGCGCGTCGGCGGCGACGCCCGAGCGCCGGCCAGCGGACGGGAAGGCAGCCATGGCGAGGACTGGCCAGGCGCCGGAGACCAGGCCGCTATCGACCGGCGATCACGATCGGATGGCGCTCGTGACTGGTGTCGGCGTCCTCAGCCGCCGTCAGAACCCTGTCCTCGACCTCGCGCCCAAGTGTCACGTCGATGCGGCAGATGGCTGTCGCGGACTCGATGCACCGTTGGACGCCTCGCTTCTCGCCGACCGCTACCGTCTGCTCCGACCTCTCGGACGGGGCGGCATGGGAACGGTCTGGCACGGTCATGACGAGCTCCTGACCCGCGAGGTCGCGATCAAGGAAGTGCCGCTGCCTGACGGGCCCGAACGGACGATCGTGGCCGAGCGCACACGTCAGGAGGCACGCGTCACGGCCCGCATCAGCCATCCCAATGTCGCGGCCGTGTACGACGTCGTCGAGGTGTCCGGTCAGCCCTGGATCGTGCTGGAATTGGTGCGTTCTCGAACGCTCGGTCAAACGGTGGCCCAGGACGGGCCGCTGTCTCCGCGCACGGTGGCGAAAATCGGGCTGGAGCTGCTGCGGGGGTTGTGCGCCGCGCACGCGGCCGGGATCGTGCATCTGGACGTCAAGCCGGACAACGTCCTGCTGGCTCATGACGGTCGCGTGGTCCTGACGGACTTCGGTATCGCCATGATGGACGGCGATGCCTCCCTCACCCCGGCCGGAACGCTGACCGGCACCATGGCTTACCTGGCTCCCGAGCGGGTCACCGGCGATACCCACCGGCAGTCGGACCTGTGGTCACTGGGCGCCACCCTTTTCATGGCCGTCGAAGGGCGGCCCCCCTTCTGCCGTGACACGACGATTCATACCCTCGTCGCCGTGCTCGCCGACCCTCCGGACCCCTTCCAACGGGCTGGACCGCTCGCAGCCGTGCTCGCCGGCCTGCTCGACAAGAACCCCGCCACACGGCTGGACGCGGTCGGCGCGCGCGAGCAACTCCGGCACGTGGCAGACCTGTGGCGCTGAAGGACGAGCCGGCAGCGCCCGCCGTCGAGTGACAGCCCTACGGCATCGGGACGACCATCCGGAGAGTCGATCGCCGCCTGTAGCTCGCTGCTCGGCGGGCTGGTCGACGGCCGGCGCTTCCCCTCGCCGCGCGCCGCGATCGACGCCGGCGCCCGATGGTCACCGCGAGCGCGTGCCCGCGGGCGGCATGGGGGCGGGATGGAGGGTGGTGATGCCCGTGAGGACGAGGTCGATGCCGGTGAGGAACTGTTCGCGGTCGTCGTGGTCGCGCATCTGCTCCGCGATGGCCCGGATGAACGGGTAGTCGTCGGGGTCGAGCTCCTGCCAGGCGCTGGACGCGGTGTCGAGGAACGCGGCGCGCTCCGCCTCTGAGGCGGGGGCGGTGTCGTCGCCGGCGTGCCGGCGGGTCTGGGTGGTGGCGCCGAGCAGGTAGTGGACCAGCGCCGAGGCCGTGGTGAACCAGTCGGCCCGCGGTACGCCGAGCGCGCGGACCGGCCGGCCGATGCTCTCGAAGATGCGCAACGTCACCGGCCCCCAGGGGTTGCGGGTGAACTGGATCGCGAGCTGGCCGGCGAGCCATGGGTGTGCGGTGACCGCGTCGAATAGGCCGAGCGCGACGGCGCGGATGTCGTCCTGGGGCGTGCCCACGGCTCCGCGCGCCCCGGCGGCTCCACGCGCCCGGCCGGTTTCGCGCGCCCGATCGCTTTCGCGCGCTCGGCCGGTTTCGGTGGGCCGCGCGTCCAGGGCGGCAGCCACGACGGCCTCGGTCGCGGCTTCGAGCAGTTCGCCCATGTTGCCGATGTGCCAGTAGATCGCGCCGGAACCGGTGGCCAGGCGGCCGGTCAGCGCGCGAACCGTCAGAGCGTCCTCTCCCTCCGCGTCCAGCAGCTCGACCGCGGTCTCGATGATGCGTTCGCGGGTGAGCACCTGCCTGCGCCGTTCCGCCTGACGTGTCCGTGGGGCCATGGCTGCCATTCTGACAGGTTTGGAGCAGCGGTCCACCATGGAGTACCGTTCCATTCATGGAGCAATGCTCCATAAGACATCCAAGGAGGCGCGACGTGTACGACGTGGTGATCGCAGGTGCCGGCCCGGTGGGCCTATTCCTCGCCGGCGAGCTGGCACTGGCGGGCTGCTCGGTCCTGGTGCTGGAACGCGAGCAGGAGAAGATCTCGCCGTGGAAGGCGCTCCCGCTGGGGATGCGGGGCCTGAACGCGGGCTCGATGGAGACGTTCTACCGCCGCGGGCTGCTGGAGGCGCTGCTGAAAGCCTCAGGCGCGAACCCGGAGCGGGTCGGCGCGGACCCCGGCGCACAGGAGCCGCCGGCCCCTCGCGAGGTGAGCCATTTCGCGGGCATGCGGCTCGACCCGGCCGCCATCGACACCACCACCCTCCCGTACCGGCTGCCCGGCCCGGCCATGGAGGGCATCATGACCAGCCTCGACGCGGTCGAGACGGCCCTGGCGGAGCGGGCGGCCGAACTCGGCGTACAGATCCTGCGCGGTGCCGCCGTCGAAGCCGTGACCCAGGACGGCGACACCGTCCTCACCCGAGCCGGCGGGCACGAGCACCGGACGCGCTGGCTCGTGGGCTGCGACGGCGGACGCAGCACCGTACGCGAACTGGCGGGCTTCCCCTTCACCGGCACCGACCCGCTCTTCACCGGCTACGCCGCCCACGTCACCCTCGCCGACCCGCAGAAACTGAGCCTCGGCTTCAACCCGACGCCGACCGGCATGTACCTGCGCACGCCCTTCGAAGGCCACCTCGGCATGATGGACTTCGACGGAGGCACGTTCGACCGCTCACAGCCGCTGA